>CAYGYR010000022.1:0-1594 GCA_964354285.1 uncultured Methanosarcinales archaeon | reverse complement strand
AGGAATAGGAGCAGCAAGCTACCTTGGAAAAAGATACCTGACAAGGGAAAAATGCAAGAAAAGAATAGCTAATTTCTGCGACAAATACAAGAAGCCAATCTCAAGACTGGGAAGAACATTCCTTGGCATACCAAGAGACAATATAGAAAAATATCTGAGCAAGGAAAACATATGGAATGAGATGACAAAATTGGAGAATGACAAGTATTACAGGCAAAAAGTTCTTCCAGCAGTGCTTGATGCCTCAATAGCTGCAAAAGGATATGCTGGGATTGTAGGGATGAAATGGCTTGCAGGAGCAGCAAGCAAATATTCTGGTAAAGTAGAGCAGGCAACAAAAAGCAAAATCATAAAGAAACTTGCAGGATTCACTTCAAAAACAACTGGCTTTGCAAGAAATGCATTCTCAGACACACTAAGCGCGCTTGTTTTTGCAAGCGGAGCGCACAATGTATGTGAAATCGGAGCTGAGAAATGCTATGATACATTAAAAGAAAAAGTAAAGTATGCTGCAGATGGAGAGCTGGTGAAAGATGTAAAGAACTATTTTGCAAACAGCAAGTACAAGGATGACATTGTTGCAACAGTTTCAGGCTCTGCAGATGCAATAGTAAAATATGTTAAAGAGAAATTCGGAGAGGTGCAGCAAAGAACAGGAGAGATAGTAAGAAATCCAGTTGCAGCAATAATCAATCCAGAAGAAAAATATGCAGTTCTTGTTGCTGGCTATGATGCAGAATGCTCAGGCCAGTTTGCAATGTTCGGCATTGGGCCAAAAACAAATGAAAGATTCCTGATGGAGCAGTGCAAAGTATATCATGACCTGCTTGACATGGGATTTAAGCCAGAAAACATCAAAGTATTGATACCTGGCGGATTAAACCCAAAGCATTCTGATAGCGATTATCCAGAGGGATGGAAAGAATTGAAGAATGCATACCGCGATACAAGCTACTCTCATGATGCTACAGAGATAAATCTGGAAAAAATACTCAGGAGCATGGGCACAAAAGTAGACAGCAATGATACTTTTGTTTTCTACATGACAACACACGGCAACAAGGGATTTGAGTGGGATGAAAAGGCATGTAATTTCAAAAGGCCAAGCTATGTAGGCATAAACAATGGCAATGATACTGTCAATGATTATGAGCTTGCAAATTATGTCAAAGATATTAATGGTGGGAAGGAGCTTTACTTTGTGGATGCCTGCCACTCAGGAGGGTTTGCAAAAGAGCTGGGCAGAGGCAATGATATCTGCGTGACTGCCTGCAAAGTAGACCAGCCAGCAGTGATGCATGAAAACGGAGACTCTCTCGGAAGCTATTTCATGGAAGAATTAAAACAGCATGGCGGGATAGACGGCAAATTAACATATGCACAAGTGAAAGACTGCCTGAAAGCATCCCTTGACAAGTTCAAAAGAACCTGGCCAAAATGGGTAAGCGAAGCTCAGGAGCAGACGCCCGTGGTTGGGAACCAGGAAAGAACGAATCATGTGCTTTACAGTTATAGCTAATTTAAGAATGTCTAGCATTGTACTCCATCAGCATTCTTCCATTGCTCCAAGAATTAAAATGAAGAAGCAGTCCTA
>CAYGYR010000021.1:0-2158 GCA_964354285.1 uncultured Methanosarcinales archaeon | reverse complement strand
CCTCCAGCAGCAGTTTCGTCTGCCGGAGGAACTCCGATGTCTGTTTCTTGCTCGGACGGATTTTCTGAAGGCACTAGATCTGCCGAGTTAGCATTAGTTTGTGATGTTTCAGGTGTTTCTGATGAAGGTGATGAATCGCTTTCAGACTGCGGTGTTTCAGATGAAGATTCTTCAATTGCAAGGCCTGAGATAGGGCTTCTTTGCATGCTTTGCTCTTTTGAGCTGTCAAAGAGCAAATAATTTTCAAGATATATTTTAACTGTTCCTGCGCCTTCTATTGCGCCTGAAGCTTTCATTGAATTGAGCAATCCTGGATTTTCAAGAGCTAATGTGTAGTTTGCGCTTTCATTAAACTCAATGTTCAGCTGCTGCACAAATTCCTGTGTTGTTTCCTGAACTGCAAAACCAAGAATTTTTGGACTTACATAAAAGACTGCGAGAGCAAGGACAATGAAGACGCCAGATAAAACAAGAAAAAGAATCCTTTTTGAAGAAATTCTCTTTTCTTGCTCTTCTATCCTCCTTTCACAGTCTTTTATGTAATCGTTATAATAACTAATCCATCCGTGTATTGTTTTTCCATCAACAGGAGAGCTTAGCTTTTGCAGAAATTCTTCATAATTAATTTTCCCTTCATTTAAGCTGGTTTTTAGTGATTCAAGATGAGATACAAGTTTATTTTTAGAAGCCTCGCATGAGCTAATTCTATCTCTAAGATCGGCTATCACAAGCCTTGCTAAATCTAGTGCCTTCATTACTTATTAATTGTGTATCTATCCTTTTAAATATTGCCTTTTTTAGTGATTTTATACTTATTATTTATGTATTTTAAAGGGAAAAAAGCGCATTTTTAGGCGTAAAAACTGAAAAAACTCCTATATAGAAAAATTCGCTTCCCGAATAGTTTTATAAACATGAGAATAGATTTTATTGTTAAGCTCCCGTAGCTCAGCCTGGATAGAGCATTGGACTTCTAATCCAAGGGTCGCAGGTTCAAATCCTGCCGGGAGCGCTCAGGATATTAAGACAGGATTTTTCAAATCACTTCAAAACTCTGTGTTTTGAAGTCACAGCAGAACAAAGTTCTGCTAGTGCTGCCGGGAGCGCTCAGGATATTAAGACAGGATTTATTAACAGAAGATTGTTATTTCATCACAACTATTTTTATAAATGAACCCGATTATTAATTTTCATGAACATTTTATTCGTGTGCAAGCATAACAGATTCAGAAGCAAAGTGGCAGAGGCTTTTTTCAGGCATTATTGCAAGAAGGAGGACGTTTATGTAAAAAGTGCAGGGACTGTGCTGAGCATGTCAAATCCATTTATTTCAAGAAATACTCTTAGAATATTGAGGGATAAAGGCGTTTCAATAAGGGATGATGGCGCAAAGAAAGTTGATTCTTTTGTTGTCAACTGGGCAGATAAAATTATACTAGTCGGAGATAATGTCGTATCTGAACTTTTCAAGGGAAGAAATATTGTTGCGTGGCCAATTGGCGATGTTTCTGAAAATGATCCGGAAGCAATGAGCAGAAAAATCGACGAAATCGAAAAAAGAGTAGTTGAGCTTGTGAAGAATATATAATTTGAAAATCTTTCAGAAAGAGTTGTATGTAAATGTTTAAAAGAGACAAGGGTTAGTTATTTTTGTGCGCAGGTGCCACAATGGTACTGGGTTCGGCTGCAGCCCGAATTTTCCTGGGTTCGATTCCCAGCCTGCGCTTTTTGATTATTGCTTTCTGTCACCTAAATGCTTAAGTTGCTGGAAGAATTAGTGTTTTTATGGCAGGAAGAACTCTGGTTTTGGATGACAAAAAAAGAGTTGTTTTTGAGAACAGGCAAGGGAGGTTTTTGCAATTGAGTGGCGATATCTTTAATTCTTGCAGATTAGAATTAATTGTTTCTTTGTTTTTGACTGAAGGAGGCATAAAATATCCATTTTTGCCGGTTGTAGTTACCTTAAAAAAAGGAAATAACTGCGGAAATAGGGGTTTTCATACTTATTTTTTTGATGCAGAAGGAGATTTGGTGTATCATCTTTATTCAAGCCATGGTAAAAATAAATGTGATGATAGCATTTCAAAACTTAAGGAATATGGGCGCGTAATACAACGAATGTTCAGTGGAATTCGGATTCCCAAGGGGTTTGCTAATA
>CAYGYR010000020.1:0-6908 GCA_964354285.1 uncultured Methanosarcinales archaeon | reverse complement strand
ACAGGAAACAGCTCATGAACTACATCTTCAAAGTCAATCCAAGGCCAAAGAAAGTTATTGTGAGCCACGGAGAAAACTCAAGAGTACTGGACTTGGCTAGTTCAATACATAAATTAGGAAGAATAGAGACAGCTGCTCCAAGGAATCTTGAGGCAGTTAGGATAAGATAAGGTTTTTTCTTTTTTTATTAATTGGGGTGCCAGGGGCACAGAGACAGTTGCATATGTGGATTTCTCTTTTCGAGTAGTTACAAACATTTTTAATAGAGAACAGCAGAAGAAAGAATCATGGCTGACGAGCTTAAAGACATAAAAGAGCACATCAAAAGGCAGTTGGCAAAATGCTACAATCCAGAAGAGGTCAGGAAAGCCCTGCTTAATGTCGGATTTCCTTCTGATCAGGTAAATAAGGCTTTCAGGGAGATTGAGCCAAAAAAGAAAGCTGAAATCAGGGCAAAAGCAAGGAAGCCAGAACTAACTGGAAGAAAGCCTTCTGAAAGGCCATTATTGCACAGGATATTCAAGCCAGTGCCAACGCCATCTTTTCCAGAAAAGCCATTGCCTGAAATTCCTGCAAAACTAGAGTTTAAGGAACTGCCTGCGCCAGAAGCAATGAAAGGAATGACCCTTGCGCTTCCACCGCCACCAACACCGCAAATCATCCACCACAGGAGCATGAGCACATACCTGGTGATAATACTCACTGTGATTGTTCTCACAGCAGCGATACTTTTCATATTCTCATCTGTCGGGTGCATGACAGAAAAATGCTTTATTGACGCAGCAAACAAGTGCGAGCAGGCAAAATACAAGAACACAATAAAAGGAACAACAGTAAACTATGAAACAAACGGCTGCATTCTGATTAAGAAAATAACAAAACTCGGACCAGAAGAGCCAGCAGACATTGTTACTGCGTTTTTAGGCAAAAACATGACCTGCAGATACCAGCAGAACAAGTTTGATGCACTTTATATTACATCAATAACAGGATTGATTAATACGTGCGAAGGGGAGCTGAAAGAAGAAGTGTTGAAGAGGGTGGTGTAAAGAATTTATTTCTTTTTTCCTGTTATTTTCTGTTGAAGTTTTTTAATCCAACTATTAATAACATTCTTATTAACTTCATCGGATTCATATTTCAAAGCAAGTTCGTAATTTTCAATTGCATCTTTACATGATTTTTTAGCGGCAGAATTTAGTTTTGAGGCTTCCCAATTTTTTTCTCCTCCTGCTTCAATTTCTGCTTTATAATGCAATACGTGTGCTTTAATCTCATAAAAATCTTTTTGCCTTTCTTTATAAATCTGTAATGCATCATCACAAGCAATAATTACTTTATCAATTATTCTAAATTGATCTTGTTTTTCAAATTCATCAGGATGCCCTGGCTTTAGAAGGTAGCTGCTCCTTCCTGTAAAAAAGAGGTACTCATCTAATGTTGACAGAATCTTCAGTTTAAGCTCAAAGTTATTAAAACAATTGAGGACACACTTTTTTCTGAATTGAAGATATTTATTTGAATGTGGTTTGCCAATCCAATCAAAAGTCAGACATTCTATTGCTTTTTCTAGAAAAGCAGAATGGCCTGTCAATAACTTGTATTTAGCTCTAAGACAATCCAGCAATTCAAGTTTAGATGCATCTGCAATAGCTGATTTAAAATACATTTCCTGTTTGTCAATTACTGCAACAACTTTATCAAAATCATACTCTTCATTCAGTGTGCGTGCAAGAATTGGCGATTGAGCAGCGATTTCAAACAAACGCGGATATGCTGAAACATTGCTTGGATCAAGCTCAAGTGCCTTTTGCAAATGTTCTTTGGCTTTGTCAGGATCATCATCGCATTTTGTTAAATAAAGAGTATGAATTTTTGATAGCAATGCAGGAGGCACATTTTTATCGTCAAATAACAAGGTATATGGAGTGCTTGTTTTTCTTTTTCCAGTAATTGCTTCAGATACAAGCAGATTAACATATTGAAATTCAAATCCAGCTTTTCCTTTTATTGCACTAAGTAAACTTTCAAGTTTTGGTTTGGCTTTTTCGTCACTCAAAATTTCTCTTTGGTCTATATATAGTTCCGCAAGCCTTATGTATTCATCAGGAGTCTTTTCTTTATCTTCTAATCGTTTGATTTCTTCTGAAAGAAGCTCTTGAAGGCCCCTTGATTCCTGCTTTTTGGGCTCTTCTTTCTTTTCTTGGGCGTAAACAGAAGAAATATTGCAGGGGATTACTGCGGGGCTAACTAAAGCACCAAGCCCAAGCAAAGTGCATATTGCCCCTTTTCTAATGTAATCAAGCACCATACCCACACATAAGACTTCCAGGTATATAAATCTTTCGATTTTTTCACTACTTAGTAGTTATGATAATCCATATATGCAAATCTGGGCAAAAGAAGCATTTTTCTTTCTTTAGTAGTTACAAACATTTTTAATGATGCCTGCTTAAAAACAAAATACTATGGTGGACGTGGTTAAAGATCTGAAACAGCACGTACAGCGACAGCTAGCAAAAGGATATAGCCTGGCAGACATAGAGAGAGCCCTTCTTGATGTTGGGTTTCCAAGGGACAGCATTAATGAAGCCATGAAGGGGATAAAGCAGAAGGGAGAAAAGCCTGCTGAGAAAACATCTTTCTTTGGATGGCTCAAGCCAAAACCAGCAGCTGCTCCTAGACCAGCTCCAAAAGCTGAAGTAAAACCTGCACCAAAACCAGAGCCGCCAAAGCCTGAAAAGAAGCCAGCTACGACCCATTGGTTTAGCTGGGGAGCAGCAAAACCAGAAAAACCTGCTGTCAAAGAGACGCCAGTAAAGAAACCAGAGCCAAAACCTGAGATTAAGAAACCCTCAGAGAAAAAAGGACTATTTGGGTTGTTCAGAAGGGAGCCAAAAAAAGAGGCCCCTAAACCTGTAAAAAGGCCGGAAGTAAAGCAGATACCTAGAGAGACGACATATGAAAAAAAATATAGGAAAAACCTCCTGAGCGGATCTGTGATAACAATATTGCTAGTACTATTTTTTGCAGTAATCGGATTGATTATTTGGCTGTTTCCTGCAGCCTGCGCAACAGAAGCCTGTTTTATAAGGCATGCCAATGCCTGTGAAGCAGCAAGATATACAAATAACATAGAAGGCACTGTTATTCTCTACGAAGTAAACAACTGCATACTTAGAAAGACAATAAAGGAGTTAGCTCCAGATGAGCCGCAGAAGATTGTAGACAAGTTCTTAGGAAAAAACATGCTCTGCACTTATGCAAAGAATGATTTCAATCCGCTGCATGTCAGGACTATTTCTGGAATGGTAAATACCTGCCAAGGGCCTTTAAAAGATGCAATACTGGATTACGTTGTGTAAATCATCCGTGATACAAAGAAAGCATCAAGTCAGCAAACTCATCTTTTGAAAGCTGTCCAGTCCTATAAGCGCCTTCTATTGCATACTTATAGCTACTTTTGAGGTATTTTTTGTCTGCCAAGAACTTATGGTTCTGGTACCCGTTTTTTGAGAGCGGAGCTTGGACATTTTTCAGGAATATGCGTATTGCATCTTTGAATTTTCCGTTAGCAACAGCCTGCTCTCCGGCTAACAAAGCTTCTACTGTTGGGCTTAATTGCGGTGATAATTCAAAAGCCTCAACAAGGCTTTCCAGCTCTATGGTCCTTCTCTGAGAAGTAGTGTATCTTTCATATATTTTTGCTACAACATCTAAAGCGTCTGTATCTTTTATCTTCTTTCGTTCTGCAACAGCCATAATCCCACCTTAATATTTCATCTTTTTATATGCTTCTGCAATCATTGTAACAACAGTTACCTGTGCAGCAAAAATAAGGATTCCTGACACTAATGCACCAAACAAGTAAAAGGTATAAACCTGAGTAACAGAATAAGACAGAATAGTGTAGAATACCTGCATTAAAAGGAGCAGGGCAAGAGCCCATACAGCGGATAAAGCAAAAGCCTTGAAATAAAATAGATTAAATGTTGTTCTAAATATTCCTTTAAATGCAGCTGCAAAATCCTCAATAGCATAGCGGACAATTGCGCCAGGAAGCACATAAACAGTCAAAGCAAACAATATGCCAATAGGCACTGTAAAGACCCAGAAATCCTGTTCATAATAAAGCACTGCAAAATATAAGATACCTGCAGGAACATAGAATATCAATGCTATGAAGAAAATAACAAGGCCATCTATGAATAGCTTCCATCTCCATTTAGGCATATCAGGATTTCCTTTAAAAGCAGATCTTGCGCACTCAACAAAATAGCCGAAAACAAAGAAATTAAGTATTGGCAGGAGGAATAAAATAGCTCCAACAACCAGCCTTAACAGGTTTGTAAAAGGCCTCTTGATTGCGGATAAAAAATGGTTTGTCATTTTATTCACGTCCTATCATAAAACTCATCTAAATATACTTTAATCTCATCTGCATCTATTTCAGACATTCCCGTCTTGACTGCCGAAATTGCGTCAACAAGATCACCTTGGCAATCAGCCAGTGTTTTACCAAGATAATAAATTAAATCAGTATTGAGATTATTTTTTTCATAAAAGCAATTCATTTCTTTTCCCTCGAATAGCTCTTTTGCAGAGTCTGGTTCTGTTGCGGCAACAGAAGCAATTTTTTTAGTCAGTACACAATTATCAGACGATGCATATTCAAGCAGGTTTCCAGCAAAATCAAAAGAGAGTGCTGCAGGCTTACAGGCCTGTGCACGGGCCACAAAGCAATCTACATCACTGCCACAGTTAATAACCTTGTTGGCAGTATAGTATGAGTATATTATAAACACAATAGCAAGAATAATTAATGCAAGTAACGCTAAGAAGTACTCTCTTTTCCCAAACCTCTTTTTCTTTTGCATCTTTAATTTATGCTCGCATATGCAATTCTAACTCTGAGGAAATTTTATTATATAAATCTTTGCATTGAACAAGGACATTTTTGCTTATTTTAGGGAGAACCGGGTTAAGGATGCTCTCAAAGGATTTCCATTGCTTTAGCTGCTCTCTTATTTTTGCCTTGATTGATTCGCCCCATGCAGGCAAATTATTTACATTCAGCTCATGGAACATCTGCTCCCTAAGCTTTATCTCTTCTTGGATTAATTTTTCAAGCTTTTCCACAAAAGGCTTGCACACAGTATAGTATACTTCAAGATCTTCAGCACTCCTCTGAAACAGCTTTTTAAAGCTCTCAATATCAGCAATTTCTTGCACTGTTTTAAACTCTTCTGCAAGAGGTGGCTTTTTCAAGTTTCCATATGCTTTTTCAAAGAAAGAGTATTCCTCCCTTGCGTTATAATACCATCTTGGAAGGACTTTGGGATTTGCTCCAAACCAGTAAGGATCACGCTCACCCTCAATCATTTGATTTGAAAACATTATGCCTTCTTTAGTTGTTTTTATCCTGATTTCATATGCCTGCCTGTCCTTTGTGGATTTGGCTGCCTGGAGTCCCGTCAGCAAATCCCTCTGCTCCTGACTTAAACAGAGTCGATTCAAGAAACCAACACGGGCACTTGGCGAATACGCTAAGACCTGCTTTTCAATAGAAACAAGCATCTGTTGCCAGTGTGCAGGATTTTCTTTATACACCTTGTCGATTAAATATGCGATTGTCTGGTCTGCTGTAGACCCTATCTCAATCCCTAACAGCATTCTCCATCTGACCAGCCAGTCTATGAAAGGCTTATCTTGCACAAATTGCTGTACCCGCACCGTGGTTTCTGAAACCATATTTACCTCTTTAAATGACAAGTGTTTATATACATTTCTATTACAAATTAATTATCTTTAATAAGGAAAATAAATATAGTATTCACTATTCGTTAGTAGTTAAAAACAAAAGGTTTATATAGTAGTAAACCATTATAGACAAAGTGAATTAAAATGGAAACTGCCATAGACGAAACAGTAAAAAGTGCATTTATGGAGCTAGATTACCACATACGCAGATTGCCGCGCGTGAAGCCAGATGAATTAAAGCTGTTCCATTATGCATTTCCAAGCATTTCTGTATCAAAACTAGAGAGTGTTGCAGACGGAAGAAAAATTTCAGAGATAGAACTTGATGTGATTAAATTCAAGGCAGAATATGCAACACTAGGTGCAGACGGAACAAAGAAATACACGCCAATCACAACAATAGAGCAATTTGTAGAGAAGTCTGTAAAATCAGTGCTTTACTCTCCAGGGTCCAAACCAGCTGAAAAGGCCTTTGTCCTGCATGAACTCAAAGACAATATCGAGCAGAACTACATAGGAAAAGACAAAAAAAGGACAGAGGAGATTGCTAATGTCTTGACTGAGCTTTGCGAGAAATTAATGGAATCTGCCAAAGATGATTCAGATACATTTTATTCTCTAGACACATCAAATCCTGCATGGAGAAAACTAGATCCTGAACTACAAGGTGCAAAAAGAGTAAAAGTACTCAACCTAGTAACCAGGCTATTAGACCCAAAAGTCTATGCAGTAATCCAAGAGCATGAAAAACAAGGCAGATTCGACAAAGGAGAGCCTTGCAAGATAAGCATGATTAGGACAGTTGTTTGCGAATAGGACATTCAAACACAAACCACAGAGGAGAAATAATGATCATAAATGCAATATCAGACCTACATTATGAATTAAATCATCCTGCGCTGATAAAGCGAGCAGCAGATAAAATAATAGAGAATAATCCTGATGTTTTGGTTGTGCCAGGAGATATCGCTGTTTCTTACGATGCACTCCATGAAGTTCTCGGATTTTTCGAGAAATACAAAGGCAAAAAAATAGCTTGCTTAGGCAATCATGATATATGGATTACAGACAAAGTACAGGATTCACATGAAAAATCAGAAAAAGTCATTAAAATCTTAAAAGAGCATGGATTTCATGTGCTGGATGAA
>CAYGYR010000019.1:0-6937 GCA_964354285.1 uncultured Methanosarcinales archaeon | reverse complement strand
GCTGGATGAAAATCCTTTGCTTATTGGCAGAACTGCATTTGTAGGCAATATTGGCTGGTATGATTACTCTTTTTTACGAACAGACATGCTTGCTAATTATGAATTCTTAAACAATCCGCGCGGAAAAAAGGCAAAGGATATTGATGAAAAATACCTTGCACAAAAAGATTTTGTTTTTGCAAAAGCAGGCACTGCTGAAATGGCACGTGTAATCTGGAATGACATACAATATGCAAAATGGAATAAATCAGATAAAGAATTAACTGATGACCTTGCAAGCAAATTAGAAAAAGACATTAAATCTGTTTATGATTCAGCTGACAACATAGTCATAGTTATGCACCATCTGCCATTTGAATCTCTTTTAGTCAGAAAACCTTCAGATGGCGCGTGGGAACTTACGAATGCATATATGGGCAGCGAGAAATTTGGAAATATCATCAAAAACTATGATACTGCGGCCAAACACATAATATTTGTCGGCGGCCACACCCATGAAAGAAGACACACCACTGTCGGCAATGTGGCATGCGCCACAGTGGCATTTAGAAGAGAGCACATAGCACCGCACTCAATACTGCTGGACTGAGCCACAAGTTCTTCAGCAATAACTGCTTCTTTGTCCACCTGCACTCCTGTCAAACGATCCCTCATGTCCTTAAGATCTACAATTCGTTCAGATAAGTCTAAAAGAGTCATATCGTACATAGCTTCATCTTCAGGCGCAATCTGCCCAGCTGCAAATTTCTCAATTATCTCACGCTGAATTCTTTCATATTCTTCTATTTTAGTATTGACTTGCGAGAGTTCTTCATCAACGCCTGCAGCAGCACCAACTGCGCCTCCAGTCACTGCTACCTTACCTGAAGCTGCCAACCAATCGCTTGGAATCTTCCCACTCTTTGCTAACTCAGAAAGGATTGCTTTCTGATTATCTGTACCTACCTTCATAACATAGCCAACATAGCCTTCAAGCCCTGCCTGCTCAAGAAAATCAAATCTATCAAGCACTTGATCCATAACATATATACGGTGTTTTAAGGTCAAACTATTCCAATCATTGAATTCAACTTGATTTACAATGCCCAGTTCTTGCTCAGGAGTATTTTTGATATTATGCTGATTAAGTATTGCTTTAAGATCATCCATATTATTTATGTTAGGCGTAACGCGCACATATTTTTCAACACCACGGAGTCCTTTATCGAAATCTTTGGCAAGAAGTGCATCAACATCATACCCCCATTCATTTAATTTATCATATAAGCCAAAATCCTTGAGTTGTTTTGTTGAAGCCTCAGGAGAAGCTGTTTTGAAAATTTTCTGTATTGCCTTATCAATGCTACCATAAGCCATATTATCGATAGCAGCAAATTGGTTATAACTCCATTTAGACATATCATCCTTAATAAAACGCAACAAAACTTCTTTTGATACTGAATCAAAGGTGAGACCGTGCTCTGCCGCAAACCTGAGTGCGCGGAATGTCATCTTATCAGTGAGTGCAAAATATTTTCCTTCGACTTCAAAAGCATCAGTTATATCAGGACTAACTTCAGTAAGCCGTATCCTTCTGCTAGCAATATCATCAATTAATGAATCAACATCTTGAAATGTGCTTGTGATTTTACCAAATACTTTGCCTTCCTTATCAACACCAAGGGTAATCTCAATCATTGACAAAGTGTCTGTGCTTGATTGCTCAAACACCTCTCCCACGCCTCTTACAGCCAAATCATCAAAACCAGATTTGCGGACAACATCATTATCCTTATAGATATCTCTTAAACGTGCATTAAACTCCTCAAATTGAGGATGTGATCTTGCCTGTTGGGATATTTCGAGGTCAACATCAGACAGTTTTGCCGTTGGTTTTTCCCCTAACACAGCTCTTCTAGCATCGCCGCCAACTAACTTTATTTCAAAATCACCATATTTCGCACCATACTCTTGGGATAATGCAAGCGCCTTTGATGCAGGCTCGTCAAGAGTTACTGCAATTTCTTTGCCTGAAGCTGAGCGGAAATTTGCCCGCACAATACCTTTTCCCTCCGAAAGGCGAACATCAAGGTTTTTCAAAGCATCATCTAAAGACACTGGCGCAGGAAGCACACGTGGTGTAACTTCTGCAGGTCTAGGCACAGCAACTGATGGAGCTTCTGGAACAACAACAGGCGGCCTCTCAACAGCCAAAGGCAGCCTTTCAACAGTTCCCAACTTCTTAACTGGCTCTCTTGTCAGCATTGGCGCGCCATCTGCGTCTCTTAATATCTCGAACATGTCGCCTTTTGCCATGTTCTTTGCAGGATCATCGACATCTGCAATAGCGAAGAACTTGCCCTTTGCTTCGTCTCCCAAAATAATGAATTTATCATTAAGGTCTTTTGACAATGAAACAGCCTCGTCTGTTTTTGACAGGCTTTCAACATATTTTGCTTCTGTTCCATCTGCAGTCTGCCTGAAGATTCCTGCACGAACATCAACATCTTCTTTTAGGATTGCTTTTTTGATATCAGCAACTAATTCGCTCAGTTTTGCTTCTGGAACTTCTCCTGCTTTAACCAGCTTGTTAACATCTATTTTTAGGACAGTCTCGTCTCCGCCGAGTGTTGCAATCAAGCTTCTGTCATCCATGCTGACACCATACTTGGTCTTAAGGGTGTCAAGGATTTCATTATTGTAATTCGCTATTTTCTCATCAATAGGCTTCAACACATCAACAAGATCATCAAGTGATTTCTTCCCCTGGGAGAACTCTTTTGCAAATTGCTCCATCTGCTTGAAGTTCTTTGCACCGACACCTTTGCCGTCAAGGAAGATTGTTACAAAATCACCTTGTGCTTCTGCAGCTGCCTTGTCGTATGCAGCCCTGGACATGAATCTGCTGTTTCTTGAATCTTTTGCAGATATCTCAGCAAGGTCATCTGCGAGACGTTTTGCATCATCCGCAAGCGTGCGAGCTTTTGCAAAGTCTCCATCAGCACTAGCTTTTTTAAGAGCAACCACTGTATCATCATATCTCTGGCTAATGTCTTTTGCCCTTCTGAGGAAAGCATCTGCCTCTGTGGCAAATGGAGAACGTGAAGTGAAGTAATCGAGCTTTTTGACCTCATCATAATATGCTTTGACATTTTCCAATTGCTTCTGCCTGACAGGCGATAATTCAGGCCATTTCTTGAGCTCTTTAACAACATCATCACGCAAGTACCTATAGCCTGTATTTTTGTCTGTATACATCAAGTCTTTATCAATTGATTTAACAAGATCACTTTGGTCATCAATTTTTGCTGATGCTTGCCTAACAGCATCATCAAGTGCAGCATCATCAAGGAATACATTGCCCTTCTTCAGTCTTGGAGCCATAGACGCCTTCATATCTGCAGCATAACCGCCTTTGGCATCAACTTTTGCAATACCAAAATCAAGATTAATTTTGCCCCGCCTAAAGATACTATCTTCAGGCAGTCCTGCATCTATTGCCTTCTGCCGGATAACTTCATTAAGCCTGGCTTCTACATTGTTTTTAATCTTCAATACATCTGCCTGAGAGATAGTTTTTCCTTTTGCAACAAATTCATTGCCGTTATATACAGAATACACTTCATCATAACCCAACTTAGCAGCTTCCTCTCTGAATATCCTGTCTTTTGCAGCAAGAATGTCGTTTGTGCCAGTATTACCAATTTTTTCTTCTCTATTTAAAACAGAAATGCCAATGCTATCTTCTCCTTCACCCACTCCTGGCGTGTTAAACTTAACAATTTCATCTCCTTCATCAAGTTTAGTGGCGAGCCGCAGCTGCCTGTTCTGAGGCAGGCCGCTGTTTTTCATTGAGTTATCCATCTCAGCAACAATATCATCAATAGCCTGCTTTGCCTGCTCTGGCTTTGCAGCATCTATCCTTGTTTTCGCATCATTGATTCTGCTTCCTGCTGTTTCCATACGCTTTTGGACAAGCACATTTTTAGCTGCTTCTGATTCAGGATTAGGACTTCTTAATTCAGAAGGTAATTCTTGGGTGTCTAATGGATCTGGTTTCGGTGGATTTGCAACAGATTCTTTAATATTATCATAAGCTTTGTTTACTTCTGGTGATGAAACACCCATCGCATCAAGATCTGCTTTGGCTGACTCTATTTCAGACGCTTCTTTAAAAGGATTAAGTGTGCCATCTGCAATATCTTGCTCTATCACGCCAATATCTGCCTGCTTCCTAATTGCAGGATTGCTTGCAAGCGCATCTACAGAATCATCAGCAATATTTTGCATCTCGTTGCCTAAAGGCCGTCCTGCAGCTTTCTCAAGATTAGCTTTTTCTGCATCAATCACTTCCCCCATTTGCTTTTGGAGTTTTGCAATCAATTCTTCACCAAGCACACATTTAGGCGGCGACATTGGCCCGCAAGGATTAATTTTCTTCTTGAATTTCTGTATCAAATCAGCTTTTGCATCTGCAGGCAAATCAGGAAGGTACTTATCAACTACTCCTGACAATATTGCATCCACTTCTTTTTCTGCATCAGGGCCTGCTTTTGCAGCAGCTTCACGCACTGCATTCATATCTTCTGTAGCAATACGAATATCCTGGTTGGGCGTGAGTTCAGACGGCAGATTCTGCCATGGATTTTCTGGGTCTATTTTTCGATTGACAAACTCTTCTTTCAGCATCTCATCAAATCTTTCTGGGTTTCTCTCAGCAGCAGGCAGGGACTCAAAGCGGTTTTTTGCAGTACGGTAAGAGTTTGCTCTTGCTTCAGCAAAACTCTCTTGCTTAAATGAGCCTCGCACAGGCTCATCTCCCCATGAGACTCCACCACGTATTTCACGTGTGAGGAGCGGCTTGCTTTCCGGCCCTGTCTTGAGCCACTCTGGCTTTATGACATCCTCCTTGCCAAACACGTCTTTAACAAGGGTATCAAAATCAGATTTCTCAACATAAATAACAGTATTATCTCTCCTTAGCGCGTACAGGTTTCGCCCGTCTGCCACAGTATCTGCATTAACTGTCTTGAATGCAACACCGCCTCTTAGCTTGCCCTGGCTCTTGAGCTCATTAATCTTCTTGGTCATAGCTGCTAAACCTTCGTTTGCACTTTTGCCGTCAGCAAATGCAATATAAAAGCGCCTTTTGTCGACTGGCTTTGTATCAATAATAGCACCCATCCAATAGTTATGGTCCACATTTAGGCTCTCTTTAGCTAAACCGCCTGCTCTTACTCCGGTTTCAGGATCAACTTTTCCAAACATTATATCCCCAAAGTCTTGGTAATGCTTGCCATCAAATGCCTCACCAAAAGTGCGCAGCTCTGGCATCTCTTTCTCTCCATACTGGAAAGCGTAAAAGAACTCATTGCCTTCAGTTGGCCCTGCAGCTGCAAGATCATCAACTGCCCGCTCATATTCTCTCTTAGCAACAATTCTTTCACGCGCAACTACTGAATCAGCAAGCCTTTCACGGGCAATAGTGCCGCGAGTCTCTAATCCAGATTTTTCAGCATTCAGGCCTTTAACATCTGCCAGTTCTTTCTGCAAAGCTCTTTGCTTTTCAATCACAGCAGGATACTGTTTCTCTAATTCACGCGCTCTTGCAGAACCTGGCGCAGATTCAAGCACACCTTCATATTCACTCTCAAAGTCCTGTGTTTTACGATATTCATCCTCTAATTCTGAAATAGATCTTTTACCGCTTAATTGAGCGTCAATCTCACTTACGCGCCCGACAGCATCATCAACTTCTTTTTGAGCAGCTGAAACCTCCTTATTAAACCCGCCAATTTGCTCATCAAGCACACGCACTCTTTCAGGCAGAGGCCTCTTAACAGCAAGTGGTGGCCTTTCAGGAACAGCAGATGGAACTTCTGGAACAGCAGGAGCCTTTGCCTCACCAAGTTCTGTTTTTTTAATCGCTAAATCATCCCATGCACCATCCAATGCAGCTTGAGAATCCTTCCACTTCTTTTCTGCCGTGACAAACTCTTTGCTGGATTTGTCATATTTCAGCCTCACTGCATCAAATTCCTTCTTAGCAACATTTCTCTCACTTAATCGCAAAGCATAAAACTCATCTGCAGCAGAAACCTTCCCGACACCAACCTTTGCCTCTTCAACTTCTGCCCTCTTAAACAAACCAGCAAAAAAATCATTGGCCCTCTCTCCAAGACTTCGTGCAGCAACAGGCTCAACATGCTCTGCAATGTTTTTAATCATGAAATCAACATTTTCCTGAGACAAGCCGCCGTAAACACGCATTGCCTCTATCTCTCTCAACTTCTTAAACTCACCAACCGGCATCTGCTCACCATAAACCAGCTCACTAAGCCTACTGACAATAAGGTTCTCCCTCTCCTTTGCACTCCTTGCTGCACCAGCACCTATATCCTCAGCAGTATCATCAACAAATTTATTCCACCTAGCATCAGAAATCTTCCTTCCCAAAGCACCCTCAACATCTGCCCTTCTTCCATCAACAGCAGCACTAATCCTCTGAACACGAGCAGAAGGCTGCTTAACAACAGAAGCAGCGGCTGGTTTCTCAACAACAACTGGCTTAGCAGCAGCCCTTGCCTGTTCTGCAGCTTCAGCAGGAGATTTAATGCCTTGAGATTTTTTCATTGGAAGCCCCTCTTCTGCAGATTTCTTCAAACCAGGAACAGCATTGTCTAAAACATCATCAACTTTATTAGCAGGAACAGCAGGCGCTTTAGGCGCAATCCCTGCACGAACATCATCTGCAACCTGAGCAGGAGACTTAACCGCACCAGATGTTCTGGCAGGCAAGGACTCAGCTGCTTTAGTGGCATATGTTGGCTTAGGAACCTCTGTAGGCACAGCAGGCGCCCATGCCCCTTGTTTTTCCTCTATCAATCCTTTGATTCTTTGCTCGAGCAATCCTTTATCGGCAGCAGCAAGCTTAGCATCTTTTCTGGCAAGGCCAAAG
>CAYGYR010000018.1:1848-7180 GCA_964354285.1 uncultured Methanosarcinales archaeon | reverse complement strand
ATTGGTTGCGAAGGATATGATAATGAAGGAATAATGTTCTACTTCCTCGCACAACCAGTAACAACACAGCCAGGACCGCCAACCCCAACACTTTCAGGACCAGGAGGAGCTTGCACTCAAACAAGCAACTGCCAGACAGGATATGAATGCCTTGGCGGATACTGCACTACAAAAAGAACACTTTATGCTTGCGATGGAGGATACCCATCAGTATCTTCTGATTGCACAGACCCAAATACAGGATACTCTGGAAGCGGAAAACTCATTGGTTATGGCCTTGAGCCAAGCATTAGTGTCCCAGGAACCTCGCAGTTTGGATACTGCACTAACGAGTATGACGTTATGGTAGGCCTTGCTTTTATGGAAACCTCAAACCCTTGCAGCAGAGGATTTAATTCTGTTATCCGTGTTTTCAACTCGCAAATAGCAGGAACAGTTCCACTGGTATCATGTTCAGATTATAATAACAATTATTTTATAGGCAGCGCAGGCGCAGTTTGCCCTGCAAATTATACTATGGGAGGGGCAACTGGCAAGTACATATATCCAGAACCTTACTGCGGAGATGGCAACGTAGTTTCTCCAGAACAATGCGAACCACCAAACACAGCAACATGCAATGCAAACTGCCAATTAATCACAGCTCCTTCTTGCGGAGATGGAACAGTCCAGGCATCACTTGGAGAGACTTGTGAGCCGCCAAATACAGCAACATGCGATGCAAACTGCCACACAATAATCACTCCACCACCAGCAAATGTAACAAATTACACTTATGTTCCTCCAACAACAAGTGCTCCACCATCAACAATACCTTTCACAATCACAACAAATTATATTGCAATTGGAACTTGTGCTGACAACCTGATAATTGCAGACAGCACTTACGGCTTGGGAAGCGCTGCATGCGCTCAACTGCTTCCAGGAGAGGCAAGAATAGAATTAAAACAAGTAGGAACAATCATTGGCCTCATCATTGCAGGAGGCTCACCAGCAGACGTAAATCCAGCCATACAAGTACTAAAGAACCTAACTAAATGGAGTGCAGAAGGAGCAAGACTAGATGTAACTAATAATGCTTACTTAACAACTGTTGGAAGGCTATCAAGCACAGATGGAAACTGGAGATACAATATGGAATACCACCTGCCTGCAGGAATACATTTCCTTGGAGTTCCTTTCTCAATGGCAAGCAAGGCAATATCAAACCTTCCTGTAGTTGCAGCTGCTGCAAGCGGAATATTTGCTTATGATGCAACAAATAATAGGAGCGTCAAATTTGATGTTGACTGGCCAGCAAGCCCACCTGCACTATCTGACCTTGCATTATTTGGAAACGAGCTAGAGGCATATTATTTCAAAGCAAGCACTGCAAGAACATTCATGATAACAAATGCCACAAAACCAGGTGCAGCAGGCGCATCAGTAACAAGAAACGTTGCTCCAGGATGGGTTGCATACACGCCTTATATGAAGCAAAAAACACTCTCGCAAATCATTCCAGTCGGAGTGACTGTAAACTCACTCTGGTGCTATGAAAACAACCAATTTGTGCAGAAAAATCTTGCACTTAACCCAACAATCGTTGTTGGCCAGGGATGCTGGATAAATCTAGCAGGCGGAGCAACACTATCATGAAAAAATCACTATTATTAGCAACAGTTATCGCGCTTTCAATACTCATACCTATAGTTTACGCGCAATACCCGCCTGTTGACTTCCACCAGTTCTATGGAACAACTGCAGGAGTAAGTGTTGGCTCTATAATCTCAGCACAGATTGGCACTAACACAGTCGTAGCAACTGTTGATGCAAGCAATAAGTATGGATTCACTCCATTATTCTTTGTCCAGGGCGCAGTTGATGGAACAACAATAACATTCTACATCAATGGACAGCCTGTAAGGACATATCCTTTCCAGAGAGGCACGATAACCGAGCTTAATCTTACATTCACAGCACCATCACCACAGCCACCAGGAGGAGGCGGGGGCGGAGGAGGTGGAGGAGGCCGCAGAGCAACAGCTTGGTATAGAAACCTGACGCAGCCAAAACAGGGAGGCGGAATTGAATGCTTTGATGACTGGCTCTGCATGCCATGGAGCGTGTGCGAAGCAGGACTACAAAAGAGAATATGCAACTTAAATGATTATCCTTACTGCACAGCTGTACTTCCAAAGCCAAAAGAAGAACAGTCTTGCGAGATGCCTCCTGCACCAGCAGCAAACTGCTTTGATGGAATAAAAAACCAGGATGAAACATATGCTGACTGCGGCGGAATGATATGCAAGCAGTGCGACCCAAGCATCTCATGCTTAATAGATAATGACTGCGTGACAGGATACTGCAATCCTGTAACAACAATTTGCGACTGGAAACCAGTTATTGAAGTCCCGATAACACCTCCTGTGGCAAAACAAAGCTACTGGTGGGTGTGGCTTGTTGTGTTTGCAGCAATACTTGCAGCAGTCGGAATAGGAATATCAATGTATTACCTTGAAAGAGGAATGAAGCACGCACTGCCAGGGGAGACACCTGAAAGAGTGGCTGAAGTGAAGAAATATGCGCAGACTTTCCTTAAGAAAGGGGTGCCAAAGGAAAGGATAGCAGCAAAGCTAAAAGAGGCTGGCTGGAAACAAGAAGATATAGAGAATGCACTGAAGTAATTCTAATATATACATTTAGAAGAAAGCTTTAAATAGTTATTTCACTATTATAAACCAAGATGACAGAACAATATGAAAAAGGGACAAAAGCAGCCGTGGATAGTTATACAGCTAAAGTGGAAGTGTATTGGAAAAAGAGTATTGACCATAGACAAATGCTTTCTTCTGAAGAGATAAGTGCTCTTGAACTGATGAAAAAAGACATTCTCGGACGAAATGGGACGGGAGATGATACGCTAGTTGCCCAAATAGCACGAGTTTTATATTTCAATAGCATACTTAAAGAGTCTCTAGAAAAAGAATCGTTTCAAAGAGAGCATTCTGCTCTTTCTGAAAAGTATCATGACGCCTATAAAAATGGAAATAAAGCTGAAGAAAGTAAATTGGCGCAGCGAATTAATGGTCTAAGCTTTGTATTGGCAGAAAATCATTAATCAAAGCATTACTTTTTCTATTTCTTCCCGAATTTGCAAATTAAAGAGCTTTTCTTTGCCGAAGTCATGATTCGACATGAATAACGTAAGCCTGTCTGCATCGTAATAAGTTCCGTGTTCACCGATAGGAAGCTCAAGCAATTGAAGCTCTTTTTGGTTACGTATTTTCTCTATTGTTTCAGCCTTTTTAACCCAAGCTCTTTTGCAGAATGTTGAATCCTCCTTAGAAACCACAAGTATGTGTCCTGCATTATTGTGCCTAGAATTCTCAATTGCCTCGAGAAATCTCAAATCAACATTAATAGTTTCTGATCTAAGATCTATAATAGTTCCGTATCTTGAGAGTAGTTCTGCATCTTTTTGTGATAAAGCAACACCCTTGTCTAGCCAGATTCTAAACTTGCCACCATCATAGCTAAGGTACTGTAGCTTATTTTCCGAATCAAACATAAAGTGGCATACTGGTTTGTAAATATCACCTTCTCTATGACATATTCCCGCTTCACGCGGCATATTTTCATCTAATTGAATGACATACCTATCTGTTCTTCTGCATCCATGATCTCCAGCAATAATAAACAAATGATTTTTATTTGCATCAATTAGCTTTGCGATTTTTTCATCAAGGCTTGCTATGTGGCTTAACACTTTATCTGAGTGCGGACCCCAGTCATGCCCTATTGTATCTAGTCCTGAGAGAGCAAGGATATAAAAGAATTTGTTGTCGCTGGCTTTATCTGCCGCCAGTATTTTCCCAAACAAGTCCAATATAGAAGCATCAAGCTCAGTTGGGGAATAAATATGTGCGGGCTGTTCTGCTTTCCAAGATTTGTATGCGCTTTCCCAATAAGAACCTGTTTCATTATCAGATTTTATTTCCCATTTCTGATCCGGGTATCTAACCGCAAATACTCTAAGTTCACTTTCAAGAGGCAATGACATAATATTAACGACAGCAGATTTTCCACCGGCACAAAAAGTCTTATATCCTTTATTAAAACCTACGGAAGCTAAAGGGATAATCTCTTTAGAAAAAAATTTGCGAACGAGTTCTTCAATATCGTTGCCATCTTTTGATTTTTTTGAAATTACCCCGTGTTCCACAGGATACTTACCTACAGAAATATTAGTATGCATTGCTTCAGTAGATGCAGGAATAGAATTTGTATCACAGGTAGTGCAATAACTTAACAGTTTTCGGCATTTAGTAAAGTACGGCTCATAGTCTCTGCGCAATTGATCTATTATAATCAGTGCTATCTTGTCAGATTTTTGGTCTGCCATACTTGTGCTAAGGGTTTTGCCTATTTAAAGGTAATGTTTTTAACCACTGTATAGTAATCAATAAAGTATAGTCTCTAGAGCCGAAACCTTTATATACTTCCGCTTTTATGAATAGATACTAACACTTCTTAAGTGATGATAATGTCAGACGAAGAAATTAAAAATTTGCCCAAAACAGGAACAACAACTGTTGGCATCGTATGCAAAGACGGCATAATTCTCGCAGCAGACAGAAGGATGACTGCTGGCTATGTTGCACACAAGAAATTCACAAAGATAATCCAGATATCAGATGACATGGCTGTCACAGTTGCCGGCATGGTTTCTGAGGTGCAGCTATTAGCAAAGCTCATAAAAGCAGAGCTGAAGCTGAAAGACCTCCAGACATACAGGAAATCAACTGTCAAGGAAGCAGCAAACCTGCTTGCAAGCCTTGTTTACGCTAATGTAAGAAAAATGAGCATGGTTCCAGGAATAGCTGCATTTAACCTTGGAGGAAGAGATGACCAGGGATTCCATTTATACGGCCTTGGAATTGACGGCTCTGTATCCAAACATGATGATTACACAACAGACGGCTCAGGATGCATGTTTGCAATGGGCGTCCTTGAAGCAGAATACAAAAAAGGCCTCTCAGTTGAGGAAGGCATGAAATTAGCTGTAAAAGCAGTCAATGCAGCCCTGCAAAGAGATCCTTACTCAGGAAACGGCATAGACGTGATATCAATAACAGATAAAGGCGTCAAGACCGTTCTTGAGAAAGAGATTGTTTCAAGGATAGAAGCGTAAGTCAAAATCTTAAATGTTTTACAATAAAGGGGTCCTTCGGACATCTAGGCAAGCACTTGCTTGCAGTTATACTGTGTGGATACAAATACCGCATATGTAACCGCCACTGTGCCCCTGGCACTCAAAAAAGGACTACCAGCAAATACAAAAGAAAAAACA
>CAYGYR010000018.1:0-1748 GCA_964354285.1 uncultured Methanosarcinales archaeon | reverse complement strand
TTCATGCCAGAAGGCAAGATAAGCGATGTTGCCTTTGAAGGCGCTAACATAGTCCTATACACAAAAGACAAGAAATTCTTCCTTGACAACGAAGGAACAATAAGAAGGGTTGTTGACGAGTTCAAGAAAAGAATAGAGCTAAGGCCAGACCCAAGCGCAACATTAGACCAGGAAAAGGCAGAGAAAGCAATCAAGAAAATCCTGCCAGAAGAAGCAGGGGTTTCACAAATCATGTTTGACCCGCAAAGAAGCCAGGTAGTTATCGAGGCTGAAAAGCCAGGGCTTGCAATAGGCAAACAGGGAGCTTTGCTGAGAGAAATCAGGGAAAAAACTATGTGGGTTCCATTAATAAGAAGATCTCCTGCATTAAAATCAACACTGATAGACAACATCCGCGCTGTCCTCTACCAAAACTCAGAGTACAGAAGAAAATTCCTTGACAAGGTAGGTCACAGGATATATGATGGCTGGATAAGGCAGAAAAAAAGCGAGTGGATAAGAGTAACATTCCTTGGAGGGGCAAGGCAGGTTGGAAGAAGCTGCATATTGCTGCAGACACCAGAATCAAGAATAATGCTTGACTGCGGAGTAAACGTTGCAGGAATAGATTCAGAAGCATACCCTTACCTTGATGCTCCTGAATTCAACATAAACGACCTAGATGCAGTCATCGTGACGCACGCACACCTTGACCACTCTGGATTTGTGCCTTACTTATTCAAGTTCGGCTACAGAGGGCCTGTCTACTGCACAGCGCCAACAAGAGACGTAATGTCTCTATTAACTTTAGATTATGTCAAGATAATGAAGTCAGAAAACAAAGAGGCAATCTACGAGACAGATGACATCAAGGAAATGGTAAAGCACACCATAACACTTGATTATGAAGAAGTAACTGACATAACACCTGATGTGAGGTTGACGCTGTATAACTCAGGGCACATCCTTGGCAGCGCAATAGCACACCTGCACATAGGAAACGGCCTGCACAACCTTGTCTACACAAGCGACATGAAGTTCGGCAGGGCTGCGCTGCTTGAGCCAGCTGCAACTGAATTTCCAAGAGTAGAGACCTTAATGATCGAGGCAACCTACGGAGGAAAGCAAAACATACTCCCGCCTGCAAAAGAACAGGATGACTATCTCAAGAACATAATAAAAGAAACAGTAAAAAGAGGGGGAAAGGTATTGATGCCAGTCCTCGGCTCAGGAAGAGCACAGGACGTGATGGTAATGATAGAAGGAATGATACGCTCAGGAGAGCTTGAGACAATACCAGTCTACATTGACGGAATGGTTTGGGATGTGACAGCAATACACACAGCTTATCCTGAATTTTTGAACAGAATAATAAGAAAACTGATATTCCACAAAGACCAAAACCCATTCTTATCACCTATTTTCAAAAGAATAGGGTCACAGAAAGAAAGAACACAGGTGCTTGAGGAAACAGGCCCATGCGTAATCCTTGCAACATCAGGAATGCTTATCGGCGGCCCGTCTGTTGAGTATCTGAAGCAGATGGCAGACAACCCAAGAAACAGCCTTGTATTCTCCTGCTACCAGGCAGAAGGCTCGCTTGGATACAGGATACAGCATGGCGAAAGAGAGCTTGTAACAAGAATAGGCGCAAAACAAGAAGTAACCCCCATAACAATGGAGGTCCATAAGCTGGAGATAACAGACCACTCAGACAGGAAACAGCTCATGAACTACATCTTCAAAGTCAATCCAAGGCCAAAGAAAGT
>CAYGYR010000017.1:0-8933 GCA_964354285.1 uncultured Methanosarcinales archaeon | reverse complement strand
TCAAGTCAGTCTCAGACTCTTTTCTCACAAGAATCTTTCTCTGGACTGCCTCGAAAGGCAGAAGATGCTGCGCCATAAAAGAAAAAAGGATTATAACACTTTTAAAGGTTTCTCTCCAGTAAGCCATTCGTAAAGGAATTTAGAAGGAATGTAATACTTTTGCGCCCATATATCTGCAAAAAACCTGCAGGTTCTTGGCTCGTCATGGAACATGGCATTAATTTTCCTGATTTTCCTGTAAATGCTTCCCCTGAACTCACACCTCATGTCATGCGATAAATCGTGAAACATGTGAGCTTCCTTTTTCTTGAAATCCATCATTTCCTCAATAACACAGTTTATGTCCTTTGGAACAGGCCTGTCCTGGTATACTTCCTGCAGCTCATCAAGGCTTAAGATTGTTGCTGCCTGCCTGGCGAGGCGCGAATCAACATCACAATTCCTGTAGAGAAAACCAACTGACCAGGTATCAAAATTTCTCTGCGCCTCAATGTCCCTATGCCTTTTCACTACTTTTGGCATTTTTTTTAGCTTAAAAAAAGGAGTTTTGCTTTCTTTTCCTGGGCAGAGCCAGCCAGCCACGACACGCGGGTGCACGCCAATAAAGCCAGATATTTTTTTCAGAGAATATTTTCTCCTTAAAACCAGAGCAGTGTAAAACTGCCTGATGCTGTTGCCAGGCAAAACATCCAAACCTGCAAAATCATTTTTTTTAGATTCAGGAAGAACATCAAGCTGAAGCAGTTTAGCAAGGCAGGAATCATAAATCGCTATGCCTGTCGTGTGCGCTTGCCCAATTTTATGCAGAGTGGGATATATCTCAAAATCAGCAAGCAGCATCCTTAACTCATTCAAGAGATTTATGTTTGGCTTGGTGAATAGGAACCCGTAGCACTCGCTTTTGAGGGAAGATCCTCTTAAATCAAAAATGCCGCGCAGATACTCAAGGCGCTCGTCAATTGTCCCGAGATGCTCCCACGGAACGCTAGTGTTGTGCCTTGTCACAAGATGAAAATGCCTGACAATACCCCTGTCACTCAAGCCTATGCCGTCTCTTTCCTGGCATGACCAGTGATTCGGCCAAAGCTTTTCATAACATTCACCCAGTTTCTTAAAGTTCTGGCCACGCCCTCGCGTAATTATTATATCTCTCTTGCTTTTGACTTCATGGGTTGCAGTATACGCGCCAAGAGCATATGCAAGCTCTAAGGAATACTCTTTTGTGACTATATTTTGCGGAAGCCTCTGCAACGGCGATGGCAGGACACCTAGTGCTATCCACCCGCGCACAGTTCCGCATTTAAATCCGAGTTTTTTTTCAATCTCAGAATAAGAAAGCCCCTGCTCCCTGAATTCAGCCGCGCGCTTCAAATAATCCAGGCTTTGCGCCATATCGCAGAAAGGGGTAAGCTTTGACTTGCCAAAAGCCCGCACATCATCATCTACTGTTTTCTTGTACTGATTTATTTTCCACTCTAAGTCTTTAATTTTTTCAGACAAATCCATTTTTATCAACTAAAAAAAATAATTAAAAAAATTTACTTGTTCAGCCATGCTGCAATCATTCCGCCAAGCAGGTTGATAACTAAAGTCTCAGCTGCCCAGATGATTATTAAAGCAAATGGCAGGTTAACCAGCAGTATCAAAGCAAGATATCCTGGAACAGCTCCGACAAGGAAAACAAGGAAGCCGTAAAGCAATCCTTTCTTTGCAATGGCTTTTACAGGAATTCCCCCTTTGATTACTGTGTATACTAGCGCAAAAAGTATTCCGCCAAGCAGGCCGAACAAAAGTGAGTAAACATAGAAAGATGCAGGAGGAGGGCCTGCCGCAGGCATCATTATCTTGCTCCAGACACTGAAATAATCTGGGTTAGTGTAAAAAGACATTGCTAAAAACGCGCAAACAGTGTGCAGTACCTGCGCAACAATCGCGAACAAAACACCAGATGCAAGAACTCTCCAAAGGCTTATTTTCATAATACCATCCCCCCTCAAATATTTTTTTATTTCCTTATCAGGGTGCCAAAGGCACAGTGACAATTGCACATGTTGACTATTAATCCGCACAATATGACTGCGAGCAGCTTCGCTGCGAGCCTAGAATACTGAATGGCGTTATCTGATCTCTTGTTTAACTGGTTTTTTTACTGCAAACTGGGGCTTACCTGCAGGCCTCTCTTCAAATGGCACTTCTTTTTTCTCTGCCGGTTTCTTTTCTTCTTTTTCTCCTGCTTTTATCTCTTCTTTCACTATCTTTGGCTTCTCTTCTTTTCCAGTTACTTTTTCTTTTATCTTCTCTGCAAGGCCTTTCTCTTTCTTCTCTTCTTTCTTCTCAACAATGATTGGCTTGCCAAAAATCTCTGCCCTGACAATTCCTTTGTCATCTTTCTGGACAGTGACCTTAATTCTTGAAGGCGGATTCCTGATTCCATGATGCCACAATTCAAGGTTGAGGTATCTTCCAAGCTTTATATCAGTATAATCCCTTTTGATTTCCCTGTTTACCTTGAGATGCTTCTTAAGGAACTGCTTCACTGCAGTTACTGCTTTCTTTGCCCTCTTATATTTAGGAATCTTAAGCCATTCTTTCCTCAAGGGTATCGTGTATGTTCTTTCAATGACTGCCATTTTTGAAAATCCTCTGGATATTTCCCAAATAAGTTGATGTCTTTTCCTCAATCCCCTCTTGAGTCAATAACATCATATTGTCTTTCTTTTCATAAAATGCTACTCTCTTGAACTCTTTGATTTTTGCAGATATATCAGACTCATTAATCCCTGCTACAACTTGGTCAACAATTTTAGCCAGTTTCTGTTCAAGACGGAAATATGTTTCATTAGTAAGGCCATACCTGGTCATATAATTAACTACGCGATTGGCCAATATTTCTGGTATTGTTTCTCCATGAGTTTTTGATTGCATGTTTACTCCTTTAGCTTTGTCCTTCTCCAGCTTCTCTTTACGACAGTGTGCCTTCCTGGATGGACTCTTCGCCCTTTGCCGTATATTTTCGGGACTGTCCAGAACGGCGCCCATCTTGTCTGCCTGCCTTTTTTTGCAAGGCGCTTCTTTCTGCTAGGATGCTTGTATCGTGCCATTTTTTTACTCTTCAGATTCCTCTGTCTCTTCTGCTGGAGCCTGCTCTACAGTTTCCTCTGCAGGAGCCTCTTCTTTTGGCGCTTCTACAGGTGCTGCTGGAATCTCTGCAGGAGCTTCCTCTGTTTTCTTTGACCTTCGCTTTCTTGCGGGCTTTGCTGCTTTTGCCTCGCCCTCTGCTGCTCCTTCCTCTGTTTTCTTTGACCTTCGCTTTCTTGTAACCTGTTTAGCGACTTTTTTTGCATTCTTTTTCCTAGGTGTCTCTACCTTCAGCTCTTCTGTGCTTTTCTTTGGAATAATGATTTTTTTCTCAATCATGATTGCAGCTGCAACCTTGCCAAGAAGCGCAAGACCCGCAGGCGTTATTATTCTTCCCTTGTGTATCCCTTTGTCTGCTTTTGCTGCAAAGCCTGCTTTCTCAAGCTGCTGCAGGATTTTTCTCAAGATGTTTCCAGAGCCTTTGAAGAATTTCTCTGGCCTGTATCCCCTGTTCTTCTTTCCGCCGTATTTTGTCCTTAACTTGGAGACACCAACAGGGCCGAGCTTGTTGATTGCATTCAATACAGATGCTGCCCTAATGTACCACCAGTCTTTCTGGACAGGAGGCCTTTCCTTGTGCATCCCTGTCTTGACAAAATCAGCCCAAGAAGGCGGAGTTATATCCTTAATTTTTTTCAGCTCTTCAGCTGCCTTGAGTATGAGATCATTTATCGGCACATCATATATAGTCATTTTCTATTCACCCTGACCTTACGGTCTACTTTGGATGTTCAGATGAATCATCCAGAATAAATAGAAAGAAACATGGCTTGTTTAAAAAGATTGTGGTTTTGCAGCCACAATAGCGTCTGTAGAACAATAATTATTTTAAAAACTCCTTTTTTTCTTTGAAAAGAGGTGGGGAAATATGGCAAAGAAAGCAAAACCAAAAGAAATAGTTCTAGAAAGCAGAGTGCAGACAGCAAAACTTAGAGAAGATATTTTAGAAGTCGCACTTGAAGGAGACACCGCAGTCATTAAATCACCGCGAGCAGTCATGGGCATAGAAGTAGAGCTCGTAGATCATACAAGGCCAAATAACCTGGTTCCTGCAGGTGCTGTTTATGAACTTCTGTTCTATTATACACGCACAGAAAATGACAGGATTGTGAGGTATCGGCTTCCTGGTACGATATATGTGACAAATAACAGTGTGATAATAAGCGGAGCAGAACAAACAGGTAAATATAAGGAAAGTGAAATCTCATACAAAGAACATTTGGGATAAATAGGGGCTGTTCAGGCAGATAGAATTTCCTTTTTAGATGAATACTATGGAACAAAGACCACCAACCAGATTATGCGAAATTTTAGAACAGAAGGTTAAAGGAACTGAGGCTTTTGAAACGCATTTAAGAAGCCTTAGAAACCCTCCTTATTTTGAGAATTGCCAACCCAGTATAGATGCCTACGTCTCAAAAATCAGGGAACTTCAGGAAATAGTGAGGCAGTATGTCGGTGAATTGAACTTAGAGCAGACAGAGACAGACGGAGCCAAATATGGGCACTTGTTTGGGACAAGTATAGATGCAGTTTTAACAGAATTTGGAAACTGGGGATTGCCTGTTTATCATTGCAGCTCTTTTGCGAACACGGGGCATTTGTGGGTCACGGTAAGGTCTGCTCGTTTCAAATCAGAGTATGATTCTAAGGAAGTATTGGAAAGAATGAAGGCCAAGAGGGACGAGCTTAATGAAAAATGCAAGCCAATTAATTTGTTTGTCGACTTGATGGATAACTATAGTGAGTCGTTGAGGGGGATGATTGATTTTATGCTTACATGGGGTTATGATGCTTGGAAAGAGGAGAGCGACCGTTTGGAAGAAGTTAAAAAAAGTTTTATATCAAAAACAGTTTTTACCAGGAAAGGAATATTGAGCCTGTGTTTTGTTAATTCTTTGCTGTATAGGTTGGAGCAGTCATTAGACCTGAGCCAGAATCATCCAGGAGATTAGGATTAATAGCAGCATTCTAACAAGCATTCCAGAAAAGCAAAAACATTCAGTAAAGTGGGCAGTTACATGCATAGTGCGGCATTAAAGAAAGAAAACTTCAAGAAGTTATTTCCAAGCACAAGTTCCAGTAACACAAGAGCACTTAACTCCATACTCTTCTGCATTGTAACAATCCCTGTACTCGCAGGTTGTAATCATGGGCTCTTCGCTTTTTGACTGGCAGACCTGGCCTGAGCAGCCGCCAGAAGTGCAGTCAGAATCAGCTGAGCACTCGCCATTTGTTGAAGTTCCACAGAAGCCTTCTTTTGGCTGCGGAAGAGCTGCTTCTTCTCCAATTATAAGTTCTTTCTCCCAGAGCTTTTCAATTGGCATGTCTTTGTAGACAATCCCGAAAATCTGGACAGTGTATTTTCCTTTTGCAAGCGGGCCAAGATTAATGCCAACATCATAATTGCACATGCACCTGCACATCTCTCCCTCATTTTTTTCTGCAATTATGATGCTCGTCCCATCTGGTGTTATTGTTTCAATGCCTTCAAGATTCACTTTTATTTTCGCACAGCAGACATAGTTTAAATGATGCACCAGCTTCACATTATTGCCAGCAATATCAACATCAACTAATTCTGCAGGGGCTCTTTTCATTCCTCCGTCTTTTGTGTCACACCCGCTGACAGAGTAATCCAGCTTTACAGCCTGCTGGCCTGATGGTGTTGGCGGAGCTATTGGTGTGCAGGCAATCGCAAGGATTACAAGCAACAGGATTGCGAAGATTGTTTTTGTGCTCATGGTAAGAGAGTAATTATCTTTCATATTTATACTTTTCTTAAATGTAGCATGCAGCATAGAAAAGTATTTATATTTGGAGGAATAACAATAACATCTCATGGTGGAAGCTCGTTTAGATTTAGCAGAACTTTGTAAGAAATTAGACAAGGTGCCCGCCTCGGATTGGTTTTGGAGAAAGTGGCAGCCCTTTTATTTACATCGTAGAGGAGTAGCTTATACTGTCACGGTCGAATCTATAAAAAAACCTTTTCCATACAATAATTCAGATAGGTCATGTTATTGTTTAGTGGTTAAAGATGGAAGTTCTGTTAGGCGGTATAGCACTGATGATACAAGTGAAATTGCAGTTGGGAAAGTGCTTCTGCGGAATCTTTATAAGAAACTCCAGGCAATAAGAAGAATCGAGGACAAAAAGGTGTTGGTTGCTCTTGACGAGATATGCATAAGCATAAAAGCGCTTACGCGCCGACCACCCACGGACGATGACTGCAAATCTGTTGGGTATAGTAGGGAAACAGGTCCTACCAGGATAAGTGAGTTCTCAAGACCTTTTAGACGTTCTGATTGCGAATATTAGTGCGCCTGCTATATTTTATGTCTTAGAAAAGATTATATATGATGCTGAATGATTTTTTGTTTTCTTTGACGAGTTAGGAGCCAGAATAGACAAAGCAAAACGTCGCGAAGATAGGGCTTGAATTTGCCACAGGATTCTTTCTATTTGATTCAGTAAAGTTTATATACCCCTGAATTTGCTCTCGATAGTATGCCAAAGAATAAAGAAAAAGAAACAGAACTGGAAATACTTAGGCATAGCACTGCGCACGTTCTGGCCCAGGCTATAAAAGAGCTTTATCCGAAAGCAAAGAACACCATAGGCCCTTCTGTAGAGGAGGGATTCTATTATGATTTTGATAACTTGCAGATAACTCCTGAGGATTTCAAGAAAATAGAGGAGAAGATGCAGGAGATAATCAACAAGAACTATCCTTTTGAGAAAAAAGAAGCCAGCCTTGCTGAAATAAAAAAGATGTTCGTGGACAACCAGTACAAGGTAGAGCTTGCAGAGGAGTTCAAGAAAGCAGGAGACAATCTCACAATCTACCAGGACGGAGATTTCGCAGACCTGTGCAGGGGGCCGCATGTAAAATCAACTGGAGTGATAAAAGCATTCAAGCTCACAAAAATAGCAGGAGCATACTGGAGAGGGGACTCGAAAAACAAGCAGCTCACAAGAATCTACGGAATAAGCTTCCCAACTGAAAAAGAATTGAGAACTTACCTGATACTAATCCAAGAAGCTGAAAAAAGAGACCACAGGAAGATAGGGCGTGACTTAGATTTGTTTTCCTTCCACGACTGCGCTCCAGGAATGCCATTCTGGCACCCAAAAGGAACAATCATCTGGAACGAGCTCCTTGCTTATTGGAGAGAGGAGCATGCAAAAGCAGGATACAGGGAGATAAGGACGCCGATCATACTCAACAAAGAATTATGGCTACAGTCAGGGCACTGGGACCATTACAAGGATAACATGTATTTCACAAAAATAGATGAAGCAGACTATGCAGTGAAGCCAATGAACTGCCCGGGAGGAATACAGATATACAACAACACAGTAAGAAGCTACAAAGAGCTTCCTTTAAGATTAGGAGAGCTTGGGCTTGTGCACAGGCACGAGCTCAGCGGAGTTCTTGCAGGATTATTGCGAGTGAGGGCATTCACGCAGGACGATGCACATTTATATTGCACTCCAGAAACACTAAAAGATGAAATAAAAGGAGTCATTCTTTTAACTGACAAAATTTACAAAAAATTCGGATTTGAATATCATGTTGAATTAAGCACAAAACCAGAAAACTCAATGGGAGACCCAAAGCTCTGGGAAAAAGCAGAGGAGACACTTGCTGCTGCAATGAAAGAGCTGAAAAAAGAATACAAAGTCAATCCAGGAGACGGAGCATTCTACGGGCCAAAACTTGATTTCCACTTAAAAGATGCGCTAGGAAGAACCTGGCAGTGCGGAACTTTGCAGCTTGACTTCCAGATGCCAATAAAGTTCGGCTTGAAATACATGGGAGCTGACGGGACAGAGAACCACCAGCCAATAATGCTCCACAGGACAATCTATGGAAGCATAGAAAGATTCATAGGAGTTCTTCTAGAGCACACTGCAGGAAAACTTCCATTATGGGTCTCGCCAGTACAGGTGAGAATCTTAACAATTGCTGACAGGTTCAATGATTATGCTGAAAAAAAATGCAAGGAGATGCAGGAAGCTGGAATACGCGCAGAGATGGATGCCAGGCCAGAAAGCATCAGCAAAAAAGTTCGCGATGCACAAATGCAGCAGATCAATTACATTCTTGTCGTCGGCGAGAGAGAGGTAGCTGATGGAACAGTCACAGTAAGGACAAGAGACAATAAAGTGCACGGCGCAAAGAAAGTTGATGAATTCATAAAAGAAATAGTTGAAGAGATAAAAGAAAGAAAATAATTCTCGTAAATTTGCGGGCAATAAACCTGGTGCTACGCACAGTGAGCCTTCGCTGAAGCTCAGGTTCTGATAAGAACTTTAATCTTCGGCTTCAAGATTTTCTCAGTCTCTTTTTTAACTGCAGCCCAATAAAGGGCCTTGAACTTCTGCACAACAGGCTCTTTGCTGTTCAGCTTAAACAGCTTTGCCTTGCCTACATTTCTGGTCTGGACTACTATCCTGTACTTTGTTAAATCACTCCAGAAAAGCTTCAGGGTAGAGTATCCAACTCCAGAATTTCTCGCTATATCAACCATAGAGTAATCAAAGTCCTCATAAATCATGAAAAAATCAAGAACCCTGAGTAATGGGCTGTCACCGAACATTTTCAAAAACAAAGATTTGCCTGCCATAATAAATAGAAAGCAACGCAGGTATTTAAATGTTTCTATTTTTGGCTCATATAAGCTTATTTTGATAATTTATATCCAGAAATTTTACGGCTTTTTTAAGATAAAACATATAAAGCGCAAAAAGATATTAAAAAATATGCACGAGAGCGAATTAGTCAAAAA
>CAYGYR010000016.1:0-9194 GCA_964354285.1 uncultured Methanosarcinales archaeon | reverse complement strand
ACAGCATTGTTGAATGCATTTTCTGCATTACGTAATGCAGATCTTTGACCTGAAAGTGCAGAAAGCTCTTGCCTGCCTGACGAGGTAAGAGTTTTCTTGCCATACTCATAAGCTCTTGTTCCCATGTTTGCAGCATTTGAAACTCTGCCTGCCTGTCTTGTTATGGCAAGATAGCTTTCTGCCTGCCTAAATCTTTCGGCAGCTTGGACGTACTTAGTGCCTTGCATTGAAATTTCTTGGGTGGCCCTTATACTCGATTCCAGGGCTCGGGCAGCAGCATCAGAGGCTTGCCTTTCAAACCTTGCAGCCTGCTCTCCATAGTCCACAGCTTCCCTTCCAAAACGGGCAGCATCGTCTGCTCTTCCTGATAAACGTGCAGAATTTGCTGCATCTAATGCCCTGTCTGCTGTAGCTCGCGCTTCTTCTGCTTTTTTTAATGTAGTTGCAGCATTTTTGCTTAATCCTTGTACTGTTGCTTTTGTCTCTGCTGCTTTATCAATAGCCCGCCTTGTTTTATCTAGCGCATCAGCTGCATCATCCAGATTTCTTGCAACAGCTTTCTCTGCATTGCGCGTTCCTTTGTTTTTGCCAAAAAACCACCCCACTGCATCAGTAACTGGCTTTAGTGCTTTTTCTACCTGGGCACCAACACTCTTTGACTTTTCAATTTTCATTATTGATTCTATTGCCTTGCCCATTGCGCCTTCTTCCTTTCCTATTAACCCCACTTCCTGCAATGCTTTTGCCTGGTTTTTTGCTTTACCGAAGGCTTCAACTGTTTTGGCAGCACTGGATTTGCCTATTTTTCCAAGGAAACTTGACAGCCCTTTTGACACATCTGCAAGAGAATGTGCTGCGGTTGGGAACTTTGCGAGTGTCTTGGATTTTGATGCAGCATTTGCAAATCTAGCCAACATTGTGGCTGCACCTTTTGCGCCTGCTTTAAGTGAACCAGTTACAATGCCTGTTCCTAACAGGTTCAAGGGGTCTGCATAAATGTCAACAAGCATCCTGATGCTGTCCCTGTGATTCTTTTCATGATACATGTTCTCGACACCTTTAAGTGCTGTTGATTTTGTCTTCAAGGATATGCCTTCTGTCTTGAATACCTTCAAATATGAGTCTTTGGCACCGTCAAGGTCTCCCCAGCTGTTCTTCTGCCTCGCGACTTTTATGTTGGCTTGCGCGAAATCATCTGCGCCGCCGTAGCCCTGATCCTCTTTTACAAACGCGTTTCCAAATGTATTCCAATATTCCTTCATGGCATCTATGTCCCTAGAGTACGTCTTGTAAACATCCAGACCATTCCATTCTTTTACAACAGCAGCAAACTCCTCAAATTTAATCGCTGGTGCACCAGGTGCAGAGGGGAAAAAACCTCCCATTGTTTCTCCCCATATAAGTTGAAATCCTTGGCGAATCTCATCTATTGCTTTTAATCCCTTCAATAGGCGTTCTTCAAGCTCAGCACTCTTTTGCCTGGATTTAACATCACGCTTCTCAAACACATTATTCCAGAATGAAATGCTCTTAGGCCCCCAGCTATTATCCTTCTCAACCATAAAAGTATAATCGCCTTTTGCTTTCTTTACTGCAAGAACTCTTTCATGCTTTTCGTCTTCAAAGTGCCTGTCCTCAACTTTCATCTGGAATTTCTTTATCTCTTTCTCTATATCTTTCCTATCATCACCTAATTCTTTTTTCGTTTGTTCTATTAATGCTAATTCAGCAGCTATCCTGTCTTTTTCTTCTGTCCATTTGGCAAAGGCAGTATCATATTCTTCTTTGATCTTAGCATATTCTTCATCGCTTATATCACCTACCTCATGCTGATCTTTTGCTCTCTTGAATTTATCATTTACTTCCTGCATCCTTGCCGTATTTTCATTTCCCGCTTTGTCTAATTCATTACGCATCTCGTCATAAATTTTAATCAGCTCATCCACTGCTCCGCCAGAACTCTTTAGGATTGACTGCATTTCAGCATCACTAATCTGGCGTGCTGCCCACCCAAGCATTGCTCCCCTTATTCCGCTCATGTCTTCGAAATTGGCACCAGCCATTTCCGTATCAATGCTCGCGCTGATTCCTGCAAGTCTGCTGTTAGAATTTTTCAGGCCCTCGCCTGCTTTATTCTGCGCATAATCCATTCCGCCAGCAGAAACAAGGCGGTTTGCAACAGGATGGGTCTCGTATGCACCGCTTTGCAATGCAACGTTGGTATCTACCCAGCCCTGATTTGCTTCCTGCTCAGCTTCCTTCTTGTCACCCTTTTCTTTCATCTTCTTAAGCAGTTCTTCATACTCTTTAGCATCTTTTTTCCTGTTTTGCAGGAAATACTCTAGAATGTTTCGCTGGTCTTCTCTAAACTTGCCATAGTCATCCTTTGGAAGGAATTTAGAAAATGAATCTGTCTTTAGATTGCCGTCATTGGTAAATCCTGTTCCAGTATCTTCATATTGGCCCATAGGAGACAGCAAAGCTTGGGTGCCTTCCTTGCCAGGGCGTGGAACCCCATATCCCCCTCTATTTGGATCGTTTGAGTTTTTATCATCCATGTGCTTTTTCATTTCGCTTTCAGCATCCATGTATGCGTCTCTTTGATTCTGCTCAAGCTCCTCCTTATCCACTGTTTTGTGATGCCTCTTTAAGTTATCATATCCCTCTGCTTTTTCTTTATCTGCTGCAAGCAGTTTCTTAAGGCCAGGGTCATTTTTCTTAGCTTCAACCATGTCATCAAATTTCTTGTCAAAATCAGCATTTGCCTTATCAACCTTTTTAGCAAGCGACTTCATCTCATCATTCAGTTTTTTTATCTTTGCATTTGCCTTCTTAATCATCTCGCTTCTGGCTTGTTTAATTTTATCAATAATCTTTTGCTTATCTCTTGCAGCAACTGCGTAAGCAGGCATGTATTCGCCAGGCTTCCCCATCTCGCGGTCAATTGAGTAATCAACACCCAATAAAGAAAGAGCAGTATTTAGCTCAGCTGTCCCACCCGCATAGCTTAATTGTGTCGGAGGAGAAGGCTCGTAAACAAAATTGCCTGCCCTGTCCTTGACAAAATTGCCTGTTCTGCTATTTACTTTTGGCCTGGTCCAGGTATTGCTCTCCCCTGATTTACCGAATAATCCTCTTACTGATTCGGGGAGATTAGCGCCTGCACTTCCAATCCCCTCTGCTTTTCCAACAATGTTCTGCGGACCGTATACTGATTCTATTCCTTCAAACATCTGTATCAAGCCATTTGCTGCAGCAATATGCGCTCCAGGAGCCTTATCAAAATTTTTATCGCGGTTTATATTCAGATAACGGGTATCTGTCATATCATAAAGCTGATTCTTGATTTCAGCCAGCCGTTTATATGCGTTTTCAGCCTGCGCCTCTGCTGCATTCTTTGCGGCTTCAACTTCATTTTCAAGATCTTTTATTTTTTCTTTATCTGAGATGAAGTTTTCATACTCTGCCTGCATCGCTCTAGCGGTTGCTGTGGAGATGCCGCCTTCTTGCCCTTTGACAACTTTAGCAATCGCCATCCTCAACTTTTGATTGATTGCTTCGTCATTGGCTTCTTTCTGCTCAACTGTTGTTTCTTCCTGTTCCAGATAGGTTTCTGTGTACGCAGAAGTCATCCAGTCAAGCAGAATCTTTTTATGTTCCTCATCTATGATATCTAGTTCTTCCTGGGTATAGTAGTCAGGGGTTGCATAAGCAATATACGTTAGCTTGTTTTTAGCATTTGCGAGATCATATTTCGCTTGATCAAGCGAGCTTTGCAATTGCAGTACCTGCGCATTTAATAGTGTAATAGTATCATTTAGCTCCTCTACTTCCTGCTCGCCCTGGCCTGTTGTTGCATAATTGTACATAACCAAGTTATACTGCTCTTTTACATCCTCTAAATCTATCTCCAACTGATCAAGCTGGCTTGTCAAGCCAGAAACTACACCTTGATAATAAGTGACTTGATTTTGCTGCTGAGTGTATGCGGGAATATTGGCTGACGGCACGATAGAACCATCGTCAGCCATGTCATAATTCTCATCATACTGGTCATTCCAGCCAATAGGATCAACTCCCCTTTCAGTAAAGAAAGCTCCTCGTAATCTATCCAGCTCTTCTTCATTATCTTCTTTGTCCTTTTCTGCCTCATTTTCTGGTGACTGCTTAGGCAACTTATTTGGATCAGGCTGCTGAACAATACAATCTTCTCCACATCCCCCTGACCTGTCAGCCCCGCCTGCCTGGTTAAATTTGCCCTCAGGATCTGGCGGAGCTCCTGGCCTCTGCCCTGCACCTGGAGCAGCTTCCTCGCCTTTCTTTGGCTGCGGGAATTTAGGGCAGGATGCAGATATTGGATTGCCATCTTTATCTTTTGCTTTTAAGCAGTCTGAAGGTTTTGAAGCACCACCAGCACCACCTGCAGCTCCGCCTGCAGCACCACCTGCACCACCACCATTTCCACCGCCATTTGGTCCAGTACCTGCGGTTGGTGCAGCAGGTGTACCGCCAGGAACTGGCCCTGCAACTGCAGAACCAACAGCACTTCCAGTAATAGATGTAAGACCTTTTGTGATTTGTTGCAACCAAGAACCTGAATTGCTATTGATTTCAGGATCATTACTTAATGGCAAGACTGCTTTGCCGGCAGGAGTACCACTTGTTTGGCCGCCTGCTGAAGCACCTGCTGTGTCTGCTGCTTGCTGTGCATTATATGCATGAGCATTTGCTGCATTTGCGCTTCTAGCAGCATCATCTGCTGCTTTTTGAGCACCAGCAGCATCATTATTTGCAGCAGCAGTAGCAGCAGTGTCTGCTGCTTTTTGAGAATCATCTGCTGCTTGTTTAGCATTATCTGCAGCTGTTTGAGCATCTTTGGCAGCTTGCTGTTTATCTTTATTATTTGGATCTGCTTTAGCAGCAGCCTTGGCATCATTTGCAGCCTTTTGAGCATCATTCGCTGCATCTTTAGCATTTTTTGCAGAATCTTTAGCGTCTTTAGCATCCTTATCCGCATCTTTTTCAGCTTTCTCATTCTCAGCTTTGCCATAAAGATCTTTAGGACATGCTGGCAGACATTCGGGCCACTGACATTTTTTCCCTGCATCTCCTCCACCAGCACCAGCCTGACCAGCACCACCAGCAGCACCACCTGTGCCACCAGAGCCACCAGCAGCAGCGCCACCTCCAGCTGTACCAGCGCTTGCGCCTGCATTACCACCAGCGGCTGCACCAGCAGCTCCACCAGCTGCACCACCTTTGCCGCTGTCACAGCAAGGCGCACTTGGCGTCTCTCCCCTTGATGCTTTCAGTTTGTCCCACACATAGTCAGTAATGTTCTTTCCTGCTTTCATTGCCGCGGCTGTTGTTTCTTTCCATGCTTTGAGAAGCTTGCCTGCAGTATCTGCTGCCTCGCTGCTTGCTTTTGCCTGGTCTTCTGCATGGTCTTTTGCTTCTTCGTCTGTGGCATCGCCATCACTGCCTTTCTTTTTTGTATCTGCTTCTAATTCATCACCATTTTTTTCATGGCCCTTTATCTCTTTTTGGATATCTTTCGACTGCTCTTTTGCATCCTTGCTTGCCTTCTGCCAGTCAGTGTAATCTTTTTCACTAATCATTCCTGATGCATACATGTCTTGCATTGCACCATCCATCGCGGTTACGAATTGGTTGAAATCATCTAGCGAGCCTTGCATCTCCCCAACAAAAGCATTAAACTCAGCATCTTTCTGTTTCATTCCCATATAATTAAGAACACTTTCCTCACTTGAACTAAAACTAGTGATGCCTAATTCTTGCGCAATAGCTCCGGCCTGCGTTTGAAGAAGTTCTTGGTATGCGTTCTGGCGCGCCTCGCCGTTACTGCCGAAATTTTTTGCAATCTCATTTTGACGTGCTTGCGCTTCTCTTAATGGCTGAATAATAGCACTATACTGCTCGTTTAATTCTTTCAATTCTGTTTCAAGCTTCTCGACTTTTTCCTTTGCAGTTTTTTTCTCTTCGCTGCCTTCCTTCGCTTTTGTTAATTCAGCGTTGGCAGCTTCCAGTTCTTTGTTTTTACTGGTTATTCCTGCTTCCTGCTCTATTGCCGCAATATCTTCGCCTATTGCTTTGGCTTTCTCTTCTGCTTTTTTAACAGTAACTGGGTCTAGCCCCTTTTGTGCATCTTTTATGTAACCCTTTGCTTTCTCTAATTTTCCTTTAAGCTGCGTGAGATCCTGGGTTCTTTGCTTATCGATATCAGCTCTTAGTTTTCCAGACTCTTTGTCTGCTTTTACTTTGTCATAATTTTTCTTTGCTTCATCATATGCTTTTTTTGTTTCTTTACTTACTTGCCCTTTGGCTTCCTCTCTTTTGTATTGTTTTTCAGCTGCCTGGAAATTAGCTTTTGTGCTGTCCCATATTTGCTTTACCTGCTGGCCTGTTGATGTGCTTTCTATTTTATCTATCTGCTTCTGGACATTCTCGTAATTTGCATTTGCGTTTCGCATTGCGCCAGCATACTCTAATCCTTTAGCTTCTTCGATTTTGCTGGCCTGTTCCCTATATTTGCCTACTAAAGCTCGCAGTCCTGTTGCTGCATCATTTTTGCCTTCTTTCTCTAAAGAATTTGCTTCCTTTTCTAGTCTCTTGATTTCACTGTCAAGCTCACGTAAATCTCCACTGAATGTTTCGGGAACCTTGGAATATTCAGCGGCAGCATTAAGCGAATTCTTCTGATTATTTAATGAAGTTAATAGATTGCGTATGGTGTCTGCCTCCGGCGTCTGGCTTTTACCTTCTGCTGTTAACTTTGCTAGAGCGCTCTCTCTCTTGCTGATATCCGCGTCGAGTTTTTTGTTCTTATCTCTTACCGCGCCTTCAGACATTCCTGTATCAAAAGTAGTTGACATAGAACCTTTCAAACCTTCATAACCATATGCCCAGAAGCCTGCCCCGTCACCATTTTCATCCTGTGCTCTTCCAACAATTTTCTTATAAGTTCCACCGACAAAAGTAGCATATGTTTCAGCAAAATCTCCGAAGCCTGTAGCACCATCATTAAGCCCGTGCAGGTACCTGCCAAGTGTTCCTTTTTCTGAATCACTAAGCACTCCTTTCTCTCCATACTGTGGATCGTAATAAGTGGCGCCAACATAACCTCCAATCACGTCATTCATTGTATTGACTTCATTATACAACCAGTCACCAGCTTCCTGATACCAGCCCAACCTATCTTTTGCTCTCTGATAGCTCGCGCCAAGCTCATAGTCATCTCCGCCGCCACCACCTTCTCTTCTTCCAGCAGCGCCACCAGCTCCAGTTAAGAATTTGCTCTCGCCGCCAGCACCACCACCGCCCCCAGGCCTTGCACTTCCGCTTGAAGCCATTGCACTTCTGCCCAAACCAGACGCATCACCTCCATATTCAAGTGAATCTGTAACAGAAGGGCCGAATGGCGCACCAGTGAAGCCAGGCATGATGCAGTTTCTCTCTTCATCATAATTGCTCATGTCAGCAGGAGTGTTAAGCGCTTCCTGCTCACTAACCAGGGTATCAACTATTTGAGGAATAGTCTCGCGCTCGCCAGGGGGAGTTACCTTGCCTGGGAAAAGAGTTTTTGCCTTTTCATACAGCGCATCAATATCGCCAACAGGCAGATCGCTGATTTGCGGCAGTTGAGGGTCATAACGCGGTGGGAACTTCTCTTCTGACAGATATTGCTCACGCAAATTTTGATCAGTTGATAGTGCGTGCGGCTTCACAAATGAAGCTCTGTCTATCCAATCTCTCGGAGCTCCAGATGAATAAGGATCAATTCCTTCTGAATAGCTCGGTTCAGGTGCATTAATATCATCAATGGCTGTTCTGGCCATGTTGTAAGCATCTGCAGCAGACAGAGCATAGCTTGGCGGGGAAGCTACTGTCTCTTCTTCAGCAGCTGTCACATCTTCAGTTGGATCTGTCACAACTGCCCCAGTTATGTCATCAAAGAAGTCTCCATTTGCATAATTAGTATAGTTCCTCTTTTCTTCAGGAAGCGCGCTTGATGAGCCAACCTCAATTGGCGAGCATACAAACAAGAATGCAACTAGCAGTGCAAAGAATATGTTTCCTTTCCTGCCCTTGAATCTTCTTATGTGTTTTCTTACATGCTCCTCTTCTTTCTCTCTTCTTGACTTGAAAGGCAGGATTAAATCAATTATCAAAAGTATTATTGCAATGATGAACAAGATTACCCAGAATAAAGGCATGTACTGGCAGTATAAAGATAGCAATAAGAGTAGTATTATCACCGTTATGACAAGTATATATAGTAAGAATCTCAAAATTGCATGAATTTCTTTTTTGAAGACCCGCCTCCATATTAAGTACACTGCAGACAGTATTGTTGTTATTATCAGCAGCAAAGGCACTGACAGCGGAGATAAAATGCATGCACCTGACTCAGCGCCTGCAGGACCACTTCCTCCTGCAGCAATAAATGATACAAGTTCATAAACAGCATAGCCAAGACCAGCTATGACAAGCGGCATGAACAGCTTGTAAAGGAATCGTGAAGCGAATATTTTTGCAACAAAAGAGCCGAATCCTCTCCCTAATTTTTTCTCAAATTGCTTCTCAACTGTTTTCTCAATAACTTTTTCAGCCTGCACTTGCGCAAGTGCTCTCTTCTCCTCTACAGAAGATGGAACAAAGTAATCAAGGACAAGAAGCGCTAATTCAACAAGCAACAGCACAGCCAACAACCAAGGCCAATACTGGCAAATCAAACCATTACACAATAACAATATGCCGCTGATTGCAGATAATGCATAAAGCGAAAGCCTCCACACAGTAATTGTCGGCTCACTTTTATACTGGCGCTTAGTCAGCAAATAAACACCAGTCAACACAATAGTAAATACAAGCAATGCAGGAACTGCAAACGGCAACAACTTGCACAAAGGAGACAATGATGCATACGCACCAGCTGGCAACAAGGACTTGTAAAATGCAGAATACACAAAACCAGCAATAATGCCAAGCACAGTAGCAACAGCCCCTCCAACAACCATCTTAGTATCAGGCTTAATCTCTTTACCCTCTGGTTTGTATGGAACAAAGAAATCAAGGATAAGCAGGCCTGCTTCTGTTGCAACTAAAACAAAAAACAGCCATGAGAAATAATGGCAGAAATAATCTGCAAGCAACATAAGTATCGCAGTGACAGC
>CAYGYR010000015.1:2015-9318 GCA_964354285.1 uncultured Methanosarcinales archaeon | reverse complement strand
ATATAAAGCGCAAAAAGATATTAAAAAATATGCACGAGAGCGAATTAGTCAAAAAAGCAGTCATCAAAAAGCTTTACGCAGCAGGATGCTGGGGAAAAGGCCATATGCTGATTGACAGATTCAAATCAGGGCTGCCCGCGCACCTGCGAGGAGAGGCTACAAATGCAGTTACAGATTTGGTAAGAGAAGGACTTGTTTGCGTTTATGGCAAAACAAAATATGGTTTGGCAGTGCATCTTAACATCATAAGGAAAAAAGAGATAGAAGAAATTATAGGGAAAGAATTATAAATAGAGGCAAATCATAAATAATTATGAAAGAATACAAGCAGGTAATTCTTGTAAGAAAAGACCTGAAGCTCACAAAAGGAAAAATGTCAGCACAGGTCGCTCATGCTTCAACAGAAGCATTGCTGAGGTCTCACAAAGATGATGTCACAGCATGGAGAAACCAAGGCATGGGAAAAATAGTGCTCGAGGTCGCTGACCAGAAAGAGCTTTTTGAGCTGAAGCAAAAGGCAGAGGATGCTGGCCTTGTTGTTGCAATGATAACAGACGCAGGAAGGACACAATTAGAACCAGGCACAATAACCTGCCTTGGGATAGGGCCAGATACAAATGAAAAAATAGATAAAATAACAGGCCATTTGAAGCTTATTTCTTAAGAAAACAGAAGTTTAAAAAAAGATTAAAATTGGCACGCCATCTGTATCCTTGCTTCTGCAATCTTCATGCAGGTATATCCGTCATAGCTCTCTGTGTTGCACTTGTTCTGCACAAAAAGATTGTTCAGCTCATCACAGGTCCCTAAGGCAAAAGAGCCTGAAATCCCTGCAAGTGTAGAGCTTCCTGTCGGCAGTTTGTTAAGGAAAACTCCTGCAAAAACAGCTATGACCAAAATAGCTGCAGCAAATAAAAGAAGATAATCATGATGTTTTTGTTCCATTCACTGTTCACCTCATTTTTCTGTTTTAATTAGGAATCAGTACACATTCAGGTATATAAAGTTTTCGACCAAAAAATAATAAAAAAATCAAGGCTTAGATAAAGCTGTTGCAAGAAAATATTATACTTTTCCCCTAACCAAAATCATGTCATTATCAGTCCCTTTTGCATTCCATGCAGCAACAAAGTCTTCTTTCAAAGCCAGCTGGTTAGGGCCTGAATTAGAGTTATGGAACTTAACATGAGTCTCGTTGATGAAAGTTATTGTGACGCCATGGCCAGAATAAATCCCGGGGTTGTGCGAAAGAGTGTTCTGGTCAATTATCATTATTATAACACTGCCTTGATTGAAAGCACCTTCGATTTCACTCCAGAAAAGCTTTGTCTGCGTATGCCTTTCTGGATGCTGGTTAAGATAGTCTATTGACTTGTTCAGCTCAGGCCAGTCTGTAACTGAATTAATCAAGTTTCCATCTTGCTGGCCGTAATATCTTAAAACAAACTCTGGATTAAGCTCAAAGTAAGGTGTTGTAGAATAATAATGAGCATCAAGACCTTCGCTTACAAGCACTGGAAGCGCTTGCGAGAACCAAGTCCAGTAATCTCCTTTCCTGCCAATCATTGAATCAACCTGCTCTAAATTGTAGTTTCTTTCAGGAAAATAATAATTCAAAGCCATTGTTACTTGAGAAGGAACACAGCTAGGACCTGCTTGCCTTGTAAAAGGAATGTCAAGCTGTGCTGGAACTGGCTCCAGGCCTGGCTTAAGAGGCATCTGTGTTTTAACTGTACAGGCAGCTAGCAAAACAAGCATGACAAGAACAAAATACTGTTTTAACCTCATTTTCTAATCAAAGCTATATATAGTCCCTCAAGAAGGTCGCTTCCAGCATATCCCGCTGCAAGCGCAAGAACAGTGCTCTCTCCAAAGGTATAGCCGACAATCGCGCCAATTATTGCAGAAAGAACAAGTGTAATCAGTATTTTTTTGTAATCAAACGGCTCTCCTTTGCTCCAGACATGCTTGATTATGCCTTCCATTCCCCTGACTAATCCGCCAAGCAAGCCAAATAATATGGGGATGTAGAGCATGGAATGAGAAAAAATGACTTAATATTTAATTGTTTTTATTTTAAAAAGAAAAAAGAAGGGAAAAAACAAATTAAAATTTTATCTGCAGCCGAAATAATTGCATTTCTGCCCGACTGGCCTGTATCTTGCCTGGGTCTGGGATGGCGAGACCTGAGCAACAGTATAATACTTGCCAGAAGTCACAACTGGCTTCTCATAAACAGAGATTCCCGAAGAGGCATAATATCCTCCTGTCTGCGTTGTTGCAATGGATGCTCCTGTTATTCCTTTGCCAGATTTGAACAAAGTATTCCAGAACCAACTTTTTTCAGTGGGCGCGCCTTTATGTGGCGGGGCAAAAACTGCGGCAAAAGAAACTCCTGACAATAAAATCAAACAAATAAATACTGCAAATATTTTCTTCATCTCGGCTCACCTCTTTATCAAAGTATATTAATATAGTCTTTCGTATACTGGATATTTTTAAGCATTTCTATACTGCAGTATATAAATCATTCCGCAACGTTTATAAATAACTAACAAATTTCAAGGGGTATGGTCTCATTCAAGATAGTAATTGGAACCAAAGATGGAAAATGCTTTCAAAGAGATATTGCAGAACCTGACTCAAAAAACCTTGTAGGCAAGAAAGTAGGAGACGTGATAAAAGGAGAGTTCTTCGGCCTGACAGGATACGAGTTTGAGATAACAGGCGGAACAGACAATGCTGGCTTCCCTATGAGAAAAGACATACCTGGGCCAGGAAGGAAAAAAATTCTCGCTGTCAAGGGCATCGGCCTGAAGAAGATAGCAAAAGGCCTTAGAGTAAGAAAGACAGTGTGCGGAAACACAATACACCCAAAAACAGCACAAATCAATCTCAAAGTCATAAAAGAAGGCAATGAAAAGCTTGCCCCTCCTGAAGCAAAAGAGGAGAAGAAAGAAGAAGCAACTAAATAAAAGGAAAAGCTTAAATATGTGCTTAGTCTCAAGCATTAATAAAAAAGGGTGGTAATTATTCAAGATATCGAACTGATTAAGCAGTTTGTTGACAAGTATAATTCTGCGCAAGCTAGCATAGACGGCAATAACATGGGCGATGCAAAAAAGAAATACAGTGAACTTCTGCACATGTACAGCGCAATAAACCAGTCAAAGCTCGAGAAAGAGCACAAAGAACTGGCATACGAGCAGGTAATGAAAGTCTACAGGGAGGTCCATGGCGGCAGCAAAGGAATCTCTGCAATCTCAGAGAATGTCTCAAGGCACTTCATGTCAAAATCAGTCATGGTCGTGGCAGGGCTGCTCATACTCATAAGCATTGTCATTTTCATAAAGCCAGAGATTATCGGATTTGTCCTGGCGCCAAGCGCAGTAAATGAAGCGCCGTTCTGGGCTTCGCCAGAAACTGCCTTTACTGTCAGGGCGCCGCAGACAAGAATAAATCTTGACCAATACTTCATGGATGCAGATGGAAACAAGCTTTCTTATCTCGCAACATCTGCACAGGGAATTAATGTTGAGGTCAGCAATTCCCAACTGACAATCACCCCAGCACAAGAAGTGTATGGCACAAGGGAGATAACAATCGTTGCATCTGACGGAATAGAGACAGCAAAGAAAACAATAACACTTAACATAATCCAGTCTGCATTCAACATGGGCAAGTATTAACGCAAAACACAAAAAGTTTATAAATAATTCTTCATAAAGCGTATTTATTGTGGAAAAAAGGGGAAATGACTTGAGTAAATTCAAGATAGGAGTAGCTTTAATTATCTATTTAGTAGTTCTAATGCCCGTAAGCTTTGCACAGCAAATACAAGAGCCAAAAAAAGAGCCTGACTTCTACACAATATCAGGAACAAGCATAATCCCAAGCAAAGGATTTGACAGGAGAACAGTCCTTGATATAGCATACCCTGTCTATCTTCAGCCAAGAATAAGGCAGAAGCAGGCAAACACGCAAATCACAATATCAAGCAAGACAGCACAGTGCACAGGCGAAGATGTTTCTGAGATTTACATGATAAATGAGAACACAAACAATCCTTACATTGTTGTGAAAAGCTCTCCTGCAATTGCAGACAGGGAAACACCACTAAAAGTCAACTGCACAATGCAATTGCAGATAAAGCAAGGAAAAGAAATCATTGGGACAGAGCTTGAAAGCTTCACTGTGCAGATTCCTGTCTACAACAATCCCCTCGGAACAGTAAGCGAGAATGCACAGGGACAGATTGACTCAATAGAAAACAGGATAAAAGACCTCAAGAAAAGAGAGGAGAGATGGGAGAAAGTTAATGATGTGTTTGCAACAATTGTTGGAATATCACAGACAGTTGCGCAAACAGATGCAGAGACTCAGTATATCGGGGCAGCATTATGGGCAGTGGCGGCTGTCCTGTACCAATTGAAAAGTGTTCCTTATGTCGGTCCTGTCTGCGAATTCCTTGCAACAGTATTCTGGAAAGTAATTGGATGCAACATGATAAATGACATGATGCACAAAACATTTATACTTAGGTATATCTGGACTCCTGGAATCATTGGGGGCGAAATATTCTCAGCAGACATTGATGTTGCAGGGAAAAAACTGCTCGCAACACTCATAAAAACAGTTTCAGCAATATACTCCTGCCAGCTCTGCGACTATGGCTCATCACTTTATTCAGGCCTGCAAAAATCAATATACGGGGACATGAACCTCGGCATCGAAGGGGTGCAGGGCAAGCCAACAGCACTCGAGACATTCACAATACAAAACTGGGATCCTTACAAAAGCATCCACATATCAATGTCATGCATGTGCCTTCCAGGAATAGTATACAACATGAGAAAAGAGACTCAGATAAACTGCATATACAGGAACTGCATAAAGCAAAATGCAGAGTTAGGACTGCCGTTTGACAACTGCCAGCAGACATACAAAGCGCAGAACTGCCTCTATGTTGACGGAGCTGCATGGAGAGTTGCAGGAGGAACACAGATAGCTCCATTATTATCACAGCAATTGACATTCATCTTCGAGCATCTTCCAATGATACTGCTTTCACAGATGTGGAGCAGGGTATGCGATCCTGACTGCGGCATATTCAGCGAGTCTGAAAAAAGCGAGAAAACAGGGGATACATCTAAAACAGATTCGTGCGGAGCATTTGGGCAATCAAGCTCAGGAGACGAAAGCGCTTACCCTGCAGAGTGCGCAGAAGATCCTCTAGATGACTGGGAAGTCCCACTTTGCGGAGTATGGGCAGGCGCAATTATGCAGAAGGAAACAAATTATTTTTCAGACAACAGATTCCCCTGGGGAAAATACAATGCAGACCTGATTGGAGAGGATTATTGTGACTAAATTTAAGACAAAAATAACAATCGTCTTTGCATCTTTCATCTTAATAGTCCTGCTTGCAAACAACATGCATGCAGTGATATTAGAAAAGCTTGGCTTGAGAGCAGAGTACAAAGAACTGGCATGGCACGAGGTAGCTCCATGGGAGAAAGAGGTCTGCTCAAAATGGGGTGGGACAATAACTCCAGGACAGGAAGCAACAACAGCAGGAAGAAAACTCTCCTGGGCCTCAATGACAGCAACAGTGCAGGGCAAAAGAACAAGAACACTGGAAAAAGAATATATCTATGAAGTCGCATGGTACATTGACTCATTCTCAGAAACAACAAGCTATGAGCTTTCGATGATAAACCCATCAAAGCCAGAGCTGAAATACCGCATTGACTCTGGCTCGCTCGCGCCAGAAAGAGGAGCAATCGGCTATGAAACATACAACATGACTCAGGACTTTACGCACATAAAATTCACATACACAGGCGGCTCAATGACAACACCAATCACAGAAGGAGGGAAGAAATGAAATCATTATTTTTCCAAAGCTTCAAGGAAATTGACAGGAGATTTGCATTTGTGCTGCTGGCAGAGATTGCATTCTATGCAGCATTAGTAATCACAGCAGTCATTTCCCTGAAAATCGCAGCAGTGGGAGTGAGTGCTTTTAACCAGATTCCTGCAGAGATGCTGGACATAACCAAAATCAGCGACATCTCGCAGTTTGACACAGGGCTTGAGCAGGCAGCAGCACTGCTCGGAACATTCAAGACACACGTCACACTAAGCATCCTCTTTTTCCTTGCAATGCTCATCATCAGTTTTACAATATTTAAAGGAATTGCGTGGGCAATTGTGAGCAGGCAAAAAATGAGCAAGAAATATTTCCTGCAGTTCTTCAAGCTTATGCTGTGCATGCTCGGGGGAACAGCGCTCCTGATTGCGCTTTTATTCTGGGCAACACTGCCTGCAGCAACAGGATTCCTTACAATGCTCATACTCTCAATAGCAGGCTACATAATCCCAATATCCTGCGCAATTTTCAAGCAGAACAAGACAATAAAAGAATTACTAAAGCAGACATGGCATGTTGGAGTTGAGAGAATCCATCACTTTGTGCTGCCGACAATTGCATCAGGAATCATAATCTTGGCCCTGATTTTGATAATTGCAAGCGCAGGGATTTTCCTGCCAGCAACAGCAACATCACTGCTACTGCTGGCTGCAATAATTGCCTGGCAGTCCTGGCTGAAATATTACATTTATATCGTCGCAAAAGGAATTAAATGATGAACAAAAAATCACAAATAACTGTGTACATCATAATAGGGATAACAATCCTGCTCTTATTTAGCGTAGCAATCTATCTCGCAAACATGTGGAGGCCCTCTGTGATTTCGCCAGAAGACCAGCCAATCAAAGACTACATAGAAGCATGCATAAGGCAGACAGCAACAGAGGCAATGATTTCAATCGGCGCAAACGGAGGATACCTCAAGCCAAAAGACATGAAAATATCACTCGAGCCTGCAGAGGGAGACGGCCTGCTCATCGCAGGAACAGAGCACGCAATCCCATACTGGTTCTACATGCAGACGCCAAACAGCTGCAAGCAGTGCATGATGGAATCACAGCAGCCATCGCTCGATGAAATCAAGAAACAGATTGATGATTATGTCAATGAAAATCTCGCTGAGTGCACAACATTCGAGCAATTCACTGCGCAGGATTATACATTTGAAACAGGAAAAGCAAAAACAGATGTCCTTCTCACAGAAGACAGCGTGAGGGCAGTTGTGAGCTACCCTGTGACTTTTGAGAGAGATGGACGGCAGACAAGAATCAATGAGTTTGAGGCAACCATTGACATTCCCCTTAAAAAAATATACAGCCTCGCAAGCGAGATAACAAAGCAGGAAAAAGAGCAGGCATTCCTTGAAAGCAT
>CAYGYR010000015.1:0-1915 GCA_964354285.1 uncultured Methanosarcinales archaeon | reverse complement strand
GCCTCGCAAGCGAGATAACAAAGCAGGAAAAAGAGCAGGCATTCCTTGAAAGCATAGCAATGCATCTCGTATCACTGCACACAGGGCTTGAGATGTCAAAACTTCCGCCCCTCGCAGCAGTAACCCATGACAAGACGCTGCTGCTCTGGATGAAGCCAATGGCTGCAATAAGCATACAGCAACTGCTCCTGAGCTACATCCCGCTCTTGCAGCTTGACAAGACAAAAGATGCAAAACAAGTCATAAAAGGAGCAAACCCATTTGAAACAGGATTCTACAAGGCACTCTACCTGAAAATCCTTAATGAGCAGTATCCTGTCAAGGCAAGCTTCGCATACCTTGACTGGCCAATATACTTTGACATAACCCCAAACAAAGGAGACCTGCTCACAGGAGAGACGCACATACAGGAATTCCCATACAGCGCAGCGCCTGCATTCCAGACAAATTACTACGAATTCTATTACGACCTCTCTGCCCCAGTGCTTGTGGAGATAAGGGACGATAATGCGCTGAAAGGAAAAGGATACTCATTTAATTTCGCGCTCGAGCTGAACATAAGGGACAACAAGAATTTTATCGAGTGGAATCTCGGAGAAGGAACAATCGGCCCATGGAATCCTGATAATGCGAGAACTGAATTCCAGGAAGCAGAGAGAACGCTCGGGGCATGCACAAAGCAGGGAGACTTATGGAAGTGCTCGCTGACAGGCAAAACATACCAGAAAGAGATAGAGTGCGTGCAGGCATGCGAAAAAACAAAAACAAATGTGAAAAAATACGCCCCTGCAAAAAAATTATTTGATGAAGAGGAGCAGAGAGTCAGCGGCGAGATAAACATAACAGCCCTTGACAATGTGACAAAAGAAGCTGTCCCGCAGGCAAGCCTGCTCTACAAGTGCGGAAAATACGCCACAACAGTGCTTGGAGCCACAGGCAAGGAAGGAAAGCTAAAAAGCAGGCTGCCAGCATGCATAAACGGGCAGCTCTCTGCAGAAAAAGAAGGATATGCCAAGAAAATAATTGGGCTGACAGCAAATCCAGGGGAAGGCAAAGAAATAACAATCGTGCTCGAGCCAGAGGCAGAAGTCAGGACGACAATAAAGAAGTATCCTGTGCAGATAAGAAACATCCGCGAGCTTGATTATGCCCTGGAGCCAGAGGCAGAGATATCAACAAGCTATGCTGACATTGACAGCTGGGAAGGCCTTGGCATGGCTGCACTTGGCGGATTCAAGGACCAGATAGTTTCTCCGATAGGCATAGGAATTGACTGGAAGGAAGAAGGATACAAAGTCGGAAGGGAGGAGAAGAACATGAAGATTTACGACAGGTTCTGCTGCGAGCTCCCAGAACCGCTTGGAAAGAACAACAAAGCAATCCTGATGATTGAAAAAATTCCAGAAGATGCGCTCGAGCCGCCATACTTCAAGACAGTGATGCTCGAGCCAGGCATATCTGAAGAGACAACATCGCTGGTGCCAGGAACATACAAGGTAACAGGGACACTGATAGACACAGACGGCTTTGTGATAGAGCCAGGCTGCATGGAAGTCTGCACTGAGTATGACACTGGCACAGGATATTATGTTGAAGAAATTGCAGTAGGAGTGCTTGCGCCAGAGGCGCCAAGCTCAAAGCCAGAATGCAAAAAATGGAGCCTGTTCCCAGAAGAGCAAATTCAGGTGAAGCCAGCAATAAGAGGAGGGGTCGTGCTTGATAATGCAACAGGATACTGGAACGTGACAAGAACTGAATTAAATAAAGGAAGCGTTGAGTTCTATTTCATACAGACACTGAAGCCAAACTGCACAATAGTGCAGGAATGCGTGCTTGATGTCTGCGTTGATATTGCAGAGATGCAGGCAGCTGGGCCTTATTCGCAGAAATACAGGGAATATGTAGAGCCGAGATT
>CAYGYR010000014.1:0-10595 GCA_964354285.1 uncultured Methanosarcinales archaeon | reverse complement strand
GGGCGGGGTATTTTTAACGTTGCAAAAACCCTCGAAAGAAATATCGAAACACTTAACCCAATCGTCGCAAGCGACGGGTATTTGCAACAAATAAAGCACAGCCATGTACTGTGCTATAGCTCAGTGATGCTTATGTCATACATTTCAGAAATAACAGAGAATAATTCGCGCATACCGCATTCGTTTTTTATTCCCAATCTCATGAAGGCATACCTGTCTGGATTTTGTGATGCGCATTCATCTCCCACCCACTATAAGTCCAAGCCTAAATGCTCAAGCATAATAAGGAAGTATCCAAGAGTGGTTATCACAAAACAAGGAAATGTTCCGTTGCTTTCAGCAGTCAATTCTGCGCTTAATTTTTTAGGCATTGCTTCAGTTTATAACACGCAAAGAAACCCTGATCAGATTTATATTCTTGCGCTTGAAAGCATAAAGAAATTCATTGATTTAGGCATTTACAGGAGCCGTGAAAAACTGGACAAGCTTAAAGAGCTGTATGATTGCTGGAAGGACACAAACGAGCTTGACCGCAATGGTGCATATCAGAAGCTGAAAGACGAGATCCGCATGCAGAGGGATGAAAACAGGCCAGATATGTCTCTTGAAAAAATAGATGAAAATGCGTCAGAAGAAACTGAATTTGGTGAATCTGAGCCAACTGATGAAGATATCTTAGAAGAAGATTAAAAAAAGTAAAAAATAAATTTATGCTGCTGGCTTCTCAGTCACAGCACCGCGTGGCAAAGGCCTTTTGACTGTCAGAGGCAGGACATCCTTCTCGAGCTCCAGTTTTGCTATCTCTACAGGATTGTAGTGTATTTCTTGGAGCTGCTTGTCTGTCAGCTTCACAAGGAATGGCGCTCCCATGCTTATCTGGAGTGCTCTTGCGCCGAGCATCCTTGCAATCTCAAATTTCGTGAATTTTTCTCTTGCTTCAGCCATGATGATCACCTTTACTTTATGAACTTCCTCAGTTCTTTTGACTTGTCCTGGGCAATTGCTATCATCTTGTCTATCTCCTCAGCTGACAGGGGGGTTTCTCCTCCTTTCTGAAGAGCGTGGATTGTCCCGTCTTTTGAGACTGCGACTGTTAATCTTGCGTCAACAAAAGCCTCCTCTTCTGGAGTTGGGTCAACAAGCATGAACTCCCCGATTTTAATCACAGTGATTTCTATCGGCTCATTTGCTATTGAGATTTTCTTGTCTGTCTTGATTTCCCAGTTGACTGTGTTGTCCTCGAGCAGCTGCGGGTATTTTGTGTTCTTCAGAGCAGCTATTGCTCCGAGGGCTGCTGCGTCAAGCAGGTTGCCTGCATCATTGAGCGGGCAGATGTCAATCATTACGCTCCAGACCTTCTCTTTAGGTATTATGCAGAGTGACTCTGCTTTTATAGCTTTGCTTTCTCTTAATCCCCTGTCAACAACTCTTGCTATCTCTATTGACTGGTCTCCTGGAGGGCCTGCTTCGAATGCTGGGTTTGCGATTGGCCTTAGCTCTGAGTTGACCATGAGATTTCCCTTCTCTGGTGTGTCTGGGTATGGCTTTTCGACAGCCATCTTTACTCCTACAAAGACATCTGTCTCTCCTATCTTTACCCTTGCGCTTCCCTCTGCGCTTCCTGATACTCCCTGCTCGACCATTACTGTCCTGAACTCAAGGAGTTTTCTGCCGTCGTATCTTACTCCGGTTTTGAGTGATTTTAGTATGTGTTCTTTTTCCATTTTATTCTACCTTGTATTTTTCTTTCAGTGCTTTCTGCATCACTGCATAGATTTCCATGCATCTCTCTTTTCCTTTTTTCAGCAGTTCTTGGAGCTGCTCTTTTGATGCATCTCCGTCAAGCTGAAGCAGGGAAAACTTGTCCATGCTTGGAATGTATGCCATTGGGACGTCTGTTGTTTCGAGAACACAGTCCTCGTGGCCGTTGACGTCTGTAATTATCTCTCCATTGAGAATGCCCATTGACAGCGAGCAGACAAGGTCTTTCATCTCAAAGCCTGCATCTGCGAGCGCCATTGATGCTGCGCATATTCCTGCGCATCTTGTTCCTGCGTCTGTCTGCGGAAGCTCTACAAAGACATCCACGACAGAGTTCGGGTACTCTGCAAGGTTAAGCACTGGCATGAGCGCTTGGCCTGTTAGGACAGAAATTTCTTTTGCCCTTCTTGAGCCTCCTGGCCTTACTCTCTCTCCATGGCCTGAGAATGGCATCATGTTGTACGCGCATCTTAATACCCCTCTTTCAGGGTTTTGCATGAATTTTGGGAAGAGCTCTCTTGGGCCGTAGACTGCTGCGTATGCTATTGTGTTTCCTATCTGGAACATCGCGCTGCCGTCTGCTCTTGGTATCACTCCGACTTTTGCTTTCATCGGCCTTAGTTCATCTTGTTTTCTGCCGTCGCATCGTTTTTCCATTTTGATTCACCTTCTAAAACTTTGACGCCTGTCATTGAATGGCCTGCGCTCTCTGAATTGCGGCCTTTCCTGGTACTCCTGTGTTCCTGCCTCTTCTGGGGCTGGCTGTATTGCTGCCAGGTCTATTTTCTGGCCAGTCTCTTTCTCAAGGAATTCTTTTACTTTGTCTGTGAGCCCTGAGAGATGGGAGTGCCCTTCTATCATCTTTAGTGTTTTCTCTGTGAGCATTTCTTTTTCAGGCTCTCCTGATATCCATATCCAGCCGTTCTGGCCGACTATTATGTTGCAGCCAGTTGCGTGCTTTATCATCATTACCATTGACCCTTCTTTGCCGATTATCCGCGGCACTTTGTTTGAGTTTACTTCTAGTATTCTTCCGCCTTTGAGCCCTCTCAGGCCCGGGCCTCTCATTGTTATGTCAATGAGCTTTTGGCTTGTGACATTGATTATTCTTGTCACAAGATAGTCTCCCAGCGCGAAATACTGTGTGAGGTCTGCTCCTTTCTGTATGAAGTCAGCTGTTGCGTCTTTCATTGAGAGGACTGCTGAGTATGGGCTTCTTGTGTCAACACGCCATCCAGTCATCAGGATGTCTATTACTTTTGCAACTATCTTGTCTCCGACTTTTGGGAGATAAGTTCCTGTGAGCGGGACAAGCTTTATCACTTTGCCCTCGACATTTATCATTCCTAGTCTTTGTGCAACGAGCTTGTCGTTGACTCTTTGTATTCCTTTGCTTGGCAGGTATCCAAGCCCTTCTGCAAGTACCTCTCCTGGCACTGCGATTTCCCTGTCTTTTATTTTTAGTTCTTCTGTCATATTTTTCACCTTGTTAATATCATCTTTGACTGCACCTGTCCGTGTGCAATCTTGTTTAGCTTCTCGTAGAATTCCTGTTCTATTCCCCCTGGAATTTCTACGTGGCCTGTCCATGAGCCGTCTGTGTTCCAGTTTTCCTTGAGCACTTTGCTCATCATTTTTATTGTGCTGTATGTTTTTGATGCGAACTCTGCAGGAATCGTTATCTCCACTTCTTTTATTGCAATCTTGATTGGTATTATCGGGGCCAGCTGCTTTACTATTTGCTGCATCTGCGCCTCTGCGCTCTTGAACTCGTCTATCTTGACTTTTGCTTCCTGCAGTGCTGTCTCGATTCTTGTTATGGGGTGTGGTGCTCCTGTCTTTGGGTCAATCCCGTTCCTGTGTATCATCTCTATCACTTGCCTTTTTTTCTGGTCAAGCAGTTTCTGCCTGTATTCTGCATTGAGCTGGACAGTTCCTTCCTGTATTATGTGTTTTGCTACCTCTAGCGGGTCTGATGTCTTGAATAATGCAATCAGTCTCTGCTCTGATGCCATCATTCCTTTTTTTGCGTCTGAGAAAATTTTTGGGTAGACAAGCGCGTCGCTAGTTTTTGCAGGGTTTTTTCTTGCCTCTATTGCCTTCTCTGGCTCAATCACTACCTCGAAAACATCTGACCCTCTCTTCCATCGTGCTATGTTTATGCTTTCTGAGCTCATTTTAGTTTCTTTATCTCTTTTACTGCTTTCTCTATCTTGTCTCTTTTTATGAGTGTTATTTTCCTGTCTTCTTTGCTTATGTATGCTGCATCAATCCTTTCTGTGCTGAAGTTTTTGCCAAGGAACTGGTATAGCGCGCCTAGTGCGAGCTTTAGCCCGTCTTCTATTGTCATGTCTGGCTTGTATTCCTTGTTCAGTATCTCTTCTATCTCTGGCTCTCCCTCTCCTATGACTGTTGCCCAGTACTGGAAGTATATTCCTGTTGGGTCTGTCTCAAAGAGTTTTGGCCCGTCTGCATCAATTCCTGCGATTATTAATGATACTCCGAATGGCCTTAAGCCAGCTGACTGCGTGCATATTTGCTGCAGTGAGCATACGTCTTTTACTATCGCGATTGTGTCAACAGGGTGATCATATGTTACCATGTGCTGTTGTGCCCTGAGTTGCGCTCTTTCTATGAGCACTCTTGCGTCTGAGAGTATTCCTGAGGCTGTTGCGGCGATGTGGTCGTCTATCTTGAATATTTTCTCGACTGTCTCTGGTATTATAAGTTTTTCCGCAATTCTTTTGTCAGCAACTAAAAGAACTCCGTCCTTGCACACCATGCCTATTGCTGTTGAGCCCTGCCTGACTGTTTTCTTTGCATACTCCACCTGCAATAGTCTTCCATCTGGGCTGAACATTGTTATTGCCCTGTCATAGCCCATCAATTGGTGCGGCATTGCTTGCATGTTATCATCCTCCTTTGCCATGTTGATCAAACCCTCTTCTCAGCTTTATTTAATATTCCACTCACAGCAATGGACCTTACTATTGCTGCCTGGCCGTCTATATCTTTTATCAGCGCCAGTGCTGCTTTTAGCAAGTCAATGCTTTTGTGGCTTGTTTTTATTATGCCTTTTTGTTTTTCTTTATTAAACTTATCGTTCATCAGCCATATTCCTGCTTGTGCAGAGCCCATTGTGCCTGCAAATCCAAGAATCGAGTGCCATATGGCTTTTGATGCTGCAGTGAAATCTATCTTCGTTTTTGATATTATTTCGAAAACAACATATCTTTTCTTTTCCCGTAAGCTCGGTAATATTGGCTTTAATTTCATTCTTTTTTGCTTAAAATAGCACCATTCATTTGGTGAGAAGTTATCTTTAAGCTCGCTCCTTTTCTCACTCCTATAGATAGTGAATAAAGAGGAGTTTAAAAAGGTTTTGGTTTAAATCTTTGATATAGAAAATAATTTATTTTGTATATGAATTTGTTAAATTCTTATTTAGGTGCCAAAGGCACAGAGACAATTGCATAACACAAAATCGCTCTGCGATTTTGTGGGATCACAGAATTTGCAATTCTGTGATAAGCGGAATAAGAATAAGCACGCGTGATATTGTGAGTGCGAGAGAAGAGTCTTGCCTCTGTTTTTCGCAAGAAAAACAGCTGATAAATTGCTTCTCGAGCATGAACAAAGAGTGCATTTTGATCCTAACCCTAAAAAACCAAAGGTTTTTGAGGTGCTCAGAAAATTTCATTTTCTGACATTTTTCAAAGTTAGGTCTGAAGGACTTAAAAGAAAAAAAGAAAATTTTACGTTTTAACTATATACAAAGTCATCAAGCAGTTTTTTTGCGCGTTTTTTTGTTTTGGCGATTTTCTGCTTCATGTCTCGCTTCACAAGCCCCTCAAATTTCTTATACATTTTTGAAACATCATCATACTCTTTAATTACCTTTTCTGTTTCTGCATCTAAAATATGCAGGCTCACTTCACTGGCGCCATTTTCCTCATCATAATATCCTGACAAGCAAAACTTCAATCCTTCCTGTTGTGTGTAGAATTGCTGCTCTTCATTGTGCCACTCCTCTAGCTTAACTGCATTCAGTTTTTTGCAGATTGCTTCTAATTTTTCATCATTTTTGTTATAAATTGCCATTTTGATCATCCCCCAGTATTTAATTGCTGAAAATATATCTTCTGCATTTAAAAAGTTTATGCAAATACTGTTTTTAATCCAGGAATCCTCTTGAAATGATTGTCCAGAGTTACTATGGGCATATTCTTTGCTATGCATATGCCTGCTATGAAAATGTCTGTCTTGTTTATCATGCGGCCTCTGCCAGATAATTCTTCTTCGATTGATGCGCTTTTTATTGCTGCATCTTTGTCAAATTCGAGCACCTCTATGCCTTCAAGCATTTTTTCAATTGCTTTTTTTGTGGTGCTTTTTGCACCGATAAGAATCTCGTTGACTGTGAAAGCTGTGGTTATTGCAGGGATGTTTTCGAGCTTGCTGGCTATCCTTTTACCGGCAGGGCTATCCCGCAAAAGTTCTATCAGCGCAGAGCTATCCAAAACATACATTCTTTCTCCGCTCCTCTATGTCTTTTGATGCCTTTTTCCTGTACGCGAGTATTCTTTTCTTTATTTCGCTTGCTTCTTTTTCATCGATTTTAACTGCGCCAAGCAAGTCACTTACAGAAAGCGTCTCTCTGCTTATTCTTAGAAATAGCTCGCTAAAGCTCTCATCACTGCCCTTTAGCCTTTTAATGCTATCATATGCATCTTCAGTTATTGTTATTGTTTTAATGCTCATATGTATGTTTATGTTTAAACATATATTTAAATCTTTTGGTTTGCCCTTTCCGGATTCACCCGCAATCTTTCCGGAGAAATCTCTAAAACCCGGAAATCCTGCATTTTTCTCGGAAAATTTCTGGATTTGCCCGTTATTTTTTCGGGTTTATCGTCGAAAAGTATATAAAAACTAGAATCAATAAAAAAAGAAAGAAAATACCAGGGTGGCAGAACCTGATATTTGCAATGGATGTAATCCATCGACCTTCACCGGTATCGAATATAAGTTATTGCAAGTATATAAAGTTTACGAAAAATGCCGGGGTGGCAGAACTTGGTAAATGCGATGGGCTCAAAACTCATCGACCTTCACCGGTCTTGCGGGTTCGAGATCTCGAACTGAGCGGGACGACAAAACAAAATCGCTCGCGATTTTGTGAGGTTAAAAATTTGACGATTTTTAACAACTCCCGCCCCCGGCGCATTTAATTTCACAGAAAAGTATTTATAGTAAAATGAACATATATACTATTGGAGCAAAAAAACAAGCGTTTAACGCAATTGAGATTTTGCCAATTACAAGTCTTTTAGTAATTTTAATGGTCTGCATCTTCAACAAAGGATTTTCAATCAGGAATACTTTGCTTCCTATCGGTGTCTTATGAAAGATATTAAAATTAAACAGCTGTATGAAATAATCGCTGAGAAAAGCGATATCCAGCAGGCTGGCGGTTTGAAGACTTGCTATAATAGATTTAAAGATTGGGTTAGCAGCCACAAGCGAAGCTTTGCTTTAGCTGCAGCCATTCTTCTGCCAGCATCTTCTTCTCTGGCAACTTATGCTTTAATCCATGGCCAGGTAAGAATTGTTCGTGATGAGATTGCTGTTGTCAAAGAAACATATGAAAGCGGGCAGAAACAGCTTGCGAAGCAGGTTTCAGAGATGGGCAAAAAAGTTGATGATCTCAGCAAGAAACTGGTGCAGCCTGGCGAAGGCATAAGCATTGATTCTTTTTCAGACGGGAGCCACTGCATAAAAATCAATGGGAAGAAATATGCATGCAGTTTTTCTGCCTGCATGATTGTTTTGGATACGCTGCAAAAGCATGCCCTTTCCCACAGGCAGAGCAATGAAGAGATTGCCAGCATTATCCAGGACGTGGATTCCAACAGGGATTATTGTATTTCTGATTATGAATCAAGGGTTGGCCGCGAAAAAGCTGAAATAGCATATAAGCCACTGGAGGATTGGGCATGTCAAGCATTGGAAGAATTAAGCAGGTAGCTGTTCTGCTGGCTGGGCTTGCGATGTATGCAGGCTGCGGCTCTTCTGATAGCATTGTCAGGGAAGAGCGGATTGGCGCAAGAAAAGCAAGCCTTGAGGCAGTGCTCTCTCATTGCGACTGCTGTGCAAAACATTACCTGATGACTCCGCCAGGAAGCGAAATAATAAAAGGGCTGGTGAAGCGCAGGTATGGGCTAGGTGTATTGCTCTCCTTTGAGGGCGTTGAATTGTTCTATGCAAACATTGATGCCAACAAGGATGAAGTTATTTGCCTTGAGGAAGTCAAGAGTTTCTACGAGAAAAATAAATAAAAGCTCTTCTTAAATCCAAAACCTTTAAATCCTGAAGATTGTTTTTTCTCTACATGGGCCCATAGCTCAGCCTGGTAGAGCACTCGGCTCTTATGCCGGCAATGGTTAGCCACATTAGGTTGAAGAAACCGAGTGGTCGGGGGTTCGAATCCCCCTGAGCCCGTCGAATTGAGGGCCAGAGACCAGCAAAGGTTACGCCTTTGCGCTGCCTCTGGGCCCGTACATTTTTAATCTTTGAAATATCTTCTCTAATACAATAATACATTTAAACCAAAAACAGTTTTCTTGGGTTATGGCTGGTTGCGATATTAGTATGCTGGATTTCCAGAGCAGGTATAAGAAGACAGAAAACTCTAAGCTTGCCCAGACTGGGATGAGCACTATCTGGCTGCTGCGGGACGCTGACTATGGCAACAGAAAAGTTGTTGTGAAAGTTCTTAATCCAAAGACAGAAGGGTTTACTCCTTTAGAGAAAGATTTGATGCTTAATGAGTTCAGGGAGAGATTTGAGCAGGAGGCGCAGATTGCTTTGCAGCTCATCCACCCAAATATTGTTACAGTCTATGATTACGGCACGATTGGCAACAAGGTGCACTATATCGTCTCTGAATATATTGATGGCAAGGATTTTGAGAGTGCTCTTAAAGATGCCAGGCATAACGGCATTTTTTCTATGGAAGAATTTTTATTGCTTTTCTACCAGATATGCGACCCAATAGATTTCGCGCACAAGAAGGGAAACATAATTCACAGGGATCTGAAGCCAGGCAATGTGCTTCTTGGAAAGAATGGAAAGCTTGCTGTATGCGACTGGGGTATATCTAAAATCCTGAAACTGGATGTTGAGGATGATGGTTCTGGGTCAAAGCTGAATCTTCAGCAGCAGTTTGTCACAGCACCTGATGTCACTATTGGAACGCCGTCTTACCTTTCTCCTGAGCAGATACGGTGCCAGCCAGTTGATAAAAGGACAGATGTCTACCAGCTTGGCGCGATTCTTTACCAGGGAATATCTGGAAGGCCGCCTTTCTCTTCAAAACAAGAGGCAATCAAGCGAAGGCAGGACACAGATGACCATTCTTTTCCTAAGATTCAAGGGGTTGACAAGGCCCTGGAAGACGTTTTTCTCACAGCAATGCAGGTCGAGAAAGAAGACAGGTACCAAAGTGTTGAAGAGCTGCAGATGGCTCTAAAAGACTGCATGGATAAGCAGCTCAACAAGGACGAATATCTTCAATCCCAGGGAACAACACTGACGAGATTATTCAGGCGCGGTGCTCAAAAGAAAAAGCCAAAACAAGTTCTTATACTTTCTGATATTGTAAAGAATTGGGTAAAAGGGTAAAAAACGCTTGTTGTTCATCGTTTTTCCAGTCGAGTCTGTTATATGTGCACAATTAGGAATACTTATTCTTTTTATTGTGCCCATAGCTTCTGATCTGATCTATAATCAGCTGCAGCATTTTAGAAATGTATTCTTTATGGTTTCCTTTATCAGCAACGTCAAGTGATTGGTAATATTCTTCTCTTTTCTCAAAAGGAATAAAAAACATAGGAAATCTTTTTTTCATCAGAATAAAATTCATGACAGTTCTTGCAGTTCTTCCATTTCCATCTTCAAATGGGTGTATCCATGTTAGTTTGGCATGAATTAAAGCAGCCAGCTCAAAAGGATGAAGTTTATTCTTGTTTGCGCTGTACCACTTAAAAAAATTAAGCATATGCTGTTTTATTTCTGTATGCTTCGGCGGAATGTGATTTGAGCCAAATATCTTAACATCAAAGAATCTTATTCTTCCTCCGTAAGCAACACCTGTATTTTTAGTGAGGAGTCCATTTATTTTTTCTAGAAATCTTGTGTTTAATTCTCCTTTATAGCTCTTTATGTAATCCAAGCATTCCTTTCCATTTATTGCTTCGTTATAGTCTTGAGCTCTGACTCCTGAGGGAATTACTGTGTCCTTAAGAATTAACGCTGTTTGTCTTAAGGTTAATCTGTTGCCCTCGATAGCATTGCTGTTATACGTAAATCTTATTACAAAATCTTCATTTAGATTTTCTTTTACACTTTTAGGGGTCTGTTTTAGCCATGCAGCATAGCTTTCTTTCAAATCCTGCAGGGTTTCTGCATCTTTCATTGAAAGGTAAAGGTATTTAGACTCTTTCGCGAAGGGTTTTGCTTTTTCTTCTATTTCCTTGGCATATTTGCGTACTTCTTCTTTTGTGGGTTTTTTATCTCCTATAAAAACCCGAATCTTTTTCCATTTATGCAGAGAAATGCGTATGTTTTTGGTTAGATAGTAATAATCCTTATTTCCTTGCTTTATTGTTTCAAGATAGCTCATATATATTTATATGTGCACATATTATTTAAATGTTTCGTTTATTGTGCACATAGAAAGTATTTAATTAAAATTAAAAAAAAATAAATATTTCTTTTTTTATATTGCTGTTACTGTTATTGTTTTGTTTATGGTGAATTCTTGGTCGTTTCCT
>CAYGYR010000013.1:0-19684 GCA_964354285.1 uncultured Methanosarcinales archaeon | reverse complement strand
TAAGTGTTTCGATATTTCTTTCGAGGGTTTTTGCAACGTTAAAAATACCCCGCCCCGTTGGGGCGATTGGGATTTTTATTTTCTTGAAAACAATGGTTTTATTGCTTGGCGCCATGTGCAGGGCATTAAAGCATTTTTCAACTTCATGCTCAAGCGAGGAATCGCATGTCCTGATACGGATATGATGAGGGTGAATGATTCTCAATCTTGCCTGGTAGAAACCCATAATATACGCAAAGTTCGGCGATTTTGCCAGCAAACGCGTATTAATGTTTTTGCACCACACATGATCTAAAAAAGACTGCGGAAGGTTTCTCTGCGCAATCCAGCCATAAACAGTCAGGAACCGCTTCATCTCATTCCTGCATGCATTGCGGTTTCGGCCCTGCAGAAGAAGCTCTATCCCCTTATCAAAGTCAGCAAGGTCTTTTTCCATGGCTTCCTGCCTGCCATCTGCTGAGATGATGCGCTCCTGATAGATTTTATGAAACCTCTCCTGCGAAGATAATAATTTTTGGCGAAGCATTCATTGATGTTTAGAAAGAAAGTTTATAAATTTTATGAATCACTAGTCTCTGTCCCGAATGTAAGTTAGCAGCCTAACGATAAACCTTAAATGCTTTTTTATTAAATTTGCCTCTTCTTCTTGAAGACCGAAAAATCCGCGGCAGAGAGATATTACATTTGACTATATCTTTTTCTTTTTCTTGTTTGGCTTCCTGTATTCTTTTGCTGCTTTTGCCCAGCAAATCATTTTTTATCAGGTCTTCATGATACTCTATGAATTCTGAAAGCCTTTCCTTTTTAGGAGAGCGAGACATATACTTTCTGCAGATCTTGACAGAATTGAACTCATTAATGCAAAGGCAGCGCCTGCCATCGCGCTTATCTTCATTATAGCTCGAGATTATGCTGTGTTTTGCAAGCAAGCCTTTGATTTTCTCAAGCAAAGAAGAATTACGGACGCGAACAAAGATAACTGGCTTTTCCCTGATGCTTTCGCTGCGCTTAAGCTTTCTTTTTTGGCGGGTAATAGATGCCCTGGAATCAAGCACACCCTGCAAATAAACGCGCTCAAGGTCCTTGCGCTGGATATTTTCCCTGGGATAAAACAAGCTTTCTGGGAAAGAACGGTTATCATCTGTTATCTCAGTGACGCAAGCCATCAAGTCCTTTGATTGAAACATGGCCTGCTGGGAATTATTATCCCCGAAAATACTCTGCATGCAATCAAAAACCTTTTCTTCCAGCCAATCATGCCTGGACATGATGCGCATTCTCAAACTAACTGCCTGCACTCTGGGCTGATAAACACCAAGCAAATAAAGAAAATCCAAAGATTTAGCCAGTTTCTGCTTGTTTATTTTATTGCTCCGTGAAGGATTCAGACGCATGGACCTGGGAAGCTTCCTGCCGCTTGCCCAATCACTAAGTGTGGTTGGGTTAACTCCAGTAATCTTCGAAACATCCTGCAGAGGATAATTTTTTATTAAATCAAGAGTGCGCATGACTAAAGTATAATTCTCCTGCAGCCGTGCCAGTTTTTCTGCATCACCCTTCAGCTGCTTTGCTTTTTGATTATATCTCCTTGTGGCCTGGCTTTTTCTATAGCTTATCTTCAGCAGGTAAGAAGGCGGAGACCTGCTTAAAGAGCATGGAAGACCGCCTCTCAGCCAGTAGCCGATATTTTTTTTTGGAACGCCTGTTATTCTAGAGGTCTCGGCCCGTGATTTTGTTTTCATCAAATCAAAAACGCGCATCGCTAAATCATAATCCTTCTTCAGCCTCTTCAGCATTTCTGCATTCCCATTTAGCTGGCTTATTTTCTGATTATATTTCTTCGTGGCGTATTCTTTTCTTGATGAAATATCAAATGAGCATAATCCCAGCTGCTCAGGGAGCTCTTTTTTAAAAACCCAGTCTTGTATTGTGCTCACATCATAATTCAATTGCCTAGCAATATTTTCTATGGGCTTTTTCTCTTTCAAAAGATCAAGCACGCAGATAACACGTTCATACTCTTCATTTATTTTCCTAATCCTCTCTTCGTCTTCTTTGAAAACTTTTAAGTTTCTTTCATATCTGCTATTAACCACTCTTCTTAGGTTGCTGATATACCCGTGCATAACCTTTAAAAACATACCTTTGTTTATAATGTTTATGGACCGGATAACTCCAGAAAAACTAGAGAAATATTTTAATGTAACATCTAGAGCCCTTGCCAAAGTAAAAATAGCTCCTGAGACAAAAATAGACTGGAAAGCAAAAGCAGAAGACTTTTTAGATATGGCTAAGCGATACTTTGAAGACGCAAAGCACTTCAAGGAAAAAGGGGATATTGTGACTGCATTTGCTGCCCTGAACTATGCCCACGGATGGCTGGATGCAGGCGCTCGCTTAGGATTGTTTGATGTCGGGCATGATTCTGAATTGTTCACTGTGGATTGAGCTTTTTGTGCCACAAAATATTTAAACACGGGCAACTAAATCTATTTTGAGGTGGGGTATATGAAAGAATTACTTGACAGGTATATTTCAAGCCTTACAATAGGCGGAATGACACAGCACAAAAATCTTGCTGTCACATCTTTGCTGCTGAAGGAGCAGTCTGAAAGAGATTATCTTGTTCTTGAGGAAGCGCTCGGCAGCGGGCTGAAAATAGGAGAGCTGAAGAACGCAAGCGTGCAGGAAGTTGATGTAGCAAATGAGACAGGGCACGATATACTCATTGTCCTCGGCGAATACCTTATTGGAGGGGGACAGAACAGGCAGGCATCATCAAGCATATTCCTCGCAAAAGACTACAGAGGAAAAATACCTGTGCAGTGCATACAGCACGGCAGGTGGGACCCAACGCCTGGAAAGAGATTCGAGTATGGAGGCTATTCAACACCGTCAGCAAGATCAGAATCAAGGCGCGGCCAGCATGCAGTGTGGCAAAGCGTCAATGAAACAACAACCAGAACGCATATTTTCTCACAGACCCAAAACCTGGATGAGGTTTATGAAAAGCAGAAAGGCACGCTAGAAGAATACGTGAGCAAATTCTCATTCTCGCCAAACCAAGTGGGGCTCATCGCGGTTATTGGGCTGAATGGCAAAAAGATGTTTGTTGCAGACATATTTGACAGCTCAAAAACATTTGAGAGGCATTATTCTGCATTAATCAAGGCACATGCACTCGAAGCACTTGGAAGGCCTGTCGACAAAGTAAGCGCATCAAAAGATGAGATAAGAGACTTCCTGACAGAATTCATAAGGGCAAATCCAGGGCAGACAAAAGAAATAAGCCTCGGAACAGACTACAAGCTGACCTCAAAAACAGGCTCAGAAGGAACAACACTAATCAATGCAAACAAAGTAAGATACGCAAGCATGACGAGAGTGATTTAGTTATTTGTTTTGGAAATTAGTCCAGTTTAAATTTAGAAATATTGATTGCAAAAAGATTGTCTAAACAGTTAAATGTGGTTCTTACTACAGTAATTAAATGCCAAATAACAATTGTCTCATGATTGCGTTTTTTTAGGCATAACTCGTAACCTTCATTAACTAAATTTTTTCTGATTTGATACATTTTTGAATAAAGCTCGATGTCAAAGGCACAAAATAAATGATAAAAATCTTCAAGATATTTAATTACTGTCTTAAAATAAGTAACACTTTCTTTGGAAATATTTAGTTTCTTTTCTTTTACACGATCAGCAATATGTTTAAATTCATCGGCAATTCGTTCAAGATTCCATAAAAGAGTATACTGAAAAGTACAATCTTTGGGCAATGTTTTGTTTATATGCCTTTCACAGAATAAAGAAAATTTATCATTAAGTGTTTCAAGTGTTGTATCAAACAAACCTTCGTAGTTCTTCTTCACTAAACACTCTAAAACCCACTTTGCATATTCAATGGCTGTCTGAAAAGTTTTATGCTCATATTTTTCAAATGATTCTGTTGATTCCTGAATCATAACATCAAAAACAACCTTTTTATCAGTTTTTTCAATTAATTCAAGACCCATAACTTCCTGTAGAGCTCTTGGCACCGCAATATCAATATCCTTTTTATCACTAATCTCAATTTCTATATTGTCATATCCTGCCTGGAATATCTTGCCAATAACTCTATGTAAATAAGGAACAAATGGCTCTTGTTGAATCCTGATTACGTCTTTAACCGCTTTTATTTTTTCTGCACTAACTATTAACTTCGGACCTGATTCTTCTACTTCAAGTTCTTCGCCTCTTTTGAGCCCGTACTTGTCGAACCATTTTTTAGGGATGATTAAGGCATTAGAAGTGCCGTGCTCAATGATTTTTCGCTTCATGAATCGCGTTAGGATGAACTCATATTTAAACGTATCTAAAAAGGTATATTATGTATTTTATTTAATAAATATATACAAAAAGTATATATAAAAATAACGTTATTACTAATTAGTAATTATTGCAGTTAAAACAAAAGGTAACGGAAAAATGATAACAGAAAAAGAAAAGCAGATAATAAGAATCCTGAGAAAAAATTCCAAAAAGAGTGTTGCCACAATTGGAATACTTACGGGTCTGCCCAAATCAACTGCATTTGATAAAATCCAGAAATTAAGCAAAGAAGCCATAGTAAAGAATACATGTTTGTTAGATTTTAAAAAGGTCGGTTTCAATGCGAGTTTATTATTTTTTGCAAAAACACAGAATAACATATCCGAGCTTAGAAGTCATCTTGCAAATCACCCTAGCGTAAATAGTTTACATACGAGCACAAAATTTAATTTTATTTTTGAGGCAGTTTTTCAAGATAATATTGAGTTACAAAAATTCATAGAAGAGCTAAACAAGAAATTTCCAGACATATTTTTGAAAAGATGTGTACTTATGGAAGAGGTATGCAGAGAAAAACTATGGAGGGATGAAACATGAGAAAAATAATGGAAATGATCAAAAACATAAGTAGAAAAGCAACGCTGTGCGGTGCATTAATTGGATTAAGCGGATGTGCGTCAACACAAATTCAAGATGATTCATATGTTACAGGCATAAGAAAGAACATAATAAGTAATGTGCAGGCTGGCGAGTATATAAAGGAGGCTTTCGACTGGTATAACGTGTCTCATCAGCTTAATTCTGATGAAAAAATAAACCTGCTTAAAATCATGGACAGGGATAACGACGGCAAAATCTCTGAAGAAGAAGCAAAATATGCAAAAGACTGTGCCGAAGCAAAATATAAGCCTTTACTTGAAGAGGCACAAAAAATCCTAGAGGAGCTTAATAAAGAAATAGATAGTACTCAGGAATCAAAAAAATAGTTAAATAAGAAACCATAAATTTTTTCGACCGCGTTAAAGGGCAAAAATCATCTAAATTTATTTTTTATTCTTCTTTTCTTCTTTCTTTTGCCATATTTCTTTATGAAGCCTTACTGCTTCTTCTATGGCTTTTGCAACCATTTGCGCTTTTTCTTCTGGGCTTAAAAATTTTCCCTCAAGCCCGGAAGTGATGGCGGCCTTTATTTCCTCCAGCTTTTTTGCAAGCTGCTTGTTTTCTGCAGTAACATCTTTTAGTTTCAGATAAAGCAGTTTGTTTTCAGCTTGCTCAAGACTGCAGTATTGCAGAACCTGGCTGAGTTCTTTTTTTGATTGCTCTATTTGCTGGTTCTTTTCTGCAATTTTTTCCTCTGCCTTGATAAATTCAGTTCTAAATGTATTGGATTGCGCAAGATAATTAGCAGCATATGTTCCAAAAAACGGCAACGAGAGAAAGGTTATGCCAATAATTCCTTTCTTGGCATAATAACAGATGCTTTCTACAGTTGTTTTGATTTTGGCTGCGGTGCCATATTTCTCATTCATTTTTTCCTCCTCATTTTTTCCCTTCTCCTGGACAGGGATTGGTTCCGCAAGTATGCTAAATATCCCTTTTATGTCTTCTATTTCTTCTATGGTTGCCATGTAAAAATGCCATTTCCTTTGTGAAAATCAGCGCAGGAGGCAAACTTTCACAAAGTTTATACACTTCGTGAACATCATCTTATTCAACGAGGTTCGTATCACTTGGCCTGAATCCAGCTCATTACCAGATTCGGACCATTTCTTTTCTTTCTTTTTTTAATGATAAAATCGCCGGCGCTGGGATCAAACTCGAATCAAAGATTCTCGTAGCACACAAAACTTGCAGTTTTGTATGTTTCACCCAGTGAACAAACCTCATATGAGCTTTGAACCCAGATGCCTTTCCAGGCAGAGAGGTATCAGCTCTCCGCTATTACCGGATTAAGCGACGCCGGCATTTCGAAAACTTTTTATATTCCAAGCATTTACCATTCAATTAGGTATCAGCTCTCTGCGCCTGGTTAAGCGGCGCCTTTTCTTTTTTTAAATGATTTAATTCTTAATATGTCTTTCGACGATAAACCCGAAAGAATCACAGGCAAATCCGGAAGCTTTCCGAGAAAAACAAAAGATTTCCGGGTTTTAAGGAATTTCCCGAAAATATTGCGGGAGAACCCGGAAGGCAAAAACCAATCTAAACGAAACCTTTTTATAGAATGTCTCAATTCTAATCTTAGAAATATTTGCTGGGGGGAGAAAATGAATATACCTACATCTGAACTGAAAGATAAAAAAGTTATTGTAAGATATGGCTCAATAGCGAACAGGGATTTAGTTTATGTTTGCCTTGAAGGCGAAAGTAGCAACCATACAATTGCACAAGAGGATGCATTTGCAGATTATCGCGTTATAACCGCAGGAGCTACTTCTGCAATAATAGTGACTGAAAGAAAAAATCTTGAAAATGGCTTGGCTAAAATAAAATTATTAAAATTGTTATCTCCATATACCATGAAAAATTTGGCAGTTGATATCAAGCCAGAAGGTTTATTGATTGGCGATAAAAAAACCATTAGCGACAGCACTATTGGGTATGCAGCTGGAAGATTAAAAGAAATGGGTCTTGATAAGCATTCAGAGCTCTGGGAAGAAGATGATAAATTTAGAGAATTCTTTGCACGCATCTTAGTCACATCTGTCCAGCACGTAAATGCACCGTACCAAAAAGAATATACGCGGCTTGAAGACAGATTGCAGAAATTACTGTAAAACTTTTTATTTCTTTTTTTAATCAAAACATTTAAATAAAAGCAATTCTAAATTCTCTATATATGTCAGAGATGCGCAATGAAATAAAAGAGGACATACTTGCCGTGCTGAGCCAGGCAATAAGCATTCTTGAGACAGACGAGCATCCGGAACATGCATTGAGCGAGCTGAGCAACCATGTCATACATGACGCGTCAATCTTCCAGGACGATGATTCTGTTTCAGTTGCAGTGCTGATTTATGCATTCTCAAAAGTTGTGCAGCACTGCTGCGAAAGAAACATCGATTACAAATACCTGATAAAAGAGGTAAAGATAGCATACGAATTCCTCTACAGGAATGATTATGCAGGATACAGGGCTGCAATAAAAGGATTATTTGAGCAGATAAAGACAGTAGACAGCAAAATAAAGCTCTACATACAGGAAGTCCTTGACAAGGCAAGGATAAAGAAAGGAAGCAAGATGCACGAGCACGGAATAAGCACTGCAAGAACAGCAGAACTGCTTGGCATAACCCAGTGGGAGCTGCAGAACTACATAGGAAAGCAGGCAGAGTTTGAGATAAAAGAGATGCCTGCCAAAAAAAGGCTTGAAATCGCAAGGGAGATGTTCTCGTGAAAGCCCTGCTTTTTGATGCCGGGCCGATAATAAGCTTGACGACAAACAGCCTTCTCTGGCTCCTTGAGCCCCTGAAGCAGAAGTTTGGCGGGGAGTTCTACATAACAGAGGGAGTGAGGAAAGAGCTTGTCGAAAGGCCCCTGCAGACAAAAAAATTCAAGTTCGAAGCCCTTCAGGTCGAGCACATGATAGAGACAAATGTCCTGAGGCTGATACAAAGCAAGCAGGTATTTGAAAAAGCAAAACACCTTCTTCGCCTTGCAAATGACATATTCCACATACGCAACCATGCACTAAACGTCCTGCAGCTTGGAGAGCTTGAAACACTTGCGGCTGCAAAATTGATGGGCATACAATATGTCGCTGTTGACGAAAGGATAACACGGCTGCTGCTCGAGAATCCAGGGGAGATGGAGCAGCTGCTCGAGAGAAAACTCCATGCAGATGTCAGGGTTGACACAGGAAGGCTGGCCCAGCTCCACCACGAGACAGAGGGGATAAAGCTCATAAGGTCCACAGAGCTTGTCACAATGGCATTTGAGCTCGGCCTGCTTGACAAATATCTTGCTGAAATACCTGACGCGAAAAAACAATTACTGCAGGCAGTCTTGTGGGGAGTGAAGCTCAACGGCTGCTCGATAAGCCAGGAAGATATAGACGAGATAGTCAACCTTGAGCTGGGAAGATAGGTTTTCTGGAGATACAAAAATGAGAATCGGCGTTGATTTCGATGGAACAATTGCAGACATATCACAAGTAGAGCTTGCTCTAATCAAACAGAGATTTAATATTGAGTTGAAGCCTGAGCAATGTATTGGGGAAATATTAAAGCCAATGCTTGGAAAAGAAAATTATGAAATTCTTCGCAAAGATATTCGCGGCAGTTACACATTAAACAGTAAAGTTGTGACTGGATGCAAAAAAGCGTTATCTGCATTAATAAGCGAAGGCCATAAAATAGTGATTTTAACTTCAAGATGGGCAGATGAACAAGCATTTGCCAAGAAATTCTTAGAAGCGAAGGGGATTCCATACCATCATTTTCTTTTTGTTGAACACGGCACTAAATTCGATAAGTATGCTGAAAGAATAACAAAAAAAAGAGTCATTGACAGACTAAGAATTGGAGCAATGATTGACGACACGTATCATCACCTTGCAGAATTGTCTGGGAGCGGCATAGGCCTTTATTTCTTTGACCAGCCCTGGAACCGAAAGATTAAAATCGATAAGCAGGATATAATTAGGGTTTTTGGGTGGCAGGATATTGTCGACAATATCCTGCAGCTATCTGCAAAAACAAAAGAGCTGGAATTGAGCAAGAAATGACTACTTAATTACGCAATCTCAGCAGAGCTTATCCCAGGGAGTAATTTCATCAGTGAGCAAATCAAGGCATCCTTGGAATCTCTCATAAACTTTTTGGAATTGATCAGCAAGCGCTTTTGTTTTATCAAGAGTCTCCTTGGTTGAATCATTGCCTAACTCGTCAGATTTTGATGAGAGCAAAGTATACGCAGCAGATACTTTTTCAATCAAGCAGTTAGTTTCATGCAAGCCAGCTTTTAGCCTTAAAGAATAATTTTTTGCTTCCTCTTCATTAAAAATATCATCAGGGTCAATAATATACGTGTGAGTATTTATACATCTGCCAAACTGGATAAAATATGCCTCAATAAGCGAGTGCATCTCAATCCACAACCGATCTACAAGATATTTATATCTCTGAGGATTATTCGGTAAGATATAATTGGATATTACTCTTCTTTCCAGCCCCATATTTTTAGGGAAAGCAAGAGCTATTTTAAACTTTTCGAAAAAATATTCTCTTATTTTTCTTAAAAACATAACCTTTAAATACTAGATATAAATAAAAAGCAACATCAAATAATTTCAAAGAAAAAAAAGTGAATACGGAACTCGTTGCGAAGACGATTTATGGGCGTGCGAGCAAAACAAAAGAACGGACGGCGCTGATTACTGGGAATAGAATACCAAAGGACTTCTTTATTACATCTGGGTGCGGCCAAAGTGACATCACAGTTCACGCTGGCTCATACCATCTTGCGCTGAGGGAGGCAAGGATAGAGCGGTGCAACATAATCTGCTACTCCTCGATTCTTCCGTCGATAGCGAACAAGATAGAGTTTGACACAGAGAACCTGGTGCATGGATCAGTCATGGAGACAATCATGGCCTGCGCAAATGCAGCTAAAGGAGTCAGGGCAACAGCAGCAGTAATCTTCGGATGGCTTTACGACAAGAAAACAGGCGAGAAATACGGCGGCCTTGTGTGCGAATACAACGGCCACGACAAGGAAGAAGATGCCATTGAAAGCCTCAGGATGAGCCTGCAGGAGCTCTACCAGAACGGGTATTCTGACCAGTTCGAGCTGAAGGACATTGAGCTAAACTCAAGAAGCTTTATTCCTGACAAGAAATTCGGAACAGCACTTGTCGCTTTGTGTTTTGTGAACTATGCTTACCCAATCCTAAATTAGAAAAAGGAGGTAGAAGGGGGTATTTGGATTTATTTCTTTTATTTAGTACTTGGCTTTTTGTTAACTTTCTTGTTTTGCCATTGTTTTTGTTTACTCCTTATTTGGGCGCCAGGGGGCGCAGAGACAATTGCATAGTGACTGTTCGTCAGGAATATATAATTCTCGAGCAGCAGAGCTGCGAGACTATATGTCCGAAGGACCGCAACAAGTAAGAAAAATACAAAAGAAATATTTTTACGACTTCAGCATCTCATAGAAAGCATCAAAGACAGGATAATCTGTGCTGAAGCTGAAAAACCTTGCGCCGACTTCTGTGCAGGCCTTCTTGATTTTTGCCTTGTGCTCCTCAAGCATGCCAAAATAATTCTTGCGAGCAAGCGGGCTGATATAAGTATGCATGCTCTCCTGGGTCTCTGAATCAATAAGCTTCACATCACCCTCAACCTCAAGCTTTGTCTCGACCTTGTCAAGCACCTGCACAAATATTATCTCATGCTGCTTATACCTGCGCAGAACCTCACTGATCTGGCTAAGGTCATAAAGAAAATCAGAGATAACAACCAGCAGGGACTTGCTGTTAATCAAGCGCTTGTATTTTCCAAGCGAATCTGCAAGATTTGACTTCCCTTTCGGCTTCCTCTTATTAAGGTAATCGAGGATAGAGACAATCTGCTTTTTGCCCTTCTGCGCAGAAAACAACTCCAGCTTGTCTGCAAAAGTCGAGAGGACATACTTCTCATTATTCCTCAAGGCCATGTACGCAAAACCAAGGCCAATCATTGAGGCATAATCTGCCTTTGTTGTCTTCCTGCCAAAGCCCATGCTGCCTGAAAAGTCAACAATTATGTGGACAACAAGGTTTCTCTCTTCCTCATATCTCTTTACAAACAGCTTGTCTGTCCTGGCAAAAACCTTCCAGTCAATTGCCCTGAAATCATCTCCAGGAGCATACATGTTATGGTCCTTGAAAATAAGGCCCCTGCCAGTATAGTTTGCCTCGCGCTCACCAGTATAGTTAGAAGTTACTCGCTTGTTTACAATCAAGCTGAGCCTGTCAAGATGATGAAGGAAACTTGTGTCAATCATTCTACTTCAATAGCATCTTGATTACAGCATCCTCGTCAAGATTCTGGCGCTCTGCCTCAAAATTAAGGATAATCCTGTGCCTCAAGACAGGGTATGCCATAGTATCAATATCTGCTTTTGAGACATACTTCCTTCCCTCAATCAAAGCCCTTGCTTTTGCAGCAAGAACAAGGCCGATGGATGCTCTTGGAGAGGCACCATACTCAATAAGGTCTTTCTTGTTCCTGGTGTCAGTAACTATCTTCACAATATATTTCTTCAGGTCATTCGCGATCGGCACCTGCCTCGTTGTGGTCTGCAGGTAAAGAAGAGTGTCTTTCTTAAGTATCGGCTTGAGATTGATTTTCTTTATCTCCTCAGCGTACCTGTTGACAATCTCAACTTCCTCATTGAAGTTAGGGTATGTTGCTTTTATTTTCAGCAGGAACCTGTCGCTCTGAGCCTCTGGAAGAGGATATGTTCCCTCCTGCTCAATCGGGTTCTGCGTTGCAAGCACAAAGAACGGCTCCTCAAGCTTGTAGGTCGCAGTTCCGACAGTTACCTGCCTTTCCTGCATAGCTTCTAAGAGAGCTGACTGTGTCTTTGGTGTTGCCCTGTTAATCTCGTCTGCCAGGACAACATTAGCGAATATTGGGCCTGGCTGGAACTTGAAATTCCTTTTTCCGCCTATCTCTTCAATAATGTAAGTTCCTGTTATGTCAGACGGCATAAGGTCAGGAGTGTTCTGGATCCTTGAGAACTTCAAGTCCATAAGCTCTGACATTGTCTTGACAGCAAGTGTCTTTGCAAGGCCTGGGTAGCCCTCAAGCAGGCCGTGCGAGTTTGTGAGCAGCGCAACAACCATCTGCTTAAGCATCTCTTCCTGGCCGACAATAACTTTGCCAAGCTCGTGCATTATCAATTCAAAATCTTTTTTTGTTTCCTCGATTTTCATGATCAATCAATCCTCCATTAATATTATTTTATTTCGTTTTAGTAATATAAAAAAAGGAACCTTTGGTCCTTTTTTAAACACAAAAGTACCTTAGCGTACTTTTGTGATTTCGCGAAAATAACTCTTGACAATCTTCTGATAGCCTTTTGGAATCCCTTCCTCATAGCTGGCGTCTGTAGTTGCAACAATCTCCCTGGGCACATTGCTGTTGAACTTGCGCTCCTCTGGGTCATTAACCTGGCTTATGTCAGCATCGCTGAGCACAGGATTGAGCTGCAGCTGGAACTCCTCATTGCCGAGCTCTGCAATTGACTTGTTGCCGTAAATGTTGTCAGCAGTCTCATTGCCTTCCTCAAAAAACAGCTCTGACTCGTCAACCTCATATTCTGCGATTCCAGTCACTTCCTGAAGCTCCCTGACCACATCATTGACGCTAATCAAGCGGATATGGTATGCTGACGCGCCTATAATCAGGAATGAGCAGAAGAAAAGCATGAAAAGCTCTCTTGTGAGCTTGCCAAAGCTGAAAAAATAAGATGTCCTTATCTGCTTCATCTTCTCAAGCACTTCCTTGTTAAGGCCCTGCAACAGCTCACTGTCCTTGTCAACATAATCTGCGGCAGTGATGAGCTGCTCTTTAAGCTCTGGAACCTTCTCCTCAGCATACTGGTACCTTACTTTCTTGAAAACATGAAATGCATGAACAGCAGAATAAATCCCTGCGGGAACAAATGCATAATCCCATGGCAGGGTCAAAAGCATGAGCACAAGCTCTGAGACTGTGAAAATGACCAAAGAGTCAAGGAACCATGTGAGCAGGGATATCTGAAGCATTGCGTTCTTCAATTCTGACAAGGCGCGCGCAATAGGCTTTTTGCCAAAACTCGGCACTGAACGTGTTTCATGCGCAGGCTTTTCTGCATGGCTGCTTTCTGGCTTTTCCCCTTGCTTTACAGCTGGCTTTTCCTCTGCTGTTTCAACTTCCCTTGCAACAGGATCGCCCAGCCTAAAAATCTTTTCCATCAGCAGGTTCCCTCTTCTGCATCTGCTTTTGTCTTCAGGCAGGAAACTTTATCTTCTAAATCATCAACCTGGTTCTCAAGATTGTCAGCCTTGTTCTTGTATGCATCTCTCTCTGTTTTCAGGTCATCCCTCTCATTTGTGAGCGCTGTTATCGCGGCTTTCTTTGCAGCAACCTCGTTCTGTGCTTGTATAAGCACTTCCTCTGTCTTCTCAAGCTCAGTCTCTAAGCCCTCTTTTTCAGTTGTGAGCTGCACTTTTTCTGTCTCAAGACTCTCTTTTTTGCTCCTGACATCTGTGAATTGCGATGATAATGACTGCTCCCTCTCTGATTTCAATGAGAGCTCGCTTGTTATCTTGTTAAGGGCATTCTGCTTTGCCTCAAGCTCATCGCTTATTGTCTTCAGCTGCGAAAGCTTGACAGCATATGCCTCGTTTATCCTCTCAAAATTTGTCTGGAAATAAACAGTAGCGCCAACTAAAGCAAAAGCGCTGATAATAATCATAAAAAGCAGTATGATGTTCGCATTTTTGGTTATATAGCTCATTTTATGTATTATTCTTTGCGAATAATCCTCCTTATAAATATTTCTATCAAAAGCAATGAAAGCGCCAATATGATAAAAGGCCACCTGTAGGTCTCTCTTGCAGAGACAGTCCTCTTTGATTTTGTCTTTGTGAACTCGACAATCTGGCCAATGTCTCCTTTCTCAAACACCTTTCCGCCAGTGCCCTCAACAATGCCCCTTAATTCAGGATTAAATCCCATCATCTCATACTCTTTAGGATAATTCACTGCAAATGTTGACGCCAGGATGCTCTGGAAGCCAATGTCTTTTGGCACAATCGTGGTTGAGTATAGATTCTCATCAATCTTGTAGAAAACCTGGCCTTCTGCAGTAGGCACGCTCTGCGATTTCACAACAACCTCTGTCGGCTCCAGGACATTTGTGTCGCTGACCTCAATGAACTCTGCATTCTTTCTCTCTGGATCACCAATTGCCCAGTTGAATGTCCTTGCAACCAGCCTTGAGTTATCCTTGTTGAGCATCTCCCCAGCCCAGTTTGAGCCGTCATCTGTTGAGAAAGCAGCAACCCTTCCAAGCCCAAGGCGCCATACAGTCAGTATAGGCTCGCCTGTTGCTGTCGTGACCAGCAATCTTCCTGTTGTTTTTGGGATGACTGCGTTAAAGCCATAGACAGATCCCTTTGGCTCAAAATTCTCTGTGATAAAATGATTTGAGTTAAGGACTGTGAGGTCCATCTTATTGGTCTGCCCTTCCCTGTCCTCAACATCCCCAAATAATATTTTAAGCTTTGAATGCTCATTTGCCCTGAAATAAACTCCATTAGCCCTCTCTGCAATCTGCATCATAAGCTTCTCATTTGTGACAGGGCCGACACCGACTGTGTAAATCTTTATTCCCTGGTTTGCAGCAAGCTTTGCAGCCTCAAGGGTTGATGCCTCTGACTGAGTCTTTCCATCGCTTATAACAATAATGTTTTTAGAGCCCTGCATCTCACCAAGCATCTGTATGCACCTAAGCAGGCCTCCGCTAAGGAACGTTCCCCCGCCGTCAGTAAGCCTTGCGATTTTATCTTCAAGATCCTGTTTTTCAAAAACATAAGACGGCTCTGACACGAGGTATGTCTTTGTGTTGAATGCAATGACTGAAAGCCTGGTCCTCATTGAAAGGTCTTTGTACACTCCGACTGCAAGCGCTTTCTCAACATCAACTGCTTTGCCGTCACCATAAGCAGCCCCTGTGCTTCCGCTTATGTCAATAAGAAGCACAACACTTACCTCCCCCTCTTTCTTTCCAGGAGAGCTCACAAACACAGGGAGCAGTGTCTCGAAAACAGAATTCTTGTAGCCGCCGCTTTCAAAAGACTGGTCTCCGCCAACAACAACAAGCCCTGAACCGTCTGCAATGAAATCGCTGAGGACATCTGTTGCTGTCTCAAGCTTGTCTGCATTAATATTGTTGACAGCAAGCGCATAATAGCCAGAAAGGTCAGCAGGAAGGCTTGAGACGCCTTCTGTGATGTAAAGCTGGTCAAGCAGTGTTTTCATAGGCGAGGGATTCTCTGAATAAAAAAGAATCTTTGGCTTTGGCACGACCTTGACTGTCTTGTAATAAACATTGTTCTGCTTGAAATAATCATCAAGCGCGATCTCAGCAGTTATCTTATGGTAGCCTGGGCCAAGCGTCTTTGTGAATGTGTAAATCGGCTCTGTCACCGCCTGATCAACCACTGTCTCGCCGTCCATCGTGACTTTAAGAGGTATGCTGTCATAATCTCCAACTGCATTGATAACAACAGTGAATGTGTTCTCAACACCATCCTGGGTCTTTGACGGGCCAAGGACAATAATGCCAGCATCTTTCTTTATTGGATTAAGGTTTATCGCGTTTATTGTTGAGTTGAGCTTTGTCGCAAGAAGAGCGACATCTCCAAGGTTTGCGCCTTCATTTGTGTTGCCGTCTGTGACAAGTAGAATGCTGTCCTGGGCCTCAAGATTATTAAGAACATGATCACCTATCGCAGAGCTCTCGCCAGAGCCGATCTGCTTCACCTCGACCGTAAGCTGCTTCTCAAGATTTGCCGCAAGCTCATTTGAGAGGTCCTCAAAAAGCTCCATTGAAGTTGAGTTGTCGACCAGGAGCTTGATGTAAGTATCTCCCTGAATCATCTTTGTTGTCTGCACAAAAGGCGTTGCGAGGGCGAAAAGCAGCAAAAGCCCCATGATTATTCTTGTAGCAAACATTATTTTCTGCAGCCTCTTTTTTTGCTTTGTGACTGCAGGGTCTTCTTTCATCTTGACAAAATCTTTTTTCAGAAGGAAAAACAGGACAACTGCCAGAGGTATGATTAGCAAAATAAGCCAGGGATGCTCAAGGTACTGGTATCCAAGCTCCACAATCTCTTTAACGAAAGTCATATATCGCCTCTATACTTTACGAAAAGCAACTCTAAAAGCAAGACTATGCATGCAGCAGCCAGCAGGGCAGTGTCAAAATCAAAATTCCTTGTCTCCTTCACTGGCTTAAGCTCAAAATCAGTTGATTTTGCGCCAATTGCCTCTTTCATGTTTATGTCAGACTCTTTCTCATCAAGCAGGTTGACTGCAAGCTTTCTGTCAGGAAGCTCATAGACGCCTGTTGTCTCTAAAATAAGGGTTGCCTGATCCACCACTCCATTTTTTGGCGTCTTTATTTTTGTCTCGGCATCAAGTATGAGCGTGTCTTTTGTCTTGTAATTAAGGCTCGTCAGCTCAAGCTGGCCTGTCAGGTATCTCATAAGCTCTGTCCAGAATATTGGGTAGCCTGGAGAGAACTTGAATTCAGACTGGCTCTCAAGTATTCCGAAATAAGCGAGCTTACCAAGGCCTGCCTTGCCAATGCCGATTATTGTATCATTGCCAAGCGAGGCAAGTGTGGTGAAGCTGAAGTCCTTGTCTGCTGTCTTGAAATAAGATGTGACGCTGCCAAACTCAATGTTCTGCGTGAACTTGTTCAGCTGGTCAACTGAGATAAATCCTGGTGCTCCTCTCCCATCAAGCTTCATTGGAAGAAGCTTTTGGTAATCAAGCTTGTCAGAATTTTCCTGGGCGTGGACAACAAGGCTTGCTCCCTGCTCAACAGCAGAGTATAATTCACTGAAAGTTCCTGGAAGCAATTGCGCAGGATTAATGCTGTGAAGAACATAAATATTAAAGCCAGTTGTCGGCACAACAGGCGGCTGCACAACAGTCACATCAGCATCCCCTGATGCCTGCAGCGCGTTCTTAAGGAAAATAGACATGTTGTTCGCGACAAGAGCGACTTTTATCTTGCCATCCTCTGGCGCGCTGAGATAAACCCTGTTGTCAACATCAAAATCATCATTTGCAGTGAGCTCAAGCAGCGTAACTCCCCCAGGGGTCTTGAAAGAGAAAGTCTCTGTGCTTTTGGGGGCAATGCTAATCTGCTTATCGACATCCCCTGCCTTAAACCCAACTGTCCTCTGCACATCATCATAATTCCTTATGTAGACAGTTGCCATCTCATTGTCAGCATCAAGGTCAATTATTCCAACATTAGATGCTGCTTTTGTGGCAACATTCACAAAATCAACAACAAGGCCTTTTGCCTCGAGAACTGATTTTGCTGTGTTAGGGTCCTGGCCCCCTGTATTTATGAAATCACTTATAACAAAAACCCTGCCTTCATCCTTCAATGCCTCGCCAGCAAGGATTATTGAATCGCCGATTCTTGACAGGGAATCTGTTGGCTTTATGGTATGAAGATATTTTATCACATCATTTGCGCTGGCATCCTTTATGCCTATTGCAGGAATCTCTTTTGCAAGAATGACTGTGTTTTTTGCACCGAGAACAGATTTTGCCTTGGATATTGCTTCTTCAAATCTTGTGTAAGAGCCCTCTTTTGCCTGCATGCTTGCAGAGGCATCAAGAACAATCACTGTGTTCTGGGCGCTGATATCATACTCGTAAGTCATGAATGGCTTTGTCAGGCTGAAAATCAAAAGAAGGAATATCAGCAGCTGTATGACAAAAAGCCAGTCCCTTATGAACTGCTTTAGGAAAGATGATAGTTTCGTCCTTCCAGTGTATTTCATCAAAAACATCAGAGAAGGAATCTCCATAACAATAGGATTTGGCCTTATAAGATAGATGATAATCAAGGGTATTAGAAATCCCAGCGCGCCTAGCGCTATGACACTACCTAACGCTATTACCATAAGCCGGGGATAAATATAAAGCATATATATAGGTTACGTTTTTAAATAGTGTACCTAGATATTATTAATTCCCTGAGCTGCTTTAGCTCATCGCGAACCTCAGATTCCTGGCTTGCTTCTTCAGAATTTGACTGCATTTCAGGCAGGTGCTGCTCCAGCGGCCTATTCCGCAAGAAAAAGTATAACTGCCTCCTGCTGTAAAGTGAGCTCAAAATAAAACAATCTGCATCGCAAACCAAGGAATACATCCTTAAATGGCCATTATTGCAAACATTCATCCCAACTTTAAGTTTTTCAATCTCACCAAGGTCTGCATTGTCGTAAGGGACTATGCGCCAATGCACTTTGTCAGGAAACCCATTCACAATACTGTCTTTCTCTTTGTTTGCTGACTCAAAGAATACCTTACCGAACTCAAAAATCAAATCTTCAAGATTTGTCCCATGCAGAAGAATAAGAGGATCTACTTTTTGGCCGTCAATGTCAGGCGGAATCTGGTAGCATGCAAAGCAGTGAGAATCACCAATCTTGTGATATAAAATCCCCCTTGCAAGATATGGCTCGCGCTTGCAAAGCATTTTAAGTATTTCAAAACCGCAATCAATAATATCTTCACTCATTAATATCAACCCACGATATATAAATTATATAAATCAAAGTATATAAAGTTTTCGGGAAAAACTACAACTAATAGTATGCGGCTAAGGTCTTACTCTTTCTTATACTTCGGATAAGTCCCTGGCTCCATAAAGACTTTTGAGATTTTAACAGCAGGGCCATGCTCTTTGCTGGCCATTTCATCTGAAGTTATTTCTGCTTTTCCAAGAGCAACAAACTCATCTTTCAAGGTCATGACTGCAACAGGGTCATCTTTGTTTATGCCTGTGTGAAGTTTTGAAATTCCAGGAACATTCAGCACAGCCCCGTGGCAGATTGTGTCAACTGCATTGTCCATTATCCAGACTTTAGCCAGATGGATTATTCCTGCCTCAACAGGCATTATGCGCTTCCTGATCAAGTCTTCATTGCTTTCATTCTTCCAATACCAGTAAGCATCTGCCAGGTCCTGCAGGGTAATCATTTCATCTGCATTGAAAGGGCCTGCTTTTGTCCTGATAAGCTCTGCCATGTGAGCTCCTGTGCCAAGCTTCTGGCCAACATCGTGGCAGAACTTCCTGATGTATGTTCCTGCCTGGCACCCAATCCTGAAAAGAACATCCTGCTGCTCAACCTCCATAATTTCAAGATAATAAATACTGCGCTCCCTCAGAACCCTCTTAACAGCAGACTTGATTGGGGGAAGCTGCTTTATTTTTCCAACAAACGCATTAAGAACTTTTTTTAATTCTTCGAGAGGAACGGGCTTGTGAAGGTGCATTATCGCGACATACTCTTTTCCAGCTGGCAATAAAGTCTGCACAATTCTTGTTGCCCTGCCTGTAGCAATTGGAAGAACTCCTGTAACTCCCGGATCAAGCGTTCCTGCATGCCCTGCCTTGTCAATGTGAAGAATCTTCTGCACATAATCAGAAACCTGATGCGACGTCGGGCCTTTTGGCTTGTTCAAGTCAATGACACCATAATTTATTAAAACATCAACTGGCCTCTTGTCAGGATGGCAGCCATACCTCAAGTCAGTCTCAGACTCTTTTCTCACAAGAATCTTTCTCTGGACTGCCTCGAA
>CAYGYR010000012.1:12097-20255 GCA_964354285.1 uncultured Methanosarcinales archaeon | reverse complement strand
TGTTCAATAATGTCTAGTTTCTTCATGCTTCTCCAATAAAGTTAGTCATACTGCGAGTTTAAATAAGTTATGCCCCAAAAAAAAAGAAAAATAAAAAAGTTTTGCGCATACTCTGGCTTTGTCAGAGCTGCTCAACTAAGTACAGCACGGCTTCTTTTACGTCTTCTTCAGTTTTCAACTGACCCAACAATTGCTTAATGACGTCCGTCATAATATATCACCTCTAACCTAAAATAATGGTTTTCATTTTTTATATGTCTTTCGTAGAAAAACCCGCAAGAATTCCAGGCAATCCCGCAAAGCTTTCAGAAAAAACAACAAGAATCCGGGATTACAAACATTCTCCCGAAAAAGTTACGGGCAAATCCGGAAAGGTCAATTAGATTCTTGATATGAATCCTTGTCTTGATTCGATAATGTCTCCAGAACGCATAAGCTTCTGAATGATCTCTTCTACTTCAGAAGTAGTCATTCCTTTTTGAGTTGATTCACTAACAATATCCATCAGAGGAATGGCTTTTCCTAGCTTGTTCTCGAGTTCAGCAATAATTTCTTTCACCAAAATAATCCACTGTCTCTGCACCTCAGGAATCTCAGTGCATATTCTTGACATATCAATTCCCCTGTCTTCTTGTTCTTCATAAATAACTTGGTCAGAATAATCAACAACATAATTCTCTTTATACAAGAATTGTTCTAAGAACTGCCAGTCTTCCACGCTAAAAAGCCCCTGAACCGCATCAATAGGAACAGTTTCTTGATTCATGGCTTTCCTGACCTCATTCATTCTTTTCTTAAAAAGCTTAAACAAGACTTTTCCCTTTCGTTTGATTTCTTGACCAGTCATCAAGTGTAAGGGCTTTTGTTCGGGGTCCATATTAAAATGCTCAGCATAATTGTATAAAAGCCCCATAATCATGTTTAAGTCCCAAAGCAGTATGTTGTTTTTCTTTGCAAACAACACCGCACTTTCACTAAAATAACCAGTAATCACGAATAAACCTTTGCTGACTTCCTGGTGCTTCATTACTCCATTGAATTCTCTTAAGTTTCGGTCTGTGAATACTTTCTGAAAATGATGCTTACACTGCACTAACACCAGTTCATTATTAATTTTGGTTTCAATATCTATCCCGCCATCACCTGACTTGGGGTTTACTTTAGCAGGATATCCTTTTTTCATCAGTAACTCTGCTGTTAGCTCTTCGAACTGGTATCCATCAAGGCTTTGCAAGTAGCTAACAGGATTTCTGAAAGTGCCTTTGCCTTTTTCCATCAGCTCTATTCTTATGGGATAGAGTTGTGGCTTGGCTTGTACTGTCGCTCCTCCATTTCTGGTTTTTTCTGGCTCAAAAGAAAGAATCCCTATGACTTTTACTGTATCGCCTTCATTTATTTGCTCTATATCTTTTTCAGGAACGTTTCTTGCGGTTATGTTGCTTGTGTTGTCTTGAATCGTGAGGTCTCTTGCATCTACTTTTTTAATGCCTATCTGTCGGAAGTTTCCCTTACGACCACACGAGCACTTACCAGGTGTTTGAATTGTGTCATAATGTCTTTGAAATATCGTAAACTGCTGCCCACAGCTTGGACACTCATATCTTGTTGTGTCTGCAACGACTTTTCTTTCGCTTTTATGGATTATTCTGCCTGTTACGACTATCAAGGTCTCTTCGTGTTGTGCACGGATGTCTTTAATTGTGGTGCTAACTGCGTTTTTAATTTGCTCTTCTACACTGGGTATGTCAGTCAATTTTTGTAACCCCCCATACTGCTTTTTTAGGTGTTGGCTGTTTAAAAAGATTAGGGACTAAAAGTAGCCAAGGACTCGAAGTATCATTAGCCAAGTTAACACTATCGAGATTATGATTCCTATTATGCCGATTATTCTTTCTTTTAGTTTGTTCATAGTGCTGTGAGTATTTTGAAACAGATTATTCCTATTCCAATAACTGCGAGTGCCATTCCAAAAAAAGCCAGTGCCGCGAAAAAAGCATCAGCATCAGACTTCATGCCCAAATACCATTTTATAGGAAGCCTGGCAAGCCAAAACAGGCCTAGAAAGGCAGCTAAGGCAATAATCCATAAGCCCCAACCATAAAACTCATGAAAATAAAACAAGACACTGCAATAGTAAACAATGGCTAACAGTAAAACAAGAATCATGACTCTAAGCCAATCATCACATAAAACATGCCATTTTGCCTCATCCATTTAATGAACACCCCCGTTCAAATTCATACTCCGCCAAATCTGCTGCCTATGAATAAACATACCACAAACAACAGTACCAAAATATAGTAAATCTCCCAAAGTTCAAAAAGCTTCTCTTCCATATTCACACCCAGCCAAGCTTGTTGCACACAATCAAGATTATTGCAAAAAACAACAGCCCAACAAGTGTTATCATCATGTAAAACAGTTCTGGTATTTCAAAACGCTTTGCACCCATATTCCCACTCTCTAAATAACAACCAGCAATCCATAAAAGCTTGTGACCACGCACCCAAACATAAGAACATACTCAAATATGCTAAGCTCAGAGCCCGGCACGAGCACACCATAAGCAACAACAACCAAAGGCATGAATAGCATCCATAAAAAGAGATACAGACCTTTCCAGTCAATCTTCATGTTAGCCCCAGCACAAGTGCATAACCGATTATTATGATTGTAAGGATTAAGCAAACAGTAGCAAGTATCACATCCCAGTCCATCTTCATTCAAAACACCTTTAAGATCTTAAGTATGAGCAAAATAAAAGATGCTAAAACAACAATCCACCCCAAGATCTCATACCATTTCATTCGTAAGATTTATAGTGAATGGATTATTTAAATGTTTTCCTCGGAAACCATGAAAATATTCATCAATCATCATCCACCGAAAACATAATTGTTTAGCTCATTTGGCTTATTTCGAAGAATTCATGTGTTTTTTGCTGCAATAGCATATGCTTCAAGATAAAAATAATAAAAAGAAGAAATAGTTAATCTTCTGCCATCTTATACGCGCAGCTTAACTGTATTTCTCTTAGCTTCTCTAGGAGGTCTTGTGTTAGGAAGTTTGTTCCTCCGTTTGATACGCAGTTGTAGATGATGCTTCCTATTTCTTTGAATAAGTCTTTGTGCGTGTAGATTTTCTGTATTGATGGGTCTTTAAGTTCTGCGAATGGCTTCATTTCAAATGCTTTGCCTCTGTCCAAGCAGTAAGTGTAGGCATAAGTCAACTGATTTGCTAGTGCTACTTTCATAATAAAGTTTCCCAGAAGATGCTGCAGAACGTCTTCATCGCTGTATTTTTCTTTTAACAGCTTGAACAGTTTCTTTGTTTTCTCAATGTCTTCTTCTGAAAAGACTCTGATTCTGGAAATGCTGTTAGAGTTATGATGAAAATACAGCGTGTCAAACAGTTTCTGCCATTCTTCCTGATCAAAGAGTATTACTGACATCTTATGCCACCTCCTCATTTAAAGAAGCAGATTTCTCTGCTTCCAAATGATTTCCGACGCCCTCAAGAACTTCTTTCAGGGCGCCTAATTCTTGCGGAAAAACCGTTATACTCATGTTTTTCCATTCTTTGCCCTGCTTAAAGCCCTTTTGCAGCACAATGCTAGTGCCTTTTTCGTTCTCAAAAATTGCGGCAGAAATCCTGCCATTTCTTATTACTTGTTTTGGTTCTGACATTTTGTTTACCTCCAATGGTTTTTTATTTTTAGGGACCACTGGAGCAAAGCGGGTCATGTTACTTCAGACGACCATACAACCCGAATGCTAGAATGACGGAGTCGAAGGAACAATGAATCCCTGCTTTGCGTGCCCGTTAAAAAAATAGAAAACCATGGCAAGAGGTAAAAGAACAAAAGGAAGAACGAAAAAAACAAGTAAAGAAACAAAGGAATCCCACAAAAGCAATCCAAGAAAAGAAAAAGGCACTAATACAAAAGCAAAAGGGCCAAGGGCAAAGATAAGAAAAGTCCGCCGTAGCCTGCAACATTATTTTTTATATTTTGCTAAAGAAAATGTGATTATAATTGCAAGAGCAATCAAGATTAACAAACTAATCTGAACGTACAATAACCCGACACTCATAAAATGAGAAGTATATGAGTCAGATATTCTTATGGAACTTATACCCCTTGAGATTCTTGATGTTCCAAAATAGAAAAGAGTTACACCCACAATTAATCCAAAAATATAATACCAAAATTTCAAAATATTGTTTATAACTGACATATTAAGATTAAGTTTGTTGGAATTTAAAAATATTGCTATTTAGGCGGGCGGAGGCGGATTGCATATAAGAAGAATTTGGCGCGAGGATTGAAAGAGGGCGGAGGAAATGTATTTATCACGTCTGCTGATCTGACTGTGCACAAGCAGGCATTATTCTTCCTGAAAATAATTATTGCACTGGGAAAAGGAGCAGAATTCTTTTGATCATCAAATTTCAGTCTTCCTCGAATAAACCAGATTTCCTTGGCTTTCATCACATAATCATGCCACCACTTAGTATCTGTTCTTGAAGGAATAAGCATAACAACAGTCCTGCCTTTTTGGCCTTCCTCAAAACCCTTCCTAATCCAACTACCTATTTGCCTGCCATACGGAGGATTAACAAAGTTGGATTTTCCCCAATCCATCAGCAGGCCGTCAAAATGCGGATTTACAGGGCAAGGATCGAAATCAAAATGAAAAAACCTATCCAAACCCTGATACAAAGCCCTAGGCGTTCTCCAGTCCATCCGTCTGCTCAAAAACAAGCCAGCATTAAACATTCATCAACACCTCCCAAAAAAAATAAAAAAAAGAGCCCTACTCTTTAGGGCCCAAAATCTTCTCATAATACTTCACGCTGCGAATCTCTGTAATGATGGTCTTGTGGATAATCCACTTGCCATCCTCGCTCGCGCCAACACTCGTCTCGATTATTGGCTGCTTGTTCAACTGCTTAATCTTCGCAGCACTCAACACAGGTTGTTCATTCTCTTCCATGTTCCTCCCTCCATTCGTGGTATGAATTATCACCACAAAAATCACACATTGACTCGCCATCCCTCATCCACCGCCCACAACTGCACACTGCCATCTTACGTCCACCCCGCAAGTCTTCTACACTCATCACAGAGATCATCACCAAGGACAATCTCTCTGCCACAACCCAAACACCTATCCATCAAACACCACCCCCCACACAGTTTTTTTATAGAAGAGCAGCCGAAACAAAGTGAAGGCTGCGAAAAAAGGGAGCCCCTTTCATAGGAAGGGCTCAAGTTCTCTCCTCCTTGATTTGAGGGGTCTTGAGCCTTATATCGCCGTTTGGGGGGGTCTTGGATTCCTTCATGGGAAAAAACTCTCTTAGTTTGGCAATCGCTTCCTTTCTTGTGACTGCAGGCCCTAGTTTTTGGTATGTTTTGAGCCAGTTGCTGTTTGTTACAACAAAGAACCAATTTCTGCCGTATTCTTTTTTTAGCAGTTTAATTCGGGTATAGAGATGTTTTCTTGCTTTAGTATACATCTGCCCAGTTTCGACTTCGATAGCTACTTTTCTGCCGTCAGGAGTTTCAAAGATAATGTCTGGATTATTGGTTTCAAATAACAAAACCTTATTCGTATACTGGTATATGTAATCTGCAATCCTATAAATCAGGAATAAATGGCTATCGCTTTCATTAGATCTTGACTTTAACAGATAGGTCTCGCTTTTGCCTGACTCAATATCCCACTGCTCGCTTTCATGATAGCCCTTCCTAATTCTGTATTTTATTTCTTCTGGAATTAAATCAGTTTTTCTATAGCAGCGCCTGTCTTCAAGCACATTAATATGGATGTCTTTAGCATATTTTTTTGGTTCGGGCTTTGCTTCAGGCATTACTTCCTGCTTTAGTGCAGGTTTCACTTCTGGCTTTATTTCTTGTTCTGATTGAACTGTTGTTTCTTTGGCAGGGACAGTATTTTGTTCTATTTTTTCATTTTCCATTTTAGCACCTCCTGATTGATTTTTTTGAGCTAATAGCTCGTCCGCATTTGTTGTGATAATCCTGTGTTCTTCTTCTGAAGCCATAACCTTGATCTCAGTATGGTCATCATCAACCAAAAGAATTCCTTCGCCAATACCTGCAGTAAGCAAGTAGTCTCTTTCTGGTTTGCTTAAATGAAAAGTTTCCTGCACTTGTTCTATTACTGCTGGTTTTTGCCTCATTAACAAAGTATAGGCAGAATTTGCTAATACTGATTTTCCTGCTTCAGAAGTCAGTAAACCCTCAACTTCCTGATTAATCAATAAAAGGCCCAAGTTGAATTTTCTGCAAGTCTTAACTATCTCGAAGATGTAGCTTGCGTCTTCTGTTCTGGATAGTAAGCTCCAGGCTTCATCGATAATCAATAGTTTTCTGTCAATGCTTTTTCTCATCTTCATGTAAACATAATCAAGAACAAGAAACATGATTACTGGCTTGACTTGTTTTGGCATTCCGCCAATATCAAAGCAGACAAAATTATTGTCAAAATCAATATTAGTCTGGGTATTCAAAAAACTGAATACCCCATCAGAATACATGCTCAGTCTGTTAATCAGGCTTCTTATGCTTGTCTTCTCAAAAGTAATAGCTGTTTTCTCCATGCTGTGCAGGATTTCCACAACATAAGACAGCAGGGGAGGAGTGTTTTTCCAGGTCTCTTTTTCTTCAGTTATTCCGCTGCTGTTGTATGCTTCTGTTATTGCTTTGTCCAGAAAGCTTTTTTGCGGCTCTGTGAGCTCTCCAAGCATTACAGGCATCAAATCCATCAAGCTAAGCCGCTTTTCTATGTAGTCATGGCCCATCAAGTCCAGGGGATTAATCATGGTCTTAGAATTCATGCTTAGGTCGATTCTTTGCCCGCCAAAATGCTTTACTAGATCTGCATATTCTCCTTGTGGGTCAATTACCATGACCTTAACTCCATTCAGCAAGTATCTGGCAATCAGTAGCTTGGCAAAATAGCTTTTTCCTCCGCCACTTTGAGCAAGGATTACTCCGTTGGGGTTGCTGAGCTTGAAAACATCTCTTATTATCGGAATGTTGTTCTTATTCAGGCCCAACCATACTCCGCTTTCATCAACCTGCAAGAATGGGCTTGTGAATGGAAAAAAGGCACTCAAAGCTTCTGTAGTCACATTGCGGTTCATTCTTAATTCGTCAATGCCTAAGGGCGCAACGCTCTTGAGGCCTTGGGCCATCCTGTAATTGGCTACTCGGGGGATAACTAGTATAGAATTCAGTTCAGACTCTACTTTTTTCGTGAGGAGTTCCAGCTCTCGCAGAGTCCTGGCCTTGCAGTTAATGTATAATCCTACATTAAACAGCTTGTGACGGCCTTTTTGCAGGTCCTCAAGAATCCTTCTAGTGTCATTAAACTTGATTTCCAGGCTTGGATTAAGTATTCCTTTTTGCTCCTGAGCAAACAAGTCAGCCCTCTGCTTCTGTAATTCCTTATTCAAAGTTATTAGCATTGTTTCTATAGGATATGGAGTAATGTGTATGCTTATGTCAAAATTTCCCAAACTGCTGATTATCTTGTCAAGAAATCCTGCTTCCACAACCCTTGGATAGCCATGCGCATAAATTATTCTGTTATAAACATCATTAATCCTGATACAAGCTTTTTCATTATATAATATTTCAGGCAAAATTTTTCTGCCTTTGGCAAAGAAAAATTTTGCCAGCATATTTTTAAGCTCTTTTCCTTCAACTCTCTTGTAATTCAGATTAAGATTCTTCAGTTTGTCCTCGCATAATTTAATCTGAATGTCTATATTATGCTGTTCTGGAATCACGATGTAGAATGAACGATTCATAATTCCTTTATCACAAACCACACTTTCCAGAAATTTCTTATGAGAAGCAAACAAGCTATCATAGCACTTTATTGTTCTTTCGCTCATGCCCTTAAAGTAGTCGTCCAGGTCAATAGTATCAGTGCTCATAACAATCTGCATTGGCGATTCAATGCTGTTCAGGAATTTCTGAAAAATGCCAATAATAGACTCCTGAACCCCAGAACTTTTTATGCTGAAATTAACAGGAGTAACCCTAAGAACAGCTATTCTTTTCTTATTGGCAACAATAAAATCATCCTTAATCCCATCAAAGCACAAGTATTTGCCTATGCTCCAGTCA
>CAYGYR010000012.1:0-11997 GCA_964354285.1 uncultured Methanosarcinales archaeon | reverse complement strand
AATAAAATCATCCTTAATCCCATCAAAGCACAAGTATTTGCCTATGCTCCAGTCAGAATAAGCACTTCTGAACTTCAGCCAGCCCAAATAATTCCTTATCTTAGTTCCTAAATCAAAAAACATGAATAAAACTGCTAAAAAAGCAAGCAAAGAATCAACAATAACTGCGGCAGTCAAAGGAAGCTTAAAGAAAACCAATAATCCAATACCGCCAAACAAGAAAAAGTAGCCCAGCTGATTAAAAGTCAAGCCAAACATGATTTTCTCATGATACTCTAATTGTTGTGGGATTTCGTAAGACATAGGGCACCTCCGAAGAATTTATTTAAGATTACTTTCTACCTCCGAAAATTATTTAAATACATTTTAAAATTTTTAATATATGGCTTCAACAGGAATTGAGAATGAACAAATTCTGAATGCAATCCAGTATGTGGTCGGTTCTGTGATGGATAATATGACTGGTTCCGCTATATGGCGAAATCAACCAACTTCAAACTATATCGTATCAGGAACCCAAACTATTTTAGATACTAAAATAGGAATTCGAATTCGAGATTACGTTGACCCCGACGGCAATCCTATCCTACCAGATTCACAACTTAAACCAGATTGGCTCAATGCGGGAAGCTATACTGCGATGATAGATGTCACGATTCCCGAAGGCACATTTTCAATACATGGCCCACATAATAGACCTGAAAATAAATTTCATATACAAGCAGGAAACGATTGGGATGAATTTGCTACAACAGAAAATGTTGATACGTATGAGAATTATCTTTCAACACTTTCATTAAAAACTCTGGATAGAAATGATGCATTAATGCTTATCGAAAAATATCGGGAAAAGCTTAGGGCACATATGAAGCCATGGGATAAATTATCGCAGGTAAATGTGGAAAATAAGGAAAAATATCAGATAATTTTTGCAGAAATTGTTAAGAAAATCCAAAGTAATTCTTTTCCTTTAAATATCGGCGAAGAAAAGAAAGAAGATTATACTCTTGTTGTTGAAGATAATCGGATGAATTGCTATTTTGTTCATATAGTGCCGGAACAAGTTTATGATTTGTTTAAAGAAATGCAGCAAAAAGCCCCGAATGAAGTCCTTGGCTTCTCAGTTATGGCAGGGAAATACAACAATAAAGAAATTAGGGTAAGTTGTTTCGGTATACCTTGCAATCTTTTAGGAAAAGCATTGTTTGAGGTAAAGTAGCAACAAAAAGTCATCTCTTAGTCATCGGGTCCGTTGCACCGGTCCTTGAGCTGTAGTTGTCGCCTATAGCTTGCATTAGACTAGGTACTTTCCATATTTCACTATTGTTGAGCTGATTTTTGCTCCTGCATTGAATGCTGATTTTATCAGGCTGAAAAAGGAAAAATAAACAATGACGAAAATGACTGCTGAGAACGCGGTTATCATCACCAGGATTTTTAGATTGCTAAATACTGGCAAATCAATCAGTTTAGAGAATGCCAACAGGACTATTGCGCAAAAGAAAGTTATGAAGATATTGATTCCCAGGAAATTCAGAATAAGTTTGCCGTATTCTTTTAGTGGCTCTATGAAATAAAGGAACAGGCCTATTGGAAACAAGGCTATTCCTACTGAAACTATGGCATACCTTAGTGTTAATAGCAGGGCAGTAACTAATAACATGCCAACATAAGGGATGGTAAAGAATAATTGCAGAGAATTGTTTACAAGATTATCTAAAGTCAATAAAAAGAAACTCTCATCAATTAATCCTACTACTCCTTCTGTCAATGCTGCGCTGATTTGCACAATGATATCATAAATAAAGTAAGAAGTTTGAATCAGGACTATCATTATTATGATATTTTTCAGCCATTTCTTTGCACCATCTCTTTTAACCACGTCATGGCCTGAAGTCATGAAATTAAAGCCCGCATAAAGAAATAAAAGTGCATAAAAAATTGAGATAACGTAAACCATTATTTTCCATAAGTATTCAAAAACACTAATTATGACTGGTTCTGATAATAATTTTTGGACTAAAGAAATTAATGGGTTTATTGGTGCATTGATTATTTCAGTTGCGTATTCAAAGAGTTTTTGGGTTATGCAGCTGCCAAGATTAAAAATACCGCACTCGTTCTCAACGGGCTCTTCGTCCTCATCTGCAATAACCAGCACAAACGAGAGCAAGAGAGCTATCGCTAATAAAAACAAAAATCTTTTCATGCTTACCTCACAGGATATAATTTACTGCTAGTGGAGCCACCCAGATCACAACCATGCCGATAACTACATACATAGACATGCTTTTGGCAACATCTCTCTGCTTAGGATCTCCTCCTGAAGTCATAAAAGTAATTGCTGCTATCAAAAGCACAATTCCTGCAATAATACTCGCCGCATACTTTACCAGATTGTATATTTTCATTACTGGCTTCAGCATCTCGTCAAAATGTGCCTTATCTTCAGGGCTAATGTCCTGGTCAAAATCTGCCGCATGGACACTAGTAGACATCACCGGCAAAATCATTGCTATCAGCAGGCTCAATATCTGCAATACCCTCATCAGTGTTTCCTTCTTCATGCTTTTTTTCACCTCCACTCTTTTTATTAAGCTGAAAAATAGGATTCTCTGCTTTCGCCCTTCTCCATAACAGGAGAACTGTAAGTGTGCAGTTAAACAGCAAGCCAATAATCAATACGCTGAACAGGGTTTCTGGCGGATCTCCTGAAATAAGAAAAATAAATAATGAACTCAGCAAGTAAAGCAGTGCAAACAGCAGATTCCACAAAATGATTTCTTTATTAGTCGTCATCTTCATCAGCCTCTGCATTATACAGTTTGATAATCTCGGCAAATTCATCATCATCCAAAAGATCACCGCCATTCTTTATTCCATATTTTTGATGATAATACTCAAGGCAGTCACTGCAAAGCGTTTCTCCGCGAACTCTTTTGCGGAGCGTGCAGACTACACATTTCTTGATTTTCCTCAACTTACATCACCTCTAAGGGTCTATAACCCGAAGCCCATCCTGATACAGCAGAACAATTGTACTGCACTTCCAGCTCTGAATCACATCATCAATAGTCTGGCCATCAGTTTTGACGCATTTTCGCAGGATTCTGTCTATCAATTCTTTCTCATCATTGCTTGGTTTTCTGCCAAAAAAGAACTCTGCATAGCTTTCAACAAACTCATTAAACGATGATCCTTGGCGCCGGTAGTCGCCATATTTTTTAGTTCTTTGAATTATTTGGGCTTCGATTAATTGCTCGATTTCAGCATAGTGTTTGCTTTTTAGATTCGATGCTTCTGTCTTAATGCTTGTATTTTCTGCAGATAATTCCCAAATGCAGCCAGTTAGGTCAGTGTTTTCTTTTTTAAGAAAATATTTCGTTTTTTCCAGTTGTACAGTTTCCTGTTCTAAGCTCTGTAGGTATTCTTGTTGTTGTCCTGTTTTTCTTAGATATTCTTGTTGCAGTTTTGTTTTTTCTTCAAAAAGACAGCCATATTTCTGCTCTACTGCAGATATTCTTTTTCGTGCAGAGGTATAATCTGTTTGCAGTGCAGTGATACTTTCTTGTTGTATGCGATTATGTTTGTCTGATTTTTGTTTCTGCAATAAAACAAAACCCTTTTCTGCGTTTAATCCTTGAATTTCTGCTTCATAACTTTGCTTTCCAAAATAAGCCAATGCACTACAGTACGCTGTGCCAAGCAAAGCAGCAGTAGCAACCGCAGTAATGAATATCCTCTTTATCCCGCTAGGCGTTTTTGGCTTTACTTTTGCTTGCCCACCATAAACAAGCTGTATTTTGTCGCCTTTTGTTCTTGAAATGACTTGCTTGGCTGCTTCTGCTTTTAGGTTATTGTCAGTAAAGAAGTTGCTGAACATCACTGCTTTTCTGGTAAAATCTTCTTCAATTTTTTCGCAGTCCTCAATACTTAACTCAAGAGAATTGTTTTTCATTGTCCTGTAAGCAACCTCTTTCCGCTGTAATTGCTATCAACTGCTTTTTCCAGGTCTTTTATGAAATCTGCAAGCTCTTTTCTGGCGTCATATCCTTCAAAGCCTCTGTTCTTGATGTGCTTCATTTTAGCAGCACTCTCTTTGCATTGTATGCTTGCATCAACAACTTGCTGTAATGCAATATTGTATCTGTCAAGATCTCCTTCCCTGCCTGCGGCCATAACTGATTTAGACAAGACATCAAATTGCTCTGCTTTTTCAGACATAACTCCTTTTTGCTTTGTTTCTGCGGTCTGGTAAAACTTTTCAACCAACTGCGCTATGCCCTTGCGCATTTGCTCAGCACCCTGCATTAAGCCATCAACAGCTTCCTCATTCGGCACCTCATCAATCCCGCGGGTAAGCTTCTTATAGACTGCATCCACAGCAAATTCTTTCTGCCCGTCATATTTTTGTATTTCATTCATTCAAAACACCTCCAAAAAATTTGTTTTTCATAAAAATACAGAAAGCTTTGAACTATAAGAAAGGCCTATTGAGTTTTTTTGCCAAAAAACTAAATAAGGATTATTTAAATCCGGAATGGCCTAAGAAAAAACAATGCCAAGAAATAACGTGCTAAGATTTGTAGCAACAAAGGAAGAAAAAGAACAAATAAAGCTAAGAGCAAAAGTAAATGGATACAGTAGCATATCAAGCTATTTGAGAGCAGTATCATTAAATAATGATTTCCTGATCAAATTCAATCAGATGTATAATAGAATGATGAAAAATGAAGCCAAAAGAACTAAAAATACCTGAGTGGATAGAGAAGATGCAGAAAATATTAAAAAATACTGCTTTGCGTAAGAATTAATTTCTTAAAGAAGTTATGGAATAATTTATTAAACGGAAAGCATTTTTATCTTATTATGCAATTAGAAATCATTCAAGGAGATATTACAAAACTAGTTGTTGATGCTATTGTTAATGCTGCCAATTCTTCTTTGATGGGCGGAGGAGGCGTTGATGGTGCAATTCATAGAGCCGCTGGTCCAGAACTACTTGATGAATGCAGAGAAATTCGCAGAACACAGCATCCAGATGGACTTCCTACTGGACATGCAGTAATTACAAAAGGGTACCGTCTTCCTGCTAAGTATGTTATTCATACAGTTGGGCCAATTTATAACAAAGAAAAAGATCCTGCAAGATTGCTTGCAGATGCTTATAGAAATTCATTAAGGATTGCAGAAGAAAACATGCTGAAATCAATTGCATTTCCGGCAATAAGCACAGGAGTTTTCGGATACCCAAAAGAAGAAGCTGCACGAATCGTGAAACAAATTATTTCAGATTACCCATTCAAAAGCATACAAAAAGTCATTCTGTGCTATTTTTCAGCTCAAGACGCAGCCATAGCTGAACAGATGTTTAAGACAGAATAATTGCCTAATTCAGTATATCTTTCCTTGCGCTTTTTACTCTTTATAGGTATTTACTTAGAATTCCCATATGGATCCTTCTTTTTTTTCTATTTTAATAGCCACGCCCTTTCAGCATCCTTCTTTCTCTGCATAGTAAAATCAAAGATAGCTTCCGCAACACCACACTCACTGCAAATCTTAGTTTTCTCATCCCGCTTGCTAATCGCAGGAAAAACAACAACCATCCTCTTCTTCTTACACCTCGGGCAAACTGCCGTTTCTTGCTTCTGTTTTTTTGTTTCTTTTTTCATTTTTGTTTTCCTCTGCCACTTCAGCTTTTGCATGCACATTGCGGTAAGGCTTTTCTGTCCAGGTCAAACATCACTGCTTTTATCATAAGAATTGATTGATACTAAGGATTATATAAATGTTGTTGAAGTATTGTAGGCTTAATGAAATAAAACTGCAGTAAATAAGCAGTATATGCAATTAAATTTTCACTTAAACTGCGAGTGGGGGTATACGAACGAATTAGAAACGTATTTAAAGACAATTAATATAACTTGGTTGAAATGGGAGTAATGGAATTTATTGAAGAATTTAATGCATTAAGAGGTAAGAGCAAAGGTTATCCTTCATTTTTTGATTCAATAGAGTATAAAGATCAGAAAATAATAATTAATGCAAATGTTAAGAAAGAAAATTTTCGAGAAATAGATCCTTGGGCATTAGTTATATTTGAAGATTTTAAGAAAAAAACTGGTAAAGACTTACAGTTTTTAGTAATAAAAATTAATTATTCTAAGAAATTACAAGCGTATCTGGAGGAGTTTAAGCAAAGAATATCATTTATCGCTCTAAATAATAAGAGTATCAACTTTGAAGTATATTTCAATAATGAAAAAATTTCTCTTTATGAACAAGAAGAATTATTCAAACCAAAAAGTAATGAAGTAATACATGATGAAGTTAAAGAAAGGCACGCAGATGATAAAGAAGGCAGATTAGAAAAAGATTTTCAAGCTTTCCTATTTGGTGGCAAAGGCAAGACATCAGAAGAAAGAACCAATGCAAGATTGGCTATTTTGGGAGAGGATTTTTTTAAAGTAAAAAAGGATAAACTGCAATTAATCAGGGAATTCCCTACAGGTGTTTTTAATTATAAAATCAGTGAAAGTACACGTTTACAAAATACTTTTTTTGTAGATATCGTAACTCTAAATAGATATAAAGAATTGTCTGTTATTGAACTTAAACTGGATGATCCAAAATTGGAAGTCATCTCTCAACTTCTGGATTATGCACTCTTCTTTAGAAGGTATCTCGATAAGCTAAAAAAATTACTTTTTCATTTTAAAGGTGATAAAATCAACTGTTATGTTGTAAACAATAGATATCACCCCAATTTTTCGAAAATTGCATCATATTACAGTACAAAAAATAAGAAGTATGGATTTGAGCTTATCCAGATAACACTCGGTGATACTAAAAAGATATGAATCATATGTACCTCACTATCCATCGTGGAACTCATGAAATTGGTGGTTCATGTGTTGAATTGCAAACTGAGAACACAAGAATTCTCATAGACTTTGGTCTTCCTCTGACAGAAGAGCATCCGCAAAAAGAGATTAAAAAGAAATCTAAAGAGCAGTTAATCAAAGATAAATTGCTTCCAGATATCAAGGGATTATATGAAAATCCAGATTTTGATGGCATTTTGATAAGCCATTCGCACCAAGACCATTACGGACTGCTATCTTTTGTGCATTCTGATATTCCAATCTACATGAGTAAAGGAACTAAAGAACTGATAGAACTGAGCTATTTATTTAACCAAACAAACTGTAATCTAAAGAATATCAAGATAATCCCTGCATGGAAGCCATTTGAGATTAAAGACATTAAAATAACTCCTTATTTGGTAGATCATTCTGGATTTGACGCTATGGCGTTTCTTATAGAAGCAGCAGGCAAGAAAATATTTTACTCTGGAGATTTCAGAGGGCATGGAAGAAAAAACATCTTATTTGAAACAATGATTAAAAATCCTATAAAAGATATTGATTACTTAATCATGGAAGGCACAATGTTGTCAAGAAAGGATGAGCTATGCAAAACTGAAAAAGATATTGAAACTAAGATGGTCGAATTGCTAAAATCTGCAGGAAATCTGACTTTCTTGTCATGTTCATCTCAAAATATTGATAGGATAGTTTCTGCATACAAAGCGTGTATGAAAACAAATACTTTGCTTGTTCTTGACCCTTACACTGCTTATGTCTTATATATGCTAAAAGACATCGCAAAAGGCGTGCCACAATATGACTGGGGCAAAAACATGAGAATATTTTTCATACCTAACAAGTATACAGATAAAGTGCTTAATGAAAAGAAGATGTTTAAGTTTAAGGAAGCTAAAATCACAAAAGAGGATGTGTTCTCATTAAAATACAAAATGTTAGTAAAAGACTCTTACACTATGAGGAATATATTCAAAAACAAAAAGTTGCTTAAAGATACTGCTGTTATTTTTTCTCAATGGGAAGGTTATCTAGATGAGCAGAAGCCCTTTTGGGATAAGAATGATGTAAAAATAATAAAATTACACGCTTCAGGGCATGCATACCTTGAAGATTTAATTAAGTTTGCTGAAGCATTAAACCCAAAAAGTATTGTGCCTATTCATACTGAAAATGCTGAAAAATTTAAAGATTATTTTAAATCAAATATAATCAGATTAGAAGATGGAAAGAAATTTAAACTATGAATGGACTAAATTATTATCAGGGAAGAACAGATGATGGTTGATTAAAATGAGCCAAATAATACAAAAAGCATTCATTTATGCATATGAAAAGCATATTAACGGCCAAAGAAAAAGAACGACTATCCCATATATAGTTCACCCGATTGATGTTGCTTCTATCTTGCTTAAAGAAAGAAATAAGTCTAAAGTATCAGATGAATTGATAGTAGCAGGTTTACTGCACGATGTTTTTGAAGATACTGGAACTTCGCTTGATGATATCAACAAGGAGTTTGGAGAAGAAGTAATGCTTTTGGTAAAAGCAGCATCTGAGCCTGAAGAGTATAAAGGAGAGTCAGAAAGCGAGAAAAAAACAAGCTGGAAAGAAAGGAAATATCATACAATTGAATTTATCAAAAAAGCAAATCGGGATGCCAAATTACTCAGCTGCGCAGATAAGCTTTCTAATCTAAGGGATATAAGTAATGACTACTTTGTTGATGGGGACAAACTCTGGGAACGATTTCATGCCCCATATGAAGAGATTAAATGGTATTATCAAAGCATGGTTGAGGCGTATAGATGCGAAAATAGCATAGAAGATACTACTGCATTCAAAATATTTGCCAGGGAAGTCAAAGCATTCTTTAGTGAAAAACCTGTGAGAACATAGTTTGTACGAATAAGAAGTATTTATGTTCTTTATTGCTCACTGTGTTCGCTTGAATGAACATCCCTGAAATCACAGAGGGCATAACACCGCTTCGCGGATATGTTCTAAATATTTATTTCTGGACTGGCCATCTTCTCCATCTTCTTCCTGATAACTTCAACTACATCTGGGTCTTTCATTAGCATGTTCATTACTATGTCCATTTGGTCTCTTGCTGTCTGCACTTTTTTCTTGTTTTCTTCTATGGTCATTGCTTCTTTTAGGTCAAGGACTAGTCCGCACTTGTTGCAGAATTTGCTTTCGTGGGAGTTAATAATGCTGCATCTTGGGCATTTTTGCGGAGAGAGCATGATTCTGTTGTTGTCTTCTTGGGTTATTACTCCGTTGAGCTTTAATAGGGCTTTCTCAGTGTCTTTTCCGCTTAGATGCACGTATGTGCCTGGCATATCGCTTCCTTGCACCCAGCCGAAATACCTGTTCATTTGGAATTCAGTCAAGTGATTGGCTAAAAAAGTGGCTCTGGAGTGCCGGAAGATGTGCGGATTGCATTTTTTCTTTATGCCTGTTTCTGCAAATAATTCCTTGATTGTTTTGCAGATTGTTGCGTAATTCAGGATATTGCCTTTTGTTTTTCCTCGACTGCTTACCCAGACAAATCTTTCTCTGTCATCTCTGTCGGGATGTGTTCCCAGCCAGTTAGCCAGGTATGGCGCGGAGTTGATTAATCGTATTTGCCTTGGCCCTGTTTTTCCTGTTACATTGAAGATGCATCCGTATTCGTCAAAGACTATTTCTTTTATTTTCAGGGTGGCGATTTCTCCTACTCTGCACCCGCTTTCCCATAGGCATGAAACAAATGCTTTGTCTCGGAGTGTTTTTGCGCTGTTCAGCAGTTTTTGGATGTCTGCTTCTGTTAATAGGTCTCCTTCGCTTGGCAGTGTGAACCTGTCTTTTCTGATGTTTGTTTTTATCCATTTGACTTCTGCAGGGTATTCTTTGTCTTCGCATTTTTTGAACCATTGGAAGAATTTTCTGATTATTACTTTATATGCGTGTTTTGTGTGTTCTGAATAGTTTCTTTGCTCAATAATGCTGACAAAATCCATTACGTCATCTTTTGTGATAAGGTCAAAATCTTTATTTATCATCAATGCGCTGGTTTTTAGGATTTCTAAATACTTCGTGATTCTTGGCTTGCTTAAAGCAGACGTAATCAGATACTTCTCAAAGTCAAAAATTGACTTTTTGTTTTTCTCACTTATTTGAGATTCTTTTATTGCTTTTTCTTGCTGGATTATTCTTACGCCATAGCCATGCCAGTCTATTTTCATTTTCAATGCCTCCTAAGAAATCGCAGCTTATTAATTTCTTGGCTAAGTTTTAGCTAAGTTTGAGCATTTAGCTCTGTTTTAGAAGCATTGAACAAGACATTTTTGGCCTGGTTTTCAAGCCCTTAATGACTTGGGGCTTCGAACCATGGGCCTAGACGCCCTGGCCGAGATTCGAACTCGGGACGAGGCCTCGACAGGGCCTCATGTTAACCGCTGCACTACCAGGGCAATTAACTGTTTTAACGGAGAATATGGTTGTTTTTAAATCTTACTATCATTTGGTATCATTTGGGTGTTTTATGCTCTTCTTTCCTTAAAATCAGAAGCTCTTTTGTTTCTGCATCAAGCATAGGCAGGTATTTTGCGTCTTGTATTGCCAGGAGCGAGTATTTCCCCCCGCTCAAAGCATCTCCCAGCACTCTTGAATAAATAAGGAAATACGCTTTAATCACCAAGGTTTTGCATTCTTCAGATACATTTCTTTTGTTTGACTCGATCTGCATGAGCTGGGCTTCATATGCCCGCAATTCAATTATGTCTTGGTATTTTAGGGGGCCGATTGAGGAGATGATTTCTGGGGTTATTTTTTCTCCTCCGAGTATTATGCCTGTTGCGTTGTCATTCACGTGTGTTGCTTCATGGTCTAGTATGAAGCTTAGGGTATCTTCTTCTTTTTTTACTTTTTCAAATGCGCTGGGCATCACGATAAGCAGTGATTTTTTTCTTTTGCCTACAAGATCTCTTGGTATTATTGTGAGTGAAGCATAGTAGTTTTTTCTTGCAATCATTCCTTCCCAGAGCTGTGATGTGGTGACGTCAAGACCGTATTCTTTTTTCATTACGCAGGTATATCTTTCTTTGTTGGATTCGTGGAAGTATATTATGTCTGCAGCATACTGCATTGGGTTTTCTTTTATGATATTTTCAAGAAAGGACTGCCGTTGTTCAGCTGTCTTTAGCTCTGGGTCTGCTTCTGTGCATATGGGGACTGGAAATAGCAAGCGTTCATCGAGCTTTATATCTTCTTTTGCCTTGCATGAGCATAGAACTAGCGGCACGCCAATAGCAATTGAATAAACAAGTCTCTTCAAAAAATGCATGAAAGAAGAGAATAAAAAGGGGTTTATTAAGTTTGTGACAGGAATTGCCCTGCGATTTTCACAATATCCTGCACAACAGTTGTGACATCATGCACAGTTGCCACTCTTGGCACCTCTGCCAGCTTGATGTATTTCATATCGTGCGCCACTACTCCTTGGCTTTTTTCCCTTCCAAAATCCATCATCGGGCTTGTATCTATAACCAGGCCGTATTGTCCTGTTTCAAGAGCTTCTTTTAATTGGGATCCGACATCAACATTATCTTTTCCGAGTAATGTTCTGGCTACCCTGTCAATTGCTTTCGCAACAGGCCCATCGCGGACATAAATGAAAACTTTTCCGTCTTTTTTTAATGGCGCTTTATTCACGGCCTGCCCGACTAATGCCCCTATCTCGTCTTTGTCAAGGACATCTGCTCCGAGAGATTCTCCTCTCTGCCGTATTCCTGCATCATATGCATTTCCAGTCCAGAGGATTAATCTTGCGCCAAGCCCTTTCAGTTCCTCAAGAACTTTGAATCCTTCCTGGCCTTCAGGGGTGTAATTCAGGTCAGTGACTATGATATTGTACTGCCCTGTCTTTCCTTTCCGGATCACTTCTTCAGGCGTGCTCACAAACTCTATTTCAGCATTTGGAATATATGGAAAGCTCTTTTTAGCAAATTCTATGCTGTCATCACCTACTAGTATTTTTTCTATGCTCATAAGAAAAGATAATAGTAATAATGGCTTAAAGCTGCAGTTTAAACAGTTTAAACATAGAAAAAATATCCCCGCTCCC
>CAYGYR010000011.1:0-37352 GCA_964354285.1 uncultured Methanosarcinales archaeon | reverse complement strand
GGGATTGAATATATTTTTTTGCTCAGAGGGTCTTTTAATAAAAATACCATGAATAAAATCAAGAATATTGCTATTGCTGGCTTTATGTATCTCTTGTATTCACGCAAGCCAAGCGCGTCTATCATTTTTCCGAAGCATGGGTAAAGCACCCCTGCCCCAACACCTATGCTTATCGCAAATGGAATGCTGAAGTACATAGTGAATCTCTGGGCAAGCACTGCAACAATGAAAAGCCCAAGGAACCAATACGCGATAAACAGATTTTGTTTTGCATTTCCCTCAAGCTTGTTTTTGAATGCAGAATAAATCAAATAAATCAATGTTAGCGCAGCTGCTGTGAAAAGCAGGTACCCGCCCATCTTCTGGATAAGCAAAAGCACCTCAGTCCTTTGGAGCTCTGTGACCATGAAGAATGCTGTTGGAAAGAACTCAGCTCTTTCTCCGATATTCAGCCTTGAAAGTATGTGCTCTATTATTGCAGGCCTTATTGCAAAATAGCATATGGCTGCAACAATGCATGCAAGCAGCCCAAACAGGTATTTTTTGCTAATATTCTCTTTCCTTAATCTGTTTCTTATAAAGACAAAGACCAAATAAAATACAGCGTAGCTTGCAATCATTGCGTATATGTAATAGTATCCTGTCCACGTGTATTTGTATAAAACCAGTGTAATAAGCAATGATACAAGCAAAGCCCAGAAGCGGGTGCTTAATTTCTTTGCAAAAGTTAATTCTATAACCAGCCAGACTGTCAGGAGTGTGAAAAATACGCTTGGAACCTGCGTGTCAGGCGTGTTTGTATTGCTTAAAACAAGCGGATGAATCGCAAATAACAAGCCGCCAACAAATCCCCCATACGCATTGCTTAATCTTTTAACTATGAGGAAGACAAGCACAACAGAGAGTGTGGAAAATAGGATTGGTATGTAAAGTGCAGCCCCTTCTAATTGCGTTTTAGAATCAAATAAGTGCATTATCTTGTAAAGGCATACTTCATAGTAAGGCATAAGATTGAACATTGTGTTTGTACCATGCGGCGCATTTCGCAAGTCATCAAACTGCACGTCATTCTCTGTTTTTTCACCAATGCTTCCGCGCTTTAAGATGTTTCTGGCATATCTCAAATAAAGAAAAGGGTCTGAATTAACAAGATACATGCTGCCCTGCGCATCAAAGTATTCCTGTTTATGCTTGTTTTGTAATTTTTGCAAAGCTGTTTTTGTTTTAGGATTTTCCTGCGCCTGCTTAAACTGCTTTTCCACTTCTTTCTGCATCAATGCAGGGTCAACAGGCCCGACATGTTCTTGGGTTACTTTCTGGACAATATTTTCCTTAATGGTTTTTTCATAGCTCAGCTGTATTAACTCATCTATTCCAGGAGCGCTTAATGCAAAAACCCTGATGTAAACATTTACAAAGATAAGAACAAGGACTAAAGCAATAATAAGGAATTTATGATATTTGGTTAAAAACTCCTGAATCCGTGTGCTCACTGGCAAGGCTCTCTTATGCGCTTCCTGCTTTTCCCTTATCTGTTCTGCTTTCTCTGCCTGCTCTTTTTCATTCTTTTCTGCTTCCCCCCTCTCCAGCGATTCCTCTGCTTTCTTTTGCTCTTCTAACTGTTCTTTTGCTTTCTTCTGCTTCTCTAGGCTTTCCCCAACATCAAATGAAAAGTGTTCGTATGCCATTTCTCCCCACAACCTACTGTGTTTTTGGGGAACAGGTATTTAAAGTTAACTTACGAAAAGTATAAAAATGACACAATACATTTCAAAAGCATGAACATTTTGATTCCAGTAATAATCAGTTTTTTCATTACAATACTTATATTGCCTCACTGGATAAAAATCGCAAGAAAACATAATTTGTTAAGCAGCGATGTCCATAAACCAGGCGTAAAAGTTGCAGAACTGGGCGGCCTGCTTGTTGTTTTTGGTGGAATGATTGGAATCTTATTTTATGTTGCATGGAACACTTTTTCACAGCTTGCATCTGACAGTAAATTCATGTTTTTGCTGGCCAGTATTGCAAGCATCTTGATTGCCGCATTCATCGGCCTAGTCGATGATATTCTTGGATGGAAGATTGGCTTAAGGCAGTATCAGAAAGCTCTTTTGTCTTTTTTAATCGCGGTTCCTTTAGTTGTTGTCAATGCAGGTGTTTCAAAGATAACCCTGCCTTTTTTTGGAGAAATCAGCTTGGGCTTGCTTTATCCTCTCTTGGCTGTTCCTATTGGTATTGTTGGCGCTTCAAATGCATTTAATATGCTTGCTGGCTTTAATGGCCTTGAGGCAGGGATGGGAGTAATCATCTTAAGCACTTTGGGTTATATTTCATATAATACTGGCCAAGCGCATGCTGCATTGATTGCATTTTGCTTTGTTGCAGCGCTTCTTGCATTTTTGTTTTTCAACTGGTATCCTGCGAAGATTTTTGGTGGGAATATACTGACTTATTCAATTGGAACTGTTATCGCAATTGTAGCAATCTTAGGTAATAATGAACGAGCCGCACTTATTTTATTTATCCCTTACTTTATTGAATTCATGTTGAAAATGCGCGGCCGGCTTCAGAAAGAAAGCTTCGGAAAGCCACTTAAAGATGGTTCGATTGCAAATAGGTATGACCGCTGGTGCGGACTTGAGCATGTTGCGATTTCTGTATTAAGGGCTCTCAAGAAAAGAGCATACGAGTGGGAAGTTGTTATTTTACTTTATGAATTTGAGCTAGTCTTTGCAGGGATTGTTTTAGTGATGTATGCGTATTTCGGAAAGATTTTTATATAGGCATTAAATCTAAAATAGTATGAAGTGGGGGATTAATCTTATTCGCGAGCTAGCTGTAACTGATTTTAAATTAAGGTATAGCAGCTCTATTTTAGGGTATTTTTGGTCATTGCTCAATCCTTTATTGATATTTGGAACTCTTTATCTTGTTTTTTCAATATTTGTAAGGTTTGATGTAAACTATTATCAGCTATATCTGCTGCTGGGCATAATCATTTGGACATTTTTTTCAGAGGCAACAACAAACGGCATGAGAGCAATTGTCTATAAGGCATCCCTGGTTAAAAAAGTAAAATTTCCAAGAGTTTTGCTTGTCATTGCATCAAATGTGACTGCTGTATTGACTCTTTTGCTTAATCTCATAGTATTCGCAATATTTTTTGCAGCATCTGGCGCTAAAATAAGCTGGACACTGGCTGTCTTTCCGCTCTATCTGGTTGAGCTTATCCTTATTGTTTTAGGAGCTTCATTTTTCCTGGCTGCGCTGTTTGTCAAGTTCAGGGATCTTCTGCATTTATGGCAGGTAGCGCTGCAGATAGGCTTCTGGATAACACCCATAATTTATCCCATTTCAGTCATTCCGCAAAAGTTCTTGTTTTTGACATCAATAAACCCGATGGCAAGGATAATAATGGATTCAAGAAATGCAATGATATACGCCGCGCTTCCCACGTTAAGGCACCAGATATTTACGTTTCTGTTTGCACTTGTCTTATTGGCAGTAGGATATGCTGTATTTAAATGGCTTGAGCCGGGATTTGCTGAGGAACTATGATTAAAATAGAGAATATCTCAAAGGTTTTCCGCATACCAAGCGAGAAAAGGCAGAGTCTGAAAACAAGAATCATCAACATATTTAATAGAAACACATATACAAAGTTCACTGCGCTGGATAATATAAATCTTGAAATCAAAAAAGGAGAGTTTGTTGGAGTAATCGGAAAGAATGGTTCTGGAAAGTCAACCTTGCTCAAATTGATAACAGGAATCTTTCCTCCAACTGATGGAAGAATCTGTGTTGCAGGTGAGATAAGCGCATTTCTTGAGCTTGGAGTCGGTTTTAATGAAGAACTGAGCGCCAGAGATAATATCTACCTTTATGGAGCAATACTTGGCCTTACAAGAAAACAAATAAGCAGGAAATTCAATGAGATAATACATTTTGCAGGTCTGGAGCAGTTTGTGAATATGAAATTGAAAAGCTTCAGTTCAGGAATGCAGGTTAGGCTGGCATTCTCAACAGCAATACAGGCAGATGCAGACATCTTCCTCGTTGATGAAGTCTTGGCTGTGGGAGATGCTGATTTCCAAAAGAAGTGCTATAGCGTGTTTGAAAGATTCAAATCAGAGGGAAAAACAATTCTTTTTGTGAGCCATGATCTTGAGGCAATTAAAAAATTCTGTGACAGGGTGATTTTAATTGACAATGGGAAGATGACTGAAGACGGCAATGCAGCCAAAGTGATTGATAGATATTTGGAATTGATAAAATGAACAGCAAGTTAACTGACACAGAGAGAGAAAAGAAAAACTTGATTATCCGAGCAGTCAGGATTTTGATTAAGGAAGGGCCAATAAAGTTTAGCAGTAAATGCAGGAAATATCTAGCATACAAATTCAGAAAGGATGAATTAAAAAAGGTATTCTCAGAAAACAGACCATTTAAGAGACTGCTGCAGAGAAAAACATTGCAGAAAATAAAGATCTTTCTTTCAAATAAAGATAACACAATTGTTTTTCCAAGATATAAAAAACCAAAAATATCAATAATCATTATCACTTTTAACAAGGTATTCTATACATTTAGATGCTTGGAGTCAGTAAAAGCGTTTGCAGATGTTCCATACGAAATCATACTTGTTGATAACGGTTCAAAAGATGAGACAATACAGATATTAAGCAGATTAAAAAATATGAAAATCATAAAAAATCCTGAGAATATAGGTTTTGTCAGAGCATGCAATCAAGCAAGTAAAATAGCCCATGGCAAATTTTTACTTTTTTTAAACAATGATACAGAAATCTTGCCGAATTGTTTTTCAAATTTAGTTACGACAATAGAAGGCAATAAAAAATGTGGAGCCGTTGGTGCAAGGATCATTTTTCCTAACGGCAGGCTTCAATGCGCTGGTGCAATACTTATGAGTGATGGAACCACAATATCGTACGGGTGCGCCGATTCTCCATTAAAACCAGAATATAATTATGTCAGAGAAGTTGATTATTGTTCAGGCGCTTGCCTATTGATAAGATCTGAGTTATTCCACAAGTTTGGTGGTTTTGATGAGATATATTCACCAGGCTATTATGAAGAATGTGATTTCTGCATGAAATTAAAAAAAAATGGATATGCTGTTTTGTATCAACCAGCTGCCAATATAGTTCATTATCTTGGCGGCAGCTCTGAATCTAGTGCTGCATTAAATAGCCTGGTGATGAAAAATCGCGCAAAATTCATAAAAAAATGGGGAATAATCTGATGTTTAAGAATACTTGGAGACTGAAAATATGATGGGAAAAAATTCAAAAAATCATGGCTAAAATAATTAAAAAAAGACAAAACACAGGGTTTTATCCGAGATTATATTACTCGCCAGTGTTCCAAAATTTAAAGAAAATAGTGAAACAAGTAACAGGCCTTAGCATGTTTGAAAAAATAAAGAAAAAAATTATGCCAGCTCATAAAGCATTGATGCAGATAAAGAATCCTGAAAATTACTCTAAAGAACTTAATGGTGTAAATATTGTAGGATACCTAAGTTCAGAAAATGGTTTGGGGGAGGCAGCTCGATCTGTTGTGGCTACAATTAGAAGTACGGGCATGAAAGTGGCATTAAAAAATATCACAGGCAATTTGGCAAGAAAAGAAGACGAACGCTTTGCGAACACGCATATAAAAAATTTGCCATTTAAGATAAGTATTTTTGTTCTTGATATCAATCTTCTTTTGAGATACTATCGCACCGGTGGCCTGATTAGCGGGCACAATATTGGTTTTTTAAATTGGGAATTAGAAAATTTTCCAAGCGAATGGGCTGGCGCACTTGATTTGCTTGATGAGATTTGGGTTCCAAGCTCATTCACTGCAGATTCAGTATCAAAAGTGGCAATGTGCCCAGTGGTTAAAATACCTTATGGCATCAATATAGAATGCAATTCTGATTTTGACCGCTCGCATTTTGGCATTCCTGATAAAAAATTTGTTTTCTTGTTTGTATTTGATTTCTTTAGTGTTTTTGAAAGGAAAAACCCAATAGGGCTGATACAGGCATTTAAGCATGCTTTCAAAAAAAATGATGATGTTTTGCTTATAATTAAATGCTCAAATCATGACAAATTTTTGAATGAATACAATAAAATGGTATCAGAATCAAAAGGATACCCTGTGAAGATCATTAATAAATATCTCTCTAGGGCAGAATTAGATTGCCTATTTAATATTTGCGATTGCTATGTCTCGCTGCACAGGGCAGAAGGGTTTGGATTGACCATAGCTGAGGCAATGTATCTTGGAAAGCCTGTCATTGCAACCGGATACTCAAGCAATATTGATTTTATGAATATTAATAACAGTTTTCCTGTGAAGTACAGCATCACCGAGCTGCAAGAGGACCGCGAACCGTATAGAAAGGGCGATGCCTGGGCAGAGCCAGACATAGCCCATGCGGCAAAAATGATGCGGTTTGTGTTTGAAAACAAAAAAAAAGCTAAAAAAATTGGCGAGATTGCTGCAGAAGATATTCGAACTTATTTTGATCATAAAAAGGTGGGCGCTGTAATGAAACAGAGATTAAATAAAATTAATTATTTGATACAATGAAAATAGGAATTGCCATAGAGGGACTGAAGAATGTGAAAACAGGATGTGAATATTTCACGTATAACATCATACAAAATATGTTAAAAATCGATAATAAAAATGATTATGTATTATTACAACATGAGAGATTTGATACTGAATTTGATTATGGAAATCCTAAGATAATTCTTCTTAAAAGGAATCGCTTGTTTAAAATGATGCGCAAAATAGCATCAATCATGCCTAAAAAAATCATACATTTTACTGTAACAAAGTATATTTCGCAAAAAATTTTTAATCAATTATCTGCGCATACAAAAAAAATTGAGCCTTTAGATATATTGTTTGTTCCATCACAACACAGCACTCAGCTTGCAGAAAATGAATTCAAATATCGCGTTGTTTGCATATATGATATAACGCCAATGTTATTCCCAGAATTACACAGAAGCTCTACTGTTCTTTATTATGGAACAATACTCAAAGATATGCTTAATAAATCGGACTATATAGTTACAATTAGTGAATCAACAAAAAAAGACATACTAAGGCATATGCAAATTGCTGAAAATAAAATAAAAATAATTTATCCAGGTCTTAATCCGCACATACATAAAATACAAGATTACAATGCAGCATTAGAGAAATATAATATTTCAGGCGAATTTATTCTTTATTTGGGAACTTTAGAGCCCCGGAAAAATATACCTGTCTTGTTAGAGGCATTTTCACTTTTGAAAAAAGATGGATTTAATGAAAAATTAGTTCTTGCAGGCAGGAAAGGCTGGTTATTTGATGAAATTTTTAAGACAATCAAAAGATTACATTTAGAGAAGGATGTTATTTTTACTGATTATGTTGAAGAGAAATACGTATCGCAGCTTTATAGTGCTGCAAAACTTTTTGTATATCCATCAATGTATGAGGGTTTTGGTATGCCTGTTCTTGAAGCGATGGCTTGCGGTTGTCCTGTAATAACATCAAACGCATCTTCACTCCCAGAAGCAGGGGGCAATGCAGCGCTTTATTTTGATCCAAAAAATCCTAAAAATATTTTTGAACAGATGAAAAAGGCATTATTATCAGAAAAATTAAGAAAAAATATGATTAAAAAAGGAGTTATGCATGTATCTCAATTTAGTTGGGAAAAGTCTGCAAGAGAAATAATAAATATTTTTAATGAAATTTATAAATCTGATTCAAAATGAAAGTCCTCCAACTCGGTAAATATTGGGATTTCAAAGGCGGAATAGAGACCCAGTTCAGGAATCTTTGTAACAATTTGGCAGGCAAAGTTGATTTAAAGATAGTTTATTCCTCAACAAATAGCAAAACTGAAAGATTTGGAAACAGGTATTCTGTAGCGTCTTACGGAAAAATATTATCTACACCAATCTCGCCTTCGCTTGTAAAATACATCACAGATTCAGACATTATTCATCTTCATCTTCCAAATCCTGCAGCAGAATTAGCTTATTTGCTTGCAAGGCCAAAAGGAAAACTTGTTGTTTCGTATCATAGCGACATAGTTAGGCAGAAAAAGGCATTTTTACTATACAAGCCAATATTTAAAAGGATATTAGAAAAAGCATCTGCAATAATTGTGGCTGCCCCACAGATGAAAGAATCTGAAATGCTCAAGCAGTTTCAAGACAAATGCATTGTAATACCCTATGGAATAGATACAAATATTAAAATAAATTCAATAAAGCCAAAAAAACCAATTGTTCTTTTTGTTGGAAGGCTTGTCTATTACAAAGGTGCGGAATATCTTATCAAAGCAATGGAGAATATTGATGCAGAACTGATTATTGTAGGAGACGGCCCATTGAAGAATAAATTAATGCAAATCTCAAGCAAGCCAGTATTTCTTGGCGAAGTCAGTGATGAAAAGCTTGATGAATTATATAATTCCTGCAATGTGTTTGTCCTCCCATCTGTTGAGAAAAGCGAGGCATTTGGCATTGTCCAGCTTGAGGCAATGCTTAGAGGTAAACCTGTAATATCAACAGAGCTTGGGACAGGAACTTCTTTTGTGAATATTCACAGAAAAACAGGTTTAGTTATTGAGCCGAGGAACATAAGCCAATTAAAGTCTGCAATAGAAAAAATATTAAATAATCCTGGTTTAGCAAAGAAATTTGGAGAGAGCGCAAGAGCACGTGTTTTAAATGAGTTTAATGACAAATTAATGGCAGAAAGAATGCTTAAATTGTATGAAACAATAGAGGCAAAAAAGTGAAAGAAAACATTAAAGCAACAATTATTGTCTCAAATTATGCATCAAAGGGCATTTTAATGGCTTGCATTAAAGCGCTCTATGCCCAAGACTGTGATGATTATGAGGTAATTCTGCCTGACCTTGATAATTTCACAATAGAAGAGGCATCAATGCTTGATAAATTTGAGAAAGAGCACAAAACTTTCAGGATTCTGAAAGTGCGCGGAAAAAACAGGGCTGAGTTGATTAACAAGGCAGCATCTATCTCAAAAGGGAATTTGCTGCTGTTCACAGAATCCCACTGCATACCTAGCAAAAAATGGGTGTCTAATTATATTAAGCTCTTTGAAGATGAAAAAATACAAGTTGCGCGAGGAAGCCGCAACTCAGTTCCCTGCGAATTAATGATAACACGCTGCTCAGAAGCTTTTTTTCAGAAGATTAAGAAAGATTTTTCATTTTATCTTGACTTTCATAATGCTGCAATTAGAAAATCCTGCTTTAATGAAATGAATGGCGTGGATAATAAGCTTCCGCGCATGGCAGAATTTGAGCTTGGCGCGCGCATGCATCAGAATGGCATAAAGATCTTTCAATACCTGGAAAATGAGGTTTATCATATCGGCGATAAAGATTTTTTTGATTACATTACTGGTGTGATACAGCAAGGAAAAGAACGAACTAATATGTTTTTTAAGAATGATCCTTTATTCACGCGGCGGTATTTTCCAAATAAGAGATTTGCTATGCTGCTTCCTTTTCTAAAATTATTCAGGCTTCCTTTGCTTTTAGCAGCAAAGAGCTCTGTTTATGCAGGTTTTATTGGCATTAAGATGGGAGAGTATCTGCATTTATTCAGGTTATCTGAAGTATGTTTTGCATTTGCTGCAAGAAGCAGCGCAGCCCATGGAAGGATATGTGCATTAAAAAAATATAAAAAATGATTAAAAGATTGTTTGCGTATGCAAAGAGAGCTTTTTATGTGTATAATAAGCTTCCCAGGCAGGTTGATATAGAGATTTCTACTATGTGCAACCTGAACTGCAAGATGTGCAAGAGGCAGAAGCTTGATTTTGGCAACAAGTTTATGGATTTTGAGGACTTTAAAAAAATTATTGACAAGATACCGAAAGATGTTGAAATAATTAGTTTCGGAGGCTATGGTGAAATGCTCCTGCATCCGAGATTCTTTGATATCTTAAAATACACCAAAGAAAAAGGCTTTTTAGTGCAGGTGACTTCTAATGGTTTGCTATTGACAGAGAACTATATTCCGAAACTGTTCGAAGCAGGCCTGGATAAGCTAAGTATTTCTATTGAGCATATCACCCCTCCTAAAGGAAATGATGCTGTTGGCCACACATATTCTGAACAGGTCATTAATAATATTAAGAATCTGGCAAGGCTTCGCGAAGAAAAGAAAAACAGCATGAAAATTTGCATTAACACAGTTGTGCATAAAGGAAATTTTGATGATATTATTGATATCATCAGGTTCGCTGAAAGCTTGAAAATAGATTCTATTGAATTAATCAGGCTTGATACATGCTTGAATAGTGCAGAAAGAACCTTGCTTTTTGAGAAAGAAAAGGAGCTTTATCAAAAAATTGAAAAAATGAATAAAAACATTAAGATTATCACCCCGCTCAATCGATTTTCAAGATGGAGATGCGTATTCCAATCAAGAAAAGATTTTTGCCCTTGCCGCGCCCAGGCAATGCATGTGCGTGTAAATGGCAAAGTAACGCCATGTGCTTTTGGATATTCTTTCTATGATTTTGGGGATATTTATAAAATGGAACTGAAAGAAGTCTGGCAAAGCGAGGTATTCAAGAACGTGCGTAAGAACAAAGATAATAATCCTGTGTGCGAAAAATGCAGTATTTTCAAGTGGCCATATTAAATTTTCTTGATTAATTTTTGCACGGCAATAAAGGCCTCTTCAACAGTTATCTTATCCATGCACCAGTCTTTGCTTTTGCAATCTAGCTGATGACAAGGGCAGCAGGGGGTTTTGTGCCATATGACTATCGAGTTCTTGTTTTTAGGACCAGTTAATGTGGGCGGATTTGAGCCGAATAGTGCAACAGTTGGCACTTTGAATGCAGAAGCAATATGCATTGGTGAAGAGTCATTTCCTATGAATAACCTGCAGTTTCTGATTAATTCAGCGATTTGCATCAAACTTGTGTCTCCTGCTGAATTGATTGCATCATGTTTCATCAAAGAGGTTATATATTCGCACAAGTCTCTTTCTTTTTTGTTTCCAATGAAGATTATTTTAGCATTATTTTCTTGTATTAATTTATCTGCAAGCAAAGCAAATTTTTCCTTAGGCCATCTTCTATATTGCCAGCCAGATCCTGGGGCAATAACCACAACAAAGTCTTTTTCATCTATTTTCTTGTTCTTGAAATAATTTTTCACGAATTTTTTTGCATCTTCATCTGTTTTTAGCTCTAAATCTGATTTTTGAATGCCAAGCCCTGCTTTTTCAAGAATTCTGAGTTTTGAGTCCACATAGTGATCGTATTCTAATTTATTCAGTTTTCTTTCAATTATGTGGCTTGCCCACCATTCTACTCTGCTTCTTGCTAGCCCCAGCAAACAAAAAAATAAGCTTATATAGTCTCCTCGCAAATCAATTAATAAATCATAATTACTTTTTCTTAAATGATTAAAAAGTTGGATTGCTTCGGCAAAAGATGTTTTTTTACTGCCTCGCGCAAAAAAAGCGCTATTGTAAGTAATTATTTCATTTACGCAGGTATTGTTTCGCAACAAAGGTTCTGCCCATGAGCCGCAGATAACTGTGATGTGCGCATGCGGGAAATTATGCCTTAAATTATTTAACAGCGGTGTTGTCATCATTATATCGCCGATATGCGCCAATTCCAACACTAATATTGTTTTTATAGATTTTGGGGGTGTTTGATTATAGAAAAATGAGAGCATGTAGCTTAGAATAATGTAAAGCCTATCAGAAAATCTTCGCATCAATATATACATAAATCTCCCCCAAGTTTTAAGAGGAAATCTCACCTTTATAAATATGATTGTTTTAACATACTAAAAGAAGTTTAAGTAAAACAAAAAAATAAAAAAAATCCTATTCTTCCTTCTGGAAAAACAACAGATATACTATCTCAAGTATTCCTGCTGTATTAAGGACAAGCAGTACTATGAACCAAGCTAACTGGTTGTTTCTTCCGCATTTCCAGAGTGCTAGCCCTTTCCATATGACTGACCATACTATTAAGGGTATCAGCCAAATCATTGTTGCAGACCAAAATTCTAGAGGAATCATGATTTCTTCCTCCCAAACCAGTCCATAATCTCTGCTGGCAGTGGAATGATTATCTTCTGGCTTGGGTCAGATGAGATGTCTGTCAGTGTTGCGAGTGTTCTCAGGCCCATTGCCATTGGCGTGTGCTCCATTGTTTTTGCTGCTTTTGCAAGGTTGCCTGCTGCAGTTATCTCTCCTTCTGACTTAATGATTGTTGCTCTTTTCTCTCTTTCTGCTTCTGCCTGTGCTGCCATTGCTCTCTTCATTGTTTCTGGCAGCTCTATTTCCTGTATCTTGACTTCTGTTACGTCAACTCCCCAGGGGTTTGTTGCCTTGTCGATGATTGCCTGTATCTCGTCAGCCACTTTTTCCCTTTTTGAGAGTATTGTGTCAAGATCTGCTTTTCCGACAGCATCCCTTAATGCTGCTCTTGCAAAGTGAGAGACACCAACAATGTAATCTTCAATCTCAAGCACTGCTTTTGAAGGCTCTTTTACTTTCAGGAACACAACTGCATTCACTTTGAGTGGCACGTTGTCTGCTGTTATTGCTTCCTGAGGCTCTACATCAACTGTTGTGACTCTCAGGTCTATTCTTTGTGTTGTGTCAATTACTGGGATTATCCATTTCAGTCCTGGCTTCATTACGTCCTTAAATTTTCCTAATCTGAAGCGCACTAATCTCTGGTATTCATAGACCAGCCTAAGCCCAGATACCACAAGAAGATATATTGCGATGAATATTGCCCACATCCACCAGCTTCCTATCCCTAAGAATCCTTTGCCGAATACAACCAGCACAACAAGTATGAAAAGTGCTGCCATTATCAATCCGCCTGATTTTAAGCTTTGTTCTGTTATTTGTTCTGACATTTGTTTCTACCTCCGATTATTTATACTACATTTTCTTTGGCTTTTAAAGTTTTACTCATTTATCGGCCATTGCCCTGTACTCCAGCAAGAGCTGGTCTGCTTTGTCAAACTCTTCTTTATTGTTTTCATAGTCTGTCTCTCTTATGAGCAGCTCTAGTTTGCCTGTATGATTGCTGTGATTTCTTATCCTATCCACTTTATTGTCTTGGCCTGAATTAAAGTAAATTTTTTCTGGGTTTAGCCTAAGTCCTGGCCTAACCCTTACTTCTTCTGTTCCGTCATCATATTTTGTGTAGTCAATATGTTCTCCTACCCCTGTTGCTTTTGATACAGTGTGATATTTTGATGTTTTAGTTTCATAACTATTGAAGTGCACATTGCATCCTCTGCTTATGCCAATAATGCTGCCAAACAGTACTCCCAAAAGCAATGTTGTTTTGCCCAAGTATTTGATTAAATCATCCATTTTTATTCACCTTTATGCCACCATGCAGGATTAAATCCGTCTTCTGATACTTTCTTTATTTCTTTGCTGTCTTTCTTTATTGTTATGCCTTTTACATCGTCATACATGGATCCGTAAAGACTGTATTTTTTGTCAGGTGATACTGTCTGCGGCTCTTCTATCTCTTGAGTTACTTTTGCAACTCTCTCTATTTTTTTAGTTGCAATGTCAAATGAGTAAAATTCAGTTCCTTTTTTCATGTAGACTACTTCTTTTCCTTCAAGCAGTTCTGTCTTGTGCAATTGGTATTCTGTTTCAATTGGGGAAATTATTTCCTGTTTGCCTTCAAGATCTATGCTGAATATTTGGCGAGCAGAAGGGATTGATGTTATCCCTGCATTCACAACAGGTGCTCCTGAATATGTTCCTGTGAAATATAGCTTTTTGCCGTCTGCAGACCAAACAAGGTCGCTTATGCTGCTAACATCTTTTGGGCAGAGCCTTATCTCTTCTTTATTCTCTTCAAGCATTTTGCTTGCATCATAGTATCTTATCTCATGGCCCTGCAGGACATATGCTATTTTTCCTTTGCGGTCTGAGTTTTGCAGCTCATGCACTCTGCTCTGGTGCATCAGGTGCATAGGTATGCCTATCGCAAGCCCTATGTATAGGCCTAGTGAAAGTAATCCTGTAAGTACTGCTAAACCAACCAGTGGATCATCTGAACATACCTTATCACATTCTTTTGCAAGATATGCTGTGAGAGTTATTGGTGCAAAAATAGTATACTTTGCAATATACCAAGGTGACATGAGTGCAAACATTCCTACTTTCTTTAGCTTGTCACCAATCCATGCAAATGCCTCTGAAATTGCCTTATTTAAATCATCAGGTTCTTTTTCATCAAGTCTTCCTTCAAGCCCGTTCACTAGCCATTTTTTCATTTCGTTTGCGTTTTGAAACCTGGATTGCTTATTTTGCGCCAGCCCTGTCTTTAACACACTGCTGAGCCAAACAGGAATATTGCGCGGCACGTCATAATTCCCAAGAGGAAGCTTGCCTGTAATCATTTCATATAGCACTGCGCTCAGGCTGTAGATGTCTGTTCTTTCATCTGTATCCTTGCTTGTGCCGATTATCTGTTCTGGTGCTTGGTATCCTTTTGTTCCTCCAATGCAGCTGAGCCTTGCTTTTCCTGCAGATACCTCTTCCATATCGCCTGACAGCTCTAATTTGCCTTGCCCTTTCTCTTTTTGCACAGAATCAATCAAGCTTTTTGCAAAGTTAAAGTCATTCAAGACATACTTCTTGCCATCTGTCAGTATGTTGCTTGGCTTTATGTCCCTGTGTATCTGTTTTTTTGAGTGTGCATATTCAAGTGCTTTCAACACATCTATTGCGACTTTAACTGCATCTCTCCAGTCTATTTTTTTGTCAATAATGTTCGAATTAGCAAGATACTCGCCTTTTTTGTCAAGAATATCCCTGAGGGAGTTATCAAAATACTCCATGATTAGTTTTCCATTTTCATATTTGTATATTCTTGGTATGTTATCGCAGCCCTGCAGCTTGTCAAGAACTTTTGCTTCTTCGCGAAGAACTGGCTCTTCTTCAGGCTCAACTGCCTTAACAGCCACAAAAGAGTGCTCAAAGTCCTCATCTTTTGCCTTGTAGACTTTGCAGTATCTTCCCTGGCCTTTCAGCTCAAGGATTTTGTAGCCGTCAATTACCTTTCCAACCAATTCATCTTGTTCTTTATTCATTTACATCCCACCTTTTGTTTTATTCACCTTTACTTTTGATAATCCCATCTATTCCAGCCATCATACTCTGCCTGGACATATTCTGTCATTGAGCCGTCTGCATTCTTGAACAAGACATAATGCCTTGTTTGTCTCCATCCTGCATTAACAAGCTCGCCGTCATGTTTTGGAATCTTGACAACAAACTCTTTCTTGACTGCCTGCGGGTCTGTTTCTGTCTTGTAGCACCCGCCCATCAATGCACCTAATCCAAGTGCAGATGCCATTACTATTGCTGTTAGTGTTTTTTTCATTTTTATCCTCACTTTAATTATATTGAATCCTATATAGTCATCCTTCTATAAGAAACTTAGTCTTGATTTTTGCTGAAAAACCGCAAAACTTATAAACATCTTGCCTTTTATAAGTGATATGCATGGCAGAATAACTGAACTAGAGGCTGCAAAGCTGGTAAAGATCGATGAAAAAGACAGGAAGATACTTTCAGCTCTGAGCGAGAACTCAAGGATTCCATTAACTCAGCTCACAAAAGGAGTAAAGCTGTCCAGGGATGCTGTTAATTACAGGATTAACCGCCTGATGGAAAAAGGAGTTATAGTGAGATTCTTCCCAATCATTGATTTCAAGAAGTTTGGATACACTCTATATCATGTCTTCCTTAATCTTGACGAAGCAAAGCCAGAGAAACAGGAAAAACTTTACGAAGAGCTTGAAAGCCATCCTAATGTCTACAGCGCCATAACATACAGCGATACATGGGATTTAGAGATTGTCTTTGCTGCAAAATCACTTGAGGAATTTGATGAAATAATGATTGACTTCTCAACAAGATATTCTGACCTTATTCTTGAAAAGATTGTCCTTGAGACTGTGAAGAATTACGGCGCTGTTTTCCTTCCAAAAGAGATTACAGGAAAGCACATAGAGCTGTTCAAGAAGAAAAGAGAGCTTGTAAGTGAGATTGATAAGAAAGATATTTCAATCCTTAAATTGCTCTGCAAAGATGCAAGGATGTCAAGCTATGAGATTGCTGATAAGATAGGCCTTTCAGCAGATGCCGTAAGCTATAGAATAAAGAAAATGATTGACGCAGAAATCATACTTAAATTCACTGCACTTGTTGATTTGTCTTATTTGAATTATCAGTGGTACACTTATGCATTTTCAGTCATTTTATTTGACAAAAAGCACGAAGCAAAACTCACACAATTTGCGCAGACGCACCCAAACATTATCCGCGCAGTAAAGACAATTGGCGAATGGGACATCCTGTTTTACATTGTTACAGATACTCCGAGGAAATTCCATCTTACAGTCAAGCAGATAAAGTCAGAATTCTCAGACATAATCAAGAATTATCAGGCTTGGCTTGCATATAAAGAGAATGTTTTTAATCCTTTTCCAGGATGTTTGGAGACATAAGCAAAAATAATTCATATTCAAGGATTTTCATAACTTTTATAAACCGCCAATATTTTCCAAGTATAAAATGGATAAATCAATATACGGCCAGTGTTCTGTTTGCAATACATACATACAGCTAGAAAGCAAAGTCAATACATCTTTTTGTCCTGAATGTAAAAAAACAAGAAAGATTGGCGTTACAATGGAGATGAGCAATGCAGGTGCTGGCTTAATAGAAAAGCTCCAGGTACAGGCTCAGCTAAAGCGGCAATATAGTTTTCTATCAGATGGAACCCTGCCAAAAGGCTGTGATATTGATGAAGTGACTTGCGAGAAAGCACTGGATAATCTAGACCTTGCGATTTCAATAGGAGAAAAATTAATTGGAAATGAATACATGGATAAAATAACTAAAATAAAAGCAGAGGAGCGTCTTTATTCAGCACACGCAGAGCGAGCTTATGTTCTTGCACGCCTAAACAGGCGAGATGAGGCAAAAGAAGATGCAGAGATTGCAAAGTCCCATCTTAAAGCACCAAAAGGCTGGCTGGATGATCTGCTGAGGACGCTGACTGAAGAGGAATATTAACAGCAGGCCAGCAAACTTTTTATACATCTACCCAATTCTTTAACAACAATGATTATTGCTGTATTCGGGGATTTGCATGGCAAGATACTGCTTGCCTACAAGCTCTGCCAGAGATGGCAGAAAGAACATAAAGAAAAGCTAGAATTGATTCTACAGGTCGGTGATTTAGGCGTTTGGCCTGATCTGACAAAGCTTGACAAAGCAACTGTCCGCCACATTGATGCAGATGAAAATGAGCTTGGCTTCATTGACTTTGCAAATGGCAGCGAAACTCTTGATAATCTGTTCTTAAGCAAAGACTCAGAAGTTTTGCCTGACATATATTTCATTAAGGGGAATCATGAGGATTTTGATTTCTTGGATTCGCATGTTAGCAAGAAGCAAACCATAATACCAATAGATGCATATAGGAAAATAAATTATATGATCAATGGAAAGGCATTCACTTATGCAAAAGGTAGTGAGAGGATAAGAATAGGTGCTCTTGGCGGGATTGACAGCAGCACTGTTCCAAAGCCTGGGCGAAGGCATAATGACGCGTACTTTACTGATAAAGAAATTCAGGCCCTCTCACTAGACAAGGAAATAAACATCCTGCTTACACACCATGGCTCAACCACGAAAAAAGATATTTTTTCAGAAAAAATTGACGCATTAAAAAACAGTATACGTCCGCAGTATCATTTCTATGGCCACATGCATAAAGAAGCAGATGTGCAGAAAGAAGGAAATACTTTTCTTGTCCAGCTCAATCTTCTTGGCTTCAGGAAAGAGTCTGGCAGGCTCACAAACCAGGCATTTGGAATCCTGGACTGGCATGATAAAGGCAATCATAAGTTTGAGTTCGTGAATGATGAATGGATAAAAGAATACATGAAATATACTTGGGATAAGGAATATTTAGGATAAGATTTAATCTTTCGCAGCATAACCTAACATAACTAGCCCTGCAACAAGAAATCCAGTATAAACCACAAAATGAAAAGTGTCTCCCTGAACTGCATATACAGGAGCTCCTCCTATGCCAAGGATTGTTAGAATTGCACCAACTATCGTTAATATCAGCTTGTCTGTTTTCATTCTGATTCTTCTATCTCGAGCTTGCCTTTCTTTGCTCTCATCACAACATCTTTTTCTTCCTTGAATCCAGTCAGTTCAGACACGATTTTAGGCAGCAATATCTTTTCTCCCCTGAAGTCAAGCTTTGTGACAATCTCCTGCCCCGGAAGCAGCTCCTTGATTGCTTTTTCTTCAAAGGTTTTGGCAAATGCCTCTTTTCTTTCCTTTGTCTTCTCAAATAAAAACTTGGCTAATTTTGCTGCGACATCTGTCTTTGTTGCTTTTGTTATGCCCTGCAAGCCAGGAGAAAGATTCACTTCAATCACCATTGGCCCGCGGACGCTTGGAAGAATATCAATTGCGCAGATGTCTGCTCCTATCATTTTTGCTGTCTGCACAGCAATTTTTTTTGTTTTTGCATCAAGTGTCACAGGCGCTCCTTTTCCTCCTGCGTGTATGTTTGCCCTTTTCTCTCCCTTGACAGCTGTTCTTTGCATTGCAGCAGCAATCTCGTTTCCAATAACTATCACTCTTAGGTCTGTCCCTTCTGTCTCAATATATTCCTGCAGAAGGAATGGCTGCTTAAGCAAAGCAAGGGCGTCTATCATTGATGATGCGCTTTCATAGCTGTCTGCAAGCATGACTCCCTTGCCGTGAGTTCCAGAAGGAAGCTTCAGGACAATGGGGTACTGGATTTTCTTTAGTATTTTTTTTGCCGCATCTGCTGTTGATGCAATATATGTCTTTGGCATGGGAATAATGCCCTGCAATTTAATGTGCGTCAATAATTTATCATGCCCTATTGTGTGAGCATCTGCTGAAACAGGAAAATAGCATCCGTTCGCAAGGAAAGTTGTTATTGACCTTAGAAGATTGCCATACCTGAATGAGCCTTTTGCATATATACAGTCATACTCAGTAAGCGGCTGCCCCTTGTAAAGTATCTCTCCTTTTCCTTTTCCGCCAAGGCCGACTTCAATCTCTTTTATGTCAAGCATGTCAACCTGCTCGAAGTATTTCTTGAGTGCTTCTGCTACCCATTTTGAGCTTATGCTTCCAAGCGATATTATTGCTGCTTTCATTTTCGTTTGTGGTTTGTAGTTAGTGGTTCGTCGTTCTCAGTCGCCCGGAATTTCAGTAACGACCTACGACTTACGACCAACGACTCACGACTTCTTCTCAGGATCGATTATGAATCCTTTCTTTAAAGTTTTTCTTCCGATGAGCACAGGGTATCTCATGTGCGCTCTTTCTGCGATTGTGAATGATGCCCTGATTTTTCTGCCTGCAATACGCAGTTTTGCTTTCATAACAGGCCTGCTCTTCACTCCAGATGCTGACTTGACAACAGTGTGCTTCAATATTGATTTTATTCCAAGCTTTTTTGCTATATCCAGGTCCATGCTGTTCCTTGCAGCACCTGTGTCTATTCTTGCAAGGAATGCCCGTTCTCCTTCTGGCCCTTTGATTATTACGGTCTCGATAAACCCAACTCTAGTCTTTTTCATCTTCAGTTTCTGGTCTCATGAATGGGAAAAACAGCACGTCTCTTATGCTGGGCTGGTTTAGGATTATCATTGCCATCCTGTCAATTCCTATGCCTATGCCTCCTGTTGGGGGCATTCCTACCTCTATTGCTTCCAAAAAGTCTTCGTCCATGGGATGCGCTTCTTCTGTTCCTGTGCTAAGCTCTTTTGCTTGTTCTTCAAGGTATTTTCTTTGGAGTATTGGATCATTAAGCTCTGAGTATGCGTTTGCTATCTCCATCCCTGCAATGTAAGGCTCAAATCTTTCTATAAAGTGCTTTTCAGGATGGTGCCTGCAGTGCTTGCATAATGGCGTTGTCTCAACAGGATGGTGTGTTATGAGTGTTGGCTGTATCAGTTTTTCTTCAACAAGCTCAAACAAGCCAGCTATTGCCCATCCTCTTGTTTTCTTTTCAAGCTCTATCTTGTGCTGTTCAGCTAAATCAAACAGCTGCTTGTCAGTAAGATTTTCAACATCAATATCTGCGAATTTTTTCAGGGCTTCTATCATTGTGTATTCCTGCCATGGCTTCTTTACGTCAATCAAATGGCCCTGGTATTCAAACTTGGTTGTGCCGTGTATTGCTTTTGCAGCAGCAATGTAAAGGTCTTGCACAAGCTCTTTCATGTCAGTAAAATCTCCATACGCCTGGTAGATTTCTATCTGCGTGAATTCTGGATTATGAGTCTTGTCTATGCCTTCATTCCTGAAGTCTTTGCTGAACTCATAAACGCGCTCAAAGCCTCCTACAATCAATCTTTTCAGGTATAGCTCATTGCTTATTCTCAGGTAAACAGGCATGTCAAGCTCGTTTAAGTGTGATTTGAATGGTTTTGCAGCAGCTCCGCCATAGATTGGCTGGAGTATTGGGGTGTCAACCTCAAGGAATGTTTTCTTGTTGAGTGTTTCTCTTATTGCATCAACTATTTTTGTCCTGTCTGCAAATACTTTTTTTACTTCTGGATTCATCACAAGGTCAAGGTATCTTTTTCTGTACCTTATTTCTTTGTCTTTCAGGCCGTGCCATTTCTCAGGCAGTGGCCTTATTGCCTTGCTCAATAGCTCTATGCCGTGGACCTCTACTGTTATCTCCCCTGTCCTTGTCGTGAAGATGTGGCCTTCTGCTCCTATCCAGTCTCCAATGTCAAGAAGTTTCAGGAAATCATATTTTTCCTTTCCAAGATGGTCTATCTGAAGGTAGAGCTGTATCTTTCCTGTTCCGTCAAGAATGTGCGCGAAAGATGCTTTTCCCATCCTTCTCAGTGCAATTATTCTTCCAGCAACTTTTACAGTATCAGTGGTATGCTCTTCTTTCTTGAGTTTTGCATACTTAGAGCTGATGTCAGCAGCAAGATGAGTCTTGTCATACCTATATGGGTAAGGGTTTATGCCTTTTGCCCGTATCTCATCAAGCTTTCTTAGCCTTTCATTGATAAGGTCTTTCTCAGTTGGCATACTAGAGGATTTATAGAGAGGGGTTTAAAAATGTTTCTGCGATTGCAGTTGTATATAAAACCCAATCTTTATAAGTCAGTAGAATTAAGTGGGATTGATGAAAGATTATTTAGATAATTTGGATGCCTTGAATGAGTTTATGAATATGCTGCAACAAACAAAACCTGTTTTAAATTTAGAGGATATCGTAATCAGAAAAGGCATTTGCATAAATGAAGAATATACAAATAGTGTGCTGAGCCAGGATGCGGCTGTTGCCAAGCTTTGGGCAAGAACAAAAAAGAAAGGATCTAAGTATAAACAGGTAGTTAAAGAATACATAGACATTTATGCAGTATATTCGCATTATAAAAAACCTCGTGAGCTGATTACAGATTTAGAGAAGATATTGCGAGGCATTATGGTCGTACAGGCTTTGCCCAAAGATTTTCTTACCCAAGCAGTACGGATTAGAGATTCAAAAGAATACAGTGGCTCTTGGGATAAGTTGATAGAAGATCTGGATAAAAAAAGGCAAGAACGCCAGCTTTACAAAATAATCCGCAAAAAAGCTGCAGAAGAAGAAAACGCAAAGATACTTGAGTTAAAAAAAATAGAAGAAAAATACGAGATAAATCTTGCAGATTTCTGTTTGGCGCTTTGATTTTTATGTAGAAAATTAGTCAGAAGATTTAAAAAGAAAGGAAATAATATAACTAGAAACAAAAGGTTTAAAAAGGACGGAGAAAACCAATATACTGTGTTGTGAAGACTGAAGAAGCATAAGATTTATAAATTTAATTTAGTTATAACCTGATGCACAAAGGGTTTGAAAATGGATGATATTACTACAAAGAACAAAAGAATTGAAGAGATAGTTGAAGCAATAATTGGCAGCAGAAATATTGCCCCTGCATTGAAAGAAAAAGGATATGTCTCCATAAAAGATTACCCTGCACGGCTTAACGAATTAGTAACCTATGTGAACAACACATATGTAGGGATGGGATTTACATTGGTAAAGCAGTTCTCTGAATTATTGTCGAGACTGGGGTATATAAATGCTTTTGCATTAATTAAATACATGCATAATAGAGTCAAAATTAGTTTTGAAAAAAATGAAACTGCAGATATCACGGAAATAACAAGAATTCCTGGCATTGTTGCAAGCATCACGAACGGCACAGCAGACAGCAGGTGCATGTATGATTTCATATTCCAAAAGCTTGGCACAGCATATGATAAAAGTGTAGTGCAGATTGAAACAGAAGCGAAAGAGTTTGCGGCAAATTACGTTCCTCCGTCTCTGGAATTCAGCGATGAAGAACAGATGAAGCTGAAAAGTTACGTAGACAATAAATATAGCGGCAATTTCCAAGAATGGAAAAAAATGATTGTTGAAAACCATCTTGCTGCAGTAATCAAACAGATTTTAGGCATATTAGACAAGGCAGAGGAAATAGAGAATAAAGAGGCAAAATAATTCTGCGGTATTTAGGCAAAGCTTTATAAATGCCAATCACTACTATTAAGTGTATTCAGGGGCTAAACGTGGAAGGTAAAACTAAGAAGATACTTATTGTAAATCCGGGAAGTCCGCAGCAGAGGGGCTCACTGGAAGTACTAGCCAGATATCTGCAAAATTACACAAAAGAAGAGATAATTGAAGCACCTGACTTAAGCGCATATTCTCCTTTAAATCCAGACATGATTAACATGGTATTATACTGCTCTAATGAGCCTTCTGCAGGCGATCTTTTACAGTTAAGAAAAAATCACAGGATCCCTGTGCTAGGGGTACTCGCTTCTGAAAAAATGAATGAGCCGGAATTAATTGAAAAGTTCAATTATTTTTCTGCCTCAGCAAGTCTTGACAACAAAACAGACCAGGAGTTGACTAAAAAGATGAGTGATGCACTCACAATAAAAGCGCATATTGATTGGGTTCTGCATAATAGAATGCTCTCAGATGTATCAAAATCTCTTGAAGAAGAGATTGCCGCAACTAAAGAAGGAAAAATCACAGGCGATCCTGGCTCAGTCTCCTTGCGCCACCCCCCAAGAACAATAAGCACCTTCGAAGCGCTGTATAACATTCTGGCCATGCAAAGGGAAGATGAAATAATCAAAATAGATACGGAGATTCGGGAAAAATTAATCCTGCGAGTCGTGCCATACTTAAAACAACTTGAAAAAAGCATGCTCGAAAAACCAGGATTAGACCATGAAATAGAGCACTACCGCAAAATTGCCACGACAGAACTAACAGGCATTATCCAAAAACTCAATGATAAGAAGAACTGGCAATGGTTCAGGAAAATCATACAATATAGGGTTGGAGGAAGCACGATTGCAGAGGAGGGCAGCAGATATCTTTTCGCAACATCTAGAAAGAAGTATACTGAAAAGGAAGCTGAAGAGGCATTTTTCTTAAGAGATATCCAAGAAAGAAAAGGAATGAGCGCAGAGACTATTACTAACATAAGATATCTTTGCTCAAGAATCCAGCCAATCAGGTGCGCCAAGATCCTGCCGCACGTCTACTGTGAAGATGCAATCTGGATTTTGGAAGAAGGCCTGTTGGGGCAGAACCTTGCATGGGTGATGGCTCGGCTTTGGGAGAGGATTAATTCAAGCGAAGAAAAAGAAAAAAAGAGATATCTGCGTATAAAAGATGCGCTTGAAAAAAGATATATGGATAATTTGATATCCTGGCAGAAGCGCACACGAAAAGTACCTCAAGGCTATCCTGATGCACAAAACGCTGCTGAAAAAATTGCAGAAAGCTTTGGAGAAAACCTTGCTTTGCTTTCAAAGATATATTTGGATTATAAGGTCCTTTCAGAAAAAGAATGTATCTTATGGACTAATGGCCTTGGCGCATTAACCCACAGAAATTTAGGTATAACAAAGAAAAAGACTGTGCTGAGCCTTGATGCAAGCGCCAGGAACGTGATGATTCACATACTTCAAAATAATGCGTCTTTGGATGAAATTCTGGCAGAAATAACCGATAATGGCGAACCGGCTGAAGAAAAAATAAATACGCGTTTTTATCATGTAGATACTGGTTTCGCACCAACACACTGCCTCGAGGACTTCTTCCATATAGTTGATGCATATGAAACTGCAGACATTAATGCAAAACCCGCTGAAGTCTTAAAGCAGCTTAAAGAAAAGTATAAGTATTTCTGCGAAAATTCTGGATTGGTTTATGATTTGACAGAACTATACCTGGTTGGGGTTTACAGAAACTTGAGGCGTGCATACTTATTAATAAATGAATTCAGCAAAAAAAACAAAGAATGGGCTATGGCAGGCGAACTCAATGAATACGCATATAACAGAGACAGGAAGAGCTACATAAGCCAGCATGCACATCACGCAAGCAGGGCTGCGATGTACCTTAAAGAGCTGCAAAAGCACTTTAGCGCACGAATGGGTAGAAATAACGGCGGTTTTGCAGAGATTGACAAAGAATATGATGATTTAAATCAAAAGCTCCGCAAAGAATGCTTATCAGAAGATGTGATAATACAACATATCGCCTGGTTTGATAAGCTTGAAAAAATGATTCCTGAATATGAAAGCAGGCGAAAAAGAAGGTACCTCTGCTCAATACTGTATACTTCAATGTCCAGCATCATGAGCAAGCTCAGCGAAAAACTAATCGGATTTGAGGCACTGCCAAAATACAAGGCACTTGTCATAGAAGATGCTTCCAAAATAGATTCTGTTGGAATTAAGGTTGAAAAAAATGGAACCCCCCGCACAACAACAAATTGATGCATTGAATTTGGCGATGGAGAAGGCAGCGGATGCGCTGCGCAGTTTTGATTCAGATAAGGAAGTAACTTTAATCTATCATAATGATACAGATGGCTTGAGCTCAGGCACAATCATGGCTGCAGCCTTATCTAGGCTAGGCAGGAGAACAGTGAATTTTTGTGCAGAGCAGATTTATCCTGGGCCGCTATCCAGGATTTATAAAATTGCACAGGGGCCTATAATAATAATGGATCTCGGTGTAGGCAAGAAACAAGAAGATTTTATTCGCAAGAATACAAAAGAAAGGCCGACCATAATAATAGATCACCATGGCACTAAAAAAGAACCTGTTTTTATCCCTAACACAGAAAAAGTGTTTGATGTGAACTGCACAAAATATAAAATCAGCGGTGACAGTTACGCATCTGCAAGCACATTGGCATACCTTTTTGCTGAAAAACTGTGCGATATCACAGATTTAGCACACCTGGCAGTTCTTGGTGCATTTAGCGATCAAAATCACATGCGGGGAGAAGAAAAGGGTTATTTCCCAAAAGGCGGGTTGGATAACAAAGTTTTAAAAATTGCAGAAAACGTTAAAGAAGAAAATAAAATCTATACAATTCAGTTAACAAGCGATAGTGAGTTTACACTAATGGAACAAGTTTTCCGTGACACATTGCTGCTGGGAATGCTTGGGTACAAACAAAAATTCAAAGTAGGGTCAAAAGGTGAAATGGCAGGGCCGGAGATAGGCCAACTGCTTCTAACCGAAGGGTATAAAGAGAAGTTTCAGATACCTAAGATAGTTAAAGACCTTATGAAGAAAAAAGATGAAATATACGCGCAATTAGAAGAGACATTTGCCAAAAAAAACAATTACGAAGAATACGAAAACATTATTTTTTTTGATACAAGCCCTTATTTTAAAGGCCTCGGCGTGAAAGCAATTGGGGATTTCTGTTCAAATTTAGCAAAAAAAGTGAATATTGCTAAAGCAATGTACATTATGTGTGCACACCCTATTGAATCCGTGCCATTTGGTAAGAATGAAGAACTTGATCCCTTTGACATAAAGGATGTTTTGAAAATTTCAATAAGAACAACCCCTGAACTTCAGCAGAAAATTGAAATGTGCCAGAGCCTGCCTGTTGCACGATTGCTTGAAATGGTAAATCCAGACCAGGTGGGAAGCAGTCATGAATTCAGAGGCGCCACAATTATAACCAGAGAAAAACTTCATGAACTTCTGCACAAATGTGAAGCATGCATCCAAGGACAAGAATATTCATCAGTAGCATTACCTGAGCTTGAGTTCTGTGTTAAAGGCCAAGAAGGGCCCTGTTAGATTAAATACATCCTGCGCTATATTCAGCATTATGTGGTATGTTAAAATGTCTGAAGGTTCTTTTATTTTCCCAAGAACAGTATACCATTCTTTCACCAGTTCTTTTCGCATTTTTCCGATTTCAGCAATCTTTTCTTTATCTGGCTTATAGAAGAGTTCGTAGAACAGCTTCAAAAGTTTGTTGGTTTTCTCAAAATACACAACAGCCTGCGCGCTTATCTTCATTTTTTTCAAATCATTGCTGATAAAGTAAGAATAAAGATACTTATAATGGTCTGCTATTTTTTCAAGGTCCTCAATAATATAATACAGCGGGCCTATTACAGGAATAGACGGATGCCCCTTCTTGTTCAGATATCTCCTGCAGGTTGTAGTAAATCTGTTATTGCTTTCTTCAAGTGGCAGAAGATTTGTCAGGTCTATACTGCTTTTTGCTTTTAGCGCAACCAGCCCGTCATCAGCCATTGTAATCAAAAGCAGGAAAGTTCTTCGCAGTATCGGCTCAAAATCTTCCAAATCGCCTGAAACGTTTTTAACCACACAGAAATTCTTGCTCTGCTCAACAATTTCATATCCGACAGTCTCTTTTCCCAGGGCTTTCTGCACGATTTCCAGTTCAGTTGGCTTGTCGAAATTAATTTTTATCTCATCTATTCCTCTCTTGTAGAGCGCATGGATAAATCTCGCAGTCATAGGCTCGAGGTGCTTTATGTCAAACTCTATTTTCTCCCCTTCCTTATTGCCATCTGTAGATATAAGCAGTTTGTTTCCCTTCTCTTCAATATCAACTTCATCTCCTTTTTTGACATTGTGCAATAGGGCCCATTTCCTCGGCAATGAAACTAGCTGAGTGGAATTCGCAATCTGGATTACTTTTCTTCTCATATTTGCCCCCAATTTGACAGTATATAATGATTCTAAACTTTATATAAAAGGGGGTAATATTTAAAGTTTTTGCTTTTTTTATAAAAATTAATAAAAATCTAAATTTATATAAAGTTTATAAATTATAACCAGAAACTATATAAAAACAAGATGACATACATATTATTCCGGAAGACGTCCGGAAATCTCAAAAAGTAGGGGGTTAAAGCAAAAATGTATCCAACAAATAAATTCGGTTTCGAAGAGGAAGAAAAAGTATTTGTGAGACCGATGGGTGCAATACCTTGCGACGAGGATGAGCTCGACTTGGAAGAAGATGAGCTTGAGGTCATGGACTCCTGGGAGCTTGGCTTTGCAGAAGGAGCAAGAAAAGCTAGTGAGGAGGACGAGGAGGGTGATCTATGATGGATGAAGAATGGCTAGAGGGCGACCTGACTGATGAAGACTGAGTTGAATGCATTCATATCAAACATTGATGATATCAAAGCTTTTGTGCAGATGCACCTAGAACAAGAAAAGAGTATAGAAAAAGCCATGAAAAAGGCGATGAAAAAATGAAAAGAAAGAAGTGCGTTTCCTGTGGAACAAGCATAAAGAAAAGTGCACTTGAAGACCCGTATACCTGCCGTGACTGCGAAAGCGACCACGGGATTGATTTAGACAGGTATTTGTGGCTGGATTACCCGAATTAATGCGTCTTCACTCACGAATTCGATGGCCTACTGGCGCGAGTCAGTAGGCCTCTAATTCTATATTAAATCTTGGTGCTTTTTAATTCTCTATTTAGGCCCTTCGGGCAGAGACAAATACATGTGCGGTTTCATGGTCTAGAAATATACAACTGCGAGCAAACTTTGTTTGCAAGCGCTCTCTGTCTGAATGACTCCTCTTTACTGCACATCAATCAGCGAGTCTGCAGGATAGAAAATGGATTGGTTATACCTACATAAAACGCAACATTTAAATAGCTGTAGGTATAACCTTTCCTTATGGTATTCGTTCAGGAAAGGAAATCGAAAGGAACAGCGTATGTTTATTTAGATAAATCTGTGCGCGTCGGGGATAAGGTCTTCAAGATTTCCAAGTACCTTGGCAGGAAAACAGATCTCTCAAGAGAAAGAATAAATAAGGAGATAAAGAAGTTTGCGCTCGAAATCGACGACAAATTGATAGCTTTTCTGTCTGGGCGCGCTGCAAAAAAATATGTTCTCAAATATCCCCTATCAATCGAGGAAGTAAAGAAAATCGAGGGGATGAATCTAAAGTATAAGGAGATTAAAAAATCATTAAACCTTGGGGATTGGGTTGACATCCAGAAGAGATTCGTGGCGAATTTTGTGTTTGAATCAAATGCATTAGAAGGCAATTCGTTAACATTAAAGAATTTTTCAGAGATTGTGTTTGAGAACAAAATAGTTGGTTCAGCTGATTTGAGGGAGGTTTATGATGCCAAAAATTCTTATATTGTTTTTTCCAAATTATTCAATTTAAGAAAAGAGATTACTGAGTCCTTGATTATAGATTTGCATAAAAATATTATGAAAAATATTGATGAGAGAACAGGATACAAGCGAGTTCCTAATGCCCTGCTTGGAAGAGATATTGTTTTAACACCGCCGAACAAAGTCCCGGAAGAAATGAAGAAACTTCTTGAGTGGTATAAAGAAAGCAAAAAAAGCATATATCCTCTTGAATTGGCTTTCAAGTTTCACCATAAATTTGAAGGTATTCATCCTTTTGCAGACGGGAATGGCCGGGTTGGAAGAATGCTGCTGAATTATATCCTGATTAGAGCAGGATATTTCCCAGTCATCATACGGAAAACTCAAAGAAACAAATATTTAAAAGCATTGCAAGCTGCAGACCATAACAAATACATTCCTTTAGTAAGATTTGCTCTGGAAAAAACCAAGGAAACATACAACAAATTCTTTGAAGTGTATTATACATATATTTGATTCTTGAATTCAGTGTTCCGTAAAATATTTATAATCCAAATTAAATTCGAGTGTATATGAAGCAAATACTTACTCTTTTACTTCTCTTTATCATTACATCCTGCTCTCAATCTGCTGTTATTCAAAACGAAGGTGATACTATGAAACTAACAAGCCCTGCATTCAAGGAAAGCGGGATGATTCCTGCTGAATACACCTGTGATGGAAAGAATATTTCTCCTGAACTGATTATTGAAGGTGTTCCTGCCAGTGCAAAAAGTTTAGCTTTGATTATGGATGACCCAGATACTCCTATGGGAACATGGGACCACTGGATTGTATTTAACATTCCTGCCACAATTAAAAAGATTGCAAAATCCACAGAGCCAGAAGGCATTGCAGGACAAAACAGCGGAAAAAGAACAGGCTATGGCAGCCCCTGCCCTCCGTCAGGAACTCACGGGTATTTCTTCAAGCTCTATGCTCTCGACATAAGACTAGAATTAAATCAGGGAGCAACAAAAGCAGACCTGCTTGAAGCAATGAAGGGCCATGTTGTTGCAGAAGCACGGCTGATTGGAAAGTATTCAAGAAGTTAATCCTAGGCGACGGTAATTACAGCGGGCAGTAATTCAGCTTTATTATCTCAGTATTCATGCTTGTCTCGTAAGAATCTATTATTTCTGAGAATTCCTTTCTGAACTCAGCTATGAATTTAGTGTATTCATCAATGTTTTTGAGTGCCACATTGATTGCATAGTCCCAGTTTCCTATATATTTCACAAGGTAAAGGACAGATTGGTGCATTCTGGCCCATTCAACAAGTTTTGCTTCCTCTTGTTTTGTTGCTTTTCTTATTTTCAATAGCACAACATAATGATAAAGGCCAATCTTGTTGAGGTCAAGCATCATCCTGAACTTATTAATAACTTCATCCTGTACAAGTTTTTTAGTCCTATATTTTACAACATCAATGGTTAATCCTGTTTTTTTTGCCAAGTCAATAATCGGGATTGATGCAGTATTTGACAACACACCAAGTATTTTCCTGTCCTGTTCGTCTATACTGACAATCTCTTTTTCTCTTGCTGAATAAGTCTCTGTCTTCATTTCAGGAATCTTTCCCAGCAAAAGCTTTTGCAGCCTGAAAATATTTGATTTCACCACCATGCTTATGTAATAATCCTTGATAAGCTCATTAAATCGGTTTTTCAGCTCTGTCATGAACGCGTCAAATTCCTGCAGTGTTTTTGTGGCTACAGATACTGATACATCATAAGCACCTTCTGTCTTCAATGCATGAATAACATTTTTTGAGCTTTTTAGGTACTCAGCAAACTGTGCAATCTTCTTTTCATCAGACGTATGCAGCCTGAATGAAATCTTGTATGTGCTGTAGCCAAGCCTTCCAAGATTTATGGCAGCAATGTATGCATTTATTAGGCCTTCGTCTTCAAGATTCTTTATTCTGTATCTGACAACAGCCCTGCTGCTCCCAACATTCTTGGCAATCTGGGCGCTTGGCTGCCTGCAGTTTGAGTCAAGCTCACAGAGTATCTTTTTATCAAGCAAGTCCATAATCTATCAAAAAAGGCAAGAAGTATATAACTTTTACTGTTTTGTATAAAAAATAAGAAAGAAGTTTTATCATCTATCTCTGCTTGATCTTGGTTAAAATGAGAACCGCAATTTATCCATTAACAGCAGACCCGATTCACAGGGGCCATCTCTGGGTGATAAAGGAAGCTGCAAAACTTTTTGACAGGGTGTATGTTGCCCTTGGGGAAAACCCTAAGAAAAAGAACAATCATCTTTTCAGCCTTGAAGAGAGAACATACCTGGCTGAAAAAGCTATTGCTGCTGCAGGGCTTGCAAATGTTGAGGTTGATTATTTTTCAGGGCTTCTGGCGCACTATGCAAAGGAAAAGAAAGCTTCTGCAATTGTGCGCGGCTGCAGGACAAGCAGGGATTTTGAGTATGAGCAGCAGATGGCAAAATTCAATTACAGGTATGGCCTGCAGACAGTGGTCCTGCCTTCACAGCATGGCCTTGAGCAAATCAGCTCAAGCGCGATGAAAGAGATGGTTTCTGAAGGCATTTTTGTCCATGAATACGCGCACCCTGCTGTCAAGCAGGCGCTTGAAGAAAAGATTTTGGATGTTTTTTTGATTGGCGTGACTGGAAACTCTGGTTCTGGAAAAACATATTTCTGCAGGGAGCTTGCCAAAAAGGCAAATGAGCAGGGAATAAATGCAACACATCTTGATATGGACGAGTTAATCAAAAGTCTGTACAAGAAAGAATCTCCTTATTATTCAGAAATCAAGGAAAAACTTGCAGAAGCAGGGCTGTATTATTATGGCGATGAGCTTGACCTGAAAAAGCTTGGAAAGGAAATCCTTGCAGATGAGCAGAAAAGGAATAAGCTCGCAGAAATCCTGAAGATGCCTGCGAAAATCGAGCTTGAGAAATTCATCAAGAGCAATCCAGGAATTATCCTCTTTGACTGCGCTTACCTTGTTGAGCAAAACATGCTTCCACTTGTCAACTACAATGTCATTCATGTCACGTGTGATGAAGAAAAAAGAAAGCAGAGAATAATTGAAAGAGATAATCTCAGCAAAGAAGGCCTTGATGCAAGGCTAAAGGCACAGATTTCTCCTGAAGAGATAAAAAGCAAGATACTTGCTGCACAAGAGTACTACAAGCATGGCCTGTACCTTGAAGCAGATTCTGAAGATATTGATTATGATAGCCATATGCTTTTCTTCAAGCTCAGGCAGACGATGAAAGAAGCTTTCAGAAGCAGATACTCTGAATCAGACAGGCAACATCATAGCTTAACAGAAGTGCATACTTGGTTTGATTGAAAATATCGGGTGAATGAAAAATGTTTGGAACAATTTTTCCTGAAAAAGAATGGGTTGAGCTTATTGAAAGAATACACGCGGACAGAGGCGAACTGCACTATCAAAAATTAAGTCAAATATATTCCGAACCCCAGAGGCATTATCACACTCTTGATCATATCTATCAATGCATATGTGAATTCCGTGATGCGCCTTACTTAAGCGAGCATCCGAATGAGATTGAAATGGCAATATGGTTTCATGATGCAGTATATGTTCCAGGAAAAAAGGATAATGAGCAGCAAAGCGCAAGATTAGCGCAAAAGTTCTTAAAAAAAATTAAAATGCCTGATTTTTTCATAAAAAGAGTAGGCTCTCTTATTCTTGCAACAAAACACAAAGCAAGCCCCAAGAGCCTGGATGCCAAAGTCATTGTAGATGTGGACTTATCTATCTTGGGAAAATCAGAGCAGGATTTTGATAGATATGAAACAGGAATCAGGCAGGAATACAGATATGTTCCTGAAGAGCAGTTTAAGCAAGGAAGAGCTGCAATCTTAGAAGGATTTTTGAATAGGGATTCAATATATTCCACTGATTTCTTTAGGAAGAAATATGAAGAACAGGCAAGAAAAAACCTGCAAAAATCAATAGCAGAGCTAAGAAGAAATTCTTTTATTTAGGCAGGACTATAACTCACTGCTGTATCAAAGAATCTTCAGCTTCCTTTAATGAATTAATAATCCCCGCTCCTGTGTACCCGCCAAGATTATCATCAAAATAATACATCGGTTCTATTATGATTGCGTCTGGTGTTGTATTTTCTGTTGTGAAGTCAATACGAACAAGGTTTTTTTCATATTTCCTGCAAAAATCTTCAACAAGCTTTGAATCATACAGGCACTTGAATCTTAAGTCATCCTGCAAATCTTCTATCTGTTCTTTAATTACTTTTTCCACAAGTGTTTCATAATTTTCCATTTGGCTTCACCCTTGCGCATAATGGATGGGCGCTATTTATAAAGTTTTTGGCACACCTGCTAAATTTCCAAAACCAACAAAAAACAGGGTTTTTTTGAGGTTCGCAAATTGTTCACCAATTTGCGGAACCTTTTTAAACAAGCTATTGTCTATGCAGGATATAATGAGTGAAGACATTATAGATGTGTCATCTAAACAAATGAATGGAGAGCTAGAATCAAAAGTAGAGGAAAGTGAGACAGATACAGCCAGGCTGCTAAGGGCTTTGAACAGCGGGATTGATGTGCAGTCAGAAGACCCGCTGGCACATGACTTAAAGAACATACTGACAGTAATCTGCGGTTCTGCTGAACTTGCGTGCCATGAAAAAACAAAAGTTACAGAATTATGCGGAGTAATAGAGAAAGAAGCGCACAGAGCCCTTTCGCTTATCAGACTGTATGCTGAAAAGACCGCGTATCCTGGCGCAAAAGCGCAGATAAACCACAATTTCGGCAATGCACTCACCTCAATCACAGGATTTGCTATGCTTGGAAAAGGCACTCCTGAAAAGTTTGCTGAATACTGCACGCAAATCATTGATGGTGCGTACCGTATAGACAAGTATGCCGTAGAGCTCTACGAGTTCGCGCGCACATGCCTGCCAGCAGAAAAAACCATTGTAAATGTGGTGCTTGCAGTTGAGGCTGCACTGAATTCAGTCAATGATCCAAAAGTAAATAAAAGCAGGCATTACCGGGTAGAATCTCCTTTTGTTTTTATTTGCAATCATAAATTATTGCTGGTATACAGGAATCTGCTGAGAAATTCTGTTGAAGCAGGCGCAAAGAACATCAAAATCAGGATGTACCAGAGAAATGGCCTGGTGCGCACAAGCATACAGGATGACGGCGAAGGCATAGAAGCCGAAAACCTTGATGAAATCTTCAAGCCGTTTTACTCAACAAAATTCAACAATCTTGGGCTGGGCCTTGCTACAAGCAAAAGGGTAGTAGAGAAATACGGAGGAAGAATCCTTGTTGAGAGCCAGCCGTGGAAAGGCTCGACCTTTACAGTTGAACTTCCTGCAGCTAAATGAGTTTATAAATTTTTAAGTTTCCCGAAATACAATGCTTCTTTCTTCTGCTCATCTATCACAAATACTTCAAAATCACTCAAATCCTGAGGCAGCAATGGGCTCAACACTTTTTCTGTTGTTATATCTGTTCCCTCTGTGATCATGTTAAAAGAAGGCTGAACAGTTAAATTGCTTTTCTTGTATTTTCCTTTCAAGAAGCATTTGTATTTCTCAACCCTGACAGCAGACCTTAATCCTATTGCAGGGTGCTCGTGTGCGATGATTAACGTTTGCCGTTTACCATTTGCCGTTAGCTGTTCTTCCTTTGGTAATTTGTGGCCGTGCATTATCAGTGCATCATCAACAGCAAACTCATCAACAATCTCAATATTCTTTTTCCTTGCAATCGGCCCCAGTATTGTGTCATGGTTTCCTTTAATCAAGACAAGCTTCTTGCATTTCCTTTCAAAGTAATCAATCAATCGCAGTGTTTCCTTCCATTCCTGCTTGGATATTGCGCCGAACTCATGTTTTAAATCCCCGTTTATCACAATTGTTTCTATCACCATCTTGTTTTCTTTTGCCTTGGAAAATATCAGTTCAAGCCTGTCAATCATGTCTTTGTATTGGAATCTTGGAACAAGAACTCCTTTTTTATTCATCTCTTCCTCATACCCCATGTGGAAGTCAGCAAATACAAGAGTCTTTGATTTAATTAAATACAAGCCTAAATCAATTATCTGAATGCCTGGAAGGATTTCCATAAGAGAATAGTTGTAGTTGCAGGTTAAAAAGGTTTTTATTAAATCCTTATTGGGTGCCAAGGGCACAGTGACAAGTGCATAGTGATTGTTCTTCTGCAAATATAATTCGCGAGCAGCTTCGCTGCGAGCCTCACTTTTTGCCGTATTTTTTCTTTATAGAATCTAACAACTCTTTTGTTCGCATTTCTGCTTCTTCTGGATGTTTTTGGTTTTCTTCATACTGTTCGATATCTTTACATATCTTTTCATATATGAAAAATCCCCTGTATCCGATATATTTCTTGTCTAATTCTGCTTTTGAAGTGACCACATACCTTATTCCACCCATTGTGGTCATCTGCCTGTTTTCAAGAACATAATTGTCTATTCCGTGTTTCTCAATCAGTTCTTTTGCTTTTTTGAAAATTTCAATTTTCTCACTTATATCTGGATTCCATGGCATCATGTCTGTTCTCATGATTTTTTATCCCCCTCCATCCATTTTTCTTGCTTTTTCATCCCGTCAAGTTTTTCACATACCTGATCATAGGTCATAAATCCCCTGTACCCAACATATTTTTTATCCAGCTCATCTGTATGAGTCACAACATAGCCTGTCCCACCCATGCAGCTGAGCTGAGAAAGCTCAAGAACGTAATCTTCAATTCCGTGCTTCTCAATCAATTCCTTTGCAGTCTTATACACTTTAATTTTTTCTTCCTTCCTAAATGGAAATACCCTGAATTCTAGTTCTATTCTCATAATAACAAAGAAAAGTTAGATGAAAATATAAATCTTATTAAAAAAAACAAATAAAGAAAAAAAGTAATAAAAAACTTAACCGATTGCCTGCTGCTGTGCCTGCTTCTGCTGCAAAACATTCTCTTCGCAGGTTACAAGTATTCCTGCCTGTGATTGCCCTGTTCCTGTTGAGAAGCCTAAGCCGCCGCCAATTGATACTGCGCCCATTGCCTGCCCGCCAGGTGAATACAATGTTAGCTTCTGCGGTGTCCTGCTTTTGTCATAAACGAATCTTGTTCCATACTCCATCATTCCTTCTCTTATCCCGCTTTCAGAGCTTATCAGCGATGGGCTTGAGACTGTTAAACTCAAATCTCCGCCTGATGGAGCTATCTGCATGCTTGCTGTCTCATCACTAGACCTGTCCTCAAACAGTCTTTTTGGCACAATGTAATCAATGTTTCCTGCTCCGCTGAACTTCAGCCTTGTTCCATCAACAAGAACTGCCTGGACTGTTGTTGCGCCTATGCTTCCATCTCCGTTAAGGTCTACTCTTATTGGGTGTGTTGGGTCTGCCATGTTAACCTGCAGTTTGTAATCATGTCCTGCTGCAAGGAATGACCCTGCTCCAGATGCATCAAAATTAATCGCTCTCTTGTTTCCGCCATTCCAATCCTTGATATACACAACTCCGTTGTCAAAGTTTATCAGCTCATAAACAAGTATGTTTGTCCTGTCATTTATGCTTGTTCCAGTGCTTACCATGAAGTAATCGTTAGCGCCGATTTCATCGTTTTCCTTGAAAATAAAGGTTCTGTCAACATCTCCCCAAGACAATCCGCCTCTTAGTGTAACAAGCGGCAGGCTGTAGCCTCCCTCTTTTGTCGTGAAATCAATCTTGTACTGGTCATCTGATACTGGCCTGAATTGTATGACTCCTGGGCCTCCTGCATTTGTTCTTCGCGGTGCAGGCACAGCTGGCCCGCCTGACCTTAGTCCTGTATAGAATATGTTAAATTGAGGATTCAGCAGCTTTTCTGGCTCATCCATGGTTCCTTTGATGCCGTGCCTAGGCGGAACATCAACTTCATGCAGGGCATATGGCCTGTATTTTATGCTGTATATCCCAAAAGCTCCCATGCCTGTTTCTGAGCCAATGATTTGTACCTGTGCACTAACGCTTCTGCCGTTTACCTCTACTCCCTGGTTGAAGCTGGTATCAGCATAATTGTCAGTCAGCTTGACAAGGCCTCCTGCTCCCATCATTTTTAGTATGACTGTATTTGAGCCAGTATTAATTTTTGCATCAAGTATGTTAAATTGCGTGCCCATCAATTGTATTGATTCTTCCTGGAGATCCTCGAGATTGCCTTTTTCATCTATTTTGCTTTGAAGGCCTGAATCAAATACAAGAGTGTATTCAAACAATGGCTGGTCTGTTGCAAACATCAGGAAATCACTGGTCACATCAGTATCAGACGCGCGCTTGAATGTCAGCATTCCGCCATTAAATCCAGGGCCTGCAAAATTCAGCGACTGTCTTGCTCTTGTTCTTCCTTCCTGTGTCTGGATAGTATAAGCTCCAAGGCAGGATAAGTGGTATTCTGTCAGCGCAGGTATCTGATTGCCAATGTACTGCCCCATCCAGAGCAGTATCCCCACAGAATTTGTTATCTGCTGCTGCCCGGCAACAACAGCGCCTGTTCCGCGGTAATACTCGCCAATCATTATCAGCATTGCAACACAAGATACAATCGCCACTATGAATAGAACTCGTTTAGCAGTTGAAAGTGCCATATCCATACAAAATCACCTTTTTTTTATTTTTTTAAACTATATATAGTAGATTTTAGAAGAT
>CAYGYR010000010.1:33294-45073 GCA_964354285.1 uncultured Methanosarcinales archaeon | reverse complement strand
ATATAACCGCGAGCAGCTTCGCTGCGAGCCACACTGTCCGAAGGACCACAGCAAGGAATTACAAAGAACTCAAGGCATTCTTCCAGTAATATTCAGATGGATTAACGCATCGCAGGATTCTTTCACAACAGTATCATTTATCTTATCACAGGCATCTGTCCCTGTGACTGCAAAAGAAAGATAGCACTGGTCTCTCAGCACTGCCTCAGTTATTCTTGCGCACAATTTATTGTCAGGAATGCTTCTCGCAATTGTCGCGAAACAAATATCTCTCTCTGTATTTGTATTGAAATCAGCGCACATTGCAACAGCAGCATCTGGATTTTGAAGGCTCACTCCCTGGATTACCTCGAGCCGCGGAGTGAGGTTAAAATCAAGCCGCGAAATATCATAAATAGGAATCTCCCTGCCTGTTGGAGCAGATTCTGAAGGCAGCGGCTCTTTTTTCTGTTCTTTCTGCGGCGGAACATAAGGAGGAACATACGGTGGAACTTTTTCTGGCAAAACTTCTGGAGCAGCCTCTGGAGATGGAGGAACAACAGAAGGAATAAACTCTTCCTTCACCTCAATCTCCTTAATCTGCTCTGTCTTTATTTTTGATAGGACAAAAAACAAGACAATTCCCACAGCAATAATGACTGTGAACAAGACCAAGAACTTTATGAGAGATGACTTTGGCTTCTCTTTCTTTTGCGCAGGAACCTCGCTTAATGCATCCTCAACATCAGCAACAGAATGGCCATGCTTGACAAGCTCCAGCTTTATGTCCTCAACAGAAAAACCTGCAGCCACATGCTCTTTCACGTACTTTATCAGCTCTTTTGAGACCATGGCTTCGCAAATAAAGAAGTGCCTTTTTAAATATTACGTGTAATCAGCAAATAGTTAAATTTTTCATAGATTAAATACAGTTAAATTTATAAATAGGCGATGATACGACTGTATATATAGTTCAAAAAGGGTGGTAGTGTTGTTTTATAAAAGGGGACAGATAACTGTATTCATAATCATTGGAATAATACTTCTGATTGCCGTAGGGCTCGGCATTTACCTGTACACCACAACAGCCATAAAGCCGCTAGAGGAAGCCGCACTGCCATCAATACAAAAAGTGCCTGCAGAAGCCCAGCCAATACAAGATTACATAACGAGCTGCGTGGAGAGCACTGCAAAAACAGCACTCCACAGGATAGGTGATTACGGTGGATACACTGACGCATCAAGATTCATGTTCAACCCAGTAGAGCCAACAGAGGGTGATGCTGTCCAGTTCAGCCCAGAATCAGACCTCATAATACCATACTGGTGGCACCTAAAGTCAGCAAATGAATGCACAGGAAAATGCGAGTTCTCTAGCAACAGGCCAATGCTCAGAAAAGCAGAGGGAAGCCCGTCAATTGAAGAGCAAGTCAATAATTATGTAAGCGCGCACCTGAAAGACTGCCTTGCAGGATTCCCGGCATTCACAGCGCAGGGATTTGAGTTTGCTGAAAAAGGAGATGTGAAAACAGAGACAACAATAGCAAAAGAAAATGTTGTTGTCCTCGTCAAATACCCAATACAGGCAAGGAAAGCAGACAAGACATTTAACCTGAATGAATATGCAGTGAGCCTTGAGCTTAATCTCGGAGAGATGTACAAGCTCGCAGCAGAGCTCGTGAATGCGCAGGCAGAGAACGGAATACTAGAGCATTTCACAAAAGAGCTTATCGCAGGATTCTCAGGCCTTGACAAGAACCAGCTGCCGCCGACAAGCGACATAGACATAAAACTAGGGACAGGAACAGTCTGGGTGAAATATGAAGTGGCGCAAAAAATACAGGAGATACTCACGAGCTACGTGCCAATGCTGCAGGTGGGAAACACAAGATACTACAAATACATTTATGCACCTGAAAAAACAATAACAGGAAAGAACATCCGTGATGAAAAATTGTTTGAGAACATCTACAACAGGAACATGCTCTTCACTGCGACAAACAACACATACCCGACACTAGGAATAAGGTTCACATACCTGCCGTGGTGGAACCCATATTTTGACCTAAACTGCAACGGGCAGGCATGCATGCCAGAGAGCATAACCTCAACATACATGTTCATCTTCGGAATACAAAAATATTCATTTGCATACGATATAAGCTACCCTGTGCTTGTGGAGCTGTATGACCCGACAGCGCTAAAGGGAGAAGGGTATTCTTTAAAGTTCTTCATTGAGGCAAATATGAGAAATAATTTCCCAATGCCCCCTGTATTTGAGCCGATGAAAACATTCGCGATAACAACAACAAGCATGCTCTGCGATGCAAACCAAAGGACATCAGGAAAAATAACAATAAAAACACTTGACTCAAGAACAAAAAAAGGAATTGACAATGCGACAGTAGGGTATAGGTGCGGCAAAGAGAGCTGCTCTCTCGGAGATACAATAAACGGCACGCTGATTACGCAGATGCCAAGATGCCTCGGCGGGCAGCTAAGCGCATCGCACAAGGAATACCAGACAGGGCTGCTGCAATTTGACGTGATTGACGACAAGCCAGCAGAGGCAGCAATAGAGCTCATGCCATACACAATAGTAAACTTCACAGCAAAAAAATGGCTCCTCAAAAAAGGAGTTGAGTGGAGCCTTGACACATCAGAGCCGCACAATCAGGACGCAGATGAAAACACACTTGTAATAATGAGAAGAAAGAGCGGGCCAGATGCTGTCCAGTTCAGCGCATTTGCAGAGATATGCGGAAGAGAAGGGGCAAAAAGCCCCGCAGCATGCGGAACACCTCCAGAAGACATATCGCAGGGAATAAAAATAATCCCAGGAACATATGAAGTCAAGATATACTCATTCAAGTACCCCAAGCCAAAACTGGTCATACCAAAAGACAAGAGAATAATCCCCCTGCCATGGGGAAGAAAAGAATACTATGTCCCAGAAGAAGATATAATCTTTGACGAGACAAACCCATTCCCATCTGGATTTGCAGAATTTGAGCTCGAGATAAAGCCGGAACAGATTGAGCACATGAACACAATGGAGATATACTACATAAACATCGCGCTTGACAAGCTCCCAGAAAGCCTCAGAAAAATAGAAGATCTTGGAGAGATAGGCAAGGCAATTGAGTATTCAGAAGAATACCGCAAGCTGCTGGAGCCAAAGTATTACAGAAAATGAACAAGACAAAACTAATCGCAACATTCATGGCAATGCTAGTCATAATGCTCCCAATTGCTTTTGCGCAGCAGCTGAACATAGAGAAATACAGCGGCAGGGATGATGCAGACGGTTTTGTAAGGCAGTCAAATGACGTGCTCACAGTAATTGCATTTGCAGAGATGGCAGGAAGCCCCTCTGTTGAAGTCGCGAAAACAAGAATACGGTTCTGCAGGACAGGAGGAATTTGCGGCGCATTCACAAGCTGCACACTTGAAGGCGCAAAATACAAGTGCGCTTATACGACAGCAGACCTTCCTAATTTTGACGGAGAAACATACTCCATAAAGCTCTATGACGTCAATGATAATGAAATTGATTCCAAGGACATAACAGTGCGTGTTGACAGGGCTTCACCAAACATAGTCGCATTCAGCATAGAGCCAAAAATATCAAGAGACGGCAGTGCAAGCATAAGATACCGCGCAGAAGACTACTCAACAGCAACAGGAGACATCTCATACTGCTCTGGCTTGAAAGAAATCATGATAACCGCAAACAACCAGACAATAAAAGCAGAAAATCCTGGAGTTGGAGTTTGCGGAAAAGAGGAAAGATTTGACTACACATACCAAACAGCAGCAAGCTATGAGGCAATTGATTACTGCATAAAAGCAAGCGATTTTATGGGAAGGCAGGCAGCGCAGAAGTGCGAAAAAATATCTGTTGATAATGCACCCCCTGTAATAACGCAGCTGAAATTAAGAGACCCTCAAGGGTATGAGTTCTCGCACATGAAAAGCGGGCAGACAGTAACAGCAGACATCTACATCACGATTGAAGGAGAGAGCGATATTGACAGAAGCACAATCAGAGCAGACCTCTCTAAACTAAATCCAGGGCTCGGAGAGAAAATTCCAGACAGCGTGAAAGGAAATGACTACATCTGGCGCTCAATAACAGTAACAAAGCCAGAGAGCTGCGAGGTAAAAGCAAAAGCGCGCGACAAGATAGGAAACGAGGCAAGCGCAACACTGATGTGCACCCTGCCTCTTGATGACACCGGGCCTGTGCCGACAATAATCTACACAGATGCAGCTGACCTGAATGCAACAGCAATGCTCTCTGCAAATGGGACAATCTATGCAGAACTCACTGAGATGGATGCTGGAATGGATAAAGGAGAAGCTTACCTGGATTTGCACAAAATAGGGCTCGGGACAGGAGTGAAGGCAGACAATTGCGAGCAGACAAGCCCAGGCCTGTGGAGATGCATCTGGAAAAACATAAAGCCAACAGCAAGCTCAGGAGTGCAGTCCATAAGATTAACCCAGCAGACAAAAGATGACCTTGGAAACATTGCAAGCAAATACCTTGACACTCCTGTAATAATTGACAAGACACCGCCTGTAATAACAAATGTCCTTGCAACATTTATTCATGACACAGCAGATTACGGGCCAAGAGCAGTAAACGGAGACAGCATAGAATTCATATTTAATGTGACAGGAGCTGCAGAAGCATACGCTGATTTAACAGAGGTTGGCGGAAGCGATAATGTTCCTGCAACAGAATGCACACCAGACAGCTGCACGTTTGATGTCCTGATTGATGCATCTGGCCCTCAAAATGTCTCGCTTGACTTTGAATTCCTTGACCTCGCAAAAAACAAGGCAGCATACAATTACAAGTTCTTCATCTACGGCCTGCGCAATGACTCAATGGCAGACTACTGGAAGAGCACTGTAACATGCTCGCCTCCAATGATTGACAGGAACACTGCAACATTCTATGAACATTCAGTATACTGCCAGGTAAAGCTGACTCCAAAAAACAAGCAGGCAGAAATGGTTTATGCAGAAGCAGGAGAGCTGACTGACTGCACAGGAAACTTCACGTATGTAACTGAAATAGAAGCTGTAAATAACCAGTTCGGCTCAAAAAGCCCGCATCTTGTATTCACGCTCGCTGCAGCAGAATACGCAGTAAATGAACTAAAATTCAGCTGCCCTGTATTTGTAACAACACGCATTGGAAATTATTTCATGCCATATGCTGAGAGAGAAGATGTCAACATAACACTGAATTTCTATGGACTTCCTTACGGAGAGCTTTACTCTAATAATGAAAAGAGAATACAGAACACAATGAAGCTGAACTACGAGTGGGCAGAGTGGATAGGACAGGTAGAGAATTTTGTTGAGCAGTTCAGAAGCCTCTGCAACATAAAAAGCGATTTCACAGTAATACTTAATGCGCTTGATGCAACACTTACCCTTATAGGTGTAACCATCAGCGTAGTATTTGGGGCGTGCATCATGACTGGAAAGGCAGACTGCAAGCCCTCAAAGGAACTTGAAGAAGCAAGAAATCTCATATGCGAAGACAAGGGAATACTGCACCAGGCATTAGAAGGCCTTGGCAATATGCAGCCATCAGAAGATGCAAAAGTAACAGGAGGAGACCTCTGGAACATTCTTGACCTTGCATGCAAATATGCAAACTGCCAGCTCACAGCAGAAGAGCTGTTTGGAAAAGAAAAATATGGAAGCCTTGTGAAAAGCTCTGATGCCCTTGGAGCTTGGGACTTTGTATGCAAAGGAAAAGCACAGACACTCGGGCTCAGCTTGAGCCTTGAAGATTATCAGACAGGACAGGCAAAAGCACCAGTTGATGTGAAAGAAAACCTCATACTAAGCACAGTCTGCCTGTGCATACCAGGAGTGCTGTACAACCTAAACAAGATGAGGCAGATAAGATGCCAGTATGCTTATTGCTTAGGAAAAAGAGTGCTTGAGGAAGGACTGCCATCATCATACTGCAATGATGAAAAAGCTTATCTAACTTGCAATTATGTCACAGGACAGATATTTGACCTGATACCTTTTGCCTGGCTTCACAACCAGATATCAAACATGGTGCAGGACTTTTACGCAAACCCAATATCCATGCTTGCTGCTGTTGCAGGATGCCTCTGCGGAGGATGCAGCCAGATAACAGGCTTTGATTACTGCAAAAAAGAAGAACCAGAAGCAACAGGCGCAATGGCACTAGCGTATATAGGATGCTCAATCGCGAAAACAGCAGCAAAACTCGGAGACGCAATAGCATCATTAAAGCAGATGACAGGAAAAGGAAATGATTACTGGACAATAAAACCAGCAAATGACTGGTGCAAGCAAGCAGAGGAACTGGCAGAATGAAGAAAGGAATACTGATTTTGATCATTGCTTTGATTCTGATAGTTGGGAGTGCGATTGCTTATGCAGAACAGATATTAAAAACAGATCAATACATATTTGTGTACGGTGATGATGCCAAGCACATGGATGTTTATACTAAAAGAGATGACGGCAGATATGTATACCAAGGCACAAAAGAATGGCCATTAGACCAATGGCGCGAGGCTATTACTTTGGCAGGGACACAGCCGGGCGTAGAAATAAGTGAAGTAGGAATCTCAACAAAAGATGCAAATGCAAAAATAACAGGATATGGTGCAACCCCAAAACCAGCACCAAAGCCAGAAGCAGTATTTGATTATGAAACGCCACAAATGCTTGAAATTGATCTCCCGCCAACTTTAGAAAAGGAAGATCAAGAAATACTCAGAAGAGCAGAAATCACTCAGCAAGAAATGGATGAATTGAGCCAGCTTGTAAAAAGCATAGATGATGAAGATACAGAGATTGAAAAAGTAGGCGACGAGCTAGATAAAGTCTTTGCAAAAAGACGAGCACAAATAGAAAAGGATTATCCTGAGAGCAAAGTAGAACATTTGTCTCTCGAGGAAAGAGACGCACTAATAAATGCAGTAAGATCAGCCGCAGAGGCTGCTGAAACTGCTGCAAAAATATCTGCAGAAACAAAACATCAGGATCCTACAGGAAAAGAAGTCAAGACAGAAGATACAAATCCAGAGAAAGAAAAAGAAATCGTAACAGGCGCCACTGGGTCTGATAAAATAGCAGCTGAAACAGGGGCAAAGGCATCTGAAGCAGATACAGCATATGCTCAGGCAGAAAAAGAAAGAAATGAGGCATGGGAAGCATACAGAAAAGGAAAAATATCCGAAGAAGAATGGAGCGATGCAGTAGCTAAATACACTGCAGCTGGACAAGAAAAACAGCATGCAGATATTGCTGCGCAGGATGCCAAACTTGAATTAGAAAAAGAAAAAACAGCAAAAGAAGAGGAGAGCAAAGCAGAAGCAGAAGCGCGCACCAGGCGTATTGCAGAAGGACAGACAGCAATGGGCTTGGCACAAAGAGATGCTGCTTTGGATGGACAAATCTATCTTAAAAAAGAAGAAGAAAAAGCAAAAGAAAAAGCAATAGACACAGCAGAAAAAAGAAATGATGAAGCGGAAGTAAAAAAACTTGAGGCAGAATTAGAAAAACTGAATGAAGAAAAAGAAAAACTAGAAAAAGAAAAAAAAGACTTAGGAGAAGCACAGGTAGATTACGGCAAAAACGTGCAGCAAATTCAAAGTTTAAGCAATAACATTGATGCCCTTGAAGCAATATTAAAAGAAGACACCCTTAAAAGGAAATCTGCTGCCACGGAGTTGGCGGAAACAACCGCCGCTCTTCAAAGCACACGCAATGAAATATCAGATTTAGAAAAACAACTGGCGAGCGCACAGAAGCAATTTGAAGACAGCCCTGAAGACCCTGCCAGGTTTGCAGCAGTGCAAGAATTAACAACACAAATCGTGAGGAAAGAAGGAGAAAAAACAAAGCTTGAAAATGAAGCAAAGCAAACCAAAGAAAGCATAGCGTATCTGGAAAAAAGCAAAGCAGACCTTGAGCAACAAAGAAAAGAGCTAGAAGCAAAAGGTGAAATTCTTACTATGAAAAATGCAATCTCTGTAATGGAGCAGAATATTGCAGGCCTGCAAGCAAAGCTAAAAACAGAAACAGACAAAGATAAAAAGGCAAAGCTGGAGAAAGAAATAGAGAAGCTTGAAAGGCAAAAAGAAGAGAAGCAAAATGAACTCTTCCTAAGAGAGAACAACTGGTTTGCAAGATGGGCTTTTATTTTCATGGCAGATTTCATGCAGGGCTATGAAGAATACAAAGGCATAGGCCATTGGAGCTCTCTCTGGATTAGTGATGAAGATATGGCAAAGAAAAGGCAGAAGGCAGCGCAAAAGTTCTGCGATGATATACTCGGCGGGGTGTTCGGGGGCAAGAACTGCTACCAGTCAAAAATCTGCGAAGGATTATACCCAAGAGAGCCCACGCAGTCACAAAACTTCCTTGTCACAGAAACAAGCATTGGAGGATACATCCCTGCTGCATCAATACAGGCAGAGAAATCATTCCCTGCAATATATGTGGAAGCTGGGAAAACAAAAACAAAACGCGTATACAAAGTAACATACTTTATCGAAAATCCTCACATGGACCAGGAACTCACTTACTACATTGAACTAAGAGGAGACAAGACCTTTAAGTCACCAGAAAGCAAGCTCACAGGAAGAACGCTGGAGAAAGCAGGCGGAAAAGAAGGAAGGCTGGGAAGCGACCCAATGATTTTTGAGAGCGATAATAATTATGATAATGCCTGTCTTGTATTTAGCCCAAGAATAATGAATTCAAATGGCGGGTACGCAAATGAGATATGCGCTCCGATAATAGCATACCAAGGAGCAGCAACAAGGCCATACACACTGCCGCCAGCAATACAGGCTGCTGTGCAGAACACAACAGGAACAAGCACAGGCGTGACAATGACAGGAGCTTAAGATGAACAAAGTAATAAAAGAAAACATCACGAGAATCATCGGGGTAATATTAATCATAATAGGAATAATCGCATTCCAGCAGATAAGCTGGCTTGCTCTTGCATTTTTCATTCCAGCAATAATCATGATTATCGCAAACAAGAAGCTTGCGCAGGCAGAATTCAGGCAGTTCATCCTGACTTTCAAGAAAATCCCTGAGAAAAAATATTTCCTGATAACACTATATGACACGTTATCTTGGTTTGGCTTGTTTTTTGCGACTTACGCAATTGGAACAGTGATGGCAAGACAGACAGAAAAAATAATGCCTGGAATAATGATGGGAGGGCCTGGAGGGATATTTGCATTGCTCGCGATGACTGTTGCTTATTTTGTTGTCCTGCTTTTAGTCTCAATAATAATATATTCTGCCTTCAAAGGGCTAATCTGGCTCACGATACTTGACAAAAAAATCGAGTGGAGGTATTTCACAAAATTCAGCCTGCTAAATGCAATATGGTTTGCGCTCTGGATAATACCTGCACTAGTTATCTCACTTGGATTAAAGCCAGCTTATTTCCTGCCTGTTGCAATCGCAGCAGCAATCATAGGCATACACCTGACAGCAGTAATGCAATATTCATTCACAAAAAAACAATTTGCATTTTCTTCGCTAGGAAACGCATTCAAGACAGGCATTGGAAAAATAAAGCAATTCATGCTTCCATACTCTTACATGGCAGTTGTTTACATGATTTTGCTCAATATCTTTTGGGTCATACCAAAAGCACAAAACATCCTGACATTTGCAATGATACTGATAGTAATGTTTTACATGGCATGGTATAGGCAGTACATGGCTGTTTTACTAGGAAAAATGGCATAAAATTTATATATAGAATTAAAAGAAAGATAAAAAGGGGAAAAATGCTAAAAAAGAGGGCTCAGATAACTGTTTTCATAATAATAGGAATAATTCTCTTGCTAAGCGTACTGCTATTAGTATATATAACAACAAGAGAGATAGCACAGCCTATTGAAGAGGCAATAATCGTCCCAGAGGACGTGAAGCCAGTGCACGAATTCATAACAAACTGCCTCCAGCAGACTGCAAAACGCGGAGCAGCACTTCTAGGGCAGCAGGGCGGATACATCTACATGCCTGCAGCAATCTCAAAGACACCATCAAGCCACGTATCACTCGACCCATATGGAGTGGTCATGATCCCATACTGGTATTTTGAGGGAGAGGACAGGACCCCAAGCATTGAATTCATGCAGTCAGAGCTCAACAGATACATCTATGACAACATAAGGACATGCATCGGCGATTTTGAGTCATTCAAAGCACAATATGACATACAAGAGAAAGGAGACATCAGGCCCACTGTTATTTTCACAGAAAAAGAAGCCATAATAAAAATGAAGTGGCCCCTCGAGCTCACAGTTCTTGGAAGAACAACAAGATTCGAAGACTACACAGCAAGGCTCCAGGCAAAAATAAAACAAGCATGGGAAGCAGCAAACAGGATAATGAAAACAGAGAACCAGGGCACATTCTTCGAGAACCTCACAATAGACCTTTACTCAATGGACACAGAGATACCAACAGATGACCTGAGGTTTGAATGCACTGCAAGAAGATGGAATCTTGATGACGTCAAGAAAAGGCTGCAGACAGTACTATACTATAATCTTCCTTTTGTAAGAGTAGAGAACACGCAATACATACCTTTTACTGAGAAAACAAGAACGTATGATGCGCTGAGAAAAGAGCGCGAGAAAATATTCAAGGACCTTTCTGCAGGAAAAGAATTTGAAACACCAGAAGAGACGCCTGTTGATGCATTCCAGTATTTCAGGATGACAATGCAGGCAGGGCAGCCAAAAACTGATTTGCGCGCAAGCTTTGACTATCTTCCAGCATGGCAGATGAGATTTGCAGGAAAGCCAAACTCAGGCGGCTGGCTCAAGTCAAGCATGGGCAAAGGAGGAAAATACCTTAATTTCTTCTGCATGAACCAGTGGCACTTCACCTATGACATAATCTATCCAGTCAGGACAACAATAAAAGATGATGACGCTTACTCTGGAGAGGGATACATATTCCAGATGGCATTCCCTGTAATCATCAACTCAAACAGGCCAGAGAGAGTGTTCTTTGGAATCAGGCAGTTCCAGCCAGCAACACTCGGCATTGACTTCTGCCAGGAGCTAGGCGACAAAGAAGCTGACATAAGGGCAACAGGATTCACAGAGGCAGCCATGTTTGAGACAGAGCTTGATGATGCAAACATAACACTGAAATGCTATTACGAAGAATGCCTGCTTGGAAAAACAACAGCAGATGACGGGTATTATAGGCTCAGGACAAAAGTGCCGTCAAGATGCTCAAATCCAGCAATCACTGCATCAAAAGAAGGCTACCTGTCAAACAGGGGAGCGCTAACAGGAGAACTGCTCACAATACCAATGAAAAAATTAAAGACAATGAATTACAAAGTGCTTGTGCACCCATATAATTCATACTCAGGAACATTCAGCGCTCCAAGAGAGCTGAAGAAAGAAGAGTATGCGCTAATATCAATAAGCGCGCGCAACATCACATTTGACCAGCTCAGGAGCTATCCTGCAGAAATAAACACACTAGAATTCATTGAGGAAACAACAGTATACAGCTTTGACGTGATGCTAAGCAGGCTGAACAGCCAGATTGGAGGGTATACTAACAGCAACGCAACAATAAAATACTTAGACATTGCAGATGCAAACACTGTTGTGTTCCACGTGCTTGAATACATCCCGATGCCAGTAAGCGAAGAGGCAAAAATGAAGATGTACGAGTATGTTTACTCTGGAAATTACACTGAACTATTAAAGCCAACATTTGAGATGAA
>CAYGYR010000010.1:6657-33194 GCA_964354285.1 uncultured Methanosarcinales archaeon | reverse complement strand
CCAAGCATAACAGCAACAGCACTGCTCTGGGTGAACAAGAATTATGTCGACGTTCAGGGCAATACAATGCCTAATGCAAAGCTGGAATACTTTGTCGGGCCAACAAAAGTGAAGCTCGGAAGGTCGCTTGCAGACGGAAGCTTCCAAACAAAAGATGTCCCATTAATAAAAAAAGGCGCGAATGACCTGATAATAAAATCAAGCACAGACACCCAGACAGCAGAGACAAAGCTTGTGGTGAATGTTGACACAACACCGCCCACACTGAATATTTCTGACATTCCTTCTTTCACGACAAGCAGGACACTAAATGTCCGCGGAGACGTGAGCGAAGAAGTCAGAATAAATTATACGAGCTACACAATCAAAAACACAGTCGCCCCAGAACAAGTGACTGGAGTCCAGGCAAGAGATGTGCTGAAAAACCACGTGACACTATTATGGGCTCCTGTAAAAGACCTTGACTTCCTTGAGTATGCTGTTTACAGGGACGGCAAAAGAATTGCAACAACAAGAACAACAATGATGACAGACACAACTGTCGCGAGCGGAAAAACATACAAGTACACTGTCAGCGCAGTTGATGACAGCTGCAATGAAGGGCCTAAGTCAGGGCCAGTAACTGCAAAAATACCCGAAGGCGGAAACACAAACGAAACAACAGCAATTGCAGAGCTGAGCTGCAGGCCGCAGTACAAGCGCCTTGACACAGTGCTGCCATTCAACCTCACATTTGATTTATCACCAGACGGAAAAACAATAATCGAGATGATTGCGCAGGACAAGGCAGGAAACAAAGTTGAGATTAAAAAAGAAGTATCTTATGATGCAGGCGCGCCGCAATTCCTCTGGACAAACCTGGACCAGATAGGAACAACATACATACCAGACATCACATTAAAAGGAAACCTCTCTGAAAAAGCAACTGTCTTTGTATACATAAATGGAAAGGCAACTGATTTCTTTGAGGTGACTGATGACAATGGAAACTTTGAGATAAAAGTCACACTCAAATCAGATGTTGAAATACAGGCAGGGCAGACAGCTGCGCTCAACACAGGCACAGGCTGGCAGAACAATATATCACTTAAGGCAGTTGACCTTGCGAACAGGGAGAGCTGGCACCCAGGATCAGGACAATCACAAGCAGCACAAGTCATATGGGCCCAGTGCGGATTTGGAAGCTGGGTGACTTTCACGCCAGAAACAATAGCCCCATCAATAGTAACTCCAAGACTCCTGCTTCAGGGAGTGCAGCAGGCAGGAATACCATTCAAGATCAAATATGTTGGAGGCCAGAAGGACGCAAGCATCGGGATGGTCAATGTTGTCCCTGTAAGAATGTCCCCTGACCTTGAGGCATGGTTTGACAATGACAAAATATCACCGCCGCAGGCATTCCCGCTTGTGGAGACAAGCCCTGGCTCAAAAGAATGGGTGGGATACATACAATTTAACTTTGCAAAATTCCCACTAGACAAATTAACTCTTCCTTCAAATGCAACAGAGACAGAAAAAGAGATAGAAATAAGCAAATGGAGGCAGGGAGAAATCATGCCGCAGGCAGGACTGCAGGCAGGAGGGGCAAGAGGATTTTACATAGTTCCAGGATGCCCAAGCGCATTTGGCTGCTTGCGATTCTACTTGGAAGTTGACATACCGATAAGAGAGACAAGCACCATAAGAGAGCCATACACCACGCAGGAAAAAACAGTGATAGTTGAAAGAAGGCAGAGAGCATGCCTGCCAGTCACTATAGAGATAGACCAAATAATACCTCCTGATGTCATACCAGAAGGATTGCTGAAAAGCTCATCTGATTTCCTGCAAAAAACAATTGATGCAATTGATGTCCTGCTTGACCCGCTCACACAAGTGACAGAGTATTTATTCTACAGCTGCGCAGCAAGCGCTGCACTGATGTTCCTTGCAAAAATCGCTGAAAATATAGGGTGCGCGCTTTCACTGAGCAACACAGCAGCAAGCAAGGAGATAGCAAAAGTCGGGCTGTGCGAGGTTTACACAAACAGCACAAAAGAAGGACAGAAAGCAGGCACTGCCTGCGGAAACTGCAGGTGGTTCATCTCAACATACAATAGCATCAAGGAAACAGTATACCAGCCAATCTGCGACAGAGTAGGATGCCCAAGCGCCCCAACACTCCAGAAATACATAAAAGACAGCAGGAATGATGCAGTTGATTTAACAGTTGAAATAAATAAAGGAAAAATTGGAAAAGCAATAGATGATACTGGTAATAGCTCTTACAATGCAGCATTAAACAAATACGGAGTTGGCGGAAAGCTCTGGGGAGGAAACAGCTGCGCATTCTCTGAATTCAACACGAAAAAAGAATTAAACATAATAAGCACAGGATATGATGTATCTGGACCGCTTCCTGCAGAGACAAAACCTGCGGCAAGCACACCAGCAGCGCCAAAGAAAATGCCTGTTGTGATTGACACCCCGGTAGGACTAATTACAGGTGCTGCAATCGCTGAAGCATCAGCAGCTGAAACTGTTCTGGACAGCAGCAGTTCTTCATTACAAAAATTAGGAATGAAACAATTATACGAAAAATACAAGACACCTGAAGAAAATTACAAGTTCTGCAATGACTTGACTCATCCTGCACATCCATACTGCTGCGGGCAGGAATACATGGATGAATGGAACAGCGCATGCGGAATAGGAAACCTGCTTGGCAGCGTAAAAACAGTTGGAATAAACCTTGACACTTTCAGCGAGATAAGGCAGAGCGCAGGCCTAGCAGCACAGAGAGCAGGAAAGGCACTTGAGTATCCGGAATACACAAGCATATTCAATTTCCTGTCAGGCTTCTGCTCAAAACAAAGCGAGCCAACAGCAGAACTGATAAGGACAGAGCTTGCCTTTGACCCTCCAAAGCCATATGCAGAAGACAACATGGTGCAGGTGCTCATAAAGCCAGTGGGTCTTAAGGCAGGCGAGAAGTACGGGGATAAATTCCTATACGAGGTTCATGCAGGATACCTTGGAAAATCATATGCAATAAAAGCGCTGAACGAATCAGACAAGCCAACAGGAGAGATAGAGGTTTTTGCAAAAGGCAGCCTTGACATGGTAAAAATTCATGATTTCACACAATACTTCAAAGAAATAGGCACTGACAAGGAGCCAGCACAAAAGAATGCATTCGCAGCCGCGTTCTGCGCAGGAATAGGCAAGACAACCCCGACATGCACAGACACTAAGGCAAAAGAAATATATGAAAAAGTAAAGGAATATGTCGGAACAACAGACCAGGAATACATTGTCAAGCCAAACTCTGGATTATGGAGAGCTGTGCAGTGCATATGCCTGCCTGCTGTTGTGGGATATCTTGAGCACTGGAGGGCAATCGCGCTTGCAGTTAAGCAGTGCTTTGACTCAATAAGAGTAACCGGCGACTACAGCTCAGGAATATGCAGGGCAGTGCTGAGCAGGTATGTCTGCGACTTCCTATGGGAAATAATAAGCTGCTTCATCAACGTATGGAGCAAGCCATCTGGCCTAAGGACAAGGACAGGAGCTATCGGAGAAGTCTTTGGAGCGATAACAGGCGCAGGATCAGACATCATGACAGAGGTTAAAGGAAGATACGGCCAGACATCAACATTCAATGCGCTCTTCAATGAGAAAAAACTTATCCACGGCCTGTGCTTCATGGCATTCGGGCTTGACTACAGCCTGGACATGACATCACTCACACAAGGAGCGATAGAGGCATCAACAACAGACCCGCTGCCAGTATTATTTGAGATATGCGAGAAAAGATATCTCGGATTCAACCCAGCAACAACACCAAGAGGGCTGACAAGCTGGGAGTATCACTTTGGCATACTTGCAATGGCATCACAAGACACAAATGTCAAGCTAGAGCTTGTATGCAGCCAGGGATTTAACTGCAACACAGACGAGTATGCATTTGGAGAATGCGACTGTAACAGGAATCCTGGAGCATCAGGCAAAACAACAATAAGGCCATCTGCAGACGCCTGCCCAGGATGGAAAGACAGGCTGGCAAGAGGAGACATGATAAATGTTGACTGCTACCACATGCAGCAGGCGCAGCAATACAGGTATGACAAGGCAATACTTACACTCGAATGGATTGATCCAGGAACAAAACAGCCGCAAAAAGCAGAGCAGGAATGCGAGATAAACCAGATAGGCCAGCCGCCATACTTCTGCAAGTTTGACGCGTTCTCTCTCAGCTTCAGGTGCAACTTTGGAGACGAGCCAAGCGGAATAAGAATCACAAAAATAGAGCCAGCATACACGAAAATGACAAGCGAAAACACACCTGCATTTGGAATAGGGCAGACAATGTCATTCAAGATGGACATACAGCAGATGCTTCCAGATGACCCTGCTGCGCAGGACCAGGGAATAAAATTCGTGGCATATGAAATAAAGAACAGCGCAGGGGCAGTCATTGCATCACTCCATCCAAAAAACAGCACAATGGATGCAAAGCTTTACGAGCTGAAAACAAATGGGTTCTACAAAAAAGACATGGAGGTAGCAGAAGTCGTGTCAGCAGACATGTTCTCAGCCCAAAAAGGAGCTGCAGCACCTTACAGGATAACAACATTAGCAGATGACCAAAATCTTGCATTCAAGCTAAATCTTGAAAAAGAGAAATACTTAACTAATGTTAACATAAAATACACAAAGAACAACCAGTCGCAAACCCTGCCAATAACATATGCTTATTTGATTGACATAAATAATTCAAAACTCAGGCTGTACATGATGCCTGCGGTAACTCTGATAAGAGAAGAAGCCTTAACGGCAAAACAATATGTATTCAGTTACAACAATCCTACAACAAACGAGACATTTGAGATAAGATTCACTATCGACAACAGCATGATAGCAGCAATAGGAAATAAAGCTGCACAGTTCACAATAATACCTCAGGCAACAGCTGCAGAAAATCCCTGCACAACAAAAAGGCCAGACACGTGGACAGCAACATTCACGATATTCAATGCAGACAAGTACGGCCAGCCAACTGACCAAAAAGCAGTTGACCCCAAGACAGGAGAAGTGCAAGAGAAAACAGTAGCATTCCAGGCAGTATGCACACAACAAGACCAGATGCGTTCAATAGGAACACAAATCATAATGGTACCAACAGCAGGAGGAGTGGCAGCTCCGGAGATACCCAAGATTGAAGTATATGCACCGGCTGTCCTAGATGCAGATGAATGCCCAATTAATTATACAGGCATAGGAAAATTCAGAGATGATGATGATGATTGGGGTCTTGATTATCAGGGCAAAAAAGTAAATAAAAATGAATGGCTACAATTGTGCATATCAGATGAACTCATTAAGAAATATGGGCAGGATGTTGTGCAACTTAAAACGACTCAATCCCGTGAGGATCCTTGCGGTAATGATAAGTTTGAAGGATGGGTCGCAAGTTATATTGATGATTGGGCGCAAGATAAAAATGGCAATAAGCTTAACTCAAAAGATTATTTCCATTTATGCGTTAAAAACGATGCAGTATCACAGTTAGGTGAGTTTATTTATCTTGGAAAAGCAAAGGAAAATAAACAAGATTTAACTTGCCCAAATGGGAGATGGGCAGGCACCTTCAGATTCATAATGTATTGGCAACTTCTGGCAGGAATTTATGCTAATGTTTGGTGGAGTGGACAAGGATGGTCATTAATAGGCAAAGCGACAGGAAAAGATGATGATACTTGGGTCGGCCTCTGCGTAAAGCCAGTAACAATACCTGCAACTAAGTAAAATGCAACCTCTCTTCCTTTCCCAACTAAAACCTGCACTGAAGCTATGCTGGAAGAACAGATTACTTGTTGCATTGTGCGGAATGATTGATATTGCTTTCTTCATTGCGCTTGCTTTTGCGCATTATGAAATCCTTAAGCGACTTGCAGGATTTGTGCAGGTATTGATGGAAGAGCTGCAGAATACACTGGCAGGAGCGATTGCACAGGAGGATATCACGCAGTTCAAGCCTGCGCTGATGAAAAGCGCTGAATTCGTGACAGCATACCACCAGATACTGAAGTTCATAATCATCCTCTTGATAGCAGTATTCCTAATATGGCTTGTCTTCAAAAGTATTAATTGGTATCTTGCAAACAGGATTGTGAAAGGAAAAGTTGATTTCAAAAGCTATGCAAAATATTTTGCTCGTTACAGCCTGCTCTGGTTCTTCGGGCTGATACTCATACTTGCGATTTTTGTTTCATTGACAGCATACTCAACAAGCCAGATGCTCCCATTGATTGGGCAGACTGGAACCAAGATAATAATTACGGCATTAGTGCTGGTTCTTGCATATTTTGCATTCATATCTTTTGCGCTCATTCCGAAAGTGAAATTCAAGGAAGTTTTCATTAAAGGATTGAAGCGATGGAAGCAAATAATCCCTGCTTACATCACTTTATTGATAATCGCTTTATTGGCAGGATACATCCCCATAAAAATAGCTTTGTGGCAGAACCCTGCAGCTTACTGGATAGTCCTTGCTTTTGTGCTGCTAATCAGCCTTCCTGCAATAAGTTATGGAAGAATTTATATATCCCTGATAATAAATAAAGTATAATTAAAAGTAAAATGGATAAAAAAGAGCTGATAATATTTGGGCTTTTAGCAGTAGTTGCAGTCCTTCTCTTATATCAATTTGCATGGCCAAAACAATTCCAAAAAATAGTTACCATTGAACAGCCAGCAGCGATTCCTGAGCAGCTGCCTGTAATGCCTGAGATTCCACCGCAAGCAGCGCCAGTTCCTGAAGTGCCATCACCACAGCCTGAACCAACTATTCCTGAGATACCGCTAGCACCAGAAGCCGCGCCCCAGGTTCCCAGCGAAACCCCTGAAGAAGAGAGCGGACTGATATTTGGAGAGGGCCTTAGCGCAGCAGCCCAGCAGCCAACTCCAACAAAAGAAAACCTCATTCCTGCATACACTGAATTCCAGGTTAACAAGCTGATGATTCCTGAATATTTTGGCTATGAATTCATACCAATAAAAAAAGACAACATCAGGACATTTGCAGGAAAATTCGGGCCTTATTATTATGATTACAGGCCGTATATTTATGCTGAGCTGTGCAGCTTTATTAGCAACCAGCCTGAGATGTTTGCCTGCGAAAAAGCAAACCTTAACTACATAAATAATTATCTTACTTTTGTAAATGGATACAAGCCAGATGAGTTCATCGGCAACGTGGCCATGAAAAACTTTGGGACGTATTATCTTGTCAGAAGCAAAGAGCATGGACTTCTTGCAAAGAGCAATGTTGCTACAATAAAGATAGTCAATAATTAAGTCAAATTCAGCAGAACACAATAACTAATTCAATCCTGAAAGAAGAATATCATTAAGCATTTGCTCGCCTGATTCTTTAATTGCTTCTTTTTTTGGCTCTTCAACAGGCTTCTTTGTTATATTTGGAACTGCTGCTTTTGCGGTATTTTTCGTGATGGCTGCAGCTGTAGCATTTGTTTTTACAGCTGCGGTTGTATTTGTTTTTGCCGCAATTGGTTTTGAGTCCATTGTAGTATTATCTTTGACAATGATTTTTTCAGGAATCTCTGGCACTGCTGGCTCAAGATTAACATCTCCACCTATATCTGCTGTTGTTGCAGTTTCAGGATACATGAAGTAGACCACGCCAAAAATAATTGCGCAAAGTAAGATAACAGCCAGCGCGATTGGGATTGCATAGCTTTTTTTGGGCGCAGTATACTCTTTTGGCTCAGAATTATTATTACTATTATGATTGGTATTATTATTAATATAGCTCTGCTGCTCTTTGAAGCTATCCTCGATTATCTCATTAACATCCTCTTCAAGCTCATCTTTTGGCTCCTCTTCAGAATCTTCATCATCCCCTGTTTCTTCAGATTCATCTTTTTTCTCCCACTCCTCAATTGTTTTCTGGGCTTTATGGTGCTCCTCAATAAGCTCTGCTTTCTCAAAACTGATTTCCTTGACCTTGATGTCTTCTGGCTCATTATTTTTCTCTTCTGCAACTGATTCTTCAGGAATCTTTTCTTCAGAAATATCTTCTCTTACATCTTCTCTTACATCTTCTCTTGCTTGCTCAGCAGCATTTTCCTCAGAAACAGCCTCTGCTTTTTCTGCCTCTTCTTTTTCCTGCTCTGCCTTTATCTCTGCTTCCATCCTTTTTGCAGAAAGCTCTTCGCCAGAGGCAGGAGCGTTTTCCTGTGCTGCCTGCTGCTCTTTTTCCTGCCGGGCTTTCAGCTCTTCCTCTGACTCCATGGACTGTCCAATATCTAATGAATAATCATATCTCAACCCAAACCACCTTTCACTATTCCAGAGTCGTGCTAATATTTAAACTTAACGTAACATATTTAAAATAACATACAATTAATCAGCATATGAGGCTGGCATTCATAAGCGACATACACGGTAATCTTAAGGCGCTAGAGAGTGCCCTAAAACAAATAAAAGCAGATGAGATTTACTGCCTGGGAGATATTGTTGACAGGTATCCTGACTCAAATAAGTGCATCGAGCTGGTAAGAAAATACTGCAAGGCAAGTGTCCTTGGAAATCATGAAGTGGATGCAATTAAAAATGGCTTTTGCGACCTTGAAAAGGCAATAAAAATGCCAGACATAAGCAAAGGAGAGCACCTGAACCTTGACCTTTACAAAGAATTCTTGACTGCAGAGAATCTTTCTTATCTTCAAAACTGCGGCCTTGAGCTGGAGCTTGATGATATCTTGTTGACACACACCCTGCAGGACCCAAGATTCCTGTCCTGGCAATACATATATGATGAAACAGACGCATTTCTTGCTTCCAGCCTCTTGAAGAAAAAAATCACAGTGATAGGCCACACGCATGAGCCGAAAATATTTGAAAGAAACACAAGCGCACACTATGGTATGACAACGCACAGCATCAGGTCAGATGAAAAAATGGTTATCGAAGCAAAAGAGGGCTGCAAATACCTGATGAATGCCGGCTCAATAGGGTATTACCACTCAGAAGACGCAGGGCATTATGGAATAATAGAAGATGGAAGAATGGAGATTCACAGGTTTAGGATTTAGTTTTTTCTGAATGCTTCAAAAGAATCGGGTAATCCCTCTGGTAATCCCTTGCAGAATGAAAGGGAGTGATGCAGGTAATGAATGACTCTCCATTGTAATGCACCCTGTAGAGCTTAACCCCTATCTCTTTTCGTATTTTCTTCTTGACAGAGAGTATCTTTCTGCTGTCTTTCTCATCAAGAACAAAAGCAACTGCCTGGTTGTAATGTTTTGGAAACTTCATCTCAAGAATCTTGAACCAGAGATAGCTCTCTGGAACATCATCCTCTGGCTTGAGGATTGGCAAGCCATAAAGCTCGACTGCAAAATGAAGATAATTGTCAATCTTTCTTTTCTCCCTGACCTTAAAGCCCTCCTGCTCGAGGCGCATCTCTGCAAGCAGCTCATACTCCAGCCCAGAGGGCTTCAAAAGCAGGAAAGGATGCGCTTCTGTCGCGAGAGCGCCAAAACAGTCAGTAGAAATATTTGAGTAATCTGGCTTTTCATTGATGACAATATTTTCTATTCCTCTGCCTGCAACGTATTTGAAAAAATCCTTCCAAGAAGTATTGCTATACCTCCACTGGAAATGCCTCCACCATTTATTCATGTTTCAAGCAAGTCCTCCACATAGCAGTTGAACAAATTGGTTGCATCTGCGCAGTTTCTCCTGCAGATTTCGTTTTTTACAGACTGGCGCAGGGCAAAATCGATTATTTTCGTCTTTTGCTCCCCAAGAGATTCTGCTATTGAGCCAATAGGCTCTCCTGACTCCTGATAGTAAATGAAACAGGGATAATAGCTTTCGTGGTCAATGCATCTTTCCTCAAGCATCAGATAGCAGCGCTTTGGCATCCTTGCAGAACTAAAGCCGCTCACAGTATCTGTGAGAAGCTTGGGAAGCCTGAATCTAAGAAGAGGATATTTACCGTCAGGCAGTAACTTAATTATCTTGGGAAGTATCTTTCGCTCATACTCTTCTTTGCACTCTGCTGCCAGCTCATCTCTCCACTGCCGCACAGGCATAAGCTTGATATCATCAACCCCAAGAGCGATAAAATCCTTAATAATCTCGGGAAGCAGAGGAAGGTTATCTTTCCAGACGCAGGTGTTTATAGTAAGATTAAATGACTGCCCTTTCTTTTCAGCAATCGCCTTTATTGAGCTAATAGTTTTCTCAAAAGCCCCTTTTTTTCCAGAATAATAGTCTGCAATGTCTGAATTGAAATCAAGAGAGATACGCATGTTCACCATTCCATTTGCAATAAGCTCCTGGTACAATTCAGGCCTGGCAGTTCCATTTGATGTCAGGGATGTCTTTATTCCCAGCGATGATGCGTATCTTACTGTTTCAGGAAGAAAACCAAGCAGTGTTGCCTCGCCGCCTGTGAAATGAATGAATTCGCAGCCATGATGGCTCCAGTCTTTTATTATATCCTCAAGCTCAGCTTGCGTGAATGCCTTGCCTTTCCGCTCTTTTGAATTGCAGTATTTGCAGTCAAGATTGCATGCTTTTGTCAGGATTATTGTCCCCTGCCTAACTAAAATAGATTTTCCTGTCTTGAGGCTATTTGCCAGAGACTCTGCACGCTCGCTTCTCAAAGTATGAAAACCTATCCCATCCAAGTCCATTTTACATAAAATAAGTTTTTTGCATATAAAAAGGTTATGACACATTACGTTAGACGTTAAACGTAAGACGTTAGACGTAAAAAGTTACAGGGTTTTTAGTCAAAAAGTATTAATACTGGCAAAACATAATAGAAAGCATGGTGGAAGAAAGGATTGTTTTTGAGAAGGATTATCTTAGAGAAAATGATTATGAAGAATCACTTGAAAACAAGCTGAAGGAATGCATGCAAGGCAAATACAATCTGGTTCTTGATTTTACAAAGTTAAAAGGCGGGGTGAATGGCGATTATTATTGCGATATCTTTAACACATGCATAAGTGAAATTGAAAAGCAGGGAAAAGCTCCTGCAACATTGAAAGAAAACCTGACATTGCTATTTGCATCAAAAAAATCACCTGCATATGAAACAATAGAATTAATAGGCGTGCAGGAAATTTTCAACTGCAGGTTTGATGATGAAAAAACAATTGCTTTTGAGCAAGAATATCTCGGTTTCAAAGACTATGGGACAATCGAAGGAAAGCTAAGGGAATATGCACGTGCTGGGCAGAAGCTTGTTCTTGATTTCTCAAAAATAAAAGGCGCTGCAGGGGATTTCCTGGCAGCAATAGTCTGCACATATCTCAATGAGCTTGAAAACCAAGGAGAAGAAATAGAATTGCTAAAAGAAAGAGTAACACTTGTTTTTGAGTCAAACAAATGCCCTGCGTATGAAAATTTGAAACTAATGGGTGTAGATTCTCTTGTCAGTATAGAGTTCAAAAACAAAACATATAAAAACACTTCCGAAAACCAGTGATTCATGGGGAAAATCGTAGCAGACCTTCACATACACAGCAGGCACTCAAGAGCTTGCTCTAAGCAGATAAGTATCGCTAATCTTGAGAAATATGCGCTGATAAAAGGCGTTGGCTTGCTTGGAACAGGAGATTTCCAGCACCCAGAGTGGCAGAAAGAATTAAAGCAGGAACTTGTTGAGGATGGAACAGGCATTCCAAAAACAAAAACAGGATTTCCATTTGTATACCAGACTGAGATTTCTTTGATGTACACAGACGGGAGAGGAAGAAGAATCCATCTTGTTGTCCTTGCGCCGAATTTTGATGCTGTAAAGCAGATAACAGAAACTCTTGGCAAGAGAGGAAGGCTGGATTATGACGGAAGGCCAATATTCAAGATACCCTGCCCAGAATTTGTGGAAATTATGAGAGGAATAAGCACAGATATAGAAGTGATTCCTGCACATTGTCTGCTTCCTGATACAAAAATACATACAAATTCAGATATAAAGAAAATAAAGAATATACAAATAAATGAAAAAGTATTGACACATACAGGAACTTGGCAAAAGGTTATAAAAACATACAAAAGACCATACACAGGAGAAATTTATCATGTGATTCCTTTCTATTTCAGAGAAGGGCTAAAGACAACACCTGAACACCCTTTCCTTGCCATAAAAACTGTTAAAAAATGCCCATCAACAAAGGGTTTCTGCAAGAATGATTGCTCCCAAAAAGCAACTTGCGCAAGAAAATTTTATCTTAAATACATTCCGCAATGGGTCCAAGCAAAAGATCTTGAAAATAGTGATATTTTATTGTATCCTCGATGCAATGAAACCAAAGATATGATGCAGCTTGATTTATACAAGTATGTAGGCTGTTTTGAAGCAAAGGAAAATAAAATAAAACCATTTGGCAGCAGGGGAAGAAAAATCAATCCAGTAATAGCCACTAATAAAGAATTCTGTAGATTAGCGGGGTATTATCTGTCAGAAGGATATACCAATAACAAGAATGCCATAGGATTTTGTTTTAATAAAAAAGAAGATAACTATATTCAAGATGTCATTACATTGATGCGGTTAGTTTTTGATATCGAACCCACAAAATTAAGAAAAAATAAAAACAGCATAGAAATTGCATATGTTTCTAAATTATTATTTGATTTCTTCTCCTCGCTTTTCTACTCTGGCAAAGAAAAAAAAGCATCAACTAAACACTTACCTGGCTTTTGCTTAACATGGCCTCTTGACAAACAGGCAGAAATTTTAAGAGGGTGGTGGAGAGGAGATGCGGGTATAACCGTATCTGTTAATCTTGCCAACCAAATAAAACTGCTTTGCCTAAGACTTGGAATTATCCCGTCTCTGGCAGTATATTCTAAAGACAAATTTAATGCAGGAAAACACAAAGTGGGAAACAGAATAATAACTGCAAAACATGACCAGTACATATTCTCAAACTTATCTTTCTTCGAAGATAAATTTAGATTACTCGAAGACCCTTGCTTTAAAAAGTTTAAAACAAAAATGCAAAGAAAGCATGGCTGGATTGATGAAAAATACGTTTACATGCCCATTAAAACCATTAAAAAGGACCAATATCTTGGAGAGGTATTTAATTTAGAAGTAGAAAAAGATAATTCATATGTCACGGAATTTGCAACAGTTCATAATTGCTGGACACCATATTTTGGATTGTTTGGCTCAATGAGCGGCTTTGATTCTGTAATAGAGTGCTTCAAAGACCAGTCAAAACATATAAGAGCAATTGAGACAGGCTTATCTAGCGATCCTTCAATGAACTGGAGGCTGTCACAATTAGAGAACAGGCAGATCGTCAGCTTCAGCGACTGCCATTCATTCTGGCCATGGAGAATTGGAAGAGAAGCAACAACATTTGACCTGAAAAAACTGACTTATGATAATCTGCTCAAAGCAATCAGGACAGGCGATGGACTTATTGAAACAACAGAGTTTTTTCCAGAGGAAGGCAAGTATCATTTTGACGGGCACAGCGGATGCAAAGTTGTCATGAGCCCAAAAGAATCATTGAAACACAAAAAAATATGCCCTGTCTGCAGAAAACAGATGACAATAGGAGTCTTGCACAGGGTTGAGGAACTAGCTGACAAGCCAGAAGGATACAAGCCAGCAAATGCAAAGCCATACAGGAATCTCATACCTCTATCAGAACTTGTCGCTGCAGGAATTGGCTCTCCAGTCGCATCACAGAAGACATGGAGGATATATAACGATCTCATAAAAGAGTTTGGCAATGAAATGAATATCCTTATTGATGCAGATGAAGACCAGATCAAGAAAGTTGCGGATGCAAAAGTCGCTGATTTGATATTAAGAAACAGAAGCCAAAAAATAAAATTCAAGCCAGGCTATGACGGAGAGTATGGAGAGCCGATATTTGATGAAAACAAAGAAGAAAAAATAGAAGAGCCTGTAAAGCCAGCACAAAAAGGCCTGGGAGATTTCTGCTGATTTTGTTGTTATAATTCATTATTTGGGTGCCAGGGGCACAGAGACAAATACATAGTCGGAATATTTATTCGGCGTATACAATCGCGAGCAGCTTTGCTGCGAGCCTCTATGCCCGTAAGGACTGAACAAGTAACACAAAAATTTAAATATACAAATAAAAAATAAGAAGATATGCGCAAAATCCTGTTTGGAATATTCTTAATCATTCTTCTTACAGCAACATTGCTTTTTGTTTATTATTTGCCAACAAAAGAAAAACAGGTAATAGTTGAAGGAAAAACAGATAACCAGATACTCCAGGAATGGATAAAAACTAAACCAACAGTCCTGACAGAAGCAGGAGAGGAAAAAAGAGCAACAGCAGCAGAATGGCTGGCTGAAATAAGGCAGTACCTGCTTAAAGACAGACAAGGAAAGGATATTGGCTACACGACAATGGACAAAATCATCCTCAGCGTAAAAGCAGACTCAAAACTAAAAACAACACAAAACCCAATAATCCCGCCGGCAATGCCTACTGGCCCGCTGCCTGTGCCAATCCAAATACCGACACCAGCTCCTGCACCAATACCTACCCCTGCGCCAACACCTGTACCAACACCGCCAGCACCCACGCCAACACCAGCTCCTGTTCCAACACCCTCACCTGCACCAACACCTAACGCAACACCACAACCAACTCCTACGCCTACACCGACTCCAACACCTACACCTGTTCCTCCAACACCAATGCCACCAACTCCGCCAGCACTACCAGCACATTGCACAAATAATGCATGGGATGTAGATGAAAGCGACTTAGACTGCGGTGGAAGCTGCCAGAAATGCCCGCCATCAGGGCAGCCAACATACTTATCCTGCTGGACAGGAAATGATTGTGCAACAGGAAACTGCAACATGAATACAGCACAACCGCTTCCTGCAATGGATCCAGGAACTGGAATTATATATAATACAATAAGCCAGCTACAGCAGCTTGCAGGACAGATGTGGATAATACCTTACCAGGGAAGATGCAAATAGATTTCTAGAATTGGCTTGTTTGCTTAACTTCTTTAAGATAATCATGCACCTGCCGTATCATTCCAGGCTCAAATATCCGCTTCTGGAACTCGCTCACAAACTCAGGGTCCATCAGGCTAAGCTCCTTGCTCAGCAGCCTTGCATCGCTCACTGAATTATAATCATGCAGAACACTATTGATTATGCCATTAATCTGCGTGCTTGCCAGGCAGTGCATAAGAATCACCTTGTTTTCAATGGTTTTCTCGCAGTAGAACTCAGGAATGCTGAGAGCGCTTGCTGAGAGCAGTATCAGAACAATGCAAAATAGTATTAATTTCCTTATCAAATCCCCCACCGAGAAGACAATCGCCAGAAGCTATATTTATATATATTTGTGTTGTAAAATAGAAATACTGTACTATAAATACCATACTATATATAGTAGACTATATACTAGGGAATATAAAGGAAAAGAAGGCTTTAATTGCAGCAAATATGCTTTCAAAGACATTGTGTTGCTCTTCTATAGGCACTTCTGGCAAAGAACCAGACTCAAGCACATAAATAATCTCAATTCTCTCTTCAGACATCCATTCTAAGGTATTGTTTTTATTAAAATCTGCAGCTGGACTTACTGACTTTAGCTCAGCATCTTTAGGCAAAATCACTTTTATCGAAGAATTGTTTGGATAGAAAACCAGGGTTGAATTCTTTGTATACCCCTTTGTTTCATATGTTACTGTTGCTTTTTCAGTAGAGCCTATTGACAGCTCAAGAACATTGCCTTTTTTAAGGTAAAGCGCCCCTTTTACTTCTGGAACAGCATCTTTTGGCAGCTCTAAACTGTGAAGGCCAGAGCCATCAATTATAGCTGTGATGACTGCCGTATTATCTGCCTGAATGCTTAGTTCATAGCTGTCTGCCATTGCAACAGGCAGAAAAGCCAAAAGCACAATTAAAGCTGCAAACCCCCTAATCATAGCGTATTTAAGAAGCTGATTATTTAAAAAGATAGGGGAAAAATCCATTGTACATTACAACCAACAAACCAAGAATAATAGTTTTGGTTGTATAATACAAAATTTGGCAATTAATCAAAATCTCTCCACAGCAATCCTCTTAGCCTCAACACCTGTAAAGCCCATATCTTCAAGCTTTTCTTTTGTTGCCTTGTTCCTTGCCCAGATTCTTTTTGCATCAGGCAGATAAAGAGAGGGAGCAACAAGCATAACAGTGCCAGGATCTTTACTTGCTTTCCTGAGCCAATCTGCCTTGCTGTATGATGGCTTGAAGATTAATCTTTTCTCATAATCTGAGACAGCATAGTTCTTGTATTCTGAATTAAGGGCAATAAACCAAGTAAGATAGTCCATAAAAACACCGCTGGCTTCCTCAAATGAAAACAAGACTTCATTAAGGAACTCGCCTTTTTTCCTGTAAATACTGCATTTATTATGTTCTCCTATCTTTCTTTTCCAGTTATCCTGATAGCCAGTTATGTGCAGGTCTTCTTCTGCAGCTCCAACAGCAAGAAATAAAGGATAGAAGCCAACCTGCTTTTCAAGCCAGAGATTTGCTTTCCTGTCAAAAGGGTCTGCATGCTCTGGACAGGATTTCACTTCACCAAAAACAACGTGCTCAAGGCTTCTGCAGTGATGGTATAACAAGTTGTCAATATGCGTTGTCATGATGATCCAGAGAAATAATTCGTATTGTTTCTCCTTCAATTGTATAAATCAAGACAAAACAGCCAAAATGGATTCTTCTGAAACCTGCGAGAACATTCTTAAGGGGCTTGTAGTGCTCAGGATTGCTTACTATATCCACAAGTTTGCGCTGTATCTGCTGAAACAACGTTTTATCCCTTTTCTTTAATTTTTTCATTGACCACTCAAATTCATCACTAAACTCGATGGTGTATGCCAAATCACAGCCCTCTTAGGTACTTTACAGCCTCTTTTTGATCAAACTTTTTGATACCAACCCCGCGCTTCATTCTTTCTTCTATTTCTTTATACTTTTCAATATTCTCCATAACAACCTTCTTTCTTATTAAGTCCAGTATGAACTCTTGCAGGTTTCTGTAGCCATATTCTTGGTAGTACTCCTGGGAAGCTTCAAATAATACATCTGGAATTGTAAGGCTTATTTGCTTTAACATTTTTCAATAACCTCCAAATATTTATATGTACATTAAAATACGTTAAAGTATTTAAATCTTTTGGTCATATTATACAATAAAGTCTAAGAAGTACAAAGCTTTGGTTGCACCATACAAAAAAGGAGAAAGAAAAAAAGAAATAAATATTTACTTATGGTGTTTCCTGTAGAACTGTGCCATCAGGTATTGCCCGCTGAACTGCATTGCTGGAAGTGTCCATATCATTGTTACTATAGGTATGGAGCATAGCAGCCAGAACAGGGTTGTGACAATGGTTTTCAGTAATACCAAAATGTATTCTATGAAATTGCCGAAAACCATTTTTGTGGCAAACACTACATCAAAGAATGCACCAAATCTTCTCTTTGCTGCGTAATTTATCATAAGCACTGGCACTATCAGTATAAGGAATACGTAGGCAACCCAGCCTGCAATAGGAATCCTTATCAGGATATTTGCAACAACACCTGCAATCATTGCAAAAATAAAGACATAGAATCCCTGCACAAAGCTTGGCCAGTACTTGCCGAACTTTGGAAGCTCCTTGTCATTGCCTTTTAAGATGCCCTGGGTAATATCAAGCGCATATCCATAAAGTGGGAACCATCCGAATATCGGTATCAATACAATCCAGTACCAGAATGCCCTTTTCATCTTATTCCATGGATACTTTAATGCGTCTCCAATTGAATTTTTTAGTTTTTCTTTAGCCATAATAACATCACCAAAACTGAATACAAAAATCTAGTATTTAAGCTTTTCCACTAAAACTTTAAAAAGAACTGCCAAATCGCAATAGATATGCTAGAAGAAACAATCAAAGAGCTATGCAGGCTGACAAAGATATCAGCAAAAAAAGTCAGGCTGTGCGACAGCAAAAATGATGCTCACTTTGAAAACAAATACTTCATGCTCCATCACTACAAGACAACAGAGCTTGAAGGAATAACAATAAGCTGCATAAATGAGGGTGACGTAGAGGCAGACATAATCACAGGCCTATCTGACAGCACATACTTCCTGGAGATTGAGATAAAAACATACTGCATCACGAAGATAAGAAAGCTGGCAGAAAGCATTAACAGTGATAATAACGTATTTCAAAGAGCAAAAAAGTACCTTGCAGAAAAGGCTTTTCCCTGCGAGAACCAGTATGATACACAAGCAATAATTCCAATAAATGACACTGAGCAAAAAGATGCAGCCTGCTTTGCATACAGCCTGTTAAGCAAATACATATCAGATGCAATCAGCAAAAGAAAGAGAGAGAAAGCTGCCCAAAAAAAACGCGGCAGGAAGCATGGCGCAGTATTCTAGGCTAAGGAGCATAGCTATTTCTAGATTATGACTTTTTTGTCCCACTACCTTTATATACCTAAAACACCATATAAGCCCTATGTGACAATTAAGTCATACCTTTAATATCGGGGTGAAACACATGAAAGGAACAGAAAAAACACAAAAACCAAAAGTGACAGAACAGGATTTAGAGCAATCAATAGATCTATGCAAAAAATATTTTGATGGCACAAACAAAGATAACATCGCACCAGAATCAAGACTCTCACTTTATGCAATGGCAACAGATGCAATGCCTGCTGCAGTAAGAGGATTTGCTTATGCAGGGCTGGCAGTGGCTTATGCAAAAGAAGCAGATAAAGAAAGGAAAGCAGGAAACTACAGCACAGCAAAAGTCTATGAAATGCTTGCTGCACAGTACTTAAAGCAGTCTGGAATTGAAGTCCCAGGGGCAGCACAAGGAAGCCCAATAGAAGAATACATAAACGCAATTCAAGATAAACAATACGCGAAAAAGGAGGCATAAAAAAATGGCAAAACAAGAAGAATCAAAAGAAGGAACACAGGAACAGATTGGCTTCCACAAGGGAGCTCTCACAACTCTTGCTAAAGAAAGGCAGGAAATGATGAGGCTGCTCGGCATAGTTGAACAGCTGATGCAGATGCACATCAAAGGCCTGAAAGACCTTGGCGTAGACCTTGAGGAAGAGGCAAAGAAAGCATCACAGAAAAAACCACTTGAGGCAAAGCTGAAATAAGCTAAATAAAAATGTACGGAAACTCTTGTTCTGGATGCGGAAGTTCTGGCTATGGAACGTTTAGCTCTATCTCAAACTGCAGCCCTATTTCTTACGGAGCAATGCAAGGAGGAGGCAGCTATGGCAGCTCTTCTGGACAGCAGCCAAAGTTTGAATACTTTCCAGAAGGAAAAGCAGGAGATTACTCAAGCATGATGCCAAGCGTGCCATCAGCACTCGAAGTTGCTCTTGAGGATGTAAAGCCAGCAAGCGGCAGCAGGATGAATTACAGCTCTGCATACAAAGGATTATACCTGAACAACTTCAAAAACAATAATTTCCCAACAGAAGCATTCCTCTCCACAGACAGGCCTGAAATGGCTCTTGTCGAGCAGGAGACAGACATCATGCCGCACATCAAAGAAGCATTTGAAAAGCTTGTTGGAACAGAATTCCCAGAAGACATGATAAAAATACGCATTCTTGATGATGAAAAATTCGACAAAGCACACATGTCAACAGGAGGAAACTGCAGTCCAGGCGTAAAAGGATTTGCAATCAACAGGAACGGATTCGGGATAAGCGACATTTTTGTCAGGAAAGACAATCTTGACAGGATGATGCTCACAATAGGCCATGAGATAGGCCACGTGATGAGCTCAACACTAAGAGACGCAAGAGACGAGGAAGCAAAAGCATTCGCATTCTCGCTTGCATGGATGAAGATAATAAAAGAGCACAATATAGCAGGCATAGGAAGCTACATCATACCGCAGCCTGCAAAGAATGGCCTGCACGATGTTGCATTTGACTACTTATTTGAATTAATACAGCAAGGCAAGAATGCAATGGAGCTGTTCAAGGAACTAGCAAAAGGAATAGTCTCAATTACACAAAGATTAGAGGTGATTTACAGATGATAGTAAGGTATGCGCTCAAAAGAATCATGAGCAGCATTGCGAGTTATGATCCAAAAGAAAGTGTTTATTACAGGAGGTTATGATTAAAATGGCAAAAAAACAAAAAGAAGCGAAAGAAGAAATCAAGGAAGAAAAGAAAATTGCAAAAGAAGAAACAAAAGAAGGGAAGAAAGAAGATAAAAAAACAGATGCAGGAATGGATGAGCTTCCAAAGGAGCTAGCTGAAAAGCTCCCTCCAGAAGTGAGAGAGAAACTGCTTGCTGTAAAAGCAAAGCTTGACAAGTTCAAAAAATCAATTGTTGAGAAATTTGACAAGTACATAATGGGAGTCGCGCTATTGCCGCCCCCAAAGCCAGCTGCAGGGGAAGAGGTAAAGCCAGAAGACAAAGACAAGCTGAATGTCCTTATTCTTATTGACGATTCAGAGCCGTCAAAGATGTCAAAGCAGGAGCTCAAGGACAAGCTCTCTGCAATCATTGAGACCACTGGAAAAGAGATTGACAAGAACATAAAGACAGAGACACTATTGCTGACAGAATTGTGGCAGAACTGCTATGACGGAAAATACGAGCTCTCACAGCTGATTTCGATGGCCGCCCCAATCTACGACACTGGAATGCTTGCTGCAGTCAAGATATCAGAAGTGCACAAGAGCATGGTCCTGAAGAAATTCGAGAAATATATTGTTGCATATGTCCTTGGCGGAAGCCTTGTGCAGGGCAGGGCAACAAAAGAGAGCGACATTGACATCTTCATTGTCATCGACGACACAGATGTCAAGAAGATGACAAGGGCAGAGCTCAAGGACAAATTAAGGGCAATCATCATAGGAATGGGCCTTGAGGCAGGAGAGATAACTGGAATAAGGAACAAAATCAACATCCAGGTCTATATCCTGACTGACTTCTGGGACAGCATCAGGGAAGCAAACCCGGTGATCTTCACCTTCCTAAGAGATGGAGTGCCTTTCTATGACAGAGGCATCTTCATGCCATGGAAGCAACTGCTGAAAATGGGAAAAATAAAGCCAAGCCCAGAGGCAATTGACATGTACATGAGCTCAGGAGAGCAGATGCTTGACCGCGTTAAGTTCAAATTAAAAGATATCGGCACAGAAGATTTCTTCTGGAGCATCTTCACGCCAAGCCAGGCAGCACTCATGCTTTACGGCGTACCGCCGCCAGCACCAAAAGAGACAGCTGAACTGATGAGGGAGATATTTGTCACAAAAGAAAAGCTCCTTGACGAGAAAGACATCCAGGTGCTTGAGAAAGTCCTCAAGGTAAGAAAGGATGTCGAGCACGGAGTGCAGAAAGAAGTCACAGGAAAAGAGATTGACGATCTCGTTGAGTCATGCGACAAGTTCCTCAAGAGATTAAAGAGGCTGTTCACCCAGATAGAGAAGATAAAAGACGAGGAAGCAGTGCTCCACACATACGAGACAATCGTCACAGTCGTGAGAGACGCCCTAGTGATGGAAGGGGTTGAGAAAGTCAATTCAGACATGGAAAAGGTCTTTGACGAAAAGCTCGTGGCTACAGGAAAAGTCCCTGAGAAATACTCAAGGCTGCTCAAAGAAATCCTGAAGGCAAAGAAAGACTATGACACAGGAAAGCTCACAAAGACAGAGATTGATGATGTAAGGAAGAATGCGCAGGAATTCATCAAGTTCATGGTCGAGTACATGCAAAGAAAGCGCGGAAGATCTCTCGAGAGGGCCAAAATCAAGATAAAGTACGGAGAGAGGTTCGGAGAGCTGACAATGCTCGGCAGCACAGCATTCCTCATCAGGGATATTGATGCTGAAGAGAAAGATCTTGAGAAGGCAGAGATACAAAGAGACGGCTCGCTCGGAACACTCCAGAAATCAAGCTGGGAAGAGTTTGAGAAAGCCATGACTAAGATGGCAATACCCCAAAAGGCATTCATCAGGGAGCCTGTCTTTGAAAGCCTGAGAAAAATCTTCGGCAAAGATGTTGAGATCCTGGTGCAGGGATAGGATTTTTTTTATTTCTTATTTTCTATTTTTTCTCTTTTCTAATTATTTGGCATCAGGCGATTTTTTCCAGTATCCTGTGCCGCGCTTGTGAGTGACACTATCTATCACAGTAAGCGTCGATATATACGCAAAAGTTTCCTTATCCCCAGAATATTTCTCAAATTCACGCACAGCAATTGTGATAACCTGCTCTGCATAAGGCTTCATGTCAAAACCTTTCCTTTGCAGGCCCTGCAATGCCCGCCTAACAGGCCTGACTGACCTCTTCACAGTAGCAGGGTTCTCAATAGCATAGTTTTCCTGGAATTTGCTGACAAGCGTCTGAATAAATGTCTTTGCAGCATCCTCTGTGCTTATTTCTGCAACAGAATCCTCAATTGCAATGTCCTCTATAGTGCTTGTTTCTGTATTCATGCTCTTCACCTCACGAAAACCTTTTGAGCAGGGAACTGGTTTAAATAGCTTTTGATTTGGATATTACTACTGCAGAATATTTAGAAACATTTATAAGTATATTTATGATGCTTCTTACTGGGGTGATTTACTAATGGAAACAGGTTACAAGGTTTGCGATGCAATGACCCACAGTCCGGTCACAATAAGTCCTAATGCAACATTAAAGCAATGCGCTGATTTGATGGCAAAGAAGCATGTCGGCTCAATTCTGGTTGAGGAAGAAGGCAAAATAATAGGGATACTTTCTGAGCAGGATATTGTCAGGAAAGCTGTGGCTAAAGGATTACCAACAGGAGTGAAAAAAGTCAAGGACATAATGGAGACAAATCTAGTCACGATTTCTCCTGAGAAGGATATCTTTGATGCGCTCACGATGATGAGAGATTACAACATAAGGCACCTTCCTGTGATGGGCAATGGAAAATTCATCGGCCTTGTCACAATGAAAGACATACTGAAGATAGAGCCAGACCTGTTTGACATCCTAGTTGAGAAATTCGAGATCCGCGAGGAAGAGAACAAGCCAGTCTACAAAGCAAGAGACCAGGAAGGGGTGTGCGAGCTCTGCGGCGAATATGCAGAAGAGCTTGAGGAAACAGACGGCTCAAATGTCTGCCCTGACTGCAAAGATGAATTATGATTAAGACACACGTGAATAACTAAGATATTCGTAAAGATTGCTGATGCCCATTCTTTCAGCATATTGATTTAGCTTTTTTAAATCAAGACCTCTCCAATCAAGATTCTCGAGCCATGCAGGGATTATCCCTTCCTGCTCGCTCAGCATTAATGCATCAATGAGTGATTTTTCAGGTTCAGCTATCGGCAATAAATTACCTTTTTTATGATAGCCGAAAAAGAAGTCTTCTGGCAAATTATAAAATTCTATGGTGCCATGCGGGGTTTCCAGCATAGTACTGTCGCCAAGCGTTGCACATTGAAGAGCATCAGGCACATCTGTAATAAGGCCATGGCGGCCCAGAGCATCAAGATACGTAACATAAACAGGCCCGTTATACTCCTGTGCAATGCGCTCTAGTTTTTTACGGTTCCCTAATGCTGTCAAAAATATCCCTTGCAACGCGGATGATTTCATAACAAACCTCCTCTGAAAAGCCAAAACTTTTTGGCAGTTTGATATCTCTTTTCAAGGCATCTGCTATGGCTGCAGGCCTTGCCAGCTTTTCTTGAACAGCTTTGCGCGCCGAGTTAAAATCAGAAGGAACCAGGCAATAATCAATAAATTTTTGCCCGACAAGCTCTCGGTCAAGGGCTGCACCTGTCCTTTCTTTTAAGTACCAAATGTCAAAGAGATCTGAAATTTTCAAAAACCCCCTTTTTCCTTGGCGCTCGATAGTTGCTTTTATTTTATCTGCCAATAGCTCTGTCGGGCTTTCGACAATCACAACATGCTGTGTTCCCCTGAGATTTCTTTTTTCAGATTGGTGCACTGGCACAGAATAAAATTCACCATGTAAACTATTGCGCTCCCCAAGCGGAGTGACAGCAACAAGCTTGATCCTGGTAAGGCGATCATCAGACGGGTTAGTAAAAGCAAATTCATAACTGCATTCAAAATGTTTTTCGATGACGTATTTGGATAATATATCTGTCAGCTTGATTTTAAGATCATGTGCAGGCAATTGATGAGCAAAATCAAGGTCAACAGAGAGGCGCGGCGAGCCGTAAACATGCGAGAGAGCACCTCCTCCCTGCAACACAACACCCTGCCAATTCTCGTACAGCTTTGCAAGCAAATCCTCACCAATATACTGCTTTAGTGCAAGAGCTACTGAAATGTCATTCTGCCCTGCTTCCTGCGCAATTGTCTCATAAACCATGAGTTTTATTATCATTTAGCGGTATTTAAAGCTTCTGACTTTTTTCGTGCAAAATAACTGCATTATTAAAATCTTAAAATCCAAAGATTTTTAAGCAATTATGGCCTAATAATCAGCATGAGAAGGCTTCATCTTGTTATTCACGGCGAGGTTCAGGGTGTGTTTTTTCGAGATTATGTTAGGAAAGCAGCTTATTTTCTCAAATTAAAAGGCTGGGTAAAGAATAAAGAAGATGGGACAGTCGAGGCAGTGGCAGAGGGAACAAATGATGTGCTGCAGGAGTTCCTCAACAAATGCAAGCATGGGCCTGTGCTGGCAAAAGTCACAAATGTAGATGTTGCCTGGGAAGATGCAACAAAAGAGTTTGATTCTTTTGATGTAAGGCATTAGATGTTTTGTGTGTGAAGTTAGACGTTTGTTGTTTTTCTTAAATCCTTATTGAGGTGCCAGAGGCACAGAGACAAATGCATAAGTGGAGTGTTAATCTGCAGGCATATGACCGTGAGCAGCTTCGCTGCGAGACTAAATGATTACTTCGACTTTTCGGTATTTGTGAACTTTGTCCATCTTATTTTGCTATAGTAAATATGATTGAGTCTTAACCGAGCTTGCTCGTGCCGAGGATAAACCGTTCGAGTTCGAGGCGGATTTTGTCGAACAATTCTTTGGTTCTTTTCTTCAGGATTTGAAATTCCTCTTCCGCAAGCATTGTTCTCGTCGAATACTGCATGCGCTCCCGAATGTCAAGGATTTTGTTGCTATGCGCAAGATCGACAGTCACGTCTTTGTCAAAGATTTCTTTGAGGTCTGCGAGAGTAAGATGCTTCATGTCTCCTTTCGTGATGAAATCCTCGACAAGTGCGAACGTGCAGGACTGGTTCCGTGATTCGTAGCCGCGCTGAGCAAGAATGGCGAGCAAGCCGTGATAGAGCGCGTAGAACGATGCGCTTGCTGACCAGTCGCTATACTGCAAGTCATGAAAACTCGTCATAGCTTCAAAGTTATGGATGGCTTTTGCGAGATGCCCTTGAACTGCATCAGCATTAGACTTGATTTTTCGCAAGCCTTGATGCCGCTCATCGCTGTGTTTTCCTTCATCAAAGCATTTCTTGAGCTTGTCAAGAACCTTACGAGGTTCTTGAGCATGCTCAGCATTCCGCCCTCTTTTATCATTGGACTGGCGGAATGCTGACATTTCATTAACTGGCATTCTTGATCACCTGCACGAGCACGTCAAAACCCCACAACACAATTCCCTCACGCAATGCAGCCACGACGATAGGATCTCCTTTCTTAAGATTTTGCTCTACATCGCCAGTCGTTTGCACGACATCCTGAATTTTGACAGGAGTTATGTCCTGAACTTGGGACAGCGCTTGTTTGTACGCTTCAAAGTTCTTCCGCTCCAAGACGAAAAAGACATCCAAATCTCCAGGTTCTTTCTTCGTCGTGATATATGAACCGAACAATACGCAAGCTTTCGTCGCTGCTTTAAGCTGCGTGAGGTCTTCTGCGCGCGTCCTTATCCGTCCTTCAAGAGCATCAGACATAAATGCGAGCTCGAGCACGCGGGCAGTCTTTTCGCTCTCGAAATCAAGCTTGTACGCCTTGAGATTGGCTATTGGCTTTACTTTCAGCACCGCTTCCTTTTCCATCTTGACAAGGAGTTTATGAGCACCGTTGGGCGTGAGTTCGCAAGCTTTGGCAATGTCATTAATTGAGTAGTCCTTTCCCGTGCTCGTCGCCAAAAACCGAAGCACACGCTTTTCATTCATCGTCAAAATCATTCTATACACCTTAAGTTGATAATCATACACCGTTAGTATATAAGCTTTTCGTTTCACCTCACATATCCAGAATCAGACAATACAAAAAAGTATCAGCTACTATGATCACTTCCCTGCGAACAAAAACCAAGCAGGAACCAGAGCTTCAAAACAAGCAATATTCGAGAAAATTCAACACTTCGTTGACGAGTGTTCTATGTTCCAAAGGACTTTCTTTTCTATTCTTATATTCATATGAATTATCATATTTTTAATCATATTTTTAATCATATTTTTAATCATATTTCTAATCATATTCTTAATCATATTTGTAGAAAATGAATTTTCAAACCCGCGTTGATT
>CAYGYR010000010.1:0-6557 GCA_964354285.1 uncultured Methanosarcinales archaeon | reverse complement strand
TAATCATATTCTTAATCATATTTGTAGAAAATGAATTTTCAAACCCGCGTTGATTTTAATCTATGCACTTCAAAATAACCGAAAAGCTTAAATACCGGTCATATTAAATCCAATATGAATTGAAGCTAACAAGAAAACTACAGAAAACTAACAAGGATCAGTTTACCTTAACCATACCTAAAGCTCTCGTTCAAATTCTAGATTGGAAAGACAAAGACGTGATAGAGTTTGGGCTGGAGAGAGGAAAAATCACAATAACCAAAGCGGGAAAACGAGGTGAAAAGAGTGAGTAGAGCTAGCGTTACAGTGAAGCTTGTAGTGCTCTGGCTAGTTCTAGCACTCTTTTTCCAATTATCATCATCAATCGCAGCAGGAGATTATGTCGAGTATGTGACTGTGACAGAAGAGGTAATTGGTTCTGGAATGCCTCAAATACAGACTGTAAATGAGACTGCTAATTCCACAGAACAGGCAAATGCGACTGAAGCAGAAGACACAATCATCGACAGCATAGCAGATGCGCTTGCTGACACAGAAGTAACTGAAACTGTAATTGAAGATGAAGAAACAGAAGAAGAAATCACGCTTCCTGCAGAAGAAACTGCATATCAAAGTCAAACAACCTCCTCAAGCAGCCAAGCAGAGCAGCCAACTGCTCTGCAAAATGCTGCTGAGATTCAAGAAGAACAAGAAATAACTGTTGAAGAGATTTTGATAAAAGAAGAAGTGCAAGCAGAAGAAATAATTGTTGAAGAGAAGCAAGCAGAAGAAGAAGCACAGGAAGCAAATGCGCCGCAGGAAAATGCAAGCACAGCAGACAAAATAACAGTAGAAGAAATCATCATCAAAGAAGAGACAAACTTCACTGCACCTGCGATAACTGCAGAAGCAATCCTTGAAACTATAAAAGAAGAGAACCTGGCACAAAACAAAACCCTGCCAAAAAGCACAACACAATACACACTTACAGTAAAAGACGCAAAAGGAAACGACCTCGAGGCAGTAATAGAATTCAGGAACGCAGAAACAAAAGAATTTGTGGACAGCGCAACAATAACCACAACAAAAGAAGAGGGGCAGGTTGATGCAAAAGAGCTGGAAAAGATAGGAGTAACTCTTTTTGAACTGCAGAATCCAGAAAATCCCCGCCAGACAACACTCCAGAACTATATCTATCAAAAAACAGAGTTCTCCAAGGCATTAAAGAAGTTAAGCAATAGCAAGAAACTGAATGATGTCCTGAGAAGCATGGCTGTCTCAAAGAAAATAAATGCATTAAAAGCAGCAAAAATCAAAAAACTGCTTGAAAAAACAAAGATAGTCACCAGAGCCACAAAAGTTCCTGAATTAACACTCGCAAAAGAAGAATATGATATCAGCATAACACTTCCAAAAGGCCCTGTAGAAAAAGTAGAGATACAGGAAGCAAATCTCCTTAGTGAAACAGAATTTATCAAGATAGATGACACCCCAGAAACAGAAAAAATAGGAAATGCAACACCAATTGAAATTTATGCAATAGACCCGACTGCGATAAGCTTCACAGAAGCAACTGTCACAAGAACAGCAAAAGGAAGCAAGCTCTACAAGTGCAAGGATTGGGACTTTGCAGGGCAGAAGTGCCTTGGCAGCTGGAACAAGATACAAGATATAACCGCAGGGCAGGAATACAGCTTCACACTCACACCAGAAGACCCTGCATTTGCAGAGATAGAGCCGATACTAGAAGAACCTGTAATCGAAAAGCCAATAATTGAAGAGCCGATTGCTATTATAGAGCCTGTTGAAATCACAGAGCCTGTAAAAGATGCAAGCGGCTCTGTATTGCGAGCAGGCATTGTGCTTTCTCAGAAGGATACTGTAAAATATGCAAGCGAAAGCACGGCATTACTGACTGCAGAAGAAGGAGTCTATGATGTAATGATCACTCCAGAGAGCTCAGCAGTCAAGAGCATAGAGCTGCAGGATGTCTCACTTGATTCTGGATTAGATATTGGAATAGACACGCCTGAAGACAAGCAAGGATTTGAACAGCTGTATGCAATAGACCCCACACAAGTCAATTTCACAACCGCAAGCGTAACTGTGACTGCAAAAGGAAACCAGCTGTACAAATGCAAAGAATGGAACTTCACAGAGCAGAACTGCTACGGCAACTGGACCTTATTCAGGACAGGCCTTGTTCCAGGACAAGAATACACATTCGAGCTCACACCAGAAGACCCTGGATTTGGAGAGATACTTGCAACCTCAGCAGAGCATTTAGATGAGAATTATACTTTTGTCAGTGATATTTTCTCGCAAATCAGCACTATTGATAGTGTCTGGTCAGAGAGTATTCCTGAAAATCATTTTGTTAGGGTCACGTTTGAGAAAAATCTTACTAATGGCAGCGTGATTGATTTCCTTGCGAGAGATAACGGCACTGTTTCGTATGTGGCTGTTTATATTGCCAACACTTCTTATTATGTTGGCCGCTCTGGCATTTGCAATCCTGTTGAAATGCAATACATTACTCTTGAGAACCTGCCTTATGATGCTGATACTTTTGACTTGAAGATTGTGAAACTTTATCACGACTTGTCTGCTGAGGTTTGCGATGCTGAAAATCCTGATTGCAATACCAGCTCTATTGCTGATAATGCTTTGCCTGGCTTCCTTGAGTTTGATTACATTCATGATGAGGCTATAAATTCAACAAATGCAGAAGGCTTGATTGGGTATTCTGAATCAACTGTCTCGACGCCAAGATACAGGCTATGGAACTCAACCAGCAATAATTTTGCTGCAGAGCTGAGCGCACAGAATGTCGGTGGAAACATAAGCTGGACTGTCGTTAAAGCAAGCACAACAAGGGACGAGATGATAATGGGATCAGAAGACATAGTAAGTGACGTTAACGTACAGGTATTCCTGCCAAACAAGTCCTGGAGCAACCTGCTGGAAGTAAGCGCAGACGTGCCGAACGCATTAACCAGGGGATTTGATATTGCGGTGATGGACCTTTCAGGAGATGCGCTTATTGTGTACGAGAACTCATCAGCATCAAACAACCAGATACAGTATAGGATATGGAACGGAACAAATTATTCTGCGCAACAAACCCTGACCTTAGGAATTAACGGGCCAATAAACTGGATAGCCCTTACGCCGAGAAATGGAACAAATCAGATAATGCTGCTGGCACAGAACAGCACAACAGGCCTTGCGGCAGTGCCTTGGAACGGGACTGCATTTGACATGGCAAGAAACTTCACACTCACAACAGCATCAGTATCTGCAACAGTGCCGCACTTTGCATTTGGCTGGGAAGTACAAAGCGGGGAAGGCCTTGTAGGATACGGCACAGGAACAAACCTTGCCTGGAGAACATATAATTCTACATCACCATACTGGAGTGCAGCATCAACAATCGCTATGAGCGGCGGCGACGCACTTAAAGCCCTTAGAATGTGTTCAGACCGCACAGGAAACTATGTGGGCCTTATACGGCAGGATACAGGTAATGACGTCAATGTAAGTATGTGGAACGGAACAGCATTTGTAGCCGCAAGCACAGTAGAAGATCCCAGCACAGAAACAAGCGGAACAAATAACGCGAACGTGGATTGTGCATGGCACACATCAGGAAATATAGCCTTGTTTGGTTTCATTGATAACAACGCACTAAGCATGAGCTACCTGAACTTCACGAAATCCACAAACAACTGGACAATATCAAACCTCGGCACAGAAGCACCCCAAACTGTAAATTTCGGGTCAGATGACATAGAAGGGCTGAGATTCACACCACACCCCACAACTAACGAGATAATGATTGTTGCAGAAGATACTGCAGAAGATATAACAGCAATAAGGTGGACAGGAACTGGCTTTGCAACAGTCGCAGCATCACCCCTTGAAACAACAACACAAGTTACTAACGCAGCCCAGGAAGAAGTAATGTTTGACTGGTACAGGTATGATTCTCCTCCAACAATAACAATCCTGACTCCAACAAGCGGCCAGAAGTTCAAGGCAAATGCAAATGTCAACATAACTGCAACTATAACTGACAATTTTAGAGTCGACAGAGTCCAGCTGAATGTCACCCTGCCAGATAGCACCAGCGCACTATACAATATGAGCAATGTAAGCAGCCTATACTCTTACTTGTTCACCAATACATCACAAAACGGCAATTATACAATCAGAATAACTGCAAATGACACGACAGGCAAAAACAGCACAGCGACAAGAATATTCATAATAGACAGCCTTGCACCAAGCATTAATTTCACCAGTCCAACGCCTGCGAATAACACAGCCACACCAAATACATCTGTCATCATAAACATGAGCATAACAAATGCATCTGACCTGAGTTCATTCTTGTTTAATTGGAATGGAACAGGATATTCTGTGTATGACTCTTCGCTTGTCTTGATGCTTAACTTTGATAATGTCTCTGCTATAGGAGATAACTCAACAAAGTTCACAGATGTTTCATTATATAACTACAATGTCACATGCTCAGGAACTACTTGCCCAGTCTATACAACAGGCAAGTATAATCGCGCTCTGCAGTTTGACGGCATAAATGACCATGCAAATGTCACGCGAATGGTCCAGGAAAACTTCACAATAGCATTCTGGGTCAAGACAAACCAGACAGGAGCAGCAGGCCCTGACTTTTGGGGAGGCACTGGCTTAGTGGATAATGAAGCTTCAGGCCTGGTTGCTGATTTTGGCACTGCACTTGTTGTTAATAAATTTGCTTTTGGAATAGCAGATGGCGAAACCATTAATTCCACAACAAGCATCAATAACAATGTATGGCACTGCGTTGGAGCTACAAGAAACAGAGTAACAGGACAAATTGCGATTTACGTCAATGGCGTGCGGGAAGCAAACAGGACTAGCGCGACTACTGTGCTTAATGATACTGGGATGATAAGAATTGGAGGAACCCAGAGCGGCACTTCTTACTTCAATGGAACTATTGATGAAGTCCGCATCTGGAACAGAGATTTGAACTCAAGCGAGATGGCCCAGTTCTGCAAATACAACCTGAACAAGTACAGCGCTGATAGCTGGCAGTTTATCAGCAACCAGTCAAATCTTACTGAAGGCAACTATACTTATTTCGGCAATGCTACAGATAATGCCAACAACTCAAATGTCACAGAAACTCGCCTCTTGATTATTGATAGGACTAATCCTGCAATACAGTATGTCAACTTCACTGAAACATCTGGCTCCACAATCAACAGAAGCTATGTAATGATTAATGTTACTGCAACAGATGCAAACCTGGCAAACATAACAATAAGGCTGTACAATTCAACATTTGCGCTGATTAATACAGCAACAACCAACACAAGCCCTGATTTTGCAAACTTCACAGGCTTGCCTAATGGCTTGTACTACTTTAATGCAACTGCCTATGACAGGGCAGGCAATTTCAATTCAACTCTAACAAGAAACGTGACAGTCAATGCAGACCAGACGCCGCCAAACATAGCACTGAATGCACCAGTAAATGGATACAATTCAACAAACAGGACAGTGATATTCAATTGGACAGCAACAAATGGCATTGATACATCATTGGACTGCAACCTAACAATAAATGGCACAGTCAATGCAAGCAATATAGCAAGCCCGAATGGAACAGCAGTAAACCGCACAGTCAGCGGATTTAGCGACGGAACAAGATACTGGAACGTAACATGCATAGATGACTCAGGAAACACAAACACATCAGCAACAAGAAACTTCACAATAGACGCAACACCACCAGCAGTATTTGACCTAAGACCTATTGCAGGAAGCGTTTACAATACATCAAATTCTGTGCAAATAAAAGCAAACGTAACAGATGCAGTAGCAGGAGTGAGCACAGTAAGGGCAAACATAACACTACCTAATGGAACAGTATCACAGCTGTATTTAGCTAAAGTTGGAGACGGAGATGATTATATGGATACTTATGTTGTTCCAAATCTTATTGGAAGATACAACATAACATTCATAGCAAACGATACTTTTGGCAATATCAATATAACTGAGACAACATTCTTCGTAGGAGTAGATGGAGCGCCGCCAGCAGTATTTGACCTAAGGCCAGTAGCAGGAACTAATTATAATGTCTCAACAACAATAACAATCGGCGCAAACGCAACAGACAACATAAACATAAGCACAGTACTAGCAAACATAACATACCCCAACGGAACAATACTGCTGCTGAACCTCACAAAAGACGGAACAACAAACAAATACAACAACACTTTTGTAATACCCAACCTAATAGGAAGATACAATGTAACATTCATAGCAAATGACACCTCAGGAAATGTCAACAGAACAGAAACAACATTCTTCGTAGGAATAGACGGGCAGCCGCCAGCAGTATTTGACCTAAGGCCAATAGCAGGAACAAACTATAACATCAGCACAACAATAAGCATAGGCGCAAATGCAACAGACAATATTGCTGTTGATAAAGTCCTGGCAAACCTAACATACCCCAACGGAACAATACTGCTGCTGAACCTCACAAAAGACGGAACAAC
>CAYGYR010000009.1:43609-45958 GCA_964354285.1 uncultured Methanosarcinales archaeon | reverse complement strand
TCATATTCTTTATGGTCCATAATGCTTAAGACAAAGCAAAAAATTTCAATCTGAGTACCTTCAAGAGTATATAACATTCTCCAGTAGTTTGACAATTCTGCGCGATAGAGGTTTTGTATTCCCATCTCCAGAAATTTTTGAGGAATAAGCTGTTTTCGTATAGGATCCCCGAATTGAGGATTTTCTTTGAGAATATCAATAATGCGGTGAATGGAACGAAGCAAAATCTGCGCTTCCTTATCTTCTCGCTTTTTGAGTTCAAGGTACGCTCATTGGGCCTGTCCCTTCAATCTTACCCTAATTTCTTTTCCAAAAAACATTTCACACTTCCAATGTGTTTTCTAACATTTTCTTGAGATGTTCTGGCTCAGAGAAAATCCATTGTATGCCTTTTGGCCCAAAAAGTATCTTGCCGCTTCTCCAAAGATATTCCAAGATAACTTTCAATGTTCCGTGCATTATCTGCTTTGGCAGCTGTTTCTTAATATCAGAAACTTTCATAGGCATATCTCTATGTGCTTTGAGAAAATCCTCGACCATCAAAACAGTGTTAAGATTAGGGTATCTCTTAACCTTATGATCTGCTTTCTGCACCATCTCAGTTTCGCTAAATTCTAACGTTTGAGTAACCATTTTGTATCAATTGATACGTAATAAGTATAACTATTTAAATCTTTCGTATAAAATCATACCTGGTCGGAAAAATCTGGAAGAATTATGACTAAAGAATACTTGTTTGCCATTTTATGAATATATATGTAACTACCAGTTCATAGTAACAAACCACCAGCTTTATAAAGTATGAAAACATACTACTCCATACTACTAGGTCTGAAGAGTGAAGATGACAAACTTTGAAAACAGTGTGCTGAAATTGGATGACTTGCCAAGAGATGAAAATATTCTTACTGGCAGGACTGCGATAGGCGAAGATGATAATGGCCAGACCAGAAAATACACTATTGGCGAAAAGCTTGGCAAAGGCGGAATGGGTGCAGTTTACAAAGGAACTGATGAGCAGGGACGAGAGGTTGCACTAAAGTTCCTAAATTGTAAAGAACCTAAGTTTGTCAAAGCACTTAAAAGAGAAGCCAAGCTGATGTCTGAAATAAAGCATCCGAATATCAGGCAGGTTTTTGATTTTTGCGAGAATGTCTGTTTAGAAGGAAACGGCCAGGAGCCAATGCCTATGCTTGTTATGGAATATATCCCAGGACAGGCTCTTGATGTCACAAAAATTAATGCCAGCAATTTCTGCAAATACTTTATGCAAATGGCAGATAGCATTGAATTTCTTCACAGCCAGGGATGCATTCATAGGGATATAAAGCCGGAAAATTTCATAATTAGTGATGATGAGCAGGTCAAGCTCTGTGATTTTGGAATTAGCAGAATCGTTGATGAGCATACTGGCCTTATTGTTTCAGGATTGACTGTAGACGGAACAGTTCAAAAAGATATAGCCGGAACACTGAAATATCTGCCTAAAAACATTGAAGAGCTTAAGAATCCTGACAAAAGAACAGATTTGTACAGTCTTGGGCTCGTGCTGTATCAGATGATTCTTGGAGATGCAAATAAGTTCCCAGATACGAGGGCAAGCATTAGAGCTGAAAAAGCTGCAAAAGAGAAAAATCTCCCAATGCCTGAAGCGCTGTCAGAGCTTGTCAGCGATCTTGCTCTTGAAGAAAGAAGCGAAAGGCCAGCAGACATTGCTGCCATAAAGGAAAAAGAAAGAGATCTTTACACTGCCATTGAAGACGAGGCTGGACTGCCTGTCTATTGGACAAAATTTTGTGAGATCATTAAAAATAGGGTTTATCCAAATGATGTGGCTGAAATAGATACGCATCTTAAAAACTTAAACAAAGACAAAAGAATAGAAGGTGCAATAGCCCTTTTAAAACAAACGCATAAAATACGTTCTAATTTTCCGCTTACAATTGGCCCTATGACCTTATTGGATGAGGCTGTAAGCTTCTTCAACTTGCAGAACAAACCTACTGCGGCTCCAAAAAACAAAGAAGATGCAGAATTCGTAATACAGGCAATAAAATACTGCTTGGAAAATGACAAGCAAATTCGTATTGACCATCGCATGGACTATTTAATTAACTGGGAAAACAGAATCAAGGAATACCAGTCAAAGTTTGGCATAGACGCAGCAAAAGAGCTTGGAATCCTTGGCAAGGTTGTTGAAAATGAACAAGAGACTATATTTAATGAATTGCTTAAATCAATAGAATCAAAAGAACCTTCTAATCCATCTGATATAAGAAAACGCATCTCAACATATGCTTCCAGAGGCCAATTAACACAAGACCAAGCAGAAAAATTAAATGCATTGCT
>CAYGYR010000009.1:5359-43509 GCA_964354285.1 uncultured Methanosarcinales archaeon | reverse complement strand
GGTCTTTTAGGATTCTTCTCTGCACTGGCGTTGAAGAGCGGAGCGATTGGCATTCCGATCTCTGTCTATTTAGGAGCTTTCGTGGGCTTGGGCGCAAGATATTGCCTTCAAAAATATAAAGCTTGGAAAGAAGCAAGAAACACTGAAAAACAGAAAGCCCTGAATGGAGCGCTCAACGATCTAGATACATACTGGTCTAATTCCCCAAACGAAAAATCCTTGCCAGTCTATGAAAAGAAAAATAAGATTGATGAAAAAATAGAAAAAAAAGGAGATTTGTCTAGTATCATTGCAGAAAAACAACCAATAGGCCAATATATTTCACTTAATCAAGAGCATGCATCTCCTGATTTAGATGAAGAGAGAGATTTAATGACAGAGAGGCCAAAGCAGTTCTTGAAGACGGAAAAGAATGCAGATGCTAAAGCCGCAATTGATGCGCTTTTTGATAAGGCAACACAGTTTGAAAAGCAGACTGATGAGGAAATAGTAGGCAAGATAAGCCAAATTGGCAAGATAGCACGACAGCACAATTTGCCTATAAATGGAGTGTTAGACGAGATTTCTAAGCGATATGAACTGCATTTACTGGCACAATATCCCAACACGGATGACACGCGTTTCATCAAGCATCAAGTCAATGCATTTACTGGCCTGGCAAAAGCATATTTGTTAGAGAATAAAGCAAGTGAAGTGACTGATGCGCTAACTGAAGAAGTTGATTTAATGACAGAGAAGCCAAAGCCATTCTTGAATCTGGAAAAACAAGTGAAAGAGGGCAGAAAAATAATACTATTGCCACCCACGCAAGAAAAAACTTTACGCCAAATTCTAGAAGAAGAGATACAATCAGAAGAATTGAAGCAAGACGGAAAAAGCATCAAACAAAGATTAAACGAAAAGATGGGCAGCTTTTTTGATAAACCTGCAGATACAAATGCTGAAGCAGTTCCAGAGCAAATGCCAAAACCGCTTGTTCAAGAAGCATACAAAGAACCAGAACAACCAGCTGTTCAAGAAACTTACAAACAGCCAGAACAGCCAATTCCTGTTCAAGAAGAACCTAAACAAATATTACCAGAATCAGTGCCACAAACACCTCTTCAAGAATCATATCAAAAACCTGAATCACCTGTTCAAGAAGAAGATGAAGATGATGATAAAGACGAAAGAATGCTAGAGCAATAAAATGAAAACAAAACTATCAATCTCAGTGGATAATGAAATCATTGCTTTGATAGAGGAAAAGCTAAAGGAAGGCCTTTACAGGAACAAAAGCCATGCAGTTGAGTATGCATTGATGAGGCTGTTAAGAAAATGAGCAAACACACATCAACCTGGGAAGTGATTGAGATTAACCTAGAGAATGCTGCAAAGGACATTAAAAAGTCAAAGACGTTCATAGCAGATACTGTGTACATGCCTGCTGATGAGGCTGATGAGCTTGCACTGGGCCTTGCAGGAAGGATAAAGAAGTTTGCTGAACAGGTTCTTGAGGTTGTTGAGCTGAAGGATGGAAACGCGCCTGTATTGAACGATAAAGTTCTTGATACAAAATTCGCACTGAATTATGACCCAAAAACACAGTGCTTTGAATACCTTGACAGCGGAGGGCAGGGAGCTCTTGTCTTTGGAAGGATACCGGAAGAGATATACACAAACCAGGTGCATGCATGGATAATGCTCCAGGCATATGAAAAAGCCAGGAAAGACATCAATAAGGAGCAGCACACTGAAAAAAGCCTTGTAGACCTGATAGCGCAAAAGAAATATGACATAAGAAAGATTGCAAACGCAAAATCCCCTGATGAAATTAAAGAATATGTCAAACAGCAGATAGGCCATCTTTTCCCGAATGGAAACTGCCTTGTGAAATTCTGCCAGGTCAAAGACAAAAACACAGAACACCTCCCAAAAAGAGAAGCAATCATGCAGGGATTATTGCACCCAAACCTTGCATACATGTTTGCGCACGGCAGGCTAAAGAATGGAAGCGGAGGAGACTGGTATTATTCAGTTCTTGAGTATGTTGATGTGCTTCCAAAAACAACAAAAGCAAGAATGGGGCTAAGAGACTGGATAGGAGTAACTGAACAAGTCCTGAAATGCTGCGATGAAGCGCTTTTTCCAGCAGGAATAATCCACAGGGACATAAAGCCAGACAATGTACTGCTTTTCAAGGCAAATGGAGATATGCCTGAAGAAATGAAAAAAGAATACGCTGACAGGAACGGAGACAAATACAGGATCTGCGCAAAGCTTACAGATACAGGATTAATCAAGACAATGAGAAAGAACAGGAAGACACATGAAACAATGCCAGGAGTACTTCTTGGAACACCTGAATTCATGGCTCCAGAAGATGCTCTGGCAGCAATGTACTCTGAAACACAGGCAAGAAGCTGGCAGAGTGATATTTATTCAACTGGCGCAACACTATATTATTATCTGACTGGAATGCATGCGCACCAGGCAATACCTGCTGATGACCAGACACCTGAGTTTACAATGCTGACAAACCTTGCACACGGCACACAAAAGACTCTCAGGCCGAGCGAGACAGCACAGTTCCAGAAATACCTGAACAATGAATTTGATGGCAAAAGAACAAAAAAGAAAGTGCAGAACTGGCTTGACCTTGTGCTTGCAGGAATGATGTGGAGAGATTACAAGTTTGACCCGAAAAAAAACAGGGTAACATTAGACAAAAGCAAGAGATACATGTCATTCTCAGACTGCATAGATGACCTATGCGCAGTTAAAAATGGAAATGCGCCTGAAAAAATACTGGGCATTCTAAAACAGAACAAGATGAACAAGGAAAAATACATCAACAAAGTCTTTACGCACTACACAAGAGCAGTGCCTGAAAAAGAATATCATGATGCTAAACACGCAAGGAAAAGACAGACAAAAGAAAATGGCCCCGGATTAGTAAAAAAAGCAATCATGGCAGGAGCACTGGCGCTCACAGCAATAGTTGCAGGCGGAACAGCTCTTTATGTCACGCATCCGGAGCTTATTCAGGAAGCAAAAGAGTATGTTTCACAGTATTTACAGAGATAGTTAGACAGAGATGATTTATGGCAGAAGAGAGTTTGGAGGAAATGGCGGAACGCTTAAGTAAAAGTACTGTTCTGCAGAGAAATATTCCTTTACGCGAATTGAAGCAGAAAGTGCTTAGTGTAGTTAAGCTTTTTGATCCCAACGCATACGTCTCTGATTCCGAAAACAAGCATTCACATGGATTGACAGTATATTATGTTATACAAGAAATTTGCATAAGAAAAATACCTTTGTGCAAACAGCAAAAAGGAACTGAAAAAAAAGCATCTTGGGGCGTTGTTAGGCAAACCATAACTAGCCTAAGTGAAGATCTCAAAATACCGGAATTACTTTTGCACGTATACCTAAGAGGAACAGGAAAACATTTGAGGGATTACGAAAGGAGGTTTGAAAATGCATACAGAAGATATTAGTCACAAACTTTATATACTTAGCAAACAATATAGTTATCCTATGGTAGACCTGCGTTTTAATGTATCTTTTGAAGATAATGCTTACGTGGCAGTATGCAAACATAGAGATGCTAAAAATGATGGCGGAACTATGATTGCTGAGGCAGATACTTTTGCAGACCTTAAAAATGTTGTTAAAGATTCTATTGAAAATTATTTGGACAAAGGATATGGCAAAATGGTGGGTCTTCCTAAAAAACCTTCTGTTTTACTAATCTATAAAGAGATTTTACACACAGGCCTTGATGGAGAGTCTTCTGTTAACGCAGCACGCAACTGCACAAAATACCTGACAAAGCCAAATGGAGTCCTAAAACAGGCATATGAGCACGAGACTTTTGAAGGCCTAAGAGCGCTGGTCAAGAAAGCTGTCAGGAAAGCAAACCTTAATGGCAAGAAAATAGTGCTTGTTCTTGAGGAAATACTGCAGTAGGAGAAGCACAAACTTTTTATAGTCTTTATTCTAAACACAGATAAAACTTTGGTGGGTGAGGATAAATATGGTAGGACTTGATATTGAAGAAGCAAAAACATTCATAGAAGATGAACAAATAGAGCGCAAAAGGCTTGAAGAGCTTGTTGGCAAGGCAGTCAGCGCAGAAGCGATGATTACTATCAATTTCGTGAATAATGTTTATGAAAAAGCAAGAACTGAAGCAAGAATAATGGAGTCTGCTGATGCTTCCCAAGCAGAGATTTATAAGAAGCTTGATTTCTATTGCGACTTACTATACGTAATCAGGGATCAGATGTGCAACTACAAATATCCCCCGGACAGGCGGGATGATGTTGATGTGGGAATTGACAAGCTGGACGAGCTTATGGACAGATACAGGAAAAAACAAGATAAGCCAACCAAGCCAACAATGCAAGCGCCTGCACCAGCGCCAAACACTCAAGGTGCAAGCTATACTCAGCAAACAACACCCTGCAAAGGAAGCACAGCACAGGGCAGCAGCTCAAAAGCGCCTTCACAACTGACTCTCTGGAGCACAAAAGACAAAAGAAACATTGACAGGCTTCTTGACAACTTTAATAAGAGACAGAAGAAGCAATAAACTTTGAAACAATAACATTTTTATACTCTACATTCTGAGCAATAAATAATGGACAAGGTATTTGAAGAGTGGAAAAAAGATATTGAAGAAAAACTGAAAAGATTCATGGAGAAAAAAGAATTAGAAAAACCAATACAGAAGCAGAGATGCCCTAAGTGCATGAAACCAACTTTAGAATTCAATGAAGAGAAAGGATGCTTCAGGTGCAGCAACTGCGGATTTGAGTATTGTATAAACAAAATAAAATAAAAAAAATTATTTGAACAAAAAGGTGAAACTTATGGAAACAATCGAACAAAAAGAAACAATTGAACCAAGAGAGCATATTGAGCATAGGGCGCAAAGAGCTCCAAGCGAGAACAGAGAGCGCAGAATGTATAGCGAGCAGAGAGCTCCAAGAGCAAGATCTGATGTAAAGCTAAAGTCACCAAAAGCACAGAGAGTCGGTGTTTTTGTTGACGTGCAAAACATGTTCTACAGCGCAAGATTCATGTACAGCGCAAAAGCAAACTTCAAAACAATCCTAGAGGCAGCTGTAAAAGGAAGGACACTCATAAGGGCAATAGCATATGTCGTGAAAACAGAAGACATAACGCGAGAAGCATTCTATGACGCCCTGACAAACATCGGATATGAGGTCAAGGGCAAGGACTTGCAGATATTTGCAGGCGGAGCAAAGAAAGGAGATTGGGATGTCGGAATAGCAATGGATGCAATAGAACTAGCTCCAAAACTTGATACAGTTGTCCTTGTCTCAGGCGACGGGGACTTCCAGCCATTAGCTGAGCACCTGAAAAGAGCAATGGGCTGCAGGGTAGAGGTAGTTGCCTTCGGAAGAAGCGCCTCAAAACTAATCAAGGATGCATGCGATGATTTCACAGACCTTGATGGTAACCCAAGAAAATACTTGATAAAATCAGTAAGGGAGCACCATGCTAGAACTAACTAAATCCACTTTTGAAAAAGAGATAACTGCAATAGTAATCATTATTAAGTGACAAAAACCATAAGCTTTTTAAATGGCCTGCTTTTAATAAATTATATGACCGTACAAACAGGAAGCTTTATAATCGGAAAAGACTGTATATCCTTCATGAATGGCTGGGGAGATTTGAACTGGGAAGATATCTATGCAGATCACAGGCCAATTGTTCAGAAGGTTCTAACCGGAGCAGATCTTGTTGCATTTATCAGCAGAGATTACAGTTCTCAAATCGTTAAGAGAATTGAGAACCACTGTGTTGCAGGCCTTAAATCCCTGGTTGATGAATTAAGAGCCAAATATCCTGCAAGCGCGCAACCAAAAGATTGTGATTGGACAAGCATAATTCTGAATTCCGAAAGGCATGTTTCAATTGAACAAAGACTGTTTAATGATAAACAGCTTGAAAAAACCTTCAGAAAAGGGTATGCTGCTGAGTCGTATAACTTGGCAAAAGCAGTTTCAGATGAATATGCCACGCGCATAAACAATATTAATAACGAAACAGATTTCTAATTCCATTTTGAACGCAAATCAGAGTGGCCTATTATCCAAAGTGCTCTAATTTTGTAAGCGGAATTTGGCAATAAGCTTGCATTGTAATAAGATATGATATCCTGAACTTCTTTTTCTAACAGCAGGTATGTGCCGCTGACTTTTTTAAGATCCTTAAGCATCATTATATGCATGTCGCCACAGAGAAGTTTTATTGGTTGGGTATTATCATAATCCTGGCAGTTGTTGTTCTTAAACTCATATCCTCTATATTCATCCAGGTTAAACTTAAATTCAATTTTATATACCTTTACTGGACCTTTTTTTTCTGATTGCACATCCACACTTTTGAGAATTGCTTCATACATTATTTTGAATCCTTCTTCTGTTATTTCTGATTCGTCAGCCGGAGCCAGGACTGTATAACTGTCATTTGGGCGATCTTTTCTTGCGATACCTTTAACATGATGCTTAAAACAATCTTTAAAATCATATTCTGAATAAATTATTAAGTCCTGGTAATCGACGTAACGTGCCTCGTCCTGTTCAAGTGCAGCCAAGCCTTCTTTTTGGTTTTCAAATATTTCTCCATTTTTGTTTACAAGAATTTTTCCAATTATTTTCTTTACAAATACCATACTATCCCATAATTCATTTTTGATATAAGTATTTATCTGAAACGCTTTGAAAATTATCTTTATACTACGTTTTGAAAAAAAATATAAAATTAAAGCTGCGAATAAATGTCCTTCAAAGACCTATAGTGTTCCATAAGTTCAGGATTGTCTGCAGCTTTAATTGCTTTATCAATTGCAGCCACTGCCTCATCCTTTCTTTTCTTTGCTAGCAGTGAACTGGCTAACATCTCATAACACCCTGAGAGCGGTAGTTTAGTAGATACCTCTTTTCTTTCAATCCTGCCTATGAAGTCGCTTATAAATGGCTCAGCAATACTCAGATAATGATCAAATAAACTACTAATAAAACCAAACCAGTCTGAATCCTCACCATCACAGGATATGGTTTTGCTGTCAATCCCTTCATTCATGTATACACACGCTGTTTTATAATCCCTGTCTTGGATTGCACCTCTAATTTTCTGGAATACTAATTCTTTCCTCGCCTCTAACTCCTCACTCGGGTCATAAACAATTTCTGCTATGCTGTTTTCTACATTTTCCACAGCGCATACATTCCTCGGACCAAGATCAAAACCCAGTCTACTCAAATAAGCAGGATCAAAATTTAAACCCAGTTTACTCAAATATCTTCGTATATCGCACCAATCAGGATCAACACCTATCTTACTCAAACAGCTTCGTATAGTATTTTCAACAACAGTATTTATATCAGTGCCAGCCATTTTAATTACCCCCTATACTGTTAATAAATACCATGAACTTTTTAAATGTTTCCATAACCACAAGCCACTGGACAACTGCGCGTGAAGTATTTAAATGAGTTATTAATATTATTTTAGATTATGTTAAAGATAATCTTGTCAGAGAATGAAATAACTAATTCTGCATATGCCAAAATGAAAGTTTATAATTATTTGGCTGAGTTGCAATACAATAAATTATTACCTTTATTTTCCAATGACCCACGATTGTCAGTAATTACTAGGCTAATGGGCGCACTTTTTAGTGATGGGACTTTGTATATCAATAAGAATAATGATTATAGAGAAATAAGCTTCACAGTGGGGCAGAAAAATGATGTTGCTGAGGTTGTTCAAGATTTGAAATTGTTGGGTTTTAAAACGCATATAACTGAAAGAACAACTAAAAATAAAATAAATAATCGTGAGTTTTGGATGCATTCATATAGAGTCAAATGCTGCTCGACTGCGTTATGGTTATTGTTTAAGGCATTAGGGGTGCCTGTTGGCAATAAAGTGAAACAAAAGTATCTTATCCCCCAATGGATTCTTGATGCATCTGCAGAAATTAAGAAAGAATTTTTAAGCGGATATCTTGGCGGAGACGGTCCGAAAGTTACTATTCATTTATTACAGAGGAAGGGAAAATTGCCTTACAATGCAGTTGGTATAAATGATATAGAATTTCATAAGCATGAATCCTTTGCAGATTCTGGTTTAGTTTTTGCTAATCAGCTAAAAGAAATGTTTTCTTGTTTTGGTGTTGCGGTAAACAGAATATTTTCAGAAAAAATACTTATAAATGGACAGATGAGGCAAATAATTCATATTGCAGTATCTACCAAACTTGAATCAGCTTATTCTTACTGTAAAATAGGATTTGCATATTGCAACCAGAAACGTGAAGCGACATATCTTGTTTCGCGCTTCTTGGATTTACTGTGTAGGAAAAGACGTGCGCGGGTTCAGAAACACCAAAAAGCGTTAAATTTATATAATTTTAAGAATAAATCCCTATTTGAAATTTCAAAATCTTTAAAATTATCAAAAGATACAGTTTATGGTTGGATAAAGAAAGGGAAAAAGCCAACAACAGGATATCATAAAATTAAATATCCTGATTGGGTAAATGCAAGAACTGAGGTGCAATATGGTGCTTGAAGTAAACAAGAATAATTTTAAAAAAGAAGTCCTTGAAAGTAAAATTCCGGTAGTTGTAGATTATTACGCGTCCTGGTGCGGACCATGCCAGATGCTCAAGCCAGTCTTTGAGAAAGTCAGCAAAGACTACAAAGGAAAAGCACTGTTCGCAAAAGTGAATGTTGAAAAAGAAACAGAGCTGGCAGAGGAATACATGGTCCAGGGAATACCTTGCATAATCGTATTCAGCAAGGGAACAGAGATAGATAGGTGGACAGGATCCCTGCCAGAAGCAGCATTGAAAACAAATATTGATTGTGCGTTGAAGAAGGCGTAGAAGACACAAACTTAAATACTGCTAACTTTTTCTATTTAACTGATATGGGGCAGCCTAAGAACTATACAGGAAGAGAAGTTAGTCCAGATGATTTAGAGCTGATAAGCTATATGCAGCGGGTGTTTACAGAAATAAGTGCAGACGGCTGTTCGAAAGAAAAAGTTCTTCAGCTTTATCAAAGTGCAGAGGCAAGGAGCAAGCCTGCAGACAGCGGGCTTAGGCAAAAGGTCGAAGAAGCCATGATTGCTTTGCGCGCAGTCGCCCAGTGGCGGATAAATTTCAAGCCAAAATACAAGCCTGAGATTGAGAAAGAGGAAGCAGAGTGCCTGAGCAAGATTCTGGAGGCAAAGGATTTATACAAAGATATTCAGAAGTATAATGATGAGCATGACAAAAGCGATGATAAACTTAAGCAAGAGAGCTCAGTAATGCTTTGATTAAGTTGAAAACAAATATTGATTCTGCACTGAAGAAATCCTAATCCTCAATCACTTCAACATCTTTTCTTCTTTTTAATAATTTAGGGAAAATCCTGCAGACAGTCGCAACAATAAACTTCCTTATCCCTATTTTTGTTGCTGCATCAATTCCCCTGTCTAGATTTGCAGGAGAGCTTATCAAGCTGGTGAAGCAGTCCTTGATCCTGTTCGGGTCTGTTTCCTGCTTGCCAGAATACATCATGATGACAGGCTTTGACGGAGGATTGAACTTAATATTCCCAACAACTTCCCGCATCTTTTCTTCAGCTGGCTTCATCAAGGGGCTGTGCACAGGAGAATCAACTGGGACAGATATGCAGTATCTCTCAGGAATGCCTTTGCTGATAAGATAGTTCACAGCAGAATCAAGAGCAGGAATATTTCCACTAATGCCAATCTGCTGGTCTGGATTAATCTTGTTAACTCCAGCATAGCCAAGCTCTTTTGGAATGCGCGCTATTGCCTCTTCAATCAGGCCAAGAGGCGCCTTGACAATGACAACAAGATTAGAAGAAACTTTTTCAGTCGGCTTTTCATCCTTTGGCTTGCAATCTCCAGTATGCTTGCCGCGCTGGTACATCAAGTCAATCGCTTCATCAATGCTGGAGACAATGCCTGCATAAGGAAGCATAGAGCCCTCGCCAGCAGAATCACCCATGCAAACATCGCACTTGATTCCTTTTTCTTCTGCAAGTTTTGCTTTAGCCACGCTTGTGGCGCAGAGAGATGCTTGCAGTTCTGCAGGAGTGAGTTGGACATCAGGATTGTCGCCAAGAACCCTTTCAACTAAGTCAGAGTTAGGGTTATACTTTCGCGCGACACGGCCTAGTGCCTCAAAAATATGCTCAGTAGAACGCGTTTTAAGCGGCTTGGTCAACGGGCCTGCTACCGTGACTGCCTGCCCTGGAAACATGTAACCTGGTATGATGTCACCTCTTTAATACACAAACCAATATCTCAAAAGCCATGCGAGGCCGATGCCTGCAATGAAGATGAATACCTGCAGCGTGACTTTGCGGATGTCTTCCTCTTCTTTAATCTCTGCCATCAGATCAACCATGGCTATGTAAAGGAAACCGCCTGCTGCAAAAGGAATAAGATATGGGGTAACATTGTCGACATTCGCGGCAAAAAGGTATGTTGCAACCACGCCAAAGACTGCAGTGAGCGCTGAAAGGAAATTAAAGAGCAATGCTTTCCCTCTTGTGAAGCCGCTGTAAATAAGGACGCCAAAATCGCCTATCTCCTGCGGAATCTCATGGAAGATGACTGCCATTGTGGTTATTGCCCCAAGCCTAAGGTCTACCATGAATGCAGAGGCAACAATCATTCCGTCAACAAAGTTATGAACAGCGTCACCAAAAAGATTAAGGTAACCCATTGGTTTTATAGGACATTTATGCTTGTGGCCGTGCTTATGAATATGGCCTGCATGGCAGTGATACCAGTGCAGGTATGTCTCGATAATGAAAAAAACAATGATTCCAATGATGACCATGAAAAAAACAGGGCCGCCTTCCTCAAGAGCTTCAGGAAGAAGATGAAAAAAAGAGCTTCCAATCAGGGCGCCTGCTGCAAAGCTCACAAGAACCATGACAATCTTCTCAAGCAGTGGCCTGTTAAGGAAAAGAGTCAATACGCCAACAAAAGACAGGATACTGACAAGTACTGTTGCGGTCAATGCGTAAAGGAAGTTCTGTATCATTAGCTCTCTATCTTTTTAAATTGGGTATATAAATGTTTCTTTAGTTGCTCCAGCGATTTAAAATATGATGCGCCAGAATATCGCAATTTATTTAAAACTCGAGAATATATTCTTTGGCATGAACGAATCTGATATGCTGTTTGAATTGCAGAAAAAGAATATTTGCGATAAACAGACTAAAAAAGCATTATTATCAATTGATGATGCTTTTATCAAAGAGCAGATATGCAAAGTCTATGAAAACTTCAATTGCATAGGATTTGCTAAAGATATTGCGTATTCTTTAGGAAAGAAACTGCTTTTTCTTGAGGAATTCCTGCAGCAGCCAGAAGAAGTTCAGGATAAAGTGAAAGATTGGCTCAAGGACTCAAAAAGAGCATTCTTGTTCAATGCATCTCCACAAGCAGACCTGTATGGCGAACTGCTTGTTGCAGAGGCAAACGGCAATTTAAGTGAGTTCAGAAAGGAAAAAAATCCTCACACTCAGCCGCAGCCAAGCTTCGTGTATGACAAAACTCTTGTAATAGACCACAACCCATCAAAGCCGCCAACTTTTGAAGAATCATTAGAACCTGTGCGAACAAAGATGGCATGTGTCTTAGAAACAGCTAAAAAAGATTTCTTTACTGCTTTCTCTGAAAAAACAAGCCCTGAAAGAGCTGAAAATGATTTCAAGCAATTGAGCACTTGCTTGATAAGCTATGTGGAGCAGATGCCTGATGCATTCATGTCCCAGTATCCTGAGTATACGCTTCAAAACTATGAAACCCTTCGCAATTGGGATTTGAATGAATTATGCAAACATTCGTGCATATCAAGCGAAATAAAATCAGAACTGATAAGCTTGAGGGAGACAGTTATTGAAATCGTTAAAATACACGAACTCCATCAAGACATGTCTTCTAAGATGAAGAAAAACAGATTGCTGACTTATTCAATGGAACTATCTGCAAAATCACCTCTCGATGTTCGGTTTGGAAATGACGGCGGATGCTGCATAGGAATCTATGAAGACCAAGGGCACCTCGGCAATGCATATGGCCTGCCGCAATTAATCACAGACAATGGAGTATACATATTTGACATCAACCAGCAGATAGACCAGAACAAAAAACATAGAGCTGGTTTTGTCCTTGCTTTTGAAACTTATAATGAAAAAAAAGATAGGTTTCTTGCATGCAACAGCACAGAATTATCTCTTGCAATGAACCCAATCCTGCACTGCAGCAAGATTGTCGATTTTGCAGAAACAGGGCTTGAAGCTTTCTGCAGGGCAAATGATTTCAAGGGATGCTTCATGAGCATGCACAGCTACAACACAAGCTACAAGTTCTCCAGCAGCAACAAAAAAGTATCATCAGGCACAGGAAATCTTAAAATGCAAGACACGCGCCCCGCAGGAAACTTTTACTCAGATATCTTCATGGAAGGAAAAATCCCTTCATTTCACCAATTTTACTCAATATTAGAAGCACCAAATGAAAATATTACTTAATACTTTATTTTTTTAGTTAATTTTATATATACTAATACCTTATTCTTCTAAAAAAAGGTGATGCTTATGGATACACATATTCTTTTATTGGCTGTTATTGCATTAGCTGGCCTTGGCGTGATAATGCTCAGCTTTGATTCTGAAGTAACAGGGCAAGGAGTGCAAATCAGAATCCCAAAAGAAACACTGCAGAAAGTGATGGAACAAAATAATCCTCCACAAGACATGCCAGAAGCCTTCACAGCAAGTGAATGCGTAATATTTCGCGAAATCTACTGGTTAAGAAAAGAACTTAACTTGAACCTGGATCGTTTCGATATTACAGCATATTATTGTGAAAACGCAAAAGGAGTAAAATTCTAAGAATTGACATTAGGGTCATCAAACCCAGTCTGTTCTGGAAATTCCTGAGAAATTAATACACCATAAGGATAAGAAGTTGAGTGGAACAAGATTAATTTATGCTCTTCTGATTCTTCAAGCCATTCTTTTGCCTGCTCGTAGTCATACTTATTGAATACTCTTGAGGCAACAATGTTTGCAGTTATTTTTCTTGCTTTGTCATAGACTTTATCTGTCTGGTTGAAATCATCAACAGTAACAACAAACATATTAAGAGGGAATGTTTTGTTTATCTCACTGAAATACAAGTAAGGTGTTGTGTAGTACCATATTGCATAAGTCTTTCCAATATCTGCATTTGTGACAACAATCTTTTCATTTCTCTTGATTTCAATTGGCCTGTCTCCATAAATCAGTTTTCCATCCTTGAATTCAAAAGATGGGCTGCCGATTATTTTTGAATCACTTCCAAGAGCAAGATAAAGATTAAGATCTGTGAAGCAAATTGTCTTGATTCCTTTGCCAGACAGATATTCTGCTGCTTTTATTTTTCCAGGGGAATCACAGCAAGCCATTACAACATTAGCTTTGCTTCTAATGGCCTGCTCAACAAGCATGTTGACACCATGAGAATCAACAATAACTGCTAAACTATTTGAAAGGAATCTTGTTGTAGGATAAGAGACTTTATCCAAAGGAACTTCAAACCTGAAGATTCCATTCTCATCAGGAGCATACCATTTGCTGCCTTTCTTTGCAACCAAGGTGCCGACTGCTGTGCTATGCTTTACATCCACTGTCTCTTTCAAATCAATTAATCTTCCGCCTTCATGCCAGCCAATATCTTCTCTTAATTCTTCTTTTGAATATGTCAACCTCTCTGAAAATGTCTTCAAGATATTTCCCCTGAAAGGATTCTGACTCAACTGCACTCCAAGCCAGTCCCTGAAAACACGGTCAACCTGAGTTATTATTTTGTCTCCATCCTTCACTTCGATTTTTGTTTTGCCAATTATTATTTTTGATGCAGATGATAAGTCTAGTTTTGGCGCTATGCTTGAAGTCTCGAATTTGAAAGATCCTTTTTTGTTGTCTGCCATCTTGTCAAGAATTTCAGCACGCCAATAAACCCCAAGAATCTTCCAATGATGCGCAGCTTCCCTCAAGTCATGAATCCTTGTTCCCCTGCAGTTAAGGCTTGCAAGAGTCTCGTAAAGAATTGCATTTTCCTCTGTTGATTTAGGAGAATATTTCAGGAAATTATCACAAGCTAACTTATAGTATTCTGTCTTGTTTTCTAATCTGGCGAGAGCAAGGTAACTGTCTCCTTTTGCCCAGTAATCTTTTGTTGATTTTAATTCTGCATTCAACTGCTGAACGTAATTATCCTTGTCAATCCCTGCTGAATCAAGAACATAATCTGGATTTATGGCAAGGCCTGAATCATAGCTTAGCTCTTGACTGCTGACTAAGACTATCAATGCAAGCAATATTGCTATTATTATAGCTTTCATTATGCTGGATTAAAAGAATAAAGTATATAAAGATAGATATTCTGAGTTAGATAAAAGAGGATGAGATGAAACCGCTAGTTGTAATTAATTTCAAGAAAGCAGAAAATGTTTTAGAGCTGGCAAAAGCCTGCGAAAAAGCTGCAAAGCAAGCAAAAATCATAATTGCAGTGCTGCCAAAAGATGTTTCTATTGCCTCTAAAGTCAAAATACCTGTCTATTTGCAGTATATTAATAGTAAAACCCAATTAAAAGGAGCAAAAGGAACACTGCTGAATCATTCTGACAATCCAATATCTAACAGCTTCATTGCATCAATGATAAAACTAGCTCACAAAAATAAAATTAAAACAATCGCATGCTGCACAACAACAAAAAGAGCAAAAGAAATCGAGAAGTTCAAGCCTGATTTTATCGCAGTCGAGCCAAAAGAACTGATTGGAGGAAAAATATCTGTTTCTACTGCAAAACCGAGCTTGATATCAGATACTGTGAAAGCAGTCAAGATTCCAGTCCTCTGCGGAGCGGGAATACACACAAAAGAAGATGTAAAAAAAGCAATAAAGCTCGGCGCAAAAGGAGTCCTGGTGTCATCTGCTGTTGCAAAAGCAAAAAATCCTGAAAAAGCTTTGAGAGAACTGGTTAAAGGACTGTAAATCATCACAACATTTTTATAGTAATTATTCTAGTATTCTAATTAAAGAGGTGTATGATTGGTTCAAAAAGGGCTTTCAACATTTGCAGAGATTGCGCACGGATTTATTGACAGCGACAGATTGAAACTTATTCTCTTTGCAGCAGGAGTCAAGCCAGCAGCATTTGCCGCCCTGAAAATAGACTCAATGAATCTCGGAGAGAAATACAGATTTGAGCAGCACCTAAAAGACATTGTTTTTGTAGCATCAAAAGCCCGCTCATTTGAAGAGATCTCAAAAATCGAAAAAAACAAGATATACTGGAGCTTCAACGGAGTGTGGATTGGGTATGACCTCTTCAACTGCTATCACGGCCTGAAGCAGTTCAAGGAATATGTAAAATACGTGACTATGCAGAACCATGACAAAGCAGACAGGATCGCAGGAAAACTCTATGGATACCCTGACTGCTGCGTGGAAAACTTCATAAAAGAGCATAATCTGAATTATTTGAAAGAAAAATACACCTGCTATGAATATTACAAGAAACTGCATGACTCTGCAAGAAGATTCCCTTTTGTATTCCACACGCCATGCTCAAAAAACTGCACTGCAACTGCAAAACTGAATAATACATACAAGCATGCCTTGAAAAAAGCAGCGCCAAAGTTCTACAAGGAATTCTCAAGAAAAAAAGTTCTCAAGACTGATTTGATTGTTGATGCAGAATCAGACATCCTTGACAAAGGGCAGACAATCTGGCCAGCAAAAGACGGCCATGAATATGCTGTCATTGCAAAAACACCATTCCAGGGGCATCACTATCTATATGCTTGCCTGACAAAGAACTGCTATGAGCGCGGAACAGTGCTTGACTCCAAAGCCATTATGAGATACAATTATGCTGACATAAAAGCATACAAAACGAAAGACATAATCAAAAACCTGATGCACATAAGGAAATTCCAGGCCTTGGGAAGGAAATTTTAAGATGCTGTTTGCAAAACTCGCAAATGTCTTTCAGGAGCTTGAAAAAATCACTTCTGGAAACGCAATGAGAAAAATACTCTCTGACTTCTTCAAGAAAACACCAAAATCAGAAATCGAACAAGTTGTTTATCTCACAACAGGAAGAATTGCTACTGAATATGATGATGTAAACTTAGGAATGGCTGACAAGATGGTCTTGAGAGCTATTGCACTGGCATCTGGAAGCACAGATGAGGAAACTAAGAAAGCCTTCAAGCAAAAAGGAGATGTCGGCATTGTTGCAGAGGCTTTATGCGGAAGAAAACGAAAAGACCTTAGCGTGAAAGAAGTCTTTGACGGCCTGCACAAGATAGCGCAATCATCAGGAACAGGAAGCCAGGACACAAAAACAAAGATACTTGCAGGATTATTAAAAAACTCAGCTCCTCTCGAAGCAAGATACATCGCAAGAATGGTTCTCGGAACATTAAGGCTGGGTGTCGGAGACATGACTGTCATTGACTCATTATCAATCGCTTTCACAGGAACAAAAGAAAACAAGGCAAGGCTGGAGCAGGCATACCACACCTGCCCTGATGTTGGAATCATAGCAAAAACAATCGCGACAAAAGGCCTTAAAAGCATTGACAACATAGGAGTCATGGTCGGAAGGCCAATACAGATGATGCTTGCGCAGAGAGTATCGAAAATAACAATGATACAGGAAAAAATGCCTGGCCTAATCGATACAGAAGAAAAATATGACGGAGAAAGGATGCAGGCTCACATGCAGAAAGGAAAGTTAACCATATTCTCAAGAAGAATGGAAAACATAACAGCACAATTCCCCGATGTTGCAGAACAGATAAAGAAAAATGTTCGTGCGAAAAGCTTTATTGTTGAGGGAGAGTGTGTCGCGATTGATGCAAAAGGAAATCTTTTGCCGTTTCAAGTGCTAATGCAGAGACGAAGAAAATATGATGTTGATGCATACATCAAAAAAATCCCAGTCTGCCTATATCTTTTTGATCTTCTTTATCTGAATGGAAAATCATACATAAGGCAAGACCTTCCTGTAAGGCAGAAAGCGCTTGCGAAAATATTGCACGAGACAAAAAGCCTGCAGTTCGTCAAAAGAGTTGTGACAGACAAGCTTGATGTGATTGAGGATTTCTTCAACAAATCAATCTCAAGAGGCGGAGAAGGAATCATTGCAAAAAGCTATTCCCATGGAAGCATCTACAAAGCAGGAACAAGAGGATGGCTCTGGATAAAATGGAAGCCAGAATACATAAAAGGCCTGCGGGACACATTTGACTTAGTTGTTGTGGGAGCATTCGCAGGCAAGGGAAAAAGAGCAGGAAAATACGGAGCATTACTCTGTGCTGCTTACAATAAAGAGAAAGATGAGTTTGACACATTCTGCAAGCTCGGCTCTGGATTCACAGACAAGCAGATCAATGAACTGCCGTCTAAATTCAAGAGATACTTGATACAGCACAAGCATGCAAGAGTCAATGCAAAAAAAGAGATGAAGCCTGACTTCTGGTTCACGCCAGCAGTTGTTGTAGAAGTCCTTGGAGCAGAGATAACAAAAAGCCCAATACATTCTGCAGAAGGATTGGCATTAAGGTTCCCCAGGCTTATCCGCTACAGGACAGATAAAAGTCCTGAGCAGGCAACGACTGTGAAAGAAATATTAAGGATGTACAAGAAGAAATAGTTCTCAGAACATAATCATTCCAACAAAGCAAGATACTTTTCGCTTTCTCGCGCATAGACATATATTGTCTGCAGGATCCTATGGTTTCTCCAGCCTGCTGCATGCTTGGCTATCCAGTCTTTTGCTATCTCTTCTATTGGTTTTTTTACGCCTTCTTCACACCTGTACCAAATCTCTTTTTTAATTTCTTCAACCTGGTCCTTACTTTCATTCGTATGGTTTATGCTCTGATTGAGTGTAAGATACCATCTTATCCCCTGATCAATGCTGATTTTATGGTGCATTTTAGAATTAAGCTTCTGGACAAACCTTTTTATCTCCATATCATGCTTTTTGATGAAAGCCTCTAAATCGCTCTTTATCTGGTCAAGTTTTCCAGACTTATATTCCTGTTCTAATTCATCAAACTCTGTCATTCAAAAAACATTTAATGTTTCTGGGTTTTATAAAGCTTTGCAGTGCAAAAGGCTATGCGCGAGCGAAGCAAGTTAAAAGAACAAATTATTTTTTGTTCTTACACGCCTTGTAGAATTGCCTGTAATCTTTTTCATCTGCGTCTGTGTATCCTAAATGCGGGCATTTTTTCGCAAGGCAGATGTACTGAGGCGTGCCTGGGCAGAATCCTGGCTTTTTTGGAGTTCTAGTATTAGGTTCATAGAATGGGTTTGGGACTTTTTCCTTCATCCCTGTTTTTAAGCTTGAAATCGTGTAGCAATACTTGCTCTTCTTAAAATCAAAAATTCTTCTCGCGCAATCTGCCTCAAGAATAATATGCGTCCAGCAGTCTGAAGCATCTTCTTTTTTCCCTGCCTTTGAAACTTTATTTTCTAAATCAGTTTTCATTTGATTTCACCCCACCTTGATTTACTAAAGGAGAGTTAGCTTAAATATTTTTCGGCATATTTTTAATTAGTGTGTATTGTTATGCTTTCAACAGATTTATTCGGCTGCGGATTGCTCATTTTATTATATTTTGGGCAGTGCATCCTTATCAAATCAGTTTCGTGCTCTGTATAATTATCACAAACCTGTATTAGCAACACATCAGCATCTGGCATATATTTCTCACCCCATCTTTTATGATGAGTCAGTCTCTCTGCCAAATCAGTGCTTGAGCCGATATATATTGGCTTATTCTTTTTATTCAGGTAAATGTAAACTCCGCATTTTCCATTTAGGCCGAGCTTGCTGTATAATCCGCTGTTTTCCCTTTCTCTTAACTTGAAGAAAATCAAAGGCGCACAATTATATTCTGGCTGGCTCTTCTCAATTAAGTTCTGTTGTCTTTTCTCTGCATCTCTTTTATTTATGCAAATCTCTATCCATAAAGAATCTGCCTCGGGCATAACTAATTCGATTTTAGTTTTCTGCCTGATTAATTCTCGCTCTAAATCACTGCACGCGCCAATAAATAATGCGCGGCCTTCTTCATCCAAATAAGAATAAACTCCTGGCTTTCCGCACAATCCTAGATCTGCACAGAGCTGTTTTGTCCTTTTTTCAAGCCTGAAAAAAGAAGGCACTGCCAAATCAACGGGTTCTGTTTGCTCTGCAACTGTTCCATTAAGCATGCATTACTGTTATTTAAGAAATTTATAAAGCTTCACTTTGCATGATACCCTTTCAAAACTGCTTCTCGAGAATAATAATGCTTAAATACAGATTATGTATTGTTAATTAAAACTTTGGTGGAGGGATTATCATGAGCTTGGAATCTGATTTAAAAAAGTGTGATAAATTAGTTGAGAAAGCAAAGAAAGCAGGAGAAGAAGCAAAAAAATTAATGGAAGACATCAAAAACAGGGTAAAAACAGGCAAGGAAACAACAGGAGACAAGATACGGGATTTTGTGATATACGTTAATGGCTGGACAAGTAATGATGTTGAAAGTGCATACAAACTGCTTGATGAAAAACTGAAAAACAAGGCCGGAAAACTGCTGCTTATTGTTGATGAAACAACTGAAGAGAAAGATTTGCTGGAAAAACATTACATGGCACCTGGCGGCGATGAAGATGAAAAATGCGGGTTTATGCCTCCGCCAAAGCACAGGGTAACGACAGCAACATTGCGGCTGGGTGTCCTGCTTGAAGACCATTTATCTTTTGATTTGGAAAAAAGTAAATTTGCATTTCCAGTGGGCAAGCACGCCCTGCAGTTTGACAAAGGCCGCGGATGGAAAATTGTTGAAGAAAATATAAGCTTCCACGCATATGAAATAATGCTGCTGGATGAAAAACTACAAAAAGAGCAAAAGAAGCATGATATTTTCAGCTTTTTGCATGGAACTTCACGTGCTGAAAAGCTATCTGTATACATTGATGAAGAAGTCGAGAAGTATTTTGCTGAGCCAAAAATAGACCCTGAGGGCTGTTTCTCTGAACTCAAGTCTCAAAAAATGGACCTTTCATATATCGATGCCTTGAAACTACTAAATCTTGAGGTTCCAAAGAAATTCTTAGACGCGCAGGACAAGAAAAGAGAGGATGCGAAGAAAAGAGCACTGGATGACATTGAGCATGTATTAGAGGAAAAGCCAGAGCCTGCGTATTGGAACGCAGCATGCGACCATATGCGTGCTGTATTAGACCGTGCAATATCCTTGGGCATGCATAATGATGAATCCACTATGCCAGGAAAGCAAAAAGGAACTACAATACATGTCAAAGAATACATCACAGAGCTCTGCAAGACATATGGTGTAGCAGTTCCTGGAATAATCAGCGCCGGAGGCGGGAAATTCAGTCACCCAGCCCTATGACGTTTGAACCCGCATAGCATTGGGTGATGCTAACCCGATTTTCAGTCAGGCGCGTTTACCAAACTCCGCCACTCCGGCATTGCTGACCACAAAGCTTATATACTTTGTGAACATGATTATTGTTATTGGGTGATGCAATTGCGTGGCCAAATTCTGCCACTTCTTTTCTTTTTTTTGAGATTTTATTCTTTATATGTTTTTGCTAGAAAAACGCGTGAAGTTTCCGACGATATTGAAAGATTTTCGAAGATTCTGAAATCTTTTCGGAAATTTGGGCTTTTGTCCGGAAAATATTCAGAAAAAGCGGAAACCCCTAGCAAAAGTCCTGGCGGACAGTGAGCGCTCAGCAGCACAGCTGCTTCGCGAAATATACTTGTGGAAGAACACTCCGCCTATGCACTTGTCTCTGTGCGGAGCACTTCAATAAGGATTTAAGAAAAATGCCAAGAAATCAAATAAAAAAATTTAGCGCCTAGGAACTTGCTCAAGAGCTGCCTGGAGCTGTGTTATCTGGGCCAGAACTTCTTTAAAGAGCTTATTCAACGATTGCTTGTCCTTGCTTGCAGCGTCCTGGAGTTGCATTACAAATTTCCGCAGCACCATTAACTCAAGCTTGTACTTTGCTTCTTTTCCGCTGCTGGCTGGCGGCATGCCTGGCATAGGCAGCACATCACTCTGCATTACTTCAAGTATTGCAGAAGCCCTGCACAAGCCGTCATATGCCTGCGCATCAATAAGCATTTGCTTCATGTTTATTATCTCATTTGCCAGCATTTGTGTTTCTTCTGAAGTTCCTAACTGATCGACTGCTTCTTTCCAGGCAAGCCTTGCATTCTCCAAAGCTGCGCTGGCCTGTGCTATATTATGGACAGCCACGCCTGTTTCTGCTCTTTCCAAATTCTCTGCACATCTGAACAATGCCTCTGGAACCATCTGGCCTTTCCATACCTGATAAAGGTTATTTGCAATCTGCTTGCTGCCAGGAACCATGCTTGCAGCCTCGACATATTCAGGGGCTTTTTTCTCAATTCTCAAAACATAGGCAGGCTTGACAGATGGAGCAGGCATTGCAGCTTTTGCAGCCGGAAGAAATGTTGCGGCTGCCAATGCAACGCCAGCAAGGGCCAATCCAACCATATTGATTAATCCTGCATATCCTGCCAAGATTATAATGGTTGAACCAATTTCTTTTTTAATTTTGGGAGGCATATCTTTCTTCACGCGGTACCCTGCCTCAATCGCATCAAATTGTTTTTGGGTTTGTTCAGTAACCATTTTTTTTACCTCGGCGCATGCCCTTTTGTCTCTGGCTGCTGCCTGCAGGTGCAGATATGTATTTCAGAGCCGCACATTGCGCAGGTCTTGTCAAAAGGTTTTCCGCATTTCTCGCACATGCCTGGCTTGTCGCTCTTGTTTCCGCACTGGTGGCATTTGTATTTTGTCATTTTATTTGCAGATAACCCGCCCTACTTTTACAGCAACTTCATCTACTTTTGTGTGAAGCATCTTTATTGCTTCCTCAGGAAGATCATATTCTTTGGCAAAAGTAAATATCCAGTTCTTCAAATCCCTTACAGCATTTTCTGCTTCCTTGATTATGGGTGCTGGCTTGCATGCGATTGCGCCAATCTTCACTGCAGCTTCATCTACTTTTGTGTGGAGCATTTTTATTGCTTCCTCTGGGAGATTATACTCTTTTGCAAAAGTAAATATCCAGTTCTTCAGGTCTCTAACAGTATTTTCAGCATCCCTAACATCTGATTTCGCTTCTTTTTTTGGCATATAAATTCACCTCGTATAATGATTATAGTATAGAATATTCAGCTTACTAACTGGTATATATACTTTTCTAGAATTAAAGTTTTTGTGCCGCGACTATTTTTGGCTTCAACGCAATCTCTGTTATTGAGCAGCTGCATGGCAGTTTCTTGCTCACTTTCTTAAGCGCTTTTCTTGCAATAGGCAAGAAGTTCTTGTTTGTCTCTACTGTAAACATTGTTTTGCCTTCCTTAACCCTGGCTGCAATGCCTATGACTTTGCCAAAACAATGAGCCATACCTGTGCTCATCCTGTCTGCTCCTGCTCCTGAAGCAAGAGGGTTTTCTCTGAGAAGCTGATGAGGATACATCCTGACCTGCATGTGATAGTTTCCTTTTCCAATATTAAGCTCAAGCAGCCTGTTTCCTGTCTGCCTTGCAGACTCTATTGAGTTATCCCTTATCTGAAGGCTTGATTTAGCAATAAGGTCCAGCCTGTATTCAAACTGCTTGCCAGAATCACCCATGTCAAACCTAACAACCTTGCAGGCAGGCCTGCTTCTGACATAGTTCAACTTCTTGTACTTGCTGTACCTAGTATAAGGCCTTTCAAGCTTCCTGTATGCTACTCCTTTTCTAAGTTTGGCCATACCTCTAAGAATTAATGGATTGTTTTTAAAGGTTGCGTTTTTGCAGAGCTAAAATGCAATCTCAACAAATCTTTGATTTGTTGTAGGTCACGTTTTTACAGCAAATACATCATCTAGCTAAGGGTGTCTACCTCATCATTTTGTAGACACCTATGCAGGCATTTGGGCGCAGAGCATATTAATACACAACTATTACTTCAAACAGTAATTAAGATACAACCATAAAAAGGAAGGATTTTTTCCCGAAAGGTTTATAAATAAGTAAATCACTTTTTTGCAATATCACTATTATATATCATAAAAAAGAGGCAGCGCGAACAAGTTCGCCAGTTTCTTTTTGTGAACAAAAAAGAGGTGTATGTATGAATAAGAAGGCAGCTCTAGAAATCTCTATTAATGCAATTGTTGTTTTAATTCTTGCAATAACCATATTAGGCCTTGGCCTGGGATTCATAAAGTCACAGTTCGGGGCTGTTTCAGAGCAGTTTGGCGCAGTGAGCGCTGAAATAAAATCATCTTTAATTGAAAAAATAAAGGAATCAGGAGAGCTTCTCGTCTTCAACAGGGCAGAGATTGAGGCAAAAGTAGGAAAGCCAGAGACAATCTATGTTGGAATAAAAGGCACATCAGGAGAGGCAGGAAGCGTCTGCTTCAGGATGGCAACAAAATGCCTCAGGCCGCTGAATCCAGACAACAGGTGCACAGAAACAATGGACAGGAACGCGCTTGTCGGCGGAAAAGACGATACAAGCGCCACGCCAGTAGAGACCTGGTTCAAGATGTTCGAAGAGGTTGACATAAAAAACAATGATGTCGGCGTCTTCCCAATCACGCTGCAGATTGCAAAAGCACTTCCAGACACATACCTGCTGGAGTTTAATGTCTACAAATCAGCAACAAATGGAAACTGCGAGAACCCAGGAGATTTCACAATCTACCAATCCAAGCAGTTCTTCATAAAGCTCACATAAAAGGTGATAATCATGGCAAAAACACTAAAAAGAAGGCTTACTGAACACGAAGAATTTGAGATAATGAAGCTTGTGCTCGACAAGTTCCTATGGCTCGGAATGTTAATAATGGGCTACGGGCTTTACTTGACATTGACAAAGACAATCGGCACAGGAATCTGGTACATCATTGCAGGAGCAGTGGTGCTGTTATTATTTGCCTGGTTCATTGTCAAAGAATTCGAGTTTGTCAGATGAATGTCAAGAATTTTTTATTTGTTTTTTTAACACTTTCTTTGCTAGCCCTATCTGCCTGCACAAGGGCAGAGTGCAAGACAAATACAGACTGCATAAAGCAGCACTACACAGGCTCATGCATGAACAGGATTTGCGTCTATTCCCCCATTGAAGGGGAGTGTGGAAACAGCCTTTGTGAAACAAATGCAGGAGAGAACAAATGCACATGCCCTGCTGACTGCGGGATATGCGCCGGCCCAGTAAGCCCTAACATGGAGCAGACCTGCGTCAGAAATTCCTGCCTAGAAAGCGTCCTGCCTGAAAAAATAAAGCCAGTAACATCAACTGCAGAACTGGCAGCAGGCGGAGACAAGATAAGAGTAACAACAAGCTACAGCCAGCCGTTCAACATGAGAAGCGACATGTTTGATGTGAAATTCTCAATAATCACAGAGAGCAAATACAACAGCGAGAGAAGGATTGCAAAACTCGCCCTGATGGGGCAGACCACTGACAAAAGAACAATCACCTTGGCTGAGAAAAACATCAACAGAAACTTCTGGCCTGAAATAAACTTAGACACAGAACTTATCGTCAATTTCCCAACAACACTGAAAGAAGGGGCAATATCCAATCTAGAGCTGCAGATAACATACGAATACTCAACTGGAACAGGAATGCAGAAATCCCAAAAAAGCGCAATCATAAAAAATCCATACAGAGGGGTTTCATTCTTATGGGTGAAGCCAACAACACAATATCCCTGCCCTGACAGCTGCGATGATGGCAACCCAGGAACACAAGATGTCTGCGATTCCTCAACAGAATCATTCTGCGAGCACAGGCCGATTCCAGGGGCATGCGGAAATTTTGTCTGCGATACAGGAGAAGACAGGTGCACCTGCCCGCAAGACTGCGGCCCATGCTCAGGAGATGCAGGAATCTACACAGAGTATGCATGCATGCAGAACAAGTGCGTTGCGCAATTAAAGCCAGGAATCACAATAACACCTGCCTCAATTTTTGATGACAGAAACATCGGGCAGTTCCATCTCCAGAATAATTACAGGTACCAAAACCCATTTGACACAAAAAAAGACAGGTTTACCCTAAACTTCAATCTTTATGACAAGGCAGTGGATGCAAGCAATGTCAAAATAACAGCAGCACGCTTGTTTGAGGGAACAAACGAGATTGCAGCTGCTGTGCGAACACTTTCACTGCCGAATATTGGCCAGACTGGAATGTTTGAGATGGCAATACCCGCGCAGCCCCTGCCAGAGATTGAGAGAAGCATAACCTTGCAGGTCTGGTACGAGTTTGACAGGAACAACCAGACAACAAAAGGAAGCTACACCAAGTCAATCGGCAAGATAAGCTTCATGACCTAAGGATTAAGCTATGACTATGAATAAAAAAGCTTTTGAACTTTCAGCAACAATAATTGTTCTCCTGATAATTTCCATTGTGATATTTGCCAGCGGAATAATCCTGATAAAAAAATTCTTTGGAAGCGCTGAAGAAATCAGGGGAGAGATTGAGCGCACAACACAGGCACAGATAGAATCCCTCTTGAGAGAGGGAGGCATTGTCGCGATTCCATTAAACAAGAAAACAATACCGCGCGGAAATGGAGCTGTATTTGGCCTGGGTGTAAGAAACATAGGCTCTGCAGGAGATTTCTGGGTTGCTGTAAAATTCTACAAGGCATTCCAGCCAGATGACAAGACAGCAATACCTGCTGATGCAGACTACATCAATGAGCACTGGCTTCTTTACTCAGAAGAGCCATTCAGCTTAGACCCGAACAAGTTTAACATGGTCCCGATTGCAGTGAGCATAAGCAGCGCAATCGATGCCCTGGGAACAACAACCCAGGCAGGAACATATCTCTTTAATGTCTGCGTCTTCAAAGGCACGCCAGGTGAGTGCGACCTTGATGCTTACAGCATGAGCAGCTTCCCTGAGAACCTTTACAGCAAGAAAGTTTACCAGATTTTTGCAGAAGTTCCTGCTTAAATTGAAGCAGACTGAATTTCTGATGATAGAAAAATTAATAAATTTAATCACAATTTGCATCAAATATGGACCTCTCGTATACTTTTACTAGTAATATTGGGCAACTTGAACCTAGAAACATTAACACTTCTGAGTATTGGGATAAAATCTGGAAGGATGAAGGAAAAGAGACCTGGAGAATTTATCCTGAAACTAATAAAAGAATATTAGAAATAATTGGTTCAAATAAAGAAGTTTTAGAAGTAGGTTGTGGTGTTGGTATTTTATTAAAGCATATCATGAATAATCAAAATAAAGTAACTGGCATTGATATCAGCCCATTTGCAGTTTCGCTTCTTGAAAAGGAAGGTATGCGGGGCATACAATCGGTTCTTCCCAACATTCCTTTAGAGGATAATAGCTTTGATATTGTTGCGGGCACGGAAATTTTAGAACACATGGATGATGACAAAGAACTATTAATACAATGCAGTCGTGTTTGCAAGAACGGCGGGAAACTTATATTTGTTGTTCCTGATAATTGTTTAGGGCCAGATGCAGAGCAAGAGCACATGCGCAAATATACTTTTGATGAATTTAAAGAATTACTATCCTCAATCTCAAAAGAAGTGTCTGTCCAGAGATTTACAGACAGATTTGTTACAAATTTTAGGGGTAAAACAGTAAATATTGCCATACCCTTGTTAATGGGAGTTATAATAAAAGAAGAAAAGAATAATGCAAAAAAAATAAATTTTTTAAAAAAAATAATAAAAAATTTATTTTAGTTTCTTGTCAATTATTTCCTTGAATGCTGCGAACGGCTGTGCGCCGACAAGCAATTCATCCTGAATGACAAAGCTGGGTGTTCCTCTTATGCCTATGCTTGAGCCTTCTTCAAAGTCTTTGTCAACCCTTGCTGCATACTTGTGGCTGTCATAGCACTCATTGAACTTGGTCATGTCAAGGCCGAGGCCTTCTGCCCAAACTTTCAAGTTAGCTTCGCTGAGCTCTCCCTGGCTCTCAAATATCTTGTCATGCAGCTTCCAGAACTTGCCCTGCTCTGCAGCGCACTCTGTTGCTTCAGAAGCTGGCTTTGCATTTGGGTGGAACCCAAGCGGGTAGTGCTTGAAGTAAAACTTCACTTTTCCAGTATCAACATATTCCTTCTTCAGCTCAGGCCATGTCTGCGTTTCGAATCTTGCACAGAATGGGCACTGGAAGTCGTCATATATGACGATTGTTACTGGCGCATCTTTCTTTCCAAGAAAACTGACTCCTTCAAGTTTTAGGTTCTTTACATCAACTGCTGGTGCTGCTGGCTCTTCTTGAGGCTGCTCTGCTGGTTTTGCTGTAGGTGCTGCTACTGCTCCTGTTGGCTCTTTTGAACTGCCAAAGCCAAATCCATGCGTAAATACGCTAATCAACAAAAGCACGAACACTATTCCTGCTATTGCCTGCCATAATGTAACTTTGCTTATTTTTATTTCTCCATTGCTCATTTTGAAAATCACCCCACCGGTTAATAGTTAAATAAAAATTGCTGATTCATATTTAAAGGTTTCTAAATAGTAAGGTAGAAATGTAATGGACGCTGCGGGTATCGAACCCGCGGCCTCATCGTTGCGAACGATGCGCTCTACCACTGAGCTAAGCGCCCTTATTGTTTTAATACTTGACGTGATTTAAAAATATATCGCGCTTGCTTGGGTGCCAGATGGCACATAGACAGAGCTATAGTCGGAATATTCAGTAAGCATTATGCAACCGCGAGCGACTGCGTCGCGAGCGCTCACTGTCCGTAGGACTAACTCATTTAGAAAAAACAAATTCCTGTAAATAAAAATTCTAAAAAGAAATCTAAAAAGTTAAAAAACACCTTGCACATGTACAGGTTTTATTTGGTCAGGTAGCCAGCGCACTGGATTCTTACTTTAACAAGATCATCCTGCGCCTTGTATTTTGCAGCCAATGCAGATTCATATGCTTTCTTTGCTGCTTCAACTGCATCTCTTGCTGAGCTTGTGTCTTCGTCTGCATCTTCTAGCTCATTCAGTTTTTCACTGGCTTTTTCATATGCTGCATCTTTTGCTTTTACAACTGCTTCTGCATCTGTGACTTTTTTCTGTGCTGCCTCGAGCAATGGCTTGCAGGTTATTCCTTGCTGTGTCCTTGATTGGTTAAGCATATACGCTAAGGTGTAACCAACTTTTGGGCCAGCTGTTTGCGCAGGGCTTTGCTTGTACTGTTCAAGCACTTCTTTTGCAGAAGAGTCTTCAGGTGCTGCTTGCTGCTGTATTGGTGCAGCTGCTTGCGCTTCTTCTTGTGGCATGCTTTTTACAGCACTTCCTGTTGCAAGTGTTTTTGCATCTATTGTTGCTTCATCTGACTGGGTGGCATAATGTATGACAGGTATGCCAATTGCCAGAATCAGCACGACAACAACTGCTGTTATGATTATTGCTTTCATAAAACCACTCGTTGCTGTGCTTGTATATAAATTTATCTGCACTGAAAAATATAAGTCATGATACATTAACATCAGACATAAGGCGTTAGGTGCAATGATTCTTCTGAAAAATCAAATGTCTAACGTCGAGCAATGAATCTTCAAACGTGCATCAAAAACACAATCTTTTTAAATAGGTCGTTAATTACAGTCCACTATGGGATTTTATCAATACATACGTAAGCTTTGGAAAAAGCCAAAAGAGAACCTTGGGCCGCTATGGCAGGAAAGGCTTATTGCATGGCGACAGGATCCTGCAGTACTCAGGCTAGACAGGCCAACAAGGCTTGACAGGGCGCGATCTCTGGGCTACAAAGCAAAGCAAGGAATATTTGTCGCAAGAGTCAGGCTTCTCAGAGGAGGCCACGTAAGGCCAGACCGCGCAGGCGGAAGAAGGTCAAAGAAGATGACTCATAGGCTCACGCTTAGAAAAAATTACAGGCTAATCGCAGAGGAGAGGGCAAACAAGCAGTTCTACAACTGCGAAGTCCTTAACTCGTACTATGCCGCAGATGACGGAATGCATTATTGGTATGAAGTCATACTCGTGGATAAAGCTCATCCAGCAATAGTGGCTGATAAAAACCTTGGATGGATTTCTCAAAAACAGCACAGGCACAGGGTCTATAGAGGATTAACGAGCGCTGGACATAAAGTCAGAGGCTTAAGATACAAGGGACAGGGCGTTGAAAAGGCGCGTCCAAGCCGAAGAGCGCATTCAAGACATCAGTGAGGGTGGTAACTAATGCCAAAAAAGAAGGTGGCCAAAAAAGTCAAAAAGGCCCAAAAGACCCAGATAAAAAAAGGAAAAACCGCAAAAGCAAAGGCAGCAAAAGTAGTTCCTCAGAAAATAAAAACAGAGAAAGAGCTCTTCCCGCCAGCAGAGGAAACAGAGGAAGAGGCAGAAAAAGAAGCAAGCGCTGAGGAAGAAGATTACGAAGAGATGTTCAAATATTTTGAGGAAGAAGAAGAGACAGACGAAGAAACAGGCGGCGGGTCAGAAAGTGACAGCTACGAAGAAGAGGAATACTAGGCAATAGTTCCTCTATATTTCTATTTTCTTAATTTAATCACCAGCCTCTGACGTCAAAAAAATCCGCAAGAGCGGATTTTTAGGACACAACAAAATCCAAAGGATTTTGTGTGCTAAAAATGCTAAGCATTTTTATGCACAAAAAAAGCCAGAATACGCCTTTTTTATCTTCCATTCTTACTGATGTAGCTTTCTGGCTTTTTTTCGTGAAAAATAAAATCACTACTCTGGGATACTCACATTATAGAAAACTTTATATAGTATCAGTTTTTCTACAGCCTAAAGGTGGGGGATGTTGTACAACATAAGGGATTTAGTTAAATCTTTAGGACTGGCAACAGGAGCAGCAATTCTATATATAGCTACATTAGGTTCTCCTATTTATGCTCAAGAGCCGAAGCAGCCCACCACAGCTTCTCAAATACAGGAGCTTGAAAAAAAAGCAAAAGAGGGCCTTGATAATGTTCAAAACGCACAAACCTCTGATGAAAGGCTAAAAATTCTTCAAACAGTTTTTGACTGCTATAAAAAAGCAGAAGACCTGGAGCCAGGGGAGCAGTATGCAGATAAGCTAGACATTATGTCTAATGAAATAAAATCTCTTGAAGACACAATGAAAACAGAGAAAGCTGCTGCTGCAAAAGCAAATGCAGACAGCCTTGTGAAAAAAGCAGAAGACCTTTTTGCAGAATCCCAAAAAACAAAGACGCCGCAAGAACAGCTTCCGTACATAAAAGAAATACTGTCAGTGTATGATCAAGCAGAGTCCCAAGAAGAGGGAGAGCAATACAAGAAAAAGACAGAATACTTTAAAGAAGTTCTCGCAAATGTAGAAAAGCAAATAGCAGATGGCCAGAAACAGCCGCAGCCTGCAGACCCATCAAAACAGCCAGACAAAACAGCAGCACCAGCAGCAGATCCGCAGGCAGGGCAGACTCAGCAGCCAGCGCAGAAAACTGAGGAAGAAAGCATAAGCAGTTCTTTTGATGTGGGTGGAAGAATAGGAATAAACCACACAACACACAATGATGGCGAGCATCTACGATTGAAAATAAGTGATTTTGCTTCTGGAAAAGGAATTTATGACCAGAAATCATCCCAAACAAGAGAAGGATTAGATGTTTATCGAAGAACATATGCAGGAACAGCAAGACTCTCTATTCCTGGGCTGATAGCAATAACTGCAACAGGAGACAATACAGAAGAAAGGCAGCAGCAGTTCATGACACAGACAATATCAGACCCAAGCTTTGACATAAAAACAGACACATACGTCAGGGCAACAGACGCTAATCAATTCATGGCCGCAATGCTCGAGCTCGGCCCAATATTTGATTTAGGCCTTGAGGTATCTGCATTTGACCATCTGAAACGAATAATCACACACATAAATCAAGTTACGTATGTAAAAAACAAGACGCTTCCAAACGGGGATTATGCAGACGGGTACACTGCAGATGAAAGAAGCTACATAGACCGCATGGGTTGGCAGGCTGTGCTAAAGCATATGATTGACTGCAAAGGAAAGGTTCCTTTCGCAGGAAACATCGGCCTGCTCTTTGATTATGAAAAAACAAGAATAGAGATGAAAGGAAGCCCAGTTGAAAACATATTAAGCCTGCACCTCGGAATGACTGGAAAAGTAAACATAGCAAACTACTTCGGATTAACATTCATTGGAGCGCAGCAATACATTGATGCACAAGGCACAGGCATGGACAACTGGCCATCAACTCCTTTTTTTGCAGCAGGAGCAGTATCACTGCCTAATGTAAACCTTGCAGCGCTGATAGATAAGGAAAGCCAGGACAAATTCAATGCAAATGTAACAGCCTTTGGAGCAATATCATACTTGCTGAACAAGCATGTCGGGGGAAGGCTTGGCGGAGTAATATCCTTTGGATATGACAAAGCGCCAATAGAGTTCCTTAACAATTATTTTGAAAGAATAGGCAAAAACACAGTGGGCCTGAGAAGAGAATTGAGTGACATGCTTATTGAATCTGAAACAGAAATGGATGCAAGAATGATTCCATTTGACATACATCCTCCAAAAAACTGGTCTTTCCTGATAATCGGGCAGGGAGGAGTTGGCAGGGCAACAAATCTTAAAAATGAAGATGTCCAGACAAGCTTTGGAAGCCTTGGCGCGCTTCTAAGGACACCATATGTGAGCATTGGGGGAATGGCTCATTACAGTGATACTCAAAACGGAATCAATAAAGGTTTTGACATGACGCTGCAGCTTCACAAGCTTGGTGATGTCCTGGTTTTAATGGGCGCGCAGGTAAAGTCAAGCCAGAGAATGAAAGATGATATAGTTGAGGCACAATTAGGCCTGATGCTAAGAAGATGAAAAAAACAATATTACTAACAATACTGGTACTTTTGGCAAGCATCTCAATAGCTTACGCAGTAGACCTGCCGCCAACAGCAACAATAATCGCAACACCAGGAACAACTGTAAACACAACAGTCACAATAACAGTCCAGGCAATTGATGTAATGGATAATGCAGGACTTACAAGAGTTGAGCTATATTATAATAATAACCTGAATTATACACAAAACTGCTCAGCAGCAACATCCTGCACCCTTGTGCAGACTTTTGCAGCAATCTATCCTGTGAACATGAGCTTTTACGGAATTGCATATGACCTTGGCTCAAACACAAGAACAACAAACACAATAACAATCACATTCAATGGAGTCAACACTCCACCTAATCTTACAGGACTGCCTGCAAGGACAATAAATGAGGATTCTGGGCTTAATGCAAACCTGACTAATCTTTGGAATTATGTAAATGACACATGGACACTTCCGCAGAATCTTGTTTATACAATACTTAACCAGTCAAACATAACAGTTGCGAACTGCGTCATAACAGCAAACCAGTGGATTGACTGCAGCACGCCAACACTAGATGCGTTTGGAACAAGCACAATAATTGTGCAGGCATTTGATGGGGTTCTGTATGACAATGATACTTTTGTTCTCACAGTTGCTCCTGTAAATGATCCTCCTGTATTCAACACAACAATACCAACTATTGTATTTGCAGAAGACACTAATTATACATTTAATATTTCAGATTACTTCTATGATGTTGACAACCAGCTGTCACAGCTTACATTCACAAACTCAAACATAAGCAACATGACTGTGCAGTACCTTAAAACAGGAAACCTGACAGAAGTGAGATTGACTTCAGCAGCAAACTTCACAGGAATACTATATATTAACTTCACAGCAAATGACGGAGCAAACAGCTCATTGCCAAGCAATAATGTACTGATTAATGTTACGCCTGTGAATGATGCGCCTTTATTTACAACAACAGCATGGCCAGTAGGAGCATGGCAAGATGTGCCTTTCAGTTACAAAATAAATTCATCTGATGTAGACGCAGGAGATGTGCTTGCATTCTATGACAACACCAGCTTGTTTGACATAGACCTGAACACTGGCTGGATAAATTTCACAGCAACGAACTTGAGCAACAACACAATATTAATTACAGTCTGCGACAATTCAGGGGCTGCAACAAACTGCACAAACATAACTTGGAGTTTCAATGTTTATCTGTACCCTTCCTTAGTTTTAGAAGATGTAGCTGTAACTCCACAGGCACCTGCAAATTACAGTCCGAATGCAACATATAATTTCAGCGTCAGAGTAACTGAGTCATTATATGCTAATTTCCCGCTAAGCCAAGACGCACATATAGATAATGTGTGGCTTGAGTTCAATGGAACAAATTATACCCGGACTGCAAATTATTCAATTACTGGCCAGTTAAACCGCGTGAACCTGTCTGGGCTCATACCTGCAAACTACACTTACATCTGGCATGCTAATCTGACAAACGGCCTGCACTACAATACTTCAGTATATAATTACACACTAAACAAAGCAGTGCCTGTCATAACAATAACAGCACCAAGTTTCAATTTCACGTATGGCTCACAGGCAAATGTAACATGCAACACAACAGCATCTCAGGTGCAGCCACTGCTAAACTTATACAGGAACGGAACATCTGTTGGAAATCCAGATGGAACCTGGCTGAATGCAGGAAGCTATAACTACACATGCACAACTCCTGAGACACAGAACTACACTGCAGCAAGCGCAGCACAAATAATGACTGTGAATCCAGCACAAGCTGTTATAAGTCTTAATGTACTGTCACCAATAACATACAATGCATCTGCAAATGTGACATGTAGTGCAGGCCCATCATACCTGACATTCACTCCAACGCTCACAAGAAACGGAACAGCACTTTCAGGACTGAATGATACATCACTTCTTGCAGCAGGAACATACAATTACACCTGCTATTACAATACAACCGCAAATATCCTTGGCGACAGCAAGACAGCAATGCTTACTGTTAACAAGGCAACGCCAGTAACAAATCTCACCATAGGCGGTAATTCTGGAGATATTTACCTGCCAGCCAACACAACACTGCCGTATATCTTGCCGGTAATTAATGGCATAACTGTCATTCCAAGCACAGGATACATGGAGCTTTACATAAACAACACACTCGTTTCATCAGGCAACAATGGAATAAGCGCCCCCCTGTTTTATCCCATTAATGGAAGCGTTCCAATAACACTAATCTATAATGCAACACAAAATTATTCGCAGGGAAGCGTAACATACTGGGTATATATAGGAACACCAGTAATAAAATCAAACATAACTCCAGCATCTGGCTCTTCATTTAATGCAACATCATTCGCACTTAATTTCACAACAAACCTTAATGTAAGCTGCAACTGGTCACTCAATCCAGCAAGCGTCAATACTGTTTTCAGCACAACAGGGCAAACAACGCATTCAACTTCAATAACCGGATTGGTGCTTGGGCAGAACAATGTCTATGTGGCTTGCACTAATGATACTTCGCCAACAAACTTGAGTTACACTGTGCAGAACATATTCAGCGGAACAACAGCCATAATCAATGGAGCGACTGCAAATAACTCAGTGCTTGCAAACACACCAGTAAGCAACAGCACACTGCAGACAGTCAATGCATCAAACTCAGCAATAAACGGGTCAATCCTCACAAACTGCACAGTCATCAATTCAACTGTAAAGAATTACAGGGGAAATAACTGTTACATTGCAAATTCATGGGTAGACCCGCCAAATCCAGGAAGCGACTTGACTGGAAGCACGATACTTGGGAATAGCACAATATATAATTCGAACGTAACATATTCTTATGTGGATAATTCAGGAATGAGGGATTCAAATGTAAATAACTCAAATATCACAAATCAATCTGGCGTTTACAATTATGCTGTTGTCACAAATTCAGTTTTATCAACTTATAGCTCTGTTTCGGATAACTCAATTGCAGATAATGTGACTCTCTTATGGACTACTGTTGGCAGTAATTCCATTGTGAGGAATTCAAGCTTAGTGTCTTCTACAGTGTTAAACGCGTCAAATATCTTGAATTCATTGATAGACCACGTCATAATCGGGCAATCTAATATCACAAACTCAACAATTTATTATTCAGAACTGTATAACGCGACTGTGATAAATGCAAACATTACAAATGGCAGGATTTATTCTGGCATCATGACTCAAGGAAACTTCACATACAATGCAACAGCAAGCGGACCAGCAAATGTTTCAGACATGATCAATCTGCCGCCGCATCCTAGCTGGGTTTTATCTCCAACAAACCCTGTGGTAAGCCAGCCTGTGATTTTTAACGCAAGCAACTCTTGGGACTCCAACATAGGGAGTATTTTAAATGACTCAATAACAGTTGCATGGAATTTTGGTGATGGAACAAATGGAACTGGCGCAGTAGTTTCACATACATACTCTACTATAGGAACATATACTGTCACTATAACTGTAACAGACAGATTTGGGCTATCTGGCACAAGTTATCGCAGTAGTTTGCCTGTTTCAGCTGCTGGCAGTGGAGGCACTGGCGGTACCGGCGGAAGCTCTGGCGGTGGAGGCGGTGGTGGTGGCGGTGGAGGAGCTTCTCCATATGGCCGCGAGTGGTCACTAAACCTTGACAAGAGAGGAGTAGAGATAATCATACTTGGAAGCAAAGACACTGCAAAAATACTGCTGGAAAACAAAACTCATGTCTTGAAAATGACTGGCATTGACAGGACACGCATCAATTTCACGCTTGACAATGTCCCATATTCATTTGTCAATCAGGAAATCAGGAAAGTAAATCTTGATAATGACGGCTATTCTGACATGAGAATATTTATCATGAACAATTATCTTACAAGGGCTCAGTTTAGGTTTGACAGGTTCCATGAGCCAATGATGGGATTTGTTGCCCCGCCATTATTCAATTTCACAGAGACGCAGCCCGAAGAGCAGCCTCCTGTAACTGAAGAGCAGCCGCCAGTAGCAGAACAGCCTCCTGTAACTGAAGAGAAGCCTCCTATCACAGAACAGCCACCTGCAGAAGGAGAAATAACAGAAGGATTCTTCAGCAGAATGATTTCAAAGATACCTGCAAACAATACGATGATTGGGGCAGGAATAACATTAGCAATAGTCATAATCGGATTATTGATTTACTGGCTGTTTGCAATGATTTTTATTTAGTAGTGAGACAATGTACTGTTATTTTGTTTTATATGGAAAAGACTAAAATGAGCTATTAGATAAAAGTTTAAGAGCATTATATTATCGCCAAGAAACTTTTTCTAAACTCGATGAGGCAATAGATTTTGCAAATTCTGTTTTGCGTGAACAGCCGATTCTTATAAAAGCAAATTCATCATCAACAAAAGGCAAAAGAGAACAACTTAAAAGTCTAAAAAAGCCTTACATAATTGTGGCTGCTCATCTTGAGACTTCTCCACTTCTCCCTAAATATAGGATTGTGAACTGCGCCAAAACTAAACTAGAGCAAACACTTGAAAATGAAGCTAAAGCAAAGCCAACCAAGTTATATTGGGGAATTGAACTTAAGTATCTTCCTAGTTAAATTCTTTTTTTTTAAACTATTTATTTTTCTCTTTTTTTAATGTCCGTAAATCTTCCGGGGATTATTGGCAAAAACATATAAAGAGTAAAATTAGCTAAATATGGATGGCAAAATATTATTTAGATACTTCTGTTTGGATGGACTATTACGAAGACCGCAAAGACCCATCTAAAAATATCGGAGAGTTTGCCTTCAGATTACTATGTTACCTGCTTGCTTCCAAAAGTAAAATTGTTGTCTCAACCTTTCTATTGCGGGAGTTGGAAGTTACTTATTCGTTAGATAAAATCAGAGGGCTTGCCTTGCCATTTGAGAAATTGATGGAAAAGGTTGCTGTTTCAGACAAACAAAGAAGCGAGGCTAAGAAAATTGCAAAAGAGCGAGGCATTCCCAAAGGGGATGCTCTTCACGCAGTTATTGCCAGAGACCATGGCGCAATACTTGTTTCACGAGACAATCATTTCCAACTGCTAAAAGATATTTGTGAGGTTATAAAGCCTGAAGAAATCATCTAGCCCTTTTCTCAAATTCCTCAAAAACTCTCTCCCTGATACTTTCTCTTTCTTCATCGCTGGTTTTCCTCGGAGCCTTTCCCCGCATTTTGCCAAGTTCCATCATTGCTTGCTTTAGCTTGACATCTTCAATCTTTTCCCGTAATGCAGCTCTGATGAACTCTGTCCTGTTCTGATAGCCTGCATTTTTTGCGGTTTCATCAACATCTTCTAAGAGATCTTGTTCCATTTTGAAAGTAATTAATTCAGTTGCCATATTAACTATGTATATACACTGTATATATAAACTTTTCGGTTTCCTGAAGAAATAAAATTAAAAAAACAGAATCCTTGCGGAATTCTAGTCTCGCAGCTTTGCTGCTCGAGATTATATATTCTAGACAGAAAACCGCAATATGCATTTGTCCCTGTGCGAAGCACCCTTGTAAGAAATTAACAAATTAAAAAAAATAAAAATTCTTAAGCAGCTACTTTCTGCTCAATATTTTGTTCTACTGGCTTGGCCATTAGCTCGTATTTTCCATTCGGATATTCTCCTGGAGCAACTGGCCCGATTATGCCATTGCAGTTATACACTTTCTCAACACCATTCTGGATGACGTGAAATAATCCTTTGTCATCTACGTAAATCCTGTCTTCTCTCAGGTCATTCCTTGGCGCAGGATAATATATTGGCTGCGGAATTACAGGCACATGTTTCCTTGCATCATCCCTGGAGTCATATCTCGGCAGAGGCACCACGCGCTCTTCACCTCTCGGGTCATATCTTGGCAACGGAATCAAAGGTGCTTTCTTATCTGGATTTGGCAGAGGAATAACTGGCGTGTCAACTGCAACAGGAACTTCCTTTGCAGGATGTTTGCTGGCTTTGGGTGTGGAGAAATAACTCTTTGTTTTGTTCCACAGCCCTGACAGCCAGCCAGCTGGTTTTGCCAGCTCTTCATGTTCTCGGAAGAGGTTTGCAGCATTA
>CAYGYR010000009.1:0-5259 GCA_964354285.1 uncultured Methanosarcinales archaeon | reverse complement strand
AGAGTGTCTATTGTTGCAGCCCAGTTTCTTGCTGTCCTGTTGCTCTCAAGTGTTTTCTGCAGGCAATCTTCGAGTGTCTGCTTCTTATCTGGGTTCTTCTCTATGTACTTTGCAATGTCCTTCTTCTTCTCTATCTTTGAATAATAGTCTATGTCATCAACAGACTGCGCTACTGGTATCATATAGTCCCTTAATGCAGGCAGCAGCCTGCTTCCTGCTTGTGCTCCTTTTTCAATTCCGAATTTTCCTAAGTTGTATCCTGCTTTTGCAGGTATTGTTACGAGTTTCTCAATCATTTGTTTCCCCTCCACCTTTTATAAAAATATTTTGCTCCTTCTTTCACAGCGTAGATGCCGAGCAATGCATTTATTGCAAGGCCTGCGCTTCCAAGAAGGCCTTTCTGGTTAGCAGCTTCTGCATTGTATGTTGGCGGAACCCTTGTCTCTGTGACTGTCTTTTTCTCAACAGCATAAGGCATTGGTATCTGCTGCCTTTCATAGAATTTCTGAGTCCTTGGAGCCTCTGGACTGCCTCTCAGCCCTGGAACCATGTCCCAGAAAAAATTAACCACTCCTTTGTTTGCCTCAACAGCTGTCTTTCCGCCAGGAACCTTCTCTATTTCCCTCTCAATTGTGCGATCAAGATTATAAACGCCTTTCTCAGTTGCTGTGACAACCTTTTTGATGATTCTGCCAGGAGAATACTCATTTATCTTGTCTGCAGCTCCCTTCAGGAGCTTATTTGCTCCATAGGCAACAACTCCTGCAAGCCCTAGTTTTCCTGCAAGCGCAAGGTCTTTTCCATTGCTTATGTAATTTCTTTTTTCCCACACTTTTTTTGCGTAATTTCTTGCTTTTTCCATTGTGATTTCCTCCATAATATGATTGATAGCTCATATATAGTCAGGATTAGATATATATCTTATCCAAATAGAATATATTCTGGTATATAGATATAGATACTATATTTATCGTAACCTTTATATATAACATACACCTATGTCTATATTATGAAAAGAAAACTAGTATCTCAAGGAAGGGCAACACTCACGATATCCCTGCCAAGCAAATGGCTCAAAACATTCGGCCTGAAGGCAGGAGACGAGGTTGATGTTAATGAGAAAGGCTCTGACCTTATTATAAAGACAGAGCAAGGGGTAACAATAGAGAAGACACAGATTGACATGAAGGACTTTGGAAGCAGGCTCCTGAACAAGGTCATGTCAAACCTATACAAGAAAGGATATGACGAGATAGAGCTTGTGCTTGAAAACTCAGAACAGCTTGAGCAGATACAGAAAGTCATACAGACCAGCCTTCTTGGATTTGAGATAGTGAGCCACGGCCAGAGAAGCTGTGTTGTGAAGAACATCAGCGGGCCAATAGAAGGTGAATTTGACCAGATGCTGAGAAGAATATTTCTTTTGCTGAAAAGCATGGCATTTGACGGCCTCGCAGCAATTAAAACAAAAAATATTGAGTCACTGAACAGCTCATTGATGAGCGAGAAGATAAATAACAGGCTCACAACAATCTGCAGAAGGATGATAAACAAGAAGGGATTTGAGAAAGACAGCACATTTCTCTATACTTTTGTCAACCAGATTGAAAAGATAGCTGATGAATACAGGGATATGTATGCTTATATTCTTGAAAAGAAAGCAAAGCCAACAGCAGAGGAGCTCAAGCTGATGGAAGCAATAAATGAAAACCTTAACAGGCTATACGAGAATTATTACAAATTCGAGAAAACAGTGACCATTAAAATCGGTGATGAAAACAAAAGAATAACCGCAGACTTAAACAAAGAGTTTGAGAGCAAGAAAGCAAATGCAAAAATAGTGCATCATTTGTATTCTATAACTGGAATGCTGTCAAACTGCCTGAGCCTGACACTTGCGTTGAGATTGTAAGGATATAAGAAATTAAAAGAGCATCACATAAAATTCTGGAGCAGTTTTTTTGCTTTTTCCCTGTCTTCTTTATCCCGTATGGAATACTTGTATTTTTTATTGCTTTTTGTTATGATTATGAGATTTTTCAAAAGCCAGCTTATCTTGACCTGCTTTATATCCTCAAGATTTATGAAGTGATTCTTTGGGCTTGACTGCATTATCTGGTTCAGGGTCATTGATGAGAGCATCTCTTTCAGCTTGTTTTCAATATCTTTTTTTGCAAGCATAAGCTGCCACAATGATATGTTTGTGTCTTCTATTACCTGGCCAGCTCCTGGCAGTGGAACTAAAACAAAGAGCACTCTTTTGTCTGTTACTATCATGGCATTTTCAGGATGGAAAACCTCTCCTTTGCCAAGAACTGAGTATTCTGTAAATACCCCTCCTGCATTCATTATTCCTGCAATGTAGCCTATTACTTTTTCGTCTGTCATCTTATAGTTTTATTGAAGATATTCTTTTTAATCTTATTATTTGCAGTACAACCATTCCTATCAAAAACAATATGAAAAGCGTCCCTATATACCATGGAAGTCCAAGAGCCATGAAAATGATAATCACAATGCTTCCTACTATTGCAGCTCCGATTGTTTTTATCAAGGAAAATGCATTAATTGCAGTATGCCCTGTTTTTGCTATTTCTGCTATTTGTTCAGAACGTGAGCCTTGTGGTATCATTTAGCTTTCTCCATAAACTGTCTCGTTTATATTTCCTTCTGAAATACTTTTCCTTTATAAAGTTTCACTAATTTTGCAGATGCAAGTATCTCTATGCGAAGCACCCTAACTAAATATTTAGAACTTATTTTTGCTCAGACAAATACTGCTCAACAAGCTTGCAGAGAGCATCATGTATTTGCGGATTAGAAGCAACATGTATGTTTACAGCCTTGTATTTGATAATAGTCACTTTTCCGCCAGCTTCTTCGACAAGAAGTATTCCAGCACTGACACCCCAGGGATTCTTTGTCGGCTTGACAATGCCATCAAAAGCGCCCATTGCAGTATATGCGAATTCAAGCGCAGTTGCGCCAAGCTGTGCATTGCTCTTGACATTATCCTGAATCTTCTGAAGCAATCCAAGCAGGCCATGTTTTTTAAAAGAATTTGAAGAGACTGTGCTGACTTTTGCATCTTTCAAGTCTTTTGTTTCTGAAACATGAATTGGCTTGTAAATTTCACTCAGCTTATCTCCTATAAAAGCTCCTTTGCCGTGTATAGCATAAAAAAGCTGATTATAGCTTGGCGCGTGGACAACACTGCCAGCAATAGACTCATCTTTTCCTATTGCGATTGATGTTGCATAAAAAGGAATCTGTGCATTATAATTTGTTGAGCCGTCAAGAAGGTCCATCTTCCACTTATACTCTCCATCTGGATTGATTATCTTGCCTTTTTTAGCCTGCTCCTCAGTAAGCATATAGTCATTCGTATAATTCTTGTTTGCCTTGAGCATCTCAATGGCTCTGTCATCCACTTTAGCATCTGTCTTGATGGTATTATCATCTGGATAAAGACGTTTTTGAGGAATTCCCCAATCAGTGTCAAGCAGCTTTGATATTTCTGGAACTAATTTCTGCATTGCAAAATACACACGCTTCTCAATTCCATCTTTTTTTGGTTTTTTCTGCTTCATGTCATCAATAATGCTTTTCGCAGTTATAATTGTAATCCCTATATGGTATATAGAATCTTAAGCAGCCCTGCTAAAGAGAGAATATTCAGGCTCAGATGGCTGTGCAACAGGCGTATCATTCTTTTTCTCATTCTTTGAGCAATACATCTGACTGTAAGCATTATTAAGTATTGATTCAACCTTTGCAAGATTATCATTAAGCTCTGGAACTCTTACTGTATAATCTTTCAGCTTTCCAGCAGCAGTGATTGCCTTCTGAAGCTGGTCCTCGCTTGCAATCCTGTCATACAAGCCATCAAGAGTGTCTATTGAATTCTTCTTTGACTTCTCGTTATGATTTGCAAAAGAGGACATGCACCTTAGCATTTTTCCAGACTGGTACATGATTTCAAAATTACTCCAAGACAGATGCTCTCTTTCAACAAGATTCTTTAAATGGCTGTCAATAACATAAATATTTCCATTGAGCTCTTTCCTGTTAAGCAGGTTAAGATACTGCTCAAAGGTCTTTGGGTCTTTTCCAAGTATTTTCTTTCTAATCTTTGTGACAGTGCGTGATGTGTTATCAAGATATTTGTCCATAAGCTTGAGCACAGTGCCTTTTGTGTCTGCATTGCAGCTCTTTACATAAGAATTAAAATTATCCACAGCCTCATTGTATTTTAAGAAGAATCTTTCTTTCAAAGTTTGTCTTTGTTCATCATTCAAAGCAGATGTGTATTCAATCAAGTGAGGCAGGTCAAAGAATCCTTTTGTCCAGAGTGATTTGTCTTCATCAATTTTTTGGCCGTCAAAGAACTGTCCAGGCCATGCATCATTATCAAACCATGTTCCAAGCAAAGGCTCAAGGCCGTTAACACACTGCCTAAGTGCTTTCCTGTCCTTCCTGCTTATCTCAACGCCGCTCTCTTCAAAACTTTTCAAGGCTTTTGAGACCCCCCTGTGAGCCTTGTACATGCCATGCTTACTGAAATCCCTCTCGCTAAACAAGTGTATTGGCTCGCATGCTTTCATAACAGCAGTAGTATCAATATCCTTTAACAGGACAGCAAAAGCCTCATCTGCGCTTCCGTATTTTACCTTAGCGCTGTCATCTTCATCGCCAAGATAATCCATCCTGGCAGACCATTTGTTTTTAGACTCATCATAGCCAACAGAGTAAATACTCATCTGCTTGTAATCAGGATCTACTATGGGGCATATTTCATTACAGAATGCATGAATCGCAAGCTCTGTCTTTAGCTTTCTTTCAGAACAGAATTCTTTTGTGTGTGTCTTTTCAGGCATCATCCTTAAGATAAGCGCCTTCGCAAGAGTGAGGTCAGTGCATGGATTAAGCTTGTCTACTTCAGATAGCTCAAGCTCCCTCGCGCTTTCCCCGTACTTGTCACGATTGAAAGGCCACCACATTTTAACCATATTTATACCATCACTTTCAGTATATAAATCTATGTCATATAGGTGACTACACTATTTAAAGTTAATGCTGTTATTATTACTACTTTCTATATACTTCCCTATACAGTATACAGGCCAGAATTAACTATTTCTGGGCTTATAGCCTGTTTATGAGCTTAGAAGCAGTATTAGAAAAAGACAGGACAGCAGATGTATTTGACGGAATAGCATCTGCAGGAAAGAAAGCAGTAAGGGGTACTGCAAAAGGGCT
>CAYGYR010000008.1:0-48948 GCA_964354285.1 uncultured Methanosarcinales archaeon | reverse complement strand
GAACAAGAAGAGACTTCAGAAGCAAACAATACTCAATAAATACTTCACAGATACCGAGGCTCACACTTAATTATACAGACGTAACACCGCCGGCAGTCTTTGACCTGAGGCCAGTGGCAGGAACGCAGTACAATATAACAACCACTGTTACAATCTCAGCAAATGCAACAGACAACATAAACATAAGCACAGTCCTGGCAAACATAACATATCCAAACGGAACAACGCAGCTGCTGACGCTCATAAGAGACGGGACAACAGACAAGTACAACAGCACATTCCTGCCACCAATAATAGGACTGTATAATGTAACAATCATAGCAAACGACACTTCAAACCTGATTAATAACACTGAAAAAACAAATTTCACGATAACAGATGAAATCAAGCCAAACATACAGCTTAACTATCCGCCAAATGGAGCAAACCTAAGCAATGGCACAGTCAATTTCAACTGGACAGCGACAGACAATTATGCTGCAAACCTGAGCTGCAACCTGACAATCAATGGTGTGGTGAATGCAAGCAGCATCAACTCACCAAACGGAACAACAACAAATTACTCAGTGAGCTTTGCAGACGGAACATACTCCTGGAATGTAACATGCATAGATACTGGAGGAAACAGCAACACCTCAGAAACAAGAAACTTCACAGTTGATACTGTAAAACCAAGCGTGCAGCTTAACTACCCACCACAAGGGCTAAACACAACAAACAACACAATCAACTTCAACTGGACAGCAAACAACGGAATAGATCCAGTGCTTGACTGCAATCTCACGATCGATGGTGTCGTGAATGCAAGCAACATCGCCTCGCCAAACGGAACAGCAGTAAACTACACAGTAACAGGATTTGCTGACGGAACACACCACTGGAACATAACATGCAAAGACGATTCAGGAAACACAAACACAAGCGAAACAAGAAACTTCACAGTAGACACTAAACAACCAGGCATACAACTCAACTACCCACCAAATGGAGCAAACCTAAGCAATGGCACAGTCAATTTCAACTGGACAGCAACAAACGGAGTAGACCCAATACTAGACTGCAACCTAACAATCAATGGAGTAGTAAATGCAAGCAACATAGCAAGCCCGAACGGCACAGCCACAAATTATTCTGTAATCTTTGCAGACGGAACATACACCTGGAACATAACATGCATAGATGACACAGGAAACACAAACACAAGCGAAACAAGAAGCTTTACTGTTGATACTGTAAAACCAAGCATACAGCTCAATTATCCGCCGAATGGATTCAACTCAAGCAATGACACAATCAACTTCAACTGGACAGCAAACAACGGAATAGATCCTGTGCTTGACTGCAATCTCACAATTGATGGAATCGTGAATGCAAGCAATATAGCATCACCAAACGGAACAGCAGTTAATTATTCAGTCAGCGGAATTGGAGATGGAACACACTACTGGAACATAACATGCAAAGACGATTCAGGAAACACAAACACAAGCGAAACAAGAAACTTCACAGTAGACACTAAACAACCAGGCATACAACTCAACTACCCACCAAATGGAGCAAACCTAAGCAATGGCACAGTCAATTTCAACTGGACAGCAACAAACGGAGTAGACCCAATACTAGACTGCAACCTAACAATCAATGGAGTAGTAAATGCAAGCAACATAGCAAGCCCGAACGGCACAGCCACAAATTATTCTGTAATCTTTGCAGACGGAACATACACCTGGAACATAACATGCATAGATGACACAGGAAATACAAACACAAGCGAAACAAGAAGCTTCACAATAGACACATCAGCACCAGTAGTACTCAATGTAACACCAATAGCAGGAAGCATATTCAACCAGACAAACACGATAATAATCACAGCAAACGTGACAGACTCCTTGCTGCCAATCAGCACAGTATTTGCAAACATCACACTGCCAAACGGGACAACAAGAATACTGATAATGACAGATGATGATGCAGACAGCATCTACAATGCATCATTCACAGAAACAAACAACATAGGCAACTACAATGTAACAATCTTCGCAAACAACACAGTGAACCTCATCAATAACACAGAAAAAACAAACTTCACAATAAAAGATGTAACACCACCGTATGTACTAATAATAAGCCCAGCAGACCAGTCAGAATACTTCCCTAATGACACAACACCCATACTAGTCAATGTCACAGACCCATACCAAAACAATGTAGATACTGTGCTGGCAAACATATCAATACCTGGTGACGGAAGCGAAATAGTTGTGCTGACAGATGACAATAATGACAGCATATACAACGGAACATTTGCAAACACCAGCGCAGTAGGAGCATATCTATTGACAATACTGGCAAATGATACTTCAGGCAACCTAAATAACACAGAGAACGCGACATTCCACATCCTGAATGTATCCAGGCCGATTGTCCACCTTGTAAGCCCGCAGAATAATTATGCAACAAACATAAACAACATAACTTTCATCTGCAATGCAACTGAAACAGCAAATAACCTAACAAACATCACATTGTATCATAACATCAACGGAAGCTTTATTGCAAACCAGACAACAGCTGTCGGTGGGCTCTACAATGAAAGTGAATACAATGTTACAGAGATAGCTGATGGCATATACCTGTGGAATTGCAGGGCAGACAATTCACTAAACATTTCAAGCTTTGCAACATCAAACCACACATTCACAGTAGACACTGTGCCGCCAAGTGTCATAGATCTCAGGCCAATTGCAAATACAACGTATAATACGTCAATGACAATAGAGATAGGAGCAAATGTGACAGATGGAACAGCAGGAGTTGACACTGTCTTTGCAAACATCACCTATCCAAACAGCACAACAGTCCTGATCCCGCTGAATAATGTTGGAGGAACTGACAAGTACAACAGCACATTCACAATCCCGAATCTGCTTGGCCAGTATAATGTAACATTCATAGCAAACGACACAGCTGGAAATGTGAATAATACAGAAACAACATTCTTCGTAGGAGTAGATGGGCAGCCGCCAGCAGTATTTGACCTCAGGCCCATAGCAGGAACAAACTATAACATCAGCACAACAATCGACATTGCAGCAAATGCAACAGATGACATTGGCGTGGATACAGTACTGGCAAACATAACGTATCCAAACAGCACAAACGTACTACTTACACTCATAAAAGACGGAAGCACAGACAAATACAACAGCACATTCACAATACCAAACCTGCTAGGACAATACAACGTAACATTCATAGCAAACGACACCAGCGGAAACATCAACAGAACAGAAACAACATTCTTCGTAGGAGTAGACAGCACACCGCCAGCAGTATTTGACTTAAGACCAATCGCAGGAACTAATTATAATGTATCAACAACAATTAATATCGCAGCAAATGCAACAGATGACATTGGCGTGGATACAGTACTGGCAAACATAACGTATCCAAACAGCACAAACGTACTACTTACACTCATAAAAGACGGAAGCACAGACAAATACAACAGCACATTCACAATACCAAACCTGCTAGGACAATACAACGTAACATTCATAGCAAACGACACCAGCGGAAACATCAACAGAACAGAAACAACATTCTTCGTAGGAGTAGACAGCACACCGCCAGCAGTATTTGACTTACGGCCTGTGGCAGGAACAGTATACAACATAAGTGAAACAATAGATGTTGCTGCAAACGCAACAGACAACATAGCAGTAGACACAGTGCTTGCAAATATAACTTACCCGAATGGAACAACATTGCTGCTGACACTTGTACAGGATGGAGCAACAGACAGGTACAATGACACATTCACAATACCTGCGCTCACAGGAAGATATAACATCACATTCATAGCAAATGATACCTCAGGAAATGTCAACAGAACAGAAACAACATTCTTCGTAGGAACAGAATTAATGCCGCCGAGCATCAACCTAACATACCCGCCAGATGGAGCTAACCTAAGCAACAGCACAGTCAATTTCAACTGGACAGCAACAGACAATTATGACACAAACCTGAGCTGCAACCTAACAATAAATGGCGTGGTGAATGCAAGCAACATAAACTCACCGAACGGAACAGCAGTAAACTACTCAGTAAGCTTTGCAGACGGAAACTACAATTGGAGCATAATATGCATAGATGACGAAGGAAACACAAACACCTCAGAAACAAGAAACTTTACTGTTGATACTATAAAACCAAGCATACAACTCAATTATCCTCCGCAAGGACTGAACACAACAAACGACACAATAAACTTCAACTGGACAGCAAACAACGGAATAGATCCTGTGCTTGACTGCAACCTGACAATCAACGGCATAGTCAATGCTTCCAACATACCATCACCAAATGGAACAGCAGTAAACTACTCAGTAAGCTTTGCAGACGGAACATACACCTGGAACATCACATGCATAGATGACTCAGGAAACACAAACAGCAGCGAAACAAGAACATTCACTATTGATACTGCAGCACCAAATGTAATACTGAACCATCCGCCAGAAGGATTCAACACAAGCAGCACTGCAGTTAATTTCAACTGGACAGCAACAGACAATTACTTCACCAACCTCACATGCAACCTGACAATAAATGACACAGTAAACGCCAGCAACATAGCATCAACAAGCGGAGCACCAGTCAACCGCACAGTATCTGGCTTTTCACAAGGACACAGATACTGGAATGTTACATGCTGGGATGGCCTTAACAACACAAACACAAGCGAAACAAGAAGATTCACAGTAGACTTAACGCCGCCTGAATTCATCAGCATAACAACAGACCCCAGCGATGAGCAAGACGTTGACCCCTATGTGCAGATAAACGTGACTGCAAATGTGACTGACAATATAACAGATGTCAACACAGTAATATTCCAGTACAAGCTCAGCACAGACAGCATATTCACGAACTTAACAATGGTGTACAATGAAACAACAATGCTGTGGACAACAAACTTCACGCCGCTTATTGAAGGAATATACAACATGCAATTGTGGGCAAATGACACTGTCGGAAACTCAGACACAAGCGCAATAGTGAACCTTTCAGTATTCTATGACAGGAACTGGACAAGAACTCCTGCAGCCTTTGTCATAGCAACAGACCCTGCAGGCCTGCCAAAGAATGTGACCCTGGGCAGCCTGACAATAAACAACACAGCAGATTTCGCAATGAACTACACAATATCCTCGACATGGCCGTACACATTCTACAATGAATCAACAATATTCACTCTTCTGCCAAAAGAAGTCAAGACAATAGAAGTAAATGTTACTGTAAACCAGACAGGAACAACAACACTAAACCTCACAATAAACGCAACAATAAACTCAACACTGAATGCCTCGCCAAAATCACAAATAACAACAGGCACAATAGTCGTTGAAGACCAGCCAGTGCTTCAGGCGACATTCATCACATGGCCCACAAGCGTCACCAGAGAGCAGGCAGGCATTTTGATAGATGCAAAAGTAAAAAACATAGGGACAAGAAATGCAACAAATGTCAGCATGACATACCAGCTGCCGCCAGGATGGATACTGACAGGAGGATCCTTGACAAAATTTATTGGGGATCTCAGTGCTGGCGATGAGGATGGAAACACAATAATCGTAATGATAGATGCAAATGCAACACTCGGAACAGTACCAATCAATATCACAACAGACGGCCAGAATGAATCAGGAGCAAACCTCACAGACCTAGGGCTTACATTCGGAGACACAAAAGACGTGCTTGTGAAAGCAAAACCATCGCCAATTGGCCCGCATGGCGGAGGAGGAGGCGGAGGCGGTGGCGGAGGAGGAGGCGGAGGAGGAGGCCCAGGAGCGCCAGCACCAACATTCACCCCAACACCAATGATACAGTCCTTGGCAAACAGGACATTCCTTGAAACTTTCGAGACGTATGATGTGACAAGGGGAGAAGACATGAGCTTCCCATTGGTAATCACCAATGTATTCAAGGATACTGTCTTGTTTGATGTTGACCTAAGCATAAGCGGATACATGTTCCAGTACATCACGCACAAGCCAGGCGTGCTGAATGACATACAGTACGGCAGGAGCAAGAAATTCCTGATAAGCATAGACGCGCCAAAATATTTCGCAGAAGAGGAATACACACTCACATTCACAATAACTGGAAAAGCAGTTGTAAAAGAAAACGTGCTGCTCGGCAATGAAACACAGCAAATAGTAAACATCAAGGAATTCAAGGAGATAAGAACAGTAACACTAAGAATACACACAATAGGCAAGGATAAAGCCTCAGGCATCGTGACAGAAATAGCAGGATTCGCAGCAGGCCTGCAAATAGAGGGAGTGAAGTCAGCCAAGCTCGAAAAGCTTGCTGAGGATGTAAGAAAAGCATATGATGAAGACAATTATGCAAAAGTCGAGGCACTGTTCGAGCAGGCAAAAGCGCTGCGGACAAGAATACTGCAGACACTCGGCCTGATACAAGAAATCAAATTACAGATAGCAGATGCAAAACGCAAAGGGCTTGATGTATCAGAGACAGAAAGGATGCTCACCCTTGTGATGACTGCATTTGAGAGAGAAGATTACGATGCAGCATACGAGAGGGCGCAGAACGCAATAGAAATCAAGACAATAGAGACAAAGCGCGCATTCAACATATACAATTTCCTCTGGAGATTCTGGTGGCTGCTGCTTCTGGGAATGATTGGCCTAAGCTTAGCTGCACTGATTGCATACGCAAGAATCAGGATAATAATCATAACAAAAAGGCTTGTTGCGCTTGAAAGGGAGCAGGAAAACATACACAGCCTGATAAAAGAGACACAGGAAAACTGCTTTGTCCATAAGAAAATCAGCATTGCAGAATACCACAGGCTCCTTGCGCAGTATGAGAAGCGCCTTGAAAAGATAGCTGCAATACGATCTGTGCTCAGGACAAAAAGGATAGCAATACTCAGTGCTGTACAGGAGCTTATCCTGCTGAAGAAAGAGAGAGAAAACATAGTAAAACAGATAAAAGGCGCACAGGAAGATTATTACCTAAAACAAATAGTGAGCAGGTCAAAATACCGCATGAGGATGGATGACTTCTATGCAAGAGTGGCAGAGATAGAGGGAGACATAGAGAAGACACAATTCAAGGGAGAGCAGGAAAAGCACGGAACAAGAAAACTGCCTCTGCTTGACCAGCTGAGCAGGACAACAGAACAAAACGTGAAAAAAGCAGCGACCTATGCATCATCGACTGCGGCAGCAATACTTGGCGTATCTCTGCTTGAGAAATACGCACAAGTGCAGAAACAGAAGCTAAGCAATACAGACCTGGAATTGATAAACACAAAACTTGCGCTGTATGGTTTCAAGGTAAAAACAGGAGAAAAAACAGAGCAGGCGCAGAGAAAAGAGATAATAGAGACACTAAAGCAGGAATACTCAAAACCCGCAGAAGACGCTAAAAAGGAAAGCGAAAATCAGGAGAAAGAAAGCACCAGGAAAGGCAGTGAAACACTTGAAAAAGCAGGATTCAAAGTCAAGAGACCGCAACAAATAAAAAAAGAAAAGCTGGCTGAATTCAAACCAAAACACAAGGTAGACCGAACAAAAGGAATACGGTTTTCATACTAAAAACAGTATAACGCAAATTCACGCCAGAAGTTACTATAAAAAATTAAAATGGCAGAAACAAGCGCAATCATTGCAATAAAAGGAGGTATGAGCACGACAAAAAGAAATATAGCTCTTGCTATATTCTGCCTGCTTGTTTTGATTCTGAACAGCTTCAGCGCATTTGCCCCAACTGAAAATAGCACAGAACTCTTGGAATTAAATGAAACCAGCCAGATAGAAGCAGAAAATACAACAACCATCATAAGCGTAACAGAGGAAATACTATCGCCGGCACGCAGAATCCCAGCTACAGGTATGCAGCAGGATGTAACAGAGCAAATAACTGCACAGGAAGACAACACACAAACAAATGCTGCAGAAACAGAAGAAAACAGCACAGAAATGCAAAACACAGCAGCGCAGAACACAGATATCAGCAGTGCTGTTTTGGATGACGCTGCACAAGATGAAGAGACCGCAGGCAACCTGACATCCGAAGAGAAAGAAAATGTTTCTGAGCCAGCTGAAACAAAATCCAGCCAAGCAGATGAAGATAATCTTACAGCAGCAGAAACTGAGGGCATTACGCAAACTATTGTCGATGCAGTCATCAAAGATGCAGATGGAAATATCGTTGATGCTGTTGTCGCAGTCTATGACTCAGAATCATCTGAGCAGCTGGATTTGGTGATGCAGACTGGTGAACAACAGGAAGCTATCAGCATTTCAGAACCTGTTGTTGATGCATTTATTGCTCCTCTGGATGGCCCTGTTGAAGACGTGTCTTTTGACAACGTCATAATCGATAGCGAATCTTCGCTTTCATTAGGAATTGATACGCCTGAAGAAGTTGACGGATTAGATAATGTCAGCATCATGCGCGTTTATGCTATTGACCCGACTGCAATGCAGTTTGACGCGGCTGTTGTAACTGCAGTCGCACAAGGCACTGACTTATACAAGTGCAAGGAATGGAGCTTTGAAGAAAGAGAATGCCGCGGCAGCTGGGCCTTGCTGCGCACAGACCTTGTTCCAGGAGAGGAATACTCATTTGAGCTTTCACCTGATGACCCTGCATTTGCAGAAGGCGTTAGGACAACTTTGAGGGCATATGCAACTGCCGGCGCCAATCCAACAATCACTGCTGTTGTGACAGATGGTGTTGGCATAGGAGTTCCTGGAATTACAGTAAGCTTCACAGCATCTGCAGGAAGCATGACTCCTGCTTCTGGAGTTACTGGCCCTGACGGCACTGTGAGCTCTGTCCAGTCTGGAGGAGCCCTGGGAAACACAATCACGCTTAATTCTACTGGGCTTTCAAATGTTACTGTGACTTCTGCTGCTGCAATTGCCATTGCAGCTGGCAGCTCAACAATCATCTGGTTTGACAACTCCACGCAAAAAGTAAATACTGCAGCCACAAACCCTGCAAATAAAGTCTTGAACAGCGGAGCAATCACCCCAACATACACTGCTGTTGCAGAGAGCCCGCTGAATGGCGCAACATTCTCTGTTGATGGTGTTATTTCCCAGAATGCTCCTGTTATCTCATCAACTTATGTCTGGCACAATACTTACATGCTTGGCGATTCAATTCAGATTGATGTTCCTACAACAACACCATCTCCTGATTTTGTGCTTACAATGCCTGCTCCGCCCCGGTATCACTTATTTGCTTATGCGACTGGCGGTGCAAATCCAACAGTAACTGCAGTTGTCATGGATGCAAATGGCGTTGGATTGCCGAATGTTACTGTTAATTTCACTTCGTCTGCAGGCATTATGACTCCTGCAACTGGAGTCACTGGCCTGAATGGAACAATTTCGTCTGTACAGTCAGGCGGCCTTGTTGGTGACACAATAAACATAACTGGAAATATCAGCGGAATTGTTTTGCAGCAGAAACAAGTCATCGCTGCTGCTTCTCCTGCTGTTGCTGCCTCAAGCAGGGTTATTGCCTGGCTTGATAATGTCACGAATATGGTTTATGCTGCTACTGTTGCCACAGACCCAACTAACAGAAATGTTCTTACAACAACAGGCGTGGTCACTGCAACTGTTATAGACAGGACTCCAACAAATAATGTTCTTGTCAGCACTGGCTCTTATGTCAATCAGGCTGCTCCGGCAATAGGCTCTATCCGCATTGCTCCTGGCACTTGCGGCAATGGTGATGTCATCCAGGTTACTGTCGCCACAACCACACCAACTAATGACCAGGCAATCATACTCACTAAATACAACCGCACATTCCTTGAAAGCTTTGCAACCACTGGCGCAAATCCAAATGTCATTGCAATTGCTATTGACGAGAATGGTGTTCCTGTTCCTAATGTTACTGTTAATTTCAGCTCATCTGCTGGCGTAATGACTCCTTCTTCTGGAGTTACTGATTATGACGGCATAGTAAGCTCGACTCAGTCAGGAGGCTTGGTCGGAGATATTATTACTGCCACATATGATGCCCAGCTTCAGCAGATAACAACTTCTGCTTCAGTTGCAGTTGCTGCAGCTGACATTGCGTTTGGATGGTATACTGCAAGCAATCGCAACCTGCATGTTGCTACTGTGACCCGCGCAACCCGCGTATTGACCACAACATCAGCTGTTGCAGTTACTGATATTGATAATACCCCTGAAAGCAATGGTGAGATTTCTATTTCCTCTGTTGTTGCTCAGACCACAAAAACAGAGACTACCTTGCGTGTTGCAGAAGGAACATCTGCTGCAGGAGACCAGCTTTCTGCCGGCGTTACAACAACCACACCCACTGTTGATGCTTTTGTAACCCTGCCTTCTGATGCTTCGCGCTACTTGTATGCATTTGCTTCAACTGGAGCGAATCCAACTGTTACAGCAATTGTAACTGATGCGTTTGGCAACGGCATTCCAAATATTACAGTAAACTTCACTGCATCTGCAGGAACAATGGCCCCTTCAGGCGGAGTTACCAACGCAGATGGAACAATAACATCTACGCAGAGCGGCGGAGCTCTGAGTGACATTATTGCTGTTACTGCGTCAGGTGTTCCTGACAGTATAATTACAACTACTGCTTCTGCTGCAGTTGCAGCTGCTGATATTGTTTACTCATGGTTTGAGCCATCCTCAACCATCGCGCGTTCAGCAACTGTAACAAGAACAAACAATGTCCTAGTGTCTGGCACAACAACAACGTTTGTTGCTGTTGATAATACTCCTGCTAATGGTGTTTCTATAGCTGTTGGCAGCATCACCCAGCAGACAACTTCTGATGCAGCATTTATTCCTGTCAGCAACAAAGGCTCTGGCGACATCATTCAAGACCATGTCTCAACCACAACCCCTGTGCTGGATGCTGTGCTTACTGTTAATGATACTGCCACTTCCCGAGTTTCAAATGATACAAAAGCATGGCTTTATGCCACTGGCGGAGCCAACCCGACTGTTACTGCTGTCGTGACTGATGCCTTTGGCTATGGCATTCCTAATATTACTGTGAACTTCACCTCATCTGCTGGAACAATGACTCCTGCTTCTGGAGCTACTGGTGCTGATGGCATTATTTCTTCAGTGCAGTCCAGCGGTTCGCTGGGCAATACTATTACTGCAACTGTTGTTAACAGGTCTTCAGCAACTGTGACGACTGCTGCTGCTGTTGCAATCGCAGCAAACAGCCTGACTGTTGCATGGCTTGATGCACAGCAGTCTGTCATCAATGTTGCAGTGACTTCCCAGAACGGTGTTTTGAATACAGGCAGCATTACCCCCACATTCACGCTGATAGATGATACTCCTCTCAATGGCGTGGCATTCTCTGTTGAAACAACTACTCCTCAAGCTATTCCTAATATTTCCACGACTAAAGTGTGGAGGCGCACTTTTGCTGCAGGCGACGCTGTCTTTATTGAAACCCCCACCACAACTAATTCGCCTGATGTTGTCATTATTATGAAGAATGATTCCCGCAATCAACTGTTTGCTTACGCTACAGGCGGAGCCAACCCGACTGTTACTGCTGTCGTGACTGACAGCAAGGGAGTTGGAGTTTCTGGCGTTACTGTCAATTTCACAGCATCTACAGGCACAATCACTGCAGGAGGAATCACAGGAATTGACGGAACTGTAAGTGTTTCACAGGCTGGCGGCGGGCTTGGCGACATTATTGTTGTTTCCACATCTGAGCAGAACCTGTCTATTGTGACTGCAGCATCTCCTGCTGTTGCTGCTTCAAGCAGGTCAATCATCTGGATGGATAACACTACCAATATAATCAAAGCAGCTGCTGTTTCAACTCTTGCTGCTTCAAGATATGTCTTGACTACCACAGGCACTGTTGCGGTTACAAACACTGACCTCACCCCTTTCAACAATGTTGCCTTGAGCTCTGGAAGCATTGTAAATCAAGCTCCCCCTATTCTCGGCAGCACACGCCTTGCACAAGGAACTTATGGAACTGGCGATATTCTATCTATAGATACAGGAACCACAACCCCTGCACCTGACGGCTGCATTGCCCTCTCTGTAAATAACAGGACTTTCCTTGATGCTTTTGCAACAGGAGGCGCGAATGCAACAGTAACGGCATTTGTGCATGATTATTATGGCAGGCCTGTTCCAGGAGTTACTGTTAATTTCACTGCGAGCGCAGGCTCAATGAGTGTTGCTTCTGGCACTACTGACCACAGAGGCATTGCGCAAAGTGTTCAATCAGGAGGTGCTCTTAATGACACGATAAATGTCACGTATGACGCACTTGCTCCTGTCATCATTAACACAACAGCATCTGTTGCAGCTGCTGCCGCAGACAAGGTATTTGCAGTCTATGACCCAAGAGCTGCAACTGTTTTGATAGCAGAAGTCACTAATGCAAATAATGTTTTAACTACTGCCTCTGCTGTTACTGCAACACCGATTGATGCAACATTCAATCCAGGCACATTGAGCTTGAATACTGTTGCTGCACAGTCATCAACAACCCCTGCTGTTTTGCGCATCTCACCTAACACTGAGACTTTGACTGATATGATTTCATTAGCTCTTACAACAACAACTCCTGCTGTTGATGCGTTCATTACAATTCCGCAGACTGCCGGAAGATACCTGTATGCATATGCTTCTGGCGGAGCAAACTCGACAGTTACCGCTGTTGTCACAGACCAGGATGGTGTTGGTGTAAGAAATGTTGCTGTTTCATTCACTTCATCTGCAGGAGCCATGACTCCTGCTTCAAGTACAACTAATTTAAGCGGTACAGTGAGCAGTGTGCAGTCAGGCGGCGCCCTTGGCAACACGATTGTTGTTAGCAGCACTGGCTTGACCTCTGTCACAATTACAACTACTGCTTCAGCTGCAGTTGCTGCTGCAGATATTGTTATCCCCTGGTTTGACCCTGGCAGTTCTGCTGTCAGCGCCGCAACTGTCACGAGGGCAAATAATGTTTTGACCACAACTGCAGCCACTGCATTTGAACTGCAGGACAATACCCCTTATAATAATGAGACTGCGCAGAATTTAACAGTTACAGCCCAGACCTCTTCACAGCCTGCAAGAATGCTCCTGAACAGCTCTACTATTGCAGACGGGGACTTTGTCATCATCGCAACAACCACTGCAACCCCTGGCCTTGACGGCTTAGTGTTTGTGAACTCATCTACAACCACCCAGCCGAATATCGTGATTACAAAGTCTGCATTCCCAGACCCTGTGTCGAACGGCAGCACTTTAAGATATACAATCACGATAAACAATACTGGCGGCCAGCAGGCAGCCAATGTCACTGTCATGGAAACATATGCAGGCGTTGTTGTCTTTAACAGCAGCACTCCTGCCCCGACCACTGGCAATGGCACATGGTTCATTGGCAACCTGTCAGAATATAATTCTACCACAATCGTGATTATAGTAAATGTCAGCAGCTCTGCTGTCCAGGGGTCTGTGTTTAACAATACTGTGAATGCCACGTGGCTGAATACCACAGGCGGCATTTTGAGCACAAGCACAACAATAAACACAACTGTGGGCGAGGAGCCTAACCTCGCTGTTTCAAAAACAAGCACCCCTAATCCTGTGTTCAGCACCAACAACATGCTTTATCAGATCACTGTGACAAATATCGGAAGCGGCAATGCAACCCATGTTACTTTAAATGATATTCTTCCTGGCGGAACTGTTTTTGTAAACTCCAGCCCTGCAAACACCTCTGCAAATACATGGTTTATTGGCAACATTTCAAGCGGAGACTCTGCGACTGTGAACATCACTGTTCAAGTCACTGCAGCAGGCGGAAGCATTCTTCAAAACTTTGCAAATGTAAGCTACCTTAACAGCACAAACGGCACTTTGTTTACTGGAGCATTTGAAAACACCACAGTCCTTGCCAAACCAGGCGGAGGAGGCGGAGGCGGTGGAGGAGGAGGAGGTGGTGGAGGAGGAGGCGGAGGAGGAGCCACACGACCACTGCAGCCAAAGCCAGCAATGGCACCACTAGTGCAGACGCTCCCAAATATCACGTTCCTTGAGACATATGAAGAATATGACATGACTCCTGGAGAAAACACGAGCTTTCCGTTCATAGTCACAAATGTATTCAATAACACAATCCTATATGACATACGGCTTGAGATACAAGGATACCTCTGGCAGTATTTGACACACACGCCCACAGTGCTCAATTACATAGAGTATGGAAAGCAAAAGGAATTCACGGTGGAAATTACTGCGCCAAAATACTTCCAGGAAGCAGAATACCCCCTCACATTCATCATCGTTGGGAAAGCAATATCCAGAGAAAAAGCACTGCTTGATGGGCAAGAGCAGGAGATAGCAATAATCAAAGAATTCCAGGAAACAAGAACTGTAAAGCTCAGGATACATGCGATTGGCATAACAAAAGCAACAGAACTCGCTGCAGAGGCAGATGGATACCTGCAGGAGCTTAATGCAAAAGGAATCGAGTCAGCAAAGCTGAATAGCATCATAGGCCGGCTAAAAGAGGCCTTGGCTGACAAGAATTACCTGCAGGTGAAGCTGCTCTACGAGCAGGCCAAAGCAATGCAGGAAAAAATCATCAAGACACTTGAGCTCATGCAGGAAGTAAAGGCGCAAATAAAAGACGCAAAGCATAAAGGGCTTGATGTATCAGAGACAGAAAGAATGCTCGCCCTCGCGCAGTCAGCATTTGACAGGGAGGACTATGACCAGGCATACAGCAGAATAACAGAAGCACAATTTATCCAAGGCATAGAAACAAAAAAAGCATTCAGCATAACCAACTTCCTCTGGAGATTCTGGTGGGCAATACTCCTCGGGCTCATTGCCGCAGGAATAACATCACTGATTGCATATGCTGTGCTAAGGGCAAGGATAATAACAAAAAAGATACTCGCACTCGAAAGAGAGCAGGAAGAAATTCACCTATTCATCAAAAGGGCGCAGGAGGCATGCTTTGTGCGCAGGAAAATAAGCATATCAGAATATTACAGGCGCATGATGCAGTACGAGAAACGCCTTGAGAAGATAGCAAAAACAAAAAGCGTGCTGAGAGTGAAGAGAATAGCGCTCCTCACAGCAGCACAGGAGCTCGCCCTGCTGGAGAAAGAGAGAGAAAACGTAATCAAGATGATAAATGGGGTGCAGGAAGAATATTATGTAAGATGCGCGATGAGCAGGCAGAAATACAGGCGCAGGCTTGAAGATTTCAATGCACGGCTTGCAGAGATAGAGGGAGACGTAGAGAAGACACGCGCAATAGCAGAACAGGAAAAAGCAGGCGGCGAAAAGCTTGGCTGGCTCGAGATGCTGAGCAGGACAATAGAGCAGATCCTGAAAAAGATTGCATCATACGCAGCAGCATCTGCCGTGCCAATGCCTAAGCAGGCTCTGCCTGAAAAGCAAAAAGCAAAACAAAACTTGAACAGCAAAGAGCTCAAGCAGGCAGGCACGCGGCTTGCGGCCCATGGATTCAAGATTAAAAACCAGGAAAAAGCAGAGCAGGAGCAAAAGAAGCAAAGCAAAGAGCCAAATGCAAAAAGTAAAGAATCAAGATAAAATTATTAAATATAAACATCAAAAGAGGTAGATACCATGGCAAAAACAATCGGAATCATTGCAATAAAAGGCGGTGTTGGCAAGACAAGCTGCACTGCAAATCTGGGAGCGGCGCTGGCAGGCGAATTCAACAAAAAAGTGCTTCTTGTGGATGCAAATTTCAGCGCACCAAACCTCGGCATGCATTTCGGCTTGTTTGAGCCAGTGGCAACACTGCAGAGCGCACTGCAGGGAAAGAAGCCAATACAAGACACTGTGCACGAGTATAATGAAAACCTGCACATAATACCGTCTGCGCTTGAGGCAAAGCCAGTCACAAGCCCTTTCCTTCTCAAAAGAAAACTGCAGGCCCTGAAGAAATATTATGACATCATATTAATAGATGCCTCGCCAAGCCTGAATAACGAGATACTTTCAACAATGATTGCCTCTGACGAGCTTTATGTCATTGCGTCTCCTGACTACCCGACACTTAGCACAACAATGAGGGCAGTTAAAGTTGCACAGCAGAAAAAAACCCCGATAAAAGGGCTCATATTGAACAAGGTCAGGAACAAAAGCTTTGAGCTCAGCGTCGAAGAGATAGAGAAGGCATCTGGAGTTCCTGTGATAGGATTACTGCCAGATGACATTAAAATGCTTGAGGCAGTCGCAAGCACAAAACCAATGGCAGAGCACGCGCCCAACGCAAGCCAAACAATCGAGTTCAACAAGATAGCTGCCTACATGATAGGAGAGAAAAACTATGAAGACAACAGGCTAATAGCAAGCATAAGAAAGCTCTTCAACAAAAACCTGCAAAAAGTCGAGCTAAACAGGCAGATAAACGCGGAGGCCAGGAAAAAATGAGAAAAACAATCCTTTGCATACTTTGCCTTATTATCCTTGCCATAGTCAGCGCCAGTGCTCTTGCAATTGCACCAAACACTCAAAGAAGAATTTGGGGAACAAATGAAACAACACCAATACAGACATCAACAGACATCTTAAATGTCACAGGCGATACTTTGCCAGCCCCTTATGTTCCTGTTATCGAGATGGGAAAGAAAGCAGCTGAAAACAGAACTGTTCCTGAAAATGTAACAACGCCTCCTGCGAGAATAATAACAGAAGCAGAAGCATTCAATGCGCTTGTGCAGGCGCAGGATGATGCTGCTGAGATGCAGGCAGCAGGGCTCGGGACTGATTTTGTAAATGACAAATTAATGGAAGCAAAGGATGCATTTGCAGGAGCGAACATATCACAGGCCCTCCAGCAGATAGGGGAAACCAAAAGCGAAGAGCAGAAAAAATTTGCAACAGACCTGTACTTAGCAGCGCTTGAGGCAGCAAGAACAGAAGCAGGAGAGAATTACACTAAAATCGGGGAGAACTATACAAAAGTAGTTGAGATATCAGATTTAATAAGAGACAGGAAAGAGCAGGCATACAAGCTGATGGATGACCTTGAGCTGCTTGAGCTTGACATGAATGCGCTGAACAGGACAATAGCAAACTACAGCCTTTCAGATTATCTGTACATAAAGGCCAGGACATCATTCCAGGAAGAAAGGTATGAAGAGTCAAGAGACCTGATAAACCAGACATACACTAGCATAACCACAATAACAATAGAGTCAACAAGGCTGAGAGCATTGCTGAAGGCATCAAGAAGAACAATTGTGAATTTTACAAGGGAGCACTGGCTTGGAATAATAATCACGCTTGCAGTGCTTTTAACCCTTGGGGCTTATGCATATGACAAGGCCGCGCTTATCAAACTAAAGCGAAAGATAAAAGACATGAATATCGAAGATTCAACACTCCTGAAGCTCATGAAAGAAGCACAGAAAGACTATTACCAGGAAGGAGAGATTAGCAGGAAGATGTTTGACATCAAAATGCAGAAATACAAGGAAAGAAAAACAGAGATTAAAGAACAGCTCCCTGTGCTCAATACAGAGAAGAAAGAGCGCGATAAACTGTTTGCTGTAAGGATGATTTCATGGCTGCCTCTAAAAATAAGAAAATTTATATATAAGAAGACCAAAGAGGAATAAGAAAATGAAGGAAAAAAAGAGGAAAAGCAAAAAAAGCCAGAAAACTGATAATTCTAAGAAAAAGCAGGCAAAACCAGCAAAAAAACAGCCAAAAGATAAAAGCGACACAGGCATTTCTGCTGTCAAAAAAGAAGTTGAGAGCCAGCTGAAGCCAGTGCACAAAAAACAGATTCTTGAGCAAAGAAAGGCAATAACAGACAGGCTTGACAAGGTAAAATTCAAGAAAGACCACAAGCCAGATGAATGGATACAGACAGGAGTGCCTGGATTTGATGACCTTCTCGAAGAGGGAATACCTAAAGGGACATCAATCCTCGTGTGCGGAGGCCCTGGAAGCGGAAAGACAATATTCTGCCTGCAGACACTCGCATACGCAGCATCAAAAGGGGAGAAATGCCTCTACATGACATTTGAAGAATCAGAAGAAAGGCTCAAGGCTCACATGCGGGACTTTGGATGGAATCCAGACGAGCTCATCAAAAAAGGAAAGCTCATGATAAAAAGATACGACCCATTTGAAGTCACGAGGCAAGTCGAGGCAATGCTTGAAAAGGCAAAAGGAGAATTGATGATAGATATTGAGCCTGTGATATTCCCAGAAGGATTCAGGCCAGACAGGATAGCAGTTGATTCCTTGTCTGCAATAGCAGCTGCATTTGTTGGAAAAGAAGAGACATACAGAATATATATAGAGCAGCTGTTCAGATTGCTTGAGAAAGTCCATGCAACATCATTTTTAATAGCAGAATCAGCAGACGCGCCGCTGAAATTGACAGCAAGCGGAGTAGAGGAATTCCTTGCAGACGGAGTGATAGTGATGTACAACATCCGCAAGGCAAATGTCCGTGAGAGCGCAGTGGAAATACTCAAAGTAAGAGGAGCAAAATTCAGGAAAAGAATAGTCGCAATGCAGATTGAAAGCGGAAAAGGCATTGTCGTTTACCCAGAGCAGGAGGTGTTCGGCTGATGGTGACTGCAGAACAATTAAAGGACAACAAATCAGTACTTATCATACTTCCGTCAGAGGATATACAGAAAAACATAGACACAGCAATCAGCAGCCTTGTGAAAAAAGAGAAGAGCGCAGTAGCTTACATAAGCCTGAACAAGCCATACAAGACAGTGATGCAGAGCTGGAAAAAGAAAAAAATCGACATGGACAAGATACTATTCATAGACTGCATCACCTCAACTGTAGAGGAGCCAAAAGAAGAGAAGAACGTCATCTATGTGCCGAGCCCAAGCGGCTTGACTGCAATAAGCCTTGCAGTGAATACATTTTTCAAAAAGATGGCTGGAAAGAAAACAGTGATGATTGACGCGCTCAGCACACTGCTCATTTATAATGAAATAAACACTGTTGCCCGCTTTACGAATGACATAGTCGAGAAGTCGCGAGTGGCTGGCGGAAAAGCAGTGATATTCACGACAAAACATGACGAGCTGATAAACAAAGTCTCATTATTTTTTGACAGCATACTCAAGAAGTAAGTGCATGAAAATACTCCACATTGAAAAAGAGCTGGAAACCAGGAAAAAAGTAAAAAAAATACTGTCAAAAGAAGGATACAGTGTGATAAGCATTGCAGCTGCCTCAAAAGCAATAACTGCAGTGAAAAAACAAAAGCCAACACTGGTGCTGGCAGAGGCAGCAATGCCGAAAATGCCAGGATGGAAGCTTTACAGCAAGATACACGGCATTGATGAAAATATTAAAGTGGCTTTTTTAAGCTCAGTGGAGATATCACCTGAGCTGAAAAAATCACTAATCAAAGCAGGAGTAAGCGATTACATCATGAAGCCATTCACAGCAACAGGCCTTACAAACAGAATCAAGAAAATGATAATCACGCATTAAATGGAGGTTAATATGACAAAAGTTATGCATGTTGAAGATGAGCCTGATGCCCGCAAAGTCGTAAAAGAAATACTTGAATCAGAAGGATACAAAGTAACAAGCTACCCAAACGGCGAGAAAGGAGTTGCTGCAGTCAAGAAAGACAAGCCAGACATAATATTATTAGATGTAATGATGCCAGGAATGTCAGGATGGGATGCTTTTGAAAGAATAAGGAAAGTTGACAAAAAAGCAAAAATAGCGTTTTTAACTGTCCTTGAAGTATCTCCTGAAAGGCTTGCTGTGCTCAAGAAAGCAGGGCTAAGCGACTACATAAACAAGCCATTCACAGCAACAGAGCTGGTAAGCAGAGTAAGGAAGCTGGCTAAACCGTGAACTGACAGTATTACCCAACACATTTCTGCCATCTACATCTTAATTTTTCAAATGCAGATGGTAAGAGCTGGATTCTTTAGTATTACAATCTATTGTAACCATTTTAATTGGATTGTAACCAAATGAAATGCTGGTTTTACGTTGGAATACAACCACACTAAAGTGTACTGGTGAAACGTTCAAAAAAGTAAAAAACTGAACGTTTTAATCGCACCCTTTATAAATACAATATTATTACATAAAAAAAGTACATCAGTCATTATTTGTAGATTTTGACCGATAGAGTTTGCTTGAACAGCAGTGAAAGCAACCAGGAAAATATTTCTACCCTCTACATCTTAGTTTTTCAAATGTAGAGGGTAAGTGCATTTTAATGTTCTACCCTCTACATACCTGTTTTTTACTTGTAGAGGGTAAGATTTATATATAAGGAACGCTTTAATTGCAGTTATGGCATACATTTACAAGAAAACTGTGGGAGGGAAAGAGTACTACTATCTGCGCGCTTCCAAAAGGCAGGGAAAGAGGATAATCGCAAAAGATATTGCATACCTGGGAAGCAGCATTGCAGAGGCGCGGGCATCACTGGCCAAACTGCCTGCAAAAGAGATACGTGCGGCTTACAGAAAAATCACGCAATTTTTGGAATCAAATGCCTGGCTGGAGCAGGCAAAGAAGCTTAAATTAAGGCAGTCGCCATTCATAGAGCAATTCTTGCTTGAACAGGTAGAGGCGTGCAGGCTGCACTGGCAAAAAGTGTTTCAGAAAAAAGACCTGAGAACGCAGCAGGAATATTTTAAGAGATTTGTGATAGACTTTGCGTTTAATACAACAAGCATCGAGGGAAACACCATCACTCTCGAGGAAGCGGGAAGATTGCTCACAGAACAACTGACGCCAAAAGACAAGACTCTTAGAGAGATTTATGACGTGCAGAACACAGAACGGGTTTTCCTGAATATTGTAAAGAACGCTCCAGAACCATCGCACGAGAACATCGTGAATATTCATAAGGAGCTGATGCAAAACATTGATGCACGCACAGGCTACCGCACTGGCGATGTGCATATCGTGCATGCCAGATTTGCGTCAACACCTGCGCCATATGTCAAGACTGATGTTGGAATACTGCTGAACTGGCATAAAAAGAGCAAAACAAAACTGCACCCCATTATATGCGGAGGAATTTTCCACCATAAGTTCGAAAAAATACATCCTTTTTTTGATGGAAACGGCCGTGCAGGAAGAATGCTGCTGAATGAGATTATGCTAAACTCAAGCTATCCCCCAATCATTGTCCGCAAGCGCAACCGCGCAGCATATCTTGAAGCGCTTGGCAAAGCAGACCATTCAGGCCTTACAGCGGCAAACCCTAAAGACTACAAAGAACTTATTGAATTCCTGGCAGTCGAGCTGGTAGAAACATACTGGAATACTTTTCTGTAAGCAGTTATTCTCTAAAAACTATCGCAACATTTATATACTATTTTTGTATTTTCTTCTCTAAAAAGGATGGTGACAGCCAGGGCAGGCAATAGTGACTTCTTGACACGAAACTTATTAAAAAAAGAGGGAGCATGGCTAAAAAAACAATACTTGTTATTGAAGACGAGCCAGACATGCAGAGGCTCTATAAGGAAATTCTTGCAGAACCTATGCTAAATAAAATTCAAAAAATGAGGTGATAAGATTGGCAAGTAAAAATGATAAAAAGGAAGTTGTCAAAAGAGTGGCTATTTCTGCCAAAAGAATAGGCGGAGAACCATTAATGGGAGTAAACAAGATTGCCCCAAGATGCCTTTATTCAGGATTTTATGGCGCGCTTGACTCTGAAAGGGTGAGGGGAATCACAGACCAGATACTGCACAACATGAAAATATCAGACAGCCTGATGGTAATAATTGACCTGGCAAATGTCGAGGTCATAGATTCAGCAGTCGCGAACCATCTCATCAATATCGCACACACAACAAGATTGTTCGGGGGAGACACCATTTTCTGCGGAATCTCAGCAGTAGTTGCGCAAACAATGATTTCATCAGGAGTGCATATTGAGGAAGTGACGCTCTGCAAAGACCTGAAATTTGCGCTGAAAGAAGTATACAAGCGCCTCGGCCTGCAGCTCACCCTGATAAATCCTACAGAACAGACATACGTCTAAGCATTCATCAGCAGTTTTTAGAGAAGAATTTTTCCATGAAGTACCTCAGAGAGAACATAATCCAGGTAAAAAGCGAAAAAGATGTTGGCATTGCTTGCCAGATTGCCATGGAGATAGCTGCAAATGCCTGCTTTGACAAGCTCAAATGCGCAGAAATAGCACTCTCACTATCTGAAATTGCAGGAAACGCAGTGAAGTTTGCAGGCAGCGGCACTGTAAAAATAAGCCTGAAAAGGCGCGGAAAAATTCTCGAGATTACTGTCCAGGACAAGGGCCCTGGAATCAAAAGCATCAAGAAAGCAATGATGGAAGGATATTCAAGCCAAAAAACTCTTGGGCTTGGCCTGAAAGTTGCAAAAAGGGCAATGGACGAGTTCCACATCAAAACCAAAGCAGGCAGGGGAACAAAAGTTAGGATGGTAAAATACCTTCCTATAACCCCTAAGAAAATAGATTACGGAATTATGTCGCTGCCTGACGAGAGGTACAATGTAAACGGCGATGCATATCTTATAAAGGAATTTGATGGAGACACAGCCCTGCTTGCAGTGATTGACGGCCTAGGGGAGGGAACAAAAGCAATGGAATGCGCGAACTTTGCAAAAAGAATAGCAGAGCAGAACTACAAAGCGCCGCTTAACAAGATACTGATGAAATGCAACATTGAATTCAAAAGAATAGGCCTGGCAAGAATGGACGTGGCAATGGGGCTTTTACTGCTGAAACCAAAAACAATTGAGTATGCAGGAATCGGTGACACTATAATCCAGGTGTTTTCAAAAAACAAGATAACTCCCTCAAGCCAGAGCGGTGTTGTCGGACAGTTCATGATGCCGGCAATAAAACTGCAGAAGTTCCCATGGAAGGGCAGGATAATTGCAATACTGTGCACAGACGGGATAAGCGCGCATTTCAGAAAAGAAGACCTGCCGCTAAACCAGGACGCCCAAGCAATAGCCCGCTTTATAATGTCAAATTACAGGCGCAGTTATGGGGATGCAACAGTGCTTGTGGTGAAAAGAAAAGAATGAATCCGACAACAAGAACAGATATTGAAACTGTTGAGATAAAAGATTTTCTGCTTTCAATAATTTCAAATGCACCGTACGGAATAATCTCCATAGACTTCAAGGGATATATCACGATGATAAATTACCAGGCCATTGAGCTTCTTGGCAAAGAAACAAACGTCGATGAATCCATAGGCCAGGAAATTCTCAAGTTCATACAAGAAATGCCTGAGCTGGCTGGCGCGCTGAAAAAATGCATAAAGGTGCATAGGGAATCCTTTGACCTTGGCGACACGCAGTTCAAGGACAGGTTCCTTACCGTGTCAGGAAGAAAAATACTGAATGGCATGCTAATCGTATTTGCAGATGTTACTGTGCGCAAAAGGTCAGAAGAGGATCTAAAAAAGGCCTACGAAGAGCTGAAAAAAACAGAAAAGCTCAAGTCAGACTTCATGAACATGGCAGCGCACGAGATAATGACTCCGCTGACGCCCCTGTTTGCATCCCTTGACTTGTTTGAAAGAAAGGGAACGCTAAATCCCCCGCAAAAGGAGATACTGCGCAGGCTAGACAAAGACATGCAACGGCTAATACTGCTCATAAGACAAATAATGGATGTCGGCAGAATTGAAGCAAAGACCATGACTATGAATTACTCAAACGTGGACATTGAGCGTGTGCTGAAAGCGTGCGCAGAGACATACAGGCCAGCAATAGAGCGCAAAGGGCTCAAGCTCGTAACCAAAATACAGCAAAAGCTGCCAAAAATCTGTGGCGATGAGTATAAGCTGAGGCAGGCAGCAGAAAATCTTGTGAGCAATGCACTAAAATTCACTGAAAAAGGCACAATAACCATATCTGCAGAAAAAGAAAAAAAAGGCATAAGAATAAGCGTGACAGACACGGGCGCGGGCGTAAAGAAAGAAAACCTTGCAAAGCTGTTCACAAAATTCTTCCGGGTAGAGACCGGCCCTGAAAGAAGAGCAGAGGGAACAGGCCTCGGCCTCACCATAGTCAAAGGAATCGTAGAGGCGCATAATGGAGAGGTGTTCGTGAAATCAATATACAACAAAGGTTCAACATTCGGGTTTTACATACCCTGCGAGGGAATAAAAATAGAAAAGAAAAATAGTGCAGAAATCACGTAAAATTTAAATATAATTAGAGCAAATTTTAACTTTAAAAAAGAGGTGAACCATGGCAAAGAAAACAATACTTATCATTGAAGACGACCCAGACACACAAGCAGTTTACAAGGACCTTCTTTCTGATGAATACACCCTTATCCAGGCATATGACGCTATTGTCGGAGCTGCGGCGCTGAAGAAAAACAAGAAGATAGACATCATAGTCCTTGACATAATGATGCCGAAAAAAACAGGGGACGAGTTCCTTAAAGAAATAAGGCAGAACCCAAAATACAAGAAAATTCCTGTGATATGCGTCACAGTCGTTGCAGAAATAGAGCAAAAAATAATAAAAATAGACCCAACAGTCACATTCATCCCAAAACCATTCCGCATTGGCGAACTGCTCGCGGAAATAAAAAAGAAACTGAAAGAGTAAGCATTCTATGAAAAGCAAAAAAGAGGGGAAAAAGACAGAAGAAGAGCTGAAAGAATCAGAAAAAACATACAGAGCAATCTTTGAAGGCGCAAACGAAGGAATACTTGGCGCAGACAGCAAAACAAAAAAATTCATTCTGGCAAACCCTCAGATATGCAAACTGCTTGGATATACAGAAAAAGAGCTCACTAAATTAGGGGTTCCTGACATACACCCAAAAAAAGACCTGCCTTATGTGCTCCAGCAATTCAAAAAGCAGGCAAGAGGAGAGATAACAGTAGCAAAAGACCTGCCTGTCCTGAGAAAAGACAAGAAAATAATATACTGCGATGTAAGCGCAAAAATCATGCAGATTGACTCCAAAAAAGTAATGCTTGGATTATTCAGCGATACCACAGAAAGAAGGAAAGCAGAAGAGGAATTGAAAGAAAAAGAAGAGAGATACAGGGTTCTTTACAAAATCTCTGCTGACGCAATAATGACCCTTGAGCCGCCAAAATGGGAATTCACAGCAGGAAACCCTGCAGCAATCAAGATGTTCAGGTGCAAAGACGAGAAAGACTTCACAGCAAGGGCGCCTTACGAGCTTTCGCCCCAAAAACAGCCAGACGGGCAGCCATCAATGTCGAAAGCGCTGAAAATGATAAACACAGCCATGGAAAAAGGCTCAAACTTCTTTGAATGGACACACAGAAAAGCTAACGGGGAGGATTTCCCAGCAACAGTCCTGCTCTCAAGAATAGAAATCAAAGGCAAAAAATTCCTGCAGGCAACAGTAAGAGATATCAGCCTGCAGAAACAAGCAGAAGAAGAGCTTAAAAAATCAGAAAAAACATTTGAAGACCTCTACGAGGCAAGCATAATGCTGACAGGGAGCCACAGAGATGTCCTGCAGAAGATTTGCGATAAAGTCCACAGCATATTTGACGGATTTTTTGTCTTGGTTAACTATGCAAAAGCAGGAGAATTCCACTTCAAGGCAGGATGCAACCTCCCAAAAGAGATCATATTTGCAGGAAAAGAACCAATCAAAGGAGCAATCTGCTCGCACATACTTGAAAACAAAAAGCCGCTGTTCACAAATGAGCTTGACAAAGCAAAATGCCCAACATGCAAAATGCCTTACATGAATGACCCTGCTGTAAACGCATTCAAGCTTAAAACTTATTTTGGCGTCCCCCTCATATTCTCAGACGGAAGCATCCGCGGAACACTCTGCATAGTATTCAAGGAAAAGAAAGAGCTATTCACAGAAAAAGACCAAAAAATAATGTCCTTGCTCTCAAAAAGAGTGGCAACAGAGGTAGAGCGCGAAGAAGAAGAGGCTGAAAGGAAGAAGAAAACAGATGAGATTGAGAAATTCACGAAATTCGCAGTCGGAAGAGAAATCAGGATGATGGAATTAAAACAACAGATGGCAGCGCTTGGACAGAAAAAGGTGAATAAGTGAAACAAATTGCAGTAATTACCGCAATAATAATAATAATACTAGCATGCACCAGCTGCACTTTTGAAGAAAAGAATAAAGAGCCGATAAATCTAGTAATGACCGTGTGGCCAGGATATGCTCACGCATTCATTGCAAAAGAAAAAGGATTCTTTGCACAACACGGCGTAAATGTGAACTTAATACTCACAAAAACATACACTGAGGCACAAGAACTTTACAAGACTGGCGCAGCAGATATGATTTTTGAAGTCTATTCAGAGAGCCTACTGCAGAATGCAGAAGACAAACCGACTAAAGTGGTTTATATCCTTGATTATGCAGATACAAGTGATGTCATAATCGGAAAGCCAGAGTACAGCTCGTTTGCTGATTTAAAAGGGAAAAAAATCGGAATAAACGGAATAAACACATTCTCACACTTATTTGCTCTTAGCGCAGCTGAAAAAGCAGGGCTGCGCGAAGAGGAAATACAGTTTACAATAATCCCTGCAACAGAAACTCTTACCGCACTTGAAGAGGGAAAAATAGACGCAGGACACACATGGGAGCCAGTAAAGTCACAGGCATTAGCAAAAGGATACAAGATATTTGCAAAAGGAGGAGACTATCCCTGGACAATGGTGGATGTGCTCGCTGTCACGCCGAAACTGATACAAGAAAGGCCGCAGGATGTCCAGGCAATAGTCAATGCCTTGCTTGAAGCAAGAGATTTCACATACACAAACAGGGAAGAAGCAGTCACTATAATGGCAGTCTCAGAAGGAATGACCTTTGAAGAAATGAATGAAGGGATCAACGGAATCCACCAGTTGGACAGGATGGAAAATATCAAAGCAATGCAAAAATCAAGCGAAACAACATCACTTTACGGCTCTGGAGCAATCATTTCAGATTTTTACCTCAAAAGAGGCCAGCTATCAAATCTTCCTGATTTAGAAGAAATAATAGAGCCAAGATTTGTGAACAACGCAGGGCAAAAATGAAATTTGCAATAAAACTGGCAATTGCGCTTTTAACAGCCATACTTCTCTTCGGAGCAATAGGCACATACGCAGTTTACACGACAAGCACCAAAATCCTTGAAGCAGAAGTAGCAGATAATCTTCAGGACACTGCACTAAACACAATGGAAACCCTTGACAGATTCATGTATGAAAGAACAGCTGACATCAGAATAATGGCAAGCGCGCCAATAATGCGCTCAAGAAACTCCACTCCAGAAGAAATAACAAAAAGACTGATAGAGTACAGGAATATCTACGGGTCATACATCTCAATCTCGTTCTTTGACATGAATATGGTAAGAATAGCAGACACATCAGGCATGGACATCGGAGTCCAGCACCCTCTGCCAGGATACTGGGAAGATGTGCTGGCAGGAAAAATAATTGCAGGCAAAATAGCAGAATCAGTCACCCTAAAAATACCTGTTATCTTCTTCGCAGCGCCAGTAAAAGATGAAAATGAAGAACCCCTAGGATTTATCGCGTCAATGGTTGCGCTCGACAAGCTTTACGAGATACTAGAATCTCCTGCAATTCAACAAGGAGAAGAGGTGCATATAGACCTCATAGACAAAAATGGGCTGTTGATATACTCCAATGAAAACAAGCAGGGGATACTCACAGATAATTATGCAAGCCTAAATATCATAAAAAGGTCCATGGCAGGAGAGCCTTATGGGCACGAAATTAAAGTTGACCCATTAACAAATGAAAAGGAAATATATGTCTTTGCACACGAACAAGGATACCTGGGCTTCAAAGGAAATGATTACACGCTTTTGCTGCACATCCCAACCAAAACAGCATTTGCACCTGCAGCCTCGCTAAGGAACCAAACAATAATGATAACAGGAGCAATGGCACTAGTTGCAGTACTGTTTGCAGTAATCTTGTCCAGAAGAATAACAAAATCAATTCGCGAGCTCCACAAGGCAGTGCAGCACTTTGCAACAGGAGACCTAACATACAGAGCAAAAATAAAGACAAGAGATGAGATTGAACAGCTTGGAGATGCATTCAACAATATGGCAGCAGGCCTTGAAAAAGCAGCGCAAGAACAGAAGAAATACACAGGAACACTCGAGAAAGAAGTTGCAAAGAAAACAAAAGATCTCAGTAACAAGCTCTACCAGCTTGAAATCTTTACAAGAGTAAGCACAGGCAGGGAAATGAAAATGACAGAACTGAAAGAAAAAATAAAAAAGCTTGAAGAAGAAAAAGAAATGCTTATGCCAAAGAAAAAAGAAGAAAGCAAGCAAAAACAGCCGCAAGCAGCAGGTAATCACAACAAATGAAAAAAACGATTCCGACAAATAAAAAGAAGACAGAGAAAAAGCTAGAAAAGAAAACTGAAGAACTAGACCTGCGCCTGAAAGAAGCAGACGACATGCGTGCAGCAACAATAAACATGATGGACGACCTTGATATCGCGATGAAAGAGCTAAAGACACTGGAACTGCTCAAGGCAGACTTCATGAACATAGCAGCGCACGAATTAAAGACGCCATTGACGCCAATGGTCGCATACCTTGACCTATTAATCACAGAGAAGAAAGGAAAGATTACTCCAGAGCAAAAAGAGACTCTTGAGATAATCGCAACAAACGTCCAGAGGCTGAAAAGGCTAATCAATGACATACTTGATATCAGCAGGCTAGAAGCAAAAGCAATGAAGATGGAAGTAACACAAGTCAACATGAACACTGTGCTTAAAGACGCTGCAGACGAATACAAGCCAATACTTGCGCAGAGAAAACTGCAGTTCATAATAAAAACACCCATTAACATACCCAAAGTTTGGGGAGATTACGGCAGATTAAGGCAGGTCATAGGAAACTACCTTAGCAACGCAGTAAAGTTCACAGACAAAGGCTCAATAACACTTTCTGCTGAAAAAGAAAAAGACGGATTAAGGGTGACTGTGACAGACACAGGCATAGGAATGAAGCCAGAAGACCTTACAAAGCTGTTCACAAAATTCTTCCAGACAGAGACAAGCGCAGAAAGGCGCGCAGCAGGAACAGGCCTTGGGCTTGCAATATCCAGAGGAATAATCGATGTCCACAACGGAAAAGTGTTTGTGCAATCAAAATTTAAGCAAGGCTCGACATTCGGATTCTACGTGCCATACCTCGGAGTAAAAGCAAGCCCTGAAATGAAATTCATAGAGCTGAAGACAACAGGGCTTGGCGAAGAGAAAAAGAAGAAATAAATCCTAAGCAAAATTCAGGCGATAATTATTTCTTCTTAACACTTTTTGCTTTCAGCTTTTCCAAAACAGATGCTTTAGCACCCTGAATTATAAAACAAATATTAAAAAGCCCGTAAGCAAAAAACAAGTAAGCCATGCCCCAGATAAGGTCAAGCTGCCTGAAAATCCACACCCCTGCCTCGAATTCTGCAGGGAATATGCCATAGATAATGTCTGCAATAAAAAAGAGCACCGCGCCTATAAAAATGCATATCCAGCTCAGGTATATGCTTCCGCCAGCATACTCCAGGGCAAGCATCAATACAAGCAAAGACGACACAACAAGCAGAAAATCACCGATATTATACGAGATTCCTGCTATGTTCTGCGTAACAAGAGCGCCTGCATCATAAGTGCTGTACACGCCTAAATAGATAAGAACACAAATCAAGACTAAAACAATAAACCCAAACATAACTTTCTTTGCAGAATCCCACTCAATCCTGCCAAGATTTATTTCCTTCCAAATTCCAAACAGCAGGAAAGGATAACCTAACAGGTAGAACACATCTGCAATTGAAGGATAAGGAGTGATGTGAAGGATATTGAATACTACCCAGATTATTTCGCCAACAAGCCATACTGCAATCCCGAAAGTAAGGTAAGCAAGAGCATTTCCGTGAGGATTCTTAATCCCATAAGCCCGGACTGCACAAACCCCTCCAATAACCGCAATCAATGGAGACACAAGAAACAAAGACTGCGCAGCAATACTTGTCGGATTGCGGAAATAAAAAAAAGCAGTGATAATAAAGACAGCAGCCAGAAATGCCAGAAGCAAATTTTTTTTCATTTTCACCCTCCAACCGTCTTGACTTTTTTATAAAGCTCAACCATCTGCTTATCTGCATTTGCTGGGCCAACAAGCTCTGTGAGCAAGGCCTTGCATGACTGCAGAATAACCTTCTCATTCTTATCTGCATAGAATTCTTTATAGCCGCTCGCAACAATATCGCCGTAATTCTTCGCGATGACCTTTACAACAGCATTGATAAACTCCTCTTTTTTTACCATAATACTTATCATATTTACACAATATTTATTTAAATGTTTCTGTCACATTTATGTCTGCAAGGCTTGTTCCTGAAACCTCTGCCGCACTGCCAGAAATATCTTTAATCTTGAACTCAGCAACTGCCCTGCATCCCATCCGCGTATCTGCCGCGCTCCTGCCTGCAACAAGCATTGCAACATTCCCATTGGCATGCTCAAATAACTTGATTATCGCCTTTCCAGGAAGGATTGCATCCTGGCACGGCTCTGGATTCCCCATCAGCTGCGCGGAAATAACGTTAGCGCAGGGGCCTCCGACAATAACAGCATTAAGCAGTGTAACATCAGCTATCTCGCTTGCCAGCTTTGCAGCGCCAATCTGAATCGGGACTATCTGCGGCACACTATCCTCAGGAGTTGTTATCTCCACAGTTCCCCCTGTTAAGAAAACCCGGACATACCTCTCAAAGAAAGGATACTCTATCTTAAGATCTTCTGCAGCCGTATCACCCTTAGGGTCGTAAAGCTCAAAAAAAGCACCATACTGGCTAAATCCCTGCTCCAAGTACTCATTCTCCTCAAGAGCATACATTCCTTGGAAAAAACCAGAAGAATTGTAAATACCCATATCTGGAATCCCCATCAGGCTCCCTGGCCTTAGCTCAAAAGTGATGTTGATAATCTCATTGATAAGAGACTCCTCAAGCTTTATAGATACAAGCGCTGCAGTGAAATTGTCAGGAGAATCAGGCCTTGCATCTGGGTATGACCCATTTAAGCTCGAGGCGCTGACTGCGCCCAGGCCAATAAGGGCGTCGCCGATTGTGTTGAGCGGAACCTCTGTGCCATTTATTATCGAGCCATCGCCATTAAGGTCAATGCGCAGATTGCCCCCGCTTATATCAATAAGAAACTCCATTCCGCCTGCAACAAGACTCCCCTGATTTGTCACAGAATCATAAACAACCTCGCGCGTCCCTGTCCCAAGGTCAGTGAACTTCAGCTCCCTGTTTGCAGTATCAATGCTGTCATACCTGAAAACATGCGTAAAACAGGTAAAATCACAAGAGTCTATTGAGCAATCACCAACAACAAACAAGTCATCCTTGCCTATGACATAAGACTCTGTCTCCACAAACCACAAGCTGCTGTCCTCATCACCATACTTAAGGTAGCCAAGCTCTGCGCTCGCGAACGGGATGGAATACATTATTCCTTCCTGGTTTGAAAAATCAAGTGCATACTTGTTGTCGCCCTTGCTTTTAAAATTAATAAAAGTAACATCATCTGTTGACATGCCAAGATAAAGTATATCCCAGAATGGCGTCAGCATGCCTTCTGGCTCGTCAAGCTGCCCCCTAAGGCCCTGCCCAGCTGGAATGTTAACATCGCCAAGAACAGTATCTGCATACAGCCTGTATTTTATATCTGTCAGCTCAAAGACATCCCCTGCCCCAAGCAAAGAACCTGTAATCATGACCTCAGAATCCTCAATCGCTTCCCCATTAACCTTTGTCCCAGAAGACTGGAATGCCTGGTCTGTGACATTGCCATCACTCAGCGCAATCTCATAAGCGCCAATATAAAACTGCACAACAGACTTCTGTATATCTTTTTTCGTTGCAAGAATATCCCTTATCCCAATCTGGGTCCCGTCTGCAAGAACATCTGTCTCGCCGTCCCTAAGCTCGTCAGTTATCTCACCATTGATCCTGAACTTAACGCTTCCTGCCCCGCCTGCTGTTGTTTCTGAGATAACAAGCAGCTCAACATTATACTCCTTTCCATCAACAATATAAGTCTCCTCGTCATTCTCCCCAAGAATCCCTGCAGCAACGCCGCTCATCAGATTTAGAGTCAAGCCATCCCCGTTCAGGCCTGCATCAACAATCACAAATGACTTGCCAAGCAGGAAGATGTCCTTGTCCTCAAGGTCCTCAAGGTCTCTCACTGTCAAGTTTCCAACAACATCTGACTCAAGGCCTTCCTCGAACTCAAGCTCATACTCAAAAAGCATAGAGCCCTGGCGCCAGTAAAAATAGTTGCCCACCTTATCACGCTCATCCTTCTTGAAGGTAAGATAGCCATCAGCATCAATGGATTTATTAAAACGGATATACTGGTTGTACTCTGTCGAGCCCTCATCAGTGACTATCTGCCCTCCCTTAAGCATATCCAAGTCAACTTCGCTGAAGCTCGGCCTCACATAACCCATTGACTCGAAAGGCTCAAACATATTAGAAGAACTGCTTATCTCTGCATAATCCCCCTCGACTTCAAAATCTTCTGATGCAGGAACAACAGCAGCTGCCTGCAAGGCCTCTGTAATCTCTATCGCACCTATAACATCATTCGCATCTGCCCTGTCGCCAATAATCACTGCAAGATTTGAGGCAGGCTGGCCTCCGGCAACAAAAGGCTCTGGAAAATCAGAAAGGCTGGCTGCAGAAGCGCCAAACAAAGTAGCTCCAACAAATGAAATCCCCACTCCAAGAGCGATAATCTTCTTGAAAAACATACTCAACCTCTTTTTAATGCATTAAACAAGTGAAGTTTATAAACGTTTTCACAAAGAAGAAAAGAGAGATTAAAAGAAAGCTTTTTAAACACAACAAATCTAGTTTCTAAAAGACCAGACTCCCTTATTTAATGCGGGGGTATTGCCTGAGCGAGAGTTCAGCAATCCCTAGAGCAAAGTCTGGTCAAATGCGCAGGAGAGCAAAAGCTCTGCGAAACTTAAGACCAGTAGTGATGGAAATCCAACACCAATCACTGCGATTGGACATCCTGTCGGTTAGTCCGTCCGAGGGTTCAAATCCCTTCCCCCGCACTATTTTATTCAGGAAGTAGATAAAATGTTGCGAATATCTGTGTTTATGCGAATTCGCACGTGCAGCTTTATGCTGCACCTGTCAAAAACCAAAGGTTTTTGAGCATGCTCAGAAATCTTCGATTTCTGACATTTTTGGATTCTAGCCTTTTCCTAAAAGGCTAGTTATTTAGCCACAATCATCGTCGAGGTCAGCTTTACTCCTGGAAGGGTTCTTATCTTATCCATGACAAAAGTCCCAAGAGCTTCTGGGGCAGGCAGCTCGAGCTTTGCAATAATATCCCACTCCCCAAAAAGAATATGCACTTCCCTGACTTCCCTCATTGCCTTCAAGGCATCATAAATATCTGTTTCTTTCGCAGAATCCAGCCCTATTTGCACATATGCATGCATACAAATCACCCCGCACAGAGGTATGCTTGCCATCTATATAAATTTTTTGACTGAAAAATAGGCATAATGGGTGGCTACACTTTAGAAAGATTTATATACTTGTGTAGCCACCTATAGTGCATGGTGTACACAGAAGTGCGCGAGGTTGGGAGAAAAAAGAAATATTACAGGGTTTTCGTATACCGCAAGAAAGGAAAAGTAGCACACATTAGAAAATATCTTGGGTCTGATTTAGATATAAAAACTCTAAATAAAAAGGAAAAGAAAGCAGATATGGGGTTAGGGAGCCCACTAAATATGCTCCTCAGCAAGAAAGATAAAGCGGCGCTTGAAGAAATAAAAAGAAAACACCAAGCAAAACACCCCCTAATGTTCGAGAACAGGTATGAAGCTTTTGTCTCTGAATTCACATATGACAGCACAGGCATAGAAGGCAATACGCTTACATTGCGCGAGACAGCAGCAGTACTTTTTGAAGGAGCAACACCAGCAAAATCCCTGCGAGAAGTATACGAGGTTTTGAACCACAAAAAAGCATTTGATTACATCGTGCAATACGAAGGAGACGTCACGAAACAGCTGCTTTGCAAACTGCAAAAAATGGTGACTGAAAACACACTCAGACCCGAAATAGCCGAGCAAGCAGGCAAATACAGAACAGTGCCTGTTTTCATCCGTGGAGCAACAATCACTCCGCCCCCTCCAGAGCAAGTACCAAAAGAAATGAGAAGCCTCATTGCAGGGTATGGAAAAAACAAGAAAGTGCTGCACCCCGCAGTACTGGCCGCGTACATGCATGCGGCATTTGAAGCAATTCACCCATTCATTGACGGCAATGGAAGAACAGGACGCTTATTGCTTAATTTTATACTGCACAAAAATAGCTACCCTATGATAAGCATTCCACGAGCAGAGAGAATGCGCTACTTTGAAGCACTTGCAAAAGCACAAAAAGGAAATCTTAAGCATTTTTTGAATTTTATCATCAAACTTCTTAAAAATACAGAGAAAAGCATCTGAAAGATATTGTTCTTATGCAATTGTCACTGCCCGAAGGGCCCCAACAAGAACTTGTAAAACAAAAAAGAAGAATCTTTAAATATAATTCAACAAACTAACACATAAACTAAGATACAAAAGATAAGATTTAGGCTTATGCCTCCGTAGCTTAGTAGCTAGCCTTTAATAAGGTTAGGATCCAAATTGCACGACACAAGGTCATGCGTGCTCGCTGGAAGAACCAATCGAACCTCGCAAATTCGATTGTAAGAACAAAAATAAACAGATTGCCTCCGTAGCTTAGTAGCTATAGCGCGGCCTTGGTATTAAAAATACAAAAAGGCCGAGGTCGCGGGTGCAACTCCCGTCGGAGGCTTGAGACTCGGACAATAGATATCTACAAGATGTCCGAGCAGTTAATTGAGAGTTCTCAAGCCGACGCAGGAGGCTTTTGCAGATCGTTCGTAAGCATAGCTTTTCTGCAGTACCCGACAAGAAAAAAAGCACTTTATGCACGGGAAATCTCATCAAAGCAAAGCTTTAAATAGTAGTTCTGTTTAATGAAACTATTATGACAAGCAAGGAAGAAGCTGTTCTTGAATTATTCTTTAATGAGTCTTCAAAGCATTGGCATTTCGAGCAGGTTTTGAAGGCAGCTAAAATAAGCAGAAGCAATGCTGTCAAATGGCTTGCCAAACTTGTCAGGGAAGGCATCATTCTCCATATCAAGCCCGAAAACAAAATGCCGTACTATCGTGGAAATTTTGAGAATTCTGCGTACCAGAACCGCAAAAAAATATACGCGCTCACCCAGCTCTGCCGCACAGGATTTCTGGACCATTTGACAACGCTGGCAGATGCAAAAGTAATCATATTATTCGGCAGCTTTTCACGATGGGACTGGTACTCAGAAAGCGATATTGATTTATTCATTTACGGAAATGATGATAAATTAGACATAGCAACTTACGAAACGGCATTAAAAAGGGAAATTCAGGTATTCACTGTAAAAAATGAAGAAGAGTTGAGAAAATTCAGCCCAGGGCTTCTCCAAAACATTATTAATGGATACCGCATCAAGGGAAGAATTGATGATTTGGTTCAGGTGAGCGAAAATGCCGCAGTATAAAACCAGCAAAGAAGTGTTTGGGTCTTGTGAGAATGATGGCTTTTACAAAGACCAAAGCGCGCCTGACCTTGAAGAGATACGAACGATGCTCGATATCGGACTCGCGATGTTGAGACAGGCACAAAAACTCATTCCCCTGACACCACACGACTCCATTGACTGGACAGTGATATACACAATGTATTATGATGCGCTGCACCAGTTCACTGATGCACTCTTGCGCTTTGACCGCATTAAAAGCGACAACCATCAGTGTCTTTTCGCATATTTGTGTGAAAAACATCCTGAACTCGATTTTGATTGGGGATTTCTTGAAGAAATCCGAACCAAGCGAAACGGAGTTCACTACCATGGAACACCAGTCAGCTATGATGACTGGAAAAAGAAAGAAGTGCAAATAAACCTCTATATCAACACTCTCAAAAAACTGGTAGAAGAAAAGCTCAAAACCAAAAAGTAATTATGCAAATGCATCACAAGAGGCTTTTTGAAGTAAAGTTTAAATACCAAAACAGTGAAAACAAAAGTAAAAGAGGTACACAGTGAGCATCACTGACAAGCTGATAAAAATAGAAGACAAAGTGGGATTTCTGCTGATGATAATCTTAATTGCAGGCGTTCTCGCAATAGTCATCTTCAGCCCTGCAAAACCAGAGACAGTAGGCAGTGCAATCAAGGCGCCAATAAGCATTCTTGAAAACCCAGCTCTGGGAGACAAGGACATAGAACAGCTTGTAAGGACATATTTTGTCTTATCTGCGCTGATAAACATCTATACAAACAAGGCGCTTGGGGAGCTTTCTGCTGACGCGCAAAAATACGGCAGGATGCAGAAAACAGTTAATGACTACTTTGCCTGCCCTGTTCTGCTGAGAAACACCGCAGAGGCAAAGATGTTCAGGAACCTAATCCTGGGAAAAACAGTGAACTCAACATACACGCCAGAAATCAGCTGCTTTGAGGAATTCACATCCTGGGACACGCTCAAGTTCGAGCTTCTTGAAAAGCAGTGCCAGAGCAGCAATTACAACTATGGCCTTGACGCAAACATAATAGATATCTATGCTGTCCAGAGAAAGATGCTGAATGAAGGCTGCGCAATAAAGACAAAACTGTCAAAAATCCTCAGCTAGTTCTATATTATAACAGAGTATAGAAAATTATATAAGAAGGGACTACTCTAAAGTGCACAAAGGTTAAAAAAAGTGGTGTACAACAGCTTTACAAGGTTTCTGAAGACGCATAAGTACTCAATATGGGATTTTCTTGAGCCAGTGCTTGTGCTTCCAATAGTGTACAGCATAATCAATTTCTTCCAGGGCGTAAGCGCTGAAACAGTCCTGATTGCAGCAATCGCATTTCTCATATACCTTCCGATAATCCTGGCACTGTTCAGGTGGAGGAGAAAATGAAACAACTCCTGATTTTTCTCGCAATGGCAATACTGCTTGCAGGCTTTGCAGCAGCAGAATGCACTGTGCCAGCAAGCGGGATGACAATCACACAAAACACAGTCCTGTGCTCAAAAATATTTGACCTGCCAGGCGGGATAATGATAGGCGCAGACAACATAGAGCTTGACTGCGACGGGGCAATGCTGCGCGGAGACATGCTTGGAGAGACAGGAATAATAGTTGAAGGAAGAAACCATGTGGCAATAAAAGACTGCTTTATCACAACATATAAAATAGGCGTGTACATCAAGAACTCAACACACATAACCATGACAAAAACCAGCCTTCTCAAGAACAGGATGGGCATAAGGCTGTACAGTTCTTATGAAAACAACATCACAGGAATAAAAGACCAGAGCACAGAAACACCCCTGAGCGTGATAAACTCAAAATTCAATATTTTCCTTTTTGACAACAAGAACATTGATGAGAGCTTCTGCAACAAAAACATGTGCAACAACCTGATCAACATGAGCCCTTGCGAGGACAATGATTTTTACTGCAGCGAAAAATGCGCGCCAGCAAATGACTCTGACTGCAAGGGAGCCCAGCCAGAAATAAAAGAAGCAGAGAAACAGCCTGAACTAGTGCCGCAGCCGATACAAAAAGCAATAAACACAAGCAATGAAACAAGCACACCAACTGCAATGGCAGTGCAGGAAACACAGCAATCAGCTGGAAACAAGATTTGGCTCATCTATATAATATCATACATCATCGCGTTTTTCGCGCTCCTGTTTTACACTTACACGCAAAAAAGCATTAGAATAAAAATATAGAGAAAAAAAAAGAGGCTGAACTATTGAAAAAGAGGTGGGCAGCAGCATTTGCTATAGCGATATTCATAATTCTCTCTGCACAAGCCTATGCACAGTGCCAGAAGCCAATGAACAGCAAGGCATACACGACAGACAGGAGATTCTGCAGCGAAACATTCGGCCTGCCAGATGGAATAATAATAGACAATGACAATGTTGTGATTGACTGCAACCACGCAGTCATCAAAGGAAATGGCTTTGAAAAAACAGGGATGACCATAAAAAACAGGAACAACATAATAATAAAGAACTGCAAGATAGCAAACTATGCAGTCGGGCTCTACATACAGAACTCAACAGGCATAATCTTCTATGGCAGCACGCTCATGAGAAACAAGGTAGGAATCAAGCTTTCATCTGTGGCAAACAGCACATTTGATGAAAACTATGACATAAGCCTTGAAAGGCAGATGAGGATGACAGGTTCGTCTGAAAACAAAATAAACTATGTGAATAAACAATTAGAAGAAGATTTCTGCAGGTATAACCAGTGCAACATCAAAGGCAATTTCACATTACAGGAAAATGAAATAGAGGAAAAATCAACACTGCTCAATGCGCTGAAATCAGCAATACAGGAATGGATATTCAGCTAAAGAGAAAAGAAAAAAAATCAGATGCATGGGTTAATTTTTTCAACAAGCAATGTTCCCTGAGGGCACATTGTCAATGTATTCCCGACATATAACTGGGGAGTGAACTTAATCTGCTTTATGCTGCCGACATCTCCTATTACAAAAACAATCTTTCTCGAGCTTCCCTTCTTCAAAGGCTCATCAAGGATTGACTCGCGCACATAAACATCAGAAGCGCCAACAACCCGCGCATGGATGTCAGCAATATCAACCAGCGGCCCGTTGTCAACAAGCATCTCAACAAGATTCTGCTTATAGCATATCTGCGGCTGGCCGGCAACATTTATGATGCTAAGCCTTGCATTCGAGCAGCCAGTTCCAGCTTCCTGAGTGCCCTGGACAAACTCTGCCTTCTCTTCAACATACGCCTCGCCCCAGCTCATGACAACAGCGCCAAGGGCAATTGAGAAAGCTATCAGAAGGACTGTAGCTATAAGAGGAGAAATGCCTTTCCTGCTTTTAAAAATATCCATGCTGGTTCACCTGCTTTTTTAATATACTTTGATATTCTCATTTATAAAGGTTTCTTTTCATTTACCGTTCGCCGTTGACTGTTTGCTGTTTCGTGTATACTGTTAACGGTTTACGGTAAACGGCTAACGCATGACAACCTTTTTATATTCCATAATAAAATCCAAAGCGTATGGAACAGGCACAGATGACCCCAGAACAGATGGCTGAGGCAGCCAAACAACAATGCATCTTCTGCCACATATCAGCAGGCAGGGCAGCCGCAAAAAAAGTATATGAAGATGACAAAGTAGTTGCAGTCCTTGACATAAACCCTGCAAACCCAGGGCACGTTCTTCTTGTGACAAAAGAGCACTACATGGTCATGCCGCAGATACCAGAGGATGTCATACAACATATCGGCATGGTCACAAAAGCAATATCACACGCGCTTCTCAGGGCCTTGAAAGCACAGGGAACAACAATATTTGTGGCAAACGGAGTTACAGCAGGCCAGAGAGCACAGCACTTCATGCTCCACATAATACCAAGAATGGAAAATGACGGAGTTGGAATAGACATACCGCAATTCACTATCAGCGATTCTGACTACAAAAAAATCCATGGCGCGCTAAGCAAAGGAATAGCCAAAGCATTTGGAAAAGTCGAAGGCCTTGAAGAAGAATCAAAGAAAGAAGAAAAGATGATAGAAAAGGCAGAGGAGAAAGTCGAGAAGAAAGCAGAGGAGGAAGAAAAAAAAGAGGAAAAGGCAGAAAAAAAAACTGGAAAAAAAGAAATAGAGAAAAAGGAAACTGAGAAAGAAGCGAAAAAAGAATACAAGAAAAAAGAGCCAGAAGAGAAGCAGAAAAAGCCAGCGAAAAAAGAAAATGACAAGATGGACCTTGATAAAATAGCGGAGCTGTTCTCATGAGCGAATGCGAGATATGCGCGGCAATAAAAGCGAAAAAAGGAAAGCTCTATGAAGATGAAAAAGTATTCGCATTCTTAGCCACAAAGCCGTGCACAACAGGCCACGTGATACTAGCGTCAAAAGAGCACTGGCCAATTCTCGAGCAAATACCTGACTATATTGTTGCAGAACTCTTCTCAAAAGCAAACAAGATATCAATGGCCTGCTTTGAAACAATAGGCGCAGAAGGAACAAACATACTCATACAGAACGGAGTTGCAGCAGGACAGAAGCACGCGCACGCAATAATACACATCATTCCAAGAAGAGAAGGAGACAAGCTAAACCTCAACTGGAAGACAAAACAGCTCAGCGAAGAAGAGATGGGCACAATAGAGCTTACTGTAAAACAAGAAGCATCAAACATAGGGGCATTTGAGACAGAAAAGCCAAAACCAGTCGAGATAAAAGGCCCTGAAAAAATAGAAGCAGGGCCAGAAGAAGATTATCTTCTTAAACAGTTGGAAAGGTTGCCGTAAAGAATTATTTCTTATTTTTCAACCATAGTCACATATTTAACAAACAGTAAAAATGCAACAAGAGGTCCTGCAACACCACCAATAGCGCCTTTTGCAAATACATCCGCTGCGCCAGACAAGTTATCAAACCAATGTAGAATTTCATTATTTTCCCAGTAATTAAAAAGAGCATACGAAATGGGTCCGCAAAGCACTCCACCAAGTGCCCCAAACTTTGCACCACCTATTGCCCCATCATAACCTTTTATATCAGAAAACTTGTCGAGAGCGGCTCCTGCAGTCGCGGAAATCAGGGAACTGATAGCTATACTAATCCCTGCAGATGCAACATAATCTGAAACTTTTAAATAAACGCTTGTTCCAATAAGCCCCGCAAGCGCTGCACCTCCAAGAGCGTATAAAACTCCATTATCCTTAAACCAATCTGTAAAAGATTCTTTTTTCTCACCAAACCAGTCAGTTAAGCGATGCCATTTGTCAGACAAACCAAAATTAAAATAACTGCGCTTATACGTTGTTCCCCATAATTGCTTTGAACAGAACTGTGCTTATAAACATCAACTAAATTATTAAGGCTTTTGATTTCAGTATCTTTTGCCTGCAACTCTTTATCTTTTTCTTTTAATTCAGTATCCTTTTCTTTAAATGCAGTGCTCATTTCTTGAACTTCTTTTTCCAGCTTAGAAAATGCTTCATTTAATTCTTCAAACGATTTATTTGAATAATTTCCCATATCGCGCTCTTGAATTATCTTATATAAATCCCTAATCTTAATTTCCATAAGCAAGCATATGCCTTAAGAATTTAAAAAGGTAATGCTATTTTAGAAAAAGACAACTATTGCCCATATATTTTTGTCGTTTTCTATTTCTTCTTTTTCCCAAAGAAATCTGCAAGACGGTTCAGCCTGAAAAATCTCGGCACTTTTGTAATTATTCGCTCATATCGAGTCAGTTTTGCCGCCTCTTCTACCCGGACTAGTTTTGCAGCAGCTTCCTCTCCACGCAGCAGCCTTGCTGCCTCTTTTTCCAACTCGGTTGTCGCGTGCATTGCTTTCTGCGTTTCTGCAATGCCTGCAAGGTCAAATATCGCGCCCATAGGGGCGACAGCAATTATGTCAAGGATAGATGTTCTCAGGAAATCCATCACAGTCTTTTTCTTGAAAAAATTAAAGTAAAGGTCAACCACAAAGAAACCAACTATCACCTTGTCCATCACAGCAACGATACTTTCATAATGCTCAAAAAACAAGGAAACACTCTCAACCCATGCCCAGTGGAAGAAATTCAGGTCAGAGCTGTACTCGCCAAGAATAATGAACAAAAGCAGAAAGACAAGCCAAGGGATTGCAAACTCAACAAATCTCTCAAGCCAGCCAAGATACTGCTCATTAAAATGCCCCCATTTCTCTTTCCATGACGGAAGCCCCCGCTCTTTCAGCTTCCTTATCCTGTGCAGGTTCCTGACATGATGCACTATCCTGTGATGCAACGGAAGCTCTTTAGCTGGCTTTTTCTTCATAACAGCAGAATTGCATTCTTCACTATTTATATTTTTCTTCTTTTAATTACAGACCATCTAAAAAATACAGCATAAAATGCAGCGCAAAGATTAAATATTGGCGCAAACTGCTGCAAGAACCATGAGATCACACTACGGCGGGCTTGTAGCAACAATGTATGAAGTCGGATGCAAAGCAACAACCCACGAGCTGTACTACAGGAAATTTCTTTCACAGGACTACCTCAAGCTGCCAAACGAGGCCAAGGTGCTTGACTGCGGCTGCGGAGGAGGAAGATTTGCAGTTAACCTTCTGAGGGAGTTAAGAAAAAGAGAGACGCTTGACACAGTAGTGCACGCCCTTGACATCTCTAAAAAAATGCTAAAGATTGCTGAAAAAAGCGCCAAAAAATGCAGGGTGCAGCAGAACCTTGAGCTATACCATGCTGACTGCAGATACCTGCCATTCAAAGACGACTGCTTTGACATTGTGATGAGCTCTGGAATGCTGGAATGCGTTCCAAATCCAGAGAGAGCAATCAAGGAGATGATGCGCGTGCTCAAGCCAAAAGGGCAGATAGTCATTGCATCAATAAATGACAACCTGCTGGGCAAAGCAGCAGGCCTGATGCTGCAGTTCAGGGTGCTTCCAGAAGGATACCTGATTGAGCAGTTAAGCAAGATAAAAAACCTCCAGAAATGCAAGGTGCGCTCATTCAATGTTTACATCAAAACCCTGAAAAGCATATATGTAGGGACAAAGGCAGTCTAGTTCACCAGCTTTAAATAGTTTCTAGATATAAAATACACAGCATGAGCATTAAGATAAGTGACCTGTATAAAATTCTTGCAGGAGATACAGTTGAAGCAATAAGCGCAGTGCAGCCAGAAAAGCTGGCAAAACCGATACCTGCAATAGAAAAGCCAGAACCTGACTTATCCGCATTAGCAGTCGAGGTAAAAGGAACAGACTACACAATAAGCAAAACAATAGAAATTGACAGAGATTTTATTTTTCCAGCTGGAAATTATCACTTAAAGCCAGACTGCGGAATAAGGGCAAAAAACTGCAGGATAACAATATTGCCAGGAACAAATTTTTATTTTGATGATTTCTCTTATATATGCCTAACAGGCGGAAAATTCATTGCAGCAGGAAATCCCCGCAAAAAAATAACTTTCATGCAAAAAGAAGAGAGATTCAATGGACATGTGCTATTAAATAACTTGGAGGCAAAATTAGAATGCTGCGATATAAAAGGATTTGAAGCAATGCGCCAACACAAAGGAATAACAGTTTCATATTTTATAATAGAAAACTCAAACTCGCAAATTAATCATTGCAGCATAAGAAAAAACAAAACAGGCAGGAGGGGTTTTAGCATCATGGGCGGCAGGGCTGAATTTGAAAACTGCGCTTTTGAAGAAAATTACGGGATGGACCTGTGCTTGGGCGGCGGACTTTTCATAGAAACCGCAAATGTTATTTTTAGGAATACAAAAATCAGGGACAATCATGTCGCGCACGGTGATGGCGGAGGGGTTTGTGCAAAGAAAGAAAGCAAGCTTCTATTTGAAAACTGCGATATAAGTTACAACACCGCAGACTGCGGAGGAGGCATAAGCCTTGCTGAGACAAATAATTCTGCGACATTCAGATCAACTCTTATAAAAAACAACCTCGGCGGATTAGGCGGGGCATTGATGGTGATGTATGGCTCAAAAGCAGAGCTTGATGATGCCTGTGTAATAGAAGGAAACAACAGGGAACAGGTCTATTATGGAAGAGAAGCAAGAACGCAGGAAAATGGAGAAGTCAAGTGCGACCCAAAAATAATCAAAGAAAGCAATGAGCCTGGGTCTGATAATCTCAGAGCAATTATGACGCGCATACCCCCAGAATATGGAGAAGTGAGTGAAAAACAAATAAAACTTGTTGTCAGGGACCTGAAAGAAAAATATAAGTTAAACGATATGGCTGCAAACACAATAGCATTTGAGCTCAAAAACCGGCCATATAAAGATTCTGTCCCTTTTGCAGGAAATTATTCTTATTAAATAAGATATAACAACGGATTCCCAAAACTCCATGCAAGAATAAATGCTATCAGGAATGAAGGGACAAAAGGAATCCCGACTTTTATCAAAATCGTCTTGACTTTCAATTTAATCAATTCATTTATCTGCTTTTTCTCAATGCCAAGGTCTTTTGGGCCGCAGATTCTCCTGCCTTTAACAATAATGTCTTTCGCTATCCAATCTCCTTCTGTAAGCTCTTTTGGGGAAACTGTTTTGTACATGCAGCAGAACTCAACTGACTTGACAAACAAAAGCATATGATACATGAAGAACACAATCATTGCAAGCGTGACAAGCATTATCTTGAAATAAACGTCCTTTATGAGAAAGCTGGCAACAAGGGCAACTATTGATATGCTGACAACAAACATTTTTGCCCGCGCATAATTTCTCTTAAGCCTGAGCTCTGAATATTTCTTCCTGAACTCTGCCCAGTTCTTTATTGCCAGGCCAATGCTCCATGCAAGACCGTAAAACCCGCCGATAACAACTGCCCAGACAAGGAATGCAACTGCAATGTGGCTTAAGTCAAACTTCAATCCCAGCAAAGCTCCAAGAGCCATAAGCACCTTTGAGTCGCCGCCGCCCCACTGGCCAAGATAAAACATTGCAAAAGCAATTGCAAGGAAAACACCAAATCCGACAAGGCCCTCAATGATAAAGCTCCAGTCAAATGAGCTAAAAGACCAGACAAGCCTCAGGCCAAGCCCTGCTGCAATGCCAGAATAATTGAGCCAGTCTGGAACCTCCCGTATCTTGAAGTCAGTAAAGGTCCCTATGGCAAGCAGAAAAACGCATATCCCATAGATGAATTCAATCATTTCAGAGAGAAAAATCAAAAAAATTTATATACTTTGTTATTTTAACACAGCAGTAACAACACTAACCTTTAAGAAAGGTTAGGATCCAAACAAGTGCAGCACAAGGCTGCACAAGCGAACCGGCTTAAAGAACGAAGGTTCGCAACAAGGATTAGGGAAAAGAATTAAGGTGCGTTGTGGGAATATCAGATATTTGGGATGGTGTAAAGACAAAGATACAGCTTAGCAGCCAGAACATCCCTAAGCATGTCGCAATCGCCATTGACGGCTGCGAAGAATATGCTGAAAAGAACAATGTGCAACTGAAAGAAGTATACGCAACAAAATTCTTGAACATAAAAAACCTTATAAAAATAGGGGTTAAACTCAACATCCCAATACTCACTTTTGGCATGGAATCACTGAAATCAAAAGAAGAGGAGGCAAACTGCCTTGCAGAATTCTTCAACCTATTGGTAGGATGGGATTTCATTGAGCAGAACCAGATAAAAGTGAGCGTGCTTGGAAAATGGTATGACCTTCCAGAAAGGGTCATAGAGCCAATAAAAAAAATACTGACAAACACAAAAGACTATGACAAGTTCTTCCTGAACCTCTGCATAAACTATGACGGGCAGCAGGAGATTGTTGATGCCTGCAGGCTGATTGCGCAGCAGGTCAAGCTTGACAAGATAGCGCCAGAGAGCATTGACAAGGCAGCAGTAAAAGACAAGATATACGCATCATACTTCCTCCCGCCAGACCTCATGATAAAGACAGGAAATAACAAAGCACTTAATGGATTCCTGCTCTGGGACTCTGCACAATCAAAAATCCATTTCACAGATGTGTTCTGGCCAGACTTCGGCAAAGAAGATTTCCTGAAAGCAATTGTTTTCTACCAGTCAAACAGCTAGCATTTTATTTGCAACCTTTTCAAAATGAATCCCCATTATTGCAAGCTCAACTGCAATCGGAACTGCCCTTGGTTTAGTCAAAGAGGTCTTCAGGATAAGTTTCCAATACAGCAGCCTGGCATTTGATAAGATGCCAATACTCCAGACACTCTTAAGAAAAGCAATCAGGTCTTTTTTAGTTATCCTGGACTTAACAGTCGACCTATAATTTTTGAGAAACACATCAAGCCTCTGGTAATAATATTTTTGGGAGTATATTGTTGAAATAATTCTTTTATATCCCTCCACAAGCTTTTCTTTCCCCATTTTTGGCGTAAAATTCAAGGTTCCATCTGTATTCTCGCCTGTTGCTTCTGTCAAGAGCCTGCCCTCTGCCTTAAGCCTGTGCCAGAGCCGTGTATGCGGCACCACAGTAAGCAGCCCAACCATTGCTGTGACAACCCCTGTCTGCTGTATGAACTTGATCTGTGCATCAAATATTGTTTCACTGTCATTATCAAAGCCAACAATAAATCCTCCCATCACCTGCATCCCATTTCTCTGGATAACACGCACAGCCTCTGCAAGATCTCTTGATACATTCTGCATCTTGCCGCATTCTTTCAGGCTGTCAACACAAGGGGTTTCAATGCCCAGGAACACTTTAAAGAAATTAGCTGCACTCATCATCTGCATAAGCTCTTCATCATCAGCAAGGTTTGTGCTTGCCTCTGTGAAAAAACTAAAAGGATACGCGCGCTCTTTCTGCCACTTAATCAATTCTAACAGCATCTGCTTGACATTTGCCTTGTGGCCAATGAAATTATCATCAACAATAAACAAAGACCCTCTCCCGCCTGCATCATAAACAGCCTGCAATTCATTCATCATCTGCCCAGGAGTTTTTGTCCTTGGAATCCTGCCATTCATCACAACAATATCGCAGAACTCACAATTAAAAGGGCACCCCCTTGAATACTGCACAGCTAAAGATACGTAATCATCAAAGTTAATTAAAGACCACAAGGGAACAGGTGTTTTGGCTATGTCAGGCTTCTCATCTGACGTGTAAATATGTTTTGGCTTTCCCTCTTTCAAATCTTTAAGAAAAAGAGGCAAGGTAACCTCTGCCTCATTAAGAACAAAATAATCAACTTCCTTGAATTTTTCAGGCTGCAATGTGAAAACAGGGCCGCCTGCAACAACATTCTTGCCATGGGCTTTGCATCTGCTTATAATTTCCTGGGCGCTGTCTTTCTGAACAATCATCGCGCTAATAAATACAAGATCTGCCCACTCAATATCCTCGTCATTTAATTCAGCCACATTAACATCAATTAGCCTCTTGCCCCACCCCTCTGGAAGCATAGCTGCAACTGTCAGCAGGCCTAAAGGAGGGAAAGCTGCTTTTCTGGAGACAAACTTCAGGACATGCTTAAAGCTCCAGAAAGTATCAGGATACTTAGGATAGATTAAAAGAGCATTTACCATTTTAGAGAATTAATTTCAGTTTATTTTTATTAGTTTCGGTTATGACTGTTTAAAAAAGATTGGCAGATGGCAGTTAATCAAAAAAATAAAGCCTGCTCTTTTTGCCATTAACCATCGCTTCCAAATCAGCACCAAGCTTTGATTCGTACGGCTCAACAACTATAGATGAGGGAATAAAATCTCCTTCACGATATTTTTGTAAAGCTTGCAGCGCTGCAGCAAAATCTGCATTCAAGGCAAAATACCTGACTTTTTTGTGCTCTTGAGCCCAGAGCGCATAAACAAGAAAATCAACAACATCAAACACTTGTTTTTCTTCGATAGCATCACGCCATGCATCTTCCCAGACCTTTTTTAATTTGTCAGCTAAATCAGTTGATTTAATCAAGTTCTTAATAGTACTATCATCATAAGTCTTGTCTAAACAATTAAATCCTTCAAAGTTCAGAATTTCTTGTTTCAGATTATCAAAAACAGTCTTAACATATGCTTCCCTAAGCTTTAGCATCTTTGATTTGTTCACAACAGGCTTTACTACAGGAGCAATCACTTTTTTGAAATCAATGACAAGAAAAGGCTCTGGCACACCGCATTCCTTCTTCAAAACCTCGCCGTGCCTGCCGCCATAAGAATCAATCTTGCTTATAACCTCTACCTCTGTGCCGGGAACCAGGTCATGAAGCCTTGGACCAACGTAATCATTAAACTTCTGATAAGGGCAGATGAGCACAATCCTGCTGCCAAAGGTATTTTGCTCTGTCTTCTTCCTTTTAGGCTCAGTACATAATGTTTTTGTTTGAGGCTTATTGTATTCTGGCATGACATATTATATTTGCAAGCAATATTTAAAGTTGGTGGAAAAAACTCTGGTCCTGGCGGACAATGAGGCTCGCCATGAAATGGCTCGCGAGTTATATATTGTTAATAAACAGTCCGTAACATGCAATTGTCTCTGTGCCCCTGGCACCCAAAAGAGATTTTCCCCAGCTTTATAAATAGCCTTCTTTTATAAAAGCGCATGAGCCTGGAAGAAATACTGCTTGATTTAGGCATAGAAAAAGCAAAGGACAAAGAAGATATACAGAGCATGGTAGCCAAGGCAATACCTATTTTCCTGCAATCCAAGCCAGTACTATCCACTATCGAAATAAGAAAAGCAATTGTAAGGCTGGCAGACAAAGGAAAAATTCCTTTTCTCGGGAAGGAGTATGGGCCTGCCTGGCCATGTAATGGCACATACAGTGATTCAGGAAATTCGTACATAAAACAAGACATACGAGAAAACAAATACGGCAAGATGTGGCTTTCAGAAATTGTCAAAATTATTCTCGAAGACAAACATGAAGGATCAAAAATAGCAGTAAACAGTTTCTTTAGGAAACCAAGGAAAAAAGATTTGCCCATGAAGTCATTCAGCAGGACACTAGTGTATTACAAAGAAGAAGAAAAAGTAATTAAGTATGTAACGAGAAGACTTTCTGACAGCCCGGTTTTGGTAACCTATTCTTTCAAACTGGATGAGTCCTGGAGAGTATAATTCTTAAGATAAAAAAGCACAATCTTTATAAATAAATCCCGAATCTTTAATCATACCTATGAGTGATGAAGCCCAATCGGGCTGAATGAGGGAGAACAATTCTTGCCTCACTATATAATGTATAACCTTTGGAG
>CAYGYR010000007.1:44808-51923 GCA_964354285.1 uncultured Methanosarcinales archaeon | reverse complement strand
TATAAAAAATTCTAAGTTATCAAATTCCATCAAAGTGCCAGGAAGAAATAAAGAAGGCATGCAAGAAAAATAATCTTCTAGAGACTGCACTAAAGAAGAAAATAAGCGAGATAATCCAGAATCCTCATCATTATAAGTCATTAAAGCAGGATTTAGCAGGAGAGAGAAGGGTTCATATCCTGAAAAGCTTTGTTCTGTTGTTTGAGATTGATGAGACAAACAAATCTGTCAAGTTTCTTGCTTTCTCGCATCATGATGATGCTTATAGAAGATGAGCAAGTGTTTTAAACCCTTCATTCGGCAGATGCCATACATTCTCTTCAAGAATTTCCTTAGGGAGATTCATTTTATTTATCTCTTCCCTTGCCTGGTTTTTAGTGATATTCTTAACTCTCATTAAGGTATACATTAAAGCGTTTTTTATCAATTTGTCATCCTGCTGGACTAGCTTCTTGATTATCTGCTCTTTTTGGTCTAGTTCTGATTTTCTTTTAGTTATCATTACCAATAAAGAATCAACTCCTGGCTCTGGCTCAAATGCGTCTCTTGGGACATCTGATATTTTCTCAATTCCAAAGAATACTTTGCTTATCGCAGACAGTTTGCTTTCTTCTGAAACAAGCAGGTCATAAAAATTCTTTCCTATCAATAATACAGCTGATTCAAAGTTAAGCTTCACTAGTTTCTTGAATAATGGCTCTGATATTGAGAATGGAATATTTGCAACAATCTTGTTGAACTTCAATGTATCAATCAGCCCTAAAGTATTGCCATAAATAATCTCTACATTTTCAGGCAAATCTTTCAAAGAGTCTTTCATTGATTCATCCAGTTCTACTGCAACAACTTTCTTTGCTTTTTTTGCTAATTCTTTGGTTATTGCTCCTTTTCCTGGGCCTATCTCAAGGACAGTATCTTTAGAAGTAACTGATTCTATCATTTTCTGGATGACTTCATCATCTTTCAGGAAGTGCTGGTCAAGCTGTTTGGTTTGCATATGCACCTGTTATTTTCATGGGTTTATAAAGTTAATTTAAAAGGATATGGTTCTTCGGACAGTGAGCGCTCGCAGTGAAACTGCTCGCGTTGCATGGCTCCAGACCGTAAATCCACCTATGCAATTGTCTCTGCCCGAAGGGCCCAAGAGAAAAGTTTATATATAAGTTAGTATTATTTAGTTATTAACTAATATCTTTTAGGTACTGATATGATACAAAAACAAAAATTGATTCACGCACCTACACTTAACACAATTCTTATGGTAGAGAAAACCCTGAAAGATATGGACGAGAGTGTAATAACAGTTGCAGAGCTGAAAAGAAAGCTGCCACACAAAGTCAATCATAACACACTTAAAACAATCCTTGAATATCTTGAGGAGAGCAACAAAATCGCAGTAACTCTTAAAGGAATAACCTGGATCCACAACACAAACCCTGCGTTAAGGCAAGCTGTTTCGAAAGGTTTGCGATTTTGAGCCGGAAATCTTACGGATTTTTTGAGCAAAAACATATAAAGAGTAAATTCTGTAATTTTAATCATGAGTAAGATAGTCGAAGTGGTTTTTTCGCCAGAAGCAGAAGAAACATATTTGCAGTTAAATAACAGGGCAGGAACTTCAAAAATAGACGCGATGCTGCTTAAAGCCATACATCAAAAAATAGAATTCATTAAAACAGATATACACTATGGTGATCCTGTCGCAAAGAACTTGATACCAGAAGAGTATAGAGTAAAGTATGATATAACAAATCTTTTTCGGATTGAACTGCCTAGTTTCTGGAGGATGCTTTATTCATTGACAAATGGCGAAACAGAAATAGAGATAATCAGTTTTGTCCTAGATATTATAGACCACAAAACATATGACAAAAAATTTGGTTATAGGAAAAAGTGAGTAGAAAAATTTATATTCCCATACTATATATACTATACAAATGCCAGTAAAATCTAGAAAATGGGCAAAGGTTGTTCCAGGCCACTTGTATGGCTGGCAGAAGACCCAGTCAGATGCAACAAGATACAGGATTCTCAGCCATGCTATCAAAAAAGACAGTTATGCAACAATTGTGAGAAGATTAAACCAGCTGAGGAACCTCACAAAAGACAGCGGGACAAAATCAGTCTGCAAGAAAGACATGGAATACCTGAAGAAGAAGTATAAGAAATAAGACCTACCAATTAGTAGTTAACTTTATATATTCTGCAGGCATATCGACTATCATGGTTAAGCTTCAGTTCTATCCTTTGGATATCACCTACAAAGTGGTATATGGCAGGCCAGTGATTTATCTGTTCGGAAAAACAATTGATGGCAAGCAGATTTGCGTCCTTGATGACAGCTTAACTCCTTATTTTTATGTCATTCCAAAGGCAGGGGCTGTTTTGAAAGACAAGATAGAGAGGATTTCTGTTGAAAAAAATGATACAAAGCTTTTTGTAACAAAAGTTGAGGAAGAAAAGATGCGCCTGAGGGAGAAAGAGATTGATGCCCTGCGTGTCTTCACTAATATTCCAATGGCTGTTCCTGAACTAAGGGATGCGATTAAGGCATGGGATGATGTAGAATCAGTCAATGAGTATGATATTCCTTTCGTAAGAAGATATTTGATTGACAAGAACATAACTCCCTTAACATTAGTTAGTGTTGAGGGTGAGCCTGTTGCAGAAAAGCTGAGGGTTCCTGCAATAAAAGCAGAAAAAATATCGCAGTTCTCAGATGATGCAATTAAAAATCCTAAAATAATCGCTGTTGACATTGAGACATACAATCCCACAGGAAAGAAGGTCTCTCCAGATGTGAACCCGATTGTTATGATTGGCCTGTACGGAGAGAACTTCAAGAAAGTAATTACCTGGAAGAAATTCAGCACAACAGAGGATTATGTTGAGTTTGTCAATTCAGAGGCAGATGTCTTGGAAAGGTTCAAGGAATTGATTGAAGAGACATCTCCTGACATAATTGCAGGCTATTTCTCAGACGGCTTTGACTTTCCTTACATCAAGGCAAGGGCAAATAAGTACAGGCTGAAGCTTGACTTGGGCCTGGATTATTCTGAACTGGTTGTCAGCGGAAAAGGGCAGAGCACTGCGCAGATTACAGGCATTGTGCATTTTGATGTCTTTAAGTTCATAAGGAAAGCAGTTTACAAAACACTAAAGACAGATGTCTTTACCCTTGATGCTGTTGCAGAGGAGATTCTTGGCGAGAGAAAGCTTGTTGTTGACATGGAAAACCTTGCAAAGGTTTGGGATGCTGGTGATGAGCGATTGAATGACTATGTCAAATACAATCTGCATGACGCAAAATTAACTTATGACCTGTCAATAAAAATGTGGCCTAATGTCCTTGAGCTTGTCAAGACAATCGGCCTGCCGTTATTCTCGCTTAACAGGATGAGCTTCTCTCAGTTTGTTGAGTGGTACATCATAAGGCAGGTGAAAAATCTCAGGGAAATTGCTCCTAACAAGCCAGGATACAGGGAGCAGACAACAAGGATGGCAAGAAGATTGAAAGGGGCTTTTGTTTTTGAGCCAAAGCCAGGATTGTACAAGGACATAATTGTCTTTGACTACAGAAGTCTATACCCTACAATAATTGCATCTCACAATATTTCTCCAGGAACTTTCAACTGCGCATGCTGCGAGGGAAAGAACAAGGCGCCTATTGACATGATGGATGTCTGGTTCTGCACAAAAAGAAGAGGGTTTGCATCAAGCATCATAGAGGACTTAATCACAAGGAGAGCAAGAATCAAGCAGATGCTAAAGGAAAATAAAAATGATGTCTTGCTGAATGCAAGAAGCTGGGCCCTGAAGGATATGGCTAATTCATTCTGGGGATACATGGGTTTCTCAGCAGCAAGATGGTACAGTGTTGAGTGCGCAGAAAGCATTCTTGGCTGGGCAAGGTATTACATAAAGAATGTCATCTCAAAAGCCCAGGAAGCTGGATTCACTGTGATTTACTCAGATACTGATTCAGTTTTCATAACTCTTGGAGAAAAAACAAAAGATGATGCAATGAGGTTTGTTGAGAAGATAAATATTGATCTTCCTGGAGTGATGGAGATGGAATACCAGGGATTTTACCCAAGCGGGATATTTGTCGCGACAAAAGCAGGCGAGGCTGGAGCCAAGAAAAAGTATGCCTTGATTGATGAGAAGAACAGCGTAAAGATTGTCGGGTTCGAGACTGTGCGAAGGAATTCATCTTTTATTGCAAAAGATGTCCAAAGGGATGTTCTGAATATTATCTTAAAAGAAGGTGATTCGAGAAAAGCAGCTGCTTATGTGCGCAGTGTTGTTATGGATCTGAGGGCAAATAAGATTCCTCTTGACAAGGTTGTGATCCACACCCAGCTTTCAAAGAATATTGAGGATTATGAAAGCATCGGCCCGCATGTTGCTGCTGCGCAGAGAATGAAAATAAAAGGCCTTGATGTGAGCCCTGGAACAATAATCAAGTTTGTCATCACAAAAGGCACTGGAAAGATAAGGGACAAAGTCAAGCTTGTTGATGAAACTGCACAGGCGGATTATGATGCTGATTACTATATAGAGCATCAGGTTATTCCTGGTGTTGAGAAGATTTTTATTGTTCTTGGCATTAAGAAAGAAGATTTGTTAGGGGCAGGCTCTCAGAGCAGTTTGGGAAGCTTTATTTAAGTTCCCAGCCCTGTAGTTTCTGCACTGCCTTTTTCTATTTTTCCAGGTTCTGCTTTTGTTTCCTGCTGTGCAGGAACTTTCGGTTTTGCAGCTTCCATCTGCCTCTTCATTTCATTGATCTTGTGTTCAAGATCTTCTCTTGAGCTTGGGATGACTGCCTGTATGTTTCCTGTTTTTACAGATACAGGTGTTTCCTCTTCTATGTACAGCTCTCCTTGCCTGAAGTTCAGGCAAGGCAGCAAGTCTATAGTATCATAACCCAGCTTTGCAATCTTTCCGCAGTATGTTGTGCTTCCACAGGGAAGCGAGACATATTTTCCAAAGTTCTTCTGGTAAGGCGAGAAGTTTTCAATTGTCATCTCAGCCTCTTTTCTGCTTGATTTTCTGTATGCAACAAGATGGCTAAGCAAGAAACCTGCTTCTTTCTTAACTATGCAAAGCTCATCCCCTTTTTCAGTCGGCGCAACTTCTGTTATTTTGCTGAGAAGCAACTCTCCGTTGTGTATCCTGTTGAATACTCCGTAGTATGTGCTGCCGTTTATTTTGAATTTCATCCACTGGCCTTTCTTGTAAGATTCCAGCCCTGCAATTTCCCTGTCCTTTAATCCTAAGCCTTCCATAGAATAGATTATTTAGCTGTTTTATTTAAAGCTTCGTATCAGTACTACTGTCTAATAACTAAAAATACCTTATATATTTTATATAAAAACCATTAAATACTTAAAAAACTGTAATAAAATCCTTAGTCGATTCTATACAGCAGGTGAACTAAAATAAGAATTAGGATAAAATTTAGGACAAGGCCAGTGATTTAATCTAATGGAACCAATATTCTTTTTCAATTCAATCGAGCACTTGGAGCCCAGATGCCCAAAGTGCGAGGCTAAGATAGATTATGGGGTAACCACTGACTGGGATGAGAAGAAAAAAGCCCATAAGTGCAAGAAGTGCGGACAGATTCTTGAGTAGGCAATTAAGTCAAAAGCTATAAATACTTACTTCGTTTTAATAATACAATATGAATAACGAGGAATATGCCAGGATTATTGAAAGTGCTGAGAGATTAGAGAGAAGTCTATTTGATTTATCAAGTGAAGAGAATATTAACAGATTAGAGGCAATTTTGGATGAACATTCTAAAAAGCAAGGGGAAATAGTAATAGGTGTACCGCTAGTTCAACCTTATGGAGGACCGACTTGTGAGTACATAGCACTTCCAGAACGAGTTTATTACGAACTTAGAAATGCAATGAGACGTGGAGAGGTAAGCCATATATATCCAGAAATAGGTGTTCCTTACGATAAAAGGAGATTCGACATTAACAGGGAACAAATACGAAACAAAGTAGATCTATTAAAATTAAATAAAATTCCTTCTGACGTCATTGAGCTCATGAGAAAATCAGCGGAAAAAGCAGTAGTGTATAAGAAACCCGCATTCAGCCCTTATTAAAAAACATCTTTTAGAAGATTGCCGTGTAATTCTTTGGTCTTTACAACATACTCCCAGTTTATCCTATTTATCCAATCAAAGAAAATGTGATTTGCAAAATAATTGTTATCAATATCATCTGGTTTCAAATTTTTTAAGGCTAAATAATCTTTAAAAGAAGGAATACCCCATGTAGCAGTTTCTTCTTCCTTATACGCAGTATATAGCTTATCACCTATGATTAAAGAAACTAAGCCCGAACATAAACTGAAGGTAACTTTTCTTACTTTTTCATAAGTTTTTATCACATTAAGCCTACGTGCATTGACGATTATTGTAGGTATTTCCCAAGCATTAGCCCAGGTTGGATTTAAATTCGGTTTCTTTGCATTAGTTCCTGAAATGTAAACAAACCTGCCGGTTTCCCTATCAATTTCATGTTTATTTGCATACAATCTAAACTGTTCCAAGATATGGTCCAAGGCATCCTGTTCACATTTAATAATCAGTTCGTTTTGTTTTCCACAGCCAATTACAGTAATACTTTGTTTAATCATATCATCAACCTCCTCCTCTTTGACAGGGGTTTGGTCAACTAAAAGATATTGCTCTGCGCGCCAACCTTCATCCAAACGGTAAGAACTAAATCTATTTATTACGTCATGCTCAAGCCTTTGGGTTTTGACTTGATCACAGTACTTCTCAAGCATTCTTTTAATTTGCAAATAATGAAGTTTCTCTTCCAATAAATCTTCATGCAAATAACTGATTGTGATTTCTCGTGCATCATTTGAAGAAGCATCGCTTGTCGGGTATAAATTAAATCCTGTAATAATCTGAATACCTATTGCTGGAAAAAGTATGGTTCTTATCCTTCTTAGTGCATCGGTTGTTTGATCAGTATCCATACGTCTATACAAATTAAGGCAATATTTAAAGCTTGTGAAAACAACTACTTCCCAGTAACAAAAACCACCAGCTTTATAAATGGCCATATACTACTATTATGTATAAA
>CAYGYR010000007.1:32197-44708 GCA_964354285.1 uncultured Methanosarcinales archaeon | reverse complement strand
GCTGCCCGCGTGGTTCTTGATGAAAACAATGAATTGATACAGATGCTTCCTGGCCCTGGAGAGCTCAAAGAGAGCGGCTTGGGAACTTACAAGAAGCAGATGCGCGCTGCTATGAAAGGCTCTTTGGCAAGACTATGGAGAAAGGGTGCAGAACGAATTTTTGGCAGTAATAAGCAGATAATACTTGACACATGCCATGCATTAAAGCAAGATTTAGGAAGAGACTGGAAGAGATTTTATGCTAATCTTTTGATTGGAGAGAATGATGAAGGGCTTTTAAAATATCTTGCTGAACAGAAGGATATTGACGAATCATACATAGAAACACTTGCAAAGAATACAGGCAGGATTTTCAACAAATACTATTTGCCGATGTATGAGACCAAGATTGAACAGGCTACAAAACAGACTCTTGCAAATGACGGCGGCCTCTACAAAATCATGGTAGAAATCAGGCCAGGAGAATTCAGGACCTTTTTTGCAAAGAAGCACGGAAAGAAAGATGAATACAAGAGAACTTTAATGGTCCAGCCTCTGCTTGCAAAGATTACAGATAAAGTAAGCCCAGTCATTGCCAAAGACAGCTATAATGATATTACTGTAGAAAAATACATACATGGAGAAACCATGACGCAGACATTCAAGCGAATTATGGATAAAGGTGACTTTTTAGAGCACATAAAAGACCCTGCGGCAAGAGAAATAGAAGAAAAGCTTATTCAGGAAGCAAATGACCAGAAAAAGAAACACTTATTGATTCCTGCGCTTGATGAATTGGTTGAGATATCTGATGCTGTTGGAAAAAACAGGCACCAATTCGAAGGCCTCCGTACGCTTGGAGGCACTGGAAAGTCTTTCATACAGTGGTTCAAGGAAAAATACAAGCCAAACAATGCGGATTTAATCGCTCTTGTTGAGGAGAATATTACGCGCGACATGGATTCAGAAGATACTGTTTTCTGCCATGGCGATGCTCACACAGATAATGTCATTGAGCAGCTGCACAAGCCGCACTGGATTGACTGGGAGTATGCGGGTTTCAGCATTCCTCAGCTGGATGTTGCAAAACTCCTGAAAAAATCAGGCTTGTCAAAAGAAGCAGAGGAAGAAGTTGTAAGGCATGTCTGCAATAAAAGAAAATATCATGATTACAACAGATTCAGCACTGTTTATTACAAGACCAAGATACTTGATGACATTGTCTCTGCTGCAAAATACCGTAAACTGTCTCTTGACTCAAGAAAGCACAGGGCAGAGAAGCAGGCACAGGCAGATATCTACTTTACTGATGCTCTTAAGCTGATTGAGGAAGATGAAACAATCCACGATGATGCGAAAGTTGAGCTTGTTGAAGCCCTTGAAAAAGATGCAAAAGGCAGGTTCACCAGGCTTGCTGATGATGAATACAAGCGCATCAGCAAAGAGCTTGACCCATACAAGAGCTCGTCTATAGAGAACCTTGGAACTCCATCTATCATGGAAAAGTTCTCAATGCCTCCTTTGGCAGAAAGGATTGGCAAGCTGTGGAAGAAGCACAAGCTGAAAGTATCTATAGGAATTACTGCAGCAGGCTTGTTTGCTGCAGGCTATCTTGTTAATGATCAAATCAATAAAGCAAAAGCAAGGGATGCTGAGAAAGCTGTGAGAACAAGCGCGTATTATACTGATACTGAGAAGAATGAGAAGCTTATGCCTTTTGTTGAGAAATATGCAGCAAAGTATGACGATGTAAGTTCAGAAGAACTTGCTGCTGTGATTAATGCTACTTATCAATATAACAAAAAAAATGCAGATGCTTTGCTTGATCACAGGCAGAATCCAGAGCCCTGGGCGCATGATGCTGGCGTGCAGATGAAAAAAGAAGCAGATAAGCTGAAGAGCGGCCTCTCTGTAGAGCAGTCTTTTGTGAAAGAAGAGAACTTGGAAGATCCTGAGAATAATGTTTTTGCAGCAGCTAAAAGGCTCAGTGAGATGAAGAAGGAATTCAAGGATATTGAAGACGCCATACTTGCGTTTTTCACAAGCCCTGAATTCGTGAGGAAATGGAAGAAAGGAAGGAGCTACTGGGATTACTCTAAGGATAAGGAGTTTGGTTGGGATACATCACACAAGCACTGTTATAAGACACTGACTGATAGGGTGATAGCTTACTTAAAAAAATGAAAGAAGCACTCAGCAAATTGGAAAGGAAACTGACCTGGTGGAAAAGAACAAAGATAAAGATAGCTGTAGTTGCGACAGCTGTGTGCTGCGCAGGAATTATTACTGGAATTGCATACCCTTATTTGTCAAAAAATGTAAAAGAGGACGCGGCTAGAAAAGAGCTTGTTGAGGATCCTGTCCCTGAAATAGATGCGGCAGCAATAAGAGATGAATGCCTTGATGATGTTGTGATATCTGGCGAGTACAAGAAGCATGAGCATATGATACAGAAAGTCTCTGAGCGCACAAGTGTTCCAAAATACGTGCTTGCAGCAATCATAGAAGACGGCTGCATTTGGCGTGAAGGTGCTGGTGCGATTCATTACTCATGGGATGGTTTTGTAAGGATCACTGAAGCAGAGGCAGGGATTAAATCCCGCACGTTATGGGATGATCCTGAGCAATGCCTGCTTAGCACTGCTGGAAAATACAAGAAGATACTGGATAATGTAAAAGATGAGGAGACTGCGCTTGGTGTGCTCTTCACAGATGAGGACTCTGTTAAGTCAGCAAAAAAGCAAGCAAGGGTGTATATGACAATAATGTTCCGTTATAAGCAATGGAGGGATGATTGCGATCCAGAAGCACTCAAGCCATATGATGAGCTTATGGAACAGATTGACAATGAGAAAGATTTGAATAAAAGAGAAGCCTTGGTAAAAAAGATAACGCAAAGATGGGACTCCTTTGAGGAAGGAATCTCGCGCGGCATGATAAGTGAGCAGGTATATAGAGCGATTACTGCAAGAAAATACCACAAGAGAGGGCAGTGGTGGCCTGAACAGTTAATGAATAGCGGCGTAAAGGTAGCATTGAGGCTTAAGAGAGATGGCTACAACTGAATTGAGCTGGAAAGTGAATGCTGCTTTGAATGAGCTAGATAGAAAACTGAATTACGTCCAGCATACAAAAGAGTATGTGAAGCAGAAATGCCGCCAGGCAGTTTGTGTTGGCGCAGTCATTTTGGGAATTGCAGGAGGGCTTGGGGGCATACTCCATGCAGGCTCTGCAGGAATTGCTTATTTATTTCCTGAGAAGAAAGAAGCATATGAGACAAGCCGCCCTAAAAACAACTCTGTTGAGCAGAAGTATAGTGCTCTTGTAGAAAGAGTTTGCGCTAAAACAAGTGTTGACAAGAGGATTTTGCTTGGATTGATTGCAGGCGGAAAAACAATGCATGCTGATGGTTTGCGCAAAGATGGCTATGCAGGAATTATTCCTCTTAAGCCAGAGGAAGCTGGAGTTACTGCTGAAACCTTAAGCAATGATGATGAGCAGTGCTTATTGAGTGCTGCGCAGGTGTTTAAGAAGAATGCTGAGAAGTATAAAGCACATGACTTAGAGTCTGCTGTTGGGTTTTTCTGGCACAGGGAAAAAGAAGCAGAGGCAGAAAAGGCAGGAGGCGGATGGCAGTACATAACTTCTGCCATGAGTGCTGCTGACAAGAGAGCTGATACTGAATGGTGTGCAAAAAGGCAGGAGCTTTTGCAGGGCCATGAGTGTGCTTTGGCGTTTGAAAAGCATTTAAGCACTTTTCCAGAAGGGGAAAGGGAATGGAGAATAGCTCATGCCAGCCAGATTTTAAATAGAAAAATAACTAATCCTGCTTCTTTGTTCTGCTGCAAGGCAAGCATAGATGCTTATGAAAGAAACCGCGCAGGAGATGAATTTACTTGGATAGACCTGCTGCCGTCCAAATTAGCTTCAGTAATTAGCTGTTCTCTTGCTTACATGAATGGTGTAGAATTTAAAAATGACTGATGAAGACAGTTTGGAAGATATGGTAAAGAAACTTAGCAGGAACCTGCCTAAATTTGTAGATTTAAGAACTTTTGAGAGAATGACCTTGAAAATAATTCACAAGTTATACGATCCAACAGCAATGTATGAATCTGCGGGTGGCCATTCTAAAAGAATAGTAGTTCAATTTAAAGACACTACCGGCAAAAAACAGGGTTTACAGATATGCCAAAGACAAAAGGGATCAGAATCGGTTGTATCTACAGGTATTTTCAAAGGAGAAGTGGAAAAATTAGCTCAAATTTCAAGCATTCCACAAAGATACCTGGAAGTTTATATCAAAGGAAGCGGGAATCTTTATAAAAAATTTATAAAGAAATTGGAGGAAAAATATGGTATTTAGTCAAAAACTTTATATAGGCAGAAAACAGTATATTAGTAATATGGCAGACGTAGTATATAACGCGTTTTTGGAAGAAGACGAAGGAGAAATCTGGTACACAGCAATAGCTAAGCCTAGTTGCGGGACTGGAAGCGCCTGCTTATCTGCACAGGGTAACACATATGAAGAACTGAGAAGGGATATTTTAGATTCAGTTCAAGAAAGTCTGCAGTGGCAGCACCATAAAGAAATGGGAATCCCAGACAATCCATCTGTCACAGTGCGTTTTACAGAAGAGCTTTATCCTGGCAGTAAAGGCGAAGCACAAGTTGTTGCTGAAAGGAATTGCAAAGCATATCAAACAAAACCAAATGGCGTACTTAAACAAAAATATTCTCATGAGACTGTTGAGGGATTAAGGGCTTTGGTGAGAGAAGCTGTCCATAATGCTAAATTGAATGGCAAGAAAATCACATTTGTTCTGGAAGAAATATTGCAGGAATAAATAAATAGATATTCTCAAATAAGGAAATGGCTCAGGTGAGTGATTTTCTCAAGCACACAGTCTAGGTAGCGCAGAAGATAAACATTCTTTTTTGATTCCAGCGCAGCCCTGGATTTCTTGTGCATTCTTTCAATATGCTCTCTCATTAAAAGTATGCTTTTCAAGTCCCTTTTGTAGAAGCACTGGTAATACTCTTCTGTTAGTGCAGCCACGTCTTTGAAGAAAGCAAGCATCTCTGGCTCGATTTTTTCTCTGGTTTCTGCTATGCATGTGCATATTCGTGAATAATGGTCTGATATCTGCTCCAATATGCAGACTGTGTAGAATATGTAATAATCTTCTTTTTCATTCTTGTAGCCGTATTTATTGAGCATTCTCATGCAGAACAGCGCGTATTTGTGGCACATCCTTTCTAAATCAGCTATGTTTTTCAATTTTTCATAATCTTTTTCCTGGGCTGCTTTAAGGCTGTCTTCTGCCATTGATTTTACGAGCAGGAATAATCTCCTGAATATGTTCTCAAATTCCTTCTCCATTGCCTCTGCAATGTTTTTTAGTGTGCAGCTTGTTGAGGTCTGGTTGATTACATCCATCCCAAGGAATCTTTCTGCTGTTTTTACAACAAGATCCATGACTTTTGCGTCGTCAAAATTGATTATTATCTCATCATATCCCTGCACGTAAGGTATGTCTATGAGCCTGCTCATGTAATCAGCAGGAGTTGGTATCTTTATCTCTTTCTTTAGTGTCATTGCCCCTTTTTTTGCTGTGTTGATTAGCAGTGTTTCATCTGACTCTGTTATCTCTACCTCGTCTCCTTTCTTCAGCCTCTGCCCTTTAATCCATTCAGACGGCAGGCTGACCATCATTGTTGCAGCTCCCTGCTTCACGAGTTTCCTTCTCATGGCTAATAGTAATAGTAAGATGTTTATAAAGTTTATGGAAGTTTATACATTTATACTAGTATATATACTTTAAACCGCAGGCTTATATTATTCTTACTATTATCACTATTACGAAGTAATGACAACAAGGTGATTACAATGGGCGGAAACAAGACAAGAGACGGATTGAAGCTTTCCAGGGTTGTGAAGATGATTTCAGAGCTTCCCGGAGTGGAAGTAAGGGACGGAACTAGCCATCCTTTTGTTGCGATGGCTCCTGGGCAGAGAGCATGCCCTCTCGCGACATCTACTGATGTCAAAAAGATGGTCGTGCCATGGATAGAGCAGATTACAGACATGTCCAGAAGCGACATATACGATTCCCTCAGAGCAGGGGAGTGGTACAGAAACTGATGTTTAAACGGTTTATACTGTTTAATCCTCATCAATAAAGCAAGCGGCGAGTATTACTATTATTAAAACGGAGAGTGAACAAAAATGAATCTAGGCATAGAAACAAAAAAAATATCAGAAGGCAAAGAAAAATCATTTTATGAAATCACAGTTGTGCTTAATGAAGATTCCATAGAGTGCTACACAAAAGGATTTCAGAAATTCTACAGAGGCACTGTCCATGGCATGAAAGGATATTCAAATTTTATCCTTGGCTTGGAGCAAAGATGCGGATTTAAGATAAAAGGTGAAGAGTGCGACAGAGATATACGCAGCGTATTAGCAACAGTTAGAGAAAATGCAGGACTGCGAAGAGTGCTCGAAGATTTGGAAGAAAGATACTTTATTGCTCCAAGAAATGAGTGGGTCAATAGCACTGATTTTTTTGTGTTCTACAGGCCTGGTGCAAATGATTCTGATTACAAGCACGGAACTCCTGTCGAGAGATTAACGCAGGCTGCTTTTGATACAAGAAGGACTGGAAAAGCTTGGTTTGATCTTGGCCTTCTGGGATGGCCTGATCCTGATGTCCAGTTAATGATTCAGAATATGTCTAAAGATGCGCTGTACGAGCTTGAGAGCAAGCTGAGTGAGCTTTCTCTTGAAGTTCATAAATACGAAGCAAATGATGGCTCAATCGAGCCAAAGCTGAGACTCAGCGAAGCAGACTATGTTGCAAAGCTGTTTGAGCAGATGGCAGAGCTTGTTGAGCCGTTCTGGAAGAAAGTCGAGAAAGAGTATGCTGCAAAAAAAGAAGAGATATTCAGAGAGATGTGGAAGGAATTGAAGCAGGAGGAATCACAATGAAAAAAATCAATGATTTAAATGAATTGCTTGCAGGCTTAACCAAGTCAGGCAAAGCATCACTAATCGGCAGCTTAGCGGGAATAGTGGAGATTCCTGCTGATGAGATATTGGAAAGCATTGATACTTTGGTTGCAGATGGAAATTATGGATTGGCCGCACACATTGCTGAACAAGCGTACACTAGTACGAAAGATAAAGATGAAAGAAAAAAATACGCTTTGGCAATCCTAAAAGTTGGCAAGATAAAGAATACTCTATTACAATCTGCGGATTTCGTAAGGGATAGTGGCTTTCCTGAACTGGCTCTGGAAACATACGAAGCATTTGGCTATTTTGACAGTGCAAGAGCTGCTGCTGAAAAAGCAGGATTGAAAGAAAAAGCAGAGTTCTACAGCAGAATCAATAAAATTCTTGAAGAAGAGGGCTTGGCGTAAAATGAAAAAAACACTATTAGCATTAGCACTGGCAGCATCAAGTTTGCTTCCAAGATTAGCAACAGCAGAAGATAAAAAGCCAAAGTTTGATTTGTGGGCTGAGACTTTTAACTTGGTTGACAGGAATGGAACTAATCTTTGGCAGCCAAGAATAGAAGTTAGCAAAGATGGAGATAGTTATTTTTTCAGGGCAGATTATCAAAAGACTAAAGATAGAGAAGCTTACAGGATTGGTTCAAGGCTTCCTGTTGATTTTGATGCATTAAAAGGAGAGCTTGGCGCGTATGGAACAACTGATTCAGGCGATAATCAGGGCATTGGCTGCGAGTTTGATGGCACTTTGCTTGATTTTCTCAAGCTGAGCGGTTCTCTGGAAAAAACAAACGGCCGCCAATTAAAGCATATATCTATTGGAAAGGAATTTCCTATTGACCTGACTGCAAAACTTGGCTATTTTAATTTGGATGGAAAGCATCATCTTAATGGCGCTGCCTGGCAGACACTTGACAGCCAATACTTTTTGGGAATAGGCGGAAGGATTGATGATGAAGGAAAAGGATTCATTAATGCTTGCTTCGGAAGGTATTCTCCCAAGAAAGGAGAGGGCATTGGCTGGAGATTGTGGGGCCAGACTGATTTTGACGGAACATGGAGCATAGACGGGCAATTGGCAATTGGAAACAATTTCTCACTGCCTTCATTCACTGGATTGATGGATGTTTACAAAGCAGGAATAAACGACCCAAGACTTGTCAGCAACATTGCAGATTACAGGTCACCGCCTGCTTACACCAAAGGAAAGCATGTTTTGATTAGGTTCAATGCAAGCAAGAAGAAATACCAGCCTGCTAGTTATATTGCAGAAGCGCACTGTAATTTTGGCAAGCTTGCCTTCCTGGACAACATCCGGGCAGGCGGCAGATGGTATCACCAGGATATCTCTAACGCAAAAGACATCTTTGAGGCAGTTCTTAGCGCTGACATCGGACCCTTGTGTGCAGAATACACTCTTGACTTGCAGCAAGGCAAGAAGCCAGTTCACATGTTCTGGCTAGGAACAAGCCTGAATGACTGTATTGACTGCTTTAGAAGTGAAGAAAAATGAAAAACATTGTTGGCATATACAATCAAAAAGATGCAGTGATTAAGGAACTTGAAGAGCTTTTTTATAAATCGCCTGAGAGAATAAAGCCGTTTGAAAGAGTTGAAGTCAGCGGGCCTGTTGTTATCAGTGATGACTTGGCAAGGCAGTGGCTTGATGTTCAGTATCTTTTCAGCACTCATTTTGCTCCAGGAGGGCTTCCTGGTGTTGCAGAGATTGGCGGAGACATCTTGACAGCTGAATTTGATGGCTCACAAAAAAAGTTTCTCACAGCAAAAATGTATCTTTTGGATTTTGCGCAGAGGGCAATGCGTGATTTCAGGAAGATAGAGCCGATATGCAAAGAATGGCAGGAAAAGGTAAAAGAATATCATCCACAATTGCATACAATTAGCCAGGTTGTCCAGCAGTTGAGTGAACAGCATAAAGAACTAAAAGATCTTGAGCTGCCAGAATACTTTAATGGCTGCATCGGCTGGCAAATGGTCAGTCTGCCTAACAGCACTCTTGCTAAAAAGCTTGGGAAGCTTGGCGAGATTCTGCCAAATTTTTCAGCTGCTGAAACAGGAGCGCTTGCAGCAAAATTAGCGCCAGAAATTAAAAGATACAGCGATGCACTGGAAGAGCTTGCAAAAATAAGAAAGCACGGCAAGACAGTGCCTTACATTTCAAGGGATGGCTTCATAAGAACACGTTCGCCTGCATACAGCGGTGGATTGTGCTGGCATTCTCATCCAGGAAATGATGACTGCTTAGGCTCACTTCCATCTATGGATGACCTTATGCTTGTTGCTGCAGACTGCGGCGCAATTCCAGTAACGCACATTGGCGGCGGCGAGACCAAAGGAGAGATATACATACCGCACCTGCCTAAAAAATATTTCTTTGAAGAGGTTAAAGCAAGAGTTGATGCTGAAAATGCAGACACTGCAGGAGTCATGCGGATAAAGCAGGCTGTTCTTGAGGCAAGGCTTGATGACATAATGAAAGACGAGGTTATTGCCATAAGAGCAAACGGCAAGAATGCTCACAGGATACTCACAATACAGCCAGTTATCTCTGAAAGCGAATACAAGAAGCACAAAAGATTCCTGGAAAACATGAAACTCGCGCCAGAGGAATTTCCTACAAAAGAATTGATGATTGATGTAGGTGATGGTGGTTTCCTATATAGAGAAGAAAGGGAAAAGCTGATAGAAACAATTGAGCAGCATGGCGTCTTCTATGATCTGAGGGATGCAAAATGAAATGCATTCATTGTGACTATCTTTGGGAATCCCGTATCGAGAGCCCAAAAAGCTGTCCTCGATGCAAGAGGCGGTTTGACTACGAAAAAGCAAGAGAAGTTTTGGTTGTGGAGGAATGAAAAATGAAGAAGTTGGAAAAAGAAATGAACCGCATAGCAAAAGAGTATGGAATAACTATAAACACCAATATCGAGCCGGATAATTTTATTCAGCGGGCATATACTATTAATTTTTCGAAACCTGTGGAAACTGTAGATGGCCTCAGGCTATGGGAAGAGATTGTATATTATTTGAACAAGACTGTTAAGCTGCCTATCAAGCTTCGGCCGGCTGATGCGCGGGAATTCAGAAAACCAGACGAGATTTACATCGGTGTGGAGATCATAAAGGCAGAAGAGGTCCTGCCTAGAAACCATGCTTTCTGGAGCTACAACAGGATAGTTATCAAGTCCAATGTCAAAATGGGCCATGAGATGCATTCTGCAGTTGTTAATGCGCTGGAAAATATTCTTATGGCTGCAGAAGCATGCCAAAGGAAATATGAGAAAGGCAGGGAGGAATGAAAATGAGAATGAATATGAGAATGAAAAGGGCAGAAATGCGTGAGGAAGAATTACCCCACCGTGTCAGGCTGGCATATGAATACTGTAAATTCTGTTATGACCATATTAAAGAGCCCGGAATAGTCGCAGTTACTGGCCAGCATCAAGATATGTGGTTTTTCTTTCATGGAATGAATATTCCCTTTGAAGGCAAAGGCCCTTTTGAGTTTTACATGGCTGAGAAATGCATTAAATGCTTTGAATCAGGATACCAGCAGCCAGAAGTTGCCAATTTCTTGGAAAACAAGCTTTCTTCGCATTTGCAAAAGAAAGAGGAAGCAAAATGAGCCAAAAAGAAATACATATTCCAAGTACAAACATCATGAATAAAAATCATTGGATTGAAGTAGACATTATTAACAATACTGTTGAGTTCCAGCACATCGGCAGCAGCAGAGACCGCGACACCAACCTGAGAGACCATATTCTGATTAAGCCGGATTATCTGGTAGTTATTGGAGGAAAAGTACAAACCCCAAATAAAGAGTATCGGCAATGCTGTGAGTGTTTTTATGGCGGGGAAAGAATGAAATGCATTGAAAAAAAGTTAGACGAACACCATGATGTCAAAGACGAACCCGGTATTCACGACACTTATTTTCCAAGATTCGCAGAGCCAAAAGACGGCATAAAATCATCTGATGATTTCTACAGACTCTGCAGAACCAGGCACCTCGCACAAATAGCGAGCCAGGCATACAGGCAGACGGAGGAACAGAAATGACTCAGAGAGAAATCAGGGCAAAGCTGCCGCATACTGTTCATGTATTGTACGATCTGAATAGAAATACAGTAAGCATTGAGCATGACGGCGGTCCTGTGAATGAAGTGATTCCGGGATGCAAAAAGACATTGGACTGGATTCTTAAGGACGCTGATTTGCTTTTCAAGTCAGGCGCAGATAAGATTGAACTTCACTTTAGGGATATTCCTACCAATAGAATATATCAACGCTATCTTGTTGTGGTGTATAGAAAAACTGACGATTTTGCCACAAATTCGCAGGGGTTTTCTAAAAGGGATATCACATATGCGTGTTCATCGTACGATTCTGGTGAGCTGTGCGATTCTTTAGGCGAGGCGCGATTCAAGGATATTGCAGTTGATGCCAAATTGGTAAAAGCATACAAACAGAGAGTTGCAGAGAAGGAGGAACAAAAATGACAAACAAACCAATTGTTGTAGAATTTATAGCGTCAGATTATCCAGAGAAGGATGCAAAGCATTATTTTATTGGCGCATCTTTAGAAGCTATTTTAAGAGACACCAATCAGGGCAAAGAGTTTGGTTGTTTTGCTAAATTCTCTTCGTATAGAGTGATATTATTAGGTGAAGCAAAAAAACTTGGCCTTGGTTATTATGAAAAAGGATACATGGCAGTCACAACAGGGCTCTGCAAGTCCTATAAGTTAGACACGCCAAGAGGGAACAAATAAGGAAAATATATTCTCTATATACGTGAGTTTTATTGGTAAAGAATTTGTGGGTGAATGACATGGACTTAAGACCGAGGATGGAATTGAGGCAGGAGCTTAGCCAGAGGCAGATACATCAGATTGGTTTAGAGCAATTGCCTCCTGAATACAAAGTTGCAGAATTAAGGGCAGCTTTGGATTTGATGGCAAGGCTTGCAAAGTATGATATTGTAGAGATTGGTGCAGAGCATGAAGAGCTTGGCAAGGAAATGCTGGAAAGCAAGGTCACGTTTAATGACTACCATGGCTGCTATTATCTTTCCAAAGAGGTTTTGCTGAATCATTTTAATTATAATCACCTGCAGTATGTTGCAGCAAATAATAGCAGGCTCACTGTGAGGTTTTCAACGCCTTTTAGAAAATCCTGTCTTGATGATCTTGTGAGCCAAGACCTGGCAATCAAAGAACATAACAAGCGCAAGTATATCTGCGCTCAAGACGGCACAAAAATGATTGAGGCAAAAGGGCATTTCCTTAATCTGATGGTGAAGCCAGAGAGCGAGCATTATAATCTTGCGCTTGACACAATTGTTGAGCTGGCAACAAAGATTCATGAAGACAATGCCCTGCTCACAGTCCCGACAATCTCCTTGAACCAGTATCTGCTTGGATTCTTCCTGTACATCCCAGATTATTTGGCAAATAAAGGGTATATCAAAGAGATTTTGACTAACTTCA
>CAYGYR010000007.1:0-32097 GCA_964354285.1 uncultured Methanosarcinales archaeon | reverse complement strand
CCTTAATCCGCGTAAAAAACAGCACAATCGCGATTGATCCCGGCCTTAACATACTTGAGCAAGGGATTGCATTTGAGATTGCCAATGCTTTATACGAGCAGATGCTGTTGCAGACGCCTTATGTTGCAAGAGGAAATGAAAAATCAGGCCTGCACAGCGATGAAAGAGAAATCATAAAAGAAGTAGACAGCAAGGCTGAAAAGTACGTCAGGACTGGCGGAAAAAAACTGATATATCTTGCCTATGCAAAAATCCTTGCGCAGAGAGACCTGCTTGCTGAGACAATGGATGCGCTTAAGAAAATCCCAGAAGAAGCTTCTCCAGAAAAAATCCCCTTACTTGAGGCTGTGAAAAAGTACAAGACCAGCCTTGTTGATGCGCTGAAGGCAACAAAGCAGGGCATAATCAAGACAGATGATGCAGGCAATGTCTATGTTCAGGATTTTGAGAAATTCATGGAAAACAAAAAATGATTGCAATGTCGTTGGAGCTTTCCCTTGAGCAAAAGCTCGAGCTGGAAAGTCCGCATAAGGGTGCAGTGAAGCTGTATGCGGCAAGTGAAAAAGCCAGCGTAGAAGTGCGTCTTGGAAAAAGCATGATGTCAGTTCCTATTGCTTTAGTCAGCGTAAATGAAATGGCGCAAATTTTTCCAGGTGAAAGATATGCTGGGACCATGGGTGGCATGTTTTTCATAACGCGGGAAACACCAGAGAGCTACCAGCGCTTCGCGGCATTTCACGAGCTCGCAGAGCATGCAGCGCTAAAAGGCTTTGACGTGACAGGACTGGCAAAGCACTTCCAAGCAGTTGCTGTTGAGCTTGGCTATGCCAAATCAATATTGCCCAAAGAAGATTATGAAAAGTACTTTTCATGGCGAAAAAGTGTCGAGAGAACAAATTTTTTCAGGCTAAAGGATGACGGCCTTATTGACCGCATCACTGGAAAGATAGAGGAAATATTCACATCAATGCCGCAATTCCTGACTTACGACAGGAAACAGCTTGCAGGATTGATTGAAGACCAACCATTAAAGATTTCAAGAAAACAATCGGAGGCAAAAAAAATGAGCTTAATAGAAAAACTAACAGAACAAAATCATGAATACCAAAAAGCACTTGCGAGGTGCGAGGAAGAATATAGCGCAAGCCAGACAAAGTCAGTGCTTGCAGAGTTTGACAGGACAAGCAAGGCTCTTGCTGAAAAAGCAAAGCCCAGCACAGGAAATGCAAATGAGCTTAAATCAGCTCTTGACAAGCTGCAGGAAGCCTATGACTCAGGCAATGAAATAGTCAAGTCTGTCCTGGAAGACAAAATCAGCAGGATAAAGAAAGACTATGACAAGCAAGCTGCAGCAGAGGCGCAGGCACAAATGCCATTGCAGATTGAGCTTTTGTGGAACTCAAACAATGGCAACAAGGAACTGATAATTCCAATTAAATGGGATTCCCGCCTGAACAAAAATTCTCCTAAAGAGCATTCAATTGCAGAAAAGCTGTATGCAGCATCTGTCAAGGCAATTATGGGATATGACCTGGAGTGCAATGAAGAAGAATGGTGCGGATACACAAGGATAATCTCCAATGATGTTGCTGGAAAATCAGCAGAGGGCCTTGAGCCAAAGGAGTTTGTCATATCCCTGTCATCTGACACTCTGACAGAGCATATACTGAAGGAAATCGGCAAAGAGCTGCAGGATGCAAACATCAAATTGAATATAATAAACAGCAAAATAAGGATGCATCCAGACAAGGAATACAAAGCACCAAGTAAAGAAGCAGAGCCAAAAGCAAAGAAAGATGAGGCACCCTCTGCAGTAACTCAGGATGAGCTCAGTGATATCTGCCATCAGTTAGCAAATGCAGATGAGGCAGCAGAATTGCTTGGAGTTGACAGGAACACAGTCGTATACAAGATAGCTGAGGGCAATATTCATGGCTTGCAGTATGGCCCAAAAAAAGTGTACACTATACCTGTGCATGACTTAATCACGTACCTGGCAAGTCATCCGAGGACTGGTTTTGCTGGAAAAGCAAATAAGTTTGAAAAAGAAGCAAAGGACCTTACAGCAGATGAGTTTGCAAAGTACAAGTCTGATGTTGGTGAGGTTCTCACAGTCAGGGAAGCAAGTGCTTTTCTTGGCATGGGCAATAGTACTGTTAGCATGTGGCTGAACAACGGCAAGATGCATGGCGTGAAGCACCAAAGCGTTTGGTACATCCCAAAGATAGAGCTTGAGCTTTGCAAGAAGCTTTATCTTGCAGATCTGGCTGGCAGAATAATATCCAAGGAAACAAAGGCGTAAAGTTTCCGCCTTTTTCACCGAAAAGTATATAAATTACTTCGTCTTACTTAGTCTTACAATGGAAAGCATTACAATCAAGGTAAGTGACGATATGGCTGCTGAGATAGAGAAAGCAATGAAGCCACATTATTCTACAAAGACAGAGTTTGTAAGGGAAGCAATGCGCGATAAAATCAAGCAGATACAAAGTGACAGGTTTTTGCAGGCATTGAAGAAATTTCAAGGGGCTGCTAAACGACACATTAGCGATGAGGAGTTTGAGAGAAATAGGGAAATTGCATATAAAAATCTCGCCAAAGAAAGAGGCTGGCCGTTAGATTAGTTCCTCTGGTTTTTTGATATTTGCCAGGAACATTAATTGCTCAAAATGCCTATCCCGCGCCACTAGTGTTACATTATTATCTCTGGCGAGTATTGCGTGCAAACAATCATTAGCAGGTATCTTTAATGTTCTGCATAAAACACGTGCTTCTTTTTCTTGCACATCTGTAATGTTAAGTTTAACAAAAGCGTTTTCTTCCATAGCAATTTTAAAGATTTTGTCAATTTCTTCTTGGTCAAAATTATTTAATAGTTCTTTGACAACCAAATCAGAATAAAGAACAACATCCTTATTTTGTCTGATTAATCTGAATAATTCAAAAGCCCACTCTCCAAGAGGCCTGAATCTATCGCTTCTATTCTCGTACAAATCTCTCCATATTGAGGTATCGAGATAATATTTCATGCATCTTTTTCTGATTCTAGTCTTTATATGTTTTTACACAAAAAACCCGGAAAGTTTCCGGGATATTTAAATAAAAATTGCCTGCGACATTTTGGCTTGCCACGAAGTGGCTCGTGATTGCATAATGCGGATTAACAGTCTGATTATGCCTTTGTCTCTGTGCCCTTGGCACCCAAATAAGTTTACGTCATACCTCGTATGCCTAATGTCATCGTCCTACATCCAACTAATTCAAAAAGTTTTTAAACAAGCAATTGTTTTTCTCCTCTATTATGGCAATTAATCCATACTCTACAGATACAGAGCCAGAAGTATTGAAGTACTGGGAAGCCAAAGATATTTATCACAAGGCAGCCAGCAGAAATAAAGGCAAGACTAAATTTTATTTCCTTCAAGGCCCGCCATACACTTCCGGCCGTTTGCATATCGCTCACGCGTGGAACAATGCAGCAAAAGACATGGTCTTGAGATACAAGCGAGCGAAAGGCTTTGATGTCTGGGACAGGGCTGGCTATGACATGCATGGCCTGCCGACAGAGAATGCTGTGATGAAAAAGCTAGGCATGAAAACAAAAGAAGAGATTGTCAAGTATGGTGTTGACAAGTTCATCAAGGAGTGCATAAAGTTCTCAAGCGACAATGCGCTATTAATGGACAAGGACCTCTGGAGAATGGGTGTTTGGATGGATTATGACAAGGCATACTGGCCCATAAAGAACTATTATATAGAAGGCGAGTGGTGGCTCATAAAGAAAGCGCATGAAGAAGGAAGGTTATACAAGGGAAAGAAAGTCATGACCTGGTGCGCCTCTTGCGAGACAGCCCTGGCAAAGCATGAATTAGAGTATGAAACAGACAAGGATAATTCTATTTTCCTTAAGTTCCCTGTAGAGGGCAAAGATAATGAATTCTTAATAATCTGGACAACAACTCCCTGGACAATCCCGTATAATCTTGCTGTCATGGTTAATCCAGAACTGGATTATGTCAAGGCAAAAGTTGAGGGCGAAGTCTGGATTGTTTCAAAGCAGTTAGTTAATGTCCTTATCAAAGGCCTCACTGGAAAAGATTATGAGATAATCGAGGAATTCAAGGGAGACAAGCTTGAGGGATTGCACTACACGCACCCAATGCTTGATGAGATTCCAAGCATGCAGGAAGTAAAGAAAAATCACAAGAACGCGCACTCTGTCATAATGAGCACAGAGTATGTTGATGTTACAGCAGGGTCTGGCCTTGTCCACTGCGCTCCTGGCTGCGGTCCAGAGGATTATGAGGTTGGGCTGGCGTATGATTTGCCGCCATACAATAATCTTGATGAGCGCGGCATGTTCAAAGACATGGGGCCTTATGATGGTAAGACTGCAAAAGTTGATGATAAGTTTTTCATAGAAAGATTAAAGGATCTTGGAGTTTTGATTGAGGTAACTCCTGTTGAGCACGAATATGCTCACTGCTGGAGATGCCACAAGCCAGTTGTTTTCAGGGCAACAGAGCAGTATTTCATGAAAGTAGAGGACTTGAGGGAGAAGCTTGTTGAAGAAAACAAGAGCTGCCTGTGGGTTCCAAAAGATTTCAGCCAGAGATATGATTCATGGATAAATAATCTTAAAGACAATGCAATCACGAGGCAGAGATTCTGGGGATGCCCTGTTCCAATCTGGGAGTGCCAGAAATGCAAGAAAGCAATTGTCATAGGCTCTGCAAAAGAGCTTGAGGAGAAAGCAGTTGACAAAAATGTTCCAAAAGACCTGCACAGGCCCTGGATTGACGAGGTCAAGATAAAGTGCAAGTGCGGCGGGGAAGCCATAAGAGTTCCTGACGTTATTGATGTCTGGATTGATGCAGGAACAGCTTCATGGAACTGCCTTGAATATCCAGCTAACCAGGAATACTTCAGGAAGTGGTGGCCTGCTGACTTTATTTTAGAGGCATCTGAACAGATAAGATTATGGTACTCTATGCTTAACATATGCTCAATAATCGCTTTTGGAAAGAAATGCTATGATTCAGTCTATTCTCACGGGATGATTCTTGACTGGCAGGGCATGAAGATGAGCAAGAGCATAGGAAACATCATCTCTCCTTATGAGGTTGTTGACAAGCACGGTGCAGATGTCCTGCGATACTACATGATTGAGACAAGAGCAGGAGAGAATATCAATTTTAATTGGGAAAGCGCGAAGATGAAGCAGAGGAACATAATTGTTCTCTGGAACATTCACAAGCTCATTGTAGACCTTGCAAGAGAAATCAATGCTAACCCTGAAAAGCCTGATGCAAATAAAATAAAAGAGATGTTTGGGGATGAGGAGAAATATATTTTCTCAAGGATGAACAGCACAATCAAGCAGGTCACTGAGCTTTTTGATGCTTACAGGATTGATGAGACAATAACTGCAATGGAGAAATTATTCCTTGACCTGAGCAGGAAGTATGTCCAGTGGGTCAGGGATAAGATGGCAGTTGGCGAGCAGGATGAGCGAGAGGTGGTTCTCTATACTATATATACTGTGCTGTTCAATTTGATAAAGATGTTCAATACAGTTTCGCCTTTTATCTGCGAAAAAATGTACCTGAATTTCAAAGAGGCATTTGGCTTGCATGATGAATCAATCAACATGCTTGACTGGCCTGCAGCAAATGAGAATGATATCAATCCAGAGCTTGAGAAGAACATGGCAAACGCAGACCTTGTTGCGCAGGCTATCCTTGCTGCAAGGGACAAGATACAGCTTGGCGTGAGGTGGCCTGTGAAGTCAGCAGAGGTCATCACAAAGAGCGATGATATTTTTATTGCAGTTGAGATGCTTGAAGACTTGATTAAAAGGCAGACCAATGTAAAGGAAGTTCATGCTCACAAGGAATATCCTGTCATAAAGAAGACAGCAAGGCTGAATTTTGAGGCACTAAAGGCAGACTTCAGGGACTTGACGCCGAAGATAATCGCAAAGTTCAGCACAGAGAGCCCGAAAAAAATTGTTGATACTCTTGATAAGAATGGAAAAGTTGATATGCTGATTGATGCAGTCAAAGTAACGCTGTACGAGCAGCACTTCCAGATAGACCGTGATGTGCCTAGCAATCTTGTTGAGGCAGAGGTTAAGGGAGGATTTGTTTACCTGAACAAGATAAGGACAGATGATCTTGATGCAGAGGGTTATGCAAGAGAGTTGATGAGAAGGGTGCAGCAGGCAAGGAAGAATGCTGGCCTGGAGAAAGCAGACAGTATTTTCCTATACATAAAAGCAGATGAAGACTTGTGCAAGATGCTAAAGCCGTGGGAAGACATGATTCAGAAAAAAGTGGGAGCGTCAAAGATGAAGATTGGCAAAGAAGGGCCTGCAAAGAAGCACCAGTTTGAGAGCGAAGAAAAAGTGAAGGATAAGAAGTTCTCGTTGCATTTTGACAAAGTTGACAAAGTATAGAAAAATTAATATATGTGTATACTGTTCTCTTTACTTAAATTAAGGTGGGGGTGTTATTTATGCAATTTGTTGAAGAACAGTTAAATATAGGTAAAATGCTGACAAGGCTTGGCCTTGAGCAGATGGTTCTTGCGGATGGTGTCTTGCCAAACAGCCCGTTGGATGCGCGCGCTTCACTGGTTAAAGGCATTTTAAATGGTATTTTCGAGCAGAATGACTGGGAAACTGCTTGCCAGCTTGTTTATAGCAATGGGCCTGTCAGAGGACTGTTTGACGGCGATTGGGCTGGATTTAAGAAACAGGTAATGGATGCTGCAAAACGAAGAAAAAATAAAACAGTTGATAAAGAGACAGTAGCGGTTTTAGCCAAGCGCGGTGAATTTCAGTTAATGCATCAGCTGCTTAAAGAAGTGGAGATTGAAAATATCGGGAGCATATTTTCAGAAATCCAAAAGCATATTTCAGAAGATGATAAAGCAGAGCTCAGGAAAATATTTGCTGAGCGGGCAATGGATCAAAAGAGATATAGAGATGCTTATTATACTTTTAAAGAGTGCGGAGATAGCAGTGCAATAAATGGCCTTTATGATACAGTGCTCTCAAAGCCTGGCAAGAATTTCGCGCTTCTGCTTGACATTGCCGGAGAAGATAAAAAGCGCTTGACAGAGATTGTTCAAAAGGCATTAGAGCTCACTGACCTAAGCGAATCAAAGACTGAAATCTACAACTTCCCAGAAAAGATATATGGGCTATGGAAAAAACATAATTTAAGCCTGTCTGCCAAAGAAAAAGCAAAAATTCTTGAGCAGTATTCTGAGCATTTAAGCCCGTACCACGCCAAAGGTAATCTAAATGACGGCGAGCTTACTTTGCTCTGGGCAAAGAAGAACTGGAAAGAACACCCTGCTGATGCATACTGTATTTTTGAAAAGCAAAAGTATAAGGGGACTGAAGCTCTGGCAGCATTGGAGAAAGCGATTGAAACAGACAGAGAAAATAAATTTAATCTGGATGATGTCAAGGAAGAGCACCTAAAAGCAGTTTATCCTCACTTGCAATTTAATCAGAAATTAAGGCTTGCAATGCATTTTAATGATGCAGAGGCTTTGAGGGATTTCAGCAGACAGTACTATAAAGACGGAAATTTTGAGGCAGCATACAATTATTGGTTCCATGGAAAAGGAGACCACAGCGATCCTTACATTGCAAAGATTCGCCAGCAAATCATTGAGAAAGAGCTAGAGAAGAGAGATTACTCGCCATCAACTTACTGGCTAAAGGATGAAGACAGGGAAGGGCACGTGCAGATGTATGATGCAGTGGTTAATGCATGGCCAGCGGTTGGATACAGGCTTGCAAATGAAATTAAAGATGAGAAAAGAGCACAGCAAGCTCGCGAGAAGATGGTTGCACAATCTCCGAGAAATGCCTTGATACATTTTATCAGCAGCAGGGAAGACAAAGAAAAAGATGACGCTGTTGGAATTGGGCTGGCGGCTGATGCGCTTGCAGAGAAAGATAACATATCCAGAGCTGAAGTCATGAAATACATAGAGCTAGGCAGGGAAAAGCTCAGCAGGGGATACTAAACAGGATTACTGCATTTTATTTTTTTCTTTTATCTAGTCTATTACATAGTTTCAAGACTAACAATCTTTAAAAAGCAATTCACCAAGAATTATGAAAAAAGAGCACTATTCAATGCCCAGAACGTCAAACGTCTAACGTCAAACGTAAAAAAGGAGTGAGTGAAGTGATGCAATACTTATTAATAAACATGACTGTTGATTACATAAGAGTTAACGCGTCTAATAAGAAGCAGATTGAGCGGCTTATTAGAAAGAGAAGCGAGAATTTTGGCATTTGGTTCGTGATTATTCTTGCAGTGGCTGTTCTGGGGTTGGCTGGGCTTTTGTACTTATCATAAAAAGCTGTCTTCTGCCTGCTTTAGCGCTTGTGCCAAATCATTTTCGTCAAGTTTCTTTGGAATTACAGGACTTCCTGCGAGTTTTCCAGCTTGCAAGAGCATGTCCTCTAGAACCAAATCAACAATCTGCTCAAAAAACCTGTTTGCTACAGGCGGCTCAAGATGAAAATAATGGCTTATGTCTATGTCAAATATGCATTCTTTCAAATTGCCTTCTTTACTTTTATAAAAAGATGTTTTCAGAGCAAAAGAAACCTCTTTGCCTGTCTGCTTGTCTCTGACAAATCCTTGCCCCTCATACCAGTACGTGGTGGAACGCTTGCCCTCAAGTTTTGTGCAGCCTTTTTTTTGGTCAGCTTCAAAACTTCCTAAATATTTTTCCCCTTCCAGCCCTGCTTTCATGATGTATACAAAATTGGCTTGACTAATAAAGCTTTCGCACAGCTTAAAGCAAAAACCTTAAATACTTGCTCTTAAAACTTTTAAGCAGATGAGAGCTCGAATATTTGCTTGGCTGGCATTTGCAATTATACTTTCTTCAATAGCATATGCAGGCAGCTGCACAGACAGTGATGGAGGCCCTATTGATCCTGCAAAGCCAACAAAATTTATTGGAATAAACGGTTCTGTGGATTATGGCACTGGCCCAAAGCCGGATTACTGCGTCTCAAGGCTTGGCGGAACAATGATCACAGAGAGCAACTGGGTCAGGGAGAATTACTGTGATGGAGGCAGTCTTGCAACAAAAGATTATCTCTGCGGAAGTTATTCTTATGATTCTTGCCAGAATGGCATATGCATAAACTACACAGGAACGCAGGCAGCGCTTGATGATGTTGGAACTGCCCCAAACAAGACAGCTATATCAAAGGAGCTTTGCGGAAACAAGAAGCTTGACGGGCTTGAAGAGTGTGACCCGCCGCACAAGGTTTGCATGGCAGATGGCGGCAAGATGGGAACGTGCACAGATGAGTGTACATGCGAAACAGCCCAGCAAAAAAACCAAACAGCAGCAAACCAGACAAATCAAACTGCGCAGGCAAGCACAAATGACACAAACAGCACAAGCCAGGCAGGCAGTGATACAAACAGCACAGGCAAATTGACTTTTGAGGCAAATTCAGGCAGTTCTGCTGAAGAAAGCACTGGGGCAGAAGAAAATAATGATGAAGAAAAAAAGGGCAGCACAGCAAGCACTCCTACAGGAGCCTTTCCTGCTGACATACAGGATATAATGGATTCAACAGACAAGGAGATAGATGACCTGTCAAAAAGGCCTGGAATCAAGATAACTTCTACAATAACAAATTTTGTCATGAAAATCTGGTCCCTGGTATCAGGGTTATTTGGAGGGTGATTAAAATCAAAAAAACAATCATATTACTGGTTTTGGCTGCAATACTGTTATGCTCACTTGCTTACGCGCAATTAATTATCCCAGATGCAGAGAAAGGAAAGACAACCTGCGGCAACGGAATAAGAGAGGGGCACGAGATGTGCGAGCCTAAGACAGATGATGACCTTTGCGAGCAGGCTGGAAAGGTTCTTGGCATCGTGATGGCCTGCAACGCCAAAGACTGCACATGCGTCCCAGTCAGGATGGACTGCGGCAACCAGATAAGGGAAGGGACAGAATTCTGCGATCCAGGAGAGAAAGAGACTTCTGAAGAGAATGATTTCTGCGGCAAGCTGGGGAGCTTATTCAATGAGACATTTGCTTGCGAGAACAAGACCTGCATGTGCAAGCCAGAAAAAGCATATGGCGTCATAAAATCTGTCTGCGGTGATGGAAATGTCACAGGAACTGAGGAGTGCGAGAACAATACTGGCTGCAGGACAGACCAGATATGTACTGCAAACTGCACATGCGAGATCAAGGAGAGGGATATATCAGAGATTAAAGAAGAGGCTGCGAACGAGACAGCAGAAACCGAGCCGATAGTTCCTGCCAAAAAAGAAGATAACAAAAAAGAAGGGTTTGACTATCATGACCTTGTTGGCATTGCGATTCCAGAAGAATTAAAGGGAGACTTCAAGGAGGCAAATGTAAATATTCATGTGATGCTTGATGCAAAGAATGGAAGCATCATCGGAGTGGCCACATCCCATGGGGTCGTACAGGAATTTGTTGATAATGGAGTGAAGAGCCCTAGCTTTGATGTTTATGTAAAGAAATCAAAGGCAGATGAGATAGTTAATTCAGAGAACAGGACAAAATCCCTGTTAAAGGCATTTGAGGATGGGGAGATAAAATACAAGCCAAGAGGATTCTTCAACAGGATCATTTTCTGGTTCAAGAGTTTGTTCAAGTAAAAAAAATGAGGATAGCAGTTATTGCAGTTATTATTTTATTTTTTCTAGTTAGCTGTGTCCCTATTCCAGAGCAGCCAAAAACCCCTGCAATAAAAGAAGATAATGAGAATATTGCGCCAGTAAACCCAGTTGAGCCAACAAATCCTTCTGTCAAGGCAGCTGAGGCAACAAGATATGCTGTGCAGGTGTTCCAGGACAAGTCAGTTGCAAAATATGGCTTTGCTGATTCTGGAGAGATTGTCTTGATTGATAATGGCAAAAAAACATTGATTTCTTATGATGATTCAGGCAACATAGCAGGCATTGGCGGTATAAAGCTCGAATATGAAGATAATCTGCTGAGAAAGGCAATAACTGGCGATGAAGTCACGCTCTTTGAATACAGCAATGGTAGGCTTGCAAAAGTTAAAAACAAAAAAGAATCAGTTACTTTCACTTATGATGCTGCAGGAACACTCACAGGTGTTGAAAAAGATGCAAACCCAATAACAATACTGAAGTATGATGAGAATAATAACATAAAGGAGATTGAAAAATCTGGCGCTGTTTTCAAGCTGGCATATGATGACAAAGGAAAGCTTAAGGATATTGACATGAGAGATAATCACATAATTATTGGCAGGGGCAGGGAGAGCAGGCTTGTGTCATTGAGCGGCTCGCTTTACGGCCAGGGAGAGATGTTTGATTACATGGATGACCGGATTAAAATAATCTCAAGCGCTTCCTCTGAATTCACAGGCCCAGATGACCTGAGGATAAAAGCATTTAACCTATACTTGATTTGCACAAGAATCAAGCAGCTTGGCGTGATTTTTGATGTTGTTCCTTATGCAATCGTGAGAAATTATTTTGGCATGGATGCTTATTCTTATGTTATTAATAATTATTTTTGCGAGGCATTCAGGTGAAAACGCAGACTGTTTCAAGAGAGATTCCTCTGGCAGAGATTACCCTGCGAAAGTATGAGAAGCCTTACAAATTAAAAGGAAGAGAGCTTACAAAGAAGCTTTGCTTAAGTATCGGCCTTTTGCAGCCAGGCGACAGCAGGGATGTTGTTGTTGATATCCTGCACACGATACTGAAGACTTCTGACTTGACAAGCAAGGCAATTGAGGAGCAGGTAATTGCATCAAGGAAAACAAATGAATTGCCAATGCTTGGCATAGCATCATCAAACATAAGAAGGCAGCTGAAGAGATTAAAAGATTTGTTTTTGATTGAGAGAATTGGGAACAGCTATCGTGTTGCTGAGAAAGCAAAGCTGTCTGATATTTTTACTGAGAAGATAGAGCAGTATTATCTCAAGACAATCTCAGAGAGAGTTAAAGAATATTTTGAAGCAATTGATAGGGAGGAGTGAAGATGGTTTATTCAGAAGTGGTGGGAGTTGGCAGGTATCTGCCTGAAAAGGTCTTGACAAATGCAGACCTCGAGAAGATGGTCGATACAACAGATGAGTGGATCAGGCAGAGGACTGGAATTGAGGAGAGAAGGATTGCAAGCGATGATGAAGACACCTCAAGGCTTGGCTTTTATGCACTGGTTGATGCTCTTGCAAATGCAGAGGTAAAAATAGAGGAGCTTGACCTGATAATTGATGCAACCAATACATCAAGGAGAAGGTTCCCTTCATCTGCAGGAAACATACATGCAATGCTGGAGACAAAAAAAGAGATTCCTTTCTTTGACCTTGCAGCAGGATGCACTGGCATAAATTATGCTCTTGCTACAGGAGATAGCTTTATCAGAAGCGGGATGTACAAGACAGTTGCTGTTGTCGCGAATGAGAAGTTGAGCGAGAATATTGATTATACTGACAGGAACACCTGTGTCTTGTTCGGTGATGGGGGCGGAGCAATGATTTTGAGAGCATCTGCTGAGCCTGGATTTATCACGCACGAGCTTGGCGGCGATGGAAGGGACAAGGAGCTTCTGCGGGATGACTGCCACATAAGAATAAGCAAGGGGCAGCTTCAGATACAGAAAAATGGAAATTACAGTAATATTTCAAAAGAGGAATTAGATGAATATTTGAAGTCAGGCACAACAATGCCGCAGCTGTACATGGATGGACCTCCTGTATTCAGGTTTGCAGTTCCAAAGCTTTACAAGAGCATAATGTCTTTGATTGAGAAAGGAAAGGCAGCTGGCTATCAAATTACGTCGGATAATCTGAAAATCATTCCTCATCAGGCAAACTGCAGGATTATTGATAGTGCTGCAGCACAGCTTGCAAAGAAGCTGGGCATTTCTATTGAGGAAGCTATGAAGCTGTTTTATGTTATCCTGCCAAAAAGAGGAAACACATCATCTGCCTCGCAGCCAGATGCTTTTTACGAGGCAATAAACACAGGATGGCTCAAGCCAAATGATTACGTGATTTTTGTTGGCTTTGGCGCCGGCATGACCTGGGGAGCTGACCTTTACAAATATGCCAAGCCACTGTACTTAAGGAAGAAAACACAAGTTTTAGCAAAAGATGGTGATATACGAACCGCGTGAGGATTCATTCCTCCTGGAGAAGCACGTCAAAAAGCTTGCACTAGGCAGTGTTCTTGACATGTGCACAGGCAGCGGGATACAGGCAGCTGCAGCAGCTGAAAACAAGAAAGTCAAGAAGGTTCTTGCTGTTGATATCAATAAGGAAGCACTTAATTATGCAAGAAAGAATTCTGCGCACAAGAAAATAAAGTATATTCTTAGTGATTTGTTTGCAAAAGTCCCTCAGCAAAAGTTTGACACGATAATATGCAATCCGCCCTATCTTCCTCAGCAGGCGCAGATAAGGGATATTGCGACAGAGGGCGGCAAGCTTGGCTACGAATTCATCGAAAAATTCCTTGCAGAGGCAGGAAACTATCTGAAGCATAATGGAAATATTTTGCTTGTTTTTTCTTCTTTGACTGACAAGAATATGGTGCACTCTTTGCTTGAGCAGTATCTTTTCTCTTACAGGTTTGTTGATTCTGTGCATTATTTCTTTGAGGAAATTTATGTTTACAATATCATCAAGTCAAAGACTGCCAAAGAGCTTGAGAAAATAGGTGTTGATGACATAAGATACCTTGCCAGGGGAAAACGAGGAAGAGTCTACACTGCGAATTACAAGGGAAAAAAGGTTGCTGTGAAGACAAAAAGAAAGGATAGCGAGGCAGTCGGCAGGATAGCAAATGAGATAAAGATGCTTAAGATGCTAAATAAATACAATATAGGGCCAAAACTTGTGACGCATGACAAGACATGGCTTGTATACGAATTTGTTTATGGGGAATACATAAGAGATTGGCTGCCCAAAGCAAGCAAAAGCCAGGCAAAAAAAGTTCTGAGCACTGTGTTTGAGAAATGCAAGACACTTGATGAGCTCTGCATTGACAAAGAAGAGATGCACCATCCATCCAAGCATGTTATTGTTGGCAAAAAAATTGAGTTTATTGATTTTGAGAGAGCACACAAGACAGATAAGCCAAAGAATGTTTCCCAGTTCTGCCATTTTATCATGTCAAACAAGAGATTGCTTGAGAAGAAAGGATTTAAGATTAAGATGGACAAGATAATTGAGCAGTCAAGGAAATACAAGCAGGAGATGACAGAGGATAATTTTAAGGCAATATTAAAAGAGGTCGGTCTAAACTGAGCATAACTGCTCTTGTCAAAACTATTCGGAAAAGATTAGAGGAAGAGGTAGAGGAATGCATTCATAGGCTTGTTGACCGTGATTTCAATGCTAATTTTGACAGGCATGTTGTTGCTAAAGTAAGGCGGCATATCCATATTTTTAAGGAGAACAAGAATGTTCCTGTGCATGAGCGCGAGAATAATTTTGAATACAGCATACTGAGGAAGCTGTATCTGGCTGAATACTGCATGCCTGGGCTCAGTTACCACAGGTTTAACAGGAAGAACAAGGAAAAGTATTTCTGGCTAAGAACTGAGATTGATGAAGCGCTTAGTGATGAGGATTATATATTTTATGACAGAAAAAATGATTACTAAATCCCTTTAATCAGCCTGTCTGCATAATAAGCAGGAAGTTTCGCATCTTTTATTTTTTTGCTGGCTTTTTCCACATCATACGGAATCCTGTGCCAGATTACTTTCTTTGTCTCAACAATGAGGCAGCTTGCTCTCGGGTCATTGTCTCTTGGCTGGCCAACGCTTCCTGGATTGATTATGTAATTGTATCCTTCTTTTATTTCAAGCTCAAATGATGCTTTGCCGCTGTGCTCTTCTGGAAGATTGTATGTCACAAACACAGTATTACATTTGCGGTCTTTTTTTTTCTTGTAGAAGCATGATGCAGCGTGCGTGTGCCCCATGAAACATATTTTTGCATTGTTTTCGCGGAGATAGTCTAGTGCAAAAACAGTTTGGTCTTCATGCGGCCTGTTCAGAAAAGAAAGATTTATGCCTTCGCGTGTTTCCATCATAGGCATCTCCTGGAAATACCCGCTTACATCAAAAATATAGCTGATGCTTCTTTTAAAATATATTGTACTTGATTGTCCTGGATTAAATGCGTCTGCAGAAGGGTTTTGGTGTGTGAAAAACAAATCATCTTTTGTCAGAGTCATTGGCAGGCTTGCAAGGAATGCTTTTTGTTTTTGTGAGAGCTTGTTTTCTGTAAAAGACAAAACCTTATCCACCCAGGGATGGTCCATCTCAATAACCTCATATTTTTGCTCCTTATCTTTCTTTTTGCCGCGAAAATAATTCAGGACTCGTTTTGTAAGATTTCTTTCTGCAGATATTAGATAATTTTGTATGATTACTGCATCATGATTTCCGAAAATAGTTCCTGCGCTGCAATATTTTTTTACTGCATCACAGCACTCTTTTGGGTTCGCGCCATATCCTATTATATCTCCAAGGCAGTAGATTTCTTTTATACCCTGGCTTAGAATATGTTTTATGACTACATCAAGCGCTTCAATGTTTGAGTGGATGTCAGATATAATTGCAAATGCCATTGTTCAGTTCATTTCAGGATCGTGTTGGACTTTAAGAACTTCTGCAAGGCTTACCTTACGCAGTCCAAAATGGCCGCAGGGTTTTTTCCCAACCTCAAATATTATGCCAAGGCTTTTTTCGCAGAGTTTTCCATCTGTTGTCTTGTAATTGTGCCCATGGCATATATTAAAACAAGAAATCTTTGCTTCTAGTCTTGAACTGCATTCAGGGCACTCTCTTTCTTTTTCTGATTTTTGAAAAGAATCATAGCTAGGAAACATTGTCTCTCCTTTCTCATACCCGCATGATGTGCATATTAAATCATATATTGGCATTTCACACCTTAATTTTGTCTTCTAAGAAGTAATATTTGATAATGATTTAAAAAGATTCGCTAGACACTCAGCTCAGCTTTATTTCTTTCTTTTTTTTGTCTTCTTTATTTCCTTGTCAAGCTTTAGCTTCTCTAAGAGTTCCTTGTATCTGTTTCTTATTGTGACTTCTGTAACTCCTGCTACATCAGCGACTTCTCTCTGTGTTCTTTTCTCTCCGTGTATCAGAGCAGAAACATAGAGTGATGCTGCTGCTATTCCTGTAGGCCCTCTGCCAGATGTAAGCTCTTCATGCTGTGCTGATTCAAGTATCTCAACTGCTTTTGATTGCGTCTCTGCAGAAAGTTTCAGTGAGCTTGCAAACCTTGCTATGTAGTCAGCTGGATTGCTTGGCAGTATTGTTATTCCAAGCTCTCTTGTGACAAACCTGTATGTTCTTCCAATTTCTTTTTTCTCAATTCCAGATGCTTCAGATAATTCATCAAGTGTTCTTGGAACCTCATGCCTTCTGCATGCTGCATATAATGCTCCGGAGACAACAGACTCCATTGATCTTCCCCTGACAAGTCCTCTTTGCACTGCCTGGGTGTAGATCATTGCAGCCTCTTCCTCAACCATCTTGGGCAATTTCAAGTAAGATGAGACTCTTTTCAGTTCTGATAGAGCTAGCTTCAGGTTTCTTTCAATTGCAGTGCTGATCCTGTACTGCCATTTTCTTAGCCTGAAGAATTTGTTCCGGTCCTTGCTTCCTAAGTGGAATAAGTCTGCTTTCTGGCCAACCTCTGTTCCAAGGCCCTGGTCAAACTGCGTATAGGTCATAGGAGCTCCTGTTCTTCTCCTGCTGCCGCCTCCGCCACCTTCTCCGTCAAATTCGCGCCATTCCTGGCCGAATTCTACCATCTTGTCTTCAATGACAAGACCGCAGTCTTTGCAGATGATTTCCCCTTTTTCTCTGTTAATAAAAAGATTGATACTAGTACATTCTGGGCATTTTTTTATGTAATACATTTTCAAATCCCCCCCCTAATTGAACAAATAATATGTGCGTTATACTGATGTATTATACGTATTTCCCCAACACTATATCCAAAGATATAGTCTTCCCTACAACTAACTTTATAAATAAAACGCTGTGCTAGTATTTAAACCTTACTGTTTTATAGGAAGGTTTTTAAGCTTTTTGTAACCACTTGGTGAGTTTTTTATATAGATTTTAAAAGAACTACTTTCTGAGCATTTCAAGCTCTTTTTTCAGTTTTTCTATACCCTTCATAATCTCAACTTGTTCATTCTTTTTTTCAGCGATGTGACGCGAAATCTCTCTAAGTTTGGCTTGTGCACTTGCCACGCTGTCCGCACTTTCCTTTATTTTCTTCTCTTCCTGCAGTTTTTTTGCTATTTCAACAGCCTTGGTTCTCGTCTCTCTTTGGACAATTTCCAGAGTAGTGATTTCTTCTGGTATTTCTTTCAGGCGTTCATTAAGCATACCTATTTTTGCAATAATTAAAGTTCTTTGCATTTGTTTGTCAGCAACTGCTATCATGTTTTAAATCTAAAAAAAAAGGTGATTATTTAAGCTTTTCTGAAAGTTAACTTAATTATCACATTAGAATGCATTATTCATACTTTTTTCTTGATTTTTCTTCACCTTCTTCACTGTCCAGTTCTTCAGGTGATATAAGCGGTTCTGATTCCTCTTCTTCTTTGAGTTCTGCAGCTGATGGAAGTTCTGCTGAATGAAATAATTCGTTTTTATCTGGTTCCTTGTCATCAATTAGTGCTTGTTCTGATGCAGCAAGAATTGCGTTTTGTGATTCTTCATCCATTAGCCCGGGGTTCTCGCGCAGTACGTCTTCCATTGTTAGATGCGCTGCATCCATTGCGCTCTCTACTGAAAGCCTTCCTGAATCAAGGCCGGCCTGTATCTTTTCGATTAAGTCTGCGTCAGGAATATATTTTCTTGGCTGTTCTGATTTTTCTGCAAGGATGTCTTCCTTTTTCTGTTCATTTCCTTTGATGATTAATTTTATCGGTTTGCTTTCAATTGGCAGTTTGTTGAGGTCTTCAAGTGCTTCTTTCATTGTCGGGTATCTGTCTTCAGGCTGGATTGCAACACACTCGCATAATATCTGCCTTAGGTCTTCTGGCAGGTCTGTTCTTTTGTCCAGTCCGTTTGGCGTCATTGGGAGCTGTCCTGCTATCATTTCGTACAGCACTGCGCCAAAGGAATAAATGTCTGATCTTTCGCTTATCGGCGCTTTTACTATTCCTCTTCTTTCAGGCGCCATGTATTCTATTGTTCCTGCTCCTGATGCTTTTTGGGAGGTTGTTCCTGTGAGAAGGCTGTTCATGTCTCTTTCTATGTCTGCAATGTCGCAGTCTCCGAGGTATGCTTTTCCTTTTTCGTCAATCATTATGTTTGAGGGCTTGATGTCATTGTGGATGATTTTTCTTGACCCGTTTGAGTGGAGAAAATTAAGCGCCTCTCCGATGTTTCTTGCAACACTTAGTGCGTTTTCGAGGCTCAGGTTCTGTTTTGTTTCCTTGTTTTCTCTTGCAAACTCGAGTATTTTTCCGAGGTCTGCACCGTCTATCAGGTCCATTACTATGTATGCTGGTGCTGCAGTCAGGTTTGCATCTGTTGTTGCAACGAGGTTTTCGTGCTTAAGCCCGCACAGTATTTTTATCAGTTTTTCCTTCTTTTTCAGCGCGCTTGTTTCTGGCTTTTCGAATTTGATTGCGACTTCCCTGTCATCAAGTATTCTTATTGCGCGGTATACCCTGCAAAGGCCGCCTTCTCCGATTTTTTCTTTCAGTGTATATCTTCCGTCTATTTCCGTTCCGTATTGGTCGTCTTTCTTCCAGTTTTGTTCGATTATGATTTCATCGATTGTTGGGACTGGCTTGAGTGTTTCTGTGGTTTGTTTTGGCTCGATTTTAGTTTCTGCATGAATCACAGGCACATTTTTCATTTTTCTTCTTAGCTGGCGGAAATAATCAAGAATCTTTTCAGCTGAATCGTGTCTGTATGTGAAGCTCACGCATTTTTGTGTAAGCGCTGTGTATAATGCAGACCAATACAGGCTGAGTTTTCCTTTTTGTTCAGTTATCGCTTTTGATTGTTTTGCGCAGGCATTGATATCTGCCGCAGTGTTGTATGCTGCAGTCATTTGCTCAAGGTTTTTTATTTGGTTTCTTAGTTTCGGAACAAGGCCGGATATTGTTCGTATTGCTGATTCGTTTGGAACAATGGAATGGTACAAAAAAAATCCTGCTGCTGCTAACGATATGCCCACAGCCGGAATTAGCGGAATAAGTGAATTACAAATGGAAATACTAGACACGCCAATCAACATCATTGTTGCAGTCACGGTTAGTGCTGACAGATCAGCCGCAAGATCTAGTTTGAATGTACGCCCGCATCCTCCTTGTTTTAAAATTTCTTTTTGCTGTTCAGTTAATGCAGATTCTGTATTGTTGTAAATCAGCTCAATAGACGAATTTCCATCATCTCTAAATTCTCGGTTAAAGCGGGTTTCTTTTTTCATAGAAAATAGTATTGTGTCAGCTATTTCGTCTATTGAAACAGGGGGCCTGTCTTTTTTTTCAATCATGGGTGAATCCTGGAACCAGGTTGTTCGCGTCAGTTCTTGTATTTGTTCAGCCGTCTGCTTTACATTCTTTACTTCGTATCTTAGCACTCCCCGAGGCCATATTCTGCTTTCATTGGGAAGCATGACATACAACGTCGCATTCTCGTCAAACTTGTAGATTTTTACTTTTCCCTGCGGGAGCTCGATTATTTCTTCTGGATGCGTGATGTCCAAAGTAGAATAGTCATTTTTTGGAGGCGCGGGTTCTGCCAGCCGGCTTTCCAGTCCTGCTGTGTTGTTGGTTTCCGCAGCATGCTTCTTCATATCTGCTTCTTTTTGGGCAGACTCGAGGATAAGACTAAGGACGGGGTCGTGAGAGTATTTCAGTCCGGGCAATTGATGCACGTATTCCATAAATGTCCCCCACGAACGTAAGTCTCTATTATTTCTATGTCTTTCATGCTTATAATTAATTGGTTCAAAGCTAGATTCCCCCATAACCTTTCTCCTACCCATACTCTCAGAATATCTGTTTGGTGTTTAAAAAGCTGATGTTCTGGCAAACACCGCACAGGACACTGGCCAATGCCGCGCAGCATTTATAAATATAGAAAACAGTTTTTGAATCATGGCAGATAGTAAAGAAGAAAAATTGGCGTTGTTAATAGGCATGTTTGCAGGGGATGGCTGTCTTCCGATTAAGCATAATGGTCAGGGTGATAGGAATTATCAGATAGCATTTTACAACACAGACAAAGAATTAGTTCTATTGTTCAGAAGTTTATTTTTTCAGTTGTTTGGCATAAACGGCAAAATATTTTATTCAGACCGGCTTAATAAGAAAAGATTATGGCATTTTGAAAAGTATGGCAAAGAATTGGCTGTAAGATTTAACCAGGAATTTGAAATGCCTTTTGGCAAGAAAGCGTTGTCTGTTTTTATTCCAATGTTTATTAAAAACTCAGGTTATGATATACAAAAGAATTTCTTTTTTTGGATTGCTGATTACAGATGGATGTATTAGAAAAAACAGATCTATATTGTTTCATATGGCGAGTAAAAGATTAATTGAAGACATTGTGGAGTTAATAGCAGAGATTTGGGGAGTTAACAAAAACATCCGATTTTATCAAAACGGAAAATTTAATTCATATCAGATAAGTTTAAATACAACTGAAAGTAAACAAATACTTGAAGATATGCCACCGTGGCACAACCTGGTACTGCGCGGATTTTAACTTTCTCAAGTTAGAAGCGTATGCCTTGAGTGGTTTACCACAAAGGAACCAGAGAGAGCCCGTTTCCGCAAGGATATCCCGGTTCAAATCCGGGCGGTGGCGTTGAACAAAACAAAGATTTGCTGCAAATGGATGCTTTATTTTGCAGTAGTTTTATTGCTGGTAACATTAGTTCATGCACAGCAGTATTCAAAGATAAACTCTGAACAAGACTGCTTGGTTTTATACAATGGCTCTTTTTCCTGCTTTCATATTCTGGCTGAAAGAACCAATAACCTTTCTTTCTGCACTTATCCTGTTGATGAAGAAGTTTCTGCAGAACAAATAAACCGCTGCTATTCTAATGTTGCTGAAAAAAATAAGAATCTTGCTGCTTGTGATATGTTTAAGGGAAAAGAATACGGAGGATGCGTGAACGTAGTTGCATGGCAAACCCAAAATGAGAGCTTGTGCAGTCTTATTCCAGAAGAGTTTTTGGGAGGCAGGCTTCCTGAGATAAAATTGCGGGATGAATGCCAGATAGGTATATTGCAGTATAAGGAGCATGAATGCGCAGGCATATGGGATAATAGGGAAAGAGATGGCTGTTATCTGGGTGAATGCGATTCTGTTGAGTGCTGCCAAAACATAAAAGGAACACCTGTCAGCGAACTTTGGAAAAACCAGTGCATTGGAAAGGTGAGCATAAAGCGTAATGATTTATCGCTATGCGCGCAATCCAAAAACAGGGAATGCATCCGTGAACTTATTTCTTCTTTAGAATCTCCTTTATTATCAATATGCGAGGGGTTCAAAGATGTTGTACTGGATCGCGAAGGCCCATCTGCATTTACTGAATGTGTTGGCGCTGTTGCAAAGGCAAATGAAAAGCCAGAGCTTTGCGTGGAAAATATTGATGCAAAAGATGAACTTATTGCTTGCCTTGATTTAACAGACCGGCTAAAAGGATGCGAACTGATGCCTGACAACAAAGCAAGAAATGATTGCGCTGATTACTTAGCGAGGAGAGCAGGAAATGCAGATTACTGCAATGTGATTACAGATCCTAAAGAAAGAGGATATTGCCGCACAGGCATTTTCCCGATTTCACACGACTGGAAAACAGACGTGCTGGTTGCTGCGATCATGCTTGCTGCCATAATTCTGTCTTTTGTTTTCTTCAAAGAAAGTGAAAAAATACTTCCTTTAAAGATTGGATTGATTGTTGTCTTTGCCCAAAGGATGCTTATGCTTGTCCTGGACATTCTGAAGCAAATATCACCTGAATACGTATTTGGATTTTTTAATTTTATTCTTCCATTTAGATTCTTAGACATGCCTTTCTTTTTCATAGGAGTCAGAAGCATATTCCCTTCCACCTGGACATACTTGCTGTTCGCAGACATAACTGCATTATTGCTGATATCATTAGTAGGCTATGCTGCATACATGATATCAAAAGATGCCTGGAAAGCTTCAAAGATAAGTATTATATTTATTACAATAATGCTGAGTATATCCTACACCTTGTTTTTTGTATTGATGGTACTAATTGCATTGGCCAGCATGGGTTAAATGGCAGATACTAATATCTTTTTCTTAGAAAAAGTTTAAATATAACTGTGTATTAGCAACAGCTATTGATATGCCTAAGCTTAAAGTATTAGTTGCAGATGATTTGGAAGCAGTCAGGAAATCATTAGCCAGGCTTCTTAGAAGTTATTCTGTTGATATTGATTTTGCAGTTAATTCAGACGAGGCAATAATGAAAGCCTACAATAATGATTATGTCTTAATAATACTGGATAACGACATGAATGACGGTCGCCGAAATAGCGGGATTTACGCGATTGAAGAAATCAGAAAATTAAGACCAAATGTTTCCATAATAATGTTTTCAGGGGATGCATTTTTTGATGTTGCTGCTGAAGCAATGAGCAAAGGAGCTAATAAGTTTATAAGTAAAAATGATGTTGCAGTATTGGCTGCAGCAATAAAGGAATATCTAAGTTAATGGAACACATGATTTTTTCTTTAGACAAAGTTTATATACTCAATGCTCCCAAAACACAATATAAGAGGTGATAAAATGCGTTTTGAATATGCATTATTAGGTATTGTAGCAATGTTCGCTTTTGTTCTTCTGGTTTCTGCGGCATATCCGGACTCAATGACTGCAAATGCAGCCATACAAGGCTTATCCAAAGGCAAGGCCGTTGCAGTTAACCCGCAGCCAGTTGTTAATATGGAAGAAGGCTCTGCTATCATAAACAGGCAGATTTTTTCGGATATAGCTGGCTTGCAGCATGATGTCTCTGCATTAAGCTCGCGCTTTGGTACTGTTGAAACTTGCTGCCAGGAAACAAGGCAGGGCATCAGGACCTTGGAAAGCAGGCTAGCCCAGCTTGAGCAGAGAGTCACGCAGCAAGAACAAGCTGGCGGGCAAGAAGCTCAATCTACTGCAGATATGTTTGGGCAGTGTCAGGTGCTTGGCACAGGTGTAACAGGTGATAATTGCAATGCAGTCTGCGCAGGCCTGAGAAAAACATGTGTTGCAGCATTGCATGAAGGAGTTCACAGGGCCGGAACAAAAGAGTACAGCCTTGCATCATGCAGCGAGAGTGCATACAGAAATGACCAATGGACTGTACGCTTCACATGCCAGTGCTGCTAGATTTTTTTATTATTTACCCAATTGACTTGAAATATTTTTCAAGCATCTTTTTGTTTTCTACTGCATCAGATACATAGAATTCATACTCATTCAGCTTGAGCGGCTGCTTCTTTGATAATAGAAAGATGTTTTCATCTGCTTCTTTTCCGCAGAGGCACACATAACTGAGTCTTTGCCTGCCTTTCTCAAATACTGCAAAAATAGAACTTGGCTGCATCCCGCTTTTTTTCTTGCATGCAGCCACGCCTGTTCTCAACTCTTTCATTTCGCCATCAAGCCATTCTTCATGGAGGCCGTAATTTAGGTACTCCCCATTTATCTGCCTGAAGCTGTATCCTGCCCTGTTTGCGTGAACTGCTGCTTCAGCAACCATAAAAGACACTGCCTTGAGTATTTTTGTGTCATCCTTATACCGGTAGTTATGCCTTGCAACAGGAACAATATCATGCCCATGCTCTTCAAGCGCAGTTTCGCATGCATTGATGAGGCCGAGCAGGTAATCGAGTGTGAGCAGCTCCCTTTCTTTTGAGAATATAACAGGCAGTGTCTTGTTTATCTCTTTTGCAATATGTAAAACAGTTTCCTCGTCTTCTTTGCTATATTTGTACATCATCCCTTAAGTGGATTCGGGCTTTTATAAAATTTTCCCATAACCTTTAAATAAGCAAGAAACAAGATTTCTGTTATGAAACTAGGAGCCCTATTCTCAGGAGGGAAGGACAGCACTTATGCTATTTTCAAGGCTATGAAAGAGCATGAAGTTGTTTGCCTTATTTCTTTAAAGTCAGAGAATCCAGAGTCTTATATGTTTCATGTTCCTGCTTTTGAATTTATTGAGAAGCAGGCAGAAGCTTTAGAGATTCCATTGATTCTTGTTGAGACAAAAGGAGAGAAAGAAAAAGAGCTTGCTGACTTGAAGAAAGCGATTCAGGAAGCAAAAAGCAGATACAAGATAGAAGGTGTAATAACAGGAGCAGTTGCTTCTGTATATCAGGCTTCAAGAATAATAAAAATCTGCAAAGAGCTTAATCTTGAAACAGTTAATCCTTTGTGGCAGATGGACCAGGTAAAGCTTCTTAATGAACTGCAGGAAAACAAATTTGAAGTGATAATCACAGGCATTGCAGCATACCCTCTTGATGAAAATTGGCTTGGCAGAAAGCTAGACAGCAAAGCAATAAAAGAATTAGAAGAACTGCAGAATAAGTTTAAAATCAATCCAGCAGGAGAAGGCGGAGAGCTTGAGACAATGGTTTTAGACTCCCCAATCCATAAAAAGAAAATAAAAATAATTGAATCAAAAAAAGAATATGCAAATCATAATGGAATGCTTAAGATTCTAAAGCTTGAATTGGTTAAGAAGTTACATTCATCAAACGTCTAACATCACACTTCAAACGTGTTATTCTATTCTCATCAGCCTGAACTGTTTTGCGCACTCAATAGCATACCCTAGCTCTTCCTCATTTTGTGAATAAACAGTAAACAACTTGTCGCCTGCCTTAACAAGGGCTCCTTTTTTCTTGTAGAAGTATATTCCTGCGCCGTGGTCGCTTGGGGCTCCTGCTACCCTGCAGATTTTTGTTGTTATCTTGTTGTCTATTTCAACTATCCTGCCTGTCTTTTTTGACTTGAAGCTGTGCGTGAACTTGCCAATAGGGATTTCGTCTTGTGTTAATTCTTTTCCTCCCTGCGCCTTGATTATCCTGAGGAATGCATTGTATGCAGCTCCGTTTTCAATCATTCTGGCTGCGAATTTTTTCCCTTTTCCTACATGCACCCTGCTGGTGAACTCAAGGAGCATTGCTGCCATCTTTATTGATTTTTCTCTAAGGTCTTTTGGCGCATCAGGGTCTTTTGTAAGGACTTGCAGCACGTCTCTTGCTTCAAGCGCAGGCCCGATTCCATTGCCAATTGGCTGCGAGCCGTCTGCAGTGAAGAAGGCAACTTTTATTCCCAGCTCATTTCCAAGCACCCTGAATTTTTTTCCAAGTAATTTTGCTTCCTTGTGAGTTTTTAGTTTTGCATTTTTTCCAACAGACATTTCCAAGAGCAGGTGTGTTGCGCCGACACTTGCTTTTTTCGCCATTATTGATGCAAGCATCTGTCCCTCTGCATCTATCTCCAGGGGATGCTCTATCCTGATTATCTTGTCATCTGCTGGCGCCAGGTTTATCTGTTCTGCGCCGCCCCAAACCATGAAACCGCCGACTCTATCAAGTATTTTTTTCAGTTTCGGTATTGATATTGCCACGTTGCAGAATATATCCATTGTGTCTGCTGTTCCTGAGGGCGAGGTTATTGCCCTTGAGCTTGTTTTTGGCACAGTCAATCCTGCTGCGACAAGTATCGCGACTATTATCGGTGTTGTCCTGTTCCCAGGAACCCCTCCAATGCCGTGGACATCAACTACGGTTTTCTTTTTAATCTCGATTTTTGAGCCTGTTGCCACCATGGCTTTTGTTGAGTCTATAATCTCCTTAAGCGTCATTCCGCGAATGTAGTTCGCATCAATATAGGTTGTGAGTTCTATGCTCGTGAGATTATCTTCAACAATGTCCTTGATTATGGCATATGTCTCCTCGTAGTTTAGTGCTTTGCCGTCAAGTTTTTTCTTTATGTAGCTGACTGATGCTGGCTTTTTTGCCGTGGTAATCTCCACAGTATCATTTTGCACAGCGCAGGTTGCATCAAGAACTTCTTCAAAAAGCCCTATTTTCCCTGGCGGAACTGCTTTTGAGCTTTCTGCTATGTCAAGAATTACTGTTGTCTGTTTTTTCCCCTTCCGGACAATAAGCCTGTCATTATGATGCAGGTCAAGCCTGTTCGCATCTTTTTCATTTAGAAGTGCAACTTTAACTCCGCCTGTTGCAATATCCATGTCCTTTACAAGAAACTTCATTTTAGGATTTGTGGCCGTTGTATACTCCTTCTTTCTCGAATATATCAAGCATGGACTTAAGGATCGCAAGGATTAACGGGCCTATCAGGAATCCTGCAAAGCCGAATAATGCAAGGCCTCCAAGAACTCCGATAAGAACAAGCACTGGGTGAAGCCCTGCCCTGTCTCCTATGAGCTTTGGTTTTAGGAAGTTGTCTGCAGTTGAGATGACTAAAGCGCCATAAACCAGCAATCCTATTCCGCTATAGATTAAGGTCGGGTTTCCTTCTGTTGAGCCTTTCGCGATAAGGAATAAGCTTGCCGGAAGCCATATTGTTGTTGTCCCTATTATTGGCACCAGCGCAAATATAGCAGTTGCTATTCCCCAAAATATGAATGATTCTATGCCAAAAATCCAGTAGCCGATTATTGCGAGAACGCCCTGTATCAAGGCAATGGTTAACGAGCCGTAGATGACTGCGTGTGCTGTCTCATTTATCCGCAATGCAACATGGTTCCTGTGCACCTCTTTCATGGGAATCAGTTTTTTCAGGTAGCTCACAAAGTCAGGGCCGTCTTTGAATAGGTAAAACAGTATGAAGAACGTGACGACAAAGCTGAGGATTATTTTTGGGATTGCAAGCAGCAATGCCGATGTTTTTTGGACTGCAAAGCTAGTCACTTTTTCAAGAGTGTCCTGCAGGTAGAACTTGACTTCTGGATCCTTTACTTTTATCTGCACCCAATTTGAAAGCCGGCACAGTGTAGTGGTGTCTTTTCCTTCACATTTGACATCAAGAATCTCTCCTGCAAGCAGCTTTTGCTTTACGCGTATGTACGTGTATTGCGCTTCAGATGCAGAAGCAGGAAGCAGCAGTGCAAATGGCACTGCGATTAGTGTTATTATAAAAAATGAAACAAGAAGCGCGCATAATGATTTGTTTTTTATCTTCTTGTTTATAAAAGTGTATAATGGATAAAAGACATATGCTATTGCTGCGCTTGCAAGGATTATGTTAATGAACGGCTTTACAACAAGGAAGCTTACAAAGGCAACAAGAACAAGAATCCCTATGAAGAAATACTTTACAAAGTGGTCTTTCTTATGAATAATAATCTTCTTTGCCATCTCAGTCCCTCTTTTTTAGAATACAAGAATAAGCCCTATTTAAATCTTACTCTAAATATATAGCGTAAATCTTTTAAACCAACCGTTATTCTCCTTCTCTAACGGGCTCGTGGTCTAGTTGGTTATGACATCTCGTTGACGGGTTATTTAAAATGACTCAAAATCGAGAAGGCCGCCGGTTCGAATCCGGCCGGGCCCATTTTTTCACTATTTGAATCAAAAGCTTTAAATAACTACTATCTTTGTATGAATCAGATGGCATCCGAGATTGTTCAATCAGACAAAGAAAAAGTTTTCTACGGCAGTGAGAGTGGGATAGATGGCCTTAGTCCATTTCCGACATTTCTTTCAACAATCCAATCGCAATTTTTGGTCATAGTGCCAAGCCGCGGGCCAGGCGGTACACCGACTACTGTTACTGTAAGACTGAACTTGGGGATTTCTTTCAGTTATCCTCAAAAACCAACGGTTCAGATCCTTGCAGGGAAATCAATGTCGAAGCCACCACATACAGGAATGCCTTATATCGACAATTATGGAAAAACAGATCGCACAGAAGCGAATTACAAAGCCTTTGATTCTGTTTATGATGCTGTGAAAGAATATAACGCAGTGAGAAAGATAATTCTCACTTTGTAAATTACTTGGTTCTCAGCCTCTATGTTTCATTTTGATTGTTACTGTTCGTATTCAAAATAGTTAAAAAGAACTCATTCAAACAATCCTGCCAGGCCCATTCTTAAATCCTTATTCAAGGTGCCAGGGGCACAGAGACATGTCAGAAACCACCTACAGATAAACAAAGGAAGTGTTTAATTGCCATATTAACCTGAGTTGGTTTCTGACACTCAAAATTCCACTTTAATTCGGTGGTTTCTGAGCACAACAAAATTCCATTGATATGCCTAAGAAAGCATTCTATCGTAATGAAAGTTAAGTGGAATTTTGTTGAATGCATATGTCTACTGTTAATCCGCATTATATACTCGCGAGCCACTCTGTGGCGAGCCTCACTGTCCCGAAGGGACCTTTGTTCTAGTAAAAAAAGAAATTTATTCTGCCTTCTGCTCCATTGCAAGCACTTCTTCAGCCAGTTTTCCATAGTCTTGCGCTCCTGGGCTTGATTTTGCATAGCTGAAGATTGATTTTGCGTATTTTGGGGCTTCTTTCACTTTTGAGTTTATTCTTATTGGAGTGCTTACAAGGCTTTCAAACTCGTTTTTTATCTCTGCAAGTGTTTGCTTGCATATCTTGTTTCTTGTGTCATACATTGTTGGGATGACTTTTGTTATCTTGCAATTGCATTTGTAAGCATCATTTATGTCTCTAACTATCTCTTTCATTTTTCTGAGGGCATCTATGCCAAGGAAGTCTGTTGATGTTGGAATAAAAACTTCTTTGCATGCAGCCAGCGCGTTTTGGTTGAGTATGCCCAGTGATGGCGGGCAGTCAATTATCATGTAGTCATAGCCTTGTATTGTTCCAAGGATTTTTTTCAGCAAAAACTTTGATTCCTCCTGCTTGTATAAGTAGTATTCTGCTTTTGTCAGGCTTTCTGTTGATGAGATGACATCAAAGTTTGTTGCTACATTTGATATGCAGCTGTTGAGCATTATCTTTCCTGTCATCGCATCATAGATGTTGTTTTCTGCTTTTATTCTCAAAGAAGTATCAACATTTCCCTGCGGATCAAGGTCAACAAGGATTACTTTTCTTTCTTTTCTTGACAGTCCTGCTGCAAGATTTATTGCAGTTGTGGTCTTGCCAACTCCGCCTTTATGATTCATTATGCATATTGTTCGCATTATCTTCACTCTCCCACTCTTTTAATAACTCAAAATGTTAAACTCTTGTTAATAAAGATTTCTATAGCCTGCTATCTATGATTATTTGATTTATTTCTCGTATTTCTTCTGCAAGTTCTTGAACCACTTGCCGAGTTTTGCAATATCTTTTTTCTCAAGGCGAATTCCTAGTTTCAGGTCAAGCGTGTCGCCGAAGCTGAACATGTTTGTATCTGCCGCAACATTGTCTTCGTCAGAGAAAGAAAATACTAAATTAAGTTCAGAGAGCTCGTATTTCTGCTCTAATAATTTATCTGCCTCTGTTTCAAGAAAGGTCTTTAGCCCTTTTTTTGCAGGAATATCTATCTCAAATGAGAGCGTATTTATTTTTCCGCCAGCCACGAAGCACTCATTCCTTGCTTTTGCATTTTCATCAGGCTTAATCATATTGGCCAAAAGGACTAATTCCGATGTTTCTGGGAAAAAGAAGTCTTCATTGTGATCATATTTGAAAGACATATTTATTGGAATAATGCCCTGTTTTTTGCAATCAGAAAAGTATCTATTGTAGTTTGGCACTCCTTCATAAACTCCTCTAGATGGAGTTATACCTTTATATGCAAATCCGATTTCTGCACGCTGCGGCGGCAAAACTAGAGTCTTTAATGCCTCTAAGAATAGCTCTTGAGATGTATTTTTAATTTCTAATCTTGTTTCCATTCAAATCCCTCCCAACCAAAATTTAGTATAGAGAATAATCTTTGATTTAAATAGTTAACTGAGAAAAGTTATTATACTTGTTTAGATTAGTATCTTTCATGCCAGATAATTGTTCTGATTACAATACGCCGATGAAAGTCAGCTTGTGCAGGGCAGATAATTGTTTTAATGTCACATTTAAGCAGACAAAGACAAAAGATGTCCTGCTGATATTCCTGGACTTGATTTTAGAAACCTATCAGAATGGCATTGATGAGCTGATTAATTACATGAAGGCAGATAATTCCTTGCAGGAAAGAGAGAAGATAGAGCTGATAAGGAAAAAATACGAAACTTTTTTTGGCAAATATTTTGACACTTATGCATTGTTGAGGAAAATGAAGGCAAGCAAAGAATCAAAAGTAGAGCAGGAATACAGGCGCCACATCACAATCACGTTTGACAGCGGCCTTACTCTTGATATAGATGCATGCAAGCAATATCTTGCAGAAGCAAGAGAGTTTGCTATGCTTGTTTTGAAAACAATTGGAAATATTAAGGAATAGATTTAAGTAAGAATGACTTCTGTGTCTTGCAAAGAAATCTCAAGCGCTTCTCTTGTATGGCCTATTGGATTGCCCTCAAAAAAGTAAAGCGGCTCGAGCTCTGCATGAGGGTCTGGATCTGGCTCATCTATCAAGCCAACCATGACAATCTTTATGCAGTACTTATCGCAAAACCTGTTTAATACCTGCCTGTCTCTTACCTGGTATTTTATTCGCATGCCGTTTTTAAGAAATTCAGGCATCTCCCCAAAATCTTCTATTATTTTTTCTACACTCATGGAATATTCTATGTTTTTATTCTTTATAAAGTTGGTGACATAAATTAAGAACTAATTTGGCAGGTTTGCTCTGACAAATGCTTTCACGTCATCTGCTGGTATTGCAAATCCTACGCCTTCAAAGCCTGATATTTTTTTCTGGTTTATTCCAAGGATTCTTCCAGATGTATCAACTAATGGCCCTCCTGAATTTCCTGGGTTAATTGAAACATCTGTCTGGATGTATTTTTGGCCGCTGACTTCTCTATCTAGTGCGCTTACAATTCCTTCTGTGACTGTGAAATCAAGCCCGCCTGGATTTCCTATTGCTATGACACTCTGCCCGACTTTTGCCATGTCAGAGTCTGCAAAGCCCATGCTTGTGAATGTTCCGTTGAATACCTGCAGTAATGCAAGGTCGCGGTCAGAATCTATTGCGACAAGCGCTACCTTGTGCAGTTCATTGTCATATGTCAGCACTCCTGCACTTGTTGCTCCATTTATAACATGATAGTTTGTCACAACATATCCTCTGTCATCAACAAGTACCCCTGAGCCAACTCCCTTATCTGTCCTTACTGAAACAACTGCTTTCAATGCACTCTCAATTATCTTTGAGAAGTCCTGTGTCTTAAAGCTCATCCCTGCAAGCTGATCCTCAAGAGCCTTGCTTTTTAATTCTACATTGCTTATCTGGCCTGCCATGCTCTGAAACTGCTGCTGGCTCTGTGATGAGAAAGTATTCAAGTTTGTCTCAAGTGATGTAACTTGTCCTGTGACAGAGCTTTTGAACCCAGAATAATCTGAGTAAAAAGTATCTATCTTTGTATTCACAGCCTGCCCCAGCGTGGCTACATTTGACTGGACACTTGTTATGTCTGACTTCAAGTTCTGGCTTTTTTCCTCAAGCTTGTTTTCAAGCACTGAAATATCATTTGTCAGCCTCTGGTTTTCTTTGTAGAAATAAAAGCTGACTGCAGAGGATGCAATTAATATCATGAAAACACTTGCAAGGAACAGTTTTGTCGGTTTCTCCATAGAATAAGCAGTTTAACGAGCTATTTTATAAATTTTGTGAATGAACAACATATGGCGGCTGGCTTGCATATTCTGTTGTTTTTCTCTTAAGAGCCTTCTCTAAGAGGTATCTGCGCTTCTCCATAACAGTCATCTCTCCATTGCGTTTTAGAATCATATATCTTTCAGAAGGAGCCTCTTTTTTTGTGCTCTCTGGTGGCCCAATTTCGTCATCTAACGCCATTTTTATATGGGTATAATATATTGGTATTTAAATTTTTGTTTTAAAGAAGCAGTGGTGAAA
>CAYGYR010000006.1:0-75245 GCA_964354285.1 uncultured Methanosarcinales archaeon | reverse complement strand
GGCTGAATGAGGGAGAACAATTCTTGCCTCACTATATAATGTATAACCTTTGGAGGGTATTAAAATGGTCGATAAAGAACTTGCTGATAAAGCACTTGAAGCAATAGAAGTAGCCAGAAGCACTGGCAAGATAAAGAAAGGAACAAACGAAGCAACAAAATCTCTTGAGAGAGGGGTTGCAAAGCTGGTTGTGATAGCAAAAGATGTCAGCCCGCCTGAGATAACAATGCACCTGCCAATCCTTGCAAAAGAAAAAGGAATTCCATGCATAGAAGTAGAGAACAAGGAAGAGCTTGGAACAGCAGCAGGAATAAAGGTAGGAACAGCCGCAATCGCAATCATAGTCGAGGGTGACGCGAAAAGGATAATCCTGGACATAAAGAGAAAAACAGCTCCTGAAGAGAAGAAAGAGCAGCCTGCAGAAGAGAAGAAAGAAGAGGCAAAGGAAGCTAAAGAGGAAAAAGCTGCTGAGCCAAAAGGTGAATAAAGATGCCTGCAATAAAGAAACTCAAGAAAGAGGACAAAAAGGAAGGTCCTGCTGTTGAAGAGAAAGCAGTAGCAGGAGTAAGATTCACGTTTGCAGTCCCTGGAAAAGTTGAGGAAATAATCGGGAGGACAGGAACAAGAGGAGAGGCAGTCCAGGTCAGGGTAAGAATCCTTGACGGAAGAGACAAGGACAAGGTCATAAGAAGAAACGTCAAAGGGCCTGTCCAGAAAGACGATATCCTGATGCTAAGAGAGACTGAAATAGAGGCAAGGCCTCTGAACAAATCTGGAAGAGGTATGTCATAAAATGGTAAAATGCTCAGTATGCAGCACAGACATTACACCTGGAACAGGCTTAATGTTCGTAAAGAATGACGGCAAGATACATTGGTATTGCTCAAAGAAATGCGACAAGACAGTGAACAAGCTCAAAAGAAAGCCAAGCAAGATGAAGTGGGTAACAAAGAAAAGAAAAGCAGTACAGAAGTGATTTGAATGATTGAGAGAACACTTGTTCTGGTAAAGCCAGATGGAGTACAGAGAGGATTGATTGGCGAGATAATCACGAGATTCGAAAAAGTAGGGCTGAAGATTGTCGCGATGAAGATGCACTGGGTCACACCAGATTTTGCAAAGCAGCACTACAAGACGCATATCGGCAAGAAATTTTATCCCTTCCTTGAAAAAATGATAACAGAAGGGCCTGTTGTAGCAATATTGCTTGAAGGCATAGAAGCAATTGAGCTCGTGAGGAAGATGGTCGGGCCGACTGAGCCGAAAGCAGCATCTCCTGGAACAATAAGAGGAGACTATGCGCATGTAAGCGCAGTATACGCTGACAAGAAAGGGATTGCTGTCAAAAACCTAATCCATGCCTCTGGAAACAAAGAGGAAGCAAAAGAAGAAATAAATCTTTGGTTCAAGCCAGAGGAAATTCACACGTATAAAACAGTGCACGAACTTCACGTTATGTAGGAGGAATGATATAATGGCTTCAGAAAAAATGGTTGAGAAAATGAAGAGGATGATGTTCAAGCCTCAAAACATCAGAAATATCTGCACGAGCGCTCACATTCACCACGGAAAAACTGCTTTCACAGACAACCTTCTTGCAGCAGCAGGGCTCATGGCAGAGTATATCGCAGGAAACCTGGAGAAGGGAATGATGACCTGGCAGCATTCAGACGAGCAGGAAAGGCTTCTTACAGTCGACTCAGCAAACGTATCCATGGTCCACGAATACCAAAACGAGGAATTTCTCATTAATCTCATTGACACTCCAGGCCACGTTGACTTCGGAGGAAACGTCACAAGGGCAATGAGAGCAATCGACGGAACAGTCGTGCTCGTGTGCGCATCAGAAGGAATAATGCCGCAGACAGAGACTGTCCTCAGGCAGGCACTAAAGGAAAGAGTAAAGCCAGTCCTATTCATAAACAAAGTTGACAGGCTAATCAAGGAAATGCTCTTCACACCAGAGCAGATACAGGAAAGGATAGTCAGCATAATTATTGAGTTCAACAAGCTCGTAGAGGAGATTGCTGAAAAAGGATATGGAGAGAAATGGCAGGTAAATGCAGCTGACGGCAGCGTCGCTTTCGGAAGCGCAAGAGAAAACTGGGCATTATCCCTGCAATACATGAAAAAGAAAAAAATCACATTCAAGGACATCCTGAATGTCTACAACACAATGACTCCAGAAGAGCAGAAAAAATGGTTCTGGGAGCACGCACCACTGCACGAAGTCATACTTGACATGGTAACAAAGCACCTCCCTAACCCATTAGAGGCCCAGAAATACAGGATTCCAAGAATATGGAGAGGAGACCTTGAATCAGACTTTGGAAAAAGCATGACAGGCTGCAACCCAAAAGGAAAGGTTGCTTTCTGTGTCACAAGAATCCTCATAGACCAGAAGAGCGGAAGAGAGATAGCAGCAGGAAGGCTGTTCAGCGGAACAATAAGGGAAGGAATGAACATCTACTCAAGCTATTCAAAATCAAACCAAAGGATACAGTCCGTCTACATGTACCTAGGAGTCAAGACAGAGATGTTCAGCGAAGTCCCTGCAGGAAACGTGCTTGCAATCGCAGGACTGCAGACATTTGCAGGAGACACCATAATGGAAGATAAAGACCAGCCATTTGAGGAGCTGAAGCACATATTCGAGCCAGTCATCACAAAAGCAATCGAGGTCACAAAGCCGCAGGACCTTCCAAAACTTGTTGAAGTCCTGAGAAAAGTCGCAAAAGAAGACCCATCTGTCAAGATTGAAATCAATGAGGAAACAGGAGAGAACCTCATCAGCGGCATGGGAGAGCTGCACCTTGAGATCATAGAGAACAGGATCATGACAGAAAAAGGCCTGCAGATAAAATCCTCACCACCGATAGTTGTCTACAGGGAAGCAATAATTAAGAAATCACCTGAGGTTGAGGGAAAATCCCCTAACAAGCACAACAAGTTCTACTTCATTGTCGAGCCTCTTGAGCCAGCAGTTGGAGCGGCAATCAAGAAAGGAGAGCTTCCTGAAGGCAGGATAAAGAAGAAAGACCTTGCAATCAGGGACACGCTTGTCGCATGCGGATGGGACTCAAAAACAGCGCTTGATGTCAAAGACATTTACAAAGGATGCCTTTTCCTTGACAGCACCAAAGGAATTGTCCAGATAGGAGAAGTCCTAGAGATGGTCCAGGACATGTTCGAGGATGTCGTCAATGCAGGGCCAATCGCAAAAGAGCCATGCGTCAACATGAAGGTAATCCTTACTGACTGCAAACTGCACGAAGACGCAATCCACAGAGGACCTGCACAGACATACCCTGCAGTCAGGGACGGAATCAGGGGAGCATTCATGCTCGCAGGCCCTGTTCTTTACGAGCCAAAGCAGATAATGCTTCTTGAAGGGCCTGTTGACTACATGGGAGAGCTTTCAAAACTGGTAAACAGCAAAAGAGGCCAGCTGCTTGACATGACACAGGAAGGAAACCAGGTAGAGATAAAAGCAAAGATGCCTGTCGGAGAGATGCTCGGATGGAGCTCAGACCTGAGAAGCGCAACAGAAGGAAGAGGAGTCTCATCACTCATGGACCAGATGTTTGAGAAGCTGCCTGCAGAGCTGCAAGAGAAAATAGTAACCCAGATAAGGCAGAGAAAAGGTCTTACTGCTGGACAGGTCGGAGCTTAAATTTTTTTATTTTACTTTTTAATTCTTTTATTATGCTTTAGAATACCAAAAAGATTAAATATTATCTGATATTTATCTACTGTATGTTTAGTCTAGAGACATTAAAATCAATTTGGAAACAGGACTTGGCTTTAGGATATGCCAGCCCAAGCGTGATGTGCACAGATCCTGGCCCTTTGCCGCACCAAGAACAGCACATCCTGCAGGGATTAGATTCTATTGTTAAAAATGAACCTGATGAAAAACAAAAAAATAATTCTCAAGGAGCTAATTTTGCAATACACTATGACTTTAAAAACCGAAAAATATATTTTGAGCCTCCTGAGAATAAAAAACACAATACTGGTGAAAGCCCAGAGTAATTGCGTTGAATTATCTGAAATTATTTTTTAAAAAAAGAAATCATATATCTAGGAACATCTTTGGTTTATTTTCTGGCGTGTCTTTGACATCTTTTGGCTTCTGATAATGCTAACTGAGCATGTTGTCTCACAATTTTTTCAGAAGCAGGGATAGAATCATAAACTGTTTGTAAATTGCAAACAGCGGTTTCTAAATCTCCATGAATTAGAAGGGCATTTTCTCCCTGCATTAGAGCTAGCAGATGGTCTCGATCACCCACCCTATTAAAGTACTCTCCGACAGGCTGAATATGGATAGATTTAAGCATATCTGCAGTAATCTTCATATATGCTAAATAAGCTGGTTCACTCATTTTAAACACCAGAATAGATTGTGCTTTATAAAGTTGCGGTGGTAACAATAACTTGTACCCTGTAACTTTTAAAATTAATTGATAGATTTAATAAATATTTGGTTTATCTTTTATAAAAAGAAATCATATATCTAGGAACATCTTTGTTTTTAACCAATAATTTTGCCTTGTCTTCCACAGTTAGAAATCTATTGGCGCCAAAATGATGCTTAGCTAATACATGGAGAGCTTCTTTGATTGAGTGCTCTAGACCAAACCAGCCAAAGAATTCGCCTTTTTTGATTAATTTTTTTGCTTTGCTAAAATCTTCATCATTTTCAATTATAACAACAGGAATCAGCTTTTTTGATAAAGCTGCAGCAGTAGTCTTGTGGCTTCCATCCAAAAGAAAGTACTCTGCCTTAGGATGTTTTTCTAGAAATCTGCTGAGGAGAGTATTATATCTTTTTGATTTAGCATCTTTTCCCTTAACAAAAGGAATCCCTGATGATTTATGTATCACAGGGCAAGGCGGCAAGACTTTGCCTTGGTTTTTCACAAAGATTCGAAAATAAATCTTGAGTACATGATTATTGTATAGCGGATAATCCCTCAATGTTATTATTTGATTTGGACGTAATAGCTTGTACTTCATTTTTGGTTGAGTATCTGGCTCACAAAATTAATTGGTAACAGCATTAAGGCAATCTGGCCTATCTAAGTAGTTATCAACACATGCGCCATTGGTTGCTAAATCTTCACAGCTGAATCTTCTGGCTTGACCAACACATTCATTATTCTCGCAAGTGAAATATGTATCCATTAAATCATTCCCATCGCAATATCTGCTGCTGACTTTTGTGGTGGATTCATCATAAACACCATTTATTTCATACCCGCAAGTATTTTCAACCCAAAAAGACATGCCTTCAGGAATATCATACATCCCGCTGAATCTCCCTCCATCAATATGAGTTGTTTTGCATACTTTTAGAGCAGTTTGCTGATTTTGCGCTGGCGCTGCTTGCACTGGCGCCTGCCGCAGGCAATAAGAAGCATCAGAGACAGCCACGCCATCAGGGCAGACATACATCACTTGCTGCTTTGCGCATCCGCTTAATGCTAAAATTGAAAGTAAAAAAATTCCGGTGATAAGTACACTTTTTTCCATCATTACACCTCTTTTAAATATAACTCTACAGATATGAGATATATAAATATTTTGTATTTAGCTCGGCAAAAACCCCGAAATCTCCCATGAGGGATTGATTTTTAGTGCAACAATGCTCGAAGGCAAAAATTTCGAGTTGCGAGTCCGCCGATTGAATTATACATCTATATAAAAAAGGATTATGTGCAATTACTTTCACATTCAAATAGTTTCATGTTATCATTCTTATTGTCATTCACACATTTCTGGACGCATGATTTGCATTGTGTAAATTGGATGCTTTCTATTTGTTGGCACTTGTTGTTTTGCATTCCGCATTTTGCGTATTGTAGGCAGTTATCTCCCACTTCGTACATTGCTGTGCAAATGTCAGGAGAGTTAGAACCGCATTTAATATCTAATCCATGGCAATTTTCTATTGAGCATGCTCCTGGTGTGCAGGTTTTTGGAGAAAATTCTGCATTAGAATTCTCTTCGACTTTCGGATTGTATTGTCTCATGCTCAGGATGTTTTTTTGATTATCTATAAGAAAGCATTTTGCTGAAATTATAGGTCTTCCTGAACCTTCTTGGATAAAAGCAATATACCATCCATCAGTCATTTTTTCTGTCTTTATCGATTGGGGTGCGAGATTGTTGTTTGGATAGTCCTTAAATTCTGGATTGGCTATCTTCAATATAGAAATTGCTTCTGATTCTGACAATTTCTCTGTGAATGGCTGTTTTATACAAGAAATAATAAAAATACTGCACAGCAATAATAATCCTATAATAATTTTCTTCATATTTTCACCTTGATATATTTAGATTTATTTATATTATATTTAAATGTATTCATGAATTCAATCCTGTTCGAAGTTAAGGGACGGGCTCGCAATTGAGCATAATCGATGTTATACGCCCCGCAGGGTCGAAGCGAACGAAGTGAGCTGAGAAGTTGCAGGATGGTGCTTACATCAAATAATTATTAATAATATCATATGTCAGTCTACCTACCAAAGCAAAATAGCATATATATTTACTAATATCTGCAAAAGAAGCCGCACCTAAATTTATAGAAGATTGCATTGGTCCAATTTTAAGATCTTTATTAGTTTGCTGCATGAATCTTCTATAGCCCGTAGGATGAAAAGCCATTCTAATACAGTTTTCAAGTGTGAATTCTCTTGGATTACTCTCTTGTAGTTCCATTTTATAACTATAAGTTTAAGACAATTTAAAAAGCTTAAGTATCTAAGCACATCCTGCAATTGCGTATAACCGTGTTAGTTTCTCCTTTCCCCGAAGCGAGCCTCGCTGAGCGAAAGCGAAGCAGAGGTGCGAGCTTCAGGGCTGAAAGGACGAGGATTCCGCGGAATCCGAAGAGTTGAGGTTTTAGGAAAGCCCGTTCAAAAGATTTATAAGAATCAATAGTTTTATTGGAATTATGATTAGGAAAGCTTCAAAGGAAGATTTGGTTAATTGTAGCGAGCTAATTCAAACAGTAATAGGTCAAGTCAACGCGAAGCATTATTCTCCAGAGATAATCCGTGCCTGGCAAGAATATAACACTCTGCCAAATCTCGAAGAAGAAATAAAGCGTACTGATTTCATTGTTTATGAAGAAAAGGGAGCGATTGTTGGAGTGGGAGCTATAGAAGGAGCTCACATCAAGAAAGTTTACGTATCCCCAAACTATCAAGGAAGAGGATTGGGAAAAGTGTTATTGGAATCTCTTGAACAGATGGCCAGGGAGAACGGATTTGTTGAATGCGAGCTAAATTCTACTATTAATGCTTTGAATTTCTATAAAAGATTTGGTTACGAAGAGCAAGGTCCATTTATTATTGAGAAGAATGGACTGAGTGTGACGTTTACAAGAATGATTAAACACATCTAAGGGCTTTCCGTTAAGAAACCTCAATTGAAACTAACCGTGTATAACCTAAAATCCATGAATTCTTGGGTTATACGGCCTAAAAGCCTTGTTTTCAAGCATCCATAACTCGATTTTCTGTTATTATTCTGTAGTTATTAATCAACCACTGGACACTGGACAGGGTTATGTAAGGTATTTAAACAAATAATTTCTATATATAATAAAAGGTGGTATGAATGGATGTTTCAGAACTAATACGAAAAGAAGGCTTGAGAAGAGGTTTGAGCCACAAGACAATCAAGACATACAGGCAGTGTGTAAAGCAGTTTTTTATGAAAAACAGCAAAGATCCTAAAGAAATCAAGAAACAAGACATTAAAGATTACCTTGACAGTATAATAGAAAAAGGCGCGTGCGGAAACACAATAAATGTACACTTAAATGCATTGAAGTTTCTTTATGAAAGAATACTAAACAGAAGACTGATGCTAAGGATAAGGTTTTCAAAAACACCTAAAACACTGCCGATAGTATTAACCAAAGAAGAAGTCTTAAGATTAATCGAAGCAATACAGAATCCTAAACATAAACTAATGATAAAACTCATCTACTCTGCAGGGTTAAGAGTAAACGAATTAGTGCACCTAAAGCCAGAACATTTTGATTTCATAAACAATTATGGCTGGGTAAGAAACGGCAAAGGCAATAAAGACCGAATGTTCATAATAGCAGAAACACTAAAAAAAGAACTGATAGAACATATTTCAAAAGAATGCACTGATTCGTCAGGTTATCTGTTTAAAGGAAATGCAGGGCACATAACAACAGCAACAATCAGAGCAATTGTAAAAAATGCAACAAAAACAGCAAAAATCAAGAAAAATGCCCATCCTCACACATTAAGGCACAGCTTTGCCACGCATCTTATTGAGAATGGCGACAGCATTGCATCAGTGCAATCTTTACTTGGCCACAGCAGTGCAGAAACCACAATGATGTACGTGCACATGGCCTCGCCTAGAATGATACGCACAAGAAGCCCGCTGGATTCATTTTCAGAAATAACTGCCCGGACTTAAGAAGCAGTAAAACAATAGGTAATAAAATATTTAAACTAAATGAGATTTAACAATAAAATGGCAAATACAGACTCAGAAAAAGGATTGGTGGTTTTTCAGAGCAAGAAAATCAGGCGAACTTGGTTTAATGATGAATGGTGGTTCTCTGTAGTTGATATTGTAGAAGCATTAGCCGAAAGTGGGAGAGCCAGAAAATACTGGGCAGACCTGAAAAAAAGGCTTACTGAAGAAGGTTTTGAGTTGTCCGCAAAAATCGGACAACTGAAATTAGTGTCTGCTGATGGCAAATCCTATCTAACAGATTGTGTTACTACAAAGAATGCTTTAAGAATAATCCAATCTATTCCATCTCGCAAGGCAGAACCATTTAAGCAGTGGCTGGCTCAGGTAGGTTATGATAGAGTTGAAGAAATCCAAAACCCAGAACTAGCCCAAGACCGAGTGAAGGAGTATTACGAACTAAAAGGCTATCCTAAAGACTGGATTGATAAAAGGCTTAGAGGTATTGCTATTAGGCAAGATTTAACTGGTGAATGGAAAACAAGAGGCGTTCAAGAAGAGAAAGATTTTGCCATCCTTACTAATGAAATCTCCAAAGCCACTTTTGGAAAAACAGTTGGTGAATACAAGCAATTTAAGAGATTGAATCAATCAAATCAAAATCTCAGAGACCACATGACTGATTGGGAATTGATTTTGACAATGGTTGGAGAGAAAGCAACCACAGATATCACAATAGCAAAAGACGCAAAAGGATTTCCAGAATTAAAGCACACCGCTAAAGAAGGCGGTGATATTGCTAAAAACACCAGGAAAGAGCTAGAACATAAAACAGGCAAGCCTGTTGTTTCTTCTGAAAACTATTTGCATTTGACAGGAGAGAAGAAAAATAAGAAGCAAATTGAAGAAAAGTAATAAGATAAAGCGCTTTACCCCTGCAAAAGCGTAACCTTTATAAATCAGGCATTTTTCACAAGAGCGTATACCTGAAGGTATAACATATATTAATCGAACAATATAAGGAGGGTGTTTCAAATGGCTAAAGGAAAACCACACATGAACCTAGTATTCATCGGCCACGTCGATCATGGTAAATCGACAACTGTAGGCAGATTACTGTATGACACTGGAAATGTCTCAGAGCAAGAGATGAGGAAACTTAAGGAAAGAGCAGAAGCATTGGGAAAAGGCGGATTCGAGTTCGCTTTCGTCATGGACAACCTGAAAGAAGAGCAGGAAAGGGGAGTCACAATTGACCTGAGCCACAAGAAATTCGACACAAACAAGTATTACTTTACAATAATTGACGCTCCAGGGCACAGGGACTTCATCAAGAACATGATTACAGGAGCATCACAAGCAGATGCAGCAGTCCTTGTTGTCGGCTCAGAAGGAGTACAAGCTCAGACAAAAGAGCACGCATTCCTTTCAAGAACACTTGGAGTCGGGCAGATAATTCTTGCAGTAAACAAGATGGACCTGCTTAACTACGACCAGAACAAGTTTGAGGAAGTAAGAAAATCAGCAGAGGCACTCTTGAAGTCAGTCGGATACAAGGCAGAAAACGTGCAGTATATCCCAATAGCATCATTCTTAGGAGAGAACATTGCCAAGAAATCAGCAAAGATGCCATGGTGGAAAGGGCCAACACTGCTTGAAGCACTAGACAACCTCAAAGAGCCAGAGAAGCCAACACAGCTTCCATTAAGGGTGCCAATCCAGGATGTCTACAACATCAAGGGAATTGGAACAGTCCCTGTCGGAAGAGTCGAGACAGGCATAATGAAAGTCAATGACAAAATTATAGTTGTGCCAGGAAGGGAAGGCAAAGGAGTAGTTGGCGAAGTCAAGACAATAGAAATGCACCACGAAATAATCAACCAGGCAGAGCCAGGCGACAACATCGGCTTTAACGTAAGAGGCCTTGGTCCAAAAGACGTGACTCGCGGAGATGTACTTGGCCATGCGGACAAAGCGCCAACAGTCGCAACAGAGTTCACAGCACAGATTGTTGTCTTGAACCACCCTACTGTTGTCACAGTAGGATACACACCAGTGTTCCACCTCCACACAGCACAGGTAGCATGCCAGATAATAGAGATAACCAAGAAAATCAACCCAGCAACTGGCGAGACACTGCAAGAGAAGCCAGACTTCATAAAGAACGGCGATGCAGCAATTGTCAAAGTAAAGCCAATGCAGCCAATGTGCATAGAGAAACAGAAAGAGATTCCACAACTGGCAAGATTCGCTGTTCGTGACTCAGGACAGACAGTCGCGGCCGGCATGTGCATTGACCTAGTCAAGAAAGTAATGTAAGTTCGCTTCATAGCGAATTTTTTTTAATTTCATTTTACCAGTAGAGGATCAAGATGCAGAAAGCAAGAATAAAATTGGCAAGCACAGACATAGACAAGCTTAACCAGACCTGCGACTACATCAAAGATATAGCTGAAAAAACAGGCGTAAACATAAGAGGGCCAATACCTCTGCCCACAAAGAAACTGAAACTTACTACACGAAGAACACCCTGCGGAAGCGGCTCTTCAACCTTTGAAAGATTTGAGATGCGAATCCACAAGCGAATGATTGATTTAGGGCTTGACGAAAGAGCATTAAGATTGGTCATGAGAGTGCCTATCCCAGAAGGATTGAATATTGAGATAGAAATGGTTGATGTATAAATTCTTTCTAGAAATTGCTGTTAACACAAATAGCACTAATTTGTTTCAATATATAAAATATATCTTAGTAACTACTGTTTAGTAAATAATATGGAAAGGTTTAAATATACCGCAGTATTACAAAACCATATGTTAGACCTAAATCATACATTAGAAATAAAAGGCATTATCTTTGATATCGGAAACGTGATTCAGCCAGAATCAGAATTGGATAAAAGCGCAAAGATCATGGGAGTCTCAACAGACACATTCGAATTCGCATTTATGAAAGATCGGAAAAATAATTTAGATTTATACCAAATAGGAGAAATCTCAAGTGAAAAATTTGCTTTTTTTGTCTTAGAAAACATAGGGCTTGAAAATTCTGAAGAAAATAAAAGATTGTTTACAAGAGCAATTGCTAACAGATGGGAAGAACCAAAATTCGAAGTAATACAAATTATAAAAACAGTGAAACCGAAAATCAAAAAAGCAATTCTTTCAAATTGCCTCCCAGAACTAGAAAAATATGCTAACTCATTTAATGGAACAAAACTTGGATACTTACCATTATTCGGTAAGCATGCGTATCTCTCACATTTAATTAATGCAAGAAAACCAGAAGAAAAAGCGTATCTATCGGTAACAAATGGATTGGAGTTGATATCAGAAGAATGTTTATTTATTGATGACAAAGAGAAATATGTAATTGCAGCACAAAAAGAAGGATTGCACGGGCTTGTTTATGAGAATCCTTCACAATTAGAACAGGCACTTAGAAAATACCTGGTAATATGAACAATTTTGACGATCTTCATACACACTCTGCACACAGCAGAGAGGCAGACAATTTCTTAGACATCAGGCTCAGGGATTATATCAGAGCAAAAAAAGAGATGCAATTAAAAATTGTTGGCCTTGTTGACCATGATACTTTGAATCATCTAGAGCCAATGTACAGAGCTAAAAGATTATTTGATCCAAATGAGCTGCCTTTAATCATCCCAGGAATTGAAATAACAAGCGCATTCGCACACCCAACCAGAAAAGGAAAAGTGGTGCAGACACACGTGCTAGGATATTTCCCTTCTTTAATAGACAAAGATGAAAATAAGCTCAAGCGGATAAATGAAATCATGGAACCTATCATGAGCAAGGCACTTGAAGGCAAATTGAAAAAAAATCTTGATATAAGATTACAAGACTTATTCAAGACAGGCATAATCCCTAAAAGCTATGATTTCAATTCAATGAAAGCAAAAATGCTGCAAAAGTATGAACAAGACAAAGAGTATATGGAATCAAAAGAGCCTAAGAAAGGAGATATAATTAATTGGCCTTTAAACTCCTCAATTAAAATTGCGGTAGATACATTGTTAGAAGAGAAGCTGATTAGCTGCGCAGAGGAAGGTGGGCTATATCTAGACAGAGTGAGTGATGACAAAATGAAGAAGCTAGCAAAAATATTGGCAGCAAAGGAATCAATAACAGAAGAATTAGCATTAGAAAAAGCAAAAAAATTACAGGGCTGCTGCCATGGAGATTATAATGACGATTACTATAAACTGTCTACACAAGATGCAATTTCATGGATAACAAAAGCAGGAGGCATACCTGTTTTAGCACACCCGATGATTTCATTAAAAAGTTTTAAAGATGATGAAAAAGCATTCTTTGCATATTGTAAAGACGAATTGATTTCCTGCGGACTAAATGGCATGGAAGCATTTTATCCGAAACAAGATACTCTCACACCCCGCATTATAGATTTCTGCAGAAAAAATGGAATTTACATAACAGGCGGTTCAGACGACCACCAAGACGGAAGAAATCATATTGGAGAGCCAGGATCCAGATGCCCTGTTGAATATATTAAAGAAATGGTTGATGTATAAAACCATAACAAATAAATACTCCCAACTGATTCTTTATTATTAATGAAAAAAGAAGTGCTAGATGTTGTCACACCAAAAGATGAAGTCATAGGCACTGCAAGCAGGGAGGAGTGCCACAAAGAGGATTTAAGGCACAGGGGAGTGCATATTTTCTTGTTTGATTACAGTGGAAAAGTGCTTATGCAGAAAAGAAGCAAGACAAAAGATGCTTTTCCAGGATACTATGAAGCGTCTCTCTCAGAGCATGTCAAAAAAGATGAGGATTACCTGCAGGCAGCAGTAAGAGAGCTGAAAGAAGAGCTGGGAATAATTGTGAAAAAAGAGCAGCTGACAGAGCTATTGAAGTTCAAGATGCTTTTCGGCGAAGAGCACGAGATAATAACACACTTCACAATGAAATACAATGGCCAGATAAAGCCAAACAAAAAAGAGATTGAAACCTGCGGATTCATAACCTGGGAAGAGCTAGGCAGGATGATAAACGCGATGCCAAAGAAATTTCATCCAGCAACAATCATTGCATGGCAGAAGCATGAGATTGTTAAAAATATAATGTAAAAAAATTAAAAATTCTCTCCACTCTGGATTTTGTATCCTTTCTTGATTTTTTCAATCAATTCCTTGGTGTAATCTCCTATGCGAGGGCTCTTGAGCGCTGTGGAGAGTGCATCAATTAATTCTGTGGTTGCTTTCCTGTCAGGCCCATTTGGATTGAGAATTGCATCTATGTCTTCTGGCATTTTCTTGGCTTTTGATTTTTTAGCTTTCTTCTTTTTCTTTTCAGCTTCCAACTCTATTTTGCCTTCGTGATACCATGTCCCTTCACTTCCATACATCTTCATTTCAGCAATCTCTTCTTCACTCATTTTTTTGAATAAACCAAAACGTTTCTCTAATTTCTTGTCTTGCAAGTATGATTTCAGCACAAAATCTTCATTAAATGCACCTAAGAACTGCGGACCCACTAAAAAAAGCCGGTATGACTTATCACCATCAGCATAACCCAATTTCCATATCTCAAAATATTTCCCGTTATTCTGCACTCCTTCAAGAAGGCATTTGTATTTTAGCCCTTCTGGCTCTACAGTATCTATTTCGCCTTTGCTGCTATTCTGGATTAACAAATCAAGTAACTTCTTGCTTTCATCACGGCCTTTTGGAAGAGATATAATTTTATCGCCAAAGCTGTCTGAGAATACTTTCATCACGATTTCATCAACATGCAATTCTCGGATATATTCCTCAACTTTACCACCTGTTTCAAGATGCGCAAACTCATAATAGTATTGAGGATTATCTGCATCACACCAGTCCATATTAGAGCTCATGATGCCTTTTGCACCAACAATCTTGTCGCCTTCTTTGATTTCATGATATTCTGCAAGATTGACATTTTCACCTCGAACAAAATCACCATGCTTGCACATTTTCTTCAATTCATCAAAAATAGATAAGTGCAGGCAGTCAGTAATATCGATTTGACCCAAAGTCTTAGTAGCACTGTCAAAAGTACTTTCAACTACTTTTGCACCTTCTATTTCTTTTTCACCATCAAGAAATTCATTAAATTCATACAGCTTATCAAATAGCTTATGAAACAGTTTATAATCAAATTCTCCCATTACTCCCACCTCGATTAAGAGGAAAAGAAGGTTATTTATATAGTTTTCTAACCAAAAATAAAAGGAACAGTATCTCCTTTTCCAAGAGCTTTTGTTATTGTTCCTACACGGAATATTTCTTTAGAACAGTTTCCTTCTGTGTATCCTTTTGCTATGGCTTTGTCTTTGTTCCAGAAGCATGCAAGGTCTCTTCTTGTCAGATGCCTTACTTCAGCGCAAGTGCACTTGTAATACTTTTTATCAGACATTGTGCCGACAAGCTGAGTCTGGTGAGGGCAGCCGAGCAGTTCGCACGGGCCAAGACTGGAGCCAGTATATCCTTGCTGGGATTTAACCTGCACAACATGAAGCGCATTATAATGCATTCCAGGATAAGGCCTGATAAAAGCCTGTCCTGTTTCTGTATCAAAATTCAAGGCAAATCCAGATAAGGCAACCAGAAGGACAATAAATAACAAAATAATTGTTTGTTTCATTATAGCACCGCTTTTTTAAGAGAATACTGTTTTAGCATATTTAAATGTAACTAAGAAATATAAACGCCGGCGGCAGGATTTGAACCTGCAATCCCTTGCGGGAAGCGGTTTGCTCTGTTTCTGGTTCGAGATTCGGCAATGATTTCCGCCGCACTACCAGATTATGCGACACCGGCAAGATACCGTATAAGCTTTTTCTGCTTATCAGGATGATTAAAACCAATTTCCTTTAAAAAGTTTTGCCTATCTTCTTTGCGAAAAAGTGCAAGTAAATAATTGGTATTCCAGTTTTTTTGTTTTCGCACATATTGATAAAATCTACTAGACATGCCAAATTCTGCTAAAAGCTTCTGAACCTGTTTAAGACCATATTTGTTTACGCTTTGGACCACTATTGATTTTGGACCAACATATGCTTCGCAATCATAAAAGGCTCGAATCCACAATTTCTTTTTTTCAGTATTATCTAAAAATCGTGTAGGTATATACCAAGTGGTGCTTCTAAATTCAGTTATTTTGATAAGTTCTTTATATGCTACTCTTTGCGTAGAACGTATTCGAAAATATTTTCCCATGTTTTCTATTCGCAATTTACGCCCGTATAACTGTCGATATAATTTCACAAAAAGCTTTGCCACTCTGATATGATCTGGATAAAATGCAATTTCATGATGCGGTGCAGTTTCCTTATTTTTTTCATATCTTAAAGATACGCATCCATCTCCTTGAAGATACGCAATAAGCGGCGCGAGCAGTATTTTACGTTTTTCAATGTCTGAAATTGCTTTGCTTAAATCAGCAGTATCTTGCTTTTGCCAACGTTTAAGAACACGTTGTCTTTGGAGTTCGGAAAAAATGGACATATTACCTACTTAAAAATAAGTTCTAGTTTAAATACCTCACGCATACTTGTCCAGTGCAAGTATTAAAAAAGTTTACTGGAATTCATACAAAAGCTTGTCCTGGCACTCATCCTTTGCCTTCTTTACTTCAATTGTCTTCCTCACAGAATTTGCAACAACAAAATCTTTTATATCCTCATACTCTGTTAATTTCTTGTTTTTCTTCATCTCTTCTGTAGCTATCACCAAATCACCTTTTTTCTATGCTCCCGCCCCAAGAATATGGAAGTAATTCTTTCAGCTTGACTTTTTTTGCTCCAGAAACAATTACTTCAGTATTTTGATTTTTCTTGCTTGCTTGCAAAATCATTTCTCTGCATTTGCCGCAAGGCGGAACTACAGAATATTTATTTGTTTTTTTGTCATAACAAACCGCAACAATTGTCTTAATTTCTTTTTCACCATTTGAAATCATAGAGCCAATTGCCTGGTATTCTCCACAAGACCCAATTCCGCAATAGAATCCCAAACTAACTCCTCTAAATATACTGCCTTTTGGAGTTATCAATGCAGAGCCAACTTTGCCAGTATCAATTAAATTAACAGGTCTTGATTTTATGACTATTTGCTTAGCTTCCTCAAGTAATTCCTTATCCTCTTTTGTTAATTTCATTATATGCCCCCGCCGAGATTCGGACTCGGGTCTGAGCCTCGAGAGGGCTCCATCCTTGGCCGGACTAGACTACAGGGGCGTTTACATCGGATTAGTTAGGGTGTGTTTAAAAAGGTTTTCATAGAGAATAAGTGTTTTAGTAAATCCTCAGTTGGGTGCCAGGGGGCACAGAGACTAACTTTGAGAAAGTTAGGATCAAAATGCACTCCTTGTTCATGCTTGAGAAGCATTTTATCGGCTGTTTTTCTTGCGAAAAACAGATGTTCTACTCTTCTCTCGCACTCACAAAGTCGTGCGAAACAGTCAGAAATATACAATCGTGAGCAAAACAAAGTTTTGCGAGCCTAGATGTCCGAAGGACAAGTATTTGTATTTAGACAACAGCTTTAAATATAATAAAAATTTCATTTACTTTATGGCATTCCCAAACTTAAAAGGAAAACATGCAGAGCAGTCTATGATAGAGCCAGCTGATTTTGTTAGCTATGCAAAGAAAACAGGAAGGTGCCCTGCTGGAATGCCTCCTGAAGGAATCATACTTTGTTATAGCAATAGCCTGATGAAACATGTATTGCAAACACACAAAACAAAAGAGCTGGAGGGCTTTGGCGGCAAACTGTATTTGCTTCCAGAAACAAAAAATAAAATAGGAATCACAGGAAACTTTGGAATAGGCGCGCCAGTTGCCTGCGTAGTCCTTGAAGAGCTCATTGCATGGGGCGTGAAAAGATTTGTGACAATCGGAACAGCTGGAACCATACAAAAAAATCTTGATGTCGGTGATATAATCGTTTGCAACCGCGCAATAAGAGACGAAGGAACCTCTCATCATTACATAAAGCACACCAAATACGCATATGCATCAAAAGAAATGACTGCAAAAATAGAGAATGCCCTGAAAAAGCTTGGCCAGAAATACATTATTGGAACGAGCTGGACAATAGACGCACCATACAGGGAAACAGTCAAGGAAGCGAGACAGTACCAGAAAGAAGGTGTTGCAACAGTTGAGATGGAAGCATCTGCACTTTTTGCAGTCGCACAATACAGAAAAATCCCTATCGGAGCTATTTTCACAATCTCAGACTCTCTTGCAGAGCTTGAATGGAAACCAAAGTTTCATTTGAAGAAAACAAGCAAAGGTCTGGAAGTATTATACAGGATAGCAAAAAAAGCTCTTACTTCTTCTCCTTAAACGCCTTGCTAACTTTAGTGCTCCAGAAAGAAGGAAGCTCATTTGTTGCAAATCCTCTGTAACTGTCTGAATGGATGTAAGTCATCCCTTTAATATCTTCTAATTTATCAAAGTCAGCTTCGATTGATTCATACAACTCTTTTATTATTTTCCTCTCAAAATCTTTCTGCAGCAATGAAGACGGCTTCAGTATAAGAAAATCAGCCTGCCTCAAGACATTGACCTCTAAGTTAGAACTGTTCTGTGTAATGAAAAGAACACTGATGTTCTTGTGTCTTGCAATCAAAAGCAATGATGAAAGCAATTGGTTTGCATTTGACATTGATTTTCTTGAGCTGAAGGTTATTCCGCCCTCATCAACAAGAACAAAAGAATCATTGCTTATCTGGTCAATGCCCTCAACAACCTTAATCCAGGAAGGCAGGTCCTCTGGGTTAAAGCCCATTGCAAAAACGCTTTTGCCTGTGCTTGCATGGACATTCTCCATGAGTTTCATTCCGATAGCACTCTTTCCTGTGCCTCGCGCACCGAGGATTATTCCGATTGTGCTCTCTGCATGCATTACCTTGTGCTCAAACTGCTTAAGGTCTCCTGAAATTGCCTTTGCTTCTTCCAGGCCAGCATATTTTGCAGTAACTTTTGGCTTGGCGCTCTCTGCCTTTGCAACAGCTCTCTTTTCAGCTGATTTCTTGACTGCAGTTGCAGTTGTTTTCGCACCAAACTTAAAGACGGTAAATATCCCCTTAAAGAGATATTTTATGATATAAAACACAGCAAGGCCTACGCCATAGAACATCATCCAAATATAGTAAAATAATCCTTTTGATTTTTTTCTGCCCATGAATTAGAGAGAATAGCAGTAGAATATAAACATTTCTATTTATTTAAATTTATAATTTTAAAAAATTAAATCTGCCCGCCGACATGAATCTTCTCAATATCATATATCAATTCTGCAATCTTTTTGACCCTGTAAAGGAACCTTATCTCATTAAGCCCTTTGTTCAGCATCAGCTTGTTTGTTTTAGCCCTTATCTGATCTCTTTTATCCCTTATCTTCTGTGCCAGGGCAACATTATACTTGTAGAACAGGTCATAGAAATCCCTTGTCAGCTTCACGACATCATCAAATGTTTTTGCACTCTCAGGGCATACTGGCTTTTCAATCTCATTGTAAAGCCGAGTATATTCATCTGCAAGATGCTCTATAAAATTTACAATAGTGTGGTAATGCATTGCCTTTTGGAAATCACCAAGCCCCCTTTTGTTCAGGTTCCTCAGGTAGAAACTGATAAGCTTGTTAACCTCGTGGTCCCTCTGCGAGAGCACCTGGTTAAGCATGACAATGTCTTTCTTGTTCAGGGCTTCCAAACCCTCCTCTGCGACAGAGAGAATAAGAAGGAAAATCCTCCTCAGAATCATGTCAAGGTCAACCTCTGTCGTGCCAGAAAGGTCTTTCAGCACACAGTGCTTCTTGCCCTGCTCTATCACCTCAAAACCAATAAAGTCATTTGATGCTCTTGATATCTCATTCATTATCCTGGGGTCATCAAAAATCGCTTTTACTTCGTCATCGCCCCTGATGTAAGCATTTGCAAGATAAATCCAAATCATCGGAGTGCTGAATCCGCTCAAGTCAAGCTCTACGCTTTTTGACCTCAGCTGCTCTTTTGTCGAGACAACAAGGACATTACTCTCCTGCACAACATCAATCTCATCCCCCTGCTTGAGCCTGAACAGCTTGGTCCAGCTTGTAGGCAGCGATATCGTGAGTGTTCCTGCCCCCTGCTTGATTATTTTCCTCTTCATGCCAGACAGTAAAGTGAATGGAATATATAAAGTTTTCTAAATATATTCGAATATACTAAAATATATTCAATATTCAAAAAGTATATGCTGTGTCATGGCTGTTCAAACGCTATGAACGGGCAAATACACCTGCACACAAAGGCATCTGACGGCTGGATAACCCCGAAAGATGTCCTTGAGAGCGGCCTGGAGTTCATTGCAGTTACTGACCATGATATCCTTGATGCAGTTGAAAGCTTCAGGCAGCTCGAAAAAGAAGGAATAATGGTCATCCCTGGAATAGAGCTCACAACAACACACCTCGGGCAGAGCCTGCACATGCTTATCTACTATCCTGAATACGGGCAGGAATTTCTTGACGCTCTTGACAGCATTAAAAAGACAAGAAACACGCGGGCAGTAAAAGTTGCAGAAAACCTCGAGAGGCAGGGCTTTTACTGCCCAGGGGAAGAGCTTGCCAGGAAATGCGCTGCTTTATCGAGAGGAAACATCGCTGATTTTGTGCTGGGCTTTGAGCAGAACAGGAAAATGCTTGCTGAAAAAGGAATAACAGACTCAAGGCATTTCATGAACGAATACATCTCAAGAGACAAGCCAGCATACATTCCCCTTGAAAAAATAGAATTCAGGAACCTCGCAAAACTCGTAAGCGGAATAAAAGTCCTTGCGCACCCCGGCTATGACCTTGACATGGGAAAAGACGACCACATAATCAAAAACCTTGCAGAGAATTACGGCCTTGCAGGAATAGAAGCAAACAGCAGAAAACATACTCCTGAGGAAACAGAGTATTACAACAAACTGGCAAAGGAATTAGGCCTGGTTGTGACAACAAGTGCTGATGCGCACAGGGTAGAACAGCTGACACAAAGCACAATTGATTACTCTCTTATTGAAAAATTAAAAGAAAAATATACTAGATTAAATAATACAGCAGACACTTGCAGTTGTTGCAGCTGTCTTTAAGAAATAAGGATAGCAAACACTTAAGTCTTCTGACTGCTCATTTGTTATCTGCTGGCCAGGAATGTAAGTCCCACCTATGCTTGCTTCTGAGTAAACATGGCCTATCTTGCCGATGATATCGCACACAGGAAGATTAGAGACAATTCCTTGCTCAGGCGGTGTTGGCTCTGTAACAGGCGGAGTAACAGGAGGAGTGACTGGCGGCTGGACAGGCGGCTGTTCTGGCTGGACAGGCGGCTGCACAGGAGGAATTACAGGCGGAGTAACAGGAGGCTGAACCTCTGTCTCTTTAGTGCAAGAAGTGATAAGAAGCAAGATTGCGAATAAGAGCAGTATTTTTCTCATTTTACCTCTTTTTTCACTAAGTTTAATGTTTGGGAATATAAAAGTTACGCCGCCACCCGGATTTGAACCGGGAAACCCTTGCGGGAACCACCTTGCTTGAATTTGGCCTCAATGATTGCATTGAGACATTCCAGGGTGGCGCATTACCAGGTTGTGCCATGGCGGCGAGTTTTAATGAGCCGGCACTGGCGACCGCAGAACTTGTTCTGCGAGTATGCCATGGCGGCAATAAAATGATGTAAAACGCCTGCCTTTTTAAAAGTTTTACTTATAAAAACAAAAAAATCAAGAAATAAAAATATTGTTTCTAACCAAAGATGGATCCAAGGCCAGAGGCAGACTGATTCTCTATCTCATCAAACTTCTTAAGAACCTCATCCTTGTTCTTGGCTTTCTCAGCAAGGCCTTTCAAAAGCTCTGCTGCTTTCTTCAGGGCAACCTCGCTGCCGTCAATTATTATGAAATTCTCTCCTTTCATTCCAATAGACTGGGCTCCCCTGACGAAGATGCTCTGCCTTCCGACAAGGTCGTCTTGTCTTAGAGCTTCCTCTGCTTTCCTTGTGTTCGTCAATGATACAACATAAACTTCTCTCATAGTGGAAAGAACAGAGTGGGGGTTTATAAAGTTTTTGAAAGTTAAGAAAAAAAGAAAGATTGGCGGCGGCGAGATTTGAACCAAATTTTGGGAAAATTTGATTAAAATGCGCTCTTCGTTCAGGCTCGAGAAGCAATTAATCAGCTGTTTGCTAGCGCAAACAGAGGAAAGACTCTTCTCTCATCCTCACGATGTCGCGCAGACTATGAACGATTCAAAGCGATCAAAAAAAAGAAAGATTGGCGGCGGCGAGATTTGAACTCGCGACCTACGGCTTATGAAACCGTCGCTCTAACCAGGCTGAGCTACGTCGCCGCCATTAGGAGAGAGAAATGACAAGGGCTTTTTAAAAGTTATTGTTTACAGAGAATTCTTTATTGCTTCCTGGACTTTTTTCATCTCTTCAGCAAGGAGGCTTTTCCTTGGCCAGTGCTTCAATCCGTCATCTTTCCATCGCGGAATTATGTGAAAATGAGTATGCATGACAACCTGGCCTGCAGCTGGCTTTGTGCTGACATCAAGGCTGATTCCATCTGCTTTAAGCCCTTTCATGCAGGCATTTGCAACCTTTTTGCACGCAGAAATTATTGCAGACAATTCTTTATCATCTGCCTCTAATAAATCCATTGAGTGCTTCTTTGGAACAACAAGAGCGTGGCCTTTATTTACAGGGCTAATGTCAAGAAATGCGAGAGCTTTATCGTCTTCATAAATTTTCTGGCAGGGAATCTCTCCCTTTATTATCTTGCAGAAAATGCACCCATCCATAAGAATCACTTTAATGTTTTCTTGAACCACTCAACAGCAGCTGTTATTGATTCCTGACCAAAGTCATGGTCTTCATTAACAACTTTTAATGGCGCTTTTGCCATTCGCGCAATCTCTTTTGCTTGGTGCATTCCAACATCAAAATCTTTTGTCCCGTGTATAACTAAAAAAGGAATTTTTATTTTCTTTGCATATTCCAGCACATTATATTTGTTGAAATCTGCAATGAAAGAATACCGCAGTATTCCTCCCTCTACATGCAAAGCATCTGTTTTTTGCCACTTTTTTATTTTGCTTTTACCAACCATACTTAAAGGCTTTTGCATATCTGTGACTGCGGCTATTGTTGCGGCACTTTTTATCCTGCTGTCTGTTGCAGCTTCTATGATGGTTACTGCACCGCCCAGGGAATGGCCGACAAGCCCCAATCTTTTCCTGTCAATTTTAGTAAGAGAATAAACTGCATCAATTGCTGATTTTACATCATTTACTTCCTGAGTAAATACAGTATCCTTGTAATCTCCTTCACTTTTTCCGTGACCTGAAAAATCAAATCTCAGAACAGCAAAATCTTCTTCGAATAAGGACTCTGCCAAAGCAACTTTGTTTTTAGCATCTTTATTTCCCCCAAGACCATGGCAGACAATCACTGCAGGATATTTTTGCATGTATTTCTTCTCAGGGACGTACAGAACACCCATCAAGGTGTGGCCTTTGCTGTTTTTGAAGCTTATATCTTGAATCATTTTAGTAGTGGTTTTAATTCATTAAGATTGCATATCTTATCAGGATGGTCTCTTGACTCTTTCCTGTCAACAAGGATTGCCCTCAAGCCGGCATTCTTCGCACCCTCAATATCTGTTGGGATGCTGTCGCCGACAACAATCGCGTCATCTTTCTTCTTTATCTTCAGTTTCTTCAAAGTATCCTCAAAAAAATCCTTGTCTGTCTTTAACTTGCCGGTTTCCCAGCTCATGATAATCACGTCAAAATATTTTGCCAAGTCAAATTTTTCAAGGACTGGCTCGACAGAATCAAAAGGACAGTTAGATATGATTGCAAGCTTGTATTTCTCCTTCTTCAAATCCTCAAGAACAGCTATTGTCTCTGGGTACACTTGCGCCAGGAGCTTGTTCTTGTTCCAGACACCAATTAACCTGTCAATCAAGACTGGATGCGGGTCAATGTTAAATGCCTTGCAAACCTCTGTAAAAGCAGATGCCTGGTCCTCAAATTTCTTTGTCATGAAAACACTCTCAAGCTTGACGACAAAAAGAGAGAAAGGCATCCTTACACGCAGAATAGTATATGTCTGCCTCAAAGGCGAATACGTACCATTCTCTACAAGAGTTCCCCAAAAATCAAATAAGATTGCTTTAACCATTTTACCCCCTTTAATAAGGAATGAAGTTGCCCTTTAAAAAGGTATCGTTAAAAAAAATAAATGGACCGGGCGGGACTTTCATACGTCAAACGTTTGGCGTCAGACGTCTGACGTTTTTGAACCCGCGGCCTCACCGCTGCCAGCGGCGCGTTATACCAGGTTTAACTACCGGCCCATAAGTTAGAAAGAACTTAATTTTCTTTAAAAAGCTTTTCACACGCGCACAGCCAGCTTTACATCCCCGTCATTCACTGTCTTCCTTCCTGCATGCTTTGATATCTTCACAGCCTGCTTTGCGACATCAAGAGCCCTTTCCTCGAGAATTCCGACAAGAAAATCAACTGCCTCGGCACTAACCCTTTTTGCGCCTGCTTTCTGAACAAGCCGCGCAATAGGTGCCTTGGGAATGATCGTATCCCGCTTTTGTGCCATAAAAAAACAAATCCCCCGTATAATAAATTCCCCTTTGGTCTTGGTTAAAATGATTCAGCAAGAACTTATTTATAAATGTTTTGTTTTGATATTTTTCTCGTCTTCACTTAATTTTCAGGGCTTTTTTCATTGCAACTTCATCATAGCCGACAATGACAATATCGCCGATAATAACAACAGGAACTCCCATCTGCCCTGACTTGCTCATCAGTTCCTGCACCGTGTTGTGGTTTTTTGAGACATCTTTCTCTATGTATTGTATGCTGTGCTTATCAAGAAATTGCTTTGCAAGCCTGCAGTAAGTGCATGTCGGAGATGTGAATATGACCACAGCTGCATGCTTAACTGCTTTTATTTTCTTTTTTGCTTTTGCAGCATTCTTTACCTTGATTTTTCTTGAAGCTTTTTTTGCTTTTCTTTTAACAGGTTTTGCCATTTTGTATTCAGTAAGTAATAATATTTTAGTGTTTTATGAATATATAAACCTTTCCCTGCAGGGAAGCAAAATATTTATATGTGCTTTGCAAATGAAGCAGAAGATGGGGAAGTATTTCAACAGGGGGACGCTTGATGCTGAGTGCTTTGGCAAGCTTTTCCAGTACAAAGACGCGCAGCTGAAGTCAGGCGGAAAATTCTACAACCCAGAAAATCTTATTGAAAAGTTCTATGCAAATATAAGCACAGCCAAATACATCACTGAACAGCAAAAAGCCTGGTTTGCAGATGCAGGTAACAGGCAAAAGCTGCAGCAATGGGCAGCAGATTACCAGCAGGAAAAGCCAGAGCTGTTTGGCAGGAATACTCCTCTTGAGAAAAGACTCCATTTCGGGATATATCATGAGCATGAATACGACATTAACTTCGGGCTGAAGGAGCTTGAAGGCGGATATGGCTTCATAAGCGATGAAGAATTCGCTGCGCTGCTGGGCGAATATGACCCCTGGAGCATAAAGCATGCAAACAAGGAGCTGGGAACAAAGCACAGCACTGACCTAAAGAGTGTTTTAGAGCAATTGGCAGAGCCAGGAATCGAGCAGAAGCTTGCAGAGCACTGGCTGGAAAATTATTATTCTGATGATAAAAATCCAGCGCTAATCCCGCAATTATGCGGAACAGACAAAAAATTCTGGGTTAAAAAAGAAAATGATTTGTACAGAGTAAGCAATGCAGGCTCCTATAGCGGCGATGGCGGCACAGTAGTGCGGTTTGATTTTGCAGTCATAAATTACAGAAAACAAAAGAAAGTAATGATAGAGCTTGACGGCCAGGAATCGCACAAGACCCATGCTCAAAGAAGCAAAGATGCTGTCAAGCGCAACCTTGCCGGCCAGCTTGGCTGGGAAGTCAAAGTATACACAGGAAGCCAAATAACATATGAATTCGACGCGGTAGCAGAAGAACTCAAAGAAATATTCCTTCCAAACTAAGATTTTCTAATCCTATACAGCAGATAAGCACCTGCAACAAACATAGGAATATTAAGACATTGCGCAAGCGTAAGAGGGCCAAGCATAATCTCTGGCTCGCGCACAAATTCTGTAAAGAACCTGAATATCGAGTAAAGAATAAGGAACCATGCAATAAAATAACCATGAGGCCTCTTCATGTTTCTCTGGAAGTAAAGGAAAGCAAAAATCACCAAATCATATGCTGCTTCGTAAAGCTGTGAAGGATGCCTGAAGCCCTCTGCGCCAGGAAACTTAACTCCCCATGGCAAATCAGTTATCCTGCCGTAAAGCTCTCCATTGATGAAATTACCTAGCCTTCCTAATGCCTGGCCTAAAGCCAAAGGAACAACGAATATGTCGCACAAGTGAAGGAAGCTGACTTTTTTCTTTCTTGCAAAAATGTAGCCGATTATAAGAACTCCGGCGAGACCGCCGTGAAAGCTAAGGCCCCCATGCCAGACTGCAATTATCTCTTTTGGATTTGCAAAATAATAACCAGGATTATAGAACAATACCTCAAAAATTCTTGCACCGACAATCATCGCAATTGTGAGCCAGACCATCAATGAATCAACATCATCAAGAGTTAGCTTGATTTTCTTGTGCTTTACAGCAGCCCGCACAAAAAAGTAAACAATGATAAAAGTAAGAACATACATCAGGCCGTACCATCTTACTTCGAGAGGCCCGATATTTGCAATGACTGGATCTAATGTGTGATAAAACATTTTATGTTTTTTGAATCACTCTGGATATATAAACTCTTGCAATAGTCAAAGAAGGGATTGTGATAATTATTCCGACAGCAATGCCAGCAGTATAGTTGAGCTGCATCACCTGCGAAAGAACCAGCTGCAGTATCAAGAAATACGCGGCAATGATGAGCCATGCAGGAAGAAGCTCCCTTATGTTCCTCACGCCAAAACCAAAACTTTTCTTTGCGCCTAATTCAACATAGGATATTACTGCAAAATAAAAAATGATGACAAGATAAGCGCTCAAAACAATATGCAGCGCATTTGAAGGGGTTGCCTGGGCAATTGTCTTTATCGCAGCACTTCTAATGTCAACTGCAAAGCCTGCAAAATAATAAACAATGAAAAACAAAAGCCAGACCGTGTTGACAAGCATGAATTTCTTAAGATAATCAAGATACCTGATTTTCCTGCCAGACATTGAAAGAGACATATTCCAGATAAAAGAGTGGAATACACAGTAAAGCAGGAAAGCAACTGCGCAAAGCAGGAGCAGCAATAAAAGAACATTTATCAAATAAGGCTTTATTGCTTCGCTGAAAAGAACAGACATCACGCTGTTTTGCTCCCTTGCAGCAGCTGTTAAAGCATCTGAGGCAAGAGCCCCGATGATGTTAGTGTACTGCACAAGCTTCTGGTAAATTGGCGCTGTGGCAAGCCCGTAAATGAAAAAGAAAAGTATTTCTGCAATGACACAAGCAAACAGCTTAAGCTTGTTTTGGAATACAAGCTTAAATGAATTCTTTAATTCGGATATTGCAGTATTTTTCATTTTTCAGATATTGCTATCTCTTTCATTTTCCAGTTATGCACTTAATTTATTTGACAAGCGACTCAACAAGCCCTTTTGCAGTTGGTGCTGGGAAAAGAACATCGAGATTTGCTATTATCCAAGCCAGCACAATAATGATAATTAAAATTATAATAATAAGAATAAAATCATCTTTCTTCATATGTTAATTCCTTTGACTTAATCAAAGCATGCCGGCAAAATAAAGCACGAGCAGGACAATCGCGAAGATTGCCACAACGCCCCACATTGCCAGTTTAACACTATTGTCCGGGTTGTGATCCAAAAGCGCCGCTGACAGCTCTGTTTTATGAAATTTTAACTTTGGTTTTGCTTTAGCCATTATTATACACCCCTTTTTTTTTAAATGAAAAATGAAGTTCCTATTTAAATACTTTTCTGTTTTTACTACTGAACGTGCTCTGCTATCTTCTGGTTCATCCACTTTGACTTGATTAAATTCAGTATCAGGTAATGCTCTATCTTTGTCCAGGTCTTGTTTATCATTAATGTGCCAAGGACAGTTTCCTCTATTGCTTTAACTCTCAGCAGCTTTTTTATGCCAGGGCAATCATACTTGGGGTCAAGAATCTTTTTTGCAACATCTATCCCAGAGCGCATTGCCTGGTACATTCCGCCGCCAGTGAGGCCGGAAGCAAAGCCAGCTGCATCGCCCACAAGAAACTTGCTGCCAAACTCGTGGCCTCGGTAATCATAATTTATTGTGTGCGCCTGGAAAACTGAATTTTTTAAATCAAACTTTTTTTGCCTGCACCAGGAATCAAGATTCTTCTTTATGTTTATTGCAGGAAATTTTTTGTATTGCAGGTCAGCGCCGCTGCCAATCGAAGTTGTTTTTGCATACGGAAATATCCAGGCATATGTGGGGCCAAACCTGTCTGCGTCAAAATAAAGCTCCATATCCTTAAATTTCTGGGGCAGAATATACTGGAATGCCTCAAGCACTTTTTTAGTTGGAAGGCCAAGATGCCTTCTGACAATGCTGTTTGCCCCATCTGCGCCAATAAGATAATCAAAATTTATTTTATTCTCAGCTGTTCTGATGAAATTATGTCCAATATTTAGGACCGAGGTCTCTGTTCTTATTTCTGCACCTGCTTTTTTTGCTTTTCGTGCAAGCCATTTTCCCAAATCTTTCCTGTCAATTGTTGCCATGAATGGCTTATCGAGCTTGACTTCAACTGTCTCTTTAGGGGAATGGACAATAACTTTTTTGAAAGAGCGCTGCAGCAAGGATTTTGGAATCCCGAGCTCAAGGTCTTTAAGGCTTATCCCGCCTGCACAGACCTTGTCGCCAATTATTTTCTTCTGCTCAAGAACAAGAACATCCTTTCCTTCCCTTGCAAGAACCTCTGCAGCACTCAAGCCAGCAGGACCTGCACCTACAATAATCACGTCTTTTTTCATTTTAAGTTAAAATAAAAATCAGCAAACGCCGCAGCTGCATTTCTTCTTTACACATTTCTTTTTTGGCATTTTTACAATTATATTGTACGGGTATAAAAATGTTTTCACGAAAGACTTATAAACTGCTACATGATAAACGAGCATATGCACGAAGTATTTATCGCGCAAAGAATCATAGAGAAAGCCAAAGAGCAGGGAAGCGTCAAGAAGATAATAATTGAAGTAGGCGACTTGGCAGGCCTTCCTGCAGAAGATCTTGAGGCAAAACTTAAAGAGATGACTGGCTGGAAGATAGAAACCAGGAAAATGCCTGCAGCTGTGCAGTGCAGGTGCGGATTCAAGGGAGCTCCAAAGATAACTGAGAAAGAGCATGATGTTGTGCTGTTTGAGTGCCCAAAATGCCAGAAAATCCCAAAGATTCTCTCTGGCGAAGACATTGTTCTGAAAGAAGTAATTGTTGAATAAAATGTGCCTTGCAATTCCAGGAAAGATTGTGAAAATCAAAGGAGACAATGCAACAGTAGAGTATCCTGGCCAGACAAGAGAAGCAAAAATAATTGAAGGAGAATATAGCGTGGGAGATTATGTTTTTGTTTCTGCAAAAATAATTGTGCAAAAGATATCTAAAGAAGAGGCGCTTGAAAGCCTTAAGGGGTGGGAAGATGTTGCCTGAAGTTTATTTTATGAGATACGCATTCCCCTGTGCAAGAGTTCTTGTTGATTTCAGAAAAAAAATAACAGAAGAAGAATGGCAGGAGATGAAAAAAGCAGTAGAGACAGACACTCCTATGGACCGGGCTTATCTTGAGAAAACATTTGCAAAAGCATTCATTGAACTGAAAAAAATAAATCCTGAGAATTGCTGGAGCATCGAAACAATACGCGAATACTTCTGGCACAGGCACACAGAGGCAATAAGCCCAGACCTGCCAGCAATGATAAGACGTCTCTGCCTTGTAAAAAAAGGAAAGCTGGAAAAACAGATAGGCGATGTATTCAAAGCAGACTTAGGTGAAGGAGACGTAAGAAACGTTCAGACACTCTACCGCAATGCAAAAGTGGGAGATTCAGTCATGGTCCATTACGGTTATGCAGTTGAGAAAGTCTAATTCTTAGAGAGAAGCAAAAACCTGAGCTTGGACACAAAATAAGAATAGCCAACAGCAAGGACAACACCAGAAACTATCAAAGCAGCGCCAGCAAGCTCAACAAGACTAAAAGAGCCAGAGTAAGCAAATGAAAGCGCAGTTGTTATTGCACTGCCAAGCACAAGAATGCAGGAAGCAATTGACGCAGGAATTCTCTGCAAGCCAGCATACCATGTTGTGACATAAAGCAGAAGCAATACAGAAGTGAAAGCAATCCAGCCAAGCTGAGGAACACTTAATGCAGCAATATCAGCAAGATTCCCTGTTGCAGCAAGGAAAACAAGAATAAATAAAGAGCCAAAAAACATCCTGCCAAAAGCAACAACATTTGAAGGAATTTCTTTCAAAGCATGTTTTGAAATAATTGTCTCAACAGACCAGAAAACAACAGCAGCGAGTATGAACAATTCAGAAATACCAAAAGCAAAGTATTTTGTCTCAAGCAGCAGGAAATTGCCTGCAAACAAAAGCAATGTTGCAACAGCAAATCCTTTGTTCAGCCGTTCTTTCAAGAAAAGCACTGCAAGAAGCGCGACAAGGAAAAACATAGACTTGTGAAGCAGGGAAGCAGCAGGGCTTGCGCTCATGGAAAGCCCCTTAAAGAACAAAAGGAAAGGAATAGAGCCGCCAAAGAAGCCAATCAAGATAAGCTTAAACCACTGCATCCTGTTTAATATCTTGAATGTTTTGATTTCCTTGAAAAAAATCAATAATGAAAATAGGAAAAGCACAACAAGAACATTCTTAGAGAAAGTAAAGACATAAGGATTAATTCCCTTCACAGCAAACTTGTTAAGAAAGATAGAGACACCACTGACAAGAGCAGTGAGCAGAACAAATAAATAACCCCATTTATTCATAATAAGCAAAAAACAATAAAGAATATAAATACTTTTGGATTATCACACTGCAATGAAAATCTACTGTTTTGGAAATGAATAGCTTATGCAGCTCTCCTCAGCAAATCATAAGAAGGCGCATGCTTCGCTGCCAAAAAGCCGCGAATAAAACCCTCAAGTTCCCCTTGCCTTATGCCCTGCTTCCGTGCTTCGATTAAAGCATAACCAACAGGCAGAATGTGATTGATTGAGCTGATAAAATTCTTTGCATGCGGAAGAAGCAAAACAAAAACGTGGCCTGCGTTTTCACCTGCTGCTCGGGCAAGCTCCAAGAAAAGCGTGCCTGCTTGCATTATGTTTCCTGCATTAAGAATGCCTTGTATATCAGGAAGGCCATAGCGGAATATATACACAATATTGTTTGGCCCTGCGTTTCGTGCAAGCTCTGCAAGATTCTTGATTGTGTCTGTATCCAGAAGGTTAATCAAACTTATCAAGCTTGTGAAAACAGAATTTGTTGCTTCGCCAGCAACCTTTGCAATCTCTGCAAATGCAGCAAGGTCTGCTGCTGTTCTTATGCGCAGCTCAAAAGCAGGCAATACGTACCTAAATAGATGATTACAATCTTGTTGGGCAGCCCGCGCAATAACTGCAGTGATTTTTGCATTTTCAATCAGGATCTTGCCAAGGTCTGGATGTTTGTTGTACTCAAATCCTAAGCTAGCCAGCCAGTCAATAGCTTCTTTAGGATAACTGTTTTCTGCCATCATACTGTAAAATAACAAAGAATATAAATAACTTTTCATTATCTCTCTTCATGAAAATCTACTGTTTCGGAAATGAATTCATAAAAGAAGATTCTCTTGCAAAGAAACTGGCTGATGAGATAAAGATAAAAGGTGTTGAATTTGTTAAAGCAGATTCTTTGGAAGGAATAGACGGAGATATTGTTATTCTTGATGTTGTGAAAGGAATAAAAGATGTTACGATTATTGATGATGTTGAAAAGATAAAAGAATTCCATCCAATATCTGCACATGATTTTGATATTGGGACAGAATTGAAATTGAGAAAGGCAATCGGGGAGATAGGAAAAGTTACAATCATAGGAATCCCGATGCAGGGAAAGATTGCAGAGATAAAAGAAAAAGTCAAAAGTTATATAAACCGAGCAATATGTTAAGTATAATATAAAATTTCAAACTTAACTGGGGTGGGAGAATATGGAAAAACTAGGACTTATTGTTGGCTCTGGACTGTATACTTCTGAATGGATTCAAAGCTTGTCTGGAGAAGCCACAAATCCGTGGAGCCTGGGCGTGAAAAGATGCAAAGACACATTTATCCTGCAAAGGCATGGAGCTGTGTATTATCATCCTCCGCATGCAATCGATCACGAAGAAAACCTGCGTGCATTGCAGAGCAAAGGCATTGAGAAAATAATTGGAATATGCTCAGTAGGAAGCCTAAAAGAAAACATAAGGCCAGGAACATTCTGCATTCCAAGTGATTACATTGATTTCTGGAGCAGAGCAACAATATACAGCAAGGAATCTGTAAAACATGTTGTGCCAGAGCTGGATGTGGATTTACAGGCATTGATAATTGATAATCTTCCAAAAGATGAAACAATCTGCGCAGCAGACTGTGTTTATGTCCAGGCAACAGGGCCAAGGCTCGAGACAAAAGCAGAGATAAGGCTTCTCAAGGCATTCGGGCATATTGTTGGAATGACTATGGGCTCAGAAGCAACAATAGCAAGAGAGCTTGGACTGAAATACGCTGCATTATGCATGGTTGATAATTACGCAAATGGACTAAAAGGAAAGACTCTCACTCCAGAAGAGATCGGGCAGCATGCAAAGGAAAGCATAAGCAAACTAGAGGCATTCATAAAAAGAATCTGCGGATATGAGCAAATTACTGAGTAAATAATTACTCCCAAACCAAATCTGAATTCTAACGAATTCAGAAGGGTTTGTGAAAAATCTATGATTTTTCCCAAACAATCTCCAAGAAATGAGTAGCACAACTAATGCAAGGATCATAAGCCCTGATTAATTTCTCTATCTCTAGCTGTATCACTTCTTTTGGCTTGTCAAGCAGTGAAGGAAGGAAGTGCCTGATGTCATCCTCGAGATTAGGAAGGTTCTGTGTTGTCGGGGTTGTTATGTTGACAAAGGTTGAGTTTCCTTTTGCATCAAAAGAATACTTGTGGAACAAAATTCCTCTGGGAGCCTCATTCGCGCCAACACCTGTTGCTGCCCTTGGCTTGAACAATGGTGGCTTTTCGTCCTTGAAATCAGTTGTCTCAATAATCTCAATGCACCTGCTCATGCCTTCAAGAATCTCAATTGCCTGGGCTGGATTGTTCATGAACGGATTATGCTCTCTTGGAAGGATGCATCTTGCCCTGTTTCTTGCATCCTTGGACAACAGTTCTTTGTTATTAAGTATTCTTGACCATGCACCAACCATGTAATCTTTTTCATTTGCCTTGGCAAACTCTGATGTTGAGCCTTGCTTGAAATATTCCTTGAAGTGAGCTTCATAGTCAGGAACAGCAAAACACTCATCTGCGCCCGTGCAGGCAATCTTTTCAGTCGGCGCAAAATAAGTTTTTCCCTTGAGGGCAAAATGCTTTGTTTTCCGTTCAAACTTCGGGTAATCGAGACCGCAGAACAATTCAACAGCATCTTTTGCGTTCTCAACGCAGCCTTTCAATCTTTTTAGCAAATCACTGAACTGCTCTTTTGTCGGTATTCTTGAAAATCCTCCTGGAACAAGAGTGTAAGGATGGATGTCCCTTCCGCCAATCAGGTTAACAATCGCATTTCCAGACTGCTTTATGCACAGGGCATTTTTTACATGCTGCGGATGGTCTCTTGCCATCTCAACTGCATTTGAGTGCCCAGTGTAATCAGGAAGCATCAAAAAGTACAGATGCAGGACATGGCTCTGTATTGTCCCGCCAATATTGAGCATCTCTTTCAACAGGTTTGCCTGCGCAGAAGGCTGGACTCCAAATGCCTTCTCAATTGCTTTGGTAGAGGTAAGGTGATGCACAGGAGAGCATATGCCGCAGATTCTTGAGGCGATATGCGGCATGTCATTAAACCGCTTTGTCTTCAGAATGCCCTCAAAAAATCTTGAGCCCTCAAACAGGTTAAGCTTTACATCCTTGATTTCTCCTTTGTCTATCTTGATGTGCAGCTTGGCATGGCCTTCTATTTTCGTTATGTAATTGATATTTATTTTTTTCATATAATTATAACTCTATATTCTTGAACATCCTTATCCTGTCCTTGATTGCTTTCTCATCAAGCCCAAAGCTCTTGAACAGCGCAACCTCACCTGCAAAATTTGCAGTTGGCAATGGCCCTCTGCAGAGCATGCAAGGAACATTATTCTTAGGGCAGATTGCATCACATCCTGCTCTGGATACAGGGCCAAGGCACTCAACCTTCTGCCTGAGGAAGCATTCTGGCTTTCCCTGCCTCGGGCACTCTGCGCAGACAGGTATTTTCTTCTGCTCAGGAATACTTCCCTTAAGGAAGCCGTCAAGGAGCTCAACAAACTCTTTTTTTATGACAGGGCAGCCGTAAAGATTGTAATCAACTTTTATGTAATTCTCTATTCCTGCTGCTGGAATGCTGTCTTTGAGGATTTTCTGGTTCCAGACATATTTGCCAAGCTCTTTGCTCTCGATAAAGTTCTTCATCGCAGGAACACCGCCGTGGCAGGCGCAAGCACCCAAGGCAACAAGGAATTTGCTGTCTTTCCTTATCTTCTTTAATTTCTTAATCTGTGTTTTTGTGCTTATTGCGCCCTCAACAAACATGATATCAAACTTTGCATTCCTATTCTTTTCCTTCAAAAGATGGAAGTATTGAACATCAAACTTATTGAGCCAATCAAATATGCCATCAATAAACAGAATCGCGAACTGGCAGCCCTCATCGCAAGTAAATGACACAATACCAAGGACTGGCTTTTTGCCTTTCACCTTTTTTTTGGCTGCCATATGTATAGAAATAAAATAAAAGGTATATTAAAGTTTTGATTGGAAAACAATAAGTTTATTAAGCAAACACAACACCCTGATTATGCTGGGGGTGTTAAAATGGCATCTGTTATGGATGATATTGCAAGCGAATTGTATATGGTTAGAGATGATTATGAAAAATTAAAAGCAAAAAATCCTGAACATGAATTATTGGCATTAGCTGGACTGCAAGAAGACCGCGAAGGCTTTGAGTTTACAGAAGAGTTCTGGAAAAAATGCGGGCAGGAAAATGAGCATGTGATACATGCATATATGCGATATCATTCTTTTCTAGAAAAGGCATTAGCAGGAACAGCTTTCCGCTTTTTAGATGATTCTGTTTACAAGCAATTGGAAAGCCTAAAATGCCAGATTCGGGATTCATTTAAAGCGCTGAAAAAATTGGAATTAGAACGCCCATTTGACTTGGATACTGCCTTTGACCGTGCTGGTGAAAAAGCACTTAAACAAGTTCTGGACAGTGTTATAAATGTGCTTTTCAGTGGGGCAACGACCGAAGAAACGGCAGAAGTGATACGTGAGCAAGCAGACGCAAGGTAGAGGAGAAAAAAGAAAAGAAGCAAAAGATTGCTTCACAAAACTTCTTTAGGCAGGTTTGTTATCCCGAACATCTCGCGCGCATCATTTGATAATGCGAACAAGGCCTTTCTCTTCCCGACAATCTTCTCAACAGAGTTTGCTTTTTGCGTGACAGTGACCATTCTGAGCTCTTCATCAATTGCCTTGCAGAAATTCTCAATACCATTCGGCTGCCTTGCTGCAATCAGGAAAGGCCTGCCCATAGCAGCACCATTTGCCCCAAGCATCATTGCCTTCGCGACATCAAATCCAGATGCATAACCGCCTGCAAGAAGAATGTCAAATGATGGCTTTTTCTTCAAAACCGAGAATAATGCTCCTGAGGGAAGATTCATCTCATTCATGACAAGCCAGGGGCTCATTCCAGTTCCGCCACCATGGCCATCAACAGTAAGGCAGACTATCGGGATTTTTTCTTCCTTCTTTATCTTCTCAAGCTCCTCAACAAGCTTGATTATGCCAATGCCCATTCCTGTCTTTACCCATATTGGCTTTCCATAGCTGGCATATTCTTTCAAAGTCTCTCTTAATGATTCGCTTGACAAGCTGCCTGGGAATGCGTGCCTTTCATATTTATTATTTCCTTTGTCAATGATTTCATATCCTGCTTTCTTGAATTTATCAGCAAGCTCTTTGCCTTCAAACTGGATTTCTCCGCCAAGCCCCTGCTTTGCTCCCTGGCCGATCTTGAACTCAATCGCGTCAGCACCAAGCTGCACTGCGAGCTTTGGCAGGCCGAGCTTGTGCTCATTAGCATTAATCTGTATGATAATCCCGCCATATCCTTTTTTCTGGTTTTTCTTGTAAGTCTCAACAGTATGCTTCAGCTTTTCCTCTCCAAAAGTCACAAGATAATTCTCTCCAAGAACTCTTGGGATTCCTGCCTTTGCAGCACCGATTGTCAATTCATCATTCTTGTCAGAAGCAACTTTAGTGGAGCCCATGCCTGCAATGACCAATGGGACAGTGCATTTGAAGCTGCCAAGCTTTGTCTCTGCTGTAACTTTTGTAAAGAAATGCCCTTCTCCGTATAATTCAGGCATTATCTGCAAATCACAGATATTTGCCAGCCTTTTTTCAGCACCAAACTGTGTTGTCCCAAAAGGAGCTGGAAACAAAGTTCTTCCTGATTTTGCCTTTGCACCCACTTCGCACATGCCGCACATTATGCAGTTAGCGCAGATGCCGCTCATAGCAGCATGGTCAGGAGAATAAAGTTTTGTATTTGTAAGCACACAAGCATTCCTGTGAAACCTAAGACCTTTCATGGTCGGATAATCAATTTTGTCTGGCATATAAAACCACCTCAAGCAAAAGGTTTCATGTTTTGTTTATTAATTTTTTGGTAAAATTTATATATCTGTAAAGAAAGCAATTAAAGTATGATAACAATAACCTTAATGATCGGATTAATCGGAATGGTGCTTGTTCTTCTTGCGTTCTTGATGAACCAGACCCACGTTTGGAAAGACACTGACCTAGTATATGATTTTACAAACTTTCTTGGAGGAGCGCTGCTTGTCTGGTATGCGTCAATAATTGACAGCTGGCCATTCATGCTTCTCAACGGCATATGGGCAGTCTGGTCACTGAGAGACATTTACCTTGACATCAAAAAGCCAAAGCAAAAAAGAAAGGCACATATCGGGCATAAGAAGAAATAATTCAGCAGAAGACAAAATCAAGCAATAAAAATAGTTTTGTCTTCTGAGCATGAATAGCAGATGAATAATATAACAAACAAATGTCTGCTATTAATTCAGAGAAAGATTTATATAACTATAGAGTTCTTTCTAGATTTAAAAAAAAGATGGTGCATATATCTGAAAGAGAGCAGGAGCTCCCAGAGCTGGAGATAGGAAAACTTCTTGAGATAGCAGTAGAGCACAAAGAGATAATCTCATTAGGGCCAGGCGAGCCTGACTTTCCAGTACCAAAAGAAATAGTTGCTTATACAAAAAAGATTGCTGACAAGGTAAACCATTATTCTCCTCCGGGAGGAAGAAAAGAGCTGAAAGAGGCAATCATAAAGAAGCTAAAGAAAGACAACAACATAATCGCAAAGCCAGAGAATATTGTTGTTACATGCGGAAGCCAGGACGCGCTTATGATGGCAGGAGCCTGCTGCCTTGATGCAGGCGAAGAAATAATCCTGCCAAACCCAGGATATATGGCATTTCTCTCAACATTCGAACTCTTCAACGCAGCACCTGGCTTTGTAGAATTAAAAGAAGAAGACGGATACACAATGAATCCAGAAGAAATTGAGAGGCAGATAGTTCCAAGAAAAACACAGGCAATACTAATCAATTCTCCTGCAAACCCAACAGGAAATGTCTTGTCAAGAAAAATCCTTGAAGAAATCGCAGACATAGCAGTAGAGCATGACCTCTGGATATTTTCAGATGAAGCATATGAGAAAATAGTCTATGATGATGCAAAGCACATCTCAATCGGCTCACTCAATGGAATGGATGAATACACAATGACCTTCCAATCGCTTTCAAAAACAGCTGCAATGTGCGGTTACAGAGTAGGATATGTAGTTGCCCCAGAACAGATGGCACATGCCCTGAAAGAAGTTCATGTACTGACAACAATCTGCTCCCCAACAATATCACAGATGCTCGCAACAAAAGCACTATCCCTAGGAGATAAATACGTAAAACAAATGGTAAAAGAATATGACAGAAGAAGAAAGCTCATCATTCCAAGGCTAAATGAGATGGGCATAAGCACACCCTGGCCAAAAGGAGCATTCTATGCCTTCGGCAACATAACAAGCTTTGAGAGAAGCAGCAAGACATTCTGCCTCAACATGCTCAAGAAAGCAAAAGTGGCTGCTGTCCCTGGAATTGACTTCGGAAGATTTGGCGAAGGCCACGTAAGGTTTTCATTCGCAACAAAATATGACAGGATAGAGAAAGCGCTTGACAGGATGGAAAAATTCATGAAGCACTACAAAAAATGATTTCAATAAGGATTGTCGGCAGGGGAGGGCAGGGAGTCAAAAAATCAGCACAAATTCTTGCAAGGGCAGCATATCTCGCAGGATATCAGACACAAGACTTTGCAATCTACGGGGCTGAAAGAAAAGGAGCTCCTGTCACAAGCTTCTGCAGGATAGACAAAGAGCCAATAAGGACGCGCGGATATGTCTGGGAGCCTGACTACATTCTAATCCTTGATGACACACTTGAATTAAGATGCCATCTTACTGGCGCAAAAAAAGAAACAAAAATATTGATTAATACAACAAGAGACCTCAAGCTTGGAATACCGCACTGCCATGTTGATGCAACTGGCTTTGCATTGAAAGAAACAGGAAGGCCAACACCAAACATCGCACTTCTGGGAGCATTCATGCAGATATTCAAGAACATTGAATTCAAGCACCTTGCAAAAGCAGTTGAGATAGAGCTTGAGAAGCACAAGGATGCTGTCGAGAAAAACCTAAGGGCTGCAAAAAAATGCTATGAAACAGTCCTGTGCGAGAGAAAATGAGCAAGATAATAGATGAATCAAAAATAGAAAACCTCGGGACAAAAGGAAACCCGCACTGCTCAGCTGGAAAAGCGCCTGAGAGAGCATCATGGAGAACATTCAAGCCAGTCATTGACTACAAAAAATGCATAAAGTGCTACCTGTGCTGGCTCCACTGCCCAGACGTTGCATACAACATTAATGAAGAAGGATTTCCAGTGTGCGATGGAACAACATGCAAAGGCTGCCTGATATGCAAAGAGATCTGCCCTGTGAAATGCATCTCAAGCGAGAGGGAGAAGAGGGAATGAAATGCCAATAGACATACTTGACGGAAACACCTGCGCAGCATGGGCTGCAAGATTAGCAAGAATACAGTGCCTTCCAGCATTTCCTGTCACACCCCAGACAGAGCAGATAGAAACCTTTGCAAGATGGAACTCAGAAAAAAAGTGGGACTTCATATTTGACCAGGTTGAATCAGAGCACAGCGTGGCAAGCGCAGCATTTGGAAGCTCAATAACAGGAGCAAGAACCTACACTGCAACAAGCTCTCAAGGATTATTATTAATGCATGAGATGCTTCCAATCATCTCTGGCTCAAGGACACCGATGGTTATGAGCCTTGTATCAAGAGGGCTTTCTGCACCAATAACATTATGGCCAGACCACAATGACATCCTTGCAATGAGAGACTCTGGATGGATAATGCTCATCTGCGAAACAAACCAGGAAGTCCTTGACTTAACAATAGCTGCATTCAAGATATCTGAGAACAAGAAAATAATGCTTCCTGTGCTGGTCTGCATGGACGGATTCATACACTCATACACAAGAACAGAAGTAGATGTTCCAGAGCAAAGGATTGTTGACAGGTTCCTGCCAAAGCCAGACTGGGAGATAAAACTTGATGTCGAGAATCCAATGAGCCTGAGCACACCTGCAATGGGCTTGGATTATATGCGATTCAGGGCGCAGCTGCACAGGGCAATGCTTGATTCTTTCAATGTGATAAAAGAAACATTCAGGGAGTGGAAGAAAACAACAGGAAGAGGATATGATTTTGTAGAAAAATACCATCTTGATGATGCTAAATCAGCAATTGTCTGCATAGGGGCAAACACATCAATAGCAAAAGCATGCATTGATTCCCTGCGAAAGAAAGGAAAGAAAGTTGGCTTGCTGAAGATAGTGCTGTACAGGCCTTTCCCAGAAAAAGAAATAAAAGAAGCACTCAAAGGAATAAAAAATATCGCTGTTGTTGACCAGAACATCTGCCCAGGAATGAGCGGAATACTCTATCCAGAAATAAAAGCATCACTGCACAACACAGGAGCAACTGTATCAAATTATATTTTAGGCCTTGGCGGAAATTTTGTCAGTGAAAAAGACTATGAAATGATATTTGATGATTTAGTCAAAGTGAAAAAAGAGGTAAAGAGATGGGTGATGTAGACTTCAATATTCGGGAAGCAGCAGGAAAAGAGCAATTGATGACAGGAGGAACATTTGCCTGCTCTGGATGCAACCCAGTCCTAGGAATAAGACTCATGCTCATGGCCCTTGGAAAGAATACAATAATGGTAAACACATCTGGATGCATGACATTAACTTGCACATGGCCTTTCACGCCTTACAAGATTCCCTGGGTGCACGGAGCAATTGAAAATGGGGGCGCGGTCGCAACAGGAATATCAATGGCTTTGAAAGCAAAAAAGCTTGACAAGAAAATAAATGTCGTTGTTTATGCAGGAGACGGAGCAACATATGATATTGGCTTGCAGGCATTAAGCGGAATGGTATACAGGAATGAAAACGTGATTTACATCTGCTACAATAACTGCAATTTCGCAAACACAGGACACCAGGCAACAAGCGCAACAGAACTGCATGCAAGGACAACAACAACGCCTCCGCCAGGAAACACCCTGCCTCGAAAAAACCTGGCAAAAATGATGGCAATGAACGGAGCAGCATACTGCGCAACAGCATGCACTTCATTTCCCTTTGATTTCATTGCAAAACTCAAAAAAGCATCAAAGATACCCGGAGCAAAATTCATAGATCTTTTGTGCCCATGCGAGCCAGGCTGGCTTGTTGAGACCTGGGACATGATAAAAGCAGGAAAACTCATGGTTGAGTCAGGAATGTGGCCGCTTTATGAGATTGAGAACAAAAAAATAACAATCAGCCATAAGCCGCAGATGATTCCAGTCAAAGAAGCACTGCAGATGCAGGGCAGATTCAAGCACCTAACTGAAGAACAGATAACAGAGATACAGCAGATAGTCATAAAAGAATGGGAAGGAATCACGAAAGGAAGATTCTGGGAAGCACAGGAGTATTAATCAGTTCACTTTCTTCAATAAGTCTATCACGCGCTTTAGCTGCTGCGCAATATTCTTTTCTTCTTTGACAATCTCAGCAATTGCCTTTGTCTTGCCGTCTTTTTCCTTCCAGTAATGTATTCTTACCTCGCAGGCAGACTCTATGTCATCATCAGGGCAGGCAAACATGCATTTCGAGATATTTAGCTTCTTATCAGGATCAGTATAAAGTACAACACTAACAGAAAAATCATCAACATTATAAATCACACCAGTAAATGTATGCCTAGAGCCTATTTCCGAATCAGGAGGGATAAATTCTTCCAAACCCATATTCGTAATTAATTTTCAATCCTTTTTAAGTGTTTTGACAAAAAAAGAAGAAATTAAAAAAAATTAATAAGAAATTAATCTTATTGCTCCTGTTGCAAAAGTGTATTCCTTGACTTGCTTTGTGCCGTTATTGAAGCGCTCCTCAAAATACATCTTGCTCTTGTCTTTGGAGAAAGCCCTTATATTGAACCAATTGACATTTAAATCAGCATGGTTTGTCAAGTTAGTCAGGACATCTGCCTGCACATCATACATGAACAGGTTGCTTGAGGTGCTGTCTCTTCCCTGCAGAAATATATGGCTGCTGTCAGGGGTTGCGCCTGAATAATCAAAATTAATGCCAGTCTGCTCAACAATCTTTTTGGTGCTGTTAACTAGGTCTTCAAGTATCACTGCTCTCCAGTTAGTTGCGCTATTCTCTGCACTTATCACAAAATACTTGTTGTCTGGAGTGAATACTCTGCGCCAGAAGTCTTCGTATCCTGCCTGCCCAAGCTGAGTATTTGTCTTTGTTGCAGGATCATGCACAACAAAATTGTTGTTTACAGATGGAGAAACTTCATACTCAATCACAGGCTTTCCATTTTGAGAAAATCCCATGAAGTTAGACCATTGGAGATTAGCAATGCCGCTCAAAGGGTCATAAAATTCATCTGTTTCTGCATTGTAGAGCCTTGCTTTAAATGTGCTGGCACTATGACCGAACGCAACAACTTTTCCATCTGGAGAGATGGCTTCATCCTCAATATATTCTCCAGCAGCAGGATCGCGCTTTGCAATAAATTTAAACTGCGGTGGATTTTGAGTACCCATATGCCAAAACTCATAATCTCCGTTATTAATATCAAATAAGGAGGCAAGCGCCCCAAGGCCATTTTCTGAAATTAATCTGGTATCACCAAATTGCTTGCCAGAAGGCATACTGGCAACATACACCACAGGCGCGCTGCTCATATCAATAACCTTCAGCCCAGGATTTGAGTTCCAGAAATGGACCAATGCTTTTTTGTTATTGTCTGAAATCAAGCGCACATAATTGTTGGAGTCATTAATCAATGGGCTTAATGCATCATTGGTTGTGTCCAGGAAATAAAGAGTGTTTCCTGTGCCTGGCTCAGTATATGCCTGTACAAAAACAACTGAGAAATCTTTGGATGCAGACTCGATACGGCTTGAAACTGCATTAGGCAGCAGTTTTTGAGCCAAATTATTGCCGATTGTATTCATGTAAACATGCCAGTCGCTTCCGCCTTTATCTCCCTGAAATAAAACTTTCTGCCCATTCGCATAAGGGCAAATATTAAACACATACCTAAATTCATCTGATGCAAAAACAGTATTCCTGCCAGGAACATTAAAAACCTTCAGCTTGCTATTATTTCCTGAAGGCCCCTCTGAATTCACAATAAGATGGTTTCCTGAAAATGAAACAGGGTAATCGCTGTAATTAGAATCTTTTGAGATATTATCAAGATTCCCATCTGCAGAATCAAAAATCATTGCCTCAATATCTGTTTTATCCTGCATGCGCAGAGCAGCATAACTTCCATCATCAGAAGCAACGCCCATCTCAGCAACAGGTGTCTGCCATCTCTCAACATCCCTGTACTCTATCTTTGTCTTTTCATCACAACCAAGATTCATTAAAGAAGCTGCTGCTAAAACTATACCTGCGAGTGTTTTTTTAATACTCATCAATATCATCCCCCTAATATATATTTTGAAGTATATACCTGACTGTTATTTAAAAAGATTATGCAAAAGAACCGGATTTTGCCCGGCTGAATCACTTCCAGAATACTTTGACAATCTCCCCGAACACAAGGACAGATGCGCTTACTGCGGCACAATAGCCCCAGTCAACTATCTTCAAAGGCACTGTGCCAAAGAGATTATTCATAAAAGGAATATGAACTACAGCAACCTGAAGGCCAACAGACAAGATAATTGCCCCAATTAGCCATTTGTTTGTGAACAGGCCGAGCTTGAATATTGACTGCTCTTCTGAGCGCTGGTTAATCACGTTAAACATCTGGAACATCATAAGAGCCGTAAAAGCCATTGTCTGCGCATAAACAAGATTAAGCTCTGGATTATACCAGCCAAACAAGCCAAGTGTTCCAAGAGTCATGATTATTCCTATGATAAAAATCAGCACGCCCCTTCTCTTGTTCACTATGTTTTCCTCTACTTTTCTTGGAGGCCTCTGCATCGTGCCTGGCTCTGCAGGGTCAACGCTAAGTGCAAGCGCAGGGGCGCCATCTGTAACAAGATTAATCCATAAAATCTGCAGGGCAATCAATGGAAGGGGCAGTCCAATAAGTATTGCGCTAAGCACTGTCAAGACCTCTCCCATATTGCTTGACAGCAAATACTCAACAAACTTCTTTATGTTGTCAAATATAGCCCTTCCTTCCTCAACAGCATTAACAATTGATGCAAAATTATCATCAGCAAGAATCATTGCGCTTGCTTCTTTTGCAACATCTGTGCCAGTAATTCCCATTGCAATGCCGATGTCTGCTCTTTTCAATGCAGGAGCATCATTAACACCATCGCCAGTCATAGCAACAACATGCCCTTTTGCCTTCAGCGCCTCAATGATTTTTATTTTATGAGCAGGGCTTACCCTTGCATAAACAGCAATATCCTCAACAGAATCCTCAAGATGCTCTATCTCATCAAGCTCTGGGCCTGTTATTGCCCTGCCTTTTATCCCCAGTTCGTTTGCAACAGCTACTGCAGTTGCCTTATGATCCCCTGTAATCATCACTACTTTTATTCCTGCTGTCTCGCATTTCTTTATTGCATCCCTGACCTCTGGCCTCGGTGGGTCTATCATTGCCTGCAGGCCTATGAAAACCATCTCTTTCTCAATTGCCATGGGCGGCTCTTTCCCGCTGACTTCTTTCAATGCAAATCCAAGAACACGCAAGGCATTGCTGGCAAACTGCTCATTTACCTCAAGAATTTTTTTCTTTTCATCCCTTGTCAAACGAACAAGCCTTCCGCCAATAAGAACCCTGTTGCACAAATCAAGAACAACCTCAGGAGCACCTTTTGTGTAAGCAATTGTTTTGTTTCCAACCTTGTTTATAGTGGTCATTCGCTTTCTTTCAGAGGTGAACTCTATCTCGCTAAGCCGTGTGCACCTGCTCTTCAGGCGCTCTGCATCAATCCCTGCTTTTTTCGCGCTGACAAGAAGCGCTGCCTCTGTCGGATCTCCAATAACAGACCACAAGCCAGCCTCTTTCTTCAGGCTTGCATTATTATTAAGGACACCTGCAACCAATAACTGCTCAAAGTGCTTTGCTGGCTTGCTGAACATCCCTTCTGTATTATAGCCAGAGCCACTCACATCAACAACATCCCCATTCGAGTATATCTTCTTTACAGTCATCTCATTATGCGTCAATGTTCCTGTCTTATCGCTACAGATGACAGTGCACGCGCCAAGTGTCTCGACGCTGGGAAGCTTTCTAATCAATGCATTTCTTTTCGCCATCTTCTGGACACCAAGGGCAAGTGTGACTGTGACAACAGCAGGAAGCCCTTCTGGAATTGCCGCTACGGCAAGAGCAATAGCTGCAAGTAACATTGTGAACATTGGCTTTCCATAAAGAACCCCTGCAGCAAAGACAATGACTGCAATCACCAGGACGAGTATTCCAAGAATCCCGCTCAGGCTTGCCAGCTTTTTCTGCAGAGGCGTTGGCTCTGCCTTTGTCTCCTTTATCAGTGTCGCGATATGGCCAATCTCTGTACCCATGCCTGCTGCAGTGACAACAGCCCTTCCGTGGCCATTTGTAACAATTGTGCCATTAAAAACCATATTCACCCTGTCTGCAACAGGGACAGCTCTCTTAAAGACAGCAACTGCTTTCTTCACAGGCAAAGATTCGCCTGTCAGAGACGCCTCTTGTGCCTGCAGGTTGGTAATGCTAATCAGCCTTGCATCTGCGGCAATCTTATTTCCTGTGTCAAGAACAATGATATCGCCTAGAACAAGCAGGGATGCATCAATCTCTTTTTCCTCGCCATCGCGGATGACAGTTGCCTTGAGCGAGATAAGCTTTTTCAGGGCAGCAATTGCTTTTTCTGCCTTATACTCCTGAAAGAATCCAAGAACAGAATTCAAGATAACAATTGCTGCAATAACACTGAAATCAGTGTATTCCTTCAGGAACAAAGAGATAAGCATTGCTGCAAGAAGAATCCAGACAATAGGGCTCTTGAACTGGCCAAGGAAAAGCAGTATTGGATGAATTCCATGATCTTCTGCAATGACATTAAGCCCATGAATTTTAAGCCGCTCTTCTGCTTCCTGCTGGGAAAGCCCGTTTTCAGAAGTCTTAAGCGCATCAAAAGTCTCCCTCAATGTCTTTGTATAATAGTCAGCCATGCATTTGAACATTACTAAGCAGGTATATAAATGTTTTTCTTAGAGAACGGAAATTGTATTTTTAGGCAGAGTTTCTGTTAATTGCAATTAGGGATTTGATAAAGTTTATATAAACCAAATAACCAATACTTAATATATGGTACAATTTCCATTTCACGAGCAGGAAACCAGGTATACCTGCGGAGCCGCTGCTATGAGAATGGCTCTTGAATTTTGTGGCATAAAAAAATCAGAAAAACAAGTCGCAAAATTATTAAACACGAATAAAGTCAGAGGCACCTGGCACAAGAATTTTCCAAGTGTTGCAGAAAAATTCAAGCTTAACCATACTTCTATGAGAAACGCAACAATTAATGATTTGAAAGAATTTCAAAAAAAGGATTATGCCGTGATACTCTGTTATTTATATCCTCCTGAAAAAGTGGATCATTATTCTGTATTAAAAAAAATTGATAATAGACTCATTTATTTTTGGGATCCTTTTTTCGGAGACAGGCATAAGTATCTCTTATCTTACTTCAAGAAAATTTGGAAAAGCGATCCAAAATATGATAATGAAAAGTGCTGGTTCTTTGCAGTTAAAAGATAATATCACTAACTTATCTTTGACTCACAGAAACATTTATATACGTTAATTAAGAACAATAAAGAATACAATAATATCAAAAAAGGTGATGCATATGGTTCAAGCAAAAGACTTAATGAGAACAGATTTTGTTTCTGTAGATTTGAATGACACTGTTTCAGTGCTTCTTGGCAAATTGATTAAGAACAAGCAGACATTTGCAGTTGTTTTTGAAGGAAAGAAATACAGAGGGCTTGTGGAAAAAGGATGGCTGCTGACATCAAAGATAGATTCTGACTCAATGAAGCTGAGCAACATTACAAAACACGCATCAAAAAGAAAAACACCTTTCTTTGTTCCCCAACTTGAAGAGAAAACAGAGCTGGCAGATATATGCAAGCTGCTTGTCACATCTGACGTCAGGGCACTGCCAGTGATAGCCAAAGAAAAGGTTGTTGGCGTTGTCACTGCAAAAGATGTTGTGAAAGAGCTCCAGCCAAATTTCAAAGGAATCCCTGTTCTTGAGCTTGCAAAAACAAAACTAGTCACGCTAAAAGAAAATGACGAGCTTGGAAAGATGATAAAACTCTTCAGCACAACAGGTGTTGAAAGGGCTCCTGTTGTCAATGCTGCAGGAAAGCTTATCGGCATCGCAAGCATAAATGACTTTATGACAAAGTACCAGATATTCCCTTCATGCAGCCAGGGCCAAAGGATGTCTGCTGGCGCAAAGCGCGGCAACATGGCATCATCTGGATTTGAGCACGGCGAAAAGCAAAACCTGATGAAACTGCCTGTTGCAAATATTATTGTAAAAGATCCCATGGTGTGCGTTGAAGACAGGAACTGCACTGTTGCAGAAATTATAACGCAGATGACAGAACATGACGTGACAAGCATAATCATAACAGAGAAAGACAAGCCCATAGGCATAATCACTGTAAAAGACATTCTAATGGAGTTTGCCAGAAAGTAAAATGCTTGATGTAATAACAATAGGAAGCGCATCAGTTGATGTATTTATCTCATCAAAATCAAAAAGCATAGAATTATTGAGGCACAACAAACATGAGGATGTCTGCATGCCTGTTGGGGAGAAAATCCTCATAGACTACATGCACCAGGATACAGGCGGGGCAGGAACAAATACAGCTGTTGCGTTCTCAAGGCTTGGCTTCAAGACAGCATGGCTTGGAAAAATAAGTTCTGACATGAACAGCAGGCACATCCTTGAGCAGATGAAAAAAGAAAAAGTGCAGTTCATAGGAAAAACAGAGAGAGGGGGAAGCACAGGATTCTCAATAATAATCATTGGCATAGAGAAAGACAGGACAATACTGTCATACAAAGGGATAAATGATGAATTAACTGCAAAAGATGTTGATTTCAAAAAACTGAAGGCAAAATGGATTTACATGGGCTCAATGCTCGGCAAAAGCTTTGAAACCTGCGAGAAGATAGCAGAATTTGCAAAGAGAAAAGAAATACCGATAGCATTCAACCCCAGCATTTATCTCGCGCAAAAAGGAATGAAAAGACTGCACAAAATAATATCTGCATGCAATTTAATCGTGCTCAACAAGGAAGAGGCAAAAGCACTGGCAGGGAAAAAGACAGAAAACATCAACACCCTGCTGAAAGAGCTGCAAAAGCAAACTCCTATTGCAGTGATTACAGATGGTGCCAAAGGAGCATATGCATATGACGGAAAGACAAAATACACTCTGCACCCCTGCAAAGTAAAAGTTGTTGAGACAACAGGAGCAGGGGACAGTTTTGCATCAGGATTCCTTGCAGGAATGATTCTCAAAAACAACGTCGATTATGCCATGCAGATGGGATATGCAGAGGCAAGCTCTGTCATACAGCATGTAGGAGCAAAAGAAAAGCTTCTGGCAAGAAAAGAAGCAGAATCCTTAATCAAAAGAAGGCCCTGCAGGATTACAAAAGAAAGATTATGAGCAAGAAAGAATTGTTGAAAAAATTACAGGACAAGAAAGGCGAGTACACAATGCTTGCCCTTGACCAGAGAAGCTCTTTCTCAGAAGAATACAGCAAAACACTTGGAAGAAAAGCAAAAAGCAGTGAGATAACAGAGCTCAAAAGAAAAATAATCCAGGCAATTGGAAAATATCCGAGCGCAATACTGATAGACCCAATATATTCAAGAAATCTTGCGAAAATATCTCCAAAAGGAATTCTTTTCTGCATTGAGAAAAGCGGATACATAGAAAAGAATAGGGAAAGGCTGACAGAGCTTCAGCCAGGATTCAACGTGCAAAAAGCAATTGAGCTTGGGGCGCATGCAATAAAGATGAATATTCTCTACAATCCAGAGGCATCAAATAAAACAAAAGAATACCAGCAAAATATTGTTGAAAGAACAGGCAGGGAATGCAAGATTAGCAAAACTCCATTTCTTCTTGAATTTGTTGTTTATCCCATAGGCGAAAAAGCAGACACACAAGGATTTACAAAAAAACTTCCTGAGCTTGTCATCCAAACTGCAAAAGAATTTGCAAAAGCAAAATACAATGCAGACATCCTCAAAGTCCAGTTCCCCTGCGATTTAAGATATGTGAAAGAATTCAGGAAGTTCAGCGAGGGAAGAAAACAAGTCTATACAAAAGCAGAAGCACTAAAGTTTTGCAAGGCAATAGATAAAATAGGAAAGCCCTGGGTCTTATTGACAGCAGGAGTACCAATAAAACACTTTATTGAGCAATTGAAGATAGCAAAAAAAGCAGGTTGCTCTGGATTCCTTGCAGGAAGAGCTGTCTGGCAGGATGTGCTGAAAATAAAAAATCCAGTTGAACAAGAGAAGTGGCTGAGAACAAAAGGAGTAAAAAATATAAAGGCAATACTCAAAATAATAGGTGAAACATGATGAAACCAATAATTGTATACATAACAGCACCAGATGAAAAACATGCAGAAATGATGGGCGCAACCCTGGTAAAGAAAAAACTTGCCAGCTGTGTAATGACAATACCTGGGCTGCATTCACAGTACATGTGGAAAGGAAAATTCCAGCATGACAAAGAAGTGCTAATGATGGTGAAAACATTTGACACAAAATATAAACAAGTAGAAGAAATAATCAAAAAAAGGCATTGCTATGAAACACCATGCATCATGGGAGTACCAATCAACAAAATAAGCAAGGAGTACCTAAAATGGAGCAAAAAGCAGTGTATATAGGAGCAGACCACGCAGGATTTAAGCTGAAAGAGGAGATGAAGAAATACCTGAAGAAAGAAGGCTATGCTGTGGTTGACAAAGGAAACACAAAGCTTGACCCAAAAGATGATTATCCTGATTATGGATATAAAACAGCAAAAGCAGTTTCGCAGTCAAAAGGAGATGCAAAAGGAATTCTTTTCTGCGGAAGCGCGCAAGGAATATGCATTGTAGCGAACAAAGTGAAAGGCATAAGAGCAGTTGCTGTCGTGAATGAAAGAGATGCAAAAGCCACGAGAGAGCATAATGATGCAAATGTTCTCTGCTTGTCTGGATGGAATATGAAGCCAGCAAAAGCAAAGAAAATAATCAAGGCATGGCTAAATGCAGAATTCACAGGAGAAGAAAGGCATGTTCGCAGGATAAAAAAGATTGAGAAAATAGAAAAGCATGGCTAAACAAGTAGTTCCAACAGTTCTAGTCAAAAGCAGAAAAGAATTAGTTAAAAGACTAAATCTAGTCAAGAATTATGCTCAGAGAGCACAGATTGATATTATTGATGGCAGATTTGCTCCAAACAAGACAATTGGGCCAAAAAGCTTCAAAGGAATAAAAACAAAACTAAAGACAGAAATGCATCTGATGGTCAAAGACATGGACAGGTATGTTGACGACTTCATCAAAATTAAGCCACGGATGCTAATAATGCATATTGAGTCATGCAAGAATGCAAAACACACAAATGAATTGATTGAGAAGATAAAAAAAGCAGGAATAAAAGCAGCAATTGCATTGAAGCCAGAAACTCCTGCAAGCAAAGCAAAACCATTCCTGAAAAAGATTGACCAGGTTCTTGTGATGATGGTCCATCCTGGATTTTATGGCGGAAAATTCCTGCCGAAAATGCTCCAGAAAATAAAGCAGATAAGAAAAATGAGCAGGAAAATCAATATTGAAGTCGACGGAGGAATAAGGCCAGGCACTGCAAAACTCTGCGCAAAAGCAGGGGCAAACATCTTCTGCGCAGGAAGCTTCATATTCAAAGCAAAAAATATAAAAGGGGCAATAGAAGAATTAAAGAAAGATATACGATGAAAGCTTATGATGTAATAATCATTGGAACAGGGCCTGCTGGCTTGAGCGCTGCGATATATACTGCGCGCGCAGAACTAAATACGCTTGTGCTCGGCAAAACAGAGAATGCACAGCTATGGAAAGCTCACGCAATAGAGAATTATTTTGGTGTTGAATCAATGCACGGACATGACATGCTCGAGCTTGGAATAAAACAGGCAGAAAGATTCGGGGCAGAAGTAATTGAGGCAGAGGTTGTCAGCATAAAGCCAAAAGACAAAACATTCACTGTAAAAACAGCTGATGAGAAAGAATACGGGGCAAAAGCAATAATCCTCGCAACAGGAATGCCAATAGTTCTTGCAGGAATAAAGAATGAGGAAAAATTCACAGGAAAAGGAGTGCATTACTGCGTCGTGTGCGACGGATTCTTCTACAAAGGCAAAAAACTGGCAGTCATAGGCCACAGCAATTTTGCAGCAGAGGAAGCAATTGAGCTTTTGACTTACACAAAAGACATAACAATGATATCAAACGACAAAGAATTTGATTTCTCGCCTGAGATGAAAAAAGACATTGAGAAGCACAAGATAAAGCTGATTAAGGATGCAATCAGCTCATTTGAAGGAACAAAAACAATGGAAAAGCTCGTCACAAAAGAAGGAAAAGAACTCAAGTTTGACGGGGTATTCATGGGCCTTGGCACTGCAACAGCAGCAAGCTTTGCAAAAACATTCGGCATAGAAACAAAAGGAAAAACGATAATCATAGACAGGGAGGGGAAAACAAATGTCCCGGGAATCTATGCAGCAGGAATATGCACAGGCGCAGTATCCCAGGTCTCTGTTTCTGTGGGAGAGGGATGCACTGCAGCAATGAGCGTTATAAAGCAGCTAAAAGACAAAAAAGCATACGTGGATTATGGGGAGAAGAAATAAAATATTCAAGAATTAACAATCATTCCTAAATCCTTCATTAACTTTTTCTTGTCATTCTCGTTTGTCACTAAAGCATCAAGGTCTGGCTTGACAAAACATACTGTAAAAATTCTTTTAAGGTTACCATAATAAAATTCACGCTCTGCTTCTTTTCTCAAGGCATCAAGGCTTTTCCCGTCTGACCACTTATAAAATGTCTTAAGACAGATTCCGGCATTGCCTCGCGTAAGGGCCCAGATTTCTTTTTTATTCTTAGCTAGACCGAGACGGTACACCCAGCTTGAGAGGTAGAGCTCCTTTGCTTTTTGCTCTACGCCTGCCTTGAATTTGCGGTCTTCCTCAATAAGGCTTTTCAAGACCCAGCCATGATTATCCTCGCTAAGGTCAGCGTACATCGGCTCGTGAACATACAAAGCTTTGCACTCTGGGCAGCTCAGCTCATTCCTAGAATCATAGTTTCCCCTATCATCAGAACCATAACGCAAAACAATCTCTCCCTTGCCGCACGGGCAGGGAAATGTTTTTCTGGAATCTTCATCAAAAGCCATAAGTTTACCCCACGCATAGCAAAAAAGGCAGATGTTTTTATAGCTTATGCTTATATTCAGAACTCAACTAAAAGGCTCAGTAAATCTCGTAGCCATAATCCTGCTGAGTCGTGCTAAAAGGCCTTACATACTCCCTTGTCTTCATTATTGGGCCTATCAATACAATCTCTCCAGGCAATGGATCTGGATCTGGGTATGGCTCCTCTGTTAGAACCACAAAATCATACGCGTCAAGATAATTATTGCTCCTGTAATCCAGGATGCCAACACCGCCCATCGCTGCCTTGAATATTCCCAGGCTTAATCTGTAGCCAGTCTCTTGATCATAAAGCCATGCCTCATATACGCTGTTTCTTTTGTATGATGGCTCAAGATCCTTGGTAGAGATTTTAACAACAGCTCTTGGGTAATACCTACTTCGCCTGCTCTCAATCCTTGCGCTTCCGCGAGGATAAAACGGATAATATTTCTTAAAAAATGTTTCATTGTCCGCCCCTTCGATAGGCAGCATGGAAGACATGTAATCAATCGAGTACTCCTGCACCCTAACATCATAATTCGTTATCCTCTGCGGGCCTGACCTTCCGACATCTGTGTAAATCGAAGAGCCGCCATAAGGATATGGAGATTTATACTCTGCTGCAAATGCAAAGCTGGCTAGCAAAATCATTGCCAGCAAGCCAATCAGTATTTGTGTTTTCATTTTCCGTAAAATGCAAGCGCAGTTGTGTCCTGCGGTGATTTTCTAACAAAAGGAATGTTTCCCATTAGCACAACCTCCCCTGGATTGGGATTCTTGTCTGGGAAAGGCTCTTTTGTGACCATGATATAATCATAATTGTAAACATAGTGATTAGTCTCAAAATTGAGGCGTGTGTACCCGCCAATTGTTGCAGGAGCGATAATTCCGATTGATAGCGGATACTCTGATTCTTCATCAACAAGCCAGACCTCATAAACCTCATTTATGCTCAAGCCAATAAGGTCTCTCATGTTGACATATATTGTTGTCTTATACATGTCACTTCCGTCCTCCCTGTTGCTTATGATTCTGGCAGCGCCTGCGGTCATTCCAGGAAGAAGAGGGGTTCCCTGCTTTGCAATAAATGAGCCCTCAACAGGCTCTAAAGTAACATACTCGTTCATTATCGTGTATCCGCGCATTCTTGGATCCCAATTGCTTATGCGATTAGGATTCCTTCCTTGAACAATATAATCATTATAAGGAAGGTTTTGCGTCAAAGAGGTTGCGCTCTTAAAGCCCCAGTATCCTTTTGTTATGTCCTTCATGCCCCAGCCAGACAGAGGCTTTGTGTAATCAGAGCCAAAGTATATAGACCTCATCTGCTCAGGTGTCCTTATCTGATACCAAGCCCTGGCATTAACAAGAGATACTAAAAGGACTGCAATCAAGGAAACAATGATTAGAAACAATAGTATCCTTGCCTTTTGCATTAACACACCTCTTTTCTAAAAGTTATAACACAATTCCTTTATAAATGTTTTTATTTTTTTAAAAGCAAAGGTTTGATTGAATAAACTTTATATACTAACCATAAATAATAAAACTTATTTCGCGGCAGTGTCAGAGTGGCCAAATGAGCTAGGTTCAGAGCCTAGTGGCTTAGTGCCTTCGCAGGTTCGAATCCTGTCTGCCGCAAACTTTTTTCTTTTGGGGAAAAAAGTTTGATCAAAAGGCGCTCCTCGTTCATGCTCGAGAAGCATTTTATCGGCTGTTTTTCTTGCGAAAAACAGGGGGAAGACACTTCTCTCGCCTTTACGATGTCGCGCAAATATTGAATAGCAGTGCCGCAAACTTTTTTTATTTAACACCACACCTATTATCTTTACAGGGGAAAACAAGATTTCCTTGCCTCAGCGCGTAATAACCGCGGGCAACAAGCACACTCAATGGCTCGTCATCATCATACCCTGTCTTGTATCCTTTTTCCTTCATCAGCGCAAAAAGATAATGACCCAAAAAGTATTCCTCCATAACAGCGACAGAAGGATGATAGTTATCATCAAATTCGCTCCAGTCATCAATCTCAAGCAGTGTCTCAGCACACGGCGTGCACTCAACTTCGCGGCTTCTAATTATTGCCTGCTGATAAACATCCATAGGAAAATCTCTCAAAACACGATTGAAAAGTTTTGGCTCATCCAGCTTTGGAATTGCCCCAGATACTGGAACAAGCATATGCTCCTGATATTTTGGAAAGAATTCATACACTTGCTCCTCAAACTTCGCCCTAACATCTTTTGATTCACCGTTTCTGATATCGGACCAGATATTCTCTTCATCCCTGTTGCCTTTAAGAGCTTCTCCCATACGGTCATACACTATACAGATAGAATCATAAAACGCCCGTGGCGAGCCTAAAGGAGACCAGCCCCAGCCGCGAACAATCTCATCCTTATGCATGCTTGACTGCAGAATAACCTGCCTTTCTCTCAAAGTCCTGTCCAAAGAGAAGGATGCATTTTTGCCATCAAACTCGATCTGCACGCCAAACTCCCTGAATGCCTCTAAAAAAGACCATAACCCGACATTTGGATGCACTGGAAAATTGCAGCGCCAAGTCATCTCATACAAGCTATCAGAAACTATATCATATAACTCTTTAACCAGCCCATCCATAAAAACAGGAAAATATCTGGACTTTAAAAAGATTTACTTGTTTTATCACCAGAAAAAACAGAGTCTAGCGCAGCATAAGTTCCAGAGGGATTGCACTAGTAATTCCTGCTTGCTTTACGATTTTGTAAAGCTGGGGGATATCTTTTTCCATGAAAAGAAAAACATTTAGGAAACCATGTGATGTTCGATGCACCTCTAGCAGATTAGCAAAATGCTTGGATCCTTCATAATGCCCTCGCCAATAAGGCACATATTTGCTTTCAAGCTTTGCTATTTCAGCATAAATTCTTACATCCTCACTATCTAAATCTCCTAAAATAGAATCTGCTTGCTTGCGGGAAATAACTTTTTGGCTTGCCAATGCACCTTTTTCTGGAACAAACACAACAAACCCCCTCATTCCAGATTCCTGGGCGAATAAAAGTTCATATTCGCTTGACCGCAAAACATACTGCATCACAGAATCATGCATCATTTTTAACCTTAAAAAGGTTCATACTCACTCTATTCTCCAGGACAAGGAGCAAATTCGCAGTTAGGTCCTGTTCTTCCAACTGCAGAGCCGTCTGGGCATAATTTCGCTTCTTCTGTGCATGCAACTGGTTGTGGCTGCTGCTTGCGAACGATTTTGCATTCATTCTCAACACATCTTGTCTCAAGATGCGCAGCTATGCCTGTGCAGAAGTCAGGGCAGTCTCTTGAGAAATCAACATATTTCTCTGCATATTTTTTATTCCCAACAAAACAATTATCTGTTGTGGTGTCAATTCCGCCGCAGATGCAGTCATCATCTGTAGTGCATGCTTTCGGAGCTTCCTGGACTGGTTTAGGAACATAAGCACAGCCAGAAATAAAAACAAATAAAAATAAAAAAATAAAAACAAAAGTTTTCATCTTAAGCTATTCTGTAAGATACGCTCACAGTTGCCTGCACAATTATCTGCTCAGGCTGGATAGGAGCAGGAGCTGACTCAGCCATTCCGCCCATTGATTTCATAGCCATATCATATCCCCTGTAAATTGGGCCGTAGTTAAAGGACGATTCTGAGATGTCCTGTATTGCTCCGATTTTCACTCCAAGGCCGGATGCAATTGTCTCTGCCTTTGCTTTTGCATTTTGTGCAGCCTGCTGAAGCGCATCTTTCCTTACTTCTTCTTTCTTCTTGTCAGTCAAGTCAAACTGTATGTTCTCCACACCATTTGCCCCTGCATCAACTGCAGTGCCGATAAACTCGCCGACCTTGTCAAGGTCAGTTGTCGTGACTTTAACCGTGTGATAGAGCGTGTATCCCATCTCAATTGTTTTCTGCTGTACATTATCCCACTCTGTCCAGGGATAAAGATTGTACTGGTCTGTCTCAATCTTGTCAGAAGCAATTCCAGCTCTCTTAAGAGCAGACTGTACCTGCGTCATTGTCTCTGAGTTCCTGTCCTGCGTTTCTTTTGCTGTCTTTGCTTTTGTCTCAACTTTTATTCTCATTATTGCCTCATCAGGCGCAACAGTGAGCTCTGAAGTTCCAGAGGCAGAAATCTTTGGTATGCCTTCTCCTCCAGGGCCTGACTGTGCTATTGTTATCGGCCTCTGGCTCTGAGTATAGACCAGGGCAAATGTTGCTAATACCACTAAAAACAAAGCTATTGCAACAAAACTATGTGCTTTTTCTTGCATAAATATCATCCTCCATTGTTATTTTAATGCAGTTAAGTATATCCTTTATAAATACTTTAGTTTTTTGTGAGGAGTTTGCCTAAACAATTCCCAGGCATGCTGTGGAAAACTCCTGGGCGCACTGCGGAACAAATGTGCAGCCAAGCCACAAAATAATCACAAACAAAAAAATAAAAAAAGCAATCAATGCAAGCTTACCTGACTGCAACTGCCATGGTTTCATACAGATATTCCTCCCTGTCCTTTGGAAGCTCTATTGCATTCAGCTTCTCAAGGCTGTCAAGTGAGTTAAGCTGTATCCTTTTGTTTGAGAAAGTGTAGAGCACATCCTCAATGTACAGGCTTCTTGTTATTGAAGCATCTCCGTCAAAGTAATACCCGCTCTTCCTGAACACTTCTGAGTCATCATAGTGCGATACTTTTCCCTTGAGCTCAAATCCGTGATTCAAGGAGATGTCATACACATAAGCTCCCTGGAAGACATAGTCACCATACTCACTGCCATACTCCCTGTCCCCTTTTATCTCTGCAAGAAGCACTGGAATCACAAGAAGATTCTTTTCCTTGTCAAAAAGGAATGCCTTGTGGTCTTGCAGTACAGGGCTGTCTGTGCCTCTGTCACCAATTATTTCCTTATGCATCTCAATTGGGTTCTCGACATCGCTGACATCAAAGATAGCCATCTTTATTCCCTGGTACCATGCAAAGTCAGCAGGCCTTCCTCCTTCTGATTCTGCATCTACAGCATCCTTGCCAATGCCTATCAAATGAGTTTCATCATAAGGATGCAGGTAATCAGAGTATCCTGGAATCTTCAGCTTGCCAAGAACTTCTGGCTCCTTTGGGTTTGAGAGGTCAATCACAAACAAAGGATCAATTTTCTTGAATGTGACAACATATCCTCTCTTGCCCATAAACCTGACTGAATATATTTTTTCTCCAGGAGCAAGGCCCTCAAGCTCTCCGACAACATCAAGGTCATCATCAAGAATATAGACATTATTGCTTGACTTCTTGTTCCAGACATCCCCTGTTGTTGTTGCAATCCTGAAATAGCCATCGTACTCATCCATTGAGAACTGGTTAAGTATCCTTCCAGGGACATCTCCATCTCCAATGAATTTTATCTGCCCATTTTTCATCTCAAACTTGCTGACAACTGTTTCCTCTTGCCTGCTGTAAGAAGACTGCGCGATGTAAAGATACTCTTGCGAGGCATAGATGTTCTGGCCATTGCCTACAATCACTTCCTTTTCTAAGTCGCGATTCTCATCTGTCATTGAGATTGCAGCGACTGTTATGAAGTTTGTCGCATGTAAGGGCTCGATGTAATTAACGTCAATGCATCTTGAGACTGGCTCGAAATCAGCGCCATCCTCTGCATACAAAGGAACAATACAGTCTTTGCAAGGGCCATAATAATCTGGATAGGAATTAACAACAAAATAAACATCAGAGCCAATCTTTCTTGACGAAAGATAACTGCCTTCAAACTCAACTGTCCTCAAGAGCTCTGGATCTTCCCTGTCAGAGATATCATAGAGCTTTACAGAAACAGTGCTGAAGTACCTTGGGCTCGGATACATTTCAGGAGCGATTTTTGCGCTTCCAGCAGAGCTGTCATAAACCCTTGGCTCTATATCGCCGTGATTTGATGTTCCGAAGAGCAGAAGCCTGTCACCTTGAATAAAAAGCTCCTGCGGATTGAAATCTTTTAGTTTTGTTGTTGACAGAAGCTCTGCTTTCCTTGCAGGATATGCCTCTGCAATGTAAAGCCTGTTGTTCGCAACAGCATAGATGTAATTGCCGTCTGTCTTTATTATATCTGCCTCATCAACACCTTCTACCTGAATATTTGTCTCTGAAAAAGACCTGCCAGATGACTGGGGAGCTGCTGACACTGCTGATTCTGCTGACATTGCAACAATGCCTCCTTTCATAAACATGCCATCTGTGAAATAATTACCCACATTCCCTTCTGTTCTTGCTTTCTCAAACGCATTAACAATTTCGCTGCATGAGCTGAACTCTTTCAGGGAACTGCTCTCAGACAGGAATGGCTTGACTATCTCTGAAATATTAATTCCTGAATTGCCATCAATGCCAGTCCCAGGAATCGGCTCGCATGCAACCAATAAAACAATAAAACCAATCATTCCGACGATTAAAAACCATCTTTCATCCATTTGCATCACCTTAAAATTGTATTTTAATTAGCAGAAATCTTTTCTGCCAAGAACTAAGAGGAGATGCAAATTAATATACGCGCGTTTTTGTTAAGGTAAAAGACTAAGCATCATGCATAGCATTACTTGCGCTTATGCTTCAGAATCCTGCTTCTGCTCAAGAAATAAATCGCAAGAATGAGTAATATAATACTAAGAGCAATAAAACCAATCATAAAATAAGGATATGCCTGAACAGTTTGCCCTGTCACTTGAACTATATCATTAGCTGCTTCTGGAGCAGCTGCCTGGGCTGCATCAAGCATTGGCTGAGGTGCTGATTCTGCAGCTGTCGCGACAAGGCTCTCTTGAGCAACATCCATTGCTGCTTCTTTTGCTGCAAACATCCTTGCAGGCTCAGGAGCGCTTCCTGCCAAAGCAACCAATTGCCCTGCAAAATAATTCCTTGCAGTAATAATAGTCCCTGCAACTGATGCAAGGAAGAAACCAAGGACAATCCACAATCTCTTCCTTTCAGGGTCAAGAACGCATTTTGCTTTTTCAGTTAGAGAATAATAAATCCATTTCCTGCCTTCCTCATTCCTGTTGACAAGCCCTGCTTTTTCAAGCGCAGCAAGATGCTCTTTTGCAGTCGGGACTGAGATGTTAAGCACAGCAGAAAGCTCTGACTGGGTATGCCTTCTCTGCCCCAGAGTTTTCAGAATCTTTACCCTTGTGCCTGCTGCCAAAGCTTTGAATGTAGCCTGGTCAAGCACGATTTTTGGCTCTTCCATTTTAACAAATCCTTTTATTGATTGCCTGCATTTCTTGGAAAATCTTCAGGACGGAATTTATCTTTATTAAGGTTTGGATTTGCTATGGCATTTGACTTAACAGGTTCAACTGGCTTTTGAACTGTTTCAGATCTGATTTCCTTGGCAAGCTTTGCCAGTTCGCTTGTTTCAGAATCAGTATCGTAATTGTGCCTTAAATCACGAAGTTGCTCTTTAAGAATATCATATCTAGCTTTTGCAGCATCATAATCTGAATTATTTTTAAAAACCTCTCGCTTCGGCGCACAACATCCTGCACGCAGTTTGTGAATAAGCGCATGCTTTTCATCAAGAGTTGCGAACCCAGTATGGATTCTATCAATCTCCTTTTGCATATCTACATAGCCAATAATTCTAAGCATTTCGTATATTAAGTCTCCACTCATGATTTCACCCACTAAAACTGAAAATCAGATGTTTACTTATAAAGATTTGCCAACTTTTGCCAGTGACTGCTGTAATTAGAAATAATTAAGGACGAACAAAAAGGGAACTAACCCTGTATCTTTTTGCGAGAAGAAGACACTCTTCGTATCTCGACTTTGGCTGGTGGGAGAACAAGGCATAGCCCCCTTTTTGTTCGTAATCGTGATAGAATTGGCAGAATGAATTTTTTTAATGAAAATAAAGCCCTTACGACTCTCCACTGTTTCCCACCCCTTTTTTTCATGGAATTATCACCGACTAGTATTTAAATTTTTTGAATATGCAAAAGCAGGCCAGGAAAAATCGAAAGGTTTTTATACTACCAGTATACAGAAGTCTATATTATTAAGAGAGGTGACTCCATGGTAAATACAAGACAGGCACTCATCATGATTCTAGCCATTGTAGTTTTAGTTGCAATTGCCGGGATGGTAGTAAAGATGAAGGCAAGCAAAACAGGCGGATTCTATTATGCAGGAAACACGATACAGTATGAGAATCCAAAAGAAGCTTGCAGATCTATAGCGTGCTCGCGAGGTAATGCACTTGTTTACGAGAGCACAGGCGACCTTTTCCCTTATGGAAGCAGAAGGATGGTTGTGCAGTGCTTCTGCCCAGAGCAGGCAGATGTTGTTATTACTGTTCCTATGGTTAGATCATTACCATTAGAAAGATATTAAAAAAATAAGAGGTGAAACGTTATGGCAAAAGAAGGCCGAAATATGGCATTAGTCTTATTAGGAATTGTTGTGATTGTTGCAGTCGTTGGACTGATCCTGTTATATTCTGGAGCAAAAACAGGAGAAGCATTTTATTACCCCAACAGCGGAGGGGGCGTGTATCAATATAACAATGCAAATCTCTATCCGTCAGCAAGAGAGGCTTGCTTGAGAGCAGTGCAGTGCCAGGATGGGCATGGTGGAGTTCTAGTAAGCGCACCAGAGGCAAATCCAGCTGTATGCGTCTGCCCAGAGCATTTCTACCCAACAACAGTCTTTGACTGGACTGCATTAAGGCGCGGAGAGATGCCAGCACCAAGAGACTACAACGAGAATGCTATAAAGAAAATAATATGGCAGCCGCAAGGACAGATATACGCAAGCGGAAACAGGCAAGTATATGAAGAGCCTAGCTGGGCTTATTCAAAACCAGGAACATACAATTACGACTACAGGATAAGCTAAATCCACAGATGGAATTTCAAGAAAGAGCAATAGCTCTGGCAATATTTGGAATAGTCTTTGTGTTTGTAATCACAGGGCTAATCCTTATGCTGTCAGAAGCAAAAACAGGAAATATAGTTACATACAAGTACGCCAATCCAAACATTTGCTACGGCAGTGAAGAGGAGGCGTGCGCAAGAAACCTCCACTGCACCACATACGGGCAGGGAGTGCCTGTTGATCCAAGGCCGCCATTTTATCCACAGGGATTTGCCATATGCAGGTGCCCTAATCAAGCAGACCCTTATGCGTACAAGACAATTTTGATGTGCGCCTGAGATTACAATGAAAGAAAAGCCAAAAGCGACAATAATAATACTTGGCATAGTTGCAGTGCTCGTGATTGTGGGCCTGGTGATTTTGTTCAGAAGCGCGATGACAGGAGGGTCTGTAAGGAACTACCCGCCTGCAGCCCAGCCAGTTAAATTCCCAACAGATATTGCAAGAAAGTACTGCGAGCTTCCAGAGCCAAGGCTTGACCTCACAAAAGAGGAATGCAGAACAATTGGTTGGGACCAGTGCAAAGCGATACACGGCACGCCCACAAAAATAACAATGTGCCAGAATGTCTGCGGCCAGGAAATAGCAAACATCTGCAGAAAAGCTTCTGGAGATTACGGCATAGGGCTGAGATACACTTACGAGCCATGGCTCGGCCTCAGAAGACCTGTTACTGACAATTAAAATGGAATCAGAAAAAATAATGTTCGGAGTCATCATATTAATCGGAATAGTTGGCTTGGTGCTGCTGCTCCAGAGCGAGATAACAGGCAAGATGTATTACATGACGCCTGAAGAGGCCTGCGCAAGGCATATGGACATGTGCGGCGACAACCTGCCGCCAGTATTCACAGGAAGAACTGACATGAGAACACAAGGAGTAGAGTGCGTATGCCAGACAAATCCTCACAAAGTTGGTTGGCGATCATTAATCTTAGAATATGGAAGGGTATCATCATGAATGAAGAAAAAAAACCTTTTATGGCAATAGCAATCATAACACTGATTGCAGTAGGCGGACTTGTTATTTTATTTGATTATGGTTTAGAAAATAGCAGCATGACAGGGGCGATTTCAGGACAGCAGACAGCATACTCAAGGCTGTATGGGCTCAAGTACCATTATAATCCATGCGGAATGCTGACCTGCAGTTCAGGAGAAGGAATTCCTGTATCAACAGACCCTGCAACAGGAGACATCTGGTGCAGATGCCCTAACCACAAAGTGCCATACTTCAGAGTATCGCACTGGACAAAAAGATGATAGACCTGCAAAAAATCTCAATAAGCATACTTGCAATTATTGCAATAATCGCAATAATCAGCATTATCTTGTTTTTCAGGGTGCAGAAAGAGGCTGCAGTCACATACCAGCAATTGATTCACAGGGATTATGCAGTGGTTGCTGACTTCAGCATCTGCGATTATGGGCCTTGCGGAAAAGCAGCAATGTACCTTGGAGATGACATTTTGGCAGGAAATGCAGTATGCCAGTGCCCTGACGGCAGCACATACCAGACAGATTACAGAAGGCCATACTGAAATTGAAAGAGAGCACTGAAAAACAGCTTGCATTTATTATTCTCGATATAGTTGCAATCATAGCAATACTTGGTGTCGTGCTTCTTGCTGACTTATCTGACCAGAAGGACAAGAATGCATTACAAAAAATGATTCTTGGAAACAGCATACTTGGAGACTGGATAAGCATAAGCCCAGGAAGCTTCAGCACAATGGGTGCAGGAAAAGCAATGACAATAAAGACAGCGAGCGAGACAGTAACCTGCAAATTCACGAACTCAAAACAAAACCAGTGGTGCAAAGCAGTCCGCTTAGAGCAGGGATGCACTGGCACTGAAAGCTGCTCTTTTAGGATATCCAGGGAAAAGTATGACACGCGCACAAGCGTGACAAGCTCATGCGGGAAAAGCTATGATATAAGAATTGACGGCAGGAATGAGGAGTTCACATTTGACTGCTACAAATCACCAGAAGAACTTGATTACGTTCAAAGCAAGTTATCTGCAGGAAGCAGCAAGATATTTACTGTTAAAGGAATTGAATATGAGATAAAAGTCACATACCTTGCAGGACAGCAAGCAAAATTTGGGATAAACGGTGAAATTACAGAAGTAATGTATCCTGATACTGTTATGAAACTGGCAGACGGCTCAATATTCATAATGACAGACGTATCTATCGGAGCAGGCGGGCAGCCGCTTGCAGGGTTTATCATAGTCCGATAAGGTTATAAACAGCAATTAATTCTGAATTAGCATGGACTTGCCTAAAGAAATACAAGAAATTCTTGAGAAAGAAAAAATAAAAGAACTAAGGCCCTGCCAGGAGAAAGCAATAAAGGCAGGAGCGCTTGAAGGCAAAAGCGTGCTTGTATGCACTCCAACAGCTTCTGGAAAGACGCTTATTGCAGAGCTGGCTGGCTCTAAAAACATAATTGAAGGCAAAGGGAAAGTCATCTACATTGTCCCTCTTGTTGCGCTGGCAAGCGAAAAATACAAGGAATTCAAGAGAAAATACGAGCACCTATTCAAAATCGCATTATCAATCGGAGACTTTGACAACTCTGACCATTACCTGATGGATTATGACTTCATAATCTGCACAGCTGAAAAACTAGACAGCCTGATAAGGCATCACGTGCCCTGGCTGAAATTTGTCAGCCTGGTTGTGATTGATGAAATACACCTGCTGAATGACGTTAGCAGAGGGCCAACACTTGAGATACTGATAACAACACTAAAAAAATTACTGCCCCAGATACAGCTAATAGCACTCTCAGCAACAATAGGCAACCCTGAAGAGCTGGCAGAATGGCTTGGTGCAGAACTGATTATTGACACCTGGAGGCCTGTGCCCTTGCATAAAGGGATTTATCTGCAGGGAGAGATAGAGTTTGAAAAGAAAGAAGAATAAAAAAATAAAATAAAACATTTATATCTTTATTTTCTCAGCATACTTGCCGATTATTGGTATTGGCTTCTCTACTCCTGATAGAGCGTTTATCCAGCCGATTATCCACAATACCAGCATGCAGATGTAAAGCAATATCATCACAAGCCATCCGAGAATTGGGATGAATATAAGGACCATAGCAACAACCCAGACAATCACCCAGGCTATAAACAAAACAAGCCCCTGCTTTGCATAATACATTGCATACTTATTTTCCTTCTTAGCAAGCAAGACAATAAGAAACCCAATTATTGTCAAGAAAACTCCTAAAAATGCAAATATTTTTCCTTCTTCAACTTCTTTAGATGCCATAATATATTACCTCCTTTGTTTTTTTAGTGGAAGAATTACTCTACCACCCCAATCAAGCACTTATTTTTAAGTTTGAGTTTATAAACTTTTCTCTACAGACCCATACTGGCGATTATTTTATCTTTATTGAATGGTTCTAAGTCTTTGTATTCCTGGCCTGTGCCCATATAAAGAATCGGCTTCTTAGTAACATATGAAACAGAGATAGCTGCCCCGCCTTTCTCATCAACATCTGCTTTTGCAAGGATTATTCCGCTTATTCCGACTGCCGCGTCAAACTGCTTTGCCTGCTCAACACAGTCATTGCCTGTTATGCTCTCTCCCACGAAAATAACCATATCTGGCTTTGAGACTCGAACAATCTTTTTCATCTCTTCAACAAGATTGTGGTCGCTGTGGAGCCTTCCTGCAGTATCTATGAGAACAACATCCTTGTGTTTTGCCTCTGCATGCTTCACTGCATCAAACGCAACAGCAGCAGCATCTGCGCCATAATCATGCTTTATCAATTTCACACCAAGCTTGTCTGCATGCAACTGCAATTGGTCTATGGCAGCTGCCCTGAAAGTATCCGCAGCAGCAAGCACAACTGATAATTTGTTCTGCAAAAGCATGTGAGCGACTTTTGCTATGCTTGTTGTCTTTCCAGAGCCATTCACGCCGACAAAACAGATGACAAATGGCTTTTTCTCTTTTGCTTTCTTGATTAAATCAATCTGCTCGACATCAAAGAGCTCGCCAATTGACTTTTTAAGGGCATTGATTACAGTCTCCTCAACCCTTGCCCTCGGAACAGGCTTCTGGGTAAGCTCTATCTTCAAATCATTTTTTATTTTCTCAATAACCTCGACAGCAACATTGTTCTCAAGCATTGCAAGCTCTAAATCCCAGAATAATTCATCAAACTGCTCAGGAGAGATAATCTTTGTAGTTATTTTTTCTGTAATGAAACTGAAGAATCCTTTCTTTTTAGGAGGCTCTTCTGCTTTGGGAGCTTCAACTGGCTTCTCAATAATTTTTGATTTCTCAGCAACCTTGGGCACCTCAATAATCTTAGGCTTTTCCTGGACTTTTGAAACTTCAACAGTCTTCGGCTTTTCGACTTCAATCTTCGGCTTTGCTTCAACCTTTGGCTTTTCCTCAATTTTAGGCTTGGCTTCCTCTATTTTCTTCTCAACAACTTTTGGCTTTTCAGCTTCAATTTTTGGTTTTAATTCTTCAAACTTTGGCTTGGCTTCCTCAACTTTTGGCTTGATTTCTTCTTTTGGCTTTTCAGCAGGCTTCTCGACTTTAATTTCTGCTTTTATCTCTGGCTTTGGAGCCTCAACCTTTGGCTTCTCCTCTATTTTTGGAGCAACCTCTACTGGTGTCTTGACCTCAATTTCCTTTTCAGGAGCAGCCGCAACCTTTCCTGTGAGCTTGTTGATGGCGCTCTTCAGCTTTTCCTTGAGAAAACCAAACATTTTAGATTCCAGTCAGCTTCCTCACATCTGACTCAATTACTGCTGCACGCCTGGCAATCTCCTCCATCTTTGCAGCCAATTCTTCCTGAACCCGCCTCAGCTCATGTATCTGCGCCCTGAGCAGCTCTTTTACTTCAGGAATTTGTTTTTTAACAGCAGTTCCCCCGCCAACATTTACAAGAGCTTCCTTGCTGTCAACAAGGGTTGCTTTAAGAAATATGCCTGAACTTATTGGGATAAAAAGCTCTGTGCCTGCCTCAACGTTCATTATTTCATCAAGGCACTGAACAACATACTCTATCTCCATTGTCTGCTGCTCCACTGCCTGCATCTGCTGCTGAGCCTGCCTCATCTGCTGGTCATAAAGCTGCAGCTCAAGATATCTCTGCTGCATCTCTTTTGCAGATGCCCCGTCTTCTTCCTTCATTTCTTTCTTTGCCATTGTTTCACTCCATTTTCTTCAATAAACCTTCCAGGAAATGATCATATGTATGCTCTCCCTTTAAAAAAGTTAGGGGCAAATCAATAAAAACAGATTTCTTTTCCCTGACAAAGTGATTGCGCTCCCTCTTGACAAGCTCTTTCAGAAACTCTTTTTCATCTTTTGTAAACCTGCTCATTTTTCCACCTCTTTTGGAATCTCTTGCGGGGAATTGATGTTTATCTCCCCAAAATGCTCTTTTTGCTCAAGCTCAACTTTTCTGTCATTTGACAAATGCAGAAGCGGGATAAAAGTGTATATCTTATCCTCTTTTTTATTTGAGGGGACAAGCTTTGAGAAAGTCAGCTGCTCATCTTTTCTTAGGAAGAATCCAAAAATCTTCTCATAAAGGCCTTTGATTGCGACAGTGATGTCAAACTTCCTGTGGGGAATAACAACATCAGACCCCCTTATTGAGTTAAACACCCTTCTCTTCTTCACCTCAAGCGCCTGCTCAAGCGCCTTAACAAGATCATAGACAGAAACCTTTCTCTTTCTCGGCTGCGGAGTCCTTGGGAAAAGCTCGATTCCTTCATAAAGAGCTCTCTCCTCTCCTTGTTTCAATTCTTTTGCAAGGTCATCATAGAACTCTTCCTCACTCATGTCTGTTGCTGCAAGCAGCCTGTCAAACTCGCTCAAGTCCTCTCCAAGAAGCCTGTTTGACTTTATCTTCAGAAGGATAGCAGCAGCAAGCAAAACTTTGCCGCTCACCTTCAAGTCCATGCCCTTGAATTCTTTCAAGCGCTGGATGTATCTCTGGGCAAGCAAACTTATGTTGATATCCCATGGATCCATCTGCTCTGTCTTGATAAGATCAAAAATAATAGCCTTCCAGCTGACTTCATTCTCCTCAACTAAAAGCTGGAATAGCTTGTCTTGCATAAAATAAATTAAATATGTAGTATATATAAAAGTATCGAGCTAATATTCAAACTATGCAATTGTCTCTGTCCGAAGGACCCGAATAAACAAGTATTAAAAAAATAAATCCAAAAACTGCCCGCTTTTCAGTAAATCTTTTAAACCCGCTTCTTATTCCAACCACCATTGGGCCCATGGTCTAGTGGTCATGACGACACCCTTACAGCTTTTTTTGCTAAGGACCGCAAGAAGATACGAAAGGTGTATGCCGCCGGTTCGAATCCGGCTGGGCCCATTTAGTTTGCGCCGATGGTTGAATGGTACAATTGGCCCCTGCCACGGGTCAGGTCCGGGTTCGATTCCCGGTCGGCGCATTACAAAAAGTATGATTTTGGCGCAAATCTATTTTTCTGCCAAAACCTTTTTATCCTCAAAAGAATTAACCTTCTTATGGGAAGAATATTTGACCCGCACTACCACACAGTCCAAAGTGACGGGGACAGCACGATTCTGGAGTCAATTGCCGCAGCATACAGAAAAGGCCTTGCTGCACTCATAATAACAGACCATATTAACAATTTTGGGTACCTGGAGTCTTACAGGCTCAACAGAAAAATCATGAGCCTGATCAGGCCAGATGAAACGCAAGGCCAGCAGCCTGTAATAATCGGAATGGAATTTGGCCTCCCTGAAAAAATCAGCAAGAGAGAAAATGGTGAGAGGGAAGAAGTTCTCATATTCGGCACAGAAATCTGCGAGGCAATACAGGGCAACCTTCCAGAAATAAACGAGTTTGACCTTGCAGAATTCAAAAAACTAAAAGAAAAATATGACTGCGCAATCGTGCAGTGCCATCCCCCAAAAGAAGCAAGAAGCATAGACGAAAGGATACTGCAAATAATTGACGGGTGCGAGATAACAAAAATAGGCAATGCACACTACAACTACGAAGCAATACAGAAAGACTGTGAAAAGCATAGAATCACGCCAATAGCAAGTTCAGACGGACACGTGGCTTACAGAGACCCGAGACTCGTCTATGAAGTAACACCTTACTTAGGAAAAGCATACAATATCGCTTCAATCGACATAAATAATGAAAAAGATTTGATAAAAGCCATAAAAGAAAACCTGATTGAAAAGAGAATTTTCCAGAAAAGAGATTACAAGGAGCAGCGCGATTTCTTGGTTCCAAAATAGCACAGCCCATTCGGATTCGTAATAAGCTTTTTATCCTAAGCTGACTTTCTATTCTTATGGCAAGCAAGATAGACCCGCATTATCACACCAGAAGCAGTGATGGAGAGGACTACATATCTAATTCTGTACCTGCTGCGCAAAACCTTGGCCTTGATGCATTAATTGTCACAGACCACATGTCTGCAAATGACAGTTGGATGGCTCCAACTCATTCTTACAGTAATAACATTGAATTCATGAAAAAATACAGAGCAATGAACAAAGATGGTCTGTTCCCAGTAATAATAGGGATAGAGCTCTGCCTTCCAGCAAAGCTGTGCAAGGAAAGGACAGAGGTTCTTGTTTTTGGGACAGAGATGTGCAGCGCAATACAGCACATGATAGAGCATCATTCATCAGAGATTAAAAACTACAAAATAGACGATTTTATGAAGCTGAAAGAAAAATACGATTGCGCGATAGTGCAGTGCCATCCGTTTAAGTACAGCAAAATAGAGCAGGAGCTTCTGCATCTGATTGACGGCTGCGAGATAACATCCTGCGGAGTCGGCGTTCCAGAATACAAAGCGCTTCTTGAAGAGTGCAAGCAGTACAAAAAAACGCCAATATCCAGCGGGGATGGGCATAACTGCAGGGGCCTTCCGATTATTTCCTGGCTCGGAAGAGCACACATGATCTTTTCAATAGACCTAAAAAACGAAAAAGACCTCATTAAAGCAATAAAGGAAAATCGCGTCGAAAGCCTCTACTTTGAAAAGGATAGGGTGATGCGGACAGAAACTTTTAAAAGCAACACAAATTTTTATTGATTCAGATGGGCCCGTAGCTCAGCCTGGTTAGAGCGCCGGTCTTATATGACTGCGTTTTAAACACGACTCGTCTAGGCGAGCCGGAGGTCTAGGGTTCGAATCCCTGCGGGCCCACTATTTTTTCTAAAGATAAATAGCGTCTGCGCGACATGGTGAGAATGAGAAACGAAAATCATATATAGTGCATCTTCTTTGCATATTTTAGGTGGGAGGATAATGCGAGACTTATTCATAGCAGTTTTATCAGATATTCATGGAAACCTTGAGGCGCTAGAAGCAGTCCTAAACAGCCTTGAGGAGCCAAGGAAAATGGCAAAAGCTGAAGGAATGGATTTTGAGATATGGTGCCTTGGAGATATCTTCGGCTACGGGCCAGACCCAATGGCATGCTACAAGATTGCAAGAGAGAGCTTCAGGTTAATACTCCCTGGAAACCACGAGGCACTGACAAGGCTGAAACTAAAGCATCCTGATGCGAAGCCATCTGGAGTCAGCAGTGACGCAATGAAGTCCTGCGAATACACTGTTGAGCAATTGCTCGGCAAGCAGGAAACAAAAGGAAAACGCACAGGGCAGGCAATTATAATTCCTCTGGAAGCTCTGGAAAACATGCAAAAGGAAAACTATCCTGCGATGCTTGCAAGCGAAATCGCAAGAAAATATGCGCATGAAATAAAAATACGCGCACCAGATGTTCCCCTATTCAAAAAAACAATCCCACAAGAGCAGCTAGACCAGATAGGAGCGAGCTACATAACAGAGGCATTGCTGCAGCATGGACGGTTGATAGATGAGTATGACTGCAGACTAGAGAGAAGAAACGCAGTTATTGACTTGTACAATTTCCTTGCAAACCTGGAAAAAAACAGAACATTTGAACTTAAAAATGCAAAATTTGTCCACGACGACCCTGTAAATCCAGGCAGTATGTTATACTTAGTTGATGATGAGAGAGCCAAAAAATACCACATCGAGAAGAGCAGCAGAGTGGATCTCCGCGAGATAAACAAAGAAAAATTAAAATTCCCTGGGCTAGAATATATTTTTGTTGGCCATTCTCATTTAATGCCTGACACAGTTGAGATCAATGGCATCAAAATTGTTTATGCTGGCAGCGCGGGAATACCAAGAAGGGATAATGTCGAGAAAAAAGCATGCTACACCGCGGTCCTTGTGCATAATGAAACTGTGGTTCAGATAAAGCAGAGGATAATCCCATACGATTACACCAAAACAAGAAAAAAAATGATAGACAGGGGGCTTCCGGACAAGTTTGATTAAACATGGACAATAGAAAAACAGTATTTGCGAGCCAGGGCGGCCAATTAGAGGGGCAGAAGCTCGGCGACCTGGTAAAAATAATAACAAAGATAGGCACAGGAGGCATGTGCGACGTCTATCTGGGCGAGATAGACATACACATGTACCGCGCCCTGAAAATAATAGATGGAACCCTGGAGCCGCAGAAGCTTGGAATGGATTTCCCCCAGGGCAAAATAGAAGACCCAGACCTTATCGAGAGAGTCAAGGCAGCAGCAAGAAAATGGAGTGAAAAATTCAGCGAGATAACAAGAGAACTTGGAGATAGAGACACAACAAAAATAGTCCAGGAAGGGCTCCTTTCAGACACACATGAGGAATTCAGAGCTAAAGGAAACCTTGTCGCGGTAAAAGTGCTCCAGCAGAACTATGCCCGGGACCCGCAGGATAATAATGAGGTGGAGCTAAAAAAGAGAAGAAGAATCAGAGAGCGATTCATCAAGGAAGGAAAGACACTGAAAAGATTAAGCCACCCGAACATCATAAAAAGCATCGAGACAGGCTATGATGAAATAGGCCCTGAAAAAATGCCTGTTTATTTCTATGTCATGGAATATGTGGAGCCATACTCTTTTTTTAAGCATGGCGAGGAAAATCCCCTGCCAGTCGAAAAAACATTAAAAATCGCAAATGCCATTCTAAAAGCCTGTGATTACATCCACAGTCAGGATCCTCCAATCATACACAGGGACATAAAGCCAGCAAACATCCTTGTGGATGAAGAAACAATAGACCAAGAAGAGATAGATGCAAGGCTGACAGACCTCGGCTTTGCAAAGATACGCGATGAAGACTCGTCAGCGTCAGCAAAAGACCTTTCTCAGTCCCAGGAGTTTGCAGGAACGCCAAACTTTGTGGCGCCAGAACAGGCACAGGGCCTGGGAACTGCGACACCAGCATCAGACATATGGTCTGTCGCAGCAACACTGTATGAGCTGCTCACAGGACATGCACCATATGAAGTGGAGGGAAATGTCGGGTTTGCAGTGCTGGGCAAGATATTAGAATGCTGCAGGCCAGAATCAATCCGCAAATACAACCCTGCAGTTGCGCAGATGCTTGACGATATCATCCTGATGAACTTCACGAAAAAACAAGAGGACAGGCTCTACCCTGCAAAAGAATTCCTGTGCGCGCTAGATGATTACAACAGGCTAAAATCAAAAGATAACACTGCAGAAAACCTTAAACAGAAAATAAAAGAGAAAGAAAAATCCCTGAAGAAAAACAAGGACAAAAAATCAGAAGAGCTTGCGGAAGTATATTACGAGCTTCTCTATAACACAGAAAGAAAGAGCAATGAGTGCCTGCCTGATCAGGGCATAATCAGGGAAAGAATCGCGCTGCTAGACAAAATAATTGAAAAAACAGCAACAAATGATGAGAATAGAATAAATCTCTTGAAAAAATACAGAAAATATGAAGAGACATTCCTGATAAAGAAAGACCCGTCAACAGCAGTTGAGCAGCCAAGGAAAAGAAGCAAGCTCGGGCTTGCAATAACATCTGCTGCGATAATCCTGCTCGGCACAGTTGGATGGTTTGTTGCAGACACATACAAAAGGCACAGCGAAATAAGCAGAACGCACAAGAGCATCAAGGCTGAACTAGCAAGCTGCGAATACAACCTGGGCAATGGCGATTTAGGGGCAGTGCTTCTTAATCTCAAAAAAATAAGGGCAGAAAGACCAAATCTCCCAAAAGATTTTAACGACGAGCTCGACCAAAGAATAAGCAGCCTTGAAAAAAATCACGCAGAGAAGAGAAACGAAACAATATACGCAGAATCAAGAACATCGATAAGCGCAGCATATACTGCATTTAGCGAGAGAACATTCGCAAAAGCAAAAATGCATGCAGATGCTGCTGCGAATAAAATCAAACATCTCGCAGTGCAAGATTCTGATGAATACAAAAACAAGCAAACTGAGGTAGAAAAAGAAATTGCAGAGCTGAGAACAAAGCTGGCTGGCAAGGATGAATCAATAAGGACTTTTGACTTTGTAAAGGAAAGCTATGAACGAATAAAAAATATGTACGAACGCTTCAGGGCAGACCTTGAAAAAGACAAGTTATTTGACCAAAAAGAGATAGACCTGCTCAGGAAAAAAATAGAGACGCACAGGAACACACTGGCTGGCGTTGAAGAGGAATTTCAAGACGATAACCAAAAAAAGCTGCCCGAATACAGCGACCTAGAGGGAAAAATAGAAGAATTAAATGAAAAGATTTCAGTGCTCGGCAGGGAACTCTTAGAGAAACAATATTTCTTTGACTTGCAGAAAAAAGCAGGCGAAGGAGACGAGACTGCCCAGCAAATAATAACGCTTGAGAAAAAAATCAAGGAAAAACCTGTTTACATAAAAGACGGCATGACAACAGAGTATCTTGACGACCTAAAGACCACAATCCAGAACTATTTGAGCGGCAAAGACCTGCGGGGAGATACAAAAATAACCTTCATTTTTGACGAGATAATTAAAAAGCTCCCGCAGTACAAAGACAAGATTGGCGAGCTTGAAAAACAGGCAGCACCGCTTTTTGGCCTGAGCTGGAAAATAGAAGGCCTGAGCGCAGAGCTGGAGCAGAATCTTGAAAGCAAAGAAACAAAAGAAAAGTACGATGCTGCAATCGCGGAATTCTCACAAACAGCCCAGGAGCAAACAAAACAATTCACAGATTTTGAAGAAGATATAAGGAAGTACGTTACGACAGGAATTGAAATCGCAAACCCGCGGGCCTGCTTCAGCCTCGGAATGGCGTATGAAAGAGCAGGGGAAAAAGAGCGCGCAGTGAAAGCATATAAAAAATTCATTGAAGCAGGGAAAAAATACATCGGGGCAGGGGGCCGTGACTTTTTAACAGATGAAGAAGAAATAAAAGAAGCAGAAGCTAAAATAAAAGAGCTTGAGCAAAATTAAGTAGATTTTAGGCAAGATTTAAAAACAACACAAATTTTTGTCCACAATACGCCCCGGTGGTGTAGCCCGGTCAATCATCCGGCACTTTCGATGCCGGGACACGGGTTCAAATCCCGTCCGGGGCATTAATATTCAACAGTAAGCTTGACTTTTGCGTGGTATATACGAAAATAAGCAAAATTTGAAATTTTAAGAAAATTTCCAAAGTATTGGAACGCGCCGTTCCAATATTCTCGAACTGCGTTCGAGACTTCACAAAACAGGGTTTTGTGAAAAGTCAAGTAAGTTAACTTTTGCAATAATACTGCAAATATGAAACGCAAAAGTTAACTAAACAAAAAGCTTTTTAAAGAAACAATAAAATCTAACAATCAAATGAAGAGAAGCTCGAGACGTTGGAAGAAGAAAGGGCAGATGCGCTGGAAATGGCAGCGTAAGCGAATTAGAAAAGAGAAGCGAAAGAGAGCCCAGAGAGCAGGCAGGAAGTAGAGTAAATAATTCTTGATTTAATTTTTATTTTAATTTTGAATATACAAAACTGCTGAAGGCAAAATATTTGTGCAAATCACCGTCATTTGCCTAGTTTCCTTTTCTCTATACTCAAACCGCAAGCAACCCAAAATCTCTTAATTTTGGGAGTTTGCGGTTTTCGTACGCTCAAACCGCAAGGTTTATAAATCACTTGGGACTTCTAGTTTATATCAACTCCAATATTGCCGGTAAATGTTCCGGCACCAATTCTAGCCTCGGGAAAGCTGAGGACAAACTTTGAATACGTGAGTGTCAAAACTATATTGTTTTGTCATGATAGAGAGCAGCTCCAAAGTCAATTCTTTAATAATAGTAATAGTGGCCGTAAAATATAATTTCCTGTTTATCCTGCAGGAGGTCGCTGCTATCGGGATTCGGTTAAGACATGCAAGTCAGCTTGCCATCGCAAGATGGTTGGCGGCAAACTGCTCAGTAACACGTCGATAATCTAACTTTAGGTCTGGAATAACCTTGGGAAACTGAGGCTAATACCGGGCATGGAAACGGCACTGGAATGTCCATTTCCTTAAAGCTTCGGCGCCTAAAGATGGGTCGGCGGCCCATCAGGTAGTTGGCGGGGTAAAGGCCCACCAAGCCTAAGACGGGTAGGGGCCATGAGAGTGGTTGCCCCGAGAAGGACACTGAGATACTGGTCCTAGCCCTACGGGGTGCAGCAGTCGCGAAAACTTTACAATGCACGAAAGTGTGATAAGGGAATCCTGAGTGCTTATGCAATGCATAGGCTTTTGCCAAGAGCAAGTATCTTGGCGAATAAGTGGTGGGCAAGACTGGTGCCAGCCGCCGCGGTAACCCCAGCGCCACAAGTAGGGATCACGATTATTGGGTCTAAAGCATTCGTAGCCGGTCAAGTAAATTCCCTGTGAAATCGTCAGGCCTAACCTGACGGCGTGCAGGGGACACTGCTTGACTTGAGACCAGGAGAGGTAGGAAGTATTCCTTGGGGAGCGGTAAAATGTTATAATCCAAGGAGGACTACCAATGGCGAAGGCATTCTACCATAATGGATCTGACGGTGAGGGATGAAGGCCAGGGGAGCGATCCGGATTAGATATCATGGATCTCGTTTGTGTAATTTTCGGAAATTATTCTCGTGAGATCGCACATCTACTGTAGCGAGAAAAAAACGAAAATGTTATCGAGTTCACATGACTAATTACCCGAGTAGTCCTGGCAGTAAACGCTGCGTGCCAGATGTTGCATAATCTTCGAGATTGTGCAGTGTCGAAACGAAGGTGTTAAGCACGCCACCTGGGAAGTACGGCCGCAAGACTGAAACTTAAAGGAATTGGCGGGGGCACACCACAAGGGGTGCGGCGTGCGGTTTAATCGAATTCAACGCCGAGAATCTCACCAG
>CAYGYR010000005.1:32520-79106 GCA_964354285.1 uncultured Methanosarcinales archaeon | reverse complement strand
CATTCCCCATATTTTTTCTACTTCTGCCTGGCATGTTGCATTATCTAGGTCATATTTGCATCCTACACACTCGCCTCTTGTTGTATCAAAACTGCCGCTGAAATTCTGCCATCTCAACTGGAAATTCAGAATGTCAATATCAGGAGCCATAGTCTGAATAGCAACAATCTTATCAGTCGTAAAACGAGTCGTACCATTAGGATTGGTAGCTGATAAGGTTATGGTTGTGTTAAGGTAGTCGAGGAATACTGAGTTGTTGTCAGTTGAGCGGCCGCCAAGAACATAGTATAGGTAATCTCCTGCGTGGCCCCATCCTCCTGTTGCGCTTTGCTGTGCAGCTAAAACTGCGCCGCTGTCAACAGTCATGTTATATATATAAAATGCATCTATCAGGTTGCTACCGGTTGTGACGACAACAAGCGATGCTACCTGGCTGACACCGTTATATGTTCCATAAGGAAGTTGCGCTATATGCACTGTTGGGTTTGTTGAAGTGCATTGTGCTATTTTAGCACCGGTTATGCCTGGTGCAGTCCAAGTTGCTTCCAGATTGCTTTCAGAGTTCAATCTTGCAAAGTACGGCTGGCCGTTAGAGTCCACAAAGCTCAAGCCAACACCTGCCTTATTGTTCGGAGAGCACATAGACATTTGCGGGTAGTTGTTTCGATCTAAATAAAAGTCTGTACTTTCCTGTACGTTTGAGATTACAGGTGTGTAGCTGTTTAGAGTAACTTTGGCTGTAATAAGTGTGCCTGTACTGTCATATATTCCTGCAATGGTTGCCCCGTTATTATTTCCACCATTAGACGCTGCAGCATATGGGAACAGATTCTGATTATTTACTATGATTGCATCACCGGCATATACTGTGTCAGCGTGCGCGAAAGTTGCTTGTGCACAAACCGTGTAGTCCATAACACCTTTATCATATGATCCTATTGTAATGAATAATGTTGAAGTGCCGCCATTGCCATCTGAGGTGGTGGTGTCTGTTGGAAGTATATTTACATAATAATTGTGTCCACCCTGATCGTCTTGTTGAGTTCCTGTTGTTGATGCCAAACCCATTGGGCTAGCACTCCAGTCGATGCGGGCAACGAAACCATTATTTGTTCCTGCGAATGTGTTCATGAATGCAAGGCCGTATTTTGTTGGGGCCTGTCTATCCACTGCAAAACCAACTGGCATTATTCCTGTTATACCATAATTTTGCAGGTCTTGAGTGATTCCTACTATGGATATTCCTAAATCCTCAAGTAAAACGCCTGTTGAAGTGAATTTCGCGAGAACAAGCACGTTTGTATCGTCATTCTGGTCAAATGCAGTCACCAGGCCAAGGCCTGGAGTAGATGCATCCAGATATATTGGCTGAATGTCATATTGATTTGCTGTGAATATAGTTTCGTCTGAGTTTGTGTAAGCATGAATGTTAAGCGTGCCGTCTGCATTAGTTATTAATGCAAGTGTCGATCTGCCATTCTCGTCATATTGTATGAAAGCATCTGCTGATTTGTTTGTCACAGCAACATATGTTATGCCTGTTATGCCTGTTGCGCTGAACCTTTGGTTAAGAATTTCTATTGTGTTTGGCCCGCAGGTTGTTGGTGTTGTTGCATTGCACACAGTGAGGTTTGTTGTTGTTGCATTAAGGCAAGGTGTTGCTGTGGTGTTTCCACAGTATGCACCCCATGTTGCTGTTTTTGGGTTTGGTGTTGCTGTGCTTACAGAAAGAACGCTTGTTGTTCCTGTTGTTGAAGTTACAATTGCTGCTGCACATCCCCCTAATCCGCAAGCAGTATCTCCTCCTGCTGTTCCTGCAAACACTTTAAATGCTATTGCGCTTATTATGCATGCAATAACTAATAATAGAATTATTTTTTTATTCATTTCATATCACCTTTTTCTTGTTTTTTATGATTATTTTACTGTTTTCCTATATATTTTCATATTTAGTATATAAATCTTTTTTTTTAAAATAGAGAGAAAGAAGGTAAAAAAATAATTTAGCGTCTGACGTCTTACGTCAAACGTCTTACATTTAGTTTGCTGTTACTGTGAATTCTTTAGTTTGCAGTTACGGTTATTGTCTTATTTACTGTGAATTCTTGTGTGTTTCCTGGTGTCCATGTTCCGTTTAGTTCGCAGGCTACCTGCTTGCAGTCATCTCTTGGAGAGATTGTTCCGAGTGTTACATTTATGTTTGTGAAGTTTGTCAGATCTATTGACACTCCTGTGTTGCCATAAGTCTCTATATTAGTTTCTATTGCCAATAGACAATATTTAACATTGTCAATAGAAAGGTTTATATATCTTGCGCGCATTACGTGTAATAATGATAACAAAAGAAATCTTGAAAGAAGTGATAGTTTCTCAAAGAGATAATTTAAATAAGCTAGAGCTGGGAACTTCAAGGGAAAAGCAGGAAGATGTTGTGATAGAGGATTCTTTTGCCCTGATAGTTACAGGAATAAGAAGATGCGGAAAGAGCACGTTTCTTCACCAAATATTAAAAAAGCAGAAAAAAGGGTATTACTTAAATCTTGAAGACCCGAGATTAGATGGGTTTGAGCTTTCTGATTTCAGCAAGGCAGAATTGATAATGAAAGAGCTTTATGGCGCAGGAGGGGTGTATTTTTTTGATGAAATACAAAACATAGGCAAATGGGAGCAATTCATAAGATATTTGATTGACAAAAAGGAAAGGGTAGTCATAACAGGCTCGAATGCCTCTCTTTTGAGCAGAGAGCTTGGCACCAAGCTGACTGGAAGGCATCTTCAAGTAGAGCTGTTCCCATTCTCATTCAAAGAATTTCTTGATATGAAGAAAGAAAAGCCATCAATAATCTCTTTTGATGAGTATCTTCATAAGGGAGGCTTTCCAGAATATCTTAAAAAAGATAACCCTGCAATACTTAATGAATTGATGTCAGATGTTATCATGAAAGACATTGCAGTGCGGTTTGGAATAAAAAACACAAGCATCCTGAACAAGATAGCCATTTACCTGATAAGCAATGTAGGAAAAGAATTTTCATATAACTCCATAAAAAAAATGCTTGAGATAAAATCTGTCCAAAGCGTTATAGATTATGTTTCTTATTTTGAAAATGCGTATCTGCTCTTCACAATACCTCGATTCAGCTACTCATACAAGCAGCAACAGATTAATCCTAAAAAAGCATATTCAATAGACAATGGCTTTTCTTACAATAATTCAGCTTCTTTTTCAAAAGACAGGGGGAAAATGCTTGAAAATGCAGTATTTTTGGGATTAAGAAGGAAATTCAAGGACATTTTTTATTTTCAAGAGAAAAATGAATGTGACTTTGTTATTAAAGAAAAAGGCAAAATAACCTGTGCAATCCAGGTTTGCTTTGACTTAAATGAGGAGACAAAAGACAGGGAAATAAAAGGCCTGCTTGCTGCATTGAAAGAATTCAACTTAAAAGAAGGGATGATTTTAACTTATAATCAAGATGACAACTTCTTAATAGATGGCAAAACAATAACTGCAATGCCTGCCTGGAAGTGGTTGTTGAGTGAATAAAATATTCACGTGCACGGCAAAAAAATTCTTTCCTTAAACGGCTGTTACTGTAAACGTCTTATTTATTGTAAACTCTTGCGTGTTTCCTGCTTCCCAGGTTCCATTTAATTCACAGGCAACCTGCTTGCAGTCATCTCTTGGAGAGATTGTTCCGAGTGTTACATTTATGTTTGTGAAGTTAGTCAGGTCTATTGCAACTCCTGTGTTGCCAGGGAGCACTGTGCTTCTTCCTGCTGTTGCAGCCCAGTTAGCACAGCCGCCTGTTCCCACGCCGTAAGTGGTGAACAGTGCTGAGCAGCCAGAGTGTGCAGCAACAGTGTCATTTGCCAATCTGCATATTAAATTGAGTGAGCTGAAGTTCAGCGATGTTGGTGTTGTTAGTTCCATTGTCATGTTGTATGTCTGGAACATACCGAAGATTTTCTCTACCTCTGCCTGGCATGTCCCATTGCCCAGGTCATATGTGCATCCTATGCATGTTCCTGCTGAAGTATCAAATGTTCCGCTAAAGTTCTGCCATCTCAGCTGGAAATTCATGACATTGATGTCAGGTATCAGTGTTGAAATCCCAACATACTTGTCAGTCGTAAATGTAAGTGTTCCGTTTGGATTGGTTGCATTATTGACTCCATCATCGACTGTGAAGTCTTTCTCTATCGTGAAGCTCTGGTCATCTCCTGGCTCCCATTCTCCTTCCAGCCAGCACACGACTGTTGAGCAGTTTGTTGCAGGAGTTATGTTTCCTAATAATATTGATGTGTTGAAGTTGCTTGAATTAGTCAAATCAATAATAGTGGTGTTTCCCCCTCCAACCCACTGCGCGCACGAATAGTCAGTATCATTTGAGCCAGTGCAGTTAGAGCCTCCTGTTGAGTTCGCGTAAGCATACATGGCGCATACTAACTGCAGCCTATCTATGCTTACAGTCGTCCCATTCAAGAACAAGCTCATGTTGAATGTCCCTGTTCCAGTTATTACCTCCTGCTCGAGCTGGCAGGAGTCTTCTGCATCATAACTGCAATTTTCGCATTCTCCTTCCAATGTCTCAAATTCGCCTTCAAATGCCTGGTCATCAAGCCTGTAGTTCAACACATTGATGTCTGGGTAGGTTGTGGTGATTGACACTCCTCCAGAAGGCCCAAGGATTGTCACGTTGTTTGAGCACTTTGTTATTCCATCTTCCAGGCCGTCTGTTGGGGTGAGGCATGCCTGCCAAATATCTCCTACGGACAATTCCTGCGAGACAATTCTTCTATAGTTTGGCGCTCCTGCATTGTAGTTTTCAAGGATTTGCTCTGGTGTCAGTGTCTTGTTGTAGATTCTTACTTCATCAAGTGTTCCGTTGAGTGTGTTTCCTCCTGCTGCAGTTAATGCTCCAATATACAGCGGGGCTGCTGCTGCGCTAATTACAGCCCCATTTATTTCATTTTCTTTAATTCCATTCACATAAATTGACATGTTGTATGGTGAGCTTCCATTTCTTGTTGCCACAACATGATACCACAGGCCTATTGTTGCATTTGTCGTTGATGAGACTGTTTTTAATGTGGGCAATGTCCCATTGTATGTCTGATACGTAAATTGCCCGGCGCTATTAACCAGTAATCTGTAATTTATTACTGCTGCTTGTTTTGTCAGTATGTAGCTTGTTGCTGGTATGCTGCTTAGGTTCACCCATACTTCAAGTGTTATGTCTCCTGTGATGTTTAAGCTGCTTGCATCTGGAACTGTTATTGTGCTGTTCACTCCATCAAATAAATATGCTCCACCTGATATTCCTGAGTTTGTCCAGTTTGGCCCGTATGTGCCAAGAGTTCCATTGTTTCCATAAGGCGAGTAATCCTTGGTAAATGTATTATTATTTAGATCGAATGGCATGTTCAATACTGTTATTGATGTTCCATTCACATACCAGTTCGTTATGTTCACTACGTCATCTCCGTCAATATCTGTCACGTTCTGCGGCCAGACTGTCAAATTCTCTGTTACCTGGTTTGTGCCGTATGTCGAGTTCAGTATTGGCGTGTCCTGTGTTGGCGGCATTGTGCTGTTTAAGTTGTAGAATGTGAAGTGTGTTGAATTAAACACAAATGTTCCTCCTGAATAACTTAAATTATAGCAGGTTGGCGGCAGGCATCTTTCCTCAAAGACTCCGTCATCATTCCTGTCTGCATAGATTCTTGGCGAAGTTATTGTCACGCCATACATTGTTATGTTTGCAGAGACATTCATTCCTGTTTTTGCAGATGAGTTCACGAACACTGTTATGTTTGTTATCCTTATGTCAGATGCTGCATTGCCTATGAGATTTGTGCCTGTTGCTGATATGTTGCTTGTGAACTTTATTTTTCCATAGGTTGTGTCTTCTATTGTTGTGTGGTTTGAATTTAAGAAATTGTAAGATCCTGCTATTGTGTCAATGATTGAGTTGTCAAAGCCTCCCTGGAAATAGATGTGGGTGCCTGAGCACAGCAGTGTGTTGTTCTTGAATGTATTGTGGTCGCTTCCTGTGCCAAGGAATATTCCCCCGCCTGTCCCGCTTATCGTGTTGTTTTCTGCATAAGTGTAGTTTGTATTGCCTTGCAGGCTTAAGCCCTCACCGCCAACAGTACTGATATTGTTTCTGTAGAAATAAATTGGCTGGCTTAGTGCGTAAATCACAATGCCATTGCCACTGGCAGTGCTGAACGTGTTGTTGTCAAAAATGCTGCCATCAGGAGTTCCTGAGATTTCCACAGCCCTGTTGGTGGTTCTGTTGACATTATTATTCCTGATTGTTGTATTTGGGGAATAAATTGCCAGGCCAATAGTGCCGCCGCTGATATCATTGTTTTCAACAGTCACATTATCTGATCCTGCATAAACTCTTATTGACATGTAGCCAAGCATAGAGCAATTTACGAAACTATTATTTGCGATGATGTTGTTTTTGCCGTCATTGTTTATACCCCAGTCAAAATTAAATAAAGAATTGTTTATGATTGTGCTGTTATCTGTTCCGCTTATCGCAATGCCCCCAGTATCTGTAATCGATACAGTATTGCTGAATGAATTATTTTCAATCGTTGCATTTTGGCTGAGGCCGATGTATATTGCTGAAGTCGACATGCCAAACTCCTTGAAGTTATTGTCATGTATCCCATTATTATTTTGGTATAACAATTCCATTCCAACTTGGGTGTGGTTTATTAAAATATTATTTCTAAAAAGATTATTTGAGCCTATGTTGAAATTAATTCCACTGCTGAATTGCTCAATCGTGCAGTTTTGTATCGTGATGTTAGATTTTGACGGGGCATAAATTCCATATCCTGTCCCGTTTCCAGTAATGCTGTGTCCTGCACAGTCCAGGGTTATTGCATCTGCACCTATTGTGAATGCTGTCCCGTTGCAGGTGTAGTTTTGGTTGAATGTTTTATTTGAGGCGATAGTGTCTCCGCAGGCAGCTTTGGCTTCATCTGAGCTGTATGTAGTGAAGCTTGTTACATTATACTTGAATACATTGCCAGCATAGCTTATGTTCGTGCATATATTTGCAGGGCAGACAATGAATGTTCCATCATCCTCAGCATCCAGCATTGCTTTTATTGGCGAGAAGCTAACGCCATACAGTGTTATGTTTGCTGTTGTGTTGAGTGCGCTTACTGCAGTTGAGTTGACAAAAGCGATGTTATTCGAAAGTCTTGTGTTTGTGCTTAAGTTTGCCTGGATATTATTTAGTTCCAGTGTGTCGTTAATCCAGGCGATTTCAGATGTGCTTTCATTTTCCAATGTGAGTGCGCGCAAAGCAAGGTATTGTGCTCCTGTGTCTGAGAATAATGTGCTGTATGTCAAGTCCAGCCTTCCTGTGGCATTTATTGTTGAGTTCTCATCAAAGTATATCACTGGTGCTTTTATAGATGCAGTGCTGACATTATCTGCAGTGAGATTAGAGCTTATAAGATTAAATCCTATTGTGGCGTTTGCAATCACATTTGTTCCATTGAATCTTACAAGGGCATCTGTTGAGTTAAATGTATTCTTGCTTATGAATCCGCTTACAGCATCATTTTCCTGGAAGCGGAATCCTTTGAAGATGAAAACATCATCTGTCTGGTCATCTATGAATGCGAGTGTTCCTACTTCTCCTGGTTGTGCGCTGGCGCTTCCTGGTGCTCCTCCTGCTGCATTTGCTCTGTTGAAGTCAGTGGTTGTCCAGTTTGTTGTGTTATAGTATACTGCAATGCGGCCTCCTCCTCCGCCTCCTCCTGGGTTCCAAAAGCCTCCTGTTCCTCCTCCTGCTCCTCCGTTTGCTGTGAGTGTTCCTGTTCCTGTGATGTTGTTTGTGGTGATGTAGATTGAGCCTCCTGCTCCTCCTCCTGTAATATAATTGCTTGGTGGGCTTTTGCCGCTGACGTCGATATTGCCGTCGAAAATCAATTTGTTGGTTGCTGTGATTTTTATTGCGCCTCCTCCTGAGCCTCCAACGTATGTGGCGTAAGTATCGTATCCTGCTCCTGAGCCCAGGTCTAGTGGTTCGAAGCTGCTGTTATGCCAGGTTCCTCCTGCGTAGTTTGCTATTGGGTAGCTGTCTCCTCCTTTTCCTCCGTTGCCTCCTCCTGCAGTTCCGTATTGGTTGGCTTTGCTTCCTCCTGGTCCGCTGCCATTTTGCGTGGTAGAATCGCCTCCAGGGTAACCTGCGCCGCTTGCATTGATTTTTGAGTCTGAATCCATTGTTATGTTTGCTGCACTAATTATTGTATAATTCTGGCAGATTACTGTTGTGTTAGTTAACTGCAGTTCTGTTGAGTAGATTGTGTATGTGTTTGATCCTGTTGTTGCGCTGGTTACATTGGTATTATTTAGTATCGAGTTTGTTGCATTGAATGTGTTTGTTGCATTGATGATTGTGTTTGTTATGTTTGTTGTTACTATGGCATTGAAAGCAGTTATGTTTACTCTTGTGAACCAGGAAGAGTTAAGATTGTAGTCGTTTTGTTGCCATCTGAATCCTTTTGCGATGAACATTGTGTTGTCATTGTCGTCTATGAATGCGAGTGTTCCTGTTTCTCCTGGTTGTGCGCTGGCGCTTCCTGCTGTTCCTCCTGTGACGCTCATCTTGTCGAAGTCAGTGGTTGTCCAGTTTGTTGTGTTATAGTATACTGCAATGCGGCCTCCTCCTCCGCCTCCTCCTGGGTTCCAAAAGCCTCCTGTTCCTCCTCCTGCTCCTCCGTTTGCTGTGAGTGTTCCTGTTCCTGTGATGTTGTTTGTGGTGATGTAGATTGAGCCTCCTGCTCCTCCTCCTGTAATATAATTGCTTGGTGGGCTTTTGCCGCTGACGTCGATATTGCCGTCGAAAATCAATTTGTTGGTTGCTGTGATTTTTATTGCGCCTCCTCCTGAGCCTCCAACGTATGTGGCGTAAGTATCGTATCCTGCTCCTGAGCCCAGGTCTAGTGGTTCGAAGCTGCTGTTATGCCAGGTTCCTCCTGCGTAGTTTGCTATTGGGTAGCTGTCTCCTCCTTTTCCTCCGTTGCCTCCTCCTGCAGTTCCGTATTGGTTGGCTTTGCTTCCTCCTGGTCCGCTGCCATTTTGCGTGGTAGAATCGCCTCCAGGGTAACCTGCGCCGCTTGCATTGATTTTTGAGTCTGCATCGATTGTTATGTTTGCTGCACTGAGTGTCATGATGCTGTATCTTTGGCCAAGTAAATTGCTGTTAGTTAATTCTGTGGTTGATGATTGTAGTGTTGTGTAATTCTGGCCTACTAAACTGCTATTGGTGAACTGTATTATGCTTGAGTAGAGTGTGAAGATATCTGAGCCTTTTGTTGCGCTGGTGACATTGGTGTTGTTCCAAGTTGAATTAGTGCTGTTGAAAATTTGTGTTATGTTGATTGTTAAGTTTGAGACATTGGTTGATACTATTGCATTTAAGACAGTCATGTTTGCTCTTGTAGATCTTGCTGTGTTGTAGTCATTTTGTTGCCATCTGAATCCTTTTGCGATGAACATATTATTGTCATCAACATCTATGAATGCGAGTGTTCCTACTTCTCCTGGTTCTGCAGAGGCGCTTCCTGCTGTTCCTCCTGTGACGCTCATCCTGTTGAAGTCAGTGGTTGTCCAGTTTGTTGTGTTGTAGTATACTGCAATGCGGCCTCCTCCTCCGCCTCCTCCTGGGAAGTAATAGCCGGCTGTGGCGCCTCCTGTTCCTCCATTTGCTGTGAGTGTTCCTGTTCCTGTGATGTTGTTTGTGGTGATGTATATTGAGCCTCCTGCTCCTCCTCCGGCCCCGTATTGTGCGGGCTGGCCATTTGTTTCGATTATTCCGTTAAATGCCAGCGCATCTGTTGCAGTGATTTTTATTGCGCCTCCTCCTGAGCCTCCAGGGTATGTGCTGTATGTATCGTAGCCTGCTCCTGAGCCCATTTCTAATGGTTGGAATGAGCTGTTGTACCATGTTCCTCCTGCGTAGTTTCCTATGGGGTAGCTGTCTCCTCCTTTGCCTCCGTTGCTTGCTCCCGCAGTTCCGTATTGGTTGACTTTGCTTCCTCCCGGCCCGCTGCCATTTTGCGTGACAGAATCCCCACCAAGATAACCGCCGTCAGTAGCGTTAATTTTAGAGTCTGCATCTATTGTTATGTTTGCTGCACTGAGTGTCATGCGGCTGTATCTTTGGCCAATTAAGCTGCTGTTTGTTATGTCTATGCTTTGTGATTGTAGTGTTGTGTAATTCTGGCCTACTAAACTGCTATTGGTGAACTGTATTATGCTTGAGTAGAGTGTGAAGATATCTGAGCCTTTTGTTGCGCTGGTGACATTGGTGTTGTTCCAAGTTGAATTAGTGCTGTTGAAAATTTGTGTTATGTTGATTGTTAAGTTTGAGACATTGGTTGATACTATTGCATTTAAGACAGTCATGTTTGCTCTTGTAGATCTTGCTGTGTTGTAGTCATTTTGTTGCCATCTGAATCCTTTTGCGATGAACATATTATTGTCATCAACATCTATGAATGCGAGTGTTCCTGTTTCTCCTGGTTCTGCAGAGGCGCTTCCTGCTGTTCCTCCTGTGACGCTCATCTTGTTGAAGTCAGTGGTTGTCCAGTTTGTTGTGTTATAGTATACTGCAATGCGGCCTCCTCCTCCGCCTCCTCCTGGATACCAGTATGTTGCGAGTCCGCCTTGTCCTCCATTTGCTGTGAGTGTTCCTGTTCCTGTGATGTTGTCCGTGATTATGTAGATCGAGCCTCCTGCGCCGCCTCCTGCATAATAACCGTCTGGTGGGGCATAGCCACTGGCTTCAATATTGCCATTTAAAATCAAAATATTGGCTATGACTTTTATTGCGCCTCCTCCTGAGCCTCCAACCTGTAGGCTGCCAGATTCATAGCCTGCTCCTGAGCCCATTTCAAGTGGTTGGAATGAGCTGTTTTGCCATGTTCCTCCTATGTAGTTTGCTATTGGGTAGCTGTTTCCTCCTTTTCCTCCGTTGCCTCCTCCTGCAGTTCCGTATTGGTTGACTTTGCTTCCTCCTGGCCCGCTGCCATTTTGTGTGACAGAATTGCCTCCGCGATAGCCATTTCCGCTTGCAGTAATCATAGAGCTAGCATCAATTGTGATGTTCTCTGCCTCGATTCTAATCGAGACGTTATTGCCGCCAGAATTATTCACAGTAAGATACGCAGTGTTGGTGATGTTAATTACTTGGCATACTAAATCGCTTGTGATGTTCATATTTGTGTTGATTACAAGGATTCCATCAAGCATGTGCCCTGGGCAGTATGGATAGACTTTTGGCCCGACAGTCAAATTGTTAGAGCATTTTGTGATTCCATCTTGCAGCAGGTCATTTGGTGTCAGGCAGGCTTGCCAGGTATCATTAATCTCTGTCTCATCTGAATTGATTACATTAGGGCTGTTCTGGTAGAATGACAGGATTTGTGCATCTGATAATGTCCTGTTGAATATCCATGCATCGTCAATAGAGCCGTTGAAGTAATTAAGGCCATAGCCATCTCCTCCAATTCCTGTTGAAGTGCTGCTGCCGTCTGGAGCTTTTCCGCCTATGACGATTGTGCTGTTGACAAGCTGGCCGTCAACAAACAGTTTCAGAGTAACATTTGCATTGTTCTTGCCTCCAACAACTTTTCTTGTTGCAGCAACAAAATACCATTTGGATGTATTAGTGAAAACATTGCTTGCAGTTAAGCTTCCGCCGCCAAGGCCTGCAGTATAGCTAAAACCCAGATCAGCATTGTCTGCATTAAAGTTGTATGATGTTGTAAAGAAACTGGGTATCTGCCTGGATATGATTGATTGGCTTCCGCCGCTCAATGAGCCAAGTTTTATCCATGCAGCAAAAGACATGTCATAAACATTCATTGTGCTGCTGCTTCCTGCATCTATCCATGCGCTTCCATTGAATGAATACGCGCCCCAGCCATCATGTCCTGTATTATTGCTCCATTGCGCATCAACAACAGCGCCGTTATTGCTTAGTCCTGAGTAATCATTGGTTGTGCCATTAGAAGCTCCTGAGCCTGAACCAGAAGTGCTGCCTCCTTCAAACGGCATATTAAGAACAATAATCGTGCTTCCATTCATGTACCAATTAGTTATATTTTTGACAGGAAGGCCGAGCGGACTCTCCACATTTTGCGGATATACTGTCAAGTCTTCATTAGTTCCATTATACCCTGAAGTTGAGTTCAGTATTGGATTATCCTGTATTGGAGCTGTAGACATTATTGTTATGTTATTTGAGCAGTTTGTTGTTCCATTTTCTATACCGTCATTTGGAGTGATGCATGCTTTCCATATCTCGCCAGTTGTAGTTTCCTGCGGCACTATCGTATCATACTTTGAAACTCCTGAGTTGTAATTTTGGAGTATTTGTGCTACTGTGAGTGTCTGGTTATAGATTCTTACTTCATCGATTGTTCCGTTGAAGAAAGATGTTTTTTTGCCGTCTGTTCCTATTTTTAAGGGCACTGCGTAATTCGGCGGGGAGCCGCTTGATCTTAAGACACTATTGTCAAATGTCCCGTTTATGTAGATTGACATGTTTCGAGTGCTGTTGTTGAATGTTGCTGCCACGTGATTCCATTGGTTCAATGTCAGGTTCGCTGCAGAAGTAACCTGGTACATTCCTGCGCTCCCAGTGGGATAAATAGTAAACACAAGCTTATTTGCTGAAACATAGAGCGCGTAATTGTGGCCAGGTGTTGCTCCTGATTCCTCTCCTTTGTCAAGTATGTATCCGTTAGAAGAAATTGGTTTTATCCATGCCTCGACACTTAGGTCTTTTGAAAGGTTCAAGCTTGCAGAATCAGAGACATTTATGAAATCATTGGTTCCATCAAAGCTGTATGCCCCTCCTGATATTCCAGCCACTAAATCAGGGCCGTCAGGAATTGTTGGCGAGTAGAACCAGTAATCCATTAGTACATCTCCTGCTGCGAATGTGTCTGTTGCTTGTTTTGTTGTCGCGTCAAGCCTTATCCACCAGGTATCGCTTGGGTCAAAGCTGCCTGTGCTGCCTGTTGGCTGGCTTGTGTTGAAGTATAATAAATTCCATCCTGTTGTGATATTATACTCATCAAAGTCTTTCCATTCATATGCAGTGTAGCTATAATTGACCAGGAATATCCTGAATCTCTGTATCTTGCTTAATGTTGTATTGTCTTTGACATACACCCATACAGCAACGTACTTGTCTTTCATGTTTATCGAGAATAAGAACTTCTTGTCATGATAATTGTCAGTTGTGCTTGTATTTGTCTTGACAAAGCTCAGTGATGCAGTGCCTTCTATTTTTTCTGAAGTATATGGGGGTATTGGGTTGTCATATGGTGCAGTCCAGCTTGTGTTTGCATCACAGCTGTCAATTAAAGTTTTGTTTCCAACATCAAGGCTTCCTATGTTATTGTATCCTGAGTAGTCATATGTCTTGTATGTGTCATTTGCTGTCTTGTCTCCGCTTGAGAAGTCAAAAGGCATGTTCAGCACAGTCAGTGATTTTGAATCCTTATACCAGTTTATTATGTTTGTGACATTATGGCCGTCTGTATCATTTGTGCTCTGGTTGTAGACAGTTAAATTATCCGCTGTTGTATTGAACTTTGTTGTTGCATTCAATATCGGTATTTCCTGTGTCGGCGGAGTGTTGTTTGCAGACCTGTATGATGAGAAGCCTGGGGCATACCACCTGAACTCTCCATAGCCGTATTTTGAGATGTTGCATTCAGGGCAGAGCTCATATGTTCCGTCATCATTGCTGTCTTTCTGCAGCAACCATCTCTTGTCAAGGTTGTACAAGCTGTATAATCTTCCCTGCCATGTCTTGTTCAGGCCAGGCCTTCCTGTCACATTGAAGAACAAATCATTGGGCTGTATTGATGATATGTCAGATATTTTTGTCCTTGGTGTCCAGTTTGTTGATTCCCTTAGCTCGATTATTCCATTTACGCCCTGGAGCAGTATGTATTGTGGAATCACTCCTTCTATGCTGTTATTGAATGCTTTGTCATCTGCAATTGTCAGTGTGTATGATCCTGTGTTTGTCCACGTGTTGTTTGTTACATTGTTGCCCTGTGATTGCTGCAGCAGGATTCCGTATATCCATCCCCAGTCAAGCCAGTTTCTTTCTACTGTGTTGTTGTCTGCCTGGTACAGATTTATCGGGTACCAATAGACAAAGCTTATGTTGTTGTCTCTTATGATGTTATTTGTCACAGGTTGTGTTCCTGTGCTGTCATAAAGCACGATTCCTCCTGTCTTAAATGCCTGGTCAATTGAGTTGTATTCGATTATGTTCCTGTGTGCATTGCTTTCAACCCAGATAGATCCTCTTGCAGCATTATATAGTGTGTTTCCTTTGACTAGGTTGTCGCTTGCTATGGCTAAAGTTATTCCATCGTATGTGTAAGAATTCCTGATGTTGTTGTTTGTGATGTTGTTCCTGTTGGCTTGATTTACCATGTACACTCCGATGCGTGTGTTGTTTATGTAATTGTTATCTATGATTGTGTCATTTGTGTACTGTGCAATAATTCCATCATAAGTGTTGACTCTTTCAATGCTGTTGTTTAATATCCTGTTTCCTTTTGTCACATACATAGCGATTCCATTCTCTGTTATGTTGGTGATGTTGTTATTAAGGACAAGGCTGTTGTTTGTGTAATCAAGATTAATAGCTCTGTACAGGTCACGTATGTTGCAGTTCATTACAGTTATGTTTTCTCTTCCATTTGCATTAACTCCGTATCCATTGCCATCTCCTTTCATCCAATAGCCATTGCAGTCAAAGAAGATGTTGTCTGCTCCGAAAGTGATGCAGTTTCCAGAGCCAGTCTGGGTCAGGTTGGATCCTAGCCCAGTGCTTTCATTTATTGTTGCCCCGCATGAAGAAGCGACTGTCCCATTCTCAGCTCCCCTGAATTCAGAGAAGTGTGTTGTGTTGAAGACAAGAGTTCCTCCAGTATAGTTGAATTTGGTGCATGCAGGGTCTGTTGATGGCGTGCAGTCAACAAAGCCTGATCCGCTATTATACTGCGGTTTTGCTCCATAGTATGGAAGGTTATTCAATGTCAACAATGCTGATGCATTAAACTTGTTGCCAGTATTGTTTACACTTATGTTGTTCTGTTTTATAGATAAGTATCTGCTGAGATATGCTGAAGCATTAGACAAAGCAACAGATCCTATGTAGTTAATGCTTCCTAAATTAGTCTTTTCATATGTGAAATATCCTACTAAGTAAAACTTGTCAATACCTTCTGCGCCTTCGCCAGGATCATCAATTATTCTTGGTTTATTTGCAGATGTTGTCGTATAATCAATATTCACAGCATAATAATTAGACGGCCCTATGAACCTGCTTCCGCTGAGATTTATTATTCTGCCGTCATCTCTTATAGTTGCCATAATTCCTGTCGGGCACCTGTCAAGTGTCAGCAGAGAGAAATCACTGTACCTGCATCCAATGGCTTGAATGCATGAGCTCGTGGTGTAAGAGAATCCTTGGCTCATGTTTACTGTGATATTACGAAATATGTTGTAGTCATTATACCAATAGTTTGGATCAAAATAATAACTTCCCGCAATTCCAGTGCTTCGCACATTATCAATTATGTTATTCCTAAAATTGTTCCTGTGCGATAAATATTGAATCCAAAGGCCCTGCGCGCCATCTTTGACGATATTGTTTGAGATATTATTATCAGAAGAGAACCGTATCCTTATTCCTATTCCATATGAATAATTTTTCTGCAGATCAATATAATTTCCGTCGATGATAGAATTATTCACTTTATGGAAACGTATTGCCTCACAATTATCAGTGCAACTGCTAGTTCCTGTATTGAAATAAATTGTGTTATTTGATATGTTGGCATTTTCTGATTCGTCTCCAAGCAGAATGGACATGTATCCGCTGCTGTTGAGAGTGTTGTTAACTATTGTAAGATTGCTTATGAAGTATGAATATACATTATATGTCCAGCCTTTGAAATTGCAATTCTTTACCGTGATATTATTTCGGTGTTGTTTAGGATAAGACGGCGGGTTATAAACTCCGTATCCAGAACTGACACCCCCCGCGCCTGTGCTGTTTATCCAGCGGCCATTACAGTCAAGCACAATATTATCAGTGCCAAATTGTAAACATATCTGGTTTCCAGTAGTGTTTACAAGATCTGAAGTCAGTGTTGTGCTCTTATACAGAGTCACTCCACATGCTAGCGAACCTCCTTGTGCAACTCTGAAATTAGAGAAATGGGTCGTATTGAATACAAAGTCACCGCCATATGTAAACGCAAGTTGATAGCATGCAGGATCTGTTGATTCTGTGCAGTTCCTGTCAAAGGTTCCATCATCATTTTCATCAAATTCAATTGTTGCATTATTCCAGGCAAGCCAAGTTACATTTCTGATAGTTACATTTGCAGAAGTGTTCAGTCCAGGAACAGCTGTGCTGTTGACAAATGCGCTGTTGTTTTTCAAGATGATCTTTTGATGCAAGTTTGTCCCATCTGCAGTGATGCTGGTATTGATGTAGTCAATCCTTGCAGATGTTGTGTTGCTGAAGCTTATTCCTGCACTTGAGAAGTTAAACACTCCGAAATTCCACTTGTCAATGAAAGTAACTCCTGTTGAAGATGTTGCTTTTACATCACTTGTGAAGTTGGAGACAGTGCAGTTTATCAGGTTCACATTAGTTCTTCCATTAAGATTTATTCCTGTTCCTGTTGCAGAGCCTGTTATGGAATAACCATTGCAATCAAGGTAAATACTGTCTGCGCCAATATTGAAAGCATCACCAGAGCAAGAATAATCATGGGTGAGTGTTACAGATACTAAAATGTTATCTCCGCAGGCAAGAGTGCCATTGTCCACAGTATAATTAGTGAAATGAGTTGTGTTAAAAGTGAAATCACTTCCATATCCTGCAAATGGATAGCTGTAGCATGCAGGGTCTGTTGATGTTGTGCAGTTGGTAAATGTTGTCGAGTCTCCGAGTGCAAACTGCGGCTGCGGATGATGGCTTGGGAATGCTTTGAAAGTCATGTTTGCAGATGCATTAAATCCAGCTGCATTAGACGAGTTGATATAAACACTATTTCCTCCTATCACAACATCTTTTGAGTAATTGCTTGTATATGCTGTTACACTGCCGAGATATGTTGCTGTCCTTGTTGCACCGCTGTTCTGCAGCTTGATATTATATGAGTCAGTGATATTTACTGCTCCAAAGATTGTTCCTTTGAATGCAGTCCTATTTGACTTATATGCCTGGATATCATCAACATCCATTGATGCTTGTATTATTGTGTCATTTGAATAATTCAAGTAAATGCTGTTCGTGAAATTCCTTATCAGGCAATTCTTCAGCGTGACTCCTGCTCTATCAAAAACTTTTATTCCGATGCCAGAACCATCGCCGGTTATTGTGTATCCTTTGCAGTCAAGCACAACACTGTCTGCAGTTATGTTGAAGCAGTTTCCTGCTGCAGTTATGTTTGAGTCAAGGCTGTTGCTTGCTGCAACATCGCTGCAGTTAGTCAGGCCGCCTTGCTGCTTCTCTCCGAACATGATGTAGACTTTCCCTTCGTCGCTGTGATGCCCGACATCTATTGGAAGCCTGACTGTGTTTTCTCTTAATATTTTGGTTGAGTAATTGATTGGGTTGCCGAGATTTTTATCCTGCTCTGTCCTTAGCGCATTGTATGCTCCGTTTGATATGAAGATAAAGTCTCTCACCATTCCTTCTTCAGGAGCAGTGTAATCATATTTTATTGTTATCTCGTCGCCAGGCATTGTTATTACGTGGCTGCTGCAGTTGTAGATGTTTGATGCATTGCATTCATCGCCTGTTAATTTGGATAACACATCTCCGTATGGCTCGGCTCCATAATATTCTCTTAATGATTGAGTGTAATTTATTATCACAGAGCTTTCATTGTAATATGAAGGCAGCGCATATCCTGGTTTCTCAAATCTGTCCTGGTCATTCCATAATCCTGGTATTTTTCCTGGCTGCAGCTCTGCATAAACTGGCTTCAATATTGTTTTGGTATAATCTGTTCTTGGCTCTGATGTGTCGACTCCTATGAAGTCTATTGATATTTTTTCTGGCCAGTCTTTGTCAAAGAGTGTTCTGTTTTCTGTGTATAACCTTATCTCATAATTATCATTCACAAACAGTCCGGTCATGTTTATTGCAACAGGCGCTGCAAACCCGACTATGTTGAATGTTGTTGGCTGGGGCGTGAAGATGCTTGGACTCACTGCTTTCCATGTTCCATTCTCATCTTTTACCTCAAGCCTCTGCACCATTGAGAAGCCGACATATCCCCTGTCAAGCACTAAGTTGATGTTGCTTGCATTGGATAAGTCGCCCAAATCTACAATTATGTAATCCTCATCCCTCATCTTTTGCACAGTATTATCATCTTGCTTTATTGTTTCAAGGCAGTTGTTCCCGAAGTTATCAATGCAGCTTGTTGGTTCAATTAAATTATTGCTTGTTGTGTATATGCAGTCATTGCAGTAATAGTGTGATGGATAGACGTTCATGTCAGATGGGTGGTCGATTGTCATGAGGTAGAAATAATCAGAGTATGATTTCTCTCCCTGGTCTTCTCTAATCTTGACTTCATAATATCCGTCTTTTGGAGCAAGGCTTACAGGTGATTTTGCGTATGATGTGTCAACCAGCCTTCCTGTTTTATTAAGCAGCCAGAGCATTGATGACGGGTACATGTCATTTATGAATTCATAGCTGTCTCCGTCCCAGGCATATGCAAATGGGCATGAGCCAGACGCATTAAATGAAATGGCACTCATCATTATGTTCTCGTATTTTACATCTTCTGCCATTCCAGTCGGCAAGCCGCACAGCCTGTCTCCGCCAGAGCCGCTTCCTGCCTCTCCATAGAATGTTGCATTTGCATCTGTCCTGTTCAGATAGTAATTTCCTGAAAACAAATCTGGTTTTCCATAATAGAGGACAACATCTCCATTATCTGTCCTTTCAGCAATATCTGCTCCATAAACTCCCACAAGGAAGTCAGAGTATGTGTCTGCATTAAAGTCACCATGAGACAATGCACCGCCTAAAATATACCCTGAAATATCATAAGCGCGGCCAGCAAGGTCATTTGATGCAATGCCTGTGAAAGTTGCATTTGCTGAACTGAGCGATATGCCCTCGCCGCAATTATATGTATCGCTTGGTCCGCCATAGAACAGATAAGCCCTTCCTGCATCAGCAGTTTCATAATAATCATCATCATAATAAGGTGCTGACACAAGGAAGTCATCATAGCCGTCATTGTTCACATCTCCTGCTGATGATACAGACCAGCCTGCTCGGTCTCCTGATACCTCTCCATACATGCTGCAGTTTGTTCCAAGCGGAAGATAATGTTGTGTCGGGCTTGTAATGCTCGGCTCTCCATAAACAAGATAAGCAGCGCCCTGATAGCTATTGTAGCCAGGCTCGCCAATAAGTATGTCTTCATACCCATCATTGTTTACATCTCCTGCACGTCTAACAATATATGCAGAATTTGTTTCTGTGCCCACCCATGAAACATTCCATATTTCGCCTATGCCGTAGCTTCCAGACAGCGGTGAACTGCTTGAATAAATCAGCCAGGTAGCATTATAACCCCGCTCTCCTATGAGAAGGTCATCATAGCCATCTCCATTAGCATCAGCAGAGTCGCATGACACACCTAAATAGCCCGTTGCGCCAGTGATGCTTGCGTTTGCTACTGAAGTTATGCTTCCTGATGGAAGATTATCACTCTGCCCGTATATTATGTATGCTGTCCCTAAATTGCTTGCTGAAACAAACTCACCAAGCACTAAATCATCAAATCCGTCATTATTGAAATCACCTGAGCCTATGCATGAGCCGAACCAGCCGCCGCCAGAACCTTCAATAGATACATTTGCCTTGTCATACACGCCAACATCAGTTATCTCCTCTTGAGGGCCGTAGAGTATGTAAACCGCGCCTGTAAAGCTGTTATTTGCAAATGCACCCACAATTGCATCAGCATAATCGTCGCCATTAACATCAGCCCAGTCCATTATTGATAAATATGAAGACGGATAGCCGACCCAGCTGATATTATCTTGGTTAGTCATATCATAATCATTATCAAACACATAGTTGTAAGCATAATCACTGTCAGTCCCGAACTCAAATTTCAGTGTGTGCTTGCCTGGTGTCAATACTTTGCTTGTCTCATAGCCAAGCTCATCGCAGTGATAATCAGGTATGAAGACAGAATCATTTATCCAGGAATAGGTCAGTGTCTGATTGCCGCAGCTAATCTCAAGGAATTTTAAGTCATATCCTGATTCAGCAGAATCACTCCAGTTTGTTCCATTGACTGCGCTGATTGTCAAATCAGCTGTTCCTGTTGTATTGAACCTTACAGTCCAGTTTCCATAGAGTGTAGGATAGCTCTGAACGTCAATGACTGCAATGTTTCCTCCGCCATATCCAGAGAAGTGATATACTGTGAATGTAACATTTGTTTCTGTTTTTACAAATGGCAGTCCTGTGACTGTCCAGTCTCCATTGCATGTTTTCATGTCAAAGTCAAAGTCAGTGCACTCAACAACTGCAGTCACATCATCTGTTCTCGGAAGTGTTATGATTGCTTCCTCCATCTGTATTGGCTCTGCTGCAAAGACCTCTGTTGTAAGCACAGTGCTCTTGACCCAGCGGAACAAGCCTTTGATGTCAGTCGAATTAACGCGCTTGATGTAAGCAGAAGAATTGCCTTTGATTATGAGAACATCAACAAAGTCATCATCCCTGTCAATCACCTGGTAATATTCTGTGTCATTGCCTTTCTTGTTGTGCTTCTTGATTTGCTTTCCTTCAAGCCAGACTTTTGGTATTTTCTTTCCGAACTTGAACTTTTCAGAAGTATCTCCTACATGAAGCTCAAATTCAGGCACGATTCCATCATCAAGATTGATGATCAGAGTTACATTTTCAAATGGCTCTGCTGATTGCGTGCTGAGATTGTAAGTGATGTTTCCATCTATCCTTGCAGGTTCTGTCTTGTTTGAGTCATGGTAGAATACAAGTGTCAGTGTTTCATTATTTTTTTCAGCCTGTGTGAAATACACTTCAAAGAGAGGCTCATCTTCTATTTTCTCCCCCATTTTCTTGTTTTTTATCCTGATTTCTTTTTTTAACGAAGGAGCTGCTTTCTTCTTTGGCTGCTCTGTTTTGTTCTTCTTTGGCTCTGCAGTGTTTGCCGGCTGCTGTGTTATATTCTGTGTTGCATTTGCCGGCTGCTGTGTTATATTCTGTGTTGCATTTGTCAAGTTTGCAGTCACATTCTGTGTCACATTTCTTACAGGCTCCTCTGTTTTGTTAATAGACCACAGCTTCATCTCTTCTTTCATCAGGTCTTCAAGCGATGCTCCTGTATCGACAATGCTTACCCTTAGTTTGAACTCTGTGATGTCAGCTCCGCTTGCAAACACTTTTATTGTCCTTTCTCCAATGAATCCTTTGTCTGGTGTTACCCTAAGTATATTTCCATCTGTCTCTACTGTGAGATTCTTTGAAGTTGTCGCAAGGTATGTCTTGTCTGCTCCGAAATATTTTGCAAGATCTATCTCTGCAGTCTTGCTCATCTGTATTGTTATCTTTCCTTCCTGCTCTGCTGTTGCGTAGCCGGCAAGCTGGCTGATTTTTGGGAGGTATGCTAGTGCAACAAGCAGCAGTATGACTATCATGGACGCAGCCATCACTGCTCTTATGCTTGCTTTTTTCACGCAGCCACCTCTAGGAAAATAAGAGACCGGAGAGACCGCTTGTGCTTTTGCGCTGATACCATACCTTTTGAGAGGTTGTGGTTAGAATGTACACAAGCGTTCCACCCCCCGGTCCCATTTATTAAATGATTATGAGAGAAATAAGAATCAATATTTTCGAAAGAATTATGGACTGTGAGATTTTTGCATGAATTCTGAGAAACACCATTTTTGTTAGAATCAAAAGTTTGAGATTTAGCAATATGCCAGCAAGAATAAATTCCAGACTTAACAGTAGTTTGTATAATACTGTGGTTAACTAATTGCATTAATACCTACCACCCCTCTTTCTCAATCTAATATCAGCGCAATATGAAAAAATATTAAATGATTTATATACTTTTCTATTCGAGAAAAAGTCAATTTTTTTAGTTTTTGATGATTTTCCTGTTAACACTATTTAGAATTCTTTTTCTAACCACCTTCCCGTGATATCAGCGTCTTTTTTTGCTAACCACTTTTTGTGTATCAGCGGTTCTAACCTATATATCAGCGCAAGAATAAAGAACAACATTTCCTTTTTATATTTTTCGTTTTCAGCTTTTTTGATTTTTTATTATATACGTAAAACTATGAAGAATTCTCTTCTCTAACCACCCTTCTTTTTTGGTATCAGCTTTTTTTCAGCTAACCACTTTTTATGTATCAGCGGTTTCTAACCGTATGTATACAGCGCAATCAGCAAAAATAATCTTTTTTTATATAAATGTTTCTATCGGATCTAATTCAGCATATGCATTTGTCTCTGTGCGAAGCACCCCAATAATTAAAAACAAAAGCACTGTGACAAAAATATCATAACTTTTATATATTTAAACAATTATCAAGATTTCATGCCTCAAGAAGCCTTAGAAGAAGTAATTGAAAAGCGTGTAAAGCCAATGGTAGAGCAGGCCATGGCAAAATATCTTGGCATAACTGTTCCTGAGATAGAGTTTGACATCTCTGACAGATTAAGGGCACCATTATTAGAATATGAAATTGATATAAAGCTTCCTTTCAAAAAAGCAAAGAAGCTTTTCAAGAAACTTTACCTTGCAAGGATGCTCAAGATTCATTTTGGAAACATAAGCGAAGTAGCTGTTTTGCTGGACATTGACAGGAAAACAATTCACCGCTTAATCAAGAGCTTAAAGATTGATGTCGAGGAATTCAGGAAAGAGTTTGAGAAAGCAAGATACATAAAAGAAGAGACAGTCAGCAACATAATAAAAAAAACTTTAGAAACATACAAAACCTCTCTCTCCCCAATAAAATTCAAGACATTTTACGAGCATGCCCCTTCATTATCAAAAGACATAATCAGGGAGCTTCCAGAAAAGCCATTGACATTAAGCGAAGCAGAAGAAGAATTTGAAAAGAGATTCTTGAAGAAAGCCCTTGAGGAGAATGAATTCAACATCTCAAAGACAGCAAGAAAGATTGGATTGAGATTCGAGACTCTGTACAGGAAATTAAAGGAATTAAGGATAATCTGATCCTAATAGGGTAATCTCCAGCTATTCATCAATTATTTCTATATGCTTTCTCTCAAGCTCTGCCAGCTCTTCATCTATTTCTTCCTGTTTTGCAACAGGCAGGTAGAGCTCTCCGCACCTGAGCTGGCCGTCAAAAACATCCCTGTACTCCTCATCTGTGAGCTTTTCCCCATCTGGATCATCCATTTTGCGATAGGCCTGCATTTTTGGGCAGGGAAGAATCTCTTTCTTGTTTTCATCATCCTGGTAGAATCTTTTGCAGTAATTGCATTTTTTTCTTGTGCTGAAATTGCCGTCACGCACCTCCTGCTCCAAAGCCTCTGCATGTCCCCTGTACATCTCTGCAAGCACTGCATTTTCCAGCATTGGGTGCTTCTTGAGCATTTCTTCTATATCCGAGAGTTTTTCTGTATCAATCTTCACTTTTGTTTTGTGCTCTGCATTTATCTTTCTCTTTAGGAATAACTCAAATTCCTGGCTAATTTTTGCTTCGTAAAGCTCTTCAACAGACAGCTCTTCACTCATTTTGTTCCTCAACAACAATCTTTTTCTCTTCTTTTTGTTCTGTTGCCCTGTGCTTCTCTGCAATCTGGTTTGCAAGCTTGTGCGCCTGATGCAATGGCTCTGGCATTTTGTGCGGAAAAATAATGCACTGCTTAATTATTTTTGCTGCGCTCTCAATTGAGATGTTGTGCCCGACTGAGACATAGACTGGCCTTGCGTATTCTTTTGTTATCACAGTCATCCCAATTGTTTCAGGCCCTGCGACTATCTTGTCATCTTTGACATCGCCGATAAGCAATTTTTTCGCAACACCTATTGTCGGCTTATCTAATTCAACTCCGACATATGTTGCTAATCCGCACTTCAGCGGGTGCGCCATTCCGTGGCCGTCAATCATGATGACATCTGGCTCGAGCTCAAGTGAGTAGTATGTCTGCATTATCGCAGGCCCCTCCCTGAATGCAAGGTAAGCAGGAATGTACTGCAAGGGTGCTGCTGAGATAGATGTTTTTGACTCAAGAATCTTCATTGTCTTTGCATCTAGAATGATTGCTGCGCAGACTATTTTTTCGTCATAGAACGCGATATCAAAGCCTGCTATTGTCTTTATCTGGCTTGTGTCAATCACGTCTTTTGCGCTTGCCTGTGCAGCGACTTTTCTCTGAATATTCCTTAGCTGTCTAAGATCAGTGACCATTTTTTTAATACCACTTTTTTTAATGTAGAAGATTAGTTTTCAGAAGTATTTAAAGCTTATGTACTAGTATCACTAAGAAGGGAATACAGAATCTGCAATAGAAATTAAATCTTTTCCAGCTCTCTCTTCAGCTTTTTCTCGACTGGAAGCTCTCTCAGCTTTATGCTCTCTTCAAGATGCTGCACTATCACGCTGCTGCTCAGTGTCTTCAGGTTCAGGAATTCCTCTGACATTTTTAGCTGAGGCTTTACTTTTGGCTCTTCTCTTTTTATCTTCATGATTCTATGCTTATCCTTCCCTTTATTTAAAGCTTTCCTAGCTAGTTTCCGGCATCTTTCCGACTCTGTCGAAAGATTTATAAACTGGGAAATACACATTCTTTATCAGTAGTTAAAAAGGGGGGTGTATGGGAATTTCAGATATACTTGGGGGTATTCTGTCATCTGAGCCAGTCACAAGAGTCTATACGCGTGACTCTGTAGAGGATTTAGAGAGCCTGGGTGATAACAGCACGCGCTTTTACACAGCTGTCCTTGCAGATATTGGCAGCAAGTTCGTCCTTATCGAACGGTTGCATGATAAGAAATTAAGCCATGACGAGATAAGAAAAGAGAACATTGCCCTCGATATTCTCCTTACAAAAGAGCTAAAGCAGTATGATGTCCCTTTTAAAGATGTGAAGGTTTATTTCTCAAGCAGGTATCTGCTGCCAGAATATATCAAAGAGAAGTATACGCTTGCGCCAGTCAAGCATTCTGTACTGATGCTGGCTCCATTGCTTTTGCAGTCCTAAGTAATTTTTCTCTCTGCTCCTGCACTGTTGGGCGAGTTTCTGCAGGCATTATCGGCAGTCCGCGCACTATTTTGCAGAATTTGTTGTATATCGCCTGCTCATCAATGCTTCCATAGCGCATTGCCGCGATTGTTCTGTTTATGTCGTCAATTGTTCCAGTTCCCTGCAGGTTCTTAGTGGCGTAATCAATTATTGCAGGCATCAGCGGTGTGCGGGCACCTTCATCTGCAATTGCTTTATCATAATGAACCAGGAATGCAAACTGCTCTTTTGTCAGGTTGATTGCTGGAAGCATAGATGATTTTGGGATGAATTCTTTTTCAGTCAGGTAATTGTATAGCTGTGCATATGCTGCAGGCAATTCTGTTTTCGTCTTGTTCAAGCAGCTGATAAAGTCTGCGTTGTCGATTTCTTGTATAGTCCTGTTTTTCTGGTAGAAGTGCAGCACTTTATCGAGCAGTTCTGGATTGTCCAGGCAGAGCTCGTCAAGGAACCTGTCGACATTGAATTTTGATATAAACATCACAGAAAGGTCATACGGCTTGCCGTTCTCATTGATAGGCATGCAGTCATAGTCTATCAATTGTTTCCTGAAGCAAAGATAAATTGCCTGCTCTTCCATTGTGCCATTGCGCAGATTATTTACCTTCTGCTCAAGGTCAGCTAAGTCAAGCGGCTTTTTTATGCCTCCTATGCAATCAGCAAGGACATCTGTAATTATTGGCGGGATAAGTTTCTCCCCCTTTTTTTCAGAATAATCATTTAGGACTTCATCCTGTATCCTCTCAGCCATTCTCTTGCTGTGATACATTTTTATAGGGTATCCTGTCAGGTCCATTCAATTCTCCTCTTTTTTTGAGCATTCACTGTAATAGCAAAGTGCACTTTGCTATAATATACCTTTTCGTATACTGGAACTAATATATAAGCTTTGCTGTGAATTTATTACTGTCTATTGAAGATAAATTTATTTATACTGTCGCTTTCTGCGATTGCATATGGGCCAGGGGAATCATTATGCGATTGATTTTACAGAGCACATACGCGATGCTCTCGCCAACTATGGTTTTGGCGCAGTCATAGAGGTTACAAACGGCAATCACAACAAGACAGAAAAAAAAGAGCAGCGTGTCCGCGTGCGCAAATTTCTTGAATGGCTTACTGACGGCCTTGATGTCGAGCTCGCATATGGTGTCGCGTATGTTAAAGCAAAGGCATCTAACAAAGTTAAAAAAGAAAAAGAGGAGCATCCAGGCGGCTATTCTGATTTTTATGTTGAGGTCAATCAGTTTGATCCTGTTATTTTGAGGGCATCTGCGTTTAATGCCCTTAACTGTGAGATGACTTGCACAGGGAAACGCAGGCTTGAGGGGCTTCTTGAGCATTGTGAGCTGAAGAGGAAATCCCTCGGATATCTGCTTACTGATGGAAAAGAATACTATGCAGACGCAAGAGGCAAGATTTTTGAGTGCTATGTCGCCGAGCTTTTCGAGATAATGTATCGCGGCAATTGGTGGAGGCCTTTTCCAGATGTCAAGTGCATCCGCCAGTATGAGCAGCAGGGAGAGAGCGGCAAAAAAGTTGCTATTAAAATGAATAAAGGCCAGATAGACTTTCTTGTTGCTTGCCATAAGGAGAAGTTCATTGATGTTTTGCATTCCCTGCCAGACAGGTTCGATAAAGTGAAGACATACAGCAAGATTAAGCCGTAAATCTTCCGGGATTTTCGACGAAAAACTTATAAAGCCTAGAATTATTAAAATTTTTTATGAAGCAAAAGCTAGAGCCTATTTTTGAAATAAAAGATTATATCACATTTATAATTTTTGCAATTGTATTCTTTTTGTCAATAATCTGGTTGATACGGAGTATGCTATGAATAAATTCATGAAGACTGCAATTTGGGTATTTACTATAATTACGTGGGCAGTTGGTATCTTGTCTATTTACTGGATACTTCTTAAATTGACAGGTCACAGCCCGACAGAATTTCAAATGCTGACGGCCCTTGCCGTGGCAAATATCGGCTTGACATTCACTATGGCTATAGGCATATTTTACAAATTAGGTAAGATGAGTTCAGATATTTCTTTCTTGAAAGGGCAATTCTCCACTCTTGCCAGAGATTTCAAAGAACATGTTAAGCGTGCTTAATTGCTTACAGTTTCTTCCTCTGCGCCTTGTCAGAAATAATTGCAGAATTTCCACTAGGATCTTCAATGATTATCTTCAACTTTTCCTCTCCCCATAATACTTTCTGTAATTTCTTCAGCATGTTTTTTGCTTTTTTCCTTGCATCTTCCTCTTCTTCTGTATCACGCAAATATTCTATCTGCTCTTTTATTTTCTGGATGATTCCTTCGATGTTTGAGACAAACCCTTGTGATGCAGGCCCTGGCTCTATTGAGCCGACATGAGGTATCTTCACTGTTGCTTCTGAGCTTTTCACGACCCTTATATTCAGGTCATCTTTGCCTTGTATCTCTATCTCGCACCTGCATGGCTCTTTCTGCTCAGCAGCCTCTACATCTGACTTGAAGAACTTGCATGAGTCGCACTTCATCGAGAATATAAACAGCTTTCCAAAGAAAGGGACCTCTGTCTCTGCCTCAGTCAAGGTTAGAGTTTTGTTCCCGCACATCGGGCAAGGCTGCCCCTGCAGTACGTCTGCCTGCGGTGATTCTTCTGTTTTCTTCCCCATAACAGGGATTATATGCGATTCATTTAAAAATTTTATCTTTTTTGTTTTTTTAAGCAAGTCCTGCGGGCATCCAGGCTCGCAAGCACCGCTTGCTCGCGATTTATATTATGCGGATGAACAGTCTACAGATGCAACTTGTCTCTGTGCGAAGCACCCAAACAAAAACTTCAAAGTTCGCAAAATATGTGTGCTCAAAGAAATATTAACAAAAAAGAAAAAGTAATTTAAAAAAATTTATTCCCCTTCTGGAACTACCTGTTCTGATATTGCAGGGGTTTGTTTTGTCTTGTGGATTGTTGCGAATGAAGGGGTCACGACAATGTAATCCTCTCCAAAGCCTGCAATCTCACCGTCAATTGCCTCTGTTGTCTTCTTTAGCTTGTTTATTGCTCTCTTGAGCTCAACAAGGTCTCTCTCTTTCAAAGGCCTTATATTGATTAAAGCGATAGTGTGTCCTTCTCTCATTGCATCAAGAATGGGTTTTACATCCTCAAAGTCTTCAAGCGTGAATGGTCTCACGAGAATTTTTGATTTTGATTCAATTGCGTTTATATCCAGCTCTACATACCCTTCTTCTGTATCAAGCTCCTCAAATTTTGGCCCAGTCAGCTTTTCTTTCAGCGATGAAAAGAAATTTTTCATGCACAACAACCTCCTCAATAATTATAATGCTTTTAAACACTCTTTACTAGAGAATGGTATTAAACAAACTTCTATATAAATGTATCGATTTTAATTTTGAGGCATTATACTGACAAATTTTTAGTTTTGAGTAGCTAGTTTCCACTATTAGTTTTTTTGTGAAACTTTAAATACTCCCTTCAATTTAATGCAAATATGTCTTTTGATTTAGATGCGGCAATTGAAGTTGTAAAAAATCTTGCCTTGCAGGCAGGAGCTTTATCAAAGCAGAAATTCGGCACAATACCTATTCTAGTTAAGGAAGTCAAAGATAAGAATGTGCTTAAAAAATATATCACAGAATCTGTCACAGAGGTAGATTACGCCTGCCAGAAGCTTATCCTTGAAGGCCTTATCAAAGAAGGCTTTAACAAGTATACTGGTGTTATTGCTGAAGAGGATATTGATATTCTTAAGGAATTTGCAGACAATCCAGGCTTGCGTTGGGTTATTGACCCTATTGACGGCACATATAATTACGGGACTGCGCATGAAGAATCACGAAAGAAATTAGAAGAGAAACTTGGCATGAAGATTGAAAGAAACCATAAGATATACGGTGTTTCAATAGGCCTGCAGGAAAACCAGAGAGATTTTCTTCTTGGTGTTGTTTACCTTCCTTTCTGGGATGAGATGTTTGTTGCAGGCAAAGGCAGGGGCACAAAGCTCAATGGGCAGGATATTAGGATAGATACATCAAAAGAGTTTAATGATGATTTATTGATAAGCCTTGGCGGCAGGGCAGATTTCGGCAAAACCGCATTTAAGAGATGGGAGCAGCCAATCTGCGTGGTTTATTCTGCTACAGGAATCATAAATAAGCACGATGCGTATGTTGGTGCCAGCTTAAATCTCCATGATGTGGGCGCTTCAACGCTTATAATTGAAGAAGCTGGCGGATATGTTTCTGATGAATTTGGAAATGATATCAAGGACACAAAGGCATTCAAGACAGGGGGAGACAAGCTGCCTTATTATATTGCAGGGCCTTCTAAAGAATTTAACCTGGCACTTCTGGATAAATGCAGAAAAAGCGGATTTGAATTTAAATGAATCAAAACATCTGAAAGAACTTATTTTTATGTCTTTATTTCATAAATTTTCTTTTTGTCCAGATAAAGTGCCGGGTTCTGTATGCATGCACTGCTATGCATCTCTCTCATTAAAATCTCGAATTTCATCCAATCAATAGATAATTGGTCTGTTGGGCATATGAACTCGAACCCGCCTTCGCTAGGTTCTTGTTTACCCATTACAGATTGGCTAATAATATCACATAGCACTGTATACTTGCGTGACATTGAAATAATTGGGAATTCATCCTGTAATTTTTTAAGATCTTCAGAATTCATGTGGCGTAATGGTTTTCCATACTTCGCTTCGCATTTCTTTTTTTCATTTACGAATTTTTTATCGAGATCTTTTGCAACTTGTTCTTTTAAAATAGAGTTGTTAACTAGCGCTTCCAATTGCTCTTTTGAGATATAGGTACTATTTATTTCACTCATGCTTCAGTTATAATGTTTTAAGTATTTAAAGCTTCAGGAGACATACTTTTAGAAACCTTTTTAAATAAACTGCCTATTCTTCGTTTCTATGGGCAGGCGAAAAGGAAGCTATCGAAGGCGAAGCAGAAAGCTGATGAAGAAAGATTACAAGACTAGAGGTAAAATCAGCATCTCAAGATACTTTGCAGAGTTCAAGGCAGGCGAAAAAGTTGTCCTTAAAGCAGAGCCTGCTTACCAGAAAGGAATCTTTCACTTGAGATTCTACGGCAAGGTAGGTATCATAAGCTGCAAGAGGGGCGACTGCTACGAGCTGGAGATAGTTGACGGCCACAAGCCAAAGCTTCTCATTGTCCACCCGCTGCATCTTAAGAGGTTAACATGAAAAACAAGATCCTGCGTGAAGTTCCAATCTCAGCATCAGACGTGAAAGAAGAGCTAAAAATAATAAAAGAAAGGGATAATGAGCTTAATTTCAGGGCGCAGAAGACAGAGAATTATCTTAACCAGCAGGTTACTGTTGATGCAAAAAAAATTAAAGAGCTGCAGGGAAAGCTGGAAAAGCTCAGCATACCAAGAATAAAGGAGCAGCACATCGCAAAAATTCTTGACATGCTGCCCATTACAGACAAAGAAGTCACAGTCATTCTGCAGGGATATGCAATCACAATAACAAAAGAAAATGCAAAAAAGATTGCAGACACTGTTGCAGAGTATGTGAAGAAATAAATTCACCATCTTTAAATATCTTCTACTATTTTTCTTTCTTTATGAACCTGAAAGTAATGGATTATAACATCAGAAGAAACGGGCGTGAGAAAGACCCTGCTAATCTTTGGGTGTATAGGAAAGATGCGCTGGTTTCATTGATACAAAAACACAGTCCAGATATTCTTTGTGTTCAAGAAGACAAGCCAGACCAAACAGAAGTTATATCGCAGGCACTGAAGGAATATGGCCATTACGGGCAGTACACAGAGGATTCTGTGGATGTGAGCGGAGAATCTAACACAATATTCTACCGCAGTAATTTAGAGCTTCTCGCTAAAAATTATTTCTGGCTGACTAAAGATCCGTCCCAAAGAGGAAAGCTTGATGGCCAAGGTGATTATTTCAGGCTGGTCACTTTTGTTGAGTTAGGTATAAATGGCCAAAAGCTCTCTGTTTTCAACACGCATTTTGATTATAAGTCTGATGCAGTCATCTACAAGCAGGCTGAAATACTTGCAGGCATAGTCAAGCGCCCTAAAAACTATTTGATTTGCGGTGATTTCAACTGTGCTATCACAACACGCCCGATGCAGTTTCTAAAGAAAAAATACCATTTAATGAATCTTGGAACTGAAGAAAAGACCTGGGTAGACTGGTCTGACGAGGCGCATTCACAGTGCATTGATTTTATCTTTTCTAACTTAAAAAAATGCAATTTATCGATAGATAAAGCAACATATGCTGGCATTGGCGGCAAGCAAAGAACCCCATCAGATCACTACCCGATTATTGCTGAATTTGAAATTTAAGCCTGTCGTTCTTTTTTAATTAGTCAAAAGACGAATGTGGTAATACTGAAAAAGCTTTATTTGTTGTGAATACCCCATCGCTTGCGATGATTGGGTTTGATTAATTGCATTCTCCAAGGTATTCACAACATTAAAAATCCCAAATATTGCAGGTAATACCCCGCCCCTTGGGGCGGTTGGGATTTTTATTTATTCAAGAAGTCTTTGATTTCTCTATGATCTTCAATCCTGCAGGAGCAATCGAATGTCGGCTTATACCCCACAAATAAGACACCAGCATTTTCTGCTGCCTGCATATCTTCCGGAGCATCTCCGACATACACTGCATCACAAGGTTTAGTTTTATAAATACGTAAAGCCATAAGTATTCCCTCAGGATCTGGCTTGCCGTTTACAAAAGTATTCATGAAAAAAGAGTTAGGTTTTCCATCATTTCTAGGCAAAATAATAGATTCTGGTGGAAAATATTGCATCAAATTAGTGTGTTCAAGGCATTCTTTCAAAGTGTTCTCTGTTCGATTTGTGACAATGCCTCTGCTAATACTGCGCTTGATAAGATAATCAAGGGCTTCAATAATACCTTTTTCGCGTTTTATTAAATCCGTATGAGCTTTTCCGAGTTTATATGCCTTTTTTGCTTCTTCAAATCTATCGCCAAAAAGATATTTTAGCCTTCCGTCTCCAGTTAAACCCAAAGTAGGATTAATATCTTCCATACTTAATGTCCCAAGCCCTAATGCTTGAGAAACATCATCACACCTGGCAAGAACAGATAACTTTGAATTTACCAGTGTGTTATCAACATCGTATAATACTAATGTTTTCATGTTTATACTAGAATGGCAGGTAGTATTTAAAACTTTACATTTTTACCACTTTAAAGTAACAAACAAGCGAAAGATTTAAATACTTCCTTAGATTTAAGCTTTTTATGGCATTAAGAGAGGATATAGAAAAGATATTTGAAGAGCAAGAAGCGCTTTATAAAAAAGCAGGAGAGCTTTTAGAACAATCCGGCTATGCTTTCTTAAAGATTGCAAAACTCGTTGATGCATCAGGTGATCCTGCACTTATTGAAGATACTTATAACATGCTAATAAAAGTACATGAAGAAAAAAAATATACATATAACGCTGCTCTTTTTGCAGCAAGGGCAGGCAAAATAGATGCTGTCAAAAGACTCGTGCAGAAGCTCATAAGCATTGATGACGATTCTACTGATTTTGACGGCGCTATTGAGGTTGCTGAAAAAGCCAGTTTAAATGACTTAGTTCAAGAACTGCAGCTTAAAGAGAAAAACTGCAAGTATTCTGCTGCTTTTATTATTAATACTGTGTTTGCAAATGAGCCAGAATTTAGAATAAGGCATATTTATGCGCATTCTTGGGAAGATGCGGCTGCAAGGGCTGTTAAAAAAGCTGTTAAATATGAGCGTAATCTTGCAGATCTTTGTGCTGGAATTCTGATGCGCAAGCCAGGCCAAGAAGGACCTTGGGCAAAGCTTGAATTTTATGATTCTACTTTTGCTGTTGCTTTTCTAGAGAAGAATAAGATTTCTTATGAGTAATCCTTGCCACCGGCAAGTTAGTCATAAAGTTTATAAACTATGCCATATTAAACTGTTTTAATTAGAATGAAGATTCAAGTAACGATGAGGTATAGCAATGGAAGAAGCAGAACAATCGAGAGTTGTAAAATCAGAACTCAATCAAATGGAGAAGCCTCTCAAGGAAGAGAGTGTGGTTGTTCTAGACTTCTTGCCGCATGGTTACCCTTTTGATACGAGACCAAGCCATAAGAAAAGCCCGATAGTGCAGGCAATTGGCAAGTCGCGATTTGTTCTTTTAGAGCTTGTTCCTAAGAAAGATGTTTTTCTGCAGCCCTATGAAGAGGTCTATATTGGCGAGGGAAAGAGAGATAAGATACACCACATAATTGGAAAACTTCCGTTAAATAAGTTAACTGCAACTGCAAAAACTGAATTAGAGTTTGTTGTGAAAGATTTAGTTAAAAAGAACGAGCCAAGGTTCATTCAGTTCTTCAATACGGCAAAATCCCTTACAACCAGGATGCACCAGCTTGAATTAATTCCAGGATTAGGCAAAAAGCACATGTGGGAGATACTTGAAAAGAGGGACGAGAAGCTGTTTGAGAGCTTTAAAGACATAAAAGAGCGCGTAAAACTTATGCCTGACCCAGAAAAAGCTATTTTAAAGCGCATTTTGAACGAAATAGATGGAAAAGAGAAGCACTGCATATTTGTAGACCTTTAAGGCCTTTTTCTACTGCAAAATCCAAACATTTATAAAATAAATATGTTTTTTAGTATTAAAAAGGTATATATAAACGGGAAAAGGTGATCCAATATGGTTGAAGGTCGATGCATGAAATGCAAAAAGCAAGTAGCTATCAAAGATGGCAAAGAAGTTGTTATGAAAAATAAGATGAAGGCTGTGAAAGGTTCTTGCCCGCACTGCGGAACAAAAGTCTTCAGGATTCTTGGCAAAGCTGACTAAATACCTGCTTTGCATTTTTTTTTGTTTTTTTAAAGTTCTAAAAGTTCTATTTTAATCGATAAATTTATATATTTGAGAGGCATATTTTCATTTATTCTAGTGTTATTTCACTCTTGTTTTCTACCTATTATTATAGGAGCCAATATTGGCCCTAAAATCATTTAAACCAACGAGGTGAAAAACCTATGGCTGAAGATGAAGTTGAAGAACAAGAAGATTTCGATGAAGATGTTGATTATGAAGATGAGTGAGTAAAGTTTTTCGTTTTTATTTTTTTTAATATTAGAATAGTTCTATGTATTCTACTTCTCCTTGGCCTGTGTTCCAATACTCATATTTATTGCTTTTATACCATGCATCAAGATATGCTAAATTAGTCCCGATTGCTTTATAGGCCTCTGGGTTGGATTCTGAAAGAAGAGGTTTGTGAAGACTAGCTGATTTTTTTTGAGGATCAATTATTTTGATTAAGGATTCGCCCTCTTTTATTTTTTCATCTGATTTCTGTTTTGTATACCCTATTCCTTTTTGAATGCCTTTCTTTTTACAGATATGTTCTAGAAAATGGTTTGGTAATACTTTTTTCCCTACATTGACATTTGCAACAAATTTATCTGGCGGATTTTCTGCATTTTTTACCAAATCTACTAATCCATCATAGAAGAAATCCATCCAATTAGGTATTTTTCTCACCAGTGGACCTGCATCAATTCCATCCAAAACCCACACTTTTTCACCTGTTTTGCTGTCTTTTGTATTTATGAGATATCCTACCGATATATTTTGCTGGGGTTTGTCTTCCAAATATGTTGATAGGAATACAAGCTCGATATTTGGGTCAAGAGCATACTGCAGGCAGGCTTCTCTTTCAGAGCCATTTGGGCCGAATACACAGCTATGCAAAGAGGTATTATCAAAAATATCATCAGTAAACTGTTTATGAGTTTCTAGTCTTATTTTTGTAAAAGTCTTGACTTCTGAAAGATAAGAGTTAATCAAATCAAAAAAATCTATAATTTCATGATCTTCATTCTTTCTTTTAATAAGAAAATACATTTTTTTAATCATATCAATACTTTCAGTTATTATGTTTTTGTCTATTTTCTTAAAATCTATATCTTTTAATTTTTCATCAAATACTGTGATTATTACTTCTCTTAAATTTGTTTGTCCCTTTTTGCTTTGAAAATTATATCCTTTAATTTTATTAATTATATTTCTATATTCAGAATCTAATTTTCGTGTATTACTTTTGAGTCCATAATATAACTGTTTAAATAATTTCCTACCTTTTTCTTCGAAATCTCCGTCCAAATTTTTTGTGGATTTAATTATATACTCTTTGTATTTGTTTAATTTAAATTTGGTTTGTTTTCCATGATTTAATAATTGATTAAATGCTTTAAATTCATCAAATTGAAATTCTTCATCAAAAAGCCATGTGGTATCACCGTGCATCATTTTCTCTAATTCATCTTTGGATACGAAACTATGGCTTAGAAAAATAGGCATTTGTTTAAATTCATATTTCGTAATAAAAAAATTAAAATGTTTCATTGCTAAGCTAAGTGCGATTTTTGATTTATTCTGTTGATATTCATCAGAAGTGCATGTAAAGTACACTCTTTGAAATTGTTCTATTTTCTTTTTATATTGCTGATACTGATGCCAGTCTTCAAAATTTGAAAAATGTTCCGAGGAGATAGGTGTGCATGCGCACCCAAAATTTACCCAGTCTTCAAAATCAATTTTACCCTGTTTTATGATTTCACAAGTGCTTTCAAAATAGTCAGGAGTATAGAATCCATCTTCAGAGTAGTCTCCATCTTGAGCTTCTGGAAGTATGTCTGGTGGTGCTTTTTCATATATTTTTTTAACTAGATTGATCCATTCATCTAAGTTTATTTTATCTATAACGTCCGGAGCATTGCGGATAAGTGAGTAATCTTTAAAATCAGCATATTTTGTAAAAATTTTTACCAAATCATCTTTAGAAAGAGTTAACAATTTAAGAATATCTTCTTTGGACAAGGTGTCCCACCCATGTATTTTCAAACTTAAAAAATCATCTTTTTTGCAATCTTCTTCAAATAGTGGGCTTAATTCTTTTAAAAAAGTCCACCACGTTTCAAAACTGATTTTTTGTTCTGTTATGACATTAGTAATAATATCTTTATTATTTTTCAGAAGATATGTTGAAGTTTCAATAAAATTATTAAAATTTGTTGGTTTATGATTTTTTAAAATAATGTGAGTATATTCGAAGTATTCTTTTGCTAAAGAATCTTCTTGCAACATATAGTCCAATAAATATTTTTGCTTTGGCTCGCAAAGAAACTTTTTTCCTGTTTCGAATAAATACTTAATTTCAGTCTCATCTGATAAAATAACGCTGATATCATCTAAATAAGTCTTCCAATCTATATTCAATTGCCCCAATTCCGAGTTTAATATCTCTTCCAGTTTCATCTCTCCCAAACCTCTTATGCCAAAGTCTATATATTCACTAAATAAACACCAAGGATAATCAAAATAATCGCTATTAACTTGATCAGTAATGTTTTCTTCCCTATTTCTTCTTTAAGCAGTTTTGGCTGCCATTTTGACAGTATTCCTGCGAGTATTAACACAAATAAAGGTTGCACTCCTTCAAGCGCGCTTATCAGTGATACTGAATTAAGTGATATTGCATAATTGACTAGTACAACACCTGTGAGCCCGCATATTTCTGAGCAGGCAATCACTATTTGTGTTCTTTTCTTTAAGTTAAGGATTATATTAGCAAACTCTTTTCTATATTTTGCAACAAAAAATAATGGAATTACAGCAAGTACTGTTCCCAGTTTTATCCATAAGAATCCATTTACATATGATTGATTAAGATAGACATATTTGGTCAAGACATACTGTATTCCAAATATTGCTGAAGATAAAATCATTAAATAAAATGCTTTATTCAGTTTAAACAGGCCTTTTGTTCTTTTGACAGAAATCAGAATGCTTCCAAATAAAATAAGCGCAAATGCAATCAAATGCATTTTTGTCAAGCTCTCGCCAATAAAAAGGTAAGAGAGTGCCAAGACAAATACGGGTGTTATCTGCCATATGGGAATTACTCTTGATACCTCTTCATCAAATAATGCATAAATATACGGTATTAATCCATAGAGATACAAAGCTCCAGCCAAAAGTGCCAATATTACCTGCCATCCTGAAACAATGCTTAATCCAGTGTAAGGTATTGCAAGCAGAGGTATTGCGCTGAATATTCCCAGAAAGAATATGTATATCACAGGCTTCTTGAAATATTTGCTTACAATTGTCTTGTCTATTATGTTTGAAACTGCCCAAAACAACACAGCAATTAATGTGATTATTATCCAGTTCATTCTGTATCACCCGGAGATATTGAGAACTTATATTGATTGAAAACTCTTAGTGTTTCATATTCCTGCAAGGTATCTTTGAAAATATCCCTTAACTCCATAAGCATTTTTCTTAAATGCATCTGATCTTTTGCAAGCACAGAGATATGGTAATTCCAGTTGCCAACTAGTTTTGCATAATAATCAATATATGGATGTTCTTGAACAAAGTACATAAATCTCTTTTCATTTTCTGGCGTTAAGTTCTTGAATTTGATAAGTACAATGTTCCATTCAAGGCCAAGCAAGGGGTATGATGGTATGGCTACGAAATCAGTGATTACTCCGTTTTCAATCAGTTTTTTAATCCTATAATTGATTGCATTTGGGGATAGGCTGATTTTCGTGGAGATTTCTGTCAGTCCTGCCCTTCCATCTGTTGTGAGCATTTTCAGTATTTTTCTGTCTGCATCATCTATTTTTACTGTGCCTTGGATTTTCTTGTTTTTTGCCTCATCTAATTCTTTTTTAAAAGAACCATCTGGCTTGCCAATGTATTTTGTTATGTTAGCTTTCTCTCCGAATAAATTATGCGGAACTGTACCTTCATTTAGTATATTTAAGATAACGTAATTGCTCAAATGGTCTCCGCATGCTCCAAGGATTTCTTTTAAAGTTTCATCAAATTTTTCTATTGATTTGACGCTTACTCCTGCTGACAAATCGTAGTTGCCTCCGAATGCAGCAACCCATCCGATATTCTTTATTTTCTTTAAGTTTTTGATTATTTCCTGTTCTTTGTCTTCGCTTATTTTTTGGAATCTCATATAAATATCATATTTTAAGAAGCCAAGAGGCCTTGGGTCAATCAGTGTCATGAACCCATTTATGACTTTTTTATTAAGAAGGCGATTCAATCTGTATGCTGTTACTTCTCTTGAAAGTTTTACTTTTTTTGCAATTGTAGAACAAGGATATCTTCCATTCTCAGACAGGACATTCAGTATCTTAATATCTTTAATATCAAGCTTTTCTTTCTGGCCTGGCAGAATCTCTGCCATCTCACCGTAATACTCTTCACCACCCATGTTTTACTTATAATACAAAGAAGTATATAAAGATTGCGTTTTAGTAAAAAAACAATCCAGTTGTTTTATGAATTTCTTAAATATAATAGATATTGTTCGGATTTAATGAATAAAATCCGGAGGAGGAAATAATATGGGACAAGACTTTATAAACGCAGTTAAGGGAATGGGAGGACCTAGTATACGAGATCAACTCTACAAAGACACAAACCTTGGCAGGTTAGAGACTTTTGTTAAAGGGGATTATCGGGCCTTTAAACTCCCTTATGATTTTAGAAAGAAGGGGCCAATGCCATCAAATTGGGGGTATACGGGATATACCAAAGCAGTATATGTCAAAGAATCAGAAAAAGATAAAGACAAATAAAATTAAGAAAATAAAGTAGGGGCAGTTTAACAAAACTGCTCTTCCTTTATTCTATATTCAAAAAAATGAAATTAAAAACACCACTTGTAACACAGATTGAAGTTACACAAAATTGTAACAATTTATGTATGTATTGTTATAATTATTGGCGTTATGATGGAATAAATAAATTTAATTATGATGAACCAAATAATTTAGAAAACATTGTGAAACGAGTTATTGACGCAGATGTATTTCATATAGTCTTTACAGGCGGAGAACCTTTGTTGAAATATGATTCTTTATTATCCGCAGTGCAACTTGCCGCTTCAAAAAATGTATCTTCTTCATTAAATAGTAATCTTGCATTTATGACATCCGAAAAAATGAAACCATTAAAAGAAGCCGGTCTTGGCGGCATATTGACTAGTGTTTATTCTGCTGATGAGAAAATAAATAATATTGAAATGAATAATTCCCAGGCATTGCAGAATACTTTACACGGAATGGCTGCTGCATTAAAAGAAGGTGTTTCAGTTAGTGTTAATATGGTTGTTACAAAAAATAATTTTGATCAGGTATATAAAACAGGGGCATACCTGCGCAATATTGGCGTTCATAGTTTCAATGCATCTCGGTTTAGTCCTGCGGTTTCAGAACAGGCTCCGTGGGTTTTAGGCAAATCCGAGATAAAAGAAATGTTGGATCAATTGCAAAAACTAAATGATGAAGGTTTTCGAGTAGGTACACTTAATCCAGTCCCACATTGTTTTGCTTCTGGAAAATACGTTGAATTAACTCAAAGAAGAGGCTGCAGTGCAGGAACAACCAGTGTTGGAATTGGTGTTGACGGGGCAGTTAGAGCCTGTCAGCATACAAACAATAGTTACGGTTCTATACTAACTGAATCCCTTGAAAATATCTGGCAAAGAATTCCTGTCTGGAAAGAGAGCTATTTGCCCACAGAATGCGAGGGTTGTGCTTCTACAAATCAATGCGGAGGTGGCTGCAGGCATGCCGCGAATATTTTGAAGGGTTCATATAAAGATAAAGATCCTCTTTTCTCAGGAAAAAATAAATGCCAATCCATTAAAAAAGAAAAAGAGCCTACATTTTTAGCAGATTCTTCTCTCTCTTTATATACTGGCTTGCGCAGAAGGAAGGAATCTTTTGGCGGTATACTCTTTAGAGATTTACAAAATTTTGCTTTGGTTGATAATTTTATTTATGAACTGCTCCCTTCATTGGTGGGGAAAAAGTTTATGCCCAAAGAAGTTGCGAACACGATAAGAATTCCATTAGATACAGTAAATAAATACTTTTCTTATTTACACAGTAGAGGTATGATTTATAAATGCGACGGAGGTGAAAAAAATGATTGAAAAGCTAGACCAAATCGCAAAAAATACACCTGTCTTAAAAGAAGTAAATTTGCAATTTAGTGATTATGCTGAGAGACTGTCACAGCTTTTTTATAATCGCGCAACAGATTATGATTGTAATAGCTGTAATTGTGACTCTTGTCATAGCTGCGACTGTAATGTCTGTGATTGTTATGGGTGATTTTTTTTATTTTTTTATTTTTAAACGTGTTGCAGGCAACTTTATATATTGTCGATATTTAGGGTTTGAAATGAAAATAAATGTCATACCAATACAGCAAGAAACAAAACGTAGCTGCAGCGTTGCTTGTTTAAGGATGATATCAGCGTATTATGGCAAATATTTTTCCGAGAATGATATTTGGAAACATTGTAAACTGTACAATGATTCTGTTTTTTTGTTACCTGATTTGGCATATTCTGCAATTAAAATAGGATTTAAGGCCAAATTGATTGGATTTAATCCTTTGATTATTCAAAAATCACAAAAAGAACTCAAAGATCAGATTAAAGAAAGAATCAAAACTAACGAGGGTTATGGCAAAGCTTATGCTGAAAGTTATTTTAAATTTCTTACTGTCGGCGGAGAAATAGTGATAAAAATTCCCACTCTTGAAGATATAAACAAAGCATTAGCGATTAATGTTCCGGTAATATTGGGAATCAGGCCCGCCATATTGCATCTTGAGGGGAATTTTAATCAACTACATTCAATTGTAATAATAGGCGCTGAAAATACTGAATATATCTATATTGATCCAAGTACTGCAAAAATAGAGCACGTTGAAAAAGACAGGTTACTTGCAGCATGGTACAGTCGTATTCCTGAGATGTTGGTGATTACAAATGGATAGAGAGCATTTTGTGGAAAAAATCCTGCGGAGTTGAAATAAATGGCATATGGTGATTTAGCAAGGTGGATGCATGAAGATTCAAATCGTGGTAGGATTGAGGATTTTCTAAATGAAGATAGGCAATTCAAAATGCCTTTTGATTTAAGAAAGAGGGGGCCTTTAGGAATAGTAAAAGATGATATCCAAATAACTGAAAAGGATTTATCTCAACTTTATGATAAAAAATGTCCAAATTATTGGAGTACGACAAAAGAAAGAATAATAGCTATGTGTAATAATAAAGAAAAAATAATAGAATTAGTTTCAAATGCAGCAAAAAAATCAGAACTGCCTTTTGCAGGGTATAATTCTGTAATTCAAACATTAAATAAACTTACAAAAGAAGAATTAACAGAATATCTTGAATGCGAAAAGGTCCGCATATCGCAAACAAATAAAATATACTTTTGTACAAGATATGATCAAAATACAACGCGTATTTTAATTCCCGAGAATAAACTTGAAGTTTGTAAAAAACTATTTCATAGTATTATCGGATGTTATTGTTATAGATAACACAAAGGTATCTTTGCAATTAAAACATCCGATAAGATAATATTCATTTTAAATATTAGGATGGACAAATGGCATATGGTGATTTAGCAAGATGGATGCATGAAGACTCAAATCGTGGTAGGATTGAGGATTTTCTAAATGAAGATAGAACATTCAAAACGCCTTTTGATTTAAGAAGGAGGGGGCCATCAGGAAAAACATCAGAATCAAACGAAGCAGAAATTCCTGAAAGAGAAATAACTTATGATGAAGCAAAGGATTTTTATTATTTCATTGATAAACAAATTGCTGCCAATAAATCAAAATCCTGTTTTAAGCATATAATTACAACGAAAGAAAAAATGGTTTCTATTTTAAACAAGTTAGATTCAAAAACAAATGATTTCCCGTTTATGCTTTTATATCAGCGGAACAAGTCCAAACCAACAGATCAAATAAAAAAAGAATTTGATGAATATCTAAGAAAAGAAAATATAATGATTGCAAGAATAGATAAAGTTCATTATTGCAGCCAAACTCAAAGTTTTCTTTATGAAGCTGAAATCAAATTGTGTAATAGCTCCTTTGGTTTAGATGCGTTTTTTATTAATCCATATTGTCATGCAATGAACGAAATGGCAGGTTGTGAACGCGCAAATGCGAGAATGTTCCGAAAATTAGATTCAATTTATGATAGAGGTTGGGCAAAAAAGTTAAAATGTGAAAGGTATGCGCTTTTATGAATATACTTGATATGCTCAGATTTGATTAATGAAATCATGTTAACCCCCCAAGAACTCCAGTTACTTTCCGCATTGCGTAAGAATGCTCGTACTAGTTTAGCGAAGATTGCAAGAGATATTAATCTGCCTAAATCAACTGTATTTGATACGTTTAGGCATCATGAAAAGAATTTGATTCACAAGCATTCCTCTTTAATTAATTTTCAAAAGCTTGGTTTCACTTCAAAGGTTTTTCTTGCTATAAAGACAACCTTGGACGGAAGAGATACTGTCAGAAAGCATCTCATGGAGCATAAGAATACGAATAATCTGTATGTGATTGATGGTGGTTTTGATTTCTTTCTTGAGTCTGTTTTCAGGGATGCTAAGGAGATGGAGGATTTTCTTGCTGAATTAAAAGCAAATTATGCAATACTCACAGTATGTGATTATCGCGTCTTTACAGACCTTAAAAGAGAATCTTTCCTAGAAAAGCCTATTTGATGATGCCGTACCCTATTAATCTCCATCTCTGTCCTATGCTTCTGCCCATTGTTACTTTTGCTCCTTTCTCTGCGCAGACAGGCCTTTTGAGATTGCATTTTATCCTTTTTATTTGTTTATGATACCCCATCGCTTGCGATGGTTGGGTAATCTTCATATCTTTGCCTTGAGTGAGGTATCATAAACATTAAAAATACCCCGCCCCTTGAGGCGGTTGGGATTTTTATTTTCTTTTCCGTCGCTTTTGTATATTCTTATTAAAAATATGACCACCAATAAGTAGTTAAAAAACAACAGCTTTAAATAGCCATAAAACTTATCTATCTTCATGATAGATAAAAATTTGTTTGATAGAGTTGTTTTGATAATAATCGATCAATTGAGAGCAGATTATAAAGAATATTTCGTGAATTGTAAAAAATTGTTGCCTTATTCTGCGATATGCGATACTAATTCTATTCCTGCTTCAACAGAAGCAATGCACGCCAACATTTCAACAGGTAAATATCCTAAAGAACACGGGTTTATCTCAAAAAGTAAAATACAGGACATAGAACCCGGTGAAAGTGGATTAGAGCAAATGTTAGCTTTATTTGACACAAGAAAAGTGACACCATTAAGTTCCCTTGCCGTCGAAAAAGGATATGATGTTGTTTGCATTGGCAGTAAGCAAGAGGCAATTAATGTTATTGGAGTTGCAGAAGATTGTGCTATGCTTGTATTTGCAAAAAAATTAGAAGATAGTGCCAATGAAAAACTAGAATGCACAGGAATAGATATAGAACTTAAGCATCAAGTTGAGGGCTTTCTAAAAGAAAAGGGTTTTGATGTTAAATTTCCTCACGAAAAAGAACTTAGTATTAATAACAAAACCCGTAGTGACTTACTTATTGACTTATTTAGATATGCAATGACTAAAATCACGCTCAGTGAAAAACGTTTTGAAGTTTTGGCCTTACCTTCTTTAGACTATCTTGGGCATAAACATGGGCCTCATACCGCAAAAATTTTGAGGCACCTTAACGAGTTAGACCAGCAAATTTCAGAAATAGTCCTATCCGATCCAACTGCTCTTTTTGTAATCGTTGGCGATCATGGTTGCAGGAGAACCCAGAGGTATCTTGTAGAAAAAAAGAGAGACAACCCTTTTTTTGCTTGTATGTATCATCAAGAATCTGAACGATACAAATATCTGGGTGATATCCTATTTGATGCAAATGAATTTCGATGCATGAGTTATGATGGTGGAATTCTTAGAGTCTGGTTGAAAAATAATGCAGGCTTGTCAGAAAAAAATAGAAATTTTCTCGCGCAATATGGAACGATTATAGATTTGATATCGGAATCCATACCTCCTGTTGAAAATAAATATCTCGAACTCATAAATAATTCAAGACACACAAATTTAGGTCATATCGTTGTTGTCTCTGACAAAGACGTGACTTTTTGCAAGAATTCGTGGATTGATAAAGATGTTCTCGGAATGAAAATATCTGTAAACAGAGATTTAGAAATAAATGAGCTTCCCATTGGTGAACACGGAACTTACTATCCCGAAGATAGACATACTTTATTCATGTCGAATCATGATTTCAAAAAAGATATCATTCCTAATTCAAAAATTCGGGAAGAGTTAGATAAATTGATAAGTGCACATTAGATGTGATTATCAGCGAATAATGGTTGTAATTCACGGATTCGCGCCAATAGTCTTTCTTTTTCTGTAGTATTTGTGCCATTTAGGCAGGCAACACTGTACGTATCTGAAAGCGAGGCGTATTCTTTATATAATTTCTTTTCTGCCTCTAAACCTTCCCTGTCTTTACTGTACGCGGTGATTTTTGTTATTGCACTCAATATTCTTTTGACATCGTGATATTCATATTGTTTAAATAAATCAATAGCAAGACCCTCAAGCTCATTTAATTCTTTGATGGTTAATACCCCTTTAGCTTCAATTACCTTTCTTTTATAAGGCGCAATTTTATTCGTATACCTATCAAAAAGTTCTTGCGTGAATTGTTCTCCGCTTCCTCTTGGCATTTTACTAGTCTCCAATTTACTTTATATCTACTGTTTTATAGGTGAATAAAGTATATAAAGCTTTCTTTTAAATTTGTATAGTTCGCTTCTTTTGCTTAGATGTGCAAGAATTTACTTTATTGTTCCGTAACCTATTAATCTCCATCTCTGTCCTATGCTTCTGCCCATCGTGACTTTTGCTCCTTTCTCTGCGCAGACAGGCCTTTTGAGATTGCATTTTATCATGCCTTTGCTTAAGTCATTCACAACACCTACTGTTGCTGCTGCATTTACATTAAGCATGAGTACTTCTCCGAGCTTTATTGGCTCGACAAGTAGTTTATCTTTTACTCCAACAACTCTTTCAAGAAGATGAGGCTCTAGTTTCAATTCGTTCCAGACTTGAGGCAGTGTTCCTGGCTTTCCCACAAGGCTTCCCACTAGCTGGTCTGACTTTACTACAGCTGGATCAAGCTCTGTCATCACTGCCATGCTTCCTCCTGGCCCAACTTCGTCAAGCTTTGAGCCGCCTGCCATCAGGCTCATGATTTTTGTTTTAAGGGGCTTCCATTGTTTTTTGTCTTTCAAGTCATATCCTGGCAGTATCTCTATTTCATCTCCTATTTTTAGCTTGCCTTGTTTTACTGCTCCGCCAAGCACTCCTCCCAGGAGTTTTTCTGGATTTATTCCTGGCTTGTTTATGTCAAAGCTTCTTGCAACAAACATTATTGGCTCTTTCTCAAGCTCTCTTTTTGGTGTTGGGAACTCTTCTTGTATTGTTTTTATAAGCAGGTCCATGTTTATTGAGTGCAGTGCTGACATTGGTATTATTGGCTTGTCAGCATATTTTGTGTTCTTGAGGAATTCTTTTATCTGGTCATAATTTTTTTGCGCCTGCTCTTCAGTGATTAAGTCAATTTTGTTTTGTATGATTATGAGCTTGTCTATGTTCATTATTTCCAGGGCCATAAGGTGCTCTCGCGTCTGTGGCTGCGGGCATTCTTCATTTGCAGCAACAAGTAATAGTGCTCCGTCCATTATGTTTGCCCCGCAAATCATTGTTGCCATCAGGCTTTCGTGCCCAGGAGCATCGACTATTGATGCTTTTCTCAATAATTCTCCTTCTGTTCCGCATTTTGGGCATTTTGGCTGTATTGAGTAGCAGTCTGGCTCAGGGCATTTTGGGCACTTGTAGAATGCAACATCAGCATACCCTAATCTTATTGTGATTCCTCTTTTGATTTCTTCAGAATGAGTGTCTGTCCATTTTCCAGATAACGCCTGGACAAGAGTTGTCTTTCCGTGGTCAACGTGGCCAATTATTCCTATGCTTATCTCTGGTTGTACTGGCTTTTCATGCTTTTCAGCTGGTTTTTCCTCAGAATCTTTTGCTTTCTTCTTTGCTGCCATCTATATTTGGAGAAACAGGATTTATTTATAAAGGTTACTTAAAATGAAGTTTTAAGGAACTTCACAAAATTTTTAATTTTGTGTTTG
>CAYGYR010000005.1:0-32420 GCA_964354285.1 uncultured Methanosarcinales archaeon | reverse complement strand
GGTTACTTAAAATGAAGTTTTAAGGAACTTCACAAAATTTTTAATTTTGTGTTTGGTTACTTAAATAGATTTTAAGAAAAACAATAAGTTTTTATTTAGCATATAGTTCATGTAAGGCATGGAAGTTAAAGAATTGAATTTGCTCGAGAGCCTGCTTAAGCAGTTTTATGAGCGCATGATTGATGGCAAAATCACAGATGCAAAAGGCACATTGAATTTTGTGTTCAAAACTTTTGGCGAGCTCAGGGCGCTCATTCCTGCAATAATTCAAAGCCTAGAGGAGGATAAAGCAAAGCAATTAAATGATTCATGGCAAGCATTACAAACCGCAATTATAGCCTTTAAAATATTAACAGATAAGGAACTAAACATAACAGAACAAGCTTTTGCTGAAGACACTGAAACTTGGAAAGAATTATTATCTGGCATCTTCAAAGAAAAAGTTGATATGCTTTGTTCTTTGTTGAATGCAATACATATTATTGCGAAATCCCCCATCAAACCAGAACAAAAAGTGCCTCCCTTTGAATATGACTCAAAATATACTAAACTGAAAGAAAGGCATAATCTTTACTCTCAGCATATAGAAGAAATTAATAGAACGGAATTAAAAATTCTTCGTTATGTTGGGGAGTCGCTGAGAAATAATGGAAGAATCATTGAAATACAGGGATTGAGTGATGTTATCCAAACAGGAAATTATCGCGGAAACTTTCATGCAGATCTGCCAAAACCAATGGGGGACCATAGAATAGTTTATTCCTATGATGGAAAAAGAGTTACGTTTAAAGTTATTGGGAAACACAAAGAACTAGGGATTGGCTAAGTACTTAAGCACTGTTTCAGCAGTTACTAATGTAAGGTCACAGTCTGCAACTAGAATAACCGGCTCGTGCGCCTCTTCGAGTTCTGCACGTATATCGTTTTCAAGCAATCGAAGATTTATCTTTTTTTCAACATCTGTTTTAGGCATTTTTAATGCGCAGTTAAACAAGTTCCTGCCTGAGTTTTTTAAGTCAATTGTATAATTTCCTTGGATTTTACTTATTGCAAATCTAGAATCATCCTTAAATGCTCCAAAAGATTCGTAGCCGTCAAAATCCTGGTGATAATCCAACTTTATGCTACCTTTTATTCCTTCAAGTGATCTAACATAAGAAACTCCGGATGTATCTTCTAAGGGAATTTCTAGCTCTTCTGCAAGCCTGCGGACTGTGCTCTCAAGTAATGTTAGTGAAACTTCTTTCCCCATGCGTACTTCACAGGTTTCCGTGCTATTTAAAACTTTTGGCATAACCTCCAGAAATTGAAGATGATTTATAAAGCTTATGATTGTTGTACCTTTACAGTAACAATATGCTTACGATATTTAGAGCGGAGTCATTTACTTTGTTCTCCAAATGACATTTATTTTGGTTCGAGAAGTCCCTTGTACCACTCTCTGTTCTGTTTTATGCTCCACCTATTTCCAAATGCTTCAAGGTATTTCACTCTCTCTTCATCAAGCTTTTTCTCAAGAGTTTCCTGCTCTTTTTCTTCATGGGCATAGACGTCAATAACCAGGATTTTTCCTCTGTCTTCGTGCATGAACAGCGGCCTTGAATTGTTATGGTCAGACCAGTGCTTGTTTTGCTTGAGTATGAACTGCCTTATTTTTTCTTTCTGCTCTTCTGTTGTGAGAATGGCGTACAGCTTGTATTGGCTGCAGAACAGGTCATACAGCGCGTGCCTTGTCTGCCTGTCCCAGTCTCTGCCATAGTTCTCTTCCTGCTGATTGTATTCTTTTCTTGTTTCTTCAGTATCGTCTATTTTTCTTGGCCTTGGTTTCATCTTGCCTCCAGAATAAACTCCTTAATTATCTCCTGCTTTAAGTCAGGAAAAGTCCTGATATTTTCCAGGCATTTGTTATTGCTTATCTGAAGTATGAGCTGTGCAGAGACTCCTTTTGCAAGGTAAATCTTGTTAGGGCTTGTTTTAACGCTTGCAAGCACAAACTGATTTTCAGTCAGGTATCCAGGGTCAAGATTGACTGTTCTTTTGCCTTCTTTTGACATCTTTTTCTCTAGCTCTATTGTTCTGAGTTTTATGTCAGGTAGATTTTCCATCTCAATCTGTTTCTTGAACACTAAGAATTTTCTTTTCAATTCCTTGCCCATTTCTTGCTCATAATACTTTGTGAATTCTGTAAAGCTGTATTCAGGAGATTCTTTGTCTATCTCACCATAGATTTCAGTAAGCAATTTGATTGCTTTATCATGCAACTCTTTGTTTGGAAATATTATTCCGCATATTAGTTTTGCTTGCATAGCACAGCATATATTTTGGTTTTTTATAAAGTTTTGTCTTGAACAGAAGAATTTGCATCATCTTTTGCGCCTAGAACTTTGGATGGGATTTCCAGAAGGGCCATTATCATAGTCAAGGCACTCATTGCCAATTCTCCTTCTTCTGAAGTGTGAGTACCAAAACCACCGCCCATCGCGCTCGCCGCCATAAAACAGCAGCCTATACCAAGGTGTCCAACTATTATCGCAGGTATTCCTACAGCCAGCAGTGCAACATACGCGACTGTTCCTACAGCATATATTCCTGCCAGTCCAGTATATTTCCCTGCAGTCAATGTGCCATTTGCAATCTTGCTCGCAAGGCTTGGTTTCGCTTCAGTTACAGGCTCTCTGCTTTTGCAATATGCTTGTATATCTTTCAGCCAGTATTCCATTTTTCCATATCTTTCACCCGCAGGGCTTAGCGCTTTTATGAGGATGTCGCTCAATTCTTTTGGGACTTTTTTCTTTTCAAGTGCTTTTTCAGCCCTTACGTCTGGAAGCTCGTTTGTGATAAGTTCGAATAGGACTGCGTTCAGGCTGTATATGTCGCTTTGTTCTGTTGCCTGTTTTCCCTGCCTCTGCTCTGGCGCAAGATACTGCAGTGTTCCTGCAATCTTCTGTGTTTTTACCTGGCTGGCTGAGAACAAGTCACTTTCATGCATTTCTGTTTCAGCAGGAATATGTGATTCTATTGATATTATCTCTTCCTGGAATTTTGCCAGCCCAAAATCAGTCAGCAGCACATCATAAGCTTTGTTTACCAGAATGTTTGATGGCTTAATATCCCTGTGCAAGACACCTTGTGAGTGTGCATAGGCGAGCGCTTTTCCAACCTCTGCGCCTATTTTGATTATGCTGTCAAGGCTGATTTTTTGGTTTGCATTGAGCGGCTTATATTCTGGATTATAGTCCCTGATTATGTATTTTGTCTCTCCTTCTAAATCATATTCCCATATCTTTGCAATGTTTTTATGGTCCAGTTTTGAGTTTGCAATAACTTCACGCATGAAGCTTGTCTGCTGCTTGTCAGGATTAAGCAGTTTGAGTGCGTATTTTTCGCCGTCTTTCTCTGCAACGTATACTGTGCCCATGCCTCCGCATCCAAGAAGCTCTCCCAGAGTATAGCCTGCTATCTCTGCTGTTTTTTGTGCAGTTTGTTCAGATACTTTTGTCATTCCCCCACCTGTCTCGCATAAATTTTTGTTTATTTATAAAGTTTTACTTGTTTTGGTCCTGCGGGACATCTAGGCTCGCCACAAAGTGGCTCGCGATTATATTGTACGGATTAACAGTCAGCATATGCAATAGTCACTGTGCGTAGCACCCCAATGAGGATTTAGTTTAATTTATTTCAGTACAGTACAGTATTTATCACCCCCAAAAGCTTTATAAACATTCAGTCTCTCTATGCCTGTTATGGCAGGTGGACTTGACATTTTAATTGTTGGAATTGCAGGCGAGAATCTAGATCATATTGCATCAGATGAAAAGCTGACAGAACTGTTTGATGAAAGAACAGATGATGAAGCTAGTTCAGACAAATATGTAGATGATTTTCATGCTTTAATTGATAATCCTGATGTTGCAAATCCAAAAATTTTCTATCTTGCTGGTGAGCATCTCTGCGGTTCTCAAACAGGGGCAGGATTGGGGTATGTCATATTTACTGGCAATAATAATTCGCCGCCAAAAAGATTGGGTGAAAAAGTATTCAGAAGAATTGACCAACTTAAACAAATGTTCATTAGTGAAGTTAAAGCAAAAGGCCTTAAGGTCCCGCTAAATCAAGTTGGTGTTTATGCATTAAATGTGTATGATACATGATGAGTCTCTAAAACAAAAAATAATTAACTTTTCTTAACAACATAAAATATCTCATTCTCTTCTTTAATTACTTTAAAAGAATATCCTAACCGAGTCAGCATCTGTTCCAGCCATTTTCTTTCAGGATACTGCATTGGTTTTCCAGAAACTTTTTTTGTTGCAAAACTTATTACAATCCAGCCTGCATCAATTGCTTTGATCAATTCCTCACTTCTTTTCCTGCCTTTTTTTGCTTCTATTTCATCAAGGACTTTAAACAAGAAGCAGACATCTGCTTTTGGGAACTGATTCAAGAGTTGAGGATTTTTTGCAGCCTTAATCAAGTCCATCTGCACTGCTTTTCCTTTTATTCCTGCTTTCTTGAAATATTTGTTTAAGAAATCAACATCGTTCTCGCTTATCTCTGCTGCATGGTATTCTGCTTGGATGTTCATGTATGGATAGCTGGCTGGATTCAGTCCGCACCCTAAGTCAAGTATTATTTTTGGCTCTCCTGTGATCGCAAATATTTTCTGGTAGATTGTTTTATAGATTAGCATCCTTTCTTTTGTTGACAGGTGCGTCTCAAGTATTTTATCAAAGCGGCCTTCCTCAAGATATTCTTCTCTTTTTGCAGATTCTTTTGTTAAAAAAACTCCATAAACTCTCCTTAGCACTGCGCGGACTGCTTTTACTGCTTTCTTGTATTCTTCTGAACGAATCCTGCCCTCTGAAACAGCAAGCCTTGCCTTCTTATTCTGGCTGAGATATTTTTCAATCTCCTGCTCAATAAAGCTGTCTTCAATAGAAGCAAATTCTTTTTTCTCTTTTATCTTGGCGATTAGTTCTTTGATTTGATTATTGTTTGTTGGTGTCATTTGATTTTTAGCTCTTCTTTTATGTGGCTTTCAATAAGTTTTGACATGTTTATGTTTTTTCCCCTGCAGTACTCTTTGAATTTTTTTAAGATATTTTCATCTATTGTGAGGTTTATTCTCTCACGATAAATCGTTTTCGGCAGCTTCCTTGTTTTTTCATACTCCATAAGAGCATCAAATACCCCTGGGTGCTGCCTGATTATTTTTCTTGCCTCTTGTAAAAATCTACTCGATGACATTTTTTATCATCCTCTCTATCTTTCTTATGTCTGTTATGTTCTTTATGATTACTTGCAGTATTAGCTTTGACACTCTGTCTGGATTGAAATGTATGCTGTTCATTTCCATGTATGTCATTATTACTGCGGCTGCGGTTCTTTTGTTTCCATCTTCAAAGATGTGGTCAATAAGTATTGCTCTTGCTAGGAACGCAGCTGATTTCAGCCAGTTGTTTGATCTTCTGATGTAATCTATTGTATAATCCAGGCTGCCTTGGTTCATGACCTTTCCGTTGTGGAACTCCATATTGATTGTTATTAAGTCTTTTTTTGATAACATTTTATACGTATAAATACGTATGAATTTATAAGCTTTATGGTTTTGCGCTTACTTTTTTGAGAAATCAGAGCGTGTTCTGTATCACTTTTATTTTTGATTCATCATCAAGAATCACATCCCTATTTGCATATCCTATTTCATTCTGCTGGATTAACGCATTATTAATATCCAGTATGTCTCCGTCATTTGCAGACAGCACTTCATGCTGCATCTCATAATCATAGGGTATCAGCTGTGCATAATCCCTTCCGCAGGTTCCGTCGCAGCAGAAATACACTTGGCAAGACCTGCCTTGCACTTCTTTAAACTCGTACTTTCCTGTTTTTTCCCTTTGCTTGATTACCTGTATGTTGTGCCTGCCAGGGCTTATCCCATTGAGTTTTGAGTATCCTTCTGGAATGCCTGGAAACAGGCTGATTCCATCTTTTCGCATTATCAAAAAGCTGTATTTCATGTCTGATGCAGGGCTCTGCCCAGGGTATTTTAGCTTCTGGATATCTGGCTTTGTTATGCAGCAGTATGTGCAGTCGCCATAGCATCCCCAGCCGTATTGTTCATATTTTTTTGTATCAACAAATTCGCAGCACGGCGACCATATTGCTGTTGGGGCGTAGATATCAAATCCTTCATTTTTTAGCACATATTTTGCCCTGTTTATCTTATTAGTCGCAACTACGTCTGCTGTTTCAATTAGCGCAAAGCTCCCGTCTTTTTTAACGATTTTTGATACTGCCTTGATTGTTTTCTGGAAGTCATCCTGCATCTCGCTTAGGATGTTGGACATCATCACGATGTCAATGCTCTCTTCAGATCCTTTTTTTATTGTTATGGCGTCTGTTACTATTTTTTCAAAAGGATCATGTATTGTTATATTTTTTTTGGCATATGCGTTCTTCGCATAGTATCTTTCCCTTAGCCACTTGAATGCTTCCCTATTATTCTCGTATTTTTCGCTCGAGCTTATTGTGACCTTTCTCTGCTTTTGTCTGCTTTTGTGGATTTTTTCAACTTCTGAAAGGTGCGTGAAGAAGTTTGCTGCTGCCAAAGCAGTTGTACCTGGGCCAGAACCTATTTCATATATGCTGAGTTCGTCTGGGAGAAGGTCTTTTCTCAGCAGTTCCAGCAGTGTGTTCTGGACTTTTGCATAGTTTTTTGGGATATAGTGAGTGATGTATGGAAGAAAATGCAGGTCATAGTCTACTGGCCTATCCTCCCTGTGCTTGTTCAGCTCTTCTTTAAGCTGTGTGAACTTTTGGTCGAGTGTGTCTTTTTTATTTTCAGCAATGGCTGTGAGTATTTCAGCAAGGCCTGTATCTATCTGGTGCACTCCATTTGGCTTTATCCTTTCAAGCATTGCGTTTACTATGTCTTGCTGTTTAGGCACTTGCTCCACCTTCTGTAGTCAGGAAGCGTCCAGCTGCCTGCTGACTGAAATTCTTTAATCCCGCAGGGTGATGGGTCTTTACTGCAATTAAGGCAATTACCATCGCAGCCTTCTACTGGCTGAAAAATTCCGTTTTTCTTTATGTGCATCGGGGTATCTATCCCTTCGCAGTTGTTTGATGACTTGAATTCAGCGTTCAGGCCTTTCAGCACAGGCTTCCCATCAATTTTGTCTTTTGTTATCTCAAATTCCATGCATAGCGCAAAGGTTATTCCCAATTTGTCACACTGCTCTCTCATAAAGCTGAATATTTTTTTTCTGTAATCAATGCTTTTGTTCATGTCATTGAATATTTTTTCAGGGAACTCCTGCTCATCAAAATAAGGCTTTTCTCCAGATAATTGCTTGATTATTTTTTGCTTTATATTTGTAGGAACATCCATCACGCTTGTGATTATGTGCTTTGCTCCCATGCCAGCATATTTTTGCATCATGAATTCAAGGTCTGGTTCCCTGTCTGTTATTCCTGGAATTATGGGGTCTATTCTTACAACAGTGTTTACTCCTGCTTTTACAAGCCTGTCAACAGTTTCATCGAGTGTTTTGATATCAGCTGCATACGGAATGACTTTCTGCCTTATGCTTTCATTTGGTGTCAGGATTGTCACCTGAGCGAAATTGCGCTTGTTTTCCTTCAGCAGCTCTACAGCTTCGTCTGGTATCCTTGATTTTGTTATTATCTCTACCGGAAGCCCCCTCTTGTTGAATTCTGTGATTATCTTCTCGCTTAGCTTGTATCTCTCATTCACTTTCTGGAAAGGGTCTGTTGCTGCAGAAAGATATCCTGTCGGCGCGATGCTTATTGAGTCAAGCTGTTTTGCAACTGCCTTGTCAAATTCCTTGAACACAGTCATTATTCCCCTCTTTAGAAAAATATTGAAGTAGCCATAGCCCATGGCATTTGCATAGCAGAAGCAGCAATTGTTTGAGCAGCCATTGTATGGGTTCACCATCATTCTTTCTGCTGTGCACTCTCTTTCATGCCTTGGCTCATATGTCTGCGACCAGCCGTGTACTGTTTTGTTAGAACTAACAAGAATATGCGGCACAGGGTCTGTCAGAACTTCATATTCCTTTTCTTCCTTGCCTATCTTTGCCTTTATTTTGAGCATCAGATATATACTTAGTTTTGTCTGTTTATAAAGTTTAGGTGAATTAAGAAATTATTTATTTGATTACTTCCTCTGCCCTTAAGTCATACTTTGTTATGTTCGTCACTTTCACTTTTATTGTCTGCCCAAGAACATAATTTCCAGAAACGATTACTGGCTTGTATGCTGGATTTCTTCCGACAAAAGTATTGTTCTTGCCGACTTCATCTATTATTATCTCTCCCTGCCAGTTTCTCCATTTCTTGTTGCTTTCGAATGCAACCCAGTCAAATGTTGATGTCATTTTTGTGCTTCTATCCTTTGTTTCTCCGCCAGAAACCTGTTCTTTCATTTCAGCTGCTTTTGTCCCTGGCCTTGAAATGAATCTGGATATGTTCAGCACATCTGGCTTTACATCCTCTATTAAAAGCAGGCTGTCCCTGAACTGCTCTTGTGTCTCTCCTGGAAAACCGCATATCATGTCTGTTGAGATTGTGATTTCAGGAATCTCTTCCCTGAATTTCTTGGTTATTTTTTTGAAATCCTCTGCTTTGTAAGGCCTGTTCATTGCATTAAGCACTTTATCATTTCCGCTCTGCACAGGTATATGCAGGAACTTGAACATTTTGGGGTGCTTGAAAACCTTGATTAATGCATCAATATTATCCAGAACGCTTTTTGGGTTTGCCATGCCCACTCTTATCTTGAAGTCTCCTGAAATCTCGACTATTTTAGAAAGCAGTTCTGCAAGGTTTGTCCCAATATCCACACCATAGCATCCTGTGTCTTGTGCGGTTATCCAGATTTCTTTGCACCTGTCAAGCACGCATTTCCTGACTTCATCTACAATCATTTCAGGAGGGTATGAAAAAAGCTCTCCTTTGATGAATTTCACAGAGCAGTAAGCGCACCTTCCTATGCATCCAGAAGCTATTGGAACAATTCCAACAACAGGATTCTTCCTTACTCTTGGAAGATTTATTTTTGCGAATTTGTTTCTTGAAAGCAAAGATACTGGATTATCATGTATTGCTTCCTCAGCTGCAGAAACAATGTCTTGTATGTTGTGCGTGCTCACAAGAGTAGCATCAGGTACAATCTCTTTGATTGCCTTTGGCAGGTGCGATGGTATGCATCCTGCAATAATTATTTTCTTGTGGGGATTCTCTGCCATAACATCTCTTATCTCTTTAAGCGCCTGATCATCTCCTTTTACAGTGCAGATATTCATTATTATCAGGAAAGCTTTTTTTGGGTCATCAATTATCTTGAAGTCAGCCTTCTCAAGCAGGCCCTTCATCATCTCCCCTTCTGCAAAGTTCGCGCTGCAGCCGAATGATTTCACATAGATGTTTGTTGGCATAATGAAAAGAAGAAGTCAACTGGTATTTAAAAGTTAGGGAGAAACAGCGCATGAGGAGGGTATCCGGTCTGGGAGTTAAGCGCCGCTTTTTAGAAACAACAAGCCAAACGAAAACCACGAGTATGTATGGGTGATGGAGAAATGATTCCCTGCGAAGCTTTATAAATAAACATTATTTCAATGATACTGTGAAATCAAACGATATATTTTGTAAATTATACGATGTCTGGAAAAGAGATGGTAAAATCATTTTTGAAAATGATCACGCCTATTCGATTCTTTCAGTTACACCTGCAACTCCTGGACATTCTATTGTGATATCAAAAGACCATGTTGAACGCCTTGAAGAATTACGAGGAGTTGCGCTCGAGGGTTTCGTGGATGCCTTATCATCAACTGCATTATCAATCAGAGAGCTTTATGATTCAAATCCAGAAAGAATTGTTCGATTTTATCAATCATTAAAAGAAAATCCTCCAACCCCGCCATCTGCAGATTTAGCAGAAAGAATGTTACAACATAGAAATGTAAGAGTAAAGCCAGACACAGCATATAATATAGGAATTAATGTTGGCGGCTACGCTGGACAATTAGTAAATCATTTGCATGCTCAAATATTTCCTCGCAGAGAACGAGGCCCAGGTATTGTGACTGCAATGGAAAAGCTATTTGAAATTCATTGAATTTTCTACGAAATAAACACATATCCCTAATTTCTCAATCCCAATGGGTGTTCAGGAGTTTTTTCTCTAGAGAGTTTTTAATTTCTTTTGTATATTCTTCCTCTTAAATCAAGAACTCTTACGAATATTATTTTTCTGGTTTGATCAACATCAATAAGTGCTCTGTAATCGCCTATTCTGAATTTGTAGAAATCATCGCCTTCATAATGTTCTAGATACCTGAATGGATTTTCTTTTAACAGCCTTAATCTTTGTGTTATTCTTTCACTAATGGTTTTGTCGCTTTTGTCTAGAAATCGCTTGATTTTCGGATGCAGTTTTATTAAGTAAGTCATTCTACATCAGCATATTCTGATTCTGGTGTTTCTCTGGCTTCTTTCAATTCCTTTTCTGCATATTCGCTTAATTCGTACTCTTCGCTAAGAATATTTTTAATAAAATCTACATCTTTCTTTATTTCATGTATTTCCTCGTGTATTGTTTCAATGGTTGTTGCCATATCCTGTTATAATCAAAGGGAGTTTATAAAACTTTTGCCAAAAAAGGTGGGCGTCTAGTCTGGAAGTTAAGTTCCCATTTTTATTTTTCATATAGATTCTTAAGTGCAGTTTTTGCTCTGGTTTCGATGGATTCAGCAGCTTTTTTTTGGAACTGTATTTCTCCTGTGCCGAGCTGGGCATGGACCACAGCAATATCCAAATCACTGTTATGATAAAGATGATACACCTGAGCATACCTCAAGCTTTTTGAGGAGTAAGATGAATTAATGCCTGCCTTCGTGATAATTCTTTTAATGGATTTCTTAACAGCCCTGCTGGTCATTCTTCCATGATTGCTTGTAAAGAGTGGTTCGCCTGGCTGGTGTTCTGTGCTTTTTGTGTATTTCTTAAAATGAGCATAGAATTCTTCAGCAAAGAAAACAATTCTTTTCTTTCCTTCTTTTATTTCCAGCCTGTCCTGGCCAAAATCGCCATAATTAAGGCCTACCATTTCCTGCGGCAGTAAACCAGTTGATAAAATCAGGTCTGCTATGAATGAATCTTTAGACCCATATTTTTCTTTGATCACTGTTCTCAGCAGTTCTATTTCTGCTATCGTAGGAAAATCCCTGCCCTCTATCTTAGGTTTTCCGGACACGATTAATTCAAGGTCTGACATATAATTTACTACTATTAAGTAAGTATATAAATCTTTCGTTTGCTAATATCCATCAGCGAGCCTGTGTTGCATGATACCCTTTTATCAGCCCTTTCTCTTCTAGTCCTCTTAATTTGACATAAGGCTCTTTGTCTGCCACCAACATGTCTCCGAGTTCATAAAAATCAATTGGCTTGTCAGTCAGGCTTATTTTTATTCTTCTTGTCAAAATCCGCATTCTTCTCTCCTCACGCAATGCATTTAAATCCTCATGGCCTGTTTTCTCGTATTCTGCTATTCTTGACAGCAGTTCTTCTGAAGAGAGCTTCCAGTAGTCCAAGAATTCATATTGCTCATCTGGAGGCCAGTCTTTTGTTTTTGTTCCAATGCAGTTTGCTCTTGGATTTCCTTTTTCTCTTTTCGGGACTTTTTGCTCGAAGAATTTTTCGTGAGGGTCTTCTTTCGGTTTTACTTTTCTGGCCATTGCCCAGCTGGGATTTGGGTCGCATCTTCTGCAGTCATAGTAATCCTGTGAGTGCTCTTTATAGTCTTCTTCATATTTAAATCCAAGAGGTATTATGCGCGGCTCATATTCTGTTTCATCTATTTTTTCATCTAACCTGAATTCAGGAAATGCCTCTCTTATTGGTTTTGTGTGATTTGTCTTGAAAATTATTCTTGGCTGCAAAAGGCAGCAGTCCTGATGCTTTACTATCAGCCTGTATTCTGCCTCAGGAAAAAGCTCTTTTAGCTTATTTTCAAACTGATAGAGTATATCGACTGTTCTTGTGTAATAATGCATTGAGCCTTCAATATTGGGGACTGGATTTAACCCCCTGAATTCAGGCGACAGGTCTTCATCAAGAAGCTCAGTATCTTTCTTTAGCCCTGCCTGCAATACCTGGCCATTCATCAGCTTGATTGTATTTTTATCTTCTTTCTCAGCTGGTTTTGTTATGATTATGTATTCTAGCATTTTAAACATAAATATATTTTATCAGGCAATCATGCTCTTTGCTGAAAGGGCACTCGCATTCTTTCTCCCATCCTGATTTTCTTAATATCCCGTCTGTTTTTATGTAGTGAAAACCGCACCCGCACCCTGCTGTATATTTTGCAAGGCAGCAGTCAATTGCAGTGTTATGCTTCTGAAATGCGAGTTCAAGAATTTTCTCCAGTATTTTTCTTGCTTGTTTTTTTGCGGGCATTAATTCATTATTCTGGATTGGCTTGTATAGCAGGAATAATGTGTTTGTTGCACCCAGTTCTGCTGCAAGCGCATCTACTTTGAATACATCTTCTGGCTGCATCTTGTTTGTTACGATTGTTGCAAGGCATAATTTTTTGAATTTTTGCGCAAGCTCTGAAACATATTCTTTTATTTTTTCATTGCTCTGCGCGCAGTAATCATTAAGTTTATCTGTGTAAATGAATGGAGCGCTTATGCAGATTCCATCAAGATAATCTGCCAAAGCAATCAGCCTTTTGTTATTTGTCCCGTTTGTTGTCAGCGTAACCATTTCTGCATTATTTTTTGCTGTTTCAATGATTTTTTCAAGCTCTGGATGCAGTGTTGGCTCTCCCCCGCCCAATGTAACTCCGACTGGTCTTGGCTCGCATTTTATCCCTTTTTTATTATATCGTTCTACGTGCTCATTGCTTATTTCTCTAACTTTGCCGAGTGCCTCTTTCAGCTTGTCAGGATGCATGTCCTCCTCTCCCTTTGTATTATAGCAGAACTTGCAGTTCAGGTTGCATTTGTTTGTTATGCTTGCGAAAAGCCAGGGGGTTTCTGGCAGGTAGATTGAGAATTTTTTTTCTTGTTCTTGCACCTGCTGTGAGAAATCAAGGTCTGTTGAGAGCACTGGCGCAGGCTCTCCAAAGGTAAAGCATCCTCCAGATGACAGGTCTGTTGCAATGTAACTTAATCTTAGGCAGTCAAGCGCTCTCTGGAAGTCATCAGGCACACCGTTATCTCTTTCATCATGGTACTCGAGACTCCAGTCTTTTCCGCACGCATCAAGTTTCGCCTCTATTGCTCTCTTTAGAACATAATATTCATTCTGGAATAAAGCTTCTTTGTTCGGCTTGGTCTTCTTCACCTCAAACCCAAGCTCTTTAGCCATCTCAAGAACTTGCGGAATCTTGTCAAAATCAATATCATACTGCAGGCACGTGCAGCTGTACTGTATTTTTGCTGGCTTGAACATTTTCATTCCACTTCCATTATGCCCATTATTTTTGGCATATCTTTTTTAGAGTCTTTGAAGTATTTATGTTTTTCGACAGAAATTAGCTATTCAGTATATGCGCTGTGCTCCTTTTTGCAGCTGGCCCGATTGATTTGTATCCTGCGAGCAGCTTGATCAGTCCGCCGTGCCTGTTTGCGCCAGTCTGCTGCCCTGCTTTTTTGTAAACAATTATTGTTCCGTCATGCATCTCGTAGCCTGTGTAGTCGCCTGCACCGTCAAGCAGATCAAGTGTTCCGCCCTTCATGCCCCTTCCTGCATAGTTTCCTGGCATTTTGTGCGCGATTATTTTTCCTCCGCGCATGCAGTGGGCAACATCCTCTCCTGCAGCTGCATAAAGGTTTATTGTTCCGTCTTCCATTTCATTGCCAGCATAATTTCCTGCCGCAGCCAGTATTTCGAGGAGTCCTCCTTTCATTCCAGCGCCAGCATAATTTCCGACTTTTTTGCGCGCAATTATCATTCCTTGGCTCATTCCCTGGCCGACGTAGTCGCCAGCTTCTGAAAGCAGCTCTATTAATCCGCCGCAGGCTTCGCTTCCTGTATAGTTTCCCTGCACTCCATTGAGAACAAGCCTTCCTCCCTGCTTTAGCCTGTGCCCGACATAATCCAGCGGGTATTTCAAGTCTAGAGTGAGGGTATCTCCTGGCTGTATTGTGTTGTTTATCAGTGCTGAAAGGAACAGGCCGTATTTTCTGTCGTCAATAACTTCTGTTCTCTTTACCAGTTCCTGTATGTCTTCGAGGCCGTAGCTGAGCCCTTGTAGTTCGTTCTCATATCCTTCGTATGTCCTGTTCTGGCATACTGAATATACTAAATGAATCTGGCGGATGAGTGCTGACTCTGCATCAAATGCTGGCTGCTTTTCAGCGCTCTCTTTAAAAACATTTATTTTTTTTGCAATGCCACTAACTGCCCACGCAGGTATTTTAATCAGGGCTTCACCAACAGATCTTAATTTGCCTGCCATCTTTACCTTTTTAGAATTCCGTTTCCATTCCTTTTCGCAAGCTTTCTTTCTTTTGCCTGCTCCAAGCTGACTTTTTTCCTGCAATCAATGCACCATTTTCTCATTTGAGAAAAGCTTCTCACTTCAATTCCGCATCTTTTGCATTTAATAGCCATTTTTCCCACTATACTCATTTAGATTCAGGCGCTTTATAAAACTTTTGCTTTTTGTATTACTAAAGAGTGGTTAACTGAGTTTTTTGCTTGAAAATCTGATTTTCCGTTTGGAAACTTAAAAGTCGAAAAGTTTTTATATTTTACTGTTTATCCGCAATAAAATAGGGTTGTTACAAAAAAAACATAGGGAGTGATTTGCTACATGGAAAACAGCATTGGTTTAAGCGCTAATGAATTAAAGGTGTTATCTAATCTTTTTGGAAGCATCAAAATAGATGTTCCAGGTCTTGCAGAAAAAACAGGATTGAGCAAGCCGACAGTGCGCGCAATAGTTGACAAGTTTGTTGCTAATCATAGTCTCATACCGCATATTGCTTATTCTCCAGCTCAGATAGGCCTTGACATACTGACTGTTTATGAGGTGACTTTCTCTGCGATGCTGCAAAATACAGATTTAAGCAGTGGCATCAGAGACATGCTTGACCACTCAAACCACGCAGTGATTGTTCTTAGGATCAATCCTTCGCAGATACTCATAATCGCGTTTTACAAGAGCCTTACCCAGAAAGATACTGCATTCACCAAGATGATGCAGTACCTTAGCCAGAAATACGGAAAGGAGTTCCAGCCAATCATTAAAGAATTATGGACAAGGCCTTCAAAAGACTTTTATTACGATGCAAACATGAGTAAGTTCATGAAAGGGGTTATTGAAGAATCACATATGCTGAATAATTCTAAAAATAATGCAGGAGGTAAAAAATAATGGAAGAATCTCAACAGCTCGGCGGTAATATTGAGCTTGCTGGTTTCAAGGAAGTTGATGGCGGCTCTATGATAATCCTGAAGAAAATCATAGGCAGCTATGCGCGCAAATTCTCTGACAAGCTTAATGGGATAGAGAAGTTGAGCATAAGCGTGAAGAAAGTCGGCAACAGCCAGTTTGAAGTGAGTGGAGCCCTCCATAAAGAGGGGCAGCAGTATAATTCAGAAATAGTTGACTACAATCTTTTTGTCGGCATAGACAAGGTATTGAAGAAGATTGAAGGCAGTGTGCTGAAGTAAAAGCCTAAACTTTAAATCTTGCCTATTATTTCTGATGCTCATGGATGCAGGTACTTTAGCTGGTGATATTTATTATGAAATAGGCATGGAAATCATGCCTGACTATGAAACTGTGGGCAGAATTGCTATCAAGATGGCTTGGGGATATTACAGGAGTGCAGAGAACCTGGAAGGGATGAAAAACTGCGAGGAGTTTCTAAAAGAGGATTTAAACCCAGAGGCAAAAGCACTTGCTGTTGAGCACGGTTTTGATAAGCTTGCCAGATTTAGCGCGATTATGGAAACTGACGGCCTGGGGCAAAAATTAATGAATGACTCAGATGGAGTAAAAGTATTAAAGCTGCGCATCAAGCCAAAAGTGCGTGAGAGCCTGGATCTTGTCATAAAATACCTTAATTCTGAGGAGTTTCGCGGCTTCTAAACTAAAAACATTTATAAATCCTTTATTTAATTCTCTCTTGTAATATGTTCAAAGAGCACATAACCAAATTACTCAAGAAAGAATTAAAGCTTAAAGAGATAACTCTAGAGGTTCCTCCTGACACAAAGCTTGGTGATTTTGCATTTGCCTGCTTCTTGTTAGCAAAAGAATTAAGGAAGAATCCAGTTGAAATCGCCAAGGAATTTGCTGAAAAAATAAAGCCAGATGATTATATCAAAGAAGTAAAGGCAACCGGCCCTTATCTGAATTTCTTTGTCAACAAGGCAGTTATAGCAGAAAAGACGCTTAAGGATATTTTCAAAAAGAAAGACAAGTATGGAAATTCCAAGCTTGGCAAGGAAAAAGTTATTGTCATTGAGTTTCCTGCTCCGAACACAAACAAGCCATTGCATCTCGGCCATTTGAGAAACATGTGCCTTGGCGTTAGCATGGCAAACATCTTTGAGAGCCAGGGATACAATGTGAAGAGAGTTAATCTGAATAATGACCGGGGTATTCATGTCTGCAAGAGCATGCTTGCTTACCAGCGCTGGGGAAACAATAAGACTCCTGAATCAGAAGGGAAGAAATCAGATCATTTTGTCGGAGATTATTATGTTCTGTTCGCGAACAAGGCAAAAGATGATCCAAAGCTCGAGGAAGAAGCCCAGGAGATGCTGAGAAAATGGGAAGCAGGAGACAAGGGCATAAGAGCATTATGGAAAAAGATGAACACTTGGGCTTTAGGCGGATTTGAGGAGACATACAAGCATTTTGGCCTTCCTGTTTTTGACAAGGTTTATTTTGAGAGCGAAACATATAAGGAAGGAAAAGGCATTGTGATGGATGGAGTTAAGCAGGGCTTGTTCCACAAGAGAGATGATGGTGCAGTTGTTGTTGACTTAAGCAAAGAAAGCCTTGGAGAAAAAGTATTAATTAGAGCAGACGGAACAAGTGTCTATGTAACCCAAGACTTATATCTTGCGCTGCTAAAGCATGAGGATTTCAAGTTCAGCAAATCAATTTATGTTGTTGCCACAGAGCAGAACTTCCACTTCAAGGTCTTATTCACTTTACTGAAAAAGCTTAGCTACAAATGGGCAGATGGCTGCTATCATTTTGCCTACGGCATGGTCTTGCTGCCAGAAGGAAGGATGAAGTCAAGAGAAGGCAATGTTGTTGATGCAGACGACCTGATGCTTGAGATGGAAGACCTTGCAAAAGCAGAGGTTCTTAAGAGATACAAGGATTTGGAAGAGCAGAAGATACATGATAGAAGCAAGATGATTGGTCTTGCAGCAATAAGGTTCTATTTATTGAAGATTGATGCAATAAAAGATATGACATTCCATCCAGAAGAAAGCATCTCATTTGAGGGTGATACAGGCCCTTATCTGCAGTACACTCATGCAAGAGCATGTTCTGTTGTAGAGAAAGCAAAAGAGCAGAAGATGAAGCCAGCTGCAAAAATTGATTTCACTGTGCTGAATAATCCTTCTGAGATTGCATTAATCAATGCCCTGGCTGACTTTTCAAAAAATGCATCAGATGCCTGCGAGTCATACAGGCCGCACATCATTGCACAGCATCTGCTTGTTTTAGGCAGGGCTTTCAATGAGTTCTATCATGCCTGCCACTGCCTAAATGAAGAAAACAAGGAAATATCAAAAGCAAGACTGTTGTTAATAGACTGCACAAGGCAGGTGATGAAGAACGGCCTGCATCTTCTTGGAATAGAAGCTCCTTCTGAAATGTAAGTTTTATAAACCTCCCTTATTTTTGCCGGTGAGATGGAAACCGCAGTTTCAAAAGAGCAGTTGCTTGAACTTAAGCTTTCGTTAAGTGAGCGCCTAACAGGCAAGCCATATTTCTATGATGTGCGAATGAGAGAAGATAACAGTCTCCATATTATTGTCGAAAATCACTGCAATACTTATTTTGTAAAGGAAACTGCCAGGAAGTTCGCTAAAGATTTTAATATAACTGTAACTTATGAAAAAATCAAATCTCTTAATGACTATCTGCGCTGCTTTAGCTTCCCTGACGAAAAGTACCAGTTGCGCGAGTATGTTGAAGCCCAAGATGCGATAAACTTTTACATGAAGAAAATGTCCTGGTCTGATGTATACAAGAATGTTTATGTGCGTGAAAATGGTGGCCCTGTGTCTGTTGTTGATTTTGCCTGCCGCGGCGCAGAGGATGCATTGCTTTACATATACAAGCTTGCATTGAGCAGGGAGCACAAGAAGAGGAAAAGAGATATTCTTCTGAATGCAGCTGATTTTTTTGAGAGAAGATTTTCAAAAGATTTTCAGAATATAGTTGCATATACTGTTTATGTCATAGATCGCAGCATTACCTTCCAGGAAAAATTTGATCGCAAGCACTAAGTTTTTAAACACAAGTTTCTTTCATATGTGCTATGCGAATAATCAAAATCCCAGTGAGCGCAGGATGGCTGAAGAAGACAACTGGTGTTGAGAAAGGGCCGGATAAGATAGTCCAGTGCCTTGATAATTTCTGGTTCAGCGAGACAGGATTTCTTCCTGTGTTCAGCTTTGATGAAGTCGAGGTTCCTACGCAGGATAATATTGTGGATAAGATAAAATTAGAAGAGGGGCAATTCATCCTGCTTGGCGGAGACCATTCATTGACTTATCCTGCTTTCAAGGGATTTGCGCTCAGCCGCAAGAAAAATCCAGGAATAATAATTTTTGATGCTCATCCTGACCTGATGTCAGTAACAGACCCAATAAATCATGAAAATTATCTGCGCGCCTTAATCGAGCAGAATATTATCAAGAAAGAGAACATAATCCTTGTCGGCACAAGAAATCCAGACCCAGATGAGATGCGGTTCATTAAAGCAAACAAGATAAAATGCTTTCCAATGATTGAGATTGCGCAGGAAGGCAAGGAAGCTGTCTGTGATGCTGCGATGGCAGCTGCAAAAGACTTTGATTCATTATACCTTTCAATTGATTTGGATGTTGTTGATGCTGCATTTGTCCCGGGAGTTACTTATCCAGAGGTTGCAGGCCTTACATCAAGGGAATTGTTCTACTTCCTGCACAGAATTAAGAAAATGAAGAACCTTAAAGCAGTTGATGTTGTTGAGCTAAACCCTGACAAAGACATAAGAGATATTACTGCTCTATTAGCTGCTAAAGTTGTTTATGAGTTGTGCTAATCTTTTTAAACTATTATCTTCTTGCTGTTACCATGTTTCCAATATCACACATCTACATGCTGAACAGGCTGATAAATAAAAAGTTTGGCAGGAATCTTGATGAGAGAGACGCCCAGCAAATAATGGGTTCCTGGCTTCTTGATGCGATTGTTAACAAGGAGATGCGCGGCGATAAGAATTTTAAGGCACAGGCATACTTTCATAATCTTGAAATGTATTCTCCAAGCGATAAATTGCAGGCAGGGGTGCTCATTCACGTCATGTCTGATAATCTTGCAAATTACAACACTCTGAGGTATGATAAGCAGCAGCCAAATGCAGGTTTTATCGGCAGAAGAGAGAGCTTGCTGTACGTGCCTGATGAAGAGCTGGCTGATAAAAAAGATGATTTAAGGAGGAGGATTCTTCAGTGCGCACTCGACATGCATATTGTGAGGGCTGCAAAAGAAGAGATAAAAGAATACTTTTCTTACGCAACTAGCCTGTTTAAATGCGAAGAAATGTGCAAAGAGATTTATGACGTGATTGTGACTGCCATTAAGCTGCGAAGAAACAATAAGCCAGAAGAAAAAGGCCCAAGTGATGCTTTTATTGACACTGTTCTCAAGAATGTCTGTTTTGCTTATTTGAAGCAGTCCATTGAAAGGTATGGCCCTGGTTTTGAGTACACTGCCTGCGACTGGCGCCGTGCAAGTGCAGCAAGAGATGCCGCAGGTGATGCATACTGCAAAGCTGTTTCAATGGTTGACTTGATTCAAAGCAATTTCAGCGTTCTTCAGGGATGGGAAAGTGATATCGATAAAGCTGTTAGTATTATAATCCAAAAGAAGCCAGAGCTTTTTCAGTCTTTTTCTTGATTTTGTCACTCTCAAGCGAAAAGTTTATATATCGCTCACTACTAAACCCACCTTATGGGGAGAATAAAGACTCAGTTTATCAAGAGATTGACATTTGCGCTTATTGAAGCACATAAGCCTGAATTGAAAACAGATTTTGAAGAGAACAAGAAATTAGTAGCGTTATTCTTGACATCGCCAAGCAGGAAAGTCAGGAATCTGATTGCAGGGTATGTGACCAGGTTGATGAAGAGAAAGGAAGAATACTAAAACAACAAGGGGGGATTAGAAATGGCAGACGACAACTCAATTTTTATTGGAGCAAAGCCTTTCATGAACTATGTGACTGCCGTTGTGATGCAGTTCACGACAAAAGGAGCTAATTCTGTTCTCGTAAAGGCAAGAGGCAAGTTTATCTCAAGAGCAGTTGATGTTTCAGAGGTTGCAGCAAAGCGATTCCTTGAAGGAGCAGTCTGCGTCAATGGCATAAAGATTGACTCAGAGGAGTTCCAGAACAATGAAGGAAGGCAGATCAGGGTCAGCACGATTGAGATAACAATCGGAAAGAAGTAAATTTTCTTTTTTTCAGAATTTTTAAATCACTTATTTTCTTAAAATGTCAGAATTGTCTTTGACCTGTGATTCTTTAGTAAAAAGAATAAATAAAAATTAAAAAAAAATCTATGGGTAATATTGCTGTACAAGTGAGACCTGTCTTGGTTGAGGCTCATTTGGGCAGTCGCACAGTGCATAAGACCACTGTCCTGCTGGGACAATTTGGTTTGATAATGTGCATCCGATGTTTGTGCATGCTTCTTTTGGATCATACTGTATATGTCCGCCAGCATATGTAAACTTGCCCGTGCTTGTTTTTGTGAACAGCAACACGAATCCAACTATTGCAATTATGGCAACAACTGCCAGAATTGTCAGTGCAATTCCTTTTTCCTCCATTTTATTTACCTCCGATTTTGAATCTAAACTATTTTTGGTATCTTTGTTTGTGTTCCCTTCAGCTGCACGAGTGGAACATATACGTTCTTTGTCTGCGGTGATACCAGCCCGCTTGGGCACTCGCACAATGCAGTCGGCGTCCCTTCTATTTCCCTGTAGGGTTGCGCCATATTGAATCCTTCTGTGAATGTGCAGCCAATCCTCTGGCATGCCTCATAGGGTTGCAGTTGTATCCAGTCTCCTGCAGCAGTAAAACTGCCTGTGCTGTTCGTGGAAAAGAATCCAGCGAGCCCAACCAGCACAAGCACGCTTAATACAACAATTGCAACTTTACTGTCATCCATAGCTTACCAGCTCCCGTCTGACCTGCAGCAATAATTGCCTTCATGCTGTGGTGCAGGCACGCAGTAATCACTCAATGCTGAGCCAAAAGTGTTCATTGCTCGGCTTCCAGTCGTGTCTACCACATAGCTGCGTGGAACTGTTCCAAGTCTTGCCTGTCCTTCGCAAGATTTCATAACAGAATATATTCTTGTAGGATCTCTGGCGCCATAAATATCATACGCAAGGTTTGAGTATGCTTCTTGTGTTGTTGCAACCTGAACAGGTGTGTCATAACCTGGGCGCTCTGTCACTCCGCCTCTTACAGTCCTTCCTTGTGAATATGGAAAGTCAGCTCCTCTTAGTGCTCCTCCGTAAATCTTCGGAAGGCCATAATATCCATAGGTGCCTCTGATACCCATGCCTGTTGTCTCAGATGTCATCAAGACAGCAAATCCTGCCATAACAACTATTGCTATAACTCCAAAAATCGCATATGTTACAGTTTTGTCCTCCATTGGACTTCACCTCGTTTTTTATTGTTTTTTAATGTATTTTATATTGAAATTGAATTTAGTATATATAAATATTTCTGTATTTTAGGAGTATACGGGCATTTGAAAGAATAAAACGAGCCTGCAGGCAGCAGTTTCCTTTTATATTCCGCGCGACATTGTGAGTGCGAGAGAAGAGTAGACCCTCTGTTTGCGTTAGCAAACAGCTTTTGGGTTGCTTCTCGAGCATGAACAAGGAGCGCCTTTTGATCAAACTTTTTGTAAAAAAAGTTTGCTACGAGCCTGCAGGGATTCGAACCCTGATTACACGGTTTCTCCAAAGTTCTTCGTAATATTTGCGCGACATCGTGAGTGCGAGAGAAGAGTAGACCCTCTGTTTGCGTTAGCAAACAGCTGTTGGGTTGCTTCTCGAGCACGAGCGAAGAGCGCCTTTTGATCAAACTTTCCTAAAGTTTGTGCCGAAGCCGCGTGTCCTATCCATTAGACTACAGGCCCTTGAGAGAAACTAGCATATTTCGGTTTATAAACCTATCTGTGGATTCTCTTTTCAAGAAAGAAAATAATTAAAAAAAATAAATTATTTATCGTCCTTTGCAGCAATAGAATGGGTCTACTTCTCTGCAATCTGCTGCTCCTTGCTGCATCAGCGATGCTGCTGTGCTGCCGCTTGTCTCAAAATATCCTGCAGGGCATGATGTTTTTACTGGGCTTATTGTTATAGGCGCACCAGTCTTGCTCATTTCCTTGAACATCATTACCAAGCCGATAACTGCTATAAGCGCAACTATGCCTAAAATAACCAGTCCTAAAGTTTTTTCTTCCATCGGGTTTCACCTCGTTTTTTGAGTATCTTCTTTTTTACCTATTTAAACCTTTTTCTTTTTCCAGGCATAGTATACAGTACATTTTGTCTTGAAGACGCCTTTCTTTCAAAAAACTTTATAAATAGAAGCAAATACTTTTAATTAATTCCATGAGGGGTCGTGGGGTAGCTTGGTCAATCCTACCGGCCTTGGGAGCAGGTGACCCCGGTTCAAATCCGGGCGACCCCATTTTTTTAATTTTCTACACACTTTTTTTGTTTTCCTTATTTCGGTGCCAGGGGCACAGAGACATTTCCATATGCGGAATAATCATCTCTAATATATAATCGCGAAGCAGCTTTGCTGCTGAGCGCTCACTGTCCGAAGGACTTTATCTTGTACTTACAAATATGCCAAAACATTTATATACGATAAGTTATGTTCTAAAATAGTGGGGGATGAATTTGAGGATACCGCCTTTTTGCTATATTGCTGATTACTTTCAAAAGAAGAGTGAAGAGCGAAAGAACACGCTTAAGGAAGAGATACTTGCAGAGCTTTTAGGCAAGACAAAACCAATTCTTGAAGAGCAGGGAAAATCTGTCAAGAAAGACGGTGAGAGATTAGTCAAGGAATTCTCCAAAACAGTCAAAGACGAAAGAAAAGGGATTGAGAATAAAATGCAGGAGCTGATTGAGGAGTTCAAGGGCGTAAAATCACAAAGCGAAAAAGTTTCTGGCGAATCAACTGTAGTGAAGAAAGATTCTGAGAGAATCAAGGTGTATGCAGAGGAAGCAAAAAAAGAAGCTGACGGTGCTGTGAAAGGAGTCCAGATAATGGAATCAGCAGCAGCAAGGGCAAATGAGCTCTGCGACACAATTGAAGCCAAGCTCAATGAATACACAGGCAAGGCTGTATCTGCTGCTGTCAAGGAATGCACTGCAACTGTTGATTCAAAGATGGATTCTGCAGTAAAGACAGCAAGAGATGAATACAAGATGAATATTGAAGACCATACAGATAATCTCACTAGGAGAAACGCTGAAAAAATAAGCGAGCTTTCAAAGAAGCTTGAAGATACTATCAAAGAAGAGCTGAAATCATTCAAGAAAGAATGCCAGGCAGTGATTGATAATCTTAAGAGCGACTGCAAGACAGAGCTGGAAGCATTCAAAAAGAATTATGCTGCTGCGCAGGATGATTATCAGAGAATAATGCCTAGAATTGATGCTGCTGCCCAGAAATTCAAGAAGCTGGAGGAGCAGATCATCGGTTTAGAGGAAGCTATACATGACAAGCCGCAGTATCTTGTGACTGCATACCTGCTGAGCAGCGCGCAGAGGCTGCAGCTGAGGGAGCTATACAGCAGCCAATTCAAAGGGGATGTGGCGCGATACAAAAAATATCTTGAGGACAAGAGAGACAGCCAGCTCAAGGGAAAGAAAAGCCTTACTCCTGCTGAGCTTGAGATTGATTTTGAGCCGCGTGCATTTGAGAATATGCTTAAATTTGTCAGCCACTACGCGCGGGATGAGATGTATGAATTGCTTGACGTTATGGACCTTCTTGCCGGAATAAAGAAAAACAATACGTCTAATAATTCAAGGCCAGGCAGCGGAAGGCAGAGTAAGCATTAGGTGTATATTGCTTTTATTTCTTCAATTTTTTTCTCTAAATCAAATGGCTCTTTGCCGTGCAGGTGCCCCTCAAAAATAAGTTCATGAGGATACTTTTTGACCAGCTCTAATTCTCTTTTGTATTTTGCTCTTGCCTCCTCAAATAAAGTGTCAAGGCTTAAGCGCAGCGATTTCAGGACGTCTTTCCAGAATTTTTTTCTCTGCGCAGAATAATGGCATGGCCCGTCATCTCCGTCGCAGAACCTGTCTGGGTTTACTGTATAATACTCTCTTAGTTTTTCATTATCAAATTCTATTTCGTCCATTTCCATGTCATCTCTTATGAATTCCCTGTCCTGCCAGTTCTCAAACCAGAGCTCTCCATAATCCTGGTCTCTTGTGAATAATCTTCCTATCCATTTCACAGGGTTTCCCTGATAAATTGCATTCCTGTCCTCATTCAGCTTAAGAGCATATGCAATTTCCTTGTATTCTTCAGTTGCAGTAAAAGCATCAATCCCTTGATTATATTCAAATATCCATATCCTCTGCTTATCGAGCTTTGCTTCTTTTTGGCTGAACTTATCTTTTATTTTCTTTATTCTTCTCTCGATATTTATTTCATTGAAAGGAACCTCGCTGTATTCATCATGAAATTCTTTGCCTGCCTCATAGTTCTCTCTTGCCTCGTCAAATATTGTTTCCAGGCTGAGGTTCAATGATTTGCAGACATCTGTCCAGAATCTTTTTCTCTGCTCTGGAGAGTGGCATGCGCGCCTTCTTCCAGAAATAAAGCAGGAAGGGTCTATTATTAGTAACTGCTCGTGCGAATCCACACTATAATCTTCTTTCAATACCTTGTCTGCCAGATTGTATTCTATTTCTTTTGGGGTTTTTCCGAAATCCTCAGCAAGTTCTCGGACAATTTTCATTGGTTCTTCTGGCTGATTTTTGATTATTTCCTGGACAACTCTGTCTCTCTCATCATGGTTGTCAAACCAGTGCTCCCCATAATCATTATCGAGCGCAAAATACCTTCCAATCCAGACCACAGGATTCCATTCAGTTAAGTGAAGAATTCTTGCAATGCACTCATACTCTCTTGTTGCCTTGAATGCATCAAGGTCTGGAATGTATTCAAAGATTTTTGCTGATTTTTCCTTCTGTTCTGCCATGATTTGATTTAAATGAATTAAGTATTAAAGCTTTTTGGACTTTCTAACGTAAATATCTCTTATGCACGCTCAAGTATCTTCTTGCAAAGTAATGAAAGAAATAATCATCATCTTTCTGCAGCGCTTTGTAATAAGACCTTCTTTTTTTGTATTCAATTATTATCATCGGGCATTTATTGTGCCAGAGGATATAATTCATTACTAATCTGCCCACTCTTCCATTTCCGTCCCCAAATGGATGTATTTTTTCAAAGCGGTAATGCATTTTTGCCGCAAGCTCGACTGCATCAAGCCTTTTGTTTTTTTCATAGAACTCAGCAAGCTCTTTCATCAATTGCTTTACATCCTGCCAGTCAGGAGCAAGATAATCCCCTACCTTGACAAGATAGTCGCGGAACTCCCCTGCAATGTCTGGCTTTGTTTCCTTGAACAGTTCCTTGTGCCACTTGATGATGAGCGGGATTCCGAAAGTGTCTTTTTTTGAAATCATTTCAAGGAAAACTTTGACGTGGGCTTCTGTCTCCTTTATATCTTGCAAGGGCTTGTTTGGGGCAATTTTGTGCTCGACAAGCTCTCTTGTTTCTTCAAGTGTTATTGTCGAGCCCTCAATTGCATTTGTGTTGTATGTGAATGCGATTGCCAGCTGTTCCATGACTTTTTCCTTGATAGATTCAGGGTATCTCCGAAGCTCCTTCTGGAAGCCTGCCCTTATTTTCTCAAACAAGCCAAACAAACCTGCCCTGTGGCATTCCTCAATGAATGCGTTCTTGATTTCGTCAATGTCTTTTGGTATTTCCTTGCCGAGGTATTTGTCCTTTGTTATTACTTTTCCATTTTTCCTGAAAGAGTGCCTCAGGTAATAGTACTGTGAGTTGTCTTTTTTCTTTCGTATTATTTTCATCAAAAAGGTAGTACCCTTACAAATATTTAAATTTTTCGGTTTTTGAGTAAAATGTAAGGGTACGCAAATTTGGTTTTTCAGTAATATTTATAAACTCTCTATCTTCACTTTCTTTCTATGCCTGAACAAAAGAAAGAAGCAAAGAAAGAAGATAAAAAAGTTATTGGAATAACTGTAAAGAAAGCAGATGATGTCAGCGAGTGGTATCAGCAGGTGATCCAGAAAGCAGAGCTTGCTGACTACACAAATGTATCTGGCTGCATTGTCTTCAGGCCAAGGTCTTATGCTATCTGGGAAAAAGTTCAGGAATACTTCAATAAGGAATTAAAAAAAAGAGGAATAAAGAATGCTTACTTCCCTCTATTAATCCCAGAATCATTATTAAAAAAAGAGTCAGAGCACGTCGAGGGCTTCACCCCAGAGGTTGCATGGGTGACCATGAGCGGAGACACCCAGCTTGCAGAGCGTCTTGCAATCAGGCCAACTTCTGAGACAATAATGTATGATTCTTATTCAAAATGGATTCATTCTTACAAAGACCTGCCATTGAGAATCAACCAGTGGGCTAATGTTGTGCGCTGGGAGTTCAAGAACCCAGTCCCATTCCTAAGAACAAGAGAATTCCTCTGGCAGGAAGGGCACACTGTTTTCGCAACGCAAAAAGAAGCAGAGGATGAAGTAAAAGACATAATCGAGCTTTATAGGCAATTGTTTGAAGATCTTTTTGCAATACCCATGCTTACAGGAAAGAAATCAGATAAGGAAAAGTTTGCAGGCGCAGTCTACACAACAAGCATAGAGACATTCATGCCAATTGGAAAGGCAATCCAGGGAGGAACATCGCATTTCCTCGGCCAGAACTTCTCAAAAGCATTCGGAATAGAATTCTTGGATGAGAAAGGGGAGAAGCAGTTAGGATGGCAGAACTCCTGGGGAATATCAACAAGAAGCATTGGCGTGATGATAATGTTCCACGGCGATGACAAAGGCCTTGTCATTCCCCCGAATGTCGCACCGACTCATGCAGTTGTTGTCCCGATTTATTTTGAGAAAGACAAGGATATTGTCTTGAAAGAAGCAAAGAAAATAGCAGACAGCATAAAAGGATTGGATATTATCTTTGATGACAGGGAGGATTACACACCTGGCTATAAGTTCAATGACTGGGAGCTGAAAGGAGTTCCAGTGAGAATAGAGGTGGGGCCAAGAGACATTGAGAAAAAGCAAGTCGTCATGGTAAGAAGGGATACAGGGGAAAAACTGTTTGTTCCGATTGCAGAGGTTAATCCAACACTTAAATCATTATTGAAAGATATCCAGAAAAATCTCCTGGACAAGGCAAAAGCATTCCTCAAAAGTACCATTGTCGAGGTCAAGAGCTGGGATGAATTCTTGAAGGCAATAAATGACAAGAAAATGGTCAGGGCTCCATGGTGCGCAGAGACAGAATGCGAAGACTGGATAAAAGACAAGGCGCAGGGAGTGAAGAGCATAAACATTCCCTTTGACCAGCCAAAAAATATTTCTGAGAAATGCGCGCACTGCGGAAGGCCGGCAAAATGCGTTGCATTGTTTGCAAAGAGCTATTGATTCCATGAATATGGCGAAATCTTTATATAGTTAGGAAACTATAATTATTGCTATGGGGGCATATCAAAAATACACTCCAGAATCAATGCGCCAATTAAATGAAGCGGTTTATACTAGAGGTATTCCTATTTCTGTAAAAAATCCATATGATATTACATCTGAAACGCAATTAAATAATCTAGAAGAACGATTACAGCGATATTCTGAAAAATTGGGTGAGCCTGCAGTTTTAGGAGAGTGGGGGCAGCCATTTGGTGGACCATCTGATGGCTTCCGCGTTCATAAGGCTTGTGATGTCCGGGAACTGCAAAAAGCATACAAAGACGCAAATGTTGATGGAGTTTATCCTAAACTGGGGTCGGTTATAGATGGTGCATGGGTAGCTAAAAAAAGGGAATATTTAAAAATTAAACTTCAAGAATTTAATCTTGATTTGTTTTTTGAGAAAGTTTCTTCTGGGCAGATTTAAATTTTTTCATAAACGTTTTATATGCTTGGCTGTACAATCCTTTGTTTATCCAGTCAACAAATATCCTGTTGGCATATACGCTACCTGAATCAACCTGTTCTCCGTGCATTGCTAAAAAGTCAAAGAGGGTTTTTGCTTTATTATCAACAAGAATATTAATGAAAAAATCATCACGCTCAATTATCACTTCTTTTATCTGAGGGTACGCTTCTAGATTTGGACTGTCTGCCTTTGATTTCAATATGATTAATGGAACTTCCCAGGCATCTGTGATTCTCTCTTTATTCTTCATTTTATTCCTTTTTTCGCTAAGAGTGCAGCGCCCGCTAATTGGATCAATCAAATATGCATTACAGTATTTTCTAAAAATTCTTACTGCCTCTTCTACATCGCATAAATCATCCATAAAAATATCAAGCTCATTTTGATATGCCACACCAATTATCGGTTCATTAAGAAACCTTGCTCTTTCTAATTTTTTGCCTTTAAGTTCTTCTCCCCGCATATTGTAGTATCTTTGAGCTTCCCAGCCTCTTTTTAATTTATATGAAGTATATCTATCAATTTTTTCAAAATTTATCTTCCTAAATGATATCATGTCAAAATACTTTTTGAGTTTTTCTTCTAGTTCCTGTCTATGCGCATCTTTTTCATTTAATTCTGAATGCAAATAGCTTAATACGAACTTATGTTCAGCTTTATTTACATATTTTGATTCATAAATATTAAGCCCTGTGATTACATTATAGCCCATTAATGGAAATAACAGAATCCGATCTTTTTTGAGTTGTTCAGATTGGTTTTGGGTTATTTCTTCTAAGCTCATATGAACCACATAGTTGAGTATTATTTATAAAGATGGTGTTTGTAGTATCTACCAGGTGATGAAAAATTGACCAGCCAAAAAAGCTTGCTGAGAAATGCGCGCACTGCGGCAGGCCGGCAAAATGCGTTGCCTTGTTTGCTAAGAGCTATTGATTCTTTAGAGAAGTTTTAATATTGCCTTCTGGGAATATTTTGTCACTTTCTAGTAATAATTAAGCCATAAGCTTTATAAAGGGCCTTATATTATATCCTCTATAAGTGATTTGGGTATTAAAAATGGATGATAAATTAAGTTTGACAGAGAACTGTGATGCAGAGTGGGATATTTTGTTTAATGCTGTCTGCGGGGCAAGCAAAAACAAACCTTTGTATGTTTCATTAGAAGCAAAGCCAGTAAAAGATGGACTGGAAAAAGAGCTTGTTCTTGGCAATGACAATCTTCCTGTTGAGGCGCCAAAACATCAATCAGATGAATTTTGGCTATCTGTTGATTCAGATTACCTCCCTAACTATCTGGGAAGCGCAAAAAGAGTGCATGAGCAGGATAGCATCAATTATTCAGACGATGCTATGTCGCAGCTAAGGCACGAGATAGGGCTTCGCCTCGGCAGGCTGAAGAAGCTCGGCAGGACTGTTTACTTTACAAGCAAACTTTTTGGTTATGACGTAAAGGAAGTTGATGCAGATTTTGCAGCATGCCTGCTTAATTCTGGCAGAAAAACACTGGGCATAATTAAAGAAAAAATACTTTAGGCATATTCTCTTGCAGCCGCGAGCAATCCGTCTGTAAGCTCTATTACTTTCTTGAACCTGAGGTCTGACTGCAGTTTGATAAGCTCTCCCAGCCCGTCGATCTGCTTTTTGTTGCTGGCAATAAAAAGATCAAAGCTGTTTGCAATGTCTTCAAAACTCTTCATAGCCTCTGCCATCCCGGTTTTTTTGCGGAGAAGTTTTACCCATCCTGGAGCAGCATCATCGCCCAAAATAGCTGACTTTATTATGCTGTGGAGGCGGTAATATTCCTTGTATTCTGCATAGATTGCATCTATCTCCACCTGTTTCCTGCCAAGCATTGCTGATGCTTTTTTGAGTTCAACAAGCAGGTATGCATACTTGCCTGCAATTTTTACAAAATACTGCGAAGTTACAAGCTCATATCTTTCCATCTCAGACATCGCGCTTTGTAGTATCATCCTTGCCTCTTTTATAGCTTGGTTCACTGCTGCCTCTGCAGCTTCTTTAACATCGCTTCTGGCAATCTTTTTTGACGGAACAAGCTCTGCAGTCTCTTCTTTTGATACCATCTCGTCAAGCATTTCAGCCATCTCTTTGTTCTCTGAAATTATCTTGCGCAAGCGTGTTGACAAGTTCTGCAGGCGTGCTGTGATAGAAAGGGCAATTATCTGCACATTGAAGATGATGCTGTCAGGGCTGTCCTCGTCAGCTGCAACAGCAGAAAAAAGATAATTCCTTGCAGCCTCAAGCTCCTGGAATTTTCTTGGGACAGCTAATTTTATTTTGGCTGCAATCTCCTCTTTTTCAGCAACAGCTGGCATATCCTTCAGCTTTATGCTTTTAGTTATTAATTTTTTGGTGTTAATACCGCTTTTTTACTGAGTCTTAGGAATCGAAACATTTATATATACTAATCTCATTATTAGGATTAAACAGTCCTATAAATAGGATTTTACATAAAATGCTAAAAAAAGAACACGAAATTTTGCAAGAATTTATCGGCAGCCCCTGGAAGAAATTCACTTTCAAAGACACCAAAAAAATGTCTGGGAAAAAATCAGATAGCTATATCTATGCTATACTTAAAAAATTCGTCGCACAAGGCATTCTAACTGAAGAAAAAGCAGGTAATGTTGTGCTTTACTCCTTAAATCTGGCATCATTAAAGACACAGGCATATTCTGGTTTTACTGCAGAGTACCTTGCATGGAAAAAAAAGCACATACCTTTCCCTGATTTAGAAAGAATTGCTTCAAAAATCCCGACACCCTTCTACTCTTTTATCATTACAGGAAGCTATGCACGAGGCATCCAAAAAAATGATTCAGATTTGGATTTGGTTATAATCTGCGATGATTGCCTTGAGCCAAAAAAGATTTATGCTGAGCTGAAGCACGACTGCGAAATGAATATACCCCAGATACACTTGTATATTTTCAAAAAAACAGAGTTTTTAACTATGCTGCTGGATAAAAAAGCCAATTACGGCAAGGAGGTCATAAAGCAAAATCTCATACTTTTTGGTGGAGAGATATATTACAATCTGTTGGGTGAGGCAATACAAAATGGATTCAATGGTTGAAATATTCCTTAATAGGGCAGATACTGAGATTATTGCAGCAGAAGCGCTTAGAAAATTAAGTGAGGAGCCTGAAGCAAAAGAAAATTTTCAAATTCCGAGCAATGCAACCTTTTACAGCTCTGTGATTTCACATGCCTATTACGCAATTTTTTATGCTGCAAAAGCAATATTATTGACAAAGAGCATTAAAACATCTTCTCCAGAGATTCATAAAAAAACTTTTGATGAATTCCAAAAGCATTTTGTCGAGACAGGCATTCTTGATGTAAAATTGCTGGAGATTTATAAAAAATTAGTTATCAGGGCAGACGATCTGCTTGAGATATTTAAAGACGAGAAATGGAAAAGAGGAAATTTTACCTATACAACAATACCTCAAGCCAATAAAGCGCCAGCAGATGATTCGCTCAAAAATGCAAAACTATTTATTTCAAATATATCCCAAGTTATTCGAAAAATTTAAATAATCCTTCCTCTTCATGCATGCTGGGGTGATTTAAATGCCAGAAAGAAAACCGATTGGAAAAATAACTCACTTTTTCCCAAAAATTAGTGTTGCAGTGATCAAGGCAGAGAAAGCAATAAAATCAGGGGAGAAGATAGTCATCGAGGGCCATGGCACAAAAGTCGAGATGACTGTTGAGTCAATGCAGATAGAGCATGCTCCTGTAAAGGAATGCAAGAAAGGACAGGAAGCCGGATTAAAAGTCCCTGGTGAAGTCCATGAAGGAGACCTTGTATTCAAGGCAGAGTGAGTTTTTTTT
>CAYGYR010000004.1:97506-105243 GCA_964354285.1 uncultured Methanosarcinales archaeon | reverse complement strand
ACAAAATCACCTTTTTTTTATTTTTTTAAACTATATATAGTAGATTTTAGAAGATTGAGTATTTAAATGTTTTCTTTAGAACGCCGCAGGACTATGAGGAATATTTATTTCGAGCAGTTTTGCTGCCGAGCCTCTCTGTCCGCAGGACCTTAGTCATTTATTTAACGCACACACTAATCTTTTTAAACACTAAACTGCTTATCATAGCCCATGACAGACAGCAATTATATAGAAACAGATTACCTTGTGATTGGCTCTGGAATAGCAGGACTAAGAGCCTCGATTGAGCTAAGCAGGCGAGGCCATAAAGTTGCGCTTGTAACCAAGAAATCTTTGGAAGATGGCTCCACATATCTTGCGCAGGGAGGAATTTCAGCAGTTGACCCAGAAAGAGTTAAATCAGGACAGGACAGTTTTGAGATGCATATTGAAGACACTTTGAAGGCAGCAGATGGCCTTGCAGACGAATCTGTAACAAAGAGTTTTGCTGAAAGAGCATATCCTGATGTGATTGATTTTCTGGCTAAGGAAGGTGTTTCTTTTTCAAAAGCAAATGAGGGCTATGAGCTTCACCAGGAAGGAGGGCACTCAAGGCCAAGAATTTACTGCGTGGGAGACTATACAGGAAAAGCAATTGAAGACAGGCTTTCTAGTATTGTTAGAGATGCCCCAAACATAACTGTTTATGAAAACCACTCTGCTATTGACTTAATCACAGGCAGAAAGATATTTCAGAAATACGCGCAGGATTTTGCTGCTGTTGACTTGATAACCTCGCATAGAATCAGGGAGAACTTAGGGAACAGGTGCTTTGGCGCATATGCTTATGATTCTGAAAAAGATTGTGTAAAAACTTTTTCAGCCAAGGCAACTTTCATTGCAACAGGCGGTGCTGGAAGAATTTTCCTATACACCTCAAACAGCCACGTCTCTACTGGCGATGGAATTGCAATGGCATACAGGGCAGGTGCAAAAATCGCGAATATGGAGTTTACCCAGTTCCACCCGACTGTTCTTTATGGTTATGATGACCTGGGAAGAAGCTTCCTGCTTACAGAGGCTTTGAGGGGAAAAAAGATGGGCGCAATTCTTACTCTTGCAGATGACTCTAAGGCAGATTTTGTCAAAGAGCTTGGCTATTCTGCAGATGGCTCTGCTGGCACAAGGGACATTGTTGCCAGGGCAATTGATATTGAGATGAAAAAGCGCGGCTTAACAAATGTTTTTCTTAATGCAACACCAGAAATCACTGGCAAAACAAGAGAAGAAATAGCAAAAGGCTTTCCGCAAGTTTATGAAAAATTGAAAAAGCTTGGCCATGACATTACAAAAGAGCCTGTTCCTGTTGTTCCTGCATCGCATTACACCTGCGGGGGAATTCTTGTAGGCAGAAGCGGGGAGATCCCAGAGATAGAAGGATTATATGCTATTGGCGAAGCATCTTATACTGGATTAATGGGAGCTAACAGGCTTGCTTCAAACTCCCTGCCAGAAGCTGCTCTTTACGGCCTTCTTGCTGTTGAGCATGCAACAATAAACAACACAGAAAGGCCGCATAAGCTGCATTTATGGGATACTGGCAGGGCAACTCAGAGCAGGAACAGGAATCTTATTGGCTACTACTGGGATGAGATAAGAGCAATGATGTGGCACCTTGTTGGCATTGTGCGTGATGAAGAACGGCTGGATATGGCCAAGAAGAGAATAAGCATGATTAAAGATGAGATTAATGCATATTACTGGAATTACTTTATTGATTCTGATTTCTTAGAGCTCAGGAACATTGCGCAGGCTGCTGATTTAACGATTAATGCAGCTTTATGGAGAAAAGAGAGCAGGGGCGGGCATTATAGAAACGATTATCCTGAGAAGGATGATGCGTTTAAGGCGCCAAGTGTTCAATTCATATAGCAATTCTCACTTAGCAAAACCAAAACATTTATATATTACTATCGTTTCCGATATATTACTCCCGATATATCGGGTCCGATACAATGCTAAGAGGCCACTTAAAGATATTCACGTTGAAGGCGCTTGAAAGCGCACCCCTGTCTGGTTATTCTATTATGAAGTTTCTTGAGGATAAGCTCGGAACAAAGCCCTCTCCTGGCTCGATGTATCCCTTGCTTGAAGAACTGACGGGCAGCAAGCTTGTCACCTGCAAGGAAGAGGGAAGGAAAAAAGTTTACTCCCTGACACAGGAAGGTAAAAAGAAGCTAAACAAGTTAGACAGCCAGAAGGATACTCTCATGAAGCAGATGGAAGAGGGATTTAAGATGATGGCAGAAATGACAGGAGAAGACACTGCTTTTTTCAAGCAGATCACTGAAACAATCAAGAAAGGGGAGATGCCTTTCAAGGAAGTGAATCCAGAGCTTCTGGCTTTCAGGCAGGAAATTTTCCGTTTATTCACCCAAAATAAAATATCAGAAAAGAGGAAAGAAATCAGGCAAATCCTCAAAAAAACAATTAATGCGTTGAGGGCGCTAAAATGAGAAAAAACACGCCAATTATAGAACTAAAGGATGTTTGGAAGATTTACGAGCTCGGTGAGCATAAAGTCTATGCTTTGAGAGGATTGAACCTGAAAGTCTTTGCAAAGGAGTTTGTCGCGATACAAGGCCCGTCTGGCTCTGGAAAGAGCACCACGATGAATCTTGTTGGATGCCTTGATGTCCCGACAAAAGGAGCTATCTTCCTTGATGGCCAGAACATCGCAGAGCTGTCAGAATCTGACTTAGCAACAATTAGAGGCAGAAAGATTGGCTTTATCTTCCAGAAATTCAATTTGCTAAATAACCTCACTGCCTTGCAGAATGTTGCCCTGCCATTGATTTTCCAGGGAGTTCCAGAGCACGAGCGAATCGAGAAAGCAGAAAACCTGCTAAGGCTTGTTGGACTGCAGGAAAGGATGTGGCACAGGCCAAACCAGCTGTCCGGGGGAGAGCAGCAGAGGGTTGCAATCGCAAGATCGCTTGCAGTCAATCCAGAGGTCATCCTTGCAGACGAGCCGACAGGAAACCTTGACAGCAAGACAGGGGCAGAAATCATGGATTTCCTTAAAAACTTGAACAAGAAGCACGGCAAGACAATAATCCTTGTCACTCATGATGATGTGCTTGCAAAGCACGCTGACCGAATTGTATTTTTGAAGGATGGCCAGATAATTAAATCAACAATAATGAGGAGGTAATATTATGAACACAACAAAAATAATGCTGGTTTTGATGATTTTAATTGCATGCGCATTTAGCGCAAATGCAGTGCAGGGCCCTGAGCTCACAGCAGAGATTTTAAGATACGAGCCCTCACCTGTAGAGCCAGGCAGCTATTTTGAGCTATGGATAGGCGTGCAGAACAAAGGCACGCAGGCACAGGATGTCAGGATAGAATTTGTGCCAGAATACCCATTTAGCCTTGCAACCGGCGAGGATGAAGTAAAGACAATCAAAAACATACCTTCAACAGAAGGTGCTGTAGTCAAATATAAGTTCATTGTGGATGTTGATGCTCCAGTTGGGGATGAGCCAATCAATTTTATGTTCAATGCAGCAACAAGAGCCCCAATTAAGCTTGAGAAAACAATCAGCATAAAAGGAGCATCAGTCATGCTGACAATCGAGAACTACAAGCTTACCCCAGAAAAGATAAAGCCAGGAGAGAAAGTGACTGCAGAGCTGACTTTGAAAAATAATGGCAAGGTTGGAATGAAAAATATTGACATCTTCCTTGACCTGCCAGAAACCGCCAAGTTCTCAACCGCAACAACAGGCACAAAGCAAAGGATAAGCATGATTGGCCCAGGAGAGGAGGCAAAAGTCAAGTTTGATCTTATCTCAGACACTTCAACAGAGATAAAGGTGTATCAGCTTCCAATAAGCCTGAGCTATGAGGATTTCAGGGGAAACAAGTACTCTGACAGCGCAAAGATAAGCATTATTGTCAGTGCAGAGCCAGAGTTAACTGCAATGATTGACAGCACTCTGATAACCACGCCTCTTTCCTCAGGAGAGGTGACTTTCAAAATTATCAATAAGGGAGTTGTCAACCTGAAATACTTGAATGCAAGAATCATCGAGCTGCCAGAGTATGACGTATTATCTACCTCAAATGAGGCATACATTGGGAATCTTGATAGCGATGATTTTGAGACAGTTGATTTCACAATAAAGCCAACAGCAACGAGCCCAAGGATAAAGCTGGTTGTTGAATTCAAGGATCCTTACAACAAGGATTATACAAAGGAGTTTAATCTTCCTTTAAGGATTGTAAGCGCAGGAGAGCTTGGCCAGACAAAGACTCCTTGGGTGCCGATAATAATTGGCTTGTTCGTGATTGCAGTAATAATATACTGGATCTACAGGAGAAGAAAGAAAGCTCACATGCAGAAAAAGTAAAAGGCAAAAATGATTTTTGATTTTTTAAAGCTTTCTTTTACAGGCTTAATGAACAGAAGCCTGCGAACATGGCTGACAATGATAGGCATATTCATAGGCATAGCTGCAGTTGTTGCCTTGATTTCTCTTGGCCAGGGAATGCAGGACTCAATTAATGACCAGTTTAAAAAAGTTGGGACAAACAGGATAATGATTACACCTGGCGGCGGGTTTATGGGACCCACAGGTGGAGAGATGATGATGGGCCAGATTGACAGCAAGGATTTGTCTGTCATCAGGAATGTCAAAGGAGTTGATATTGCTACAGGTGTTGTCTCAAAAACATCAAAAGTCAATTACAAAAACGAGCAGAAGTTCTTGAATATATGGGGATTTGACACAGACGAAGAGGCTGACAAGCTTGTCACAAGCAGTGGCTTTCTTGATGTTGAGGAGGGAAGGCAGATAAAGAAAGGTGACAAGTACAAGGCCATTGTTGGCTATAAGTACGCGCATGATACTTTTGACAGGGACATTGTTATTGGAAGCAAGATAATAATTGAAGACAAGGAATTTGAGGTCATCGGCATCCAAAAAAACTCAGGAACAGGGATGCATGATGCAATAATAAGGATTCCTCTTGATGTTGCTCGTGAGATGTATAATGAGCCAGAAAAAATATCAACGATATTTACTTTGACAAAAGAGGACTCAAAGCCAGCTGTGGTCGCAGAGGATATAAAAAGAGCCCTGCGAAGGCACAGGAATGTGAAAGAAGGTGAGGAGGACTTTAGTGTCCAGACAGCTGAGCAAATGATTTCAAGCCTGAACCAGATTCTTGATATTGTAACACTTGTTGTTGTTGGGATTGCTGCTATCAGCTTGATTGTTGGCGGCATTGGAATCATGAATACAATGTATACAACAGTCCTTGAGAGAACAAGGGAGATTGGGATAATGAAATCAATTGGCGCAAGAAACTCCCATATCCTGCTTTTGTTCCTTATCGAATCAGGGCTCCTTGGCTTGCTTGGCGGAGTGATTGGTGTGCTCATTGGCCTTGGAATATCATATGTTGGAACATTTATCGCAGTGCAGATGGGCGCCACTTTCTTTAAAGCAAGCATCTCTGTTTGGCTGATTGGCGGCGCTCTTGCATTTTCATTTGTTGTTGGTTCACTTTCAGGAGCACTGCCTGCAAGACAGGCATCAAAGCTACAGCCAGTGGAGGCATTAAGGGAATGATGCATGTAACCGCGCGACATTGTGAGGGCGAGAGAAGAGTAGAACCTCTATTTGCGCAGCAAATAGCTGATGACATGCTTCTCGAGCACGAACAAAGAGCGCATTTTGATCAAACTTTCTTAAAGTTTGCAGTGGAGGCATTACGGGAATGATGTTCTGGAAAAAGTGGAAGAACATAACTAAGCAGGAGAAAGCTGCAATCAAGGTTTTGCTGCAGCTAAAGCGCTTGGTGCTAAAGAATATTCCGCGTGAAAAAATTGTCTCTATCTATGTTGGCGGCAGTTTTCTTAGAAGAGAAATGACTACACAGAGTGATGTTGATCTGTGGATCATAACAACTGATATGAAAGCGCAGAAGATAATCACCAAGCTCGCAAAATTAGCTCATGGCAAATACAATCCAAAGAGCGGGCTTTCAGGTTATGCATTTTGGGAGTTAAGAACAGGCAAACATTCTAAACAAATCACAAGAAAACGATCAGGCCCAAGGCGTTTCGTAAAATACATGCCAAATTATCAGGTAATATATGGGAAAAAACTAAATCAAAAGGATTTTCCAACTAACACTGATTTAAAAGATTTGCATCTCTTGATGAAAGTATTCAGGGATTTCTTTTTGCCCAAGTATGAAAAAAAGGAATTTGATTTTCAATCAATCTTAAAACAGGTCTTTTGGCTGACAGATATGGAATTTAAAACAAGAGGCAGGCATCCACCGCATTCATGGAAAGAATTAACAAAAATGGCACCTAAAAAGCACATTGTTCATAAGGCACTCAAACTCAGAAAGACAAGACCCAAAGATGCTCATACTTGTACTGCATTTATTAAAAAGTTAAAGCAATACTTAGCCGCACTAAAAAAGGAGTTTGGAAATGATTGAAGACTACATCAAGCTGGCATTCGGAACATTCAGGGCAAAGAAAAAGAGAACTTTCCTTACTATGCTAGGCATATTCATAGGCGTAGCTGCAGTTGTCTCCTTAATCTCACTTGGCCAGGGCCTTGAAAAGGCAATAACAGATCAGTTTGAGAAGCTTGGCACAAATAAAGTGATCATCATGCCTGCAGGCAGCTCAATGGGCATGCCGTCTGGCGGAACAAGCATACTAACAAATGAAGATCTTGATATCATAAAAAAATCAAAAGGCGTTGAGACAGCTGGCGGTATGTTTTTCAAGCTTGCAAAAGTGCAGTTCAAAGATGAGACAAAGTACACTTTCGCAATTGGCTTGCCCCAGGATGAATCAAAAAGAGTCATTTTTGACATCAGTAACATCAAGATTGCAAAAGGCAGGGATTTGAAAAAGAGCGACCAGCGCAAAGTGCTTGCGGGAGTGAGGTTCTCAAAGCCAAATGATTTTTTTAAGTCAGCAGTCAAGGTCGGTGATAGTTTAGATATACAAGACCAGAAGTTTGAAGTGATTGGATTTCTTGAGCCAATTGGCAACCCATCAGATGACAGCCAGCTGTATCTCAACTTAGACATAGCACGGGAGGTATTTGATGAGCCTGAAAAGATTGATTTCATAATGGCAGAGGTGACTGACGGCACAAAGCCAGCAGATGCAGCTGAGAGCATTAAAAAGGCATTGCGAAAGCACAGGAATGTAAAAGAAGCTGAGGAAGATTTTGATGTGCAGACCTTTGAGGAATACATCAAGACATTTGAGACTATCTTTACAATCGTGCAGGCAGTCCTTATCGGCATTGCAGCAATCAGTTTGCTTGTCGGAGGGGTAGGCATAATGAACACAATGTTTACCTCTGTGCTTGAAAGAACAAGAGAGATTGGTGTCATGAAAGCAATCGGCGCAAGAAACAGTGACATAACGAAACTGTTCTTACTTGAGTCAGGCTTTCTTGGCTTGGCTGGCGGAATTGTTGGCATAATTATCGGCATGGGCATGAGCAAGGCAGTCGAGCTTGTTGCATCACAGCAAGGCCTTAGCATGCTGAAAGCATACTTTCCATGGTACTTGATTCTTGGTGCGCTTGCGTTTTCATTCCTGATTGGGACAATCGCAGGAGTCACCCCAGCAATACGAGCAAGCAGGCTGAAGCCAGTGGATGCATTAAGATACGAATGAAATAAGTATCTTAATGCTACGAAACC
>CAYGYR010000004.1:0-97406 GCA_964354285.1 uncultured Methanosarcinales archaeon | reverse complement strand
AGCCAGTGGATGCATTAAGATACGAATGAAATAAGTATCTTAATGCTACGAAACCGCAGTTGAATATGCTTTGAGATATGAGTAAGACGAATATCTCAAAACTACGAAATTGTAATTGAGTCTGCACTTAGGTACGAGTAATTGGCAAAAAGAGATGTAATAGTCACTACAACAAATCTTTTTAATATCCAGAACATACAACTCTATACATGGCACTAGCTAAAACGCCACAAACTGACACATTAATAGGAAGAGTAATAGACGGCTTCGAGATACTTGAAAAAAAAGGTGAAGGTTCTTTTGCCAGTGTTTACAAGGCAAGGCCTGTTGGGCTGAAAAATACTTTTGTAGCATTGAAAGTCGCTCATGAGGGAAAAGAGGAAATGCTCAGGGCAGAAGCAGACATCTATGATAAACTGCAGAACCATCACAACATCATAGACATATTCAAAGTCAATTTCGGAGAAGGCATAAATTATATCGCGATGAAATATGCGCCCAAAAGCCTCAGGGATATATTAAATGAGTCTGTGGAGGGCATAAGCAACGGGAAGTCACTGAACATAGCGCTCCAGGTTGCAAGCGCACTGGACTATGTTCACAAGCAGGGATTTGTGCATAGGGACATAAAGCCAGAATCAATTCTTCTTGAAGGCACACATGTAGAACTTATCGATTTTAACCTTTCAATGGTTCCAGAACAGAAGGCTGAAAAAATACAATGCAGCCTTGACTCAACCGAAGAAGATAAGTCCGGCGACCGTTGCGGAACAATCGGCTATATGTCTCCTGAGCAGGAAAGAGGCGAGAAAGCAGATGGGAGGAGCGATATTTTCAGCCTTGGAAAAGTCATATATGAGATGCTGACTGGAAAAAGGCCGAGCGCAAACTACACAAAGCCATCTAAACTAATTGATTCACCAAAATGGATTGACGAACTAGTTGACAGGGCTTTAGCAGATGATCCTGATGACAGGTTCCAGACTGCATCTACCTTCAAACAGTTCATGGAAGACGGATTGTCAGGCAAGCTGAACTCAAAATACCCCACAGACCCGCAGCCTGCGCCAGAAAAATCAAGATTACAAAAGATTTTTGGCACTGTTGGAAAAGCTGTTAAAAAAATTGCCAAGACAGCAGCGCTTATATCTGCGTACACTGCATTTGCACCTCTTCTTCCAGCATATTTCACCCTTCACAAAGCAGTTGATGAAAAAGGGCCTAGCACACGCGCTTATTTGGGCCTTCTTCTTGGTATTGGAGGGCTTATTGCGTATCCCTTTATCGCATATAGTGCAGGTGATTTTTATTTTGAGAGCAAGCTGAAAAATGAGCTAAGAAATTCGAACTTGCAGGGAAAGATCGCTTATTGCCGGGACAAGGAAATATGTGTTTTTGATGCAAAAGATGTTACTGAAAAAGAAAGGATAGAAACAAGGCTGTATCCAAAAGTTGACTTAATATCAAAAATTGTGTGGGCAAAAGACAGCAAAAGCATTTATTTTGTCGGAAGAAATGACAGCCCAATCTATCCAGAAAACACAAAAAAAGACGAGTGCTCGATGCTTTACAACATAACACTTGACGGAATCCAGACAAATATTGCAAACTTGGCAGAGCTTGGCTTGGTCGGCAGCAGCATTCAGGGGATAGGGGTAATACAGGACAGGGATGTAATCTTCCTTGAAAAAGACGGGGCAGTTGCCGCAGTTGATACGAGCGGCAAGAGAATTAATGACGCATTGAGGATAGTTCCGCAAATGATTGAAGCCCAGAAAAAATCTCCTGACGGGAGATACATGCTGCGACTGGAAAGAGGCACGATTTTTGATGAGCAGGGCCTTGAGATTACTTATTCTGGCTCAGAGTGGGGCGATTTGGATATTATAAAGAATGCAAAAGATTTTGCATGGTGCAGGGAAAGCAAATAACGCAAAAGGCACAGTTATATTTCTTGTAAAGTTGAAAGATGCCACCTCGATTTTCGCTGCGCTCACTCGGGCATCTGTCAAAAACAGGCAGAGGACACGGACTGGTAATATGTTTGCTTTGCTCATCCCTGCTGTTTTTGAGCATGCTCAGGAATTCCTCCCTTACGTTAACAACTTGGTCTTATGACCTCTCCTCAAATAGGGAAGAGGAATTCCTGACATTTCAACATACTTGAATGAACGCGAACGCTCAGGCATTTGTCAAGAACCGCCAAAATCTATTTACAAGAGTGGCGGTTCTTGAGCATGCTCAGAAATATACTGCTTACAAAATGGTTCAAATTTTTCCGAAATAACAGCAAGGTATATTTCTGACACATCCACAGATCTTACGACACAGTGGCGTTCTGCCGAGCGTTCATTCAAGTAAATCAGTTTTCTAAGCTATCTTTGTTGTAAGCATCACTACAACTCAGGTTTATATTCATCAGGAAGTATATACAGTATATGAGTGTATATTTCAAAAACATGAAAGAAGAGCAAAAAGAAAAAAACGGGAAAAAGGAAGAGAATAACGAAGTATCCTTTAAGAAGAAAGTGCTTGGAAAAGTGCTGACCTTTGTGATTTCAGCAGCAGCCGCAGGCATTGGATGCGGAATTTACAATTGCGCATTCAGAGACATTCAAAAAGCAAGCGAGAAAGTGCTCGCTTACGTGGACACAAGTCAGGTTCAAAAATTGGTTCTAACATCTAAAAACCCCCAAGAGCAACTAGAACAGATAATTGCACAGCTCGCGCCAGAACAGCGACAAGAGATGATGGCGCGAGTTGTCTATAATGCTGCAAAAAGTGATGAGTTTAATGAAAAAGGCTCATATTCAGCAGCGCTTATGTTTTTCCAGAGCTATCAACGCCAAAAAGGCAACAAAGGTGATATCATTTGGGAAAAGTGAAGCTTGCACTGATTGGCGCAGGCGGCTTGGCCGCAATACTTGGCGTTACATCATTATTTGGCGGCGGCTCAAAGGAAAAGAAATACACATGGAATGTTGGATTTGATAAGGAAAAAATCACAGGCCAACTGGATAAAGACCAGCTGGTTTATCGAGCACAAGGATTTGCAGATCCATTTGACTTGAAGCTCAAGCTTGAGCTTGTTCAAAGAAAAGATGGCAATTATGAAATGAGAACACACATTGTATATCATGGCGAAGAGCAGCCAATATATGATGCTGACGGCAAACTGCTTATTCAGCCGCCAGAAAAAGCATTCCAGCTTGGGCTGAAGAACTGCCTTCAAAGATACCTTGGAGACAAGCAGCTCAGTGAAATCATAAAAGAAGATCAAGATTTCGAGCAAGATTACAAAAAGTGGGTAAAAAGCTCGAAATAAATCACGCTCATTGAAAATAATCAAGATTCGACATAGCGTTAGCTATATCCAATCATACAATCGGAGGAGGTTTGAAAATGAAACCAAAAAAACCAGAAATACTGGAACTGCCTGCTGCAGTTACCCCAGCAGATATCAACAAATTCAAAGAAGAAACAGATAAACTGAAAAAAGAATGGGAAGAGCTTGATGAAAGTGCTGGTTACCAGCAGAAACAGAAAGAAAATAAAATAGAGACAATAGTGCCACAGATAATAGCAAAAGCAGAATCAAACAAGCCAAAAAAACATTATCTATTGCAGACACTTGGTGCTGCCGCTTTATTCGTAGCAGGCTCTTTTGCCGGAATTATGGTAAAAAGCTATGAAAATGAATTACGGCAGTGTGGGAGTAATACCTTGACAAGGATAACCAACGCAGCTTATGCTATTGCGGGAAAAACACCAGAATACAAGCCTCAAGAAATACAAACCAAAGGATTCGCAGAGCAACTTGAATGTCTAGAAACGGCATTGCCAAAAGATGAGCTTGCAAGTTTTCAAAAAGATCTTGAGGTTTTGCTTGAGAAATATTCTCGCGCCAATGAAAATACCATAAAGTATGAAGGAGGTAATTAAAATGTCAGAAGATGATGGAAATAACAAAACACCAGATGGATTTGATCCAGAAGATGGAGCAACTCCGTTCCCAGAGGTTAATGGGGAAGAGGAAAATATGGATACAGGGAAAGAAGCTGAGGAAGAAATAGACCAAATAGAATGGGGTAATGCAAGGTCACAACAGCAAAAAGAAGAAATGGATGAAGTAAAGGACTTGGAAGATAAAGCAAAAGCTGCAGAAAAAGAAATGGAGCATGCTGGCCAAATCAATGACCCTCGCAGCGTAAGATCGCATGCAGACGATATCGATAAAAATATCCGCACAGTATTAGAAACTAAACTTAGAAATGAAATCAAAAATATCTATGATTCAGAGGTTGCAACAAAGAAAGCAGAGCATGTAGTCGCGCAGATTGCAAAAGAAGGGCGCATGCACCAAGTCTATCAGACACTGCGATGGTTAAAGCTTATGGAGTACTTTAAGCCAGCAGAGCCAATCATAGATACAACTGCAGTGGCTGAAGTCGCATTTAGCAACTTTTCAGAAAGTGTGAGGAAAGATGTTGAAGTGCGAAAAGAAAAAGCCCAAGAGTACGATGCTGATCGAGAAAAACAGGAAAAAATATGCAGTGATTTTCGAGATAAAAGCATAACGCTGGTTGCAGTGTACAAGAACATAGACCAAAAGATGAAAAAAGTATCAGAAGAGATCGCTAATCTTGAAAAATCCAAAAAGGGTTTAGAGAAGAAGCTGACTATAGATCCTTCTGAAAGCAACAGGCAATACCTTGATGATTGTGCAGCAAAAGTAGCTGATAAAAAACACATATACAACGAACTTCAGAGAATCAAGAGCGACAGAGAGGATCGTATGAGGTATGCAGCCGATAGCTATGAAGCAGCTAAGGTCATGAGGGAAATTTCCACAGGGGTGAGCGCAAAAGTCAAAAGAAATGCGCAGAAAGTGGAGATAAATTATAACAGGCTAAAACAAGTGCAAAAAATGCAAAAGCAGACAGCAACATATAGAGATGCAATTACACAGATAGAAACCGGAGACGAATTAGCAAACGTCGTAGTTAATATCTGTACGCCTTTCTTTGATGGACTTGATGGACTTTTCAAGCACTTCATGGAAACAGAAAATAAGGATGTAACACCGCCGCTGAAGCTGTCAAACATCAAGAAGTACAATCAGCAAACCAATAATGAAAAAAGCACAGCGTACGATAACTTAAACAGGCTGATAGAAGATAGCTAGAAATTTTTTCTTTTCTTTTTTTTAATATTTTTTAAGGCAGGAGGTATCGATATGAGCAAACCTAGATACGTTATATCAAATAAGGATATAATACAAGCACAGTTTTATGGCTCAAAAGATCTTGGCGAGATTGTGCAGCAGTGCGAGAAAAGCATTGAGCGGATGCCTGTACTGGCAGACGACGGCTCCAGCATTGTTCGTGAATTTATAGGAGCGTATTATGCTTTAAAAAACAAGTTTGACGAAGAGTCACTGTTTGATGCCCACGGAGCCCAGACAAGCAGGATTGTCGCAGCATATTTCGCATGCAATGCAGTTCTGAACATACTCCATAACGATCGCATTCAGCAAGTGCACGCCTCAGACCCTGATCCTTATTATAATACTGGTCTGATATCAGAAGATCTTGCAAGCAAATCTGACAGGATTCTTATGAGCACAACCCTTAAGAAGCTGCAAAAAAGGGCAGAAAACTCAGACAGCAAGACAATACAGTATAAAGCATTCACGTTCTTCGATCACCTAAAAAGCTTGGCACGTATAGAAATAGCAAGAGAAAAAAATCAGAAAGCCCAAAAAATAGTAACAGAATTAAAAATAGAGGGGGAAAGCTCAAATTTTAATGATATCCACAAAAAAAAATCCTCCGCAAGTTCAAGTTCAGAGAGCGGAGATAATGGAAAAAAGCTTCCTATCTATGTAGATACGCAGCCAATAGAGCCGCCGGATTACGAGACAGATCCAAAAACACAGCTGAAATTCGTGATTGGAAATAAAGATTCATTAAGCCACGTGCAGACCTATGTTGCTGAGCATGCCTGGTTCAATTCATCTGCAAAAACAAACAGGCTTGGCGGGAAATATCCTCAAAACATACTTTTATTTGGACAAGCAGGCGTTGGCAAAAATTACATTATTGATGCAGTCTTTAATTGGCTTAAACCAATTTTAGAAGCCAAGAATATTGAATTTGAAGTTAAATCAATGAGAGACATAGGCTCAATATACAAAGATGGCACGCTGCTGAGGATGAAAAACCAATATACATACTTAAGGCAGCAGAAAAATAAGCTTTTGTATGTTGTCTTTGATGAGTTTAACGGGCTGTTCCCAAAAGGCATTAACGGTAACAGCGAGGAAGTCAAAAAAGTAATTGCAGAGTTCAAAGTAAACAATGACGACAGATGCGACGGCAGGATAATGACAATTGCCTTATCTAATTATGTAGATGAATCTGAGATAGAGCCTGCGATTAAAAGCAGGTTCCTCCCAATTTATGTGCCAGGCCCGCAGACAGAGGATGATTATGCACGGCTTCTCTGGAAAGAATCAATGATAAAGATAGGAAGCGTGGAAAAAGATATTCCCTGGATGGACCTTGGCAAAATAGTGCACACTTATGCAGAGCAAGGGTTTATTGTTACAGGGAGGGATTGTGCAAACATAATCAAATCACTCTATGCAAACACAGACAGTTCAAATCTCGATAAGATAATTCAGGGAATTGGGGCATCTTCAGAAGAGCAAGAGAATCTTGCAAGAGAAATATTCTGCCCTGCAAGCCAAGAAATGTATAAGCGCGCGATACAGGCCTATTTCAAAAGCCAAGCAATTGCAGATCAGCACAGGCTTGGCAAAAAATTGAAACAAGAGGAGATATAAAATGTCACTTCCAGAATCAATAAGAAGAATTTATGAGATATATGAAGAGAGGACCGGCAAAAAGGTCAAGCGCCCTGATTTTTTCCCAGATATTGAAACTGTTCCTGCAAAAAAAAGCCCCAAAAAAAAAGAAACCAATGCCTCTGTAAAGGATGACATTGAAATACCTGTATTCAAAACAGAAACATCTGGTTTGCATGACAAAATATGGTCCTACTGTGATTACATGCAGAATACAGGAGGAATAATCGCTCCAGAAAGGGACATAAAACTAGGCAAGGTTAAGATTCTGGAATTGAATGAGAATGGCATACTTAAGTATGAAACAACAGATACCGCCCTTAATTCACGAATGACTTTTGGAATACTCACTCTTCTTTTAGGTGGCACAATGCTTTATTTTGGCGCGCCAGGCAGCGGAAAAACCGCAGAGATATCTGGGCTTGCGCATCTTGGATATAATGCGCCTTATGATAAATTCAAGCAGTCTGTTGTGACCTGCAACGGCGAGCAGACATTCAGTGACGTATTTGCATACGCAGACCTCGGAGAGCTTTTCGGCCCTGCGCACAGAGAGCTTTTCAAGAAGCATCCTGTTCTCAGGTCAGAAATCATATTTTTTGATGAGATAGAAAAAGGCAACAAAAATGTAACAGATAGGCTGCTCGAGCTCCTGCAGGATGCTTCAATAACATATAGGGGCCAGAGGTTCAAGCTTTTCAAGGGGCCTTTCTATTTTGCCGCAAACAGCATAACAAATCTTAGCGAAGCCCTTGTTGACAGAGTCAATGTAATAGTAGATGCAGCCACGGTTGACCCGCACTTTATAGACATGACCAATAATCGCAAGAATTACAAGCAAATCATTGAAAACGCCCCTCACCTCGAAAAAGGGGATCTTGCGGCAATCAGAAAGGAGGCCAATTCAATTCCCCTTGATGATGAGACAAAGGGATTTTTGCCATTTTTCCTTTCACAAATAAAATACTGCATACAAGCAAGCAAGAAACCTGAAAGGCAGAAAAAAGACAATCTTCCTGAAAGCGAAAGGCCAAGCTTGATTTGCACAAAGACCAACTGCAAATATCTTTCTGAAAGCTACATCTGTAATATGACTACAGGGCCGGTCTCTGTCAGGACGTACCAATCAATTTACAAGTACACAAAAGGTTTTGCCTGGCTCAGGGGAGCAAGACAGGCAACAATCAAAGACCTTAAGGCTGTGCTGCCAAGAGCACTGCGAGAAAAAATCAAGCCAACAAGCCATGCGCTGGATAAAGACCAATCTTACAGAACAGATAGTGTTGCATTCATTGAGGATCTTGTAGATAAAGCACATGAAAGCTATGGCGACATGGTCTCTAAGCTTCCGAAATACGCGCAGATAAGTGACACGATAAACAGCGTCTTCATTTACGGGACAAAGCCAGGGCTTGATGCAAAAGAGATTGAAACAATGATGAATGACCTTAAAAAAGTAGATTCACCAGTTGTTGCAGGTCTTGTTGTGACACTGGATTATATTAAGAGCGTACTGTCATGCAGAAAAAAATAAATCTCAAAAATGAATGGAAAAAATCAGTTGAGTTCTGGAATAAACCCAGGATTCAGGAACCTGTGATTTATACAGAGCTTGATAAGATTCCAGAAGCAGAAAGAGATGTTATTGCATGGATGGTTGTTGCACAGAGGCGTGCTTATTTTAACATGCCTGTTCTTGACAAAAAAGTTGGAAGAAATAATTTCAGGCCAGTCAGTGTGCACGAGATTGGCCATGATACTTACTGCCCTTATGATTTGCGAATGTGCCTCAGGCTTATCTACGAGGCAGATAAAATAACATGCAATATTGACAGAGCAAAGTACTTTGAAAACTTTTTCGCAGATACACTTGTGAATACAAAAGCGGTTCGCAAAGGGGACGGCGCCATAGTTGATGTTTACAAGAATTTGTCTCAAGGCCTTGAGGGAAGCAAGTTCTGGAACGTGTATATGCTTTCCTGCGAGATGCTCTGGAATATTCCAAAGGGAACCCTGGCAAAAAACACAGACGAGGTCATGCGCGTTGATGCTGGAAAGATAGAGGACATAATAAAGAAAGCAATGGATGCAGATGATAAGTACAATGCGTGGCCAAAAGCAATGCATGACTATGCAGATATAATTAAAAAATATCATGATGAAGATTCAAAAAAAGACAAGCAGGATAGCACAGGATCTGGCGCTCCGCAATCGCAAAACGGAAACAATAAAAAATCAGAACAGGAGAAAAATAAAGAAAAAAGCAAAGGAGTCATAGATTATCACGAGCCAAAAGATTTTGCGCCTTTTGATCCGAATGCAAAAGACAGTGAAACTGAGAAAAGAATAGAAGATGCAGTCAGGGGTGTTGCAAGAAACATGACCCCTGAGCAGTATAAGCGACTGATGTCAGAGACCGGCATGACAAACCAGAATAGAGCAACCACCTGGTTTTACAGGGATCTCGCGCACCAGTTTGATGTAGAGCTGCCGCCAGCAAAAGCAAAATCTGGGGGCGGGCAAAACTCAAACATAGGTGTATGGGGCATAGATGATCCTATAAGCGAGCTTGACCTTTTCTTGTCTGTACAGCGCGGCCCATTGCTGCCAGAGATTACAACACTTAAGAAGCTCTGCGAAACAAATAGCACAAGCGAGAAAGGGCACGAGGGCTACCCTGACATGATGCTCTGCCTTGACTGCAGCAGCAGCATGCCTGAACCTTCAAAGTACCTGTCGATGGCTGTGCTTAGCGCGATGATAGTTGCGCATGCTGCAGTGAATCATGAAAAAAAGTGCGCTGTTGTTTTATTTTCACACCAGTATAGTGTGCTGAACTATACAAAAAATAAAGACACAATTGATGAACAGCTGACAAAATACCTTGGCGGGGGCACGCTTATTCCTGCAGAACAAATTTATAATTTAGCGCACAGCAATAATAATCCTCAGCATATTGTAATAATCTCAGATACAGATATATTCAATCTTGATAAGACGCAAATGGGATATCTTGGCGGCGCACTGCATAAAGCCGGCGCAGGAGGGACTGTGTTCCTCACAAACGTGTCATATGGCTCGAGTAAGTTGTTCAAGGATGCAGGATATAATGTAATCAAGATGGATGATATGAGCAGACTGCTTGATCTAAGCCGCAAGCTGAGCAAAAGAATTTATGGAGGATAAAAAAATGGAAAATGATAATCTCAATCCAGATCCGCAAGAAAATAGTGATGCATCACAAAAGCCTGAAGAAAAGAGCAGTATTAATCCCGAAGAAGATGAGGATATCAAGTATGCAGATGCGTATATACGCTCTTTGCAAAAGCCAAAACCAAAGATTGTGACAGTAATAAAAAAAATACCTTATTTCAAGCCAAGATTCAAGCAGGAAACAATCACGCAGATAAAGAAAGTTTATGTTCCAATCGATGGGCCAGAAAACAGCAAGCAAAGCCCTGCAAAAAAATCATTGGATACTGCTGTTCGAGAATCAGAAAAGAAATCCTGTGCTGACACAGGCGATTCATTCCCTGAATTTCCCAGCGATGCTTCTGCTAACAAAAATAGCGGCAATGCTGAAACGCCTGAGATGCCTGTCATCGAAGTCAAGGATCCGCCAGCTGCAAAGGCAAAGAACATAATCAGGCCTAGCGGCAACCTGTTTACCCCCACATTATATGACCTTACATCATATTTCAAGCTGCCGTTCATAAAGAATAACAGGCCTATGATGATAAAAAATGAAGAAGATGTCTCTCTTTTGATATCGCTTGCGTACATACAAAAAATTTCATTTGGTATTGAGGGCTATGCTGGAAGCGCAAAAACAGACCTTATGGACCTGCTGCTAAAGCTTGTTAATTGCGATGACAAGTTCTACATACTGACCTCAGCATCAGATAAATCACTGTATTATGACCAGAAGGAAATCAACAGCAAATCCTGGTTCTATGTGACTGAGATGCAGAAATGCATGAACCTTGTTGAGATATGGAAGTCACTGGCAGAAGGCAAGGAAGCAACACACAGAGTTAAGCTAGGCAATAATCTTATGAAAATAGTGCTGGCTCCCAAGCCAGTCTGCTTTACAAAGGCGTACGACAACCGTTGGGAGCTTGACAGGGAGTTGAGGCGAAGATTCATGATTGTTGACTCAACAACCACGCCTGATGAAAATGAAGAGATAGTGAAGGATATCTTCAGCAACTGCCACAAAGTTCTGAAGGCAACAAACAAGGAGCAGGACCTTGTAGATTCCTTGAAAACGCACTTGGAAAGACTCTATCAGAAGCAAGACCTTCTTTATTTTGACCCCTATGCAGACTGCCTTGCAGAAGTGCTTCCTACCAGGAATAAGAGAGTCAAATCATATGTGAACCACTATCTAGGCCTGCTTCAGGCATGCGCCAAATTCCATCTTGATGAAAGGACGCAGTTCAAGCACGGCAACAAGACATATGTTGTCCTTAACCTGGCAGATCATTTAAACGTGTTCAGGGCGTACCATGCTGATTTCACAAATGTCTTGAAGCATTTTGATGATGAAAACGCAGATGATTTCACGCCTTATGAGACAGTCAAAGTTGACTGGGAAAAATGGGCCAAAGCAGGCCTTGACCTGATGAAGAACCATGAAGATGCAAAAATAATCAGGAAAGTCGCTCCTGACTTTGTTGATAAGTGGCAGAGCAAGCAGGAGAAGTCTGGCGCAATGTATGTGCTAGACTATAAAACTGGCAATGATATCAAAATAGCAGATGCACCGCAAAATGGACCTTGAAACACTCTACCAGAAAGTAAGAGAAGAATGCAGCCCCCTGCCAGAGTGCGTTCCATACAACACTTTGAGGGAAGCATATAGTGATATTCTGGAGTATGACCTCAAAAAAGCAAGCAGCCAGCTGCAAAATGCTGCAAAACAAAAAGGAGTAGATACAGAGTCCTTTTTGCAGCTAGATAATCTCATTGCAGACGGCATGCAGAGAAAACAGAATTTTGAGCAATTGCTTCCTAATTTCAAGATTCAAACAGAGAACGGAAAGATGCTTTGCCAGTGCATAGAAGATAGAATAGTAAAGTATAAAAATATTCTTGAGGAAAAAATAACAAAAGAGTATAAGTTCTTCGAATCTGAAAAAGGAAACTTAAAGAATTTCTGCGATAGCGGCTCAAATAACCTGGCACAAGATTCAAGAGCCAAGCTTGACAAAATCTCAAAAGTGTGTGTATTTTTAGAGAACCTGTGTGATAGGAACAATATTCCAGTTAATACTCAAAACAGAGACAATATAAACCATTATTTCGAATCAAGAAAAAAGGCAGAGAACCTGAAAGAGATACTGACACACATATCAGGAATGCGTGCAGAGATAAAATGGAACTATGATTACTTTATCTTGCTTAAAAAAAAGTATAATGATTACATGGAAAAGCTTCCTAGTGCCTGCGAAGAGGCAGAGTATTATGAGGGCGCTGCTGAGGCAAAAGTCCTTGAGCAGGATCTTAGAGAACTGATAGGCAACTGGGGCTATCTTTCAGAGAAAAATAAAAGACTGAACAAGGATCTCACTGATCTGGCAGGCGTGCTTAATGTGCTGCAGAATAAAGAGCCAGATATTGCATTTTTCAAGGAATTGACGCAAAAGAAATTCACAGCACAAGCATGGTATGAGGATTTACGCAAATACACCCCTGAAGTAGTTTCATCGTATATTAAATTTTTAAATCTATATGAAAGCCTGAAGAAGAGCAAGGCAAGTGAGCTTGCGAAAAAACTCTGTGCAGCAGGCGATGCCAAGGCAGTCCTTGAATCACAGAACCTCGGAGAACTAGAGAGTGCAAAGAAGAACGCTGAAAGTTTTGCAAAAGATGCTGCATCACTTGCTCATTTTGCAGATACTTCACAGTATCAGAAACTCCTTGAAAACAATGCAGCGGCTATTTCTGTAAGAATAAACTATGTCCAAAAGGAGAATGAAAGGCAGCATGAGCTCTCAAAGAAAAAAATTGAAGCAGATGAAAGGCTCGGAAGGGATGAACTTGGAAGAAAGTATGATTTTGAAAAGCAAGCAGAGGAGTTTAGGAAAAAAGAAGAGATGTATGAAAGGAGGCTGCAGGAAAATGAAGCAAGAAGCGAGTCTCTTGCCCGCAGCATGAAAGACGAGAAAGAAGACAAAAAGGCAAAAGAGAAGACAATCGATGCCCTGATAGACAACATCGGAAAGACTCTGCAGGTCGGAAAAGAAAGCATGGATGACTTAGGAAAAGAGCTCAGCGCCAATCTGTACAAGAAATTCTGCGATCAGCTTGAAAGGGAATTAAAAAGAGTGGAAGAGTCAATAAGCGCGTATGGAAGCAATACAAATGTCCTTGCTGGGAAGATTAATGCATTCCAGTCAGATTTAACGGCAATAAGAACTGAATTAAGTGAGATAAGGAAAGATAGGGGACAAATGCAAGTAGGCATAAATGAATCTCTCTTGCTGGAAAAAATAAGCCACATGATTACAGATAGCTTGGAAAAAATTGTAACAAAATCAAGAGATATACCCAAGCAACCTTCCTTGGATTATGTGCAGGCAAATGAATTAGATAGATTAAAGGAAGAAAACGCGTCATTAAGAACAAACCAAATGAAAAAGGAATATAATTATAACATCCTTTTTTCTGTTGAATCACTAAGCTGGCCAGATGAGATGGATTTAGTATCAGTCAAAAGAAAACTTGACGGAGATGGAGAATATAGGTACAACGGAATGCTTAACCGGGTGCTGGCAATAAAGGATGATTTTATGCATGCCAAAGCATCTAACTCCATTTTTACACACGAATGGGTTAAAAAGCTGAGGAGCATAATAAAAGAAGACTTGGATCACGGCCTCATAGCACACTATGTTTCTTGCGGGGGCTATGCACGAGAACAGTTCTATGAAGTTCTTGGCGCGATTGATGGTTTCATAAAAAGAAGTGAGCCGCTTGTTCAAACAAAACTTGCATCCTTAAGCGCAATGAATTAAAAAGAATTAATAATAATCAGTTTTTATCAAAATATGCTTGTCCATTACTTATCCTTACTCTTTTCCCTATTGCCTGTGAAGAAGTCAATCCAGGAGAATCTATTCCAACAAACTGCAGGCAGTTAGGGTATTTCTCATCAGTCTTGATTACAAAATCATAGATTCCCTTTAGTTTGGCTCTTATGCCAGCGTAGTCTTCACTTAAGTCTTCCTCTCGCAGGTTTGGGAAGAAATCCTTGACTTCAGAATGAAAGTATTTCACATCTTTCCTGTCTTGGGTATAGTTTTCCTTATCCATAATTGGGATTGCTGTTGGGCCGACTATTATTTTATTGCCGTCAAATGTTGGTGTGAGATGTATTCCAAGAGTGTCTGGCCTTGGTGTTGGGTAGACATTCATTCTGGTCTCCAGGCGGCCCCCATTTGCGCGGAAGCTGTAATACTCCCCTCTTATGGGGGTGATTTGATACTGCTGTTCTGGGTTTATTTTGCCTGCAATAACATCTGAATAAAGGCCTGCTGCATTTATCAGGTATCTTGCGTCTATCTCTCCTCTTGAGTTTGTTTTGAGTGTAAAATGGCTGTTTTTTGCAGTTATTTCAAGAACTTCTGTCCTCGTCAGTATCTCTGCGCAGTTTAATCTTGCCAGCTGCGCCAGCTTGTTAACATATTCGCCAGCATCAACTATTCCTGTTGTTCCAAGGTATAATGCTTTTGTTGAGTGAACATTTGGCTCAAGCTCATGGACTTGCTCGCTGCTAAGCATCGCGACTTCCTGCATATCTTTGCTTTTGGCTAGCTCAAGAAGCTCTTCAAGCTTTTTTTCTTCTTTCTCATTGATTGCAGCAAGAAGTTTTCCTGTTTTTCTATGCTTGATATCATATTTCTTGCAGAAATCATACAAAAGCCTGTTTCCTTCCAAGCATAGCATGGATTTTAGAGTGTCTTTTGGATAATATATTCCTGAATGGATAACTCCTGAGTTTCTTGTTGACTGCCCATCACCAACAAAAGGGGCTTTCTCAAAAACATAGACTCCTTCGTGTGTTTTGGATAGCTCATGGGCTATTGATAATCCCACGGCTCCTGCGCCAATGATTGCAATGTTTATTTCTTCAGGCATTTTCAGAAAGTAATGTAATATTCGCTTAGCTTAAAAAGATGGCGTTGTTGCCACCACAACAACAAGTTTAAGCACCATACTTTGTCTAGTTGTCTACCTAACCACAACATTTATATATAAAGCTCATTTGAGTATTGTAGTGTTTACCACAACAAAGGTTGTGTAGGAGGGTAAAAATGGATGAAGCACCAGAATCGCAAAACGAAATGGGTTCTATACTAATTGAATTGGGCATGAGCCAGAATGAGGCAAAAGTTTATATTGCGCTAATTGAGCTTGGCGCCACAACTGCAACAAAACTTGCTGAGAAAAGCAGGGTTCACAGGACAAATGTTTACGAAGCACTTGAAAGATTAAAGAAAAAGAGCCTTGTTGCAACTGTGACAAAGGACAAGGCAACATTTTTTGAGGCAACAGACCCGTCAACACTGTCAATAATATTAAAAGAGAAAGAAGCAAAGCTTGATTCAATACTACCGCAGCTTAAATTAGCCAAACAGCTCAATAAGAAAAAGGATTCTGTAAATATAGGGGAGGGCCTTATTGCAGTAAAAGACGCGTATTTCCGCACTTTAGACAAGAAGCTGCCGATATACACCATGGGCTCTCCAAAAGCAGCTTCTGATATCGCAAAGATTTTCCTTGACAAATTTCACAAGAAGCGAATTGCAATGAAAGTTCCTATGTACCACATCTATAATTCAGATGCCACGGAGAGAATAAACGTGATAAAACAGTGGCCGTACACTTATGTCAAGACTCTGCCACCACACTTTAACGCACCAATATCAACTGGCATTTGCGGGGATGAAGTGACGTTTAAGTTTTGGGACAAGAAAGACGGAATGGCAATAACAATCCAGAGCGAAAGGGTAGCAAAAGCCTTCAAGAACTACTTTGACATGCTATGGGGAATTGCAAAGCCAGTGTAATCACTTAACAATCGTGAAGCTTTATAAATAGCCATGAATTGAATATAGTATACTGTGTGGGTTAACAATGGCACAAGATAAACCAAATACACCTCTAGAAGGGGCTGGTCCTGGGATAATTGGGATTAGCGGAACTACACCTCTAGAAGGGCTTGTTCTTGGTATAGTTGGAGTTGGCGAAGAAAACTCTTTGAGTTTGAATTTTGCATGCAAACTTGTTGAAAATAATGAGCTTACAGAACGCGGAGTTGTGGGCAAAAATGGTATTTCTAAAATATATGTCAATAGCCGCAATGCAGGCAAAGTACAAAATCTCATAGAAAAATACATGATACCTCGCGTAGATATCAATCCAAAACTAAAATCAGAGCTTGGCAAAGGATTCATAACAAATAAAAGCATTGCTGAAGTAGCAAGGGATACAGACATCTGCTTTTTTTTATATGACACAATGGGTGGTGAACAGCGAAGATCATTCAAATCAAGCAAAAGGAACAAATCAATAAATTCAAATGTTGAAGAATTGTATAAATGGAGAGATTTGTTTGCAGGATATAAAGGGCTTATGGTTTTCTGTACAAACCCCACAGATCCGATGACGTATGTAGCCACAAAAATTTTCAATCTAGATAAAGATCAAGCTGTTGGTTTTAATCATGTAGACACTTTTAGATTTTGGGCAGAATTAAAAAGTACAGTCGTATCAACTTCGGACAATGATATCCAAAAATTAAAGCCAGAAGAAAAAGATGAATTGTGCCAAGCAATAGATACATTAAGTTTATGGACTGCGTACGTGATAGGTCCACACAGCAACAAATGCATGGGGCTTTATTCACATGTAAGATATGACAAACTACATCAGGCATGGAATAATCTGCCCGGATTACTAAAACTTAATAAGAAAATCATTGCTAATGTTAAAAAAACCGCATTTGAATTGATTGAAGGCTTTGGCTCTCCAAATGTTAATTGTATCCCTGCACTTTCTGAAGTCATTGAAGCAATTGTCAAAAATGACAAGATTGTTGAAATGTCATACTATATTGAAAATGTTGCAGGATATATTGAAAGTATTGGACAAAAAACAAAAGATGCAATTGAAAAAGAGTGTGGGGTCGGCATTGAAGAACTTGTTAATCAGTTAAAGATAACTGGCTTTTGCACAGGGGTTCCAGTAGAATTCTACCGCGTTGCAAATAAAATAATTAGAGCAAGAATTGCGCCAGACTTCAGCGCAGGCAAACACATGTTCAAGTATGACACGCTTGCAACTATTCCAGAGTATAATGAAAAACAGATTTTTTTAGATGATGTTGTTGCAGATGGCGTCATGACAATCGCTGAAGCAGAAGTACTTAAGGAACATGATGAAAAAAATAAAGGAAGCGGCAAATATCATTGGATTATTGAAAATGCTCTTGCAGTTATCAAATCAGCAAACAATAATGTTCTTTTACTGACAGAAAGATTAAAAGATAATACAAGCATACCTCTGCTTTTTGAAGGTGAAACATTTCCATTGAAACATACTGAAGAAAAAAAGCATTCTGATTCAGCAAAAAAGAGCAGCATACCATCTGAGGTGACTTGTTTTGCAACATATAAAAACAGGTTAGTTGCAATTACTTGCAACACAACCACAGATAAAAGATTGCTTCACGCATATGAATTTCAATATCTCAAGCTAGGGAATATCTTAAAAAAGGAGACAAAAAAGAATAACAAACCATATACTTCTGCAAAAATGGATATTACTGTACAGAACTGGCAGAGAATAAATTTCGCCGCGCTACAGGACACCACAGTGTATCTCACTGAAAATAAGTCAATAGAAAAAATAGAGTTAGATTGGAAACATGATGAAAAAACAAACCGGATTAGCGTCATTCCAAAAACAAATAAAAGAATTTCACTTAAAGAGAATATTTTATCATTCGCAGAATACAAAGGGCATATTTTTTGTGGACTTTCAAATGGAGAAGTCAATGAATATGATTCGGATTTAAATCATATTATGACATATCATGGAGCAAAAAAGAATAAAGATATTGTAAAATTAAAGATAATTGATTGGAATAATAAACGTCATGTTTATGTGATGAATGAAAATAATGAATTATACCACTCTATTGATGGAGATGATCTGAAATTTGTCCTTCAAGCCAAAAAATCTTGTTTTGATGTTGCACCTGAAAAATTCAAGGATAAAGAAGCCCTTTGTGTGTATACAATTAAACAGGATGAATGGTGCACTATTGACCGCAGGTTATATCACGATGAAGAGTTAGTAGCAATGTCTATACTTGAGGAATTTAAAATAAAACCAATCGAGAACAGTTGTGGTGAAGATTTAGAAGAAATAATTGCGCCTGCTCCGTTGGATAAAGAAGGGAAACATCTCGGGAGTCATCAACTGTATTTAGTTGCTACAAACAGGATCAGTCACATATATAATTTGCTGAGCAAAGAAATTAAAAGTTCAGATGTACCCGTAAAGGGATTTACTGGTGAAAGGATAAAAGAGTTAGGTTTTGTCAAATACAACTTTGAATAAAATGGCAGAATATAAAAATAAATTAAGATATGAAGGCATAGTAATGAGCGAGAAAGGTGGAAGAAGCTCAAATGAAGATAAATTTACGCAGAGCAGAGTTTGTGGAAGTGAATTCAAGTATGTCATAATAACAGATGGTGTCGGAAATTCAGAGTTGAGTGAACTTGCGGCAGAAACAGCAAATGAAAACATAAGTAGAAAAATAAATTCAGAAATATCAAATATCATTTCAAATGAAAAAGTATTGTATGATATTATTTACAATGATCTGATTAAGTTTATTGATGACACGATTCGATCTGCAAACGATGAAATACTGCATAATAATGAACAGGCAAAAGAAAAAAGAGGAGGTCAAACAACCATTGATGTTTGCATGTTATATAAAGATCATCTTGCCGTATCACATGTCGGGGATGGTCGTGTTTATTTACTAGATGAAACAGGCAATTTGGCGTTAATAACTCGCGATGAGAATGCTGCTTGGATGGAAAAGGAAGAAGGAAAATTAATTCCGTCCGAAATCACCAAAGTTCATCCCCTTAGTAAGAATCTCATGAATGCACTTGGTGCATCAAGAAATCTGCCTAAAATACAGTGCTACTGTCTTCCAGTAATAGATTACTCTCGCATTCTTATAGCTACAGACGGGCTATACAGATGTCTGACTGATAATGAAATCAGGGAAATTCTTGTTAAAGACTTACCAGCCAAAAGTATAATGCAAGAACTCTTTGATAGAGCAAAAAATCCAGTCGGAATTGTCAAACTTTTTGCTGAGAAAAACAAAGTAAGCGAAGAGGTAGCTAGAATAATGCTTAGACAAGATAACCGCACAGCGGCACTTATTAAAATAATACATGGGGGAAGATAAATATGGCAAAAAAATTAAATAAAGATGAACATGAAGAATATAAGAATTATAAAAAAACACAAGAACACAAGGCTTTTCAGGATTCCCTAGGAGAGCGCGGTAAAAAATATACTATTGTTGGTAATTTACCGGTACTCCCCAGAAATGGTGTTGTGGCATATGCGATTGAAGAACCGAATGAACTTGTGGTAATTAAAAGAACACAATTGGAATCTATTGTGGCTTCGCAAGGATTAGAGCAATTCCGACAAAAAGAACATTTATATAGTCTTTACGCTGAAGAATGTGAGTATATAGCAAAAAAAATAGACATATGGACCACAAATAGAGATCTATTCTTAGTTAATGAATATGTACAGCATCCATTCACAGATATACCGCGAATGGAACTGGAAACACCAATGTTACTAGACATCTTAATTAAGATATGCAGTGGCCTGCAACACATACACAAGCAAAAGCTGGTGCATAGGGATATAAAACCAGATAACATAAGATTTGATTATGATACAACTGGAAAAATAATAATACCCAAAATTATCGATTTTGGACTTGCATGCGGGCTAGAAACAAGTATGGGTGTTGCTGGTACAGAACAATACATGGCACCTGAGAGAATACGTAAAGATAAAAATCCTACACTAGACATCTATTCCTTGGGAGTCATACTTTGGGAAGCAAGCAATGGCAAAGATGCATATGCTGCATGGAATAAAATGCAGACACTAAAAGAAGATCCTGCAGTTGCAAAAGCATTCAAAACTGCTGCTGAAAAAAAGGATCCAGATACTAGGCTAATAGCAACCGAAGATGCAAATAAAGAATTAGTAAATGCATTTCTTACCAATATGTCTGAGGAGTGCGGCAATGCATATGTCAAAAAAGTCATCCGAAAAGCCATGCAGCCAGACCCAACAAGCAGGTACCAATCCGCCTCTGAGATGAAACTCGATCTTGAGCTCGCCAAGAGAAGCAATGATCTTGACAAGGTACTTGCTCTGTACAGCGAATTTAATGCTGCAGAGAAGGGAAAGATTGCTAAAGGCGAGAAATTTGACCTAAGCAAGCTTCAGCAAGCAAGTGATGCAAAAGATGCATTAAAGCTCAGCGAATTAGAGAAAAAATCTCATCTATGGGCTGTTTTCGAACAGCAGATGATTCTTGATGGCGCACTCGCTGATGTCTGGAATGGCGTAAGGAGCTACGCAGAGCAGCTTGGCTTTAAGAAACAGCCAGGCATTACAGATGTAGTACAGCATTATACGCAGGTGAAGCAGAAACTATTTAGCAGCTATAATGACCCCAAGCAAAGGGATAAAGTTACTGCTTTCGCAGGCCAGGTAGTGCAGCTTTGCGATGCATGCGGTGACAGCCCGAATTATTGACAAGGGCCTGCAGGACAAGAGCTTCTGCAGGGTAGTGGATGGAGCATTAAAGATTTGTTTAATGTTCTTCTCCAGCCCTCAGAACAGCCGCAGACATATAAGTTCTCAAAAGAAGACGTAGACTTAACTTCTAAATTTAAGTTGCAGAATCTTGATGATAGCTATGACCCAAAAGAGCTTGTTCCTGATTCAGTTGCACAGAAAGTTGCAAATGCATATAATTACATAACAGGTGATAAAAAACTAGGCGAGCACTATCTTGAACAGTCTATTCTTGGAAAGAAGATATTAGGCATCATTAGCAAGGATTATAATTTAATTTTCGAATTTGTCAGGCAGATTGAGAAATCAGTTAATTTAAGGAGCGATGACTGGGGAGACAAATTGCAAGGCTATCTGTCGGAAATCAAGGATGCAAAAGCGCACGAAGAAAAGAAAGCATTAGCAGGAAAATGCCTTGAGCGGGTGCGAAGATACCCCCCGCCAAAAGATATGCTGGCCGCGTGGAAAAATGAATGAAAAACCAGAGCTTGAGGAAATACTTGCGGCAATTCTTGTGAGTGCTGAGTCTGTTGAAGAAAAAAATATTATTGAAACGTATTTCAGGAACAGGGAAGCACTTACTCCAGAATACGTGGTGAAAGCAGTAGGCAGAATTAAAGCATTCCTATCTAACTATAAAGAATTAAGCCCAATAGCAAAAAAACTAGGGATGAGCGAGGAAGAAATAATAAAGAAACTAGAGGATTATGCAAAAACCTGCCAACAGCAAGCTGAAGAAATAAAAGCATTAAATCAAAGTCTTGAGACTTATAAAAAACTAATGCCATTTCAAATGACAGTAAAAATAAATGAACAGGACAGTACAATAAGAATGGATAACGATTTTGAAATTACAATATACCGCGGACCATGGGCAGGTGGCGAACTTAACTTAAAGCATAGGGGCCTGCCTTTAATGAATGCATATATAGAACAAAATGCCGGCAATATTTTATGGGAATGGATTAAGTTGCAACTGTCAAAAAATAAATTTGATAAAAACACATTTGTAGAAAAAATGCAAAAAGCATATTCAGTGGCCAGGAAAAAAAAGAATCAATATTTTATAATATCTGGCAGAGATTCTGCAGTTCTTGAAGAAAAAGAAATCCTGGAAGTATTCCAATAAAATGACTGAAAAACCAGACCTTGAAAAAATATTGGAAATAATAATAAAACAAGTTGACAGCAGCGAGAAGCCTCTCGTTGAATTATATCTCAAGAATCCTGATGCATTATCTCCAGAGTATAGGGAAAAAGCAGCAGGGATACTCAAGCAGTTCTTGTCTAAGTATCCGGAATTTTCAGCAAGATGGAACATACAATCTGAAAAAGCAAAACCAGAGGCTTTAAAACTCATAGAATACCGGCAGGAAATTTTAACTGTTAAGGGAATGTACGAAACCTGGCGTGATTCAATATCTGACAGAATGTGCAATTATAAGACTTGCTGCCAGATGACGATGCAGAAGTATGTCACCGCAATTGATATGGAAATATGCGAGATGACCGCAAAAATCAGTCAAGTAGCTGAAATAGAAGAAAAATGCAGCTCAGGCAAGCTAGATAAAGTGGATTTGAGCAAATGGCCTGATTACATTCAGGAGAAAAGGGAAAAAATGGAAAAGATGCAAAAAAATTACCAAAGAAATACATTTTTTTTGAAAGAAGAAAGTAAAATTTTAACTTTCTTTAAAGAAACAACTCACAGAGATCCAGACTTTAAGGGGCTGTGGGATGACTAAAAAGCCAGAACTTGAGGAAATACTTGAAGCAATAAGCAGATGCGATTCTGCAGATGAGAACATTCTTGCCAATGATACTACAACAGATAATTCCTTATCGAAGCAACAGAAAGATCAGATCAATGCACTGATAAAAAGATGCGATGAGCTCTACAAGTTTTATGAAGATTTTGAAGCAGAGATACAGGAAGAGCAGAAAAAGGGATATCGGGAATGCTGTGATTGGACCATGAGCATATATTCTGGGCATATAGAGCTTACCATATTGCCGGAAATAAAGCAAGTCTTGAAACAAGCAAAGGCCTTAAGACGTACACAATCAGGAGATTTTGATGAAAAAATCAAATACACAGAAGAAGAAGCAAAAAAATGTGAAGAAAAAAAATCAAAAATTCTGTCAAATTATTATCAGAATAAGTTTTCTTTGCAGTCAGAAAGCCCTGTCTCAGGGGCAGGTCATTTTCTTTGGAAATACTGTTTCAATACAAAAGGGCATATAGGGCCGAGCGGTAATGGCGTATGACTGAAAAACCAGAATTGGAAGAGATACTGAAAGTGATTCTGTCTTCAAAAGAAAAATCAAATTATAATCCTCAGCTTGTTCAACAGCATATATCAAATTTGCCTGCCGCAGAGACTTTAACAAGGAGTCAGCTTAAGAATGGGCTTAAAAATCTTGAGCAGTATATTATCTTTTTTAAGGATGATGCTGAGTTTGGGCTTGCGATTGACTATAAAATACAAGAGTATAAATCTCAATTAGAAGCAACAAAGCAATCAAAATGGAGCATTGCCAAAGGGGTTTTAATTGGTGCAGGCCTTACCGGTGTTTCGGCAGTCGGTTTGCTGAGTTTGTATTATGCTGCAGGCCACACCTGTGCAGCTGTGTTTGGTTCTATAGTTGGCGCAAGTTTTCCTGATGGGCGGATTATGAAAAAATATGAATTAATACTGGCTGGGATAAGTGGAGCTATTTGTGCTACAATACTTTATTCAATCCCCACTTCAAATCTTCATTTTGGCCTAAAATTGATGGCAAGTAGCATAGCGGGTGCTGTTCTTGGCAGGTATACCTCATTAAAGATCGCCGATCAAATCAAATGATAAAAATGAATGAAAAACCAGATCTTGAAGAAATCTTGAAGACAATTCTGATGAAACAGGATTTGCCGCAAGAATTTTGCAAGATTTATGGGATCATCAATGCCAAAAAAGAATACCCGCTTCCGCTTGAAAAGATAAGAGAAATAAATGAACTAAAATCAAAAATATCTTCTGAAGATTATAATCTCCAAGAGCTTGAAGAAAAAATTTCTGAAAGATATGAAAGAGATTTACGAGCAATTAAACAGAATATTTATGATCTGCCTTCTGCAGCAGAAGCAAATGAAAAACAAGTTTTGCGTGCATTAGACATGCTTAGTGCGTATTCTGCAATTGTTTCTGTAATTCCCTCTTCTGAGAAAGTTGCGAATTTGATTTCATCTAAAATAAAGTCATATACTTCTGCACTAGAAAATATTAACGCTGAAGGGGAAAAAATAAAAGCAGATCTAGAAAAGATGTTTGAAAATTATGATACTTTTCCTTTTGAAGGAAAAAAAACCAAAGAAGGCAGGATGTTTATGGCAGCAATGAAAGGCTTTGGGATAAGCACGATCTTCTGCTTCCCATTCTTATTTTACGAAAATGGATTTTTAACTTTTTCTGCTTTCTCAGTGTTTGGTGCATTCATTGCAGGATATCTTGCATATAGAAAGGAAAAATAATCAAAATTATTCTTTCTTCCCAAAAAACTTTTCTGCCATTAATGCAAAGCGGACTCCCATCAATTGCGCATACTCTTTATTGCCAAAGGAGATTGCATAGCCGAACATTGCTCCGAGGTTTGAAACAATTTCATACTTATTCACAATTCTTGCATCAAGTATTCCGTGCTTTGCTTCTTTATTTGGAAAGACAAAAGGGTCTTCTTTCTCAATAAGCTCTTCAAGCTCTTCTTTCTCTGCCTTGTCTTTCTCTTCATCCATCATGAAATAATTAATATCTACGTCATGTAAAGCATTGCCATTTAAGCCGATTGCTTTCATGGTTATCTTGTGATAATGACCATCTTTTTCCTGTGTGACAACATAGTTTGTCTGGATTTCTCTTGTTGCCCTAATTGCATTAAAAGACTCAATTATGTCTTTTGCAGAATCAAGGTCTGCGCCTCTTTGGTCTATTTTTTTATCAAGAATATGACCGGTTACGTAGAATCCTTCCACTGCTTTATCATTATTTTCAACAAGGATTTTTTCTATTTCAGCCAGTGTTGGTTGTGTTGATTTTTCTCCCACTTCACTCACCATTAAACTGAAAGTAGGTACCAATTTAAAAAACTTTTGTAACCAGTGGAAAATGCTACACATATCAGTCAAAACCTTTTTATACTCAGTTTACTATAATGTGATTGAATGAAAAAAGAGACTGAAAAGATAGTAGAATCTTCTTCTTTAGAGGAAAAACTAGGATTAAGTGCCCGTGATGCCTGCGGTTCAGTTGTCAGGACTTTTGACTGCATTAATGACTTGGAAAATGTCTCTGAAATCAGGAAAGATAATCCTGGTGCAGATGGAAGCGGATTCATAAGGGCAGATGTGATGAATAGCTTCCTGCTTAGCATAAATGAATTGATTGGCAGCTGCGAGATGCATTTTGCCATGCATGAACAGCCAAATCTTGCAATGCTCAGGTATTTTGAGCCTGAAAAAGACCGTTTTCTTCAACTGCTCAATGAAAAGAAGTTTGATGGCATATGCGATGCTGCAGATACCATTGTAAGGCAGAAGCAGTATATGGCGATAAGGCAGAGCTATACTGCAGACAGAGAGACTGTTGTGAATAACTGCTATATTGCGTATTTAGAGAAAAAAAGTCAAAAGAAACACAGATTATGGCCATTTTATCTATGGGGTGCTTCCTTAACAGCAATCTGTTTAGGCATTGCTGCATTTCAGGCTGCAAGCTACATCCAAATAAAGAGTTTTGAGAAAAAAGCAGAAAACATTGAGAGCACGTTCTACGAAAGCGCAAAAAAACTAGAGCAAAACCTTAAGCCAGAGAACATAATCAAAAGTGCAGAGGATTATTTCAAGAGCAGGGAAGGGCAGGAATACATTGATTCAAAATATACTCAATTCAAAGCATGGTGGGCAAAAGAGAATCTTGCTGCAGACCAGTTTGATACTTTTTGGGAGAAAAAAATCAAGCCAGTGGTTGAGGAATTCAATTCCGCTGAGAGCGACCAGAGAAGGGCAAAATACATTGTTGACCTGCTTGAGCAGGAGTATGGCTTGAAGACAACTGTTGAAGAGATTGCAAGGATTTTTGGAAAGAAGAAGTGATTTACTAGTATTTCTTTAATAAATCCCTTATTTTTGCTGCCTTTTCATATTCCTGCGCTTCTAAAGCGAATATCAGGTCTTTATACAGCTCAAGCCCTTTTTCTTTTACCCGCCTATTCGGTTCTCTTTTTGCAAAGCCGCACATGTTTTTAATCTGATTTTCAGGAACAGGAGAGTTCTTGCAGATTATGTTTAGTTCATTTTCAATAACATCATACGCCTTGCCAGACTCTTGCTTAACCAGGCATTCATATCTCTCTAAAAATAATTTTTTCCATGCTTCGCGAGTGCTTTTGTCATATGACTGCAGGTTTTGCTCAGCGTTTTTATTGTATGTGCGGAAATAATCATCAATCACGCCAATAAGTATTTTGTTCTTGATAAAAATAAACTCGTTTGCGAGTACAGAGGGTGGATTTTCTGCAGTGACTTCTATTATATCGCAATCATATTTTTCTTTCAAAGTATCTATGCTGTCCAGTTTTATCAATGCAAGATGAATTTCTTTTTGGCTCTTGATGAGCCCTATCATGTTAACTGCGTCTAAAAGAGCATCTAATTTAGAAGAGGTAACACCAGTGCATTCAAGGTGCTTTGAATAAATCCTGATAAAACTAATGAAATCATAAGCTGCAATTATTGCTGAATACTTGCCTTCTTCTTCATCTATCGTGTAAGCAAGAACTATCCCTTCTAAAAGCTCTTTATTTTTCCTTTTTACAAAATTTGCCTTCAAATCAATCACTCTTTTTTTAGTTTTATTATTCTGCTTTTCAAATCAGCTGCATCTTCATATTTTTTTTCTTCAATCGCAAAAATAAGATCTTTATAACAGCAAAGCAGTTTCACTTTTTCATTAAATCCATTTTTTGCAGCTTCGCACATGTCTGAAACTATTTTGGCAGGAACTCCTGAGCCTTTGCAGAGCTGCTGAAGGTCTCTCTCAATAGCGCAATAGTCAAAAATCTGTGATGGGTCAACAAGGCTTTCATGCGCTTCCAAAAGCAGATTCTTCCATTCCTCGCGTGTGCAATCATTATATGTTGGATATGGCTCTGGCTCTGCTTCAGAAGCATCTTCATATTTATAAAAGTAATCCTCAAGAGCAAGATACATTTGTGAAATGCTCAGCTCTTCGCGCATATCAAGCATGCCTTCCTGCACTGGCTGCGGAGTGCACATTCCAGGTTCTTCTTTTCTGTAAACTTCAATTATGTCGCAGTCAAATTTTTCCTTCAGACCGCAAATATTGTCAAGTGTCGTCCTGTAATTTGCGGCTCCAACACGCTCAGTTTTTGTTTCAGCGCTTTCAAGAGATTCGAGAAATTCCTGTGCCTCTGGCGTCTCTTCTTTTCCAAGCAGCTGCATATACAGCTTGATCAAGTCAGGCATTTTGCTTGCGGCTATCACTGCTTCATATTTGCCCTGCGCATTTGGCTCTTTAACGTATGCAAGTACTTTTCCTACTAAGCCATCCCTGCCGACTTTTATCCATTTTGCTGGCAAATCATCCCACCAGATACTAGGAGGTATGGATAGTTTTTAAAGTTAATGTGAATGTGGAACAATTTAAAGAGAGTAGAAAAGTTATTAAATACAAAATAAAAATAAACACTAAAAGAGATGAAATCCAAAAAACTTGTGCTTATTCATAATTTTCCAGAATTCAGGCAGGCATACACATATGACTGCGGCGCAAGCGCCATGGAATCGGTTCTTGCTTATTTTGGGTTTGATGTTCGTGAGGAAGAAATACTGAAGATTGCAGGGACTGTAAAAAAAGGGACAGCGCTTTCTGGGCTGAAAAAGGTTGCAAAGAAATTTGGATTGAAATTCAAAGAAGGCAGAATGAATATTGCCTTGCTGAAGAAGTATATTGATGAAGGAAAGCCGGCAATTATTGTATTGCAGGCGTGGAGATGCGAGAAAGTAACAGACTGGAAGAAGCACTGGGATGAAGGCCATTATGTAGTTCCCATAGGCTATGGCAATAAAAAGTTTTATTTTGCAGATCCTGCCTGCTTTGTAAGGACTTACCTTTCTTTTGATGAATTAGACAAGAGATGGCATGACACAGACGGAAAAAAGATATTTGAGCACTGGGGGATTTTGTTCTACGGCAAGAAGCCAAAATACAGCTTAGACAAGGCAGTTCATATGGACTTTGATTCTTACCATAATTCCGGTAAGCTAGAATGGACATACAAAAGGTATAAGAAAATTAAATAATTCTAAACCATTTTAGCAACTGAATAACTGGTTGAAAAAAGAAATTACTGATTGATTTAACTGTTTCTATGACAGGATTAGTTTGCTTAACAACTTCTTTCTTCGGTGCGGTTTGCTTCTGTTCCTCTTTCTTAGGCTCTGTCTTTACTTCTTTTTTATCCTGAGAAACTTTTGGCGTATTTGTTTTTGCATCAGTTTTATCACTGCCAGTGAAACCGCCAAACAATCCTGTTACTGCTGGAGCCGTGCTTGTTGGGGGCTGAGACTTAGTCATTACTGAGTTAGGGCTGCCCCCGCCTCCGCCACCGCCGCCTCCTGAACTGGGTGTGACACTTGCTTTTTTGCATAGATAAGTTGTATAATACTGCGTGAACGGCATTCTTTTTGCAGCCATTGGCCTGCCATCCCCGTATGCTACGTATACATCTCCTTTTGAGACAATCTTCACGCTTATATCCGCTGCAGATCCATAACACCTGTCTACCGGGCAGTATGACTGCAGGTTTATTTTGCCAAGCGCTTCTTTAACCAGAGGTTCATACTCTACAGAGTATATTTGGCTTTCATTAATCTGCATGGTAGTTCCATTTTCTAATTTTGATGAAAAATTTAGCAAAGGCAGTCCAGACGCAACAGCCCCACAGTATGGCTGTACGGTTATATCATTAATATCTGAATAAACTGAAAGAGACAACAGGTCGCTGAACTCGTTCCTAATGGCATATTGTGATCCTCCAAATGCACCACCTGCTACTGTGATAGAAGGAGTCTCTGTATTATAGTTAAGGTAATCCATTGTTTCTTTAATTATTCGTGCTGCAGATATTGCTGTTTCCATATTATTCTTCATTTGCATGCTTAAAACATAATTGACATTTACTTGAGTGTAGTAGTTTTCCCAGAAGCAGCTTTCAATGTCTGAGCCTGCTTCATTTGCAAATTTCAAAGATTGAATAACACTCGGTGCTGCGTCAACAGATCCTACTACTAACATTCTTATAATTTTACTGCCCAGTAATGTTAATTTAATCTTGAATTTTAATTGGTTTGCTGAAGCAACAATCTCTTCTGTGCTCTCTCTATTTGACTTTATCACAGTTTTAAGATATTCAAAATAAGTTTTAACATCTTGGGTAAATTCTGTGTTATTTACCTGTGTAAAATTCATCCCCTGAATTTCTTTTGCAATCTTCTCAAGTTCAGGTATATACACGTCATTTACAGCAGCCTCATAAGCGTTTTCGTAAAAGACGCCTTTTAATGCATCAAAAACGAATTCCTGAAAAATATCTTTTGCAACAACAGTTTTAAACCCAAGGCTTGCGGGATTGCTTGAGTCAATAAATAGATTATAGAAGCACTCACTAAACTCAAATGCAGTGCCCCCAACCTTTGCATCAGTCACTTGTGCAGCCAGCAATAGTTCCTGCTTGATTGAAGTAATCGCCTCAATTCCTATATCTGCAATTTCAGAAACATTAACACAGTTTTCACAGTCTGGCTCATCAGGTTCCTCAGGCACAACAGGGGGGTCTGTTATGTTTGTTTCATTAGAGGGCTCTTCAGGCTCGATGTCTGCTTGGCACGTGTTGTTTTGGCATTGATTAAAACATTCTTCAACCTGTTTGTACCCATCCCATTCAAAGCAGTATGCATTCTCCTCTCCTGGGTTTCTGCATTCGTAGCCGTGATATGCTCTGCAGATGTTCCATCCTTCATCATTACAGCATCCTGAATCTCCTGTCCAGTATGTTTCACCGCAGTCAGAATTCTCATAGCAATCAGGCTCTGCGTTAATCTGGCCTGTAAAGTCAAAATAAAGTTTGCTCCCAGGGCCTATCTGGTCTGCAGCATGGTTCTGGTCATCACTGGCTTGTTCCTGCCAGTCAGAATAATTGATCAAGCAAGATATATAGCCTTCATGTATGGATGGTGCCCCCACTATTTTATAATATTTTGAAATATCATTTCCTGACCACCTTAATGATGAGCCTTCAATCCAGCAGCTTGTGTGGTTATATACTCTAGCAACATCTTCCTCGCTCAAGTGATCTTTATAATATCTGCAGGTATCATCAAGTGTAACTTCTGTTCTATGGTCAAAGCAGAAATTATCAATCAGTTCGCATGCCCCAACATCATAACCACCATACTTGCATGTGCCTTGGCACCTGACTGCCCACCTATAAAAGTCATACTGACAGTCTGTTACATGATTTGTAACACAAGCAACACAATCAGTGTATGTCCCAACTCCGCTGCAGGGATACGACCAGGAAGTATCACAGTATTTTTGGAAGCCATCTGCTTCTAGAATGCTTTTCTCTTCATCTGTCAGGTATCTTGCGCAAACACCCCTTTCGCAATCTCCTCTCGAGCTCAAGCTATCATACCAGCCGAGAACAAGATTAGTTATTCCTAAATCCTGCAGCGCAAGCCTCCACAAAGGCCTGCACTCTTCTGCAGCATCATCACAATACAAAAGTTGTGTCTCTTCATGCGCTTGATAAGCATGGAAATCCTCTGCCGGAACTATGTCCCAATTATCATCAGTTAGGACGATATTTGTATCATTTACCCAGTCTGCATTTTTATAAACGATGGCTCCGGCTGCTGATACTGCGGGAGCAGATATAAAAATCAATAGACACAAAAAAAAGAATGTTTGTAGTTTCCCCATAAAACTGTTATTATTTACAAGCATATATATTTTCGCATTATATTATATTAATTGATTATAATTATTATAATTTCAAAAGATTTATATATTACGAGTTATTATTACTTAATAAAGGGGGGTAAAATTGAAGAGAAAAATTGCTAAAATAGGTCCGTCTACATTAATGGTATCTTTACCAAAAAAGTGGGCAAAACAGTTGAATCTGCATAAGGGTGAAGAGATTGAAGTCACAGAAAATGGTAGGCAACTGATAATAAATGCAAAAACAGAAAAAAGTTACAACAAGCTTGAGATTCACATTAAAGATGCAGAATATTTTCTTTCAAGGATACTGACTAGGCCGTATATTGCAGGATATGATGAACTGTACATAACATTTGAAAACCCTGCGGTTCTTACCAAGATTAACGAGGCATTAGCGCAAAGTTTCTTAGGATTTGTGACTGTTGAACAGGGCCCAAGGCATTGCGTGATAAAAAACATTGCCGAGGAATATGAAGAAGATCTGGACAGATTCATTAATAAAATTTATATGAGCGTAATTACCTTTGCCAAGGAAAGCTTTGAAATAATTAAGGCAGGGGATTATCAGAAATTAGATGGGCTGAGCACGGTTTTTGAAATCACTGTTAAATTCGGATATTTATGCCTCAGAATACTGAACAAAAGAGGGTATGCCGATAAACAAGGAATATCTTCATATTATTCAATAACCTCCACATACTCTATTATTAGAAGTTTAGCTCACATGAATTTTGAGCTAAAAAGTATTTGCATGGAGCTTGTCGGTGTTAAACAAAACATAAGACTCAAGCCTGAAACTTTGAAAATATACCAGCAGATTGTTGAATTGATTGAGCATAGTTATGCGCTTTACAAAAACAAATCCTGTCTTGAAGCGTTTTACAAATACAAGTGCAGGGTTCAATCATTGAAAGAGCCAATTAAAAACATACTGCGCAAAGGCGGCTTTCCAGATGCAATCATCACAAGCAGGTTATTAATACTGCGGGATTATCTTTATCCGCTTGCAAGATATGCATATTTTCCAGAGGCTATTTCGGCAAAAATTAAATAATCATTCTTGTTCTGGAAAATAAGTATACTTATACTCCTCATAATTTATCAAGGTCTCGTAATCTCTTACGTCCCCGATAAAGTGCCCTCTTAATTCTGCTGTTGTCTTGATCAAGTCATCTGGGTTTGTTGTGCAGATGTAAAGGAGGACATTATACTTGCCGAATGTTTTTACCCCGAACAAAGTGTCTTTGTTTGTTGAGAGGAATTCTTTCAAAGTAGCTTCTTTTTTGGGAGTGAAGTTGGCGATGCTGAGTAAAATAGCATAAACATTGTAGTTCAGCTTCTCAAAATTGATGACAGGCACGTAGCTGACAATGACTCCGCTTTCCTTGAGTTTCCTGAGCCTGTACTTTATAGCATCTGATGAAAGCCCGACTTTTTTTGCAACAGAATACAAAGGAAGGTCTGCCTGGTTTGATATCACAGAAAGCAGAAGATGGTCTTTTTCATCAAGCTTTGGCTCTGCAGCTGCTGGCTTCGGAATTATTTTTGCCTCAGGAGCCTTGTAAAAATTGTCTGGAAAGCTCTTTCCTGCAAAAGATTTTGTGATAATCAATAACTCATAGTGCTGCAAGGTCTCTCCGCAGTCTGTTATTATCTGGGAAAGTATGGTGTCAAGATCTTTGACTGTTTTTGCGATGATTGCAAGCTCAAAGTCATATTTCCCGCTGAACTTTATGATTGCCCTGACAAAAGGGTATGCCTTGAATATCTCAACTAGCTTTTTCTCAGCCTCTGGGTCTGGCTGGTTTAGCTGGAGGAAGACATGGAAGTTCATGTAGCCCAGTTTTGTTATATCTATGATTGTTCTATAGCCTTGTATTACATTGTTTTTAGTCAGTCGCTGTATCCTATACCTGATAGAATCCCTGCTCAGGCCTACTTTTTTGCCTATCTGGCTGTATGGTGTCCTTGAGTTCTGGGACAAGGCAAAGAGTATCTTTTTGTCATAGGTGTCTAGCTCGACCCTTTGCTCTGGCTGTGCTGTTTGAAGTACTCTCATATTTTGTATATAATACCTCTGTATTTATAAAATATACTGCTGTTTTTTAAGCGAATATACTAAACCTATTTAAATACTTTTCTAGAACGCGAATAAATAGAGGGATTGTGTTCCTAGATTACTCATTTTGCCCAAAAACAGCCTTTTTTTTGCTGAAAACGCGCAAAATCCAAGCCATGGTTTCTAATAGTTCTGGCACCATAATATGATTGGTGATGAAAAATGAAAATAAAATTTTGGGGAACAAGAGGATCAATTCCAAAGCCAGGAAAGAGCACTATTGAGTATGGCGGAAACACAACCTGCCTGGAAGTGATATCTGGCGAAGGAGACGAGTATATCTTTGATGCAGGAACAGGAATAACAGAGCTAGGAGCAGACCTTATGAAAAGGTATGCAGGCAAGACACTTGATGCAAAGCTCTTCCTGAGCCACAAGCACTGGGATCATGTCCAGGGATTTCCTTTTTTCACTCCAGCATACATTCCTGGAAACAAGCTGGATGTCTACTCAGGAGATGCAGATGTGACAAAAGAAGACCTTGAGAGAGTCCAGAGAAAGCAGGACGGTGTTGAAACAAGAAGAATAACAAAAGGAGACCTCACAGACAGGCTCACAAAAGAGACTGCAATCATAACTAACAAGAACGGAGAGATGAACAAGGCAAAAGCAATGTTCCAGTACCAGCAGACAAAGCCATACTTCCCTGTTGAAATAAAGCAGATGGGAGCAGAGCTCTGCTTCAAGGACATTGCAGAAGGAGTAAAGGTAAGCAATGGAGTTGAGGTAAGCTACAAAAGGATGAATCATCCAGACGGAGTCTTTTGCTACAAGATAGCTGAAAAAGACAATGCAGTTGTTTTTGCAACAGATTATGAGCATGACAGCAATGCATCGCTTGTGACAGAAGGAAATGACAAGAAGCTCATAGATTGGGCCAGAGGAGCTGACATTTTAATCTATGACGGCCAGTACACTCCAGAGATTTATGAGAAAAAGAAAGGCTGGGGCCATTCGACTTACGAGAAAGGAATAGACATTGCCCTCGAAGCAGGAGTGAAGAAAATAATCTTCACCCACCATGACCCAACAAGCACAGATGAGATAGTAAAAGACCTCGAGAAAAGGGCAAAAGAGTATCTCTATCAAAGAATGGATGGAAGAAACCACTGCTGCCTTAGCGTAGAGTTTGCAAAAGAAGGAAGCGAGCATCAAATTGGATGAATGTGCATCACTGCTGACAAAAAGGCGTCAGTAGTAATTAAGTATTTTACAACAGTACTGATGTTATAACATGTTTAAAGAGAAAAAAATATGTACCTGATATGTTTAACATAACCAGACTCTGCCAGGCATTTATTAAGCTGCGGTGTAGAAAAGTATTCAACAGCATTTTTTATTTTTACTTAAGTTATACAACAAAAATGAGCGAAAAATATGCAGAATATAAAGAATATTCAAAAGTTATTTGCCATGCCATGCATCAAACATGTTATGAATGGGTCGTGCATGATAATAATAACAGCTTTGCAAAAACATGTTCAAAACGTGTTAACTAGGATACACATGCACCAGAAATATATACAATAACATCTGTATATGTTTTATGAGGAGGTAAAAAAAATGCAAAGAAAAACCGGCCAGTACCAACAGCAAAAAGATAAAACAGGTTATGATATACTTGGCATTCCAGCTCCCAAAGAACAAAAGGCCACTCTTCTTGACAGGCTGCAGAAAGAAGTGAAAGATTTCAAAGAAGTTATGGCTGATTTCAACCCTGATTGCGGCGTGAAGTATGGGCCAGAGACAATCCAGCAGTTATTCAAGGAAATACAATACTACTCAGACCCAAGCGAAGGCTATGGAAAGAAATGGATGAAAAAAGATTATGAAGGCGCAATCAAGGACTTGCGATACGCAATCGCCTGCCTCAATTTTATCGGAGAGATAGCGTCTGTTGAGACAATACAATTCCTCATACCTCAATTTAAGTCAGAAGAGGGATGCGAGTATGAAGATCAGAATAAGCTGCATGAATTCATTGATGCTCAAGTTAAAGATCTTGAATGCGCAATAAATCAAATTCACCTTGACTGGGATACAACAAACTCGCATTAGCGAGTTCTGTTGATACTAAAAAGCAAATAGCTTTTTAGTTACGCGAAAAGAAAGTTCCTTCCTAGCCAGGGGCCAGGAGGAACCTGAAGAAACCGGGGCAGGTTTCAACGCAGATATTTGGGTTTTTCAAGTATTTAAAATTTGTGCGTTGAAGCCGCAACATCTTCGGGCTCTTCAAAAAAATAATTCAGGGCTAAGACATATAGCTTTAGCTCTGGGAGGTAACACACATTTGTGAGCCCTCAAAAATAAAAAATGTTTGGAGGTAACCAAAATGCCAGAAGAAGAAGCAGTTGCGGTCGATATACCGCAGATAATTAGTGTCAGGGGCGGAATGTCAAAGGAAGCAATCGTTAGGAGAATTCCCCCTGAGCTGGAAAAGAAGTCGCTGGACGACGCAATAAAGTATGCGACAAGGCCAGACCAGCTGAAGGACGACAAGGAGAGGAGCATTGCAGACTCCATCAAGCAGGAGATGAAAAAGACAGGAAAATACGTCATAATGCTTAATGGGGTTGACTCTGTGACTGCAGAGAAGATAAAAGAAGAGATTCTTGAGAAATACATCAAGCCTCAAAACAAGGATCTTGAGGACGGCAACAAGGTGCAGTATGGCCTTGCTGAGATAGCAGTCGCAAGTGTCCAGGAAGGAGGTCTGGAGTACAAAATTTAGGCCCCTTAATTTTGGGGCTTAATTTTTTTTGGAGGGAACTATATGGAGCTAAAGCCGTATTTTTTGCTTGAGTGGGATCCTGTGATATTCCACAACGGGAAAATCTATGTTGTTGGGGAGAGGCAGGAAGACGGGTGCCTTGTGGCTTACAGCAAGCGCCTGAGCCTGGCAAAGCTTGATGACATTGGGACTCATGAAAATATTTTTCTCGAACGCGCAAAGCAGGAAATAGCGGATTTTCAGAAGTCTTTTCTGGAAGCAACAATCAAGAAGGAAGTAAAGGAGAATGATGCTGCAAAAAGAGCTCTTGAAGAGAATGCAGTTCTTTCTTTTATTGTGAGAGACGTTCTTCCTGCGCTGACGCGGGCATATGAGGAGAAGGAGATAAAGGATCTGCTCGGCGTGAAAGCAGGCGCGCAGGAAAAAGCGCCTAAGGCCGCGCTTAGCGACGCTGTTTCTGACATTGACATACGCGAAAACAATGCAATCATTGAAAAGTTGATAAGAAAAGTTGAGAAAGAGTATTTAGACTCTGAGCTTTGTGCGCAGCAGGCAGAAAAGGCCCCGCAGCAAGCAGGAAATATCGAGGATCTCTTAAGAGCAAAATATGGCAATGTTAATTACATGCCTGCCAGAAGCAAACAAACAGAGAACCAGATTATCAGCATCCTGCAGGAGTATGCCCCTGGAAAAACACTGCTCGAAGAGGAGGACAGCACAGACAGCTCTGTTTTTGGAAGCCTTTTGCATGGTTCTATTGCCATTTTCGGGGGGCGTGTCTATGACCTTGTTCCAGAAGCAAAGGAGCAGAACGGCGTTTCCGTATTCATAGGCGCCCAAAAGTTCAGCTTTCAGCGGTCCCACCAGCAGATGCCTGAAATATACCAGAGCTATGTGCGCAGGCTTGCAAAGAAGTTCAAGATAGATGCATTAAGGAATAATGGCGTCCAGTCAGCTGCGCTTACAGAAGCTCAAAAAGAAAGGCAGGCATTAAGGGAGATTCTTCAGTCAAATAATTATGAAAAATCAGGCGTGGGATTCCTGAAAAAGGATAACAAGTATTATGTCTATGTCGAGACGCCTGAGCAGTATGCGCTTCAGAGCCCGCATAACGGCAAGTATTACCTGTTCAAAAAAGGAAAGATTGCTGTTCAATTGGTAAATGATGGGAATGGAATTTATGTGCAGGACCCAATTGTCCTTGGAAATTACCCGCATCCTTTTACTGGCTTAAATGCAGTTAACGGGCGTATTTGCTTAGGAAACTATGATTATGAGCGCACAAGAAGGCTTCCTTCATTAGAGAGCGTGCTGACTTTTCTTTCTGATGCAAAAGGAGTGGTTCTGCAGGGCTATTTCGACATGTCACATCATACGCCAATGGCAAATCTTGATGATTATCATTTCGGGGATTACGTGATTTCAGAAGAGCGCATCCAAAAAAACAACATTCCTGTCTTTAATAAAAATATTGTCAAGATACGCAAGAACCAAGAACAACGGAGGTGGGATTAATGTTTAATCTTGATGAAGTATTGAACTCAAAGCCGTATTCCATAAAGGAGGCAGCTAAAAAAGAGGCAGGGCCTGCGAAAGTGAACATAACTCCTGGCGCATTGCTAAAGGCAAAGACATACGCGAGGCTTGTTGAGAGGATAACTGGCTCTGCAAATGAGTGCTATGGCTTTTTGCTTGCAATGAAAGATGATGATACAGACCTTGTTGTTGACGCATATCTTGCAGACAACCAGGTATATTCAGGCGGGTACTGTAAAATTGATGGTGAGGATGTTGTAAGGGCTGCTGAAGCAGTTGATCCAAAAGGCTACAAGATTGTTGGATGGTGGCATTCTCACGCACGCTTTGGCGTGTTCCATTCAGGCACAGATGTTAATAATTTCGAGACAGTCGTGCACTCTGTTGCACCAAATACTTTAAAGACAGAATACGAAGACGTGAAGCTTGAGGACCTTGTAAAAAACGGAAAGCTTGACCTGGGAGGCTATGCAATAAACGCAGAGCACCTGAAAGATGCTGATGTGAAGAAAAAGAATTCCAGCTCATGGGCATACTCTGTTGTCGTTAATATACTGGGCGATGTCTATACTGAAGTGCAGGCAAAAGAGCTTGGGCCTGACAACAAGTGGGTTCTTAAGAATCCAAAAAAAGCAGCGGGCTTCATGCTAAGTGAAATTGAGACTGATGTCAGCATTGATGCAAAGCTGATGGAAGACGAAGTCTATAAGAAACTGAAGGTCGGGAGATACGCGCCTGTGACAAAAATCGCAGTCTCCAAGGCGAAGGATGCAAGGCGCTGGGGCTGGTTTGACTTTTTTGATTATGTTGTCGGCTGGTTTTGCGGAGACAGCAAAAAGCCTGATGCAGTTGACTCAATCAATGAAAAGATTGAGAAAGAGCTAAACAGCCTGAAGGAGCATAAGAAAAAAGCATATGAGAAGAAAGTAGAGGAAGACAAGAAGCATGCAGAGGAAGAAAGAAAAAAGCAGGAAGAGCTGGAAAAGAAAGAGGAGCAGAAAGCAGAAGAAGAAAAAGAAGAAGAAGCAAAGAAGTCTGCTGAAGAGAAAGAAAAGCCTTCTGATTTCAGCAAGCTTGCAGAGCAGTTCTATGAAGCTGCAAAAGAGTATATCACAGACAATAGCCAGAAAGAAGCCTCACGGAAGTGGCTTAACAGGGTCTTCACGAATTACATAATAGACCAGAGAGATTTTGTTGAATCAATTAATTTCGCAAACAGCGCAAAAACATATTTCGTCATAAGCTACTCCAAAGAGAAGCACAGGCGCAAATTTGTCCCCAGATTTGCTGAAGAGCTGTCAAAAAGCCAGACACTCTGCCAGCTCGTAGAGGGATTTATTGATGGAAAAGAAAAAGTGAAGGCCATCAATGCATTAAATGAATACAAAAGCGCAAAAATAGAAGATACTGAAGAAAATGAAGAGCCCCCTGAAAAAAAAGAAGCAAAGCCATCAGAAAAAGCAGATGCTGAAGATAAAAAGAAAGATAGTGCTGTGAAGATTCCTGTAAGGATAATTAAAGAAAAGCCAGAAAAGAATGGCAGCGATGACCCTCTTGTTGCGCTTGTCAGGAAAGATATCACAAAGCAAAATGAAAACGCTTCTGGGCTTGCAGAGCACTTTCTTGATGCATTCACTGCGTACATAGAAGACAGCTATGCAGACAAGAAGCCATACCAGTATAACGAGTGGGCTGTCGACACATTCCAGGATTTCAAGCACGGATATACTGGCCGCGGCGATAGTTTCCTGCGTGCAGCCAGGTGCAACCTGAAAACATTCAAGAAATCCAGTCTTAAAAGGCCCAGCTATAATAGCTGGGGGAGGGACAAGATGCTTGAGAAGGCATCTGCTGAGCTCTTGAATAGCGCTGAATTCAGGCAGTTTGTGGCAGAGTTCCTTAAAGAAAAAGACAAAGATTCTGTTCTTGAGAAATATTTCAAGAAAGAAGCAGAGGGCAATGAAAAAGAAGCAAAACACGCGGTTGACTGGGATTTTTATGATTGCCCAAGGGCAGCAATGCCAGGAGCAGTTACAGAAGACCTGCATATTGCGGCAAAACACAGCAGCTATGAGCACAAATTTGTTCCTGCAAAGCCAAGCTTTGATCCGACAGAGAAAGAGCGCAAGGAGATATTTGAAAAGGTGTATGGCGGGATTTTTGATTCTTTCTTCCAGTCAGCAAAAGAATACATGTTCAATGGCGGGGAATATGCTGCATGGCTTGGCAGCTTCCTCATAAAGCTGGCAGGCAAGAAAGAGGATGATATCAAGAAGCCTTTTAAAAAGGCACTGGCTGACGGCACAAAAAAAGTGCTGGAGGAAAATGTTGCGATAGAAGATGAAGTCAGGAAGCGGTTTGACTGGTGCAGCGAGGGCAAGCCATCTGAGGCAGAGATAAAGGACAGGCTGTTCCTTGAATTCATTGCCGGCTTCAAGCCAGAGAAGATTCCAGAGTTTTATGGCCAGATGACTGAATTTGCCCGCGATTCAATGGCTGCGAATGCATTTGCCAAAGCAGTATCTGATTACACAATGGAAGGATGGTGCTTTGACAAGAAGCCATGCAAGAGGAAATATTGCTCATGGGCAGGAAGCGTCCTTGAAGACATAATAGGGCCTGAAAAGTTTGTGGCCTTTGACAGTGCGCTTAAGTCAGCAGGGGAGCTCAAATCAGACTTGGAATGGAGCACTGACTACTTTTATACAGAAAAAGACAAGAAAATGATTGCAAACCAGCTTCTGCTTGACTTGACCTGCTTTATTGCGCCTGGAAAAAAGCAGCAGCTGAGGGAGTTCCTGGTGGATTTCGTGAATGCGTACCGCAGCAATGGCGCTGAAGACCCTGATGCTGTTCTTGAAAAATTCGCAAAAGCAATTGCGGAGGTGGAGGAATGCAAGCAATCTTCCCAGAAATAAGCAAAATCGCAAGGTATGACAGGCAGAACAGGATTGAGGGCTGGAACCAGGCCCTGCTTGAGAATGCAAGGGTTGGCATAATTGGGTCAGGCTCTCTTGCGCAGTTTGTTGCGCTTCCCCTCACTGCCCTTGGCTTTGGCCACATTGAGATATACGACGTTGGCAGGGCAGACCCTAAGAACAGAGAGGAGTTTCTTTGCTCCTGGTCAAGAAAAGGCAGCAGCAAGGCAAAATCTCTTGAGGACATGCTGAAGAAGATAAACCCCACAGTTGATGTGAAAGGAATTAGCATCAGCTTTGATTACGCAAGCCAGGCAAGCCTGCTCGGCGGCCTTGACCTGATTATTGACTGCACAAATGACCCGTGCTCAAAGCTCATCGCGCTTGATTACGGGCAGAGAATCGGAAAGCCTGTGATATCAGCAGCCAGCTCTGCTGAAAGCAGCGAGATTGCTGTTTCGCTTGGCAGGCTTGATGAAAAGTATCTTTTTCCTGAATACAGGGCAAAAGAGCAGAGCGCTGCGACAAGCATGGTGATTGGCGGCCTGGTTGCTGACGAGGCAAGAAAGCTCATCATGCCATTGAATGACAGGCCTCTTGACAGGATTGTTTCATATAATCTGCTCTCAAAGGAAAGGACAGGCTATGCAAACAATATGGAGATGCCTGCTGAAACGCAGAAGAACAATGGCAATGTAGTGCTTGTTGGTGCTGGCGCGCTTGGGAATTTTGTTGGGCTTGGGCTCGCAATCCGCGGCGCAAGCAAGGTAACAATCTTTGATGATGATATTGTTGAGGAGACCAACCTTAACAGGCAGGTGCTGTTCTATGACTCTGTTGGAAAGCGCAAGGCAGAGGCGCTTGTTGAAAAGCTTAAGAAAATCAATCCAGGCATGGAGTGGGAGTATAGCTTTAATCGTGTAGGCACGAATTTTGGCAAATACCTGAAAGCAAACAGGCCTGCTTTAATCATAGATAGTGTTGACAATTTCAAGACAAGGGCACTGCTGAATTATTATGCACGCACCATGCAGATTCCATTGATCAGCGGCGGCACTGATTTCAAGTCAGGGCAGGCAACTGTGTATGTCCCTGGAAAGACAAGCTGCCTGCAGTGCCAGCTCACTATCGATGATCTTGCCCTGCAGAACTTCAAGCCTCAGCGCTGCATTCATGCTGCAGAGCCGAGTGTCATCATAAGCAACCAGATTGTTGGCGGAATGATTGTGAATGAGGCAGGCGCAGTGCTTGAGAGCCACAAATATGGGGAGCCAATCAGGGGTATTTTGAAGTACATTAGCACAGAACCTGTGCGCATTGGAATGCTTGGCTCAAGAGGGGCATGTGACTGCCATACAAAGCCAAAGGACTTTTACACGGCATGGCTGAGGAAGATGGGAAAGCTCTATGCAAAAGGTGGTTAAGATGAAAGAAGTTGATTTATGCATGCTGGTTTCAGAAGAAGCCAAAACGCATGAGGAAAAGCAGGCTGCCCGTGAGAAGCAGGAGCGCTTTAGGACATACGAGGACAAGGTAAAATACATTATCGGGCAGAATTATTCGCCAAAAGCCCACTACTATGGCGCCCTTGACCCTGTTGAATCCTGCCTGCTTGACACTTTTGTTGATGTTGACGTTATAAGGCGCGCAAAAATTGATGCCAACACAAGTGATGACTCAATCAAGAAGACAATTCTTTTTGATGTTCTGGTTGAGATAACTGGCTGCAGGAAAGAGAAATATGACATTGAAAAGATGAGCATGAAGCGCTTCAGCCAGTATTTTGCCCTCCAGCTTATGCAGACTGCGATGGAGAGTATGGTCGCAGCTCCTGAAGATACAGGAAAAGATGCGCTTTTTGAGATGATGACGCAGAGCAACCATCGTTCGCAGGTGCGGGATGATGCATTTTATGAGTTCAGGAAGCCAAGCCCGATTTGCGAGCTTGTTACTGAGAAATACCTTTCATTGTTCAAGTATAACAAGATCAAGGAAACTGCGATTAATGCAAGGAATATCCGTGACCTGAAGTATCTTCTTGCCACAGATATCTATTTTGCGAATGCAAACAAGAATACACAGGAGACTGCACTTGAATACCTTTCAAAAGGGCAGGCAAAAAAAGCAGTGGTTTATACAATCCTGCAGAGCGTGAAAGACGATCTTTTTTTTTAAGAAAGCGGCAAAAAGGGCGAAAGCTATCAAAAAATGGAAAACACGTTAGAGAGCGAAGAAAACACGTTTTATACAGTCCAGAACGAAAGTTTTATAAGCAAGCCGCCTCTCCCTGAGAATATGGACGTCAGGACAATAGTAAAATCAGGAAAGGCATCTTACACAGTTGCGATTCCAAAGGACTGGATTGAAAGGAACAAGCTCAAGAAAGGTGACAAGCTCTACATAGAGGAAAAAGGGGATAATGAGCTTGTCGTATCAACAAAATACCAGGCATCTACTGTCCAGCAGAAGGAAATTGTCATAAATGTAGATAATAAAGAGCAGCACTGCATCCACAGGGAGCTTGTCTCTGCGTATCTTAATCCTTACAGCATCATTGTTCTCAAGGGAAAAGACATTCCAAAGCATCTTGATTTTATAAAAAAAGAGATTGCAGGCTTGTTTGCGCTCGAGATTGTGGACGAGTCATCGACAAAGCTTGTTGCAGACAGCTTCATTGACATAAAGACAGTTTCGCTTGACAAGCTCACAAGGCGCATTGATAACATAACGAGGTCTATGATTCTTGATACGATTAACATGACCACGGGGGATGATATTCACGAGCTTATAGTCAACCGGGATTTTGATGTGAACAGGATAACCTTCCTGATTCTCAAGATACTCAAGACTGCTTTCACAGATCCGTCTGTGAAGCAGGCGCTGCATATCTCTAATCTTGAGGCACTTGGCTACTGGGAGCTTCAGATAAGGATTGAGAAGGTTGCAGACCAGGCAAAAAGGATTGCGAGAATCCTGAGTATTGTGAAGAAGAAAAAGAATGCAGACCTTCCTGGATTAAAAAAATTGATTGAGAGGATTTACCAGGAATACTGCACAACAATGACTTTGTATTATACCAAGAAATCAGAATGCTCTGTCATGCTAACCAGGGGGGAGATAGCTGATTCTCTTGATGCATACTTCCTTAAGAACAAAACAATAGAGATTGCCCAGATAGTCGCAAAGCTGAAGGCAATGCTCTCTGACATTGTTGATATCCATAGATTGACAAGAAATCTTTATGCGAGCGAGTGAATGCAAGAAATCAAATTTCCTTTTGACACAGAAGAGTTCTTCAAGAAGTGTGTTAAGCACAAGAATTTTCCAAGGAATGATTTTGAGAAGCAAGCAGTCCTTCTTGTCTTGCTAAAAGAGTTTGAAGACAACAGGAAATATAAAGAACAGGAAGTAACTGATATAATTAAGCAATATTTTGATGATTATACTCTTCTGAGAAGGGAACTTATTAATTTTGGTTATATGCAGAGGAATTCAATAACAGGAGAGTATTGGGTTGTAAAGAGAATTCTTACAAAAGAAGATGTAAGGAACAATACTCTGTTGAGAAGGCATGCTGAGGCGTATAAGATTCTTTAGCTTATTTCCTTAATCCTCTTAAAAACAAACTCCTGAAGCTCTTTTGGCCAGGTCTTTTTTATCTCTGATTTGTATCTATCAATTGAGCTGATTACATCCTGCCTTATTTCTTTGTCTCCATCAATTAATTTGATTAATTCGTCTTTTGCAAACATTGGGACTCTTTTTAGGCCCCAGACCATTCGCTTCAAGTCTTTCTGCTTCTGCTCTTCTTCCGTCAATTGCTTTTGCTCTATTTCATCAAATATTTCCTTGTAGTCTTTCACTTGAGTTATTTTTGATTTTATTTCAGCTTCTGGATTTTTTAATCCGATTTTTACAAGGACCATTTCATGCATTCTTTTGAGGAATTCGTGCTTGTCTTCTATTTTCATTATGTCAGCATATCCTTGGATTGCTAAATTGAAGGCAAACGGAGTTGGTATTCTTGTATCTATCTCAACCACTTTTATGCTACCATCTTCTATTCCTTTGATTACTTTTTTTGTGCTTCCAATATCCATAAGGTCTTCTAGAACCTCTCTTCTTGTCTCTTTTAGGATTGAGAAGTCATTGCTTATTCTTTTCAAGGCAGACATCAGTATCATTGAGCTTACCTGCTGCCTTCCGACATTTTTCTGATGCCCCATGTAATTTCTTAAAATCATTAATGCTCTTGTTGCGCAGTGCCTGAATCTTCTTTTGAAAACCTCTGAGTTTTCTATTGCCAGCCTCATGATCATGTCAAGCTTTTCTGCTTTCAAAAGCTTCAGCGCCCGCACTGCGTTTATTTTCTTGTCTCCTGTTATGTAGAAGCCATTGTCATTTATTCCCATCTCTACATCTTTGTGCTCGTTTCTTGAGATTGCATATGCAACTGCCCTGCTGAGGCAGTCATTTACTCTCCTTCCGAACAGGGAATGGAATATTATTTTTTTCTGCCTGTCATCGTCATAGTGCTCAATAAGAATCATCTTGTCATTTGGTATCTGCTTTACATAATCATACTGCTCTCTCATGTATTCATAGACTGCTTTTGCTGCTTTTGCATCAACATACAGGTATTCATGGAGCCAGTTGAGTATGTCTACTTTTGATTTTTTTGCATTGAACCTTTCAAACATCAATCTTCTTAGCCGCCCTATCTCTAATGCCAAGTCAAAGCTTAGTGGAAGCATTTCAGATACCCATCTTGGCACTGTTGGAGGCCTGCTGCTTGATGCCTGGACTTGAGCTACCATTCCTCTTGAGAACTTGAACATGTAAGTATCTCCGCCTAAAACAAATACATCTCCTGGCTTTAACTTTTCAAGGAATGCCTCATCTAGTTTTCCAATTGCCTGCTCCCCTATTTTTACTGTGATGAAGCTTTCGTCTGGGATTGTTCCTGTGTTTGTCATGTAAATGACCCTGCCAAGCTTGCCTCTTTTTCCTATCTTTCCTTCGTCTCTCCAGATTCTTGCATAGACATGCCTGTCTTCAAGGTCAACAAATTTTCCAGCAAGATAGTCCAGGACTTCACTGAAATCTTTTTTGTCAAGGTCTTTGTAGCAGTAGCTTTTCTTTATGGTTTCATATAATTCCTTTTCATCCCACACTTGCTCTAAAGCCATTCCTGCAATGGTTTGCGCAAGAACATCTAAAGCTCCTACTGGTATGTGAAGCTTGTCTATTTTCTTTTCAACAGCTGACTTTAATAGGACTGCGCACTCGATTAAGTCATCCCTGTCCATGACTATTATTCTTCCTTTGACTTTTTCATGCAGCCTGTGGCCTGCTCTTCCTGCTCTTTGCAGGAATCTTGCGACTGATTTCGGGCTGCCTAAACAGATGACGAGATCAATGTAACCAATATCAATTCCTAATTCTAATGATGTTGAGCAGACAACTGCTTTTAGCTCTCCTTTTCTCAGGCTTTCTTCTATCAGTAACCTGTGCCTTTTGCTTAAGCTTCCATGATGCGCACCAATATTGTTTGCGTATTTTGTTGGGAATTTATTTTTGAGGTGGTCTACGACTCTCTCTGTTGCAGCTCTTGTGTTTGTGAAGATTAAAGTTGTCTTGTGCGCTTGGATTAATTCATCAATCAACTCATACATTTTGTAGTGCAGTGATTCATGAGTTGTGTCTATTAAATTTTCAACAGGGCTAATCACTTGCAAATCCATTTCTTTTATGAACTGCACATCAACTATTTCACAATCTCTTGTTGGCCCGACAAGGAATTTTGCAACCTCTTCTAAAGGAGCGACTGTTGCTGATAACCCAATCCTGCACATGTGAGCAGAGATGTAGTCTAATCTTTCAAGGGATAATGAGAGGTGTGTTCCTCTTTTGTTTTCAGCCAATGCATGTATTTCGTCAATTATGCACCACTCTACATTCTTTAGGTGATCCCTGAACTTGATTGATGAGAGAACTATGGATAGTGATTCTGGTGTTGTGATTAAGATATGCGGAACATGCTTCAGCATCTTTGATTTTTCAGAAGCTGTTGTGTCTCCTGTCCTTACAGCAACTCTTATGCCTAGTTTTTTGCCTGCTATTTTTTCTATTTCTTCTAATGGTTCTTTGAGATTTTTCTGGATATCATTATTCAATGCTTTTAATGGAGAGATGTATACGCAGTAAATCTTGTCTTGGAGTATTCCTTTTTCAGCTGAATCAACTAATTCATTAAGTATGGATAAGAATCCTGTGAGTGTTTTTGTTGCTCCTGTTGGTGCTGAGACAAGTATGTTTTTTCGCTTGTGTATCTCCATCACTCCGTATAATTGCGGAAGCGAGAACTCCTTGAATCTGAAGAAGAACCATTGCTTTACAGTTGGGTTTAGTATTGTCTCTATCTCTTCTGCCTTGTATGGCTTCTCCATTACAGTTATCTTACTTTCTTCTTTAGTTTCCATATTGAAAACAAATATCAGTGCTTTTTACCACACCTAGAAATAATAAGAGGTTTATATAATTAGTGTTAAGGATCAGAGCACCTAGAAAGTAAGATTTTTACTTGTAATCTTTCCATCTTTAAATATGTACAAAACATCATTATCTACTCCGCCCAGATTTTCGATAGTATCAATCAGTTTTGTATCAGAAGATGTATTAATTAAGCCAGAATATTTTAAATTCTTGTTAATAAATTCAACATATTCATTTGCTTCCTTTTTGGAAATATTATCATTAACTATGATTATATTTACTTCGAATTCTTTTAATTTTAATTTTTCAAACTCCGCCTTAATTATGGTCTTATCCTTGTGAGGATAAATGATAAACCAATTATTTGTCATAAATTTAATTAAATAAATCTACTTTATATATTTTATGCTAATTCCTTATGATAGCGCTAATGACACAGAGACAACTGCATTACGCTTTCTTCCAAACGTAGATATGCTCGTATTTATCTAGCAATGGGCCCTGGGGTTTTATAGCGCTTCTTTCAAGAGGCTTGGTTCCGTTGTATAGAAAGAGAGGCAGGCTAAATCCATATGTTTTTTTCATTACACCTTCTTCAAGATCAAATGATTCATGCTTGCCAGTTTCAAGAAATGAAATAATGCATTCCAGAGGGCCTCTTAAGCCGTTAGCTTTCGGATTTTGCCAGATATCAAAAGTTCCTTTATTTATTCGTAACAGATATTTCCTCAATCCAGATCCTTCAACAGATATAACAGTGCCAAGCTCTTGTTCTTTTAAAATTATTAAATCAATGTCTTTGCATTGGCTTGGATCAATTTGCAGTTTTTCTTTTTGCCTTATTTCTTCAAAAACCTCAGTATTTGGCTTAAATTTGTTCAGCAAAGAACCAATTCTTTCATGGAATTGCTGGCAGTCTAAGTGAATCATTTTATAAAAAAAGAGTAATGCTGTTTTTAAAGATTGCGGATATTAACTCTTACTTGAAAATAAATATTAGTGTTTTTTACAATACCTAGAAATAATAAGAGGTTTATATAATTAGTGAAAAGATAATCAGTTTCGTTTTAGAACATATGTTATTAGATAGAACCGATTAAATTTTGATTCGCTGCCATGAATTTTTCTTTTTTCCAATACCTAACAATCTTTGGTGCAGAATCATCTTGCTTTTCTTCTGCCTCAGCTAGCGTCCTTGTGTTAAAGCGGAATCCTCCTGTATGATGATACTCAAAAGTTAGAACACATTCAAGGCCGCCTGTTTGTTTTTCTTTTTCCTCAATTCTCCCTATGATGTATGCTCGTTCAGATTCATCTCTAGGTGAATCGGGCCTTAAATTAGTCATATTGTATTGCTCCATTGAGATTAATATATGTTTTTAATGTACTTAAATCTTTTGATTATTTTGTGTCAATATGAAGTGCTTCGCACAGAGACAAGTGCATATGCTGGCTATTGTTCTGCATATGTAACCGCGAGCACTTCGTGCGAGCCACACTCAGGACAGATCTTTGCCAACACATTTAACTTTTATCTTTTCTTAGAAAAAGCCAGAGAGTATTACTTATAGATTTTGTTTGCCCACAATTTCTTAAAGAATGACATAGTCAATGTTGACAATACAAAAGCCACAGCAGGAACTATTGCATTTAACCAAGGTTTAGGAATATGTATAGCCCATAAATAGATTCCAATAGCAAGATAAGTAAATATCAGAATGAGAATTTTTCTTGCCAAACTTGTTTCCCAGGCTTTGTCTAATTCTACTCTTTTATTTCTCTCTTTTATTTGCTTAAGCTCTTTTTCAATCTCTTTTTGATTCATAATATGAATACTTTTTTAGAAGTATATAAAATTATTTATTTTCTATAGAAGATTTCTAATTTAAAAGTTAATATATGAAAAAAAATAAAAAAACTCTACCCTTTCCACTCCTGCTTCATGGTTTGTCCGTTTGGCAGCTTTATCACGGCATATCCTGATTTGCCGTCTTTGGCAAAGTAATAATCCATGTCTACAGTGCCCTGGCTTGACTGCATGGTATAAACCACGTGGCATAATCCGCTATACTCTCCAGAGCCCATTCCTTTAATTATCCATTTTGCAGAAACATCTTGTTGTGCTGTTTCAGCTGATGTGAACTTCCATTCAGCACCTTCTTTGCACCAGTCTCCTGGAGTTGCTCCCTCTATTCCAGTCACTTCAACTGTTCCTTCATCTGTCTTTATGGTCATATCTCCTTTATTGATGTCAACATCTGCATTTCCGCCTGTCTCTGCCTCTATCTTTGCTTCCATCTGCTTTTCAGCTGCTTTTTCGCAGCCAGCCAGAACTAACAATACAAAACACAATGCAATTACATATTTCATAATATTCACCCCAGAAGAAAGGTTTGATACTGGGTTTAAAAATGTTTTGAAATCCTATTAAACAAGGCATAGCCAATCGCGAATCATCGTCCATTCGCGTTTTAAGAAGGGATCTGCATTTTCTGGAAGCTCACAGCTTGCCAGGCTTTTTTGGTTTCCTTTTAGAATTTTTTTAATACGATCTGCAAGTTGTGCTGTTTTTGAGTTGTTTTGTATATAAACTGGTGCGTCTGATTTAGAATAAAGATTCAGGCTTGTTGATTTAGTTGCACTATGGCACAGATATGCGTAGTATTTGTGCAGGAAAGATCCGCCTTTTAGGTAGTAAACAGATTCGTATTGGCGTAGCATGCCATTTTTAAATTGCGCTTTGAGCCAAGCGCTATGCTGCTCCATTTCCGCTTCATTTAATTTGTACCAAAGTTCATTGCTCATTTTTACACCAATAAGGTATAGATGAAGGTGGTTTAAAAAGCTGTTGACTTAGTTAACTTTTGCAGTTCATATATCTGATAGGATGCAAAAGTTAACTTACTTGATTTTTGCCTATTTTCCTATATACCCTGCAAAAGTCAAGACTTAAACAAATAGCTTTCCGCTCCCAAAAGTAAGAATTATGGCCGCAGCTAAGAGCACAAAATACCAAATTTTATTCCAGACATAAACTTTATGGCCGTCAAACATAGGGAAAGGGAGCGCATTGAACAAGCCAAGCCAGAAGTTTATCATCATTCCAGGAAGTGCTATGGGTTTTATTACTGGCACAAAAAAAGCAAGCAGCCCAAAAGCGATTCCAAGAACTAAATTTATTATGGGTCCCATCATTGCAATGTATGCATGCTTTCTTTTCGTGACATAACCTTGGATGAAAACCCCTCCAGGTGCAGCAAATATGAATCCGAAGAAAGAAAATATCAAAGCAAGCCCGAGCATGAAGTTATTTGCCCTGAATTCAGCCCAGCACCCGTACCTTTGCGCAAGGAATTTGTGGCCAAGCTCATGAAGAATAAATCCTATTCCCCCTGTGAATGCTGAAACAAGCACTGCAGCAAGGAATTCATTGCTGAAGCTAAATCCTTTGAAAAAAGCTATTGCAAAAGCAAGTGAGATTATAATCCATGCCCTTAGCAAGTTTTGTATCTCTATTTTTGAGAATTTCATCTGCAATAGCAACTCACTGATTTTCTTACGGCTGCGAGGTAGCTGTCAAGCTCTGCAAGAGGCTCTCCTTTTGCCCTGCTTCCTGCAGCAAGCGCCAGGCTGAACTTCGCATCAGCTTCCCTGCACTTGGCCACGCCAACAGTTCCCTCTGCAATGAGCCTGTCTACCTCAAGCAAATCACCAAGAGCCTGCCTTGATACTTCTTTTAGGTTTTCATTGCAGGGAATGTAGCCAATATCTGTAAATGGGTAGTAGCCGCCAAGTTTAGTTGGGTTGACCACATTGATATCACCATAAACGCCTGCGCCTGGAAGCTGCATCTCAGCAAGGCAGCCAAGCTCAAGAAGAGCGATTGCAGCATCTTGATCTCTTTGAAAGAAATCCATGACATCACAGCCAATTCTTGTTCCCAGATAATTTTCTTCTTTCAGGTTTTCCAAAAGCGCCCTTCGTATGGCATATACTCTTGTCTTGTCAATATCCCTCACAGCTGGATTTATTTCATTGGGGAAATAATCAAGAATATTCTGCCTTATGACTTTTGACCGCGGAACATACCCCCTTACAGCTATTGCTCCTGGTGTTTCAATCAGTATCTGCCTGGCAGGCCCTTCTGATACATAATAAAAGTGCTGCATCGGGCCTATTACCTGCCCAGCAGGAGAATCTGTGTAGAGCAGAAAAGCAAATATTGCAATAGGTGCAAGCAAAAGCCAATAGTTACTCATGGTAAACCTCTTTTAGTAATGCTTAATCAGATTAGTAGGTATATAAATGTTTTCTTGATTCTAAGAACTTACTTCAAGAACTATGTGTTTCTTGTCTGGCACAGAAATATATATTTCTTCGCCTTTCTTAAGATTCAAGCATCTGACTACATTGTTATTGAAATACATTCCTAGCCGGTCCTTGGATAATTTTACTATTTTTTGTTTTATTTTTAAGGGAGTTTCTCTTAATTCTTCAATCACTTTTTTTGAAGAGTCTGGCTCAAATTCAAAGTAGCCGCATTTAGGGCATTGGTAACTGACTATTTTGCTTTCAGCACCGTATACTTTAACTTCTTGTTTCTTCAGGCTTGAACTGCAGTTTTGGCATCTCATTTTATTTTCTTAGCATTTATTATGTACAATATTTTGTTCTGTATTTCAAACAAAACATAATAGTTGTCTTTTTCTATCTCGAACTTATTATCTTTTTTCCTTGGATTCTTGGTTGTTAATATTATTTCTACTGCCTTGTGCCAAGGGACATCCTTTGCGTGTTCTTTAAGATAGTGTTCAGTTGGCTGTATAGCATTAAAATATAATGATATTACACTAGTGTAGTATAATTGACTATATAAATATTTTGGTATTTTTATCATCTTGCTTGTCTAGCAGGCTCCACGCCACATTGCATTACGCACATCATTTCTTTCTTTTTTCTTATTTTTACTCTTAATATGCCTTTGCCAGATTTTTCCGGAAACTCAATCAAGAACTTCAGAAGATTTTCGATTTTAACAGCCAAAACAAGGATACTTTCGAAAGGTTTGCGGGTCAATCCAGAAGCCAATATTTTTCAGATAGAAAAACTCATGCCCTGATCAATTTCCAATTTTTTGGAAGATCTTTTTTGTTAATGGTAAAATAGGTTGACATGTAAGTCAAAGTTTTATTACGGAAATCTACTATAACAACCCCGTTTCCAGATGCTTGTGCTCTTCGATAATCTTTTACTGTAGGAAATTCTTCTCCACCAGGATCTTCACTTTTCCACTCTGCCTTTAAACTTTTATTGATTTCTGGTATAGGGCTTTCTATGTCGATAGAAGTCTCTAGTGTTTTATAGTTCAGCTTTCTATAAGCGCTGCGGTTTTCCCAATAGGATAATACTTCATTTTCTGGCTCCTTCAGCATTCCAAGAACACGCCTGATTGTGTCAATGGTCAATTCTTCCGGGACTTTTGGAAAGTTTCCAGGATCAAATAATGCTTCACCAAGAGTTTGCGTATGAATCTCATCCAGCTTTTTAATCGAATCAGGAGCGTGTTTTAGGCATGCAATTATATTGTCTAAATAACCACACATATGACCTAACTGAAATCTTTGCTCTTGATGATCTACATAATAAAAATCTGTTCCAGCCATGTAATATCAGAAAATATGTTGATTTATAAAGCTTGTTAGCCAAGAGAATTTTAGTTGCAAGACTTCATATAATTGCACAGTTAGTTGCAATTTGATAACCTGCTTAATATCCCCACCCAGACAGAAGCGCGCACGAAAACGATAACTTAATAAAAAAGGTTATTCGTTATTAAATTATGAACTTTAGAACTATATCTCCTGATGAATTAAAAGATGCTGATGAATTTCAACAGAAAATACTTAATCCTAAAAACGAAAAGAGATACAGGCCATTTAGTTACATAAAAAGACAATATGAAATACGCTCTGAGCTGTTTGTTGGTGTATACAAAAATAATAAAATAATTGGCATAGCCTTTGGTTATGTTAAGAAATGTAATGTTCTTCTTGGAGAGCTGGCGATTGACCAAAAATTTAGGAAGATGGGCGTTGGTTCTAAATTACTGGTGTTTTTTGAGAACCGGGCCGCAAAAATAGGCAAGGAAAAAATTGTTACTGGAGCACTTGAAGAAGCAGAGGCTTTTTATCTCAGAAAGGGATACAAACCAATATTATTTTTGCAAATAAAGCACAGTCAACTCCCTCAAAACTATACTTCAATAAGTGGATTTAAGATAATAAAAGAAACCAATTATGCAGATGCCAAAAGACTATTCTTCGAAGTTAAAGAACCATCAAAACAATTAAAAGCAAGGTTGATTAATCTTTTTCATGCGTATAATGGGATTTATCTTTTTGAGAAGAAGCTATCCTGAATGAATCATTTTTAGTTCTAAGATGCGCGCTTCCATCTCTCGCCCTGAAAAAGCTCATCAAAATTGTATAATTATATTAAAATTAAAAAGAATTACTCAATCTTCAATGCAAGCATGATCTTGTCAAGCTTCTGGTTGATTTTTGCAATTTCTTCTGCAGAGTAAGAGCAGCTTGATCCTCTGCTTGAGCCAGAGCCTGCGTCATTTTTCCTAAAGCAATCACTGCAGTATACTGGCTTGCTGCTTGTTGGCTTGAATGGCACTGTGCATTCTTTGCCGCATTTATCGCACACAACATCATGCATTTCTGGTGGGGACTTGCTTGATCTGTCAGAATCTCTGCCAAATCTTCCTCCTGATCTGCCGCCAAATCTTCCAGATGATTCGCCAGAATCTCTGCCAAATCTTCCTCCTGATCTGCCGCCAAATCTTCCAGATGACCTTCTCTCACTGCTTCTTTGAAAATCGCTCATATTATATGAATAAAGTAGGCCCTTTATAAACCTATGTGAAACTCTGCTTCGCAAAACTTTGTTAAACAAAAAATGCAATAACAGTATATATTTCAATAATGCCAGTAATATTATGGATGCATCACAAATCTACATTGCTATATCTATCGCAGTATGGGCTATATTTTGCTTGGAATTGGAGTGATTCTTGCAGTTATTGATATTGTCATGAAATTTAAGAAGAAATAATGCAGGCTCACTGATGTATATATAGACTCGCCATGCCTCCCTGCCTTTGGCTCGAGCCCAGGCTTCATTTCAGAAATCAGGCTTGGCAATCAGATTATGCTTTTGTACTCATCAAAAGCAGACCTGCTGATATTATCCAAGTCCAGCCCAATTGATTCTTCTAAAGAAAAATATTTTAGCTCTCCTATCTCATTCAGCTTAGGGATAGGTTGCCCTTGCATCTGGTCTGATAAGTATATATGAACAGTAAGCGGCTTGTGGTCCTTCCAGGTATATGCCTTACGCTCACCTAACTGCTTTATTATCTTGACAGATATTCCTGCTTCTTCATAAATTTCCCTGTGCACTGCCATTTCAAGGGTTTCATTTTCATCAACCTTGCCCCCTAAAAGCCTCCACTGTCCTTTGATAGGGGTTTCTTTAGATTCTACACCTAAAAGGAACTTGCCTTCTTTCCTGATAAAAACCATAACTCCATCCATGCACAAGCAGTAATCTGCAAAGAATATAAAGCTAATGTAAAGAGCATTTAACTGAAGGGGTTATACCGAAAGAAATATAAATTCATGCAAATCTATACCTTTTTTTGATGGGAGAAAAATCAATTTCTATAAGGGCTGAATTCCAGTATAGTTACATGCCTGAGGCAGGCGATGGGTGCGGTTCAGAGTATAAGTGCCCTCATGTCTCGCAGGAGAAATTTCTTGAAGCTTTTGAAATGAAGGATATAGGCCAATGCTCCTGGCACAGCGGCTACCGCATGGCTGAAAAGATTTTTGAGATTCCACTGCAAGGCAAACTGCCGCCCGCAAGCATGGACATAGAATACATCATTCATGGCAGAAAAGGCTCTGCCTGTTTTGACAAGAAGTACAATCCTGTGGAGATAACAACAAAACTGCCTGGCGGTGCTGCTCCCAATGAAAGCCATTACTTCTTATGGATTGAGGAAAGGGAGGAATGGGTGTGCTTTCACGAAGATGCGTGCCATTTATGGGAAGCAGGCACATTTAACCAGCGCATAACTGGCCCGTATTCTGTTGACAAATCTTTGGAAGAGCAGATAAACCATGTTCTTAAGGATGCTGAAAAGATTGAGAGAAAATTTGAGTTCAGTTTCGAGAAGGTTAATCCGCACTCAATCAAGTGGCTGTACACACTGATGAAACACAAGCAGAAAGAAATCAGTCCTGTTAAAGATATTATTTTAATCAATGAACAATGGGAAAAGTGGGATATTGCCTCAATGAATGAAATGAAGCTTCTTGAATTCTGCAAGCCAGGAATCCAGTATACTGCTATTGTGAACGGCTCACTGGAAGAAATAAGCTATTACCGCAGTTTATTTGAGGAATTCAAAAATCACGCTGGTTTTGTGGACTGGGTTGATAAAATGCTGTTTTCTAAAATGAATTCTCAAAAGCATTCAAAATCATCTTGAGCCAGCATACCAGACCATTGACTGCACAAGCCCCTGCTGGCAGTCCCAGTTATCTCCGCAATTCTCAGGATAAAACTGCCCTTCTGAAGGGTTTGCTTTGCCTAACTGTCCCAGCCGCTTGCAGTACCACCATTCATCAACTCCGACTTGTTTCAAAGGAGTGCAGATGCTCTCGTCTGCAATAATCATTGCTTCACAAGCCATTCTTGAAGCCTCTTTTAGGATATCTGCAGCATCTTCGCCATATGCTTTGCAGTATGCCTTGTCTTTTGTTTTCCATGCCTGCTTAAGGTAGCATTCAGCTCCAATATCCTTGCAGCCTTCAACACTTACATCTGAATGTTCAGCATCAAATCTTACTTTGCATCCGACTTTTCCGTTTTCGCTGGATATTTTGTCGCACATTGATTTTTGCTTGGTGCCTATTGCAAAATCTTCATAGCAGGAATCAGTGCTGTATGCAGAGTCGCTTACAGAATCGCAGACAGTAATATCTTTTTTTGTGACAGCCACGAGGCCCCTGCAGTGTGCTTCCTCATATTTTTCATCAATTTCTCTGCCATATTTGTCTACTATTTTATCGCACATCTTTACATCTTTATTAAAAGCAGCTGCGCAGGAAGTGCCGTATCTTGGGTCCTGAAAGCCGAGGCAGAGCGACAGCAAATCACTGGTTGAAGTAAGCGCCATTTTAGTTGGCTCTGATTTAGTAGGCTCTGAGCCAGAGCTTTCAGGCACCTCATCTGAAGTATCAGAAGTAGCAGCAGTTGCCTTGTCTGAATTATCAGAATTAGCGGCAGCTGCTTTGTCAGAATCATCATCAGTCTCAGCAGTTTTGGAAGTGTTACCGCATCCGCTAACCATAATCAAGATTAAGCATAATATCACAATTGCGTATTTCATAAAATCACCCTTTGTTTAGAATAAAATCTTTTGTTTAAATACTTTTGTTTTTAGGAACAAACCAATGCAAAACTATATAACATTCTTTATTTTACCTGTGCATATGGATATCATTCAAGTTTTTGAAAAGATAAGAGATTTGCCTTTTCACTGCCCAGAATCATTAGAAGATAAAGACTATAGATGCTGGGGTAAAACCAGAATTCTTTATGCAGAATTAAGAAAGATGGGTTTTGAGGTTAGGTTTAGAGTTTGCGAATTTAAATGGGCTGAACAAAGAATTCCTAAAGAAATAACTTCAAAATCTCCTGATGAAACTGGCCAACATCTATTTTTAGAGATCAAATTAAGCGGTAATTGGATAGTGCTGGACTGCACTAATGATTCTAAACTTCCCAAGTTCAATAAATGGGATGGCAAATCTAACTGCGAAATTGCTGTTAAATATGCCAAGATGCACACTCCAGAAGAAAGCCAAAGACTCGAGCAAATTGAGTCTAAGGAGTTTAAAGAAAACTTTGAAAAGCATAAAGAATTTTGTGTTAAAATGAATGATTTCTTTGAAAAGTTAAGGAAGAGGCTAGGTTAAATACAATCGGGCACAAAACCAAAACCTTTATAAACTATTCACTACTAATAAGTAACAGTATGAAGAAGTTCACAAAAGCTGAAATCAATGGGGCAAGAGCATATTTTAAGGGCAAGGGATATCCGGAAGTAAATGTAACTCTTGGCAATAGAAAATTCAGCTATTTTGTTGTTCCGCAAGCCATAGAAAAAGATCTGCCTGATTTTGTGATTAGACTGACAGGAGAGCCTGATGATGGCTGTGTTTTCGGTATTTCTGACAGTGTTGATGAAAAATACAGGCAATATGCTGTTGCGCATGAAGTCATAGAGTTCACTGAAATAGGCATAGACACTCCAGACAGATGCACAAAAGCATTGGACGAAGAGCTGAAATTAGTGCCAGATGAAATAAAGCAAGATTATGCAAAGATGAGAATGGAATTCTTTAGAAATTTAATACAATACTGTTCTAAACAGCCTGCACTCTACACTGAATCTGACTTGCACCAATTCCAGCAGAACGCAGCTAGGCTTGAAGAGATTGTAAATTAACAGAAGAAATTCTGCTAAAAAATGATACTGAAAAAAATATACACGTAGATGTTTCCAGAATATTTTTGATGAAAGAAGAATCAAGTTCTATAAATGCACAATTTCAACAGGTCTACAAAGCAGAACTCTGGGGTAATGTATAATTTATCTTATGCTTCTGATCATTTCATCAATCTTTTTTTCTTCTTCCATTATTTGTCTTACTAACCACACAATTTTTTTGAATACTTCTTCTATGGTTTTTCCTTTTTCCAGTAGTTGCACTGCAAGAATAAATACTTTTTCAGCTTCAGAGCCTTGTGGGTCTTCATCCAAATCCCACATGCGGATTACTTGGTCAGGAATTTTATGCTCTTGCACTGCTTTTTCAGGTTCCTTGCCCAGGAAAGCTAGTTCATATTCGTTCATATCCATAACGTCTATTCTAACTTGTAATTCTCGATTTGGGATTTTTGCACTAAAACTTTTTGGCATTCTACATCATCAGTTCTAAAATATGCCTCTTTTTTTAAATCTTTGCGTTTTAATCAGGTTTAGCACTATGCGTTTTAAAGAAAAAATTTATATACCCTTTAATTAAATTCAATCTTATGAAAGGATTCCATGCAAATATTGAAAAATTGACCTTGGAAAACAAGAATTTCCGCAAGGTTTTGTACACGTCAAAGCACAGCCAGCTGGTATTGATGAGCCTGAAGCCAAAGGAAGAGATTGGCATGGAAGTTCATACTGACAATGACCAGTTTTTCCGTTTTGAAAAAGGCCAGGGCAAATGCATCATTGACGGCCACGAATATGTTCTTGGTGATGGCGTTGCTATTGTGGTGCCTGCAGGAGCCAAGCATAACATTATCAACACATCAGACAAAGAAGAGCTAAAAATGTACACAATCTATTCTCCTGCGCATCACAAAGACGGCATTGTCCGCGCCACAAAAGCAGAGGCAGAGGCGCATGAAGCTGAATTTGATGGCAAGACAACAGAATAAATCCGCAACGAAGCCAAAAATTAACAGATTTGTGTACTGGACACCAAGAATTTTATCAATTTTATTTCTTCTTTTCCTTGCCATGTTTTCTTTGGATATTTTTGATGCACAATATGATTTCTGGGGAACTGTTCTTGGATTGTTCATGCATAATATCCCTGTTTTCGTCTTATTAATTGTCCTGATAATCTCCTGGAAGCATGAGATTGTTGGAGGGATTGTTTTTATTCTTGCTGGTTTAGCATACATCTGCATGACAATACAGCGGGTTGAATGGCATATTGCTCTATCTTGGTCTATGACTATTGCAGGGCCTGCATTTCTTATAGGACTCTTATTCTTGATTAATTGGTATCAGAAAAAAAAGATATCTAAAAAAAGAAAATAAAAATTATCTTTTAGAAACTTTTGCTTCTTTCATCACTATTTTCGCAATCATAAACACTACAAATGCGATTATTACAAAGTTTATCAGCTCTCCTAAGAAAGGCCCCCAGCCAATAACTACTGGTCCTAAAGCAAATGTTGCTGTCTTCCATGCTCCGCCTGGAATAAATGGCGTCACTATCGGCATGATAACATTATCAACTAAAGATTTTATCAATGCAGTTGCGGCAACGCCTATGACAAAAGCAATTGCCAAGGCAATTATTTTGTACTCCTTCAAAAATTCCATAAATTCTTTAATTAGTTTCATATGATCACCCCAAGAATAAGTTATGATAATCAGTATATAAAATTATTTATTGCGAGATTTAATTTTAGGTTTCCATTCTTCATAAAATCTTTTGGCAGATTTGATATCTTTCAAAAACAGCCATCCTTTTAACTGCCTGATATCAGAAAAAGATGTTCCTTCTGTTATATGATATATCTTATCAGATATATCCAACAAATGCTCAATTGTATAATTTAGGTCATCTCTCATGAATTCAGGCACGCCAGGTATCATCTCTTCTGTAAAGAAATCCTGTTTGTGCGATGGAATATATACATTAGATTCCCCCAGGAACAAATCAGCAACAAGTAATCTATGATGCCCATCTACTGTAACATACTTAAGGTCATCTAACTTTTTTACTGCAGGAGCAACAATTGAATCTCCATCCTTTGCCAAGTAGCAATCAATCAGCATCCAGATATAAGAAAATCGCATATCAGTTTTCGGAATAGAAAGTTCTCTGGGCAGTATGTCTGTTGTTTTTAGCCTTGTAAAAGATCCCATGCATTTAATGAGCAGAACATAATTTAAAAAGCTGTGGTAAGTGCAGCTTATCTGCTTATTACTCTGTCAATCTAGCTTTAATCTCTTCATACCAGCTCTTGTCAAAACCAATGTTTTTGCAGAATTCTTCAGTTTGGCAGCTTATTGAGCTGCACACCTCGCAGGGCGGGCAGACTGTGCATTTATCCGGACACTTTTCAACAGCATAGTCTTTGCAGTCAGAGACGCATCCAGTGATTAAAGCAAGTGCCAGTAAAAGCAGTATTATTCTCATATTCTTAAAAAAGAAAGCAGTTTCATTTATTAAATCTAACTGTTTGCAGTTGCAGCTCTCGCTATATTTAAAAAATAAAATAAAAAAATAAGAATAAGAACTCTTGTACTTACTCTTCTTTTACTTCTTCTTCAGATTCTTCTTCAGATTCTTCTGTTTCTTCTTCAGATTCTTCTTCAGATTCTTCAGTTTCTTCTTCAGATTCTTCTTTAGCAGCTTTTTTTCCAGCAGCTCCTTCAAGAGCAACCTTGGCTGCTTTTGGGCCTCTGTCGCCTTGCTCTACAGTAAATGTAACAGCATCATTCTCTCGCAATGTTACACCATCTTTCAAGCCTGTCTGGTGGACAAAATACTCTTTGCCATCTTCGCCAGCTATGAACCCAAATCCTTTTCCTGCGTTAAAAAACTTTACTTTTCCTTTCATTTTCTCAATACCTCATCAAATTTTGTAGTAAATAACAGGGAGCCCTTTATAAAGGATTCCTTTTTTGGGCGCTGGAACCATTTGAAGAAGAAAGAAATAGAAAAATATAAATATTGCAGTAGTGCTTTAGAAGGTATGGCAAAAAAGAGGCAGTATTCTATTGGCTATGTATACTACAAGACGTATTATGATAAGACTAATGACCGAATAATGAAGGCATTAAAAAATATAGACCTTAATGTGGTTCTTCTTCCTGTTGAGGACCAGATAGAGCTTGAGATTCTGAAAGAGAGGACAAAAGACTGCCAGGTTATCCTGAACAATGCGGTTTTCGGCCCTATTGAGTTTGAGTCAATTGAGCTGTCTAAAACACTGGAAGAGCTTGGGAAAAAGGTTGTTAATTCCTCGCACTCTTTTTTTTATGAGGATGACCGCTGGCTTTTTTACCTGACCTGCCTTAACCATAATCTTCCTACGCCAAAGACTTATTTCATCCCGAAAGAGCGGCAGTATGACTCGAGGGAGATAAAGCATATCCTTACAGAGCGCCCGCTGATTGTGAAAGCTATTTTTTCAGACAACTGCGAATGCGTCTATAAGGCAAAGGATTATCATTCATTCCTGAAAAAGCTGCACACGATAATAAAGAAGAATCCTGCATCCCCTATTATTGCTCAGGAGTTCATACCAAACAACAACAGGAGCTACAGGGCTACCTTGATTGGCTGCAAGCTTGTGCAGTTTGTTGAGAAGATTGGAAAGTCGTGGAAGCAGAGCGGCAATAATCCTGTGGAGCATTTTAGGACAATTAAGATAGACCCCAAGCTGAAGAAGCTTTGCGAGAAAGCCACGAAAATTTTTGGCATGGATGTCTGCGGGCTTGACTTGCTGCAACGCGACAAGAACTGGTTTATCATCGAGGCAAACAGCTGTCCTGCGCTTGACTTTATTTATGCTGATGAGAAAAGATTAGTTACTCTGCTGGCTGATTATCTATTTAAATTATGCAAAAAGAGCTGATTTCTTAAGAAGCGGCCACCCGCACTCTTTTACGTATTTTTTCCTTACATCCTCTATGTGGTCCAGGTCTATGTCTGCGATTATCATTCCTTCCTTGCCGTAAATCTCCTTGACTACCTTGTGCGGCTCTGCTATTAATGAATAAGGTATTTGGTCTTTTAATTTGGGGTCATATTGGTTGCAGAACACAAAATATATCTGGTTTTCAAATGCCCTTGTCAGTATCAGTGATTTTAGTATTTTTTTCTCAGACTCTTTTTTCTTTAGGCCTTTGTGGTATGCCCATTCCTCATATCCCCAGTCCATTGGGCAGAATACAATCATTGCTCCTTTTTTCACCATTGCCCTGATTGATCCTGGGCAGGATATGTCCCAGCATATTGCGATTCCTATCTTGCAGAACGGAGTCTTGTACACATTGAATTTTGAGCCTGCTTTGATATGAGGATCATCATAGATATGGACTTTCTTGTGCGCGCCATGTATCTCCCCTTTGTCGTTTATCAGCACTGCTGTGTTGTAGGTCTTTCCTTTTTCAGGCAGGTGCGCTGCGAGAACAACCCACATCCTCTGCTCTTTGCAAATTTTTTGGACTTGCGCAACAAGCGCTTTATTCTTTTTCGCGCCTGAATAGAAGGTATCTTCTGGAAAGCAGACTATTTTAACATCTTTCTTTTTTGCCTGGATAATGAATTTCTTGACTGATTTCAACAGCACTGCAGGGTTTTTGCTGAACTTCAATTGAACTGCCGCTATTTTGAATGCATTGCTCATTTTAATATATACTTTACAGAAGTATTTATTTATCTTTCGATTTTTATATTGTTTAAAAAGGAGTAATTTTATAAGTTTAGGCGATTTCAACGGTTCAGATGAGAAAAAGAATTCAGCTTGAATGCATTGTTTTCAGGAAAAATAAAAATAAGTATGAGTATCTTCTGCTGAAAAGGATTCCTGCGAAAGGCGGATTCTGGCAGCCTCCCTGCGGGGGCATGGAAGATACTGATAAGACAAAACTGGATGCTGCATATAGGGAAGTTTTTGAGGAAACTGGAATTTCAAAAGGCAAAATACTGCGAGTCATAGAGAATGTCCATTATTTTGTTATGAGCAAGCATTATCTTACAAATGAGCCAATGGAGCCTGTTGAGGAGTTTGTTTTGGGCTTTGAAGCGAAAAGTGACGCAGAAGTTGACATAGCTAAGAATAACTGTGCTGAACATGAAGAATACAGATGGGTTTCTTTTGAAGAAGCGATAAAGCTGCTGAAATGGGATAATAATAAGGATGCTTTTAGAAAATTAAAAAAAGTTCTTGACAATTAAATAATCTCTCCAACAATCAAACGTCTTTCTCTGTCTTAACAATTATTCCTTCTCTTTTCAGGAGTGCTGCAAAAACACCGTCTCCCTGCACAAGAGTCTTGGAAAAAGTTCCGTCATAAATCTTGCCGCAGCCGCAGGAAGGGGAGTTTGCCTTTAGTATTGCCTCGGTGCAGTTTGCCAGTTTTGCGATATGAACAGCTTCCTCTGCTCCTCTTTCGAAAGCATCTGTGACATCCTTGCCAGCATCAGTGTAACACCTTCCATCCCTCTGCTCTACAGGAGGCCTTGGTGTTGTCAAGCCGCCAAGCTGCTCAGGGCAGACGGGGATTGCTTCCCCTTTCATGATAAGCTCAATGACCTGCTGGCTGTAATTTGCTTTTCCGTCATATCTGCATTTCATGCCTGCAAGGCATGCACTTACGATTTTCATAAAACTAAATAATTTTCAAAAATATTTAAAGCTTTCCTTAAAATATGTCACTACCTTTTTAAACTTTAAAAACAGTAAATATATCATGGTTGAGAGCCTTGAAAGCAGGGTACTGGACCAAAAAGCACGGCTTACAGATAGGGATTTTCTTGTGATGAAGATTGTTGGAGTGCTGGTTATTGGGGCCGCAACAATTCTAGGGACTTACCTTGCATATGAGTTTTTGTGCAGCAATCCTTTTGGTGAGGCAATGCGGCAGTTTAATGGCTATTTCAGCTCCCAGAGGTATTATGCCAGATGAAAGAAGAAAATCTTGAAGCAAAACTGCCTGCGCTTACTGAGGCATATCACAAGGCAAAATCAGAAAGGATGCTCATTATAAATGCATCAATGCATGCATATCATGAGAAAGTTCTTTATGCAGGGATAGCTGCTGCATTGGCTGCAGGCACAGCATTGTGCGTGCTTTATTATTTTACAGTCAATTAACATGCTCAGTTTTCTTTGAGGAAATCTTTTTAAGCAGGCACCTATTCTTTGCGTATATGCTTGTGGGAATAGATGTTGATGATGTTCTTGCAGATATGAATTCTGCATTATGCCTGTTCCACAATGAAAAGTATGGCACTTCTTTAACAAAAGAAGATTTCAGAAGTTATGATCTCTGGGCAACTTTTGGTTGCGAAAAAGAAGAATCAAACAGGCGGATTGGTGAGTTTTATGATTCAAGGCATTTCAGGGAAATCAGGCCTGTTGAGCATGCTGTTGAGTGTGTTGATGCGCTTGCAAAAAGGCATGAGCTTTTCGTGATAACCTCCAGGTTTGGGACTGTTGTTGAAGAGACAAAATGCTGGATAGACCATTATTTTAAAGGCAAGTTCAAGGATATTCTTTTTTCAAAGTTTTATGCACAAAATGGAAACAGGAAAACAAAGCCAGAAGTATGTAAAGAGAATGGAATCTGCGTAATCATTGAGGACTCCCCTATCTACGCAAAAGAGTGTGCAGATGCTGGCATACAGGCTTATTTGCTTGATGCTCCTTGGAACAGGTCAATGGAAGAGCATCCGTTAATCACAAAAGTCAAGTCTTGGAAGGATGTAATAGACAAAATTTAATAAACCCCTGCCCTTTATTTCTGCTTATGGAGCTTTATTTCGTTACATCTAATACAAACAAGGTAAGGGAAGCAGAGCGCATCCTAAAAGTAAAGCTTAAACATATAAGCTTGGATATTGAGGAAATCCAGACAATCCATGTTGAAGAGGTTGTCAAAAACAAGGCGCACAAGGCATTTGATGCTGTCAAAAAGCCTGTTTTTGTCGAAGACACTGGATTATATATCAAGGCATGGAACGGCTTTCCTGGAGCTTTGATTAAATGGCTTCTGAAATGCCTGGGAAATGAGGGGATATGCAAAATCCTTGGTGATTATGACAGGACCGCTGTTGTAAGGACCTGCATTGGCATTTATGATGGAAAAACACATCAGGTCTTTACAGGCGAAGTAAAGGGCAGGATTGTTAAGAAGCCAAGGGGAGAGACTAATTTCGGCTGGGACCCTATATTCATGCCAGATGGCTATGAAAAGACATATGCAGAGCTTCCACCGCACATAAAAGACAAGATTTCAATGAGAAATCTTGCCTTTGAGAAGATGAAAGAATTCTTGGATAAAGGAGAATTATCTCAGTAAAATTTATATAAGGGAATAGCTAAATCCCAGTATATGACAGAGTTAAGCCAGGTATATAAATGCAATATCTGCGGCAACATAGTTGAAGTGCTTCATGCAGGCAAAGGGCAGCTTGTCTGCTGCGGTCAGCCCATGGAGCTTCTGGCAGAGAAAACTAAAGATGTTGGCATGGAAAAGCATGTTCCTGTGATTGAGCAGACAGCCAAAGGGATAAAGGTGAAAGTTGGGTCTATGCCTCACCCAATGGAGCCAGCACACTATATAGAATGGATAGAGATTCTTGCAGATGGAATAGCTTACAGAAAGTTCATGAAGCCAGGCATTGCTCCAGAGGCAGAATTTGAGATACATCCTAAAAAGATGACAGTCAGGGAATACTGTAATGTTCATGGATTATGGAAAGCTTAAAAGATAAAAAAGAGGTGTAAAATGAAAAGCGTAGTTTATTTGATTGGATTGGTTCTGTTAAGCTCTGTTGCTTTTGCACAGACCACAGGCTTGATGGGCTATGATAGAGGCGGCTCAGGAATGGGCATGATAATAGGATTAGTCTATTTTGCAGTGGCTGCGTTTATATTTTCAGCAATATTCTGGCTGACACATAATTGGCTGGCAAAAAACAAAAAATAAACATAAAAAAAGGAGGCAATTAAAATGGCTAAAAATGATTCGGAAAAATACAAAATGTGGCCTAACAAGATTGGTCTTGCGCTAGGTAGCTTTTTCGCAATAGTGCACCTGATATGGGTCATCATGGTAAAAATAGGAGTTGCAGCAAAATTCCTTGACTGGATAATGGGACTGCACTTCATAAGCATGCCGCTTGCAATAATGCCTTTCAGCATAGGAAACGCGGTTTTCCTTGTTGTGATGACATTTATTTTTGGGTATGTGGCTGGCTGGCTGTTCTCAGTGATATGGCACTGCGTACTGCACAAGCACAACTAAATTTTTAATTTTTTTATTTTTTTCTATTTCTTTCCGGAAACTTTTTGGGTTGTTTGCCCTGTTACAACTTAAGTTTATATCTTCAGTTCTCTAATTTTTTCTTGGTGATATAAAATGGAAGAAGAAAAATATAAATTAGTTAAGCAGATTGCCTGCGGTGTTTTGTTCACAGCAGCTGCTGCAGCAGGAGCCTTGTATGCATACAGTGTTGTAAAAGAAAACCCAAAAGGGATATACAGGCGCGTGCAACATGATGCATCAGGGATAGCCAAAGATAACAGTGCCTGGTTCTGCGAGCGCATGAAAGGAGATTATGAAGCTGCAAAAGGCCTGGCAAAAGATCCTGTGGGCGCAGTCAAGGGAGACATCAAGGCGCTGGATGAAGCAGTTAACAGCAAATAGTTATTAGCCATCTTGCAGGGGTGCCAGGGGCACAGTGACATTTGCATAGCCTGAATAACAGTTCAGAATATACAACTGCGAGCCACTTCGTGGCAAGCACACACTGTCCCGCAGGACCACAGCTTGTAAAACAGAAACTATAAAAAGGATTATTCATACAATAAGAATAAGTATGAAAAATCTTGTAAAAGAAATCAAAGCTCTGAAAAATTCATCAGTAAAAGAAACTGTAAAGAGAAGACTAAAAGAATTTGAGTCCTTCAAGAGCAAAGGCACAAAAGATTGGTTTTCTGAGCTGTGCTTCTGCATCCTTACTGCCAATTCAAAAGCAGTTACTGCGCTTGCTATCCAAAAAGAGCTTGGCTCAAAAGGATTCTGCACACTCTGCCAGAGAGAGATAAGAGATACTATTAGAAAGAATAAGCACAGGTTTCACAACAACAAATCAAAATATATTGTTGAAGCAAGGCACTGCATTGATATCAAAAACAAAATTCAGCAACTAATCAAAGAGTCAGGAGAACAGGGAGCAAGAGAGTGGCTTGTAAATAATGTAAAAGGCCTTGGCTACAAAGAAGCATCTCATTTCTTGAGAAATGTTGGCTTCAAAAATCTTGCAATACTTGACAGACACATATTAAATTTGATGATTGAAGACAAACTGCTTAAAGAAAAGCCAAAGAGCCTTTCAAAGAAGAACTATTTTGCAATTGAAAAGAAATTTATTAATCTTGCACAAGAAGTAAATATGCCGCCTGCAGAGCTTGACCTTTACATGTGGTGCATGAAAACAGGAGAGGTGCTGAAGTAAAATGGATAATAAAAAGCTTGGAATAATCATGGTTATCGCTTGCATACTGCTTGGCATGCTCGTATTTGCATTCAATAATCAGTTAAGCAAACAGGCAGAGACAAGCTGCTCTTGTGAAGAGATGAAAGAAGGTGGTGTCTGCCCGCACGAGCAAAAAACACCCTGGCTGACTTACTTGGGAATCATTCTGGCAAGCGTGATATTTGCTCTTGGAGTTTACTTGATTTTCTTTGAGAGGTCGCAGAAAGCAATAATCTCTACTTTAGAAAAACAGAAGCAGATACAGACAGAGGAGGAGAGGTTCAGCATGCTTCTTAAAGGGCTTACAGCAGATGAGCAAAAAGTCATCAAGGCAGTCAAGGAGCAGGATGGGATAACACAGCACACGCTACGGCTGAGAACAGACATGCACAAATCAAAGCTGAGCATTGTCCTTGACAGCTTAGAGAAAAAAGGCCTTGTTGCAAGAAAGGAAAAAGGCAAGACAAAGCAGGTTTTCCTTAAAATCAGGTTATAAACGCTGACAACCGCGAATTCTTGAGTTTTAGCCATTTTAGTGCACTCGGTTTCACGGCTTAAAAATATATCAAACACCCTCTTTCTACTTCAAAAACAATGGAGGTTTAACAAAAATGGAAAAAACAGTTTTGTTTGGAGTGCTTATCGCTCTGCTTCTGTTCGGGGCGATATTTGTGACAGCACAGCTCTCGCCTGGCAACGTGCAAGAAGCAAGCACGCCTGATGCAGCAAAGCCAGCATGCACTGCTTGCGGATGCGCAGGCCAGTGCGGCGGCAGTTGCGGCATTACTGGCTGCGGCTGCAGCGGTAAGTAAGCAGAACCCCTGCCTGAGTTTGGGCAGGGCTTTTTCTTTTTAAAAAATCATAAATCAATCTCTATCTTTTCAGCCAGCACGCCCAATTCATTGATCAATTCCTGGTAAGGAACATCTGCATAGTAATGCTTTCTGGCGTACATTGCTGAAAAAAGGTCAGCAAGTATTATCAGCTTTTCAGCATTGTTTGGCTTTAACAGGCATTCTGCATGGCGTTTCTTGAATTTTTCATCAATTTTGTCTGATTCTTCATTAAGCATTTCAAAAAAGATCTTTGTCCCATCATCTTTCTCGCTCTCCATGTGTACGTCAAGAAGGATTTCTTCTTTTGTCTCAAGGCTGCTTCCGCCCATTTCGCGCAGGTTAAATTCCTCTGCCTCGTCGGTAATTGAAAAGGTATTGTCAAAGCTCTCTTCAAGCTGTATGTCCAGGAATTCAGGAAAAACAATCCTTATGCTACTGCACCCTTCAGATGCAATTTTAAGAAGCTCTGATCTTGCAAAATAGGAAAAAAAGTAGAAGAATTTTCCTTCTTTGTTTTTCTTGAACAATGTTTCAAGTGTGAAGTGCAGGAGCTTTAGTCTTTGCCTGGCATCTGTGATTTCGAAGTATTCATCATAATTAAAAAAATGAAGGAATGCTCTGCTTCGCAGGATGCATGGGACAAGCTCTTTTCCAAGTGAAGGATTTCTTTTAAGAAGCACCATTACAAGGTCAGATGCATCGTGAATATCTGGCAGTTCTGAATCAAGCAGGCTTTTCAGGGCATCTTTTTCGATAAGCTCCTCTGCATATTTAGGGGCAGCCTTGTACATGAAATCAACCAGCTTACCTGCATCCTCTGTCTGCAAGACAAGGCATTCACGCAATTTTGCCTTGATAATGCGGATATTTTCTTTGACAACTCTGCTGAACAGTTCGCGGTCTGTTTCGTATATCATGTCAAGGAATTTTTCCATGCTTTTTAGTGTAAGCTGAGGGTCTGAAAGTATTCGCTCTGTCTCAAGCACCCCGAACAGGTTCTCAAGAAACTCTTTTGAATGCGTGAAGACAGCATCAATGTCAACTACGAGCTGATTCACATCCACATCTTTAAGAGCATTGGCAAGCATCTCAAAGTCAAGCGTGACCTTGAAAGTGTTATCAATTTTCTTGACACAGTAGAGGTATCCATAAAGCTGGGAGAATTGATGCATAGACCACTTCTTTTTGCGCAGGATTTCAAAATCTGCCATTTTTTTAAAAAAAGAAAGTGCGTAGAGCCTATGCACAAGGGTATAAAACAAATTGGATATCTGCCAGGCATCCTGTTCCTGGTCAATGAGCTGTTTCAAGGCGCCAGTGTGCATAGATTCAACAATTTTTTTTGCTTGTTTAGGATCAAGCGTTATCAAGTGTTCAAGAAATTCATTTATTGTACTGATGCTGCTGCTAGGAAGGAGACTGTTCAGGAAATCAGCACGTGTATAAGGAAGTATATTGCGAAGAGCTTCTTTGTTCTTTGCCTGAATCAGGCATGTATTAACCTGGGATAATTCTTGGCATGCATGAATTTCATTCAAGATACTGCATTCTTCAGGATTCATGCAGTAATTAAAGCGCTTGATATTTATAAAGTTTCGGAGCAATCCCTGCTGCTTAATAGTCAGCTTTTATCATCCAGCCTAACTTCTTTCTCAACCTCCATCATCTTCATCTCTTTCTCTAATCTTACAAGCGCGTCAAGGTCTGCTGTTGGGCTGAAATAATTCGCTTTTAGCGTGTGCTTGTAATCTTCTGCAATCTGCCTTGCATCTTCATCTGTTCTTGCATCGAAAGTGTATGTTTGCCTGTCATTTTCAGGGCATGGCAGCCATGCTCCGCCGTCGCACATTTGCGCATTAAGAGTGTATCTTGCCCTATACTTCATCATTGGCCCTTTTGGCTTGAGCTCAATCTTTTTCTCAACTTTTAAAAGCTCATCAAGTGTTATTTTGGGGCCAAAGTAATCTTTTCTTAGCACACTTTTGTGCTCTTCAGCCAGTTTTTGGGCTTCATCATCATCTTTTGCATCAAAGCTATGCTCTGGATTGTGAGAATCAAGGTCAGGAACCCAGCACCCTCCGTCACACATCATTGCTTTCACAGTGTATTTTGCTTGGTATTTTGGCATCACTTCACCTCAATTATGTTTTCAAGATATACTGACACAGGATATGAATATTCTTTCAGTATTGCTTCCTTGTGCTCTACTGCTATTTTCTCAGCTTCTGTTTTGGTGCCTGCCTCAAAAAAGTATTCTGGAGTGTGCGCCAGACTGCCCTCGCACATTGGCAGCAGCACATTGTATTTTGCCAGGTATTTCATCATTTCAATTCACCTCAGTAATCTACTTTTACGCTTCCGAAGGGAATGTAAAATAAATCATACCCTTCCCCTGGGTATGGCCATCTTGCTCTCCATTCAAGCTCTCCTTTTTTCCTGCCTGTTAAATCACCAACAACAGTCTGTAATGATTGACTGTCATCATGGTCATGATTTGGCCTGCTGGCATATCTCTCAAATCTTATACCTTTCTTGTCTATGCGTATCTCAAACTCAGAATTATTGAAATCCTCTCCTTTGCAGAAGCTGATGACGAAATAATCTGTTTCGCTTTTTATGTGCATCGTGTATTTTTCCTTGTCTATCTTAATTCCATCAAAATTTAGCTCTTTGCCTTCGATTATTTCCTCTATTGTTTTCTCTTGTATGCATCTCATAAAATCACCTTACTTTGTATTCTGCAAGATAGTGCTCAAATGGCTCTTCACCTTTCAGGCTCCATTTTGCGACAAGAAAATATGTGTCGCAGACATTTGCGACAAGCAAGGGGTCTTTTTCCACTGTTTTGACAGTGATTTTTAGTTCATCCGGCGTTGGTATCCAGTAGACATGGAGGAATTCTTTCCCAATGTGCAGGAAATTAGGGTCTTTAAGCAGCCAGTCTCCTATCACAGGCTCCCTGAGCGCATTGCTGCATGCCTGAAGGTAATCTGCATTTGCCTGCCTTGCTTTTTCTTTTGCCTCTCTTGAGATTGGAGGCATTTTTGATTCAATGGTTACATGTTGTGTCCTCGCATCTCTTCCAAATCCTAATTCTTCCACGCGCTCATCGATTTTCCAGTAGCCGTCTCCCAAAAGAGAAGCATGCGCAAACAAGGGTATTTTTATTGAACTCAAATTCTCATTCAGTTTAATCGCTCGCTTTAGCTCGAAAAGCTGGGGTGACAGCTCATCATATTTTGCCCCGAATTCATTCAAGATATATTCTTGTGCAAGATAATTTATTGTTTCTGCCCTTCCTTTTGCTTCAGACGGCATGAAAACATCTGTCAGGATGCTCTGCATCTGCTTCTGTAATTTGCCCTGCCGCTCTTTTATCTTGGCAGTTACATGCTCCTCAGCATCAGGGGCCATTGCAGGCTCAAACAATGCTTTTTTAGCCACGCCCTGCGATAGTATTGCATCCAGATCATATACTCCTTTTCCAGGAATTTCATATTTCATTACAATCACCTCCATCTTGAATCACGATTTTTCCATCTGAAACAGAAATTTTGCTTTTAGGGATATATTTCTCCACAAATCCGTAGTTTATCTCAAAAGAGCAGCCGCAGGAGAGCCCGGTCTTTGTTTCATAAAGTTCCTTGACATAAATTGGGTCTTTTACGAAAGGCAGTCTGCTTAACCATTTTTTAATCCTCTTCGCTTTTTTAATTTCAGCATCTTCTTTTGTGAAAGGCCCATATTTCTTTTCACCAACACAGACTTCTGTGCAAATGCCTATTGCGGGAGTGTCATGATGAAATACAGTCTGTACTTCAGCCAGCACATATAATTTGACAAATTCTTCAAGTTCAGGCATAAATACAGAAAGGTGTTGTAGAATGGTTATATCTTACTTGCAATAATTTGTCATGAGTGTTGTATGCTTACGGCAGTTTATGCGCATTCATTACATCCAAAATGGTTTTGATGTCTTCTTCACTGAACTTTGCCTTTGCAAGCTCATCTGCTGTATTGCCTTTTTTAATCAGGCTCATTATCCTGCCCGTAGATGGCTTATCAAACTTTTGCTGCAATTCAGCTGATATTGCCTTGAAATTATATGGCTCTTTCTTAGCTTCGTTTATTATTTCATCTCCTGTCACAAGGTTAAATTCTTTGCTAGTGTTTGCTCTTATTTTCAGCACAATATTGAAGAAATTAAACACGTTTTCTGTGATTCCTTTGTTTGCTGTTCCTGCCATATCTGATACTGAAAGGAGCAGTGACTCAAAAAAGCGGTCTGCTGTTGATGTAATGAGTTTTTTGATTTGATCATTTAATTGCTTGTTAAGTGTCTCGTCATATTTTTCTGCAATCAATTTTTTTTCATAAGGATTGAAAATCTCCAGCCATTTCATATGCTGCTCTATAAGCTGCTGCATGAATATAACTTCTTGCTTGGTGAATTCAAGCTCCTGAAACATCTTTTGGTATTGGTCAAATAAGTTCTTTATCTCTTTTAGTATCTCAACTAATTGCAGTCTCTCTTCATATTCTAATGCTTGGCTCTCTTTCCATTTGTCTTTTTTTGCCTCAAGTTTCTGCACTTCAGCTTGATTTTTCTCAATTTGTGCTTGTATCAGGTCTTTTTCTTCAGAGTGCGCAAACAGCCATCTTCCAAGAAAAGAGTGCCTTTTGAATTTTTTTGCATCCTCAAACTTCTCTTCAAGGCCTTTGAAGTGATATAATTTTCCTACATCATGGAAGAGTGTTGCAAAAAACAAAAGCTCCTCTCTTGTGTGCATTCCAGCAGGCTTGCCTTCTTCTTCAAGCACTCTGTCAAGCCTTGGAAATTGCGTTAGAAATTGCTCTAATTGCGCGATGTGGCTTTCTGTTTTTTCCTGCTTTAATGTTTTAAGAAGGGTGTCAATTGTTTTCAGGACATTCAATACGTGAACAAGAGAAGTCTCTCCTTTGTGCTCTTTTTCATCTTCTTTTTGTGCGGCAAATTTATTTAGTATTTCAGTGATCTGCTGCTCTAAGCGCTCTATGGCCTTGGGGTTATAGCCGCCTACCAATGCCATAACCTCTTTTATCTGGCGCTCTGCCATAAAGCAGTGTTGTAATCTGCAGATATATATTAATTTCTATTATTTAGTATTCACAAGAAAACTGTGATTTATTTAACACTGACTTTTCTTTCGAGATTTATCTGTACTGCAGAAGATATCATTGGCGCCCACCTAAATCCATGCTCACTAACCAGCTCATCACAAACCACATTTAATATGTCTGACTCGTTATTGTATTTGTTAAAGAGTTTTTTTACCAAAGCTGTGAATTTTTGCTTGGACATTGGAGTATCCCTGTAAAAGTCTGGAGTACTGTTGGTGATAGAAACGTGGGAATCTGGTGTTCTTGTAACTGACTGATACATAATCCTGTACATAGTTGGATCGCTCATACTGCCAAATAAAAGGCCAGATATTTATAAAGTTACGTAGTTTTAACAGTTACACATCTGCAAATATTTCTGCTTCTATACCCCATACTTTTTTGGCTAAATCAGTATCTCTGAATTTTTCAGAATACTGGTCTACTTTTGGATAATACCTGCAAATCTTATCGAAATCTATGTTTGTTCCTCCGTGCGAGATGTATTGTATATAGTCAAATCTTCCGCAGTCAACAGAAACGCCTATCTTCCATTTGTTCGATGTTTCAAAATGGTATATCCCATTCTCATCCTCGATCGCCTCTTTGGACTTGGCTCTATCAAGCGTAACAGTGACTTTTCTGTTTTCTATATCTTGAAGGAGGTTAAGGAGCGTTTCCTCGCTTAGCTTTTTAAGCTCATTTGGTTCTTTCACTCTGTAATATCTCATTTTGTATTATGTTTGCACCGCACTATAAAATCTTTACTAATATTTAAATATCAGAGCAAGCTTTCTTACTGTATGAGCTTAGACCTGCTAATTAACTCAAAAATGGCTCTGCTTCAGAATCCTTTTCTGACTAAAATAATGACTGTTATTACAGGCATTGGAAGCGAAATATGCCTCGCAGTTCTTTCAATACTCCTGCTCTGTTTCCTGCTTTACAAGAAACGATACCATAAATCTCTTCTGCTTGCATTCGGAATGCTTGGCGGCTTATTGATTGAGCTGTCTATAAAGGCAATTATCCAGAGGGAGAGGCCAGAAAGTGCCTTGGCTGAGGCAACTGGCTATAGCTTTCCCAGTGCTCATGCGATGATGACTCTTGTTTTCTTCGCGATTCTTATATATACTGTAAAAGATGACATAAAGAGCCTATTTTTGAGATACTTATTCATAGCAGCCAGTATATTTTTAGTGTTGTTAGTTTCATTCAGCAGGCTCTATCTAGGGGTCCACTGGTTAAGTGATGTAATAGGGGGGCTTGCTATAGGCACTGTTTGGCTGTTAGTGCTTAGGTTCGTTATAAACCGAAACCTTTAAATATATCAATTGATATATAATTAGATTATGGCACAAATACTGGAAAATCCGTTTGTCAGGTCACCAACTTTAGACACAGTCTTAATGGTAGAAAGAACTATCGAAGAGCACAGCGGGGAATACAATCGAACAGAGCTATGGAAAAGCCTGCCAAGAAAAGTCATGTGGCAGACGTTTCTAGTAATTCTGGACTATCTTCAAAGCATTAATAAGATTGCTATTGACAGAGAAGGCAAAATCGGCTGGATATGGAATCCCGAGCTTGTTAAGAAATACCTGAGCAAGCCGCATCTGAGGGCAAAATGAAGTCTGTAGTTCATTTTGGTGACGAAAAAATCAAAGAAACTTATGAACAGCTTAAGAACTCAAAATTTGAGGACAAGCAGCTTTATGAATGGATAACCAGAGCAATAACTGACTTAGAACAAGACGCTTTTTGCGGGACACAAGTGCCTAAAAAATTAATTCCCGCAACATACTTTGATAAATACCAGATAGATAATTTGTGGAAATATGACCTGCCAAATGGATGGAGGCTGATTTATTCTGTTGCAAATGGGGAAGTGCAAATAATCACGATTATTCTCGAATGGTTCGACCACAAAGAATACGAACGAAGATTCAAATATTAGGAACAAGACTAGAATAATCATGAAAAAAGCAACTGCCCTTGAGAAGAATCTGAAAGAAGACCTTGAGTTTGCCAGGAGAACAGAAGAAGCCTGGAAAAAGTATGAAAAAGGTGAGTTCACCTCCAGCAAACGTGCCAATAAAAAGCAATATGCTTTAAATGATTAAGCATATCTTTAAAAAGATACTCATTCTTACAATATTAAAGATGAGAATATTTGTAGCATTGGCTGTTTTTGCAATAATTGTATTTATTTCTGCGTGCGTTCCGCAATTATCTCCACAGGAATATTTAGAAAAAAGTTTAGTGAATGCAAAAATTCCATCTGAATATGATGTTCGTTATTTTGCTTACCTGTCAAGGTCTGGCGGTGACACAGTCCTAAAATACGATTACAATGTTCTTAACGAAAATATTTCTTCTTGTAAGGGTTATGTTCATTCTTATTCAGATAAATACTCTGAGAGAATTAATGAAGGGGCTGAATCTTGCATTAAATTAACCATGACTGAAATTTTAAACCAGTTAAGCACAGGGAATACTTCAGAAACCAAAACGCGTGTTTTCGGTGATAGGGTTTGTTATTATCCAATTAAAGGAAAATGGAACACCAGCCGCTGCATAAATTGCAATGCTGCGCTTCTTATTTGTTTTAATTCTAAGAACATTATAACTAATTTTGGAGAAATTGCAGCAGGGGAAAACTGCTGGCAGCTCGAGGGTTATCCTTTCCAGCTCGGAATGTTTAGTGATAAAAAGTTTTGTTCTGGAGATTGGTATGGCGAGAAACTGAACTGAAAAATTTTCTCAGTCTTCTTATTTTCAAAGCCCAAACCGCAAGCTTTATAAACCCCCTAAAACTACTTAGTTGCATTGGAAGGCAGAAACAGAGAGTATAAACAAAACTTATGCTAATTCTGTTTCACAAAACCTACTGGTTTTGAATCTCAGCAAATTGCTTGAGACGCTATTTTGGCATCTTGGATGCTTATTACAGCGATTTTGCACATTCCAAGGAGAAATAAATAAAATGAAATTTGAAGACTTAAATGTAAAAACAGAGATAGTTAAAGCACTGAACGAGATGGGAATAGTAGAGCCAACAGATATTCAGGCAAAAGCAATTCCTATAATCAAAGCAGGCAAAGATTTGATAGGAATGTCAAAGACAGGGTCTGGAAAGACAGCTGCTTTTGGCGCTCCAATACTTGAAAAAATAAGCCCAGGAAACGGGCTTCAGGTTCTTATAATGGGCCCGACAAGGGAGCTTGCAATACAGATCTCACAGGAGATGCAGAAGTTCGGAAAATACCTGCAGTGCAGAATCGCAACAGTTTATGGCGGTGTCGCAATCGGCCCTCAGATGAGGCAGATTGAGCAGGCAGATATTGTTGTCGGAACCCCAGGAAGATTGCTTGACCACCTCCAAAGAGGGACTATTAACCTGTCAAAAATCGCTTGCCTTGTCCTTGATGAGGCAGACAAGATGGTTGAGATGGGCTTTATTGAAGACATAACAAGAATCATAAGCCAGACGCCAAGCGACAGGCAGATGCTTTTGTTTGGAGCAACAATTTCTAGTGAAGTTGATTATCTCAAGCGAAAATTCATGCATAATCCTGAAATAGCAAAAGCAGAGGCACAGGTTGAGGAAGAATACCTGAAACAGTACTATTACAACGTCCTGCCTAACGAAAAGTTCTCGCTGCTCGTTCACCTGCTAAAGAAAGAGCAGATTGGACAGGCAATAATCTTTTGTTCAACAAGGTCAACTGTTGAGATTGTCGCGAAAAACCTTCATACAAACGGCATAAAGGCAGAGATGACTCACGGAAAGCTGAGCCAGAATAGAAGGCAAAGAGTGCTTGACGACTTCAATAAGGGCAACCCAAACATCCTTGTTGCATCAGCAGTCGCTGCAAGAGGGCTTGACATCAAGTATGTCACGCACATATTCAATTTTGACCTCTCGCATGATCCTCAGGAATACATCCACAGGATTGGGCGTACTGCAAGAGCAGGGGAATCAGGCAAGGCAATCACGTTGCTGAGCCAGAAAGACCACGATGCCTTCAACAGCATTCTGCGCAGCCACAACCTGAAGATAGATCTTCTTCCAAAAGAGGACTTCCCAAGCATATCATTCAGGGCAAGAAGCGCTCCGCAGCAGTATTCAAAGTTTGGCGGAAGGTTTGAAAGAAGCAAGAATAATTATGGCCGCGGGCGCTTTGGGCGCTTTGGATACAGGGCAGGCCAAGAGAACTAAATTTTTTCTTTATTTCTTTTCATTTCTTCATCCAGTTTAGTGTCAGTCTCTTCTGGGTGATGCCTGCAGTGGTATTCCAGGCTGCTTGCTTTCCTGTGCGCAGGGTCATAGTCCCAGCCCTCTGACATGAGGTATCTCTCGTGCAGCTCGTGCAGTAAAACTAATTTTATCTCTTTTTCAGAGAGGTCATCATCAAGCCATACCTCTCCTTTTGGGACAAACTTGTAGACCTTGTCATGTCCCCCTTCTGTGAAGTCCATGAAAAAGACAGTCCTGACAAGCGCTCCATCGATAATCCAGACTTTTACGCCATTGCTGTATTTCGTAAGCATTTTTTTGTGCGCTTTCTCAATGTACTCTGCCTTGGTCATATCAGGCTTTATTTCTTCTTTTGCAAGCAAAACCTCTTTCCTTAATTTTTTCTCTGCACGGTTTGCTTTGTCAATTGCCTGCTCATAGGGCATGCCCTCTTCCATCAGCCTATTCTCGACAAGCATGTGCTCTATGTAAAAGTCTTCCTCTCCGCCAATTTTTTCCTTGTCTATCCAGAACTCATTTTTGGGTATAAACTTGAAGCGGTAGTACTGGCCAAAATTAGTGAATTCCCTGTCAATATTCGTTCGTACATGCATCCCATCAACGATCCACACGTCAAAGTCAGAGACTGTGGTTATTTTGTCTATGTAAGGTGGTTTGCGTTGCTCTTTCACAGCGTGGTTGGCATGATTATTTTTTGAATCCATTAGTATGACAAGAAAGTTATCTCGCACCTAGACATTTTCCTGTAAAACTCGAGTTTTGCCCTTGTTTTTCTTGACTCAAAAATTATCTGGTTAAGTCCCTCCCAGAACAGGAACCATCCGCCTGGCTCAAGAAGAATTATGAGAAAGTTCAAAAGGAAATCTTTTTTTGCGTATTTGAACAGGATGAATGTTGCGATGAGCATGAGTATCATTCCAATCATGACAAAAATCACTCCTTCTTTTATCATGTTTGTCTTTTCTTTTTGTATAAGATGTAAATGCTTCTCAAAATGCCCCTTTAATCTCTCCTTGATCACAATTTCCTTGTGCGGGTCTCTTTTCTTTTTGGGAAGGAGAAGCTTGAGCTCTATTTTATCGTCTTTGTCTTTGCTTGCCTTGTGCGCTTCTGTAAGAAAATCGCCTGACAGCGCTCTTTGCGAATAAGGCCTCGGGTCAAAACTTGAGAAAATATCATTATAGTCATTTACCAGCAGGCTTATCTCAGACATCTGGAGCATCTTGATTTCATGCTTTAAAGTAACTGTTTCCTCTTTTTTCTCTTTCATACAATATAAAAAATAATTCTATTATTTAAACTTTTTTATTAATTAACTGCCCACAAACCTTTTTTCAAGCAAATATTTGCAGAATCTTGTTGCTCTGGTACCAGTCTTCTATTGAATCCTCATCCCACCATCCTGTGAGATGCGGAGTGATTATCAGTTCTGGCATGTGAAACATGATTTTTCCTGGGCTGAATAATTTTCCCCAGTATGACTTATGGCTTCTTACTTGTATTAGCTCACTGCCCTGGAACTTCCATCCTCTTCTTTTCATGACATTTCTTATTGCAATGTCCTGAAGGTGCGTTGCATTTCCTTTTTGAATCAGATAGTCAAGCCCTGACTCAACATCTCTTGGCTCTATATCATAGACATCTTTTGCGTTCTCAAGCAGTTCTTTCCACACATCTTCTCGTTTGAAAGAATCCTGGTAATATGCCTCTTCATATATTTTATAAGCACCTTCTTTGAGAATTATTTCATCTTTCCACTGCCAGGCAATCCTCCAGTTCTCTCTTCCGTATGTATTGTCATACATCTCCCTGAGCTGGTCTCTTTTGCCTCCAGCAAATCCTGGCCTGTCGATTGTTGTCCATTCCATGTTAAAAATAAGGTGACGGCTTGCTTTTCATTCCAGTAAGATGCGTTGTGTCATTTAATGTAACAAGGTGCCATCCGTTTCTTGCATACCTGAATCTTGTTATGGCTGTGTTGTCAATCTCTATCTTGTAAGTATTTTTTGGAGAAGACTCCATTATGCCGCGGAAGAAGCATCTTATTGACATTCCGTGACTAAAAACACCAACGGTCAATCCCTGCTCATATCTTGGGAGCAGCTTATCATTTACCCATTCCAGCATTCTTTCCTCAACATCTTTTTGTGACTCCCCATTTGGCGCCTTGAAGTTCCAGTTGTCAGAATTCATTGCGGCAATAACATCAGGGGTATACAAAGGCGCTCTTGGCTTTCCTTCCCAGTCACCCTGCGACTGCTCCTGCAGCTCATCGCAAACAACAATTTTTTCAAGCGGGTATTTGACATAATAGCAAGCCAGGTTTGCAGTGCCGATAGCCCGGACAGCAGGCGAGGAATATACCTCGTCAAAATGCACTTCTTCGGCAGCAAGATACAGCCCTAATTTGCCTGCCTGTATTCTTCCTAAGTCAGAAAGCGGGCTCTCGTTTGATCTTCCATTTATCAGCTCTGGATGCTCAACATTCATTATGCTTTCAGCATGCCTGATAAGATAAATGTCTAATGATTTTTGTCCAGCCATGTAATTTAAAAAGTTGGAAGCGTTTATAAAGGTTTTGCGGCAAGCGAGAACTTATAACTGCACAATCAATCCTAATTTGCTGCCCAGCATTCCAGCTTCTGTTGACAGGTAAGATTCTTTTATGCATTTCAGGATTTCAATCGGCTTCCATTCGTCGCCATTTTTTGCAGCTATTTTTACCAGCATGCATTTGCCCAGGCACTCTTCTGCTACTATTTTTGCGTGCCTGTCTATTGCTTTTTTCAATGATTCATATGCAATGCCTTGTTCAACTGGCGTGTAAAGGGCGGCGCAGTCTGTTTCGTATTGCACGAATACAGGCACCTTTGTCAGCTTGACATCTGCAGGCAGGGACTGGAGCTTTTTTGCTTTTGCAATAGATTCCTGGAATTCAGCCACAGATGCATGATACATGGCAGATACTTTGTGCGCAGTCTCCCAGTTCTCTAATTTTAACTGGTAAGCGTGCAGCGCTTCATTAAATTGCCCGATGCTGTTTTTCAGGCTCTCCTCAACAATCTGTTTCACGTGCGGGTCAGCAGAATCTATTACTTTTTGCAGCCCTTGTATCTTTTGCTTGACATCCGCGATCTCTGACTCTGGCTGGTAAAAGCTGCATTTTGGCCAGGCGTCAATCTTTCCCAGCTCTAGGTTGGACAGCAGCTGTTGGTAATCTATTTTAAATTGCCCCATCACTTTGTCTCTTGCGCATTTTTCAGCGCTTTCAGGCGGGTTTAAAATGAACATGACATCAAGCCCAGATTCTTTCAGTTCCTGCAGTATCATATCCAGTGTTTCCAGGCTTTCTGCCCGGGTCTTAAGGAATGCAATAAGCGAATCTGTTAAGTTGCCTGCCTTCAATGTTTCTTGAATTTTCTTCAGCGCTGTAACCTGCTCCTTGAGCGCATCATACGCAGAAGTCAGTTTTGTGTTCTGGCTATCAAAGTCCTTGCACTTGTTTTCAAGCCCAGTGATTTCTTTTTTCGCTGCATCTAATTTTGCATTTAGCGAGCCTACTTCCACATACTGCCTGTTTCTTTCTTCAACAACACCGCTTTCAAGAGCAGCTTCTATCCTGTCCAAATCCTCGCCAGGGATTATCCCCTCTGGTTCTTCATCAACTTCTTCAAAAGCAAAATGCGGGTTATTATAGCTCCAGTCAGCTGCCCGTTCTTCAAATTTTTTAATTATGTCTGCTAGCTCTGTTTTTGTTGCAGTTAAATAAATGCCAGCATCCCCCTTTTTGTTAACCATGCCAAGAGAAATCTTTTCCTCGCCAGGCCTGCCGTATAGTTTTCTCTGGATATTTTTCCTTAAAGCAATTATTCCGCCATCAGCAAGATTGTGCGTTATTCTGTACTTTCTCTTTGTCTCAGGCTCTGTATTTTCTTCAGCAGAATCAGTATCATCTGCGTCTTCTTCACGATGTTTTGCCATAATCTGCCAAGGCAGATAGATTTATTTATAAATCTTACTACGCCAGAATGAGAAAAAATACAGATTTGCGGAAAAGCCTGTTTTTTGCCAAACTTTTTAAACAAACACCTGCTAAGTAGGTGCATGAAAGAAGCAATCCTTGAGAAAATAAAGGAAATTGAAAAGAGATTTAATGTCACAGTCATTTATGCAGTAGAGTCTGGAAGCAGGGCATGGGGCTTTGCCTCTAAAGACAGTGACTGGGACTGCAGGTTTATCTTCAAGAGGCCTCTTGCAGATTATGTTTCCGTGAAAAAGAAAAGGGATGTGATTGATGCAGATGACGTTCCTATTGAAAAAGACCTTGATTTTGGTGGCTGGGACATATTCAAGGCAATGGATTTGCTAGCCAAATCAAACCCGCCATTGATGGAATGGCTCTTCTCACCGATTGTCTACATAGAAAAAGGGACTGCAGCAGAAAGCATGCGAAAGTATGTTGCAAACCATTATTCCAACAGGGCAAGCGCTTATCATTACCTTCACATGGCAGAGGGAAACTTCAAGATTTACATCAAAGACAAGCCAGAGGTGCTCAGGAAAAAATACCTTTATGTCCTAAGGCCACTGCTCTGCCTTGACTGGATAAAGTCAAAAGACAGCACTCCGCCTGTCAAGTTCATGGATGTTGCCAATGGACTGAAGCTTGATTCTGGGGTATATTCTGCAATCAACAAGCTGTTTGAAGAAAAAATCTCAGGACAGGAGCTTGGCATGGGCTCTCATGATTCTGCTTTGGACAATTTTATCGCAGAAAAGCTTGAAGACTTGAATAAGTGGATAGTTGATTCTCCTGTCAAAAAGCCAGATTATACTGAACTGGACAGGATTCTTAGAGAAGATGTTTTTGGGAAAGAATTGAAAAAATAAGAATTATCTTGGCCTGAAGCTCATAGGGTATCTTCCTTTTGCTACAACATAGATTGACACCCCGAGGAAGAAAAACATGAACAGTATTGATACAATTAAAAACATAATCCCAACTGGCTTGTCAAGAAAATTCACTGCAGAATACAAGAACAATACTGCAAATGCTCCTACAACAAGCAGGTTAATCATTGCATACCATGTTGGCACTTTAACTTCGTATCCTTTCATGATAAACACTCTTATTTTACTTGTTTAAAAATGCTTTTATTGAATTTTGCTGATTAGCCGATAATTGGCTGATTTACAATAGCCTGCTGGATTAGTGTTGGATTAGATGCAACGAAATACATCACAAGACCCATGCTAAACAATACAAGCAGAACCATTGCTGCAAAAGGTATCACATAAATAAGAATTGACCTTGCCAGCGAAAGCTTATGAAGCTTCTGAGTGCCAATCACAAGAAGAACTATGGAATATATCTGTGCCAAGAAACTCAGGAAAGGAATCCAGCCTAAAAGATACATGGGCGTGCTTGAGTAAACAAGTAATTGGAATGTTTTTTCAAACACTGCCCTTCCGCCGAAAATATAAATCCAGACATGAAGCAGGCCTGCAGCAACAAAAATCATCAAAAGCCCTGCAATATAGTTCAGCAAAGGAAACAAAAAGAGTGTGAAAAAAGTCATTTGCGGCTGAGGAAGCAATGAAGGCAATACAGATCCCCAGATATTAGTTAATATGCCTGAATAATACTTCAAAAAGAAAAATCCTGATATCAGGTGAATGATTGTGTAAAATAAGTAAATTATTGCAAAATAGAAAAATGCTTTAGATATTCCTTTTTGCTTCTCAATCCTTTCAAAAAAATAAGAAGGCCTTATGAGCACATCCTTGATCATCTTGAAAATAATCATACATCTATGCAAACGAAAGATGTTTTTAAAGCTTTGGAAAGAATCACGGATTAACTAAAAAGCAAATATTCACCTCTTTACACAAGTTTAGTAAACTTTATATATGACATATCAGTATTTGTTGATATGTCCATGAAAGAAGATTTAACTTTATTGAAAGCGCTCTCTGAAGAAACAAGGTATAAAATAGTCAAAGTTCTTCTTAAAGGAGAGAAATGCGCATGTAAAATCCCTTCTTTGATTAACAGGACTCAGTCTAATACATCTATGCATCTTCTGAAACTCGTTGATTCAGGTGTTTTGAAGTTTAGAAGGGATGGCAAGAAGATACTTTATTCAATAAAAGATTTCAGGGTTTGTGATATATTCAATGCATTGGGCAGTTCAAAAGGCAAAATATGGCAAGTTTGCTGTGAGGTGAAAAAATGAAAATTGAAATTTTTGGAAATGGTTGTCTGAAATGCAAGCAGCTTGAAGCAAATGCAAAGAAAGCTGTTGAGGAACTTAAGATTAAGGCAGAGATTATAAAAGTCACAGATATTGGAAAGATTGTTGCCGCAGGCATAATGCTGACTCCTGCTTTAGGGATTAATGGAAAGATTGTCTCTTGCGGCAAGGTCTTAACAGCTCAAGAGATTAAGAAATTTTTGAAGTGAGGATATTTGCATGATATTTATGGAGTTATTTATTGCGGGTTTGAAAGCAGTTGTAGAATACGCTTCTGCGCACGTGCTGACTTGTTTAATCCCTGCTTTTTTTATTGCTGGCGCAATGTCTGCTTTGATTCCTAAAGAAAGTGTTATTAAATATCTTGGCAGGGATGTTCCTAAATACAAGGCGTATCCTTTAGCAGTAATAGCAGGCCTTTTGCTTGCTGTTTGCTCTTGCACAGTCCTGCCGTTATTTGCAGGGATAAAGAAGAATGGCGCTGGGATTGGGCCTGCTCTGGCATTTCTTTATACTGCTCCTGCCACAAATATTCTTGCAATACTTTTTACAGGCAGTGTTCTTGGTTGGGATTTTGCATTAGCCAGAATTGTTCTTTCAGTCTTATTTGCTATACTGATTGGCATGATTATAGCTTACATTTTTAGAAAAAATGATAAACTTGAAGAAAAAGATGTATGCCAGATATTGGTATCTGAGAAAATGAAGCATAAAAAAAATGTTTCTTTTCTTGAAAGGCACAGGCTTTGGATCTTCTTTGCATTGCTTATCGGAATACTTGTTGTCGGTACAAGAGTGCCAGGCGTATGGAGATATGTTTGGATTGGCGTTCTTGTTCTTGCAGTAGCAATAATTTTCAAATTATTCTTTACGCAAGATGAATTAAAATCTTGGTTATTTGAAACTTGGGCGTTCACAAGGAAAATATTCCCTCTTTTGCTGATAGGAATATTTGTTGCAGGTATGCTTTCATCTGTTATTCCTGAAAATTTCCTTGCAACTGTTATGGGAGAAAACACAGTATTTGCTAATTTTATAGCTGTAATATTTGGCGTGTTTATGTATTTCCCAACACTTGTGGAAGTTCCTATGGCTAAACTATTTTTAGGATTAGGCATGGCAAAAGGGCCTCTTTTAGCATACTTGCTTGCAGACCCAGTAATTTCCCTGGCAAGCATACTTGTCATAAGGAAACTTATCGGAAACAAGAAAACAATAGTTTATGTTGGGCTAATAATTGTTTTTGCAACAATCTCTGGCCTAATCTATGGGTATTTTATCAGATGAGGTGGTGAATTTGAAATACTTAATGACAATCGCTATAACCTTGATGATGCTTCTTGTTGGATGCTCAAACATCAATGAAAAACAAGCACTTCCAACTGGAGATGTTATTCAAACAGAGAATACGCTTTCCAGCACTAGTGTTGAAAAGCTTGAGATTTATCATTTTCATGGAACACACCAGTGCTATTCTTGCAAAACAGTCGGTGCTTATGCAGAAGAAACAGTAAACACTTATTTTGCTGACGAATTAAAATCAGGAAAAATCGTTTTTGGGCACATAAATGCAGAACTGCCTGAAAATAAGGATTTAGCAATGAAATATGGAATAAGCAGTGCTTCGCTTTGGTTAGGTGTTTATGACAAAGATGGGTTTCATCCAGAACAGAACACCAATGTCTGGTATAAAATAAGCAATAAGGAAGAATACATGAATTATCTTAAAGAAGTTATTGAGCAAAAGTTAGCAGGCAATTGAAAATGAGTTTAATGGCTTTCATGGAAGCAATGGGAACAAGCAACATAGCCATAGTTGCGGCCTTCTTCATCGGATTAATGACTGCAATAAGCCCATGCCCATTAGCAACAAACATAACAGCCATTGCTTATACCAGCAAAAGAATTAGCAACAGCAAACACACTTTAGCTGTTGGTTTCTTATACACTCTTGGAAGAATGCTAACATATGTAGTAATCGCTTCTTTAATAGTGTGGGTTGGCATAAACACGCAGGCAATCTCTCTGTTCCTGCAGAAGTATGGAGAAAAAATTATTGGGCCTTTGCTCATTCTGATAGGATTAGTCATGCTGGACATATTTAAACTTCATTTTCTAAAAGAAAACACGCAAATCATAAGACTAAAAGAAAAGCTTGCGACTCGAGGATTTTTGGGAGCATTTTTGCTAGGAGTAATTTTCGCTTTGGCATTCTGCCCATTCAGCGCAGTGCTGTTCTTTGGAATGCTTATTCCGCTTGCAATAAAAACAGGAGATGGCTTAATCATTCCTTCTGTTTTTGCCTTCGCAACAGGGCTGCCAGTGATATTGTTTTCATTTATTCTGGTTTATAGTGTTTCAAAGCTAAGCTCTATACTGGACAAAGTGCAAACATTTGAGAAATGGACAAGAAAAATTGCAGCAGGCATATTTATTTTAGTTGGAATTTATTATTCAATATTGGTGTTATTCTAATTCCTGCGTTAGAACAATCCAAAGAAAGGCCACCATTTCTTTTTTGTCTTGGCTTCTTTGTCAAAATCATTCAATAATTCTTTTTGTTTTGAGCTTACTTTCTTAGGAACATCAATAAATATCTTGACATTTAAGTGTCCTTTTCCATAGCCATGCAAGTCAGGCATTCCTTCTTCTTTTATGCAGAAAATCACTCCGCTTTGTGTTCCTGCAGGTATCTTGATTGTTTTGTTGCCGTCAAGCGTTGGAACCTCTAGTTCTCCGCCAAGGCATGCTGTTGCAAAAGGCAGTGGTGCATTGATGTATAGCTCATTGCCCTGCCTTTCAAATATTTTGTGCGGCTTGATATTGATTCTTAAATACAAATCACCTACAGCTGCTCCTTGGTATCCTGCTTCACCTTGCCCTTTCAAGCGGAGTGTTGTTCCGTTATCAACTCCTGCAGGTATCTTGACTTCTATTTCGCTTTCTTCTTCATGCCTTCCTGTCCCATCGCATTCTGGGCATGGCTTGTCAATGAATTCTCCTCTTCCGCCGCACTTCCTGCAGGTTGTCTGTGTCTGGAATATGCCGAAAGGAGTTCTTCTTGTCTGCCTTGACACTCCTGTTCCATTGCACTCATCGCAGGTTTGCATTGCAGAATCGCTTGCTGCCCCTTTTCCATGGCAGTGATCGCAGACAGTCTGCCTGTCAATATCAAGCTTGGTCTTTAATCCTTTAGCAGCTTCCTCAAGTGTTATTGTTATTTCAGCGCTTAAATCCCTTCCGCGGCCGCTTCTTTTCTGCCTTCTTCCGCCTCCGCCGCCAAATCCCATTCCAGAGAAGAGACCGTCAAATATGCTTTCAAAGTCAAACCCCTGGCCTGCAAAATCACGGAAGTCAAATCCAGAAAACCCTCCTGCCCCCCCGCCCTGGCCAAAGCCAGCTGTTCCGAACTGGTCATATTGCTGCCTTTTCTGGGGATCTCCAAGGACTGATGCTGCCTCGTTTATTTCCTTGAACTTATCAGCAGAATCTGGGTTTTTATTCAGGTCAGGATGATATTTTTTAGCTAATTTCTTATAAGCTTTTTTTACATCTTCCTGAGATGCATCTTTTCCTACTCCGAGAGTATCATAATAGTCTTTTGCCAATTCACTTCCTCTCTTTTAATGGTTTTTCATATTTGTAATAGCTAAGTATTCTTGCATAAGGAAGATTCAGAAAATAAAGCCCAATCAGTATAAATGGGCCAAAGATAAGTATTGCCCAAGGTGTTGTCGGCAGCTCAATAACCATTGCCCTGACAGATAAAACTATTGGCAGCAATCCAATAAAACCAAGCATGGCAAAAAGATACCATTTGTTTGACCAATGATTAAGCGGATGTCTATCACGAAAAGGAAAAAACACTAAAGGCAGAAATGGAAATAGCCTTGGCACCTCATAAAAATGCTTAAAGCACCCAAAATGATATGGTTTTACTCCTAGAAAAAAGTATTTTGCCTCTGTTGCCAAAGTATCAATTGATTTTATTGGCTTTCCGCAGTCTGCACAAAGTATTTGTTTCATTTCTCAATCGTTTCTATTATTTTTTTGGTGTTCTTAAAGTTTTTAAAGATGAAGTCAGGCTGGTGCTTTAATAGCCTTTCCTTTGTTGTTGGCCCAGTTAGCATTCCAATGGTTATTGCATTGTTTGCCTTGCCTGCATCAATATCATGCACAGAATCACCAATCACAACAACAGGCCCGATATATTTTGATTTCTCTATTGCTAACTTAACTCTCTCTGGCCTTGTTTTTGCATCTTCGCCATACACTCTTACTGGGAAATATCTGCCAAGCCCTGTTGCTTGAAGGATTTTCTTTGTGACTTTTGCATCATCGCTTGTGACAAGCGTTAATTTATGCTTTCCTTTGAGTGCATCAAGAATCTTGACAGCTCCTGGAATAATAAATTGCTTTGTTTTTCCAGGCAGTGCATCAAGGAATGCTTTCTCATACAGTTTCATTGCTTTCTGGATGTTCATTTCTACAAAAAATCCAGGCACCCCGCAGAGCTTGCACATGTCTCTTATGCTGTCTGGTATTATTCTGCCTGCAAAATCAACTTTCTTGTAGCATCCAGGGCACTTGTACACTGTCTTCAGTGTCTTGTGAAATGCTTTGTCGTGGATCTTGAAAAAATCCACGAGCGTGTTATCTAAATCAAAAATGACGAGCTTACTCGTCTTCTTTTCCTTTATCTTCTTCATCTACCACCTCTGCATCAACAACATCCTCTTTCTTTTCTTTTTTCTTTTTTTCGCTTTTGCCTTCTTCCTGCGGCTGCTGTTGTGCTCCTGCTTTCTGATACAATTCAGTTGCTGCTTTTTGTGCAATCTGGTTGAGTTCATCAAGCTTCTTTTTTATCTTGCTTGCATCTCTTTTCTCTTCTGCCATCAGCTTTTTCAGGTCTTCTATTCTTTCCTTGATTTCGTTGATGTCTTTTTCATTGACTTTTCCTTCAAAGTCTTTGAGTGTTTTTTCCATTGTGTAGATTGTTGAGTCAGCCTGGTTGATTACTTCAATCTCATCTTTCTTTTGCTTGTCAGTCTCTGCGAACTGCTCTGCCTGCTTTCTCATCCTCTCGACATCTGCCTCATCTAGTTTATTGGGTGCGGTTATCACGATGTTCTGCTTTCTTCCAGTTCCTTGATCCAGTGCTGCGACATTGAGGATTCCGTTTGCGTCTATGTCAAATGTGACTTCAACTTGCGGTATTCCTCTTGGTGCAGGCGGTATTCCTACAAGGTCGAACTGCCCGAGGTGTTTGTTGTCATTTGCCATTGACCTTTCGCCTTGGAATACCCTAATCGTGACTGCTGTCTGGCTGTCAGCTGCTGTGCTGAAGACCTGTGATTTCTTTACTGGAATTGTTGTGTTCCTGTCAATGAGCTTTGTAAAGACTCCTCCAAGAGTCTCAATGCCTAAGCTTAATGGAGTTACATCTAAGAGAAGCACATCTTTTACTTCTCCTGCAAGCACTCCTGCCTGTATGGCTGCTCCTGCTGCGACACATTCCATGGGGTCAACTCCTCTTTCTACTTTGTTGCCGAGCCATTTCTGCACGTGCTCCTGCACAATCGGCATTCTTGTTGGCCCTCCGACAAGTATGACTTTTGCTATGTCTTTTGCGCTAAGCTTTGCATCTTTAAGCGCTTGGTCTACTGATTTCTTGCATCTCTCAACTAATGGCTCTACGAGCTCGTTGAGTTTTGCTCTTGTTATTTTCATAGAAAGGTGTTTTGGCCCTTTGCTTGTTGCTGTGATGTATGGCAGGTTTATGTCTGTCTCCAGTACAGTGCTAAGCTCTATCTTTGCTTTCTCTGCTGCCTCGCGGACTCTCTGCATTGCAGTCTCGTCTTCTTCAAGGTCAACTCCTGTTTCTTCCTTGAATTTCTTTATGATATAGTTTATCATAATGGCATCCATGTCTGTTCCGCCGAGCTGTGTGTCTCCTGATGTTGATTTTACTTCAAAGACACCGTCGCCGAACTCCATGATTGTGACGTCTAATGTTCCTCCGCCGAAGTCAAAGACAAGAATTGTCTGTTCTTTTCCCACTCTGTCAAGGCCGTATGCGAGTGATGCTGCTGTTGGCTCATTGACTATTCTTACGACTTCAAGGCCTGCGATTGTTCCTGCGTCTTTTGTTGCCTGCCTCTGGTTGTCATCAAAATAAGCTGGGACAGTTATCACTGCTTTCTTTACTGGCTGTCCTAAAAATGACTCAGCGTCTTTCTTTATTTTTTGAAGAATAAAAGCAGATATCTGCTGCGGAGTGTATTCTTTTCCGTGGATGTTGTACTTAAAATTAGTTCCCATCTTTCTTTTTGCTGCCATCACCGTGCCTTCTGGATTGCTGACAGCCTGTCTTTTTGCAGGCTCTCCAACAATGACCTGACCGTCTTTTGTGAATGCAACAACTGAAGGGAATGCTTTTCCGTACAGTGATGCTCCTTCTGCGCTTGGCACTATCTTTGGCCTTCCTGCCTCTAAAACTGCTGCTGCTGAATTAGATGTTCCTAAATCAATTCCTAATATTTTTTCTTTGTTCATTTTTTTAATTCCTCCACTCCCACAAAAATTTTAATTTTTGGGGCCTTCTGAACTTCTTCAGATTTGCCTACAGATTTTATTGGCCTTTTGCTCCTACAGACTTTGTCTGTAGGCCTTCTGAACTTGGTTCAGATTTGCCCACAGATTTTTTTGCCTTTGCTATTTTTACTTTTGTGAACCTGATTATTTTTCCGTTCATCTCGTATCCTTTCTGGATTTCAGATATGATTGTGTCTTCTGGATGCTTGTCACTCTCTTCTGTGCACAAGACTTCGTGCTTGAATGCATCAAATCTCTGGCCGTTTGCAAGCATTACTTGCTTCACTCCATGCTGCTCAATAATTTTCTTGAACTTGCTGTAAAGCATTTTTATGCCTTCATCTTGTGTTGATTGAAGTGCTTTTTCAAAATCATCAAGTATGCATAATAGTTCGCAGACCATTCTTTCGTTTGCAAAGCAGACAAATTCTTTCCTTTCCTTGTCAACTCTTTTCTGGTAGTTTTCAAATTCTGCCTGCAAGCGTTTTAATTGGTCTATATATTCTACCAACTGTTCTTTTAGTTGCTCAACTTCTGTTTTGGTTGCATGCGGCTCAATTGTTTTTTCTTTTTGCATTTCTTGTTTTGGCAATTCTGGTTTTTCTTGTTTAATCATCATTTTATCCACCTAATTCTTGTTGACTTTAAATCAACAAAGAAGCCATAAAACTATACTGATATTTAAAGCTTTCGGTTTGAATCGAAAGTTTTATTAACCAGCGTCACTTTCCGGCTAAATAACAAATAAAATTTGTTATCCCACAGACTCGCTCAGCGAGTCTGTGTTATCAGAGGTGAATTTAAATGGAAGAAAAACCAACAAAACAACAGATTAATATTAGCATAATGGACGGCGAGCCATTTTTTGCTCACGAGTGCAGCATGAATTTCACGCCAACGCAGATAAGCTTGGATTTCAAATGCATCACTCCAAGGACAGACCCAAGAAGCCAGGGACCGACATTTCTGATGAAGCACAACGTCATAATGCTTGAGCCATGGCATGCAAGAATGCTGCTTGATGTGCTCGGCACTGTTGTAAAGAAATATGAAGAGGAGTTTGGCAAGATAAAAAAGCCAGATGCATTGCTGAAGGCAGAGAAGAAGCACAACAAGGCAATTAAAAAATCAGCAGAGCACACAACAGAAGCTCCGTCATACATGGGCTGAAAATGATTGTAAGACAAAGAATCACAATCCTACAGATTAGGAAGCCTTTAAGAACGACCCTAAATGATGAGCTGCAATGGTTTGGCAGCTCTCTAGGGCTGTTCAACTTAAGAGACAGGGACAAATCCTGTTTCAGGGTCTTTATTGAGCTTCTAAAAGCAGCAAAAGAAGGAAATCCTGTTTCAAGCGATGATCTTGCAAACAGATTAGGATTGACCAGAGCAACAGTCCTTCACCACATTGATACTTTGATGGAAAAAGGAATGGTTGTCTCCCGCGGAAGAGGATACCTGCTAAGAGAGAGCAATCTCAAGCGATTGATTGAAGACATAAAGCAAGACATAACAAGAACATATGATGAGATTGCTAAAGTAGCTGAGGATATTGATGGGTTTTTGGAGTTGTAAATACACTCACCATCTTTATAAACATCTGCCTTCTAGGAGTATGCATGGCAAATGATGAAAAACCATATGTTCAGACATACAGCATAGTTGCAGGCAGCAAGGCATGCAATGCAAGGTGTCCGTACTGCATCTCAAAGATGACTCCATCTCAGGGTGTTGGCATGAAGCTGCCTGAAATAAACTGGAGAAATTTTGATATAGGTGCAAAGCTGGCAAACAAATTAGGCGCCACAACTGTTTTGATTACATCAAAAGGAGAGGCGACTTTGTTTCCAGAGCAGTTGACTGAATTCATGGAACATCTTCAGAAGCACGATTTTCCTATGATAGAGCTGCAGACAAATGGGATTAAGCTGATGGATGACTCCTTTGACAAGCATTTGAAAGATTGGTATGATTTGGGCATGACAACAATGGCAATCTCAATGGTTCACTATGATTCTAAAAAAAATAAAGAGATATACGAGCCACACAATAATAACTTGCTAGATCTTGTTCAGCTTGCAGATAAGCTTCACGATCATAAGCTTTCAGTTAGGTTTTCATGCATACTGGTTAAAGATTATGTTGACAGCGTGGAAGAGGTTGTAAACCTTGCTGATTTTGCAAAACAGCATGGCATCGAGCAGTTAACAGTAAGATCAGTTGAGACGCCTTCAAAAAGCGAAGACTTGGGTGTGCTGGCTTACACAAAAGAGCATAAAATTCCTCAAAAAACAATAGATGATACAAGAGAATTTCTTGATAAAGAAGGAACAAGGCTTATGGAACTTGTTCATGGTGCAATAGTCTATGATTACAAAGGGCAAAACATCTGCCTGAGCAATTGCCTGACAATACGGCCAAACAACAATGCAATAAGACAGCTGATATTCTTCCCAGACGGCCATGTAAGATATGCATGGACACATGAAGGCGCGATTCTGTTTTGATTTTTCCGGTAGCATAGCATTCCATCACGGGAAAAAAACAAAAATAATAGAAGTATATTTTTTGCTTCGGCGCATTTACAAAGCACAACTTTTCTTAACTAGTTCAGCTTCTTTTCTAAGTTGATCGTAAGTAAAAGGGAGTGGAATAAAGATGCCCCCTATATCTATAAAGTTTTTAACATATGGGCTGTTCATGTGCACTTGATCAGGCAGAGCCATAATTACGTAGCCGCAAGGTCTTTCATAATATTCCATCACGGGTTTTATTTTTACATCAAGCAGTTTAGGCATAAATTTATGTATTGTTCGGGAAGTGCGCTTGGAAGCATTCACACCGCCAATTCCGCCTTTCCATTTGGCAATTGTTATCTCAAATATTACTGGCAGATTATCAATAAGTAGCAGTTCATCAAGTTCACAACAGTTTTGCTTATCTGGAGTATAAATTAAAACATTGCCTTGTTTTGGCACAAATAAATAATTTTTTGTTCTTTTCTCACTTAGGATTGGGTCTAATATAACTTGCTCTTCTAAATCTTCACAGGCATTTTCCAAAGCAGTGCGTACATATTTTTCTGCAAAACGACCAGAAAAATTATTATCATCATAATAGCTATGGCTATTTTTGAACATGCGGGCCATAAGTCTCCAATCTAATTTCATACGTTTTAATCTCTCAGTCACTACTTTTGTCAGAGAATTGCTTGCTAGTTCCATAAATGAAATATATTTTTAGAAGTTTAAAAAGCTGATGGGTTTACTCAATTTTTCTCGAGGAAATCTATATTAATATCTCTATCTTTTATATTATCATGAAAATCGAAAATGTTGAAGTGGATAAGAAAGAAATAATTGACTGCTTTGACCTTGCATATCACGAGGTAAGGTACATACACAACAAACAGCCAGCATTTGCTGCAGATGCAATAAGAAGCAAAATGCATATTGATTTGAGAACAGAATATTACAAACATCCTGAATTCAGGAAGAAGCTTAATTCTGTTCTGAAGTATGCATTAAGGTATGGCAAATCTGTGATTGCATATGCAGAAGGCAGGAAAAAACGCTACAGGATGCCTAAAATAGAAGACAGGAGATTAGATAACACTGATTTAGAGCTTCTTGTCGGCTTAAACGATGCAGCAAATCTTGGTCCCAGCCTGGTTGAAAATGAAATTTAGAGTCGGCAATGATTTCAAGGAAATTGAAGATGGCCTGATACTCAAGACAATAGACAGTGCTTACGCTGACTGGTATTGGGGGCATGATGGCAAGATAACTGATCCTGACAAAACACTGCGGCTCGTGCTCAAAGGAGACTTGCTGGATAATTACAACAAAAGCTATGATTTAAGAAAGATGATGCAGTATGTCATGGACTATACCTGCAACAAAAGCAGAGACATCATTGATTACATCCAAGGCAGAAAAGGAATAGAAGATATGTGCAACACAGATGGAACTCCTTTGAAAGATTTTGATTTAGGACTGCTTCTTCATTTTAATTCTTGGAGCAATGGAAGAATGCTGATGGAGTATAATGCTAGAAATCATTGATTAGCATAAGTCAGTTACTCTGCTTTTTCTTTCCAAACGTATTCTTGAGAAACTCTTCCCAAAGTATATCAAGGCGATCTTGAATCGGCCGGATTTTTTCACACCTTTCAAAAAAGTCTTTATCATCTTTAGGCAAATTTGGTCGAAGAAGAATATCATCTTTCATTTTAGACAGTTTTCGCGCTTCTCCTGTTTCACGAAATTTTTTTTCCAGTTCAATGTATTTGTTCATATCCATGAAAGTATCTAAAAATTCGTCTGATTTGCGCGCGTTTTTAATTAAATCACGGATTATGTTAAGAATGTTCTGAAGCAGTTCAGGAATCTCTGAAAAGTCACAATAGCTTGCGTGTACTGTTTTGGATTTGTTGTTTAGTTTAACCTGAATTTCTTCATGGCCACAACATCTTGCCTCTGTTTCATATCTATCTTCTAAATCAAAGAAGCCATTTTTTATTAATGAAAGTAATTTTGATACTATTTCTTTATCAGAGGCATGTGTAAAAGATTTTTTAAAAAGAGTGAACTCATACGTGGTTGGGTTTATTTTAACCTGATAATCTATCCAGTGCGGTTCATTTGTTGAATAAGTGATTGCAAAGCTCATTCTAATCACATACTTTAAGACTTAAAAGTTTATAAAAGTTTCGGATTTTTCGGAAAAATGTTCTTACAAAAGAGATTAGCTCAAGAACAAATCTTCTGGATCTTCTTGAAAGTCAGTTCATCCACACCACAACATCCTATTTTGTATAGCTTATCATCTGACGTGTGGAAGTCAGAGCCGCCAGTTAAAACAAGGTTATACTTGTCTGCAAACTTTGTTATCAATTTTTTATCTTCTTCTGTATGTTCAGGATAATTAAGTTCAATGCCTTGCAGCCCTGCTTCAACCAGTTCTGGCATGGCTTTTTCATAAAAAGGCGCAAGTTCTTTTCTTGATTCTGTTAAAGGATGAGCTAAAACAACAAGCTTTCCCCATTTTCTTGCCTTAGTTATTGCTTCTTTTGTGTCAAGGCTCATAAAAGGATCATTAAGTTCAGCATAGACTTTTGACTGGATTGTGCAGACATAAAAGTTCTTCATTGCGGTATGCGTAACACCTGTCCTGTCCTGGACTATTTGGGAAATAGTTTTTCCTTCTTTCTTGCCGGCCGCTGTCTCTTCTTTGGTCACAATTATCTGCCCTTTAATCGCAGAGCCATCTATTTCAGAATAATCATGTTTTAGAAGCTCTTTGCGTATCATGTCATAGTATTCTTTTTTTAATAGCATATGCTGGTCTATCATTCCCTGCAAAGCTGCAAGCTCTGGGCAGCCTTCATTTAATCCGTATACCAGAATCTCCATTGTTGAAAGCAATCCAGAAAATCCATGCTTATCCAATGACTGCTGGATTGTTGTTTTCAGCTCAATTCCTGTTATGTATTCCAGTCCAGATGACTCTGCAAGCCTTTTGATGTTGCTCTGCTCAGAAAAAGACTGATGGTCTGTGACAGCAAGGCCTTTAAGCCCATTCTTCACTGCGTGCTGCACTAAATCTTCATTGCTCAATACTCCATCTGAGTTTTTTGTATGAGTATGAAGGTCTGCGTATATCATAAAATGCAAACAATAGCTGGCAATTTATAAAGATTAGCTGTAGCTGTAAAGCACATGATTCGTTCTTTCCTGGTTCCCAACCACGGGCGTCTGCTCCTGAGCTTCGCTTACCCATTTTGGCCAGGTTCTTTTGAACTTGTCAAGGGATGCTTTCAGGCAGTCTTTCACTTGTGCATATGTTAATTTGCCGTCTATCCCGCCATGCTGTTTTAATTCTTCCATGAAATAGCTTCCGAGAGAGTCTCCGTTTTCATGCATCACTGCTGGCTGGTCTACTTTGCAGGCAGTCACGCAGATATCATTGCCTCTGCCCAGCTCTTTTGCAAACCCTCCTGAGTGGCAGGCATCCACAAAGTAAAGCTCCTTCCCACCATTAATATCTTTGACATAATTTGCAAGCTCATAATCATTGACAGTATCATTGCCATTGTTTATTCCCACATAGCTTGGCCTTTTGAAATTACATGCTTTTTCATCCCACTCAAATCCCTTGTTGCCGTGGGTTGACATGTAAAAAACAAAGGCATCATTGCCATCAACTGTTTTGCCTTCTGCCCGCAGTATTTTTTCAAGGTTTGCCTCTGTTGCATCATGAGAGTAGCTTGTGTCACAGTATGCTTGCTTTAATTCTTTCCATCCTTCTGGATAGTGACTGTCAGAATGCTTTGGGTTTAATCCGCCAGGTATCAGCACCTTGATGTGTTCTGGCTTAAATCCCATGTCAAGCAGGTCATGATATACTTGGCACTGCTCCATCAGGAATCTTTCATTTGTTTTTGGCCCCATACCGAACATTGCAAAAGGGCCAGAACATTCTGCATCATAGCCAGCAACAAGAACAGCATATTTTTCTTCTGGATTTATTATTGCTGCAACTGGATTTCTTACTATCTCCCCTGTTTTTTGTTTTGCCTCTCCAAACTTTTCTTTAACATACTTGGCTATTGCATCTGCAGAGCCTGAAACTGTTGCAACAATGTCATCCTTATACTTGCTGTTTGCAAAATAGTTCTTTACATCTTTAACCAGCTCTCCATCTGCAGCATATTTTACGTTTTCTTTTACTGCATCATAGCATTTCTCAGCTCCGATTTCACATACATTGTGCGCTCCGCTTGCAAAAACAAGCGCGCTTAGTGTGTCTGAGAATGCATTTCTTGCAAAGCCAGTTGTTTTTGAAGTGAATCCTGCAAGTTTCTTTATGATTTTGCTTTTTGTTGCCTGCTCTATTTTGCCAGAATATTTGCTTGCTGCTCCTGCAAGCCATTTCATTCCCACAATCCCAGCATATCCTTTTGCAGCTATTGAGGCATCAAGCACTGCTGGAAGCACTTTTTGCCTGTAATATTTATCATTCTCTAGCTTTGTAAGCTCATTCCATATGTTCTGCCCGCTCAGGTATTTCTCTATGCTGTCTCTGGGTATACCAAGGAATGTTCTTCCCAGTCTTGAGATTGGCTTCTTGTACTTATCACAGAAGTTAGCTAGTCTTTTCTTGCATTTTGCTCTTGTTAAGTATCTTTTTCCAAGGTAGCTTGCTGCACCTATTCCTGCCCTTAATCCTAACAGTGTAGGGTATATTCCTGATGCAACTATTCCTGTTGTGAACAAGACATTTGCGAGGTTTCCTTTGCCAAGGAATTTTCCTTTCTTGAGGCCTGTCTTGTATTCTTTCCAGCTCCACTTGTCTTTAACAAGGTGGTATGCTGAAGTAAAGAAATTTTTAACATCTCTTAGTGGATTTGCGGCATAGGCTGCGTTAACTGCAATATCAACCACTAATTCAAGCCCTTTTGCAGTACCCCTTACTGCTTTCTTTCCTGCAGATGCTATTCCGTCAA
>CAYGYR010000003.1:14149-116372 GCA_964354285.1 uncultured Methanosarcinales archaeon | reverse complement strand
TATAAAAATTAAAGAGCTAACTTATTCTTTTACTTTCTTGACATCTGCAGTTATATCCAAGACCTCAACATCAAGCTTGAGATGCTCCTGCGGAAGGTAATTTGTCCTTCTTATGATGAAGCCATCCTTCTCTATCTTCCAGACAGCAAAGTCAAACACTGGCCCGCCCTCTCTCTGCTTTGCTATTGTCTGCTTTGAGACCTTGCCAAGCTCTGGCTTGTGGTCAAACCAGATATATCCCCTTGTCAGATTTGTGACAGTTGCAGTCCCGTAAGGAGTTTTTATGACCTGGCCAATCTCTGGATTCTGGGCAAAGGTTATCACTTTCTCCCCGACATCTAATGCAAGAGATTTCCACTCACTGCCAGGGATAATAACCTCGTCACCAAGCTGTATGATTATCTGTGCATAAACGCTTTTATCAGTGACATTAAGGACCTTGAAAGGCCAAGGATATTTTTCAGAGTTTAAGACAGTATTTCCAACAACAGGCTGCTGCGAGAATGTTTCATTGAACTTTTCTATAGAGAATCTCTGCAGCGCAGGCACTGCGACTCGCCTGGACCTCTTATCGCTCAGGTTTATCTGGAAAGCAAGCACTTTCTCGCTCGGCTTGATCTCTAGTGTTTTCTTGTCTCCAACTTCTACTCCTTTTAGGGCGTCATCAAATGCCTTAACCTCTCCGTTCTGGCCAAGAAGCTTTCCACTCTGGCCTAAGATAAAGCTGTACGGCCCCTTAGCATATGTATCAACGCCGTATTTCTTTGCAAGGGTCTCATTATTAGTATCAACGACTGTCCTATTAGTATAAGAAAGAACATAATTTATTTTCATCAAGTCCCCGAACTGCGCGCCAGTCTCAACCTGCGGCACAGAAACAGGGGCAACAGGCTCCTCTTTTGCCTCTTTCTTATCAAGAGTCGGAATATAAAGAAGCCCGACAATAACAAGAATCGCAACAATCAAAATCCATTTAATCCAGCTTTTTTTTATTTTAAACTTGCTCTTTGCCATTTATCCACCACCAGCACGTTTTTTTGTTTGTTTGAGCTAACCTAATGCCCTTGAAACCATTGTGACTTCCGCAGACCTGACGCCAGGCACTTTTTGGGTTATAGCCTCTGCAATCGGGTCAGGGCTTCCTTTTTTCTCGTCAACTGCAAACACAAGAATCACTGCATTCAAGCCAAAACCAACAGGCTCTATCTCTGTACGGTTCATCATTCCCTCAAAGGACTTTATTACCTCTTCGGCCTTCTGCTTCACCTCATCGAGGTTAACATCAGGGTCCTCTGGCATTATCTTTAATGTGACAATTACCTTTGCCATCGTCAGTTAGGCCCTTCAAAACCGCATTCAGGGCACCTATACTTTGCAGCCATCTTCCTGCAGCCCCCGCAGCGAACTATCTGGTATTTTGCGCAGCTCGGGCAGAGAAATTTCACGCTGCCTGAAATAACTGACACTAGCTTTTTACATGATGTACAACTTAGTTTTTCCATAATAATCCCTCTGCAACACAAAAGTCAAGGCCCCCTTAAAAATCTTATGGTTCTTAAATGCATTTTACTCACCATTTCCTGCAAAAACACCATTTCCTAGGAATAACAAAAGTATATAAATAGAGCTAGACAAGCAGAGTGTAACAAACTTATAACTAACTAAAGGGGTGGATGGTATGCTTAACAATACAATAATATTTGCTCTTTTTTCAAAAACAACAGATGAGAAGGCTGCAGAGCTCGAGAAGAAGGCAATGCAGCTGGCTGACGTAAAGATAAACCTTGACAAGAAAGCAGCAGAGATAAGGCAGAAAGAAAGAATTGTCGGAAATGCAGAGGCAAGGGTTGAAAAGCTCAAGAAAGAGCATGAACGCATAAAAAAAGAGCTTGATGCTGCCAAAGAACTCCTCACAGTCACAACAAAAGGGCACGAAGCAAAGCTTGCCGAGATGAAAAAGGCAGAGGCTGATTCTAAAAGATATGCAGAGCAGATAAAAGAAACGAGTGCAAAGCTCAAGGAGCAGGAGAAAAAGTCGCAAAAAATTAGGCAGGATATCGAGACGCGCGAGCAGAAACTTGCAACAGAAGAGGAAGAGATACTGCAGAAGGAAAGGAGTGCAGGAAATGCAGAGGCAAAGGCTGAAAAACTCAAGAAAGAGCAGGAAAGCATAAGGCTTGAGCTTGCCGCAGCAAAAGAGCTTCTAAGGCAGACTGAGAAAGCGCATGAAATAAAAATGCTTGAAATAAAGAAATCACAAGCTGCTTCTAATGATTATTCTACGCAGATCAAGAAGATGACTGCAGAGATAAAAGAAAAAGAAAATTATGTGCAGAAAATGATGCAGAATCTTACCAAAAAAGAGCAGAAAATATCTGCAGGGGAGCAGGAGATAGCAAAAGGCATGAAAATAATTGAGAACAAAACAAGAATTCTCCAGTCGATCCAAGACAAGATAAACGGCCTTGAGCAGCAAAAAAAAGAGCTTGACCTTGAAATCACAGCACGAAACCTAAGGCTTCTTGAGCTGAAAAAAGATGCAGGCGAGATAGAAAAAATTGCCGAGCACAAAAAATCAGTAGAGCAGGAGGCAAAAGAAGAGGAAAAAGCACTAGAGCAATTGAAAAAAGCCTCAGGCAAGCTAAACCAAGTGATTGTTGAAAAGAAAAAGAAATGCGATGAATACGAGCGCGCAGCATTGGCAAGAATGAACTTTGCCCAGGAAAAAGAAGAGATTGCCGTTGAGCTTGAGAAGGATATTGTTGAATTTGAACAGCTCAAGAAAAAGCTTCAAAATGAAGTGTACACGCTAAAAGAAGAGACAAGCAGCCTTCCAAAATTAAAAGAACAGAAAAAGCGCCTTGAGAAATCAGCCAAAGAAGAGGAAAAAACAGTTGAGGAGCTGCAGAAAGCTGCCCGCGAATTAAGCGATGTTATTGCCGGAAAGAAAAAGAAGTTTGATGAGCAGGAGAAACAATTTGCAGAACGCATGAAAGTTGTCAGAGACAAGGAAGAAACTGCCATTGAGCTTGAGAAGGATGTTACTGAATTTGAGCACCTGAAGACAAGGCTTGAAGAGCACATTCACGGCTTGAAAAAACAGCTCAGCGGCCTGGAAAAAATGGGCGAGCTGAAGAAAGAGCTGGAAAAAGAGATTCATCTGGACGACAAAAAATTGCATCAGATAAAAGCAAAGTTTGCAGAGAGAGAGTCAAAAGTCAGCCGTGCAGAAAAAATACTTGAGGCAAAAGAAAAGAACCTGCTGCAGAGAGATCACGAGCTAAACCAGAAACTAAAGGAAATAGAGCACCTAAAAGAGATGCGTGAGCATATAGACGGAGCTATGGAGCACAAAAGAAAACTCACAGAAGAGACAAAAATGCTGCTTGCCAAAAAAAATCAGGCAATTGAAGAGCTCAGGAAGAAAGAGCTAGCGGTTGCAAAGTTCAGCAGCGAAACGCTGAGAAAGAAAAAAGAAGTTGATACAAAGGCAAAGCGGCTTGAGACAGAAGAAGAAGATCTTGATGAGAGAGAGCTTACCTGGAACAAGAATTACCAGTCACTGCATGAAGCTGCTGAAAAGCTTGCAGAAGAGAAAAGACTTCTTGAGGACGAGCTTGTTTCCCATAAAAAAGAGCTTGAAAGCCTGAAAAAAGACTGGGTTGAAAGAGAAACCCTCTTGAAACAGGAAGCAAGGGAAATAAAAGAGCAGCAGAAAACATTCAAAGAAATTGTTACAAAAGACATCACTGCCCTAGGAGAGAAAGAAAAAGAAGTTGTTGGCGCAGTATCTGGCATTGAAAAAGACATGGTAAGGCTGCTGAAAGAGGAGACAGCAATAACTGCAAAAGTCAGAGCCATTGAAAAAGCAAAATCAGACCTTGAGAAAGAAGCGCAGAAATTTGAGAAAGAAAAAAGAGATGTTGCTGAAAAAGAAAGAGCTGCCGCAAAAATACTGAGATATGTTGAGGTTGAGAAGAAAAAAATAGAGACTGCAAAAAAAGAGATAGCAGACAAAAAATTCAAGGCAGACAGGGCAAAGGCATTGAAAGAGAACCTCCCCTTGCTTGAAAAAAGATACTTTGATCTCCAGAAGCAGCTGAGATTGACTGAGGCAGAGCTCATTGAAAAAACAAGATATGTCAAGCCAATCGAAAGAAATCTCGCATTCAAGGAAAGAGAGCTCAGGCAGCGCGAGAGAGGAATTGCAAAAGGCGTTGAGCTGCTTGAGGAAAGAGAGCAAGAAGTTGAGGAACTCCAGGCACTAAAAGAAAAAGCATTTGAGAAATACCTTTACAAAGAAATGGAGGAGATCAGGGAGCACAAGCCAGTATACCAGATGACCTTTCCAGAGATACACTCAAAGATAGACCGCGCAAGAGAATGCATGATTTCAGGAGACATAAACCTGGCAATAAGATTGATATCTGAGATTGAGGTTCTTATGGACAAGCACAAGCTGACCCAAGACCAGAAAAAGCAGTTTGATTATGACATAAGGTCAATCAAGACAAGCATAAAACTAGCGATGCTTTAGATGCATCTGCTAGAAATTATTTTTTCTTCTTTATTTATTTCAAATACTTTTCCAAGAAATTGCTCAACAATATAGATATTTGTCAAAGTATGATTTGTTAATTCAGATGCCTTGATTTTGCTCGGGCAGAACAGGGCCATAAATGGTATCAAGTTATCTGCAAGGTGCTTGTCAATCGGCGCCTTTGAATCAACTTGCGAGATTAATCCTTTTGCAGCCTCCTGCCCAACCTCCTCGCTGCTCTTGCCTCTTTCGCCAAGGGCATCTGCACCAAGCCGTATAGGATTTATGATATCAATATCATCTTTTGCCTTTGAAAAAATAGCCCAAAGCGTGATTCCAGAGCCAGTGGATATTGTATCACTATATTCTGTGCTGATGCTTATCGGAACATTATATTTTGCAAGCATATGCCTTGCTGCCTTTGCCTGCCTCTCAGCCACATCTGCTTTTTCAAGGTCCTTTGAGGCATGTGATACGCCTTTGATCTGCATAAGATAATGCTGCTCTGTGCTGTTAATCCCCATGTTCTGCTTGTGCAGCTCTTTATAGAATGAATTAAAATCAGGATAATCTGCAAGCTTGAACTTGGGCTGTATTGTTATGTCAACCTCACCATTGCCAGCAGGGTAATACCCTCTTTTGTTAAGCCGGACCTTTATTTTTTCACAGTATTTTGCTATGCGCGGAACAAACACGTGCTCAAAATACTCTATTGGCATGGACCATGCAACATTTGTTCCCCCTTTGAGGTGCAGCCTGACCTTCTTGTCTGCAAAAAAGCATGGAATCAGCAATGATTGAAGCAGCAGGGTTATTGAGCCAGCTGTCCCAATGTCTACATTTATTGTCTTTCCCTTAATCTTTCCTGGCCAGTATTTTAGAAAGCTTGAGCCAAGCTCTGCACCCTCTGATTTTGCATCACAGAGCTTTTCCAAAGACTTGATGCAGTTCAGGTGCTGGGCTTTCAGGCCAGGCTTATCTCTCCCGCTTCTTATGCCTGTAATCTCAAATGGTACTTGTGTTATCGTAGAAAACGCAAGAGCAGTCCTTATTATCTGCCCGCCTCCCTCTCCATAATTTCCATCCAGTTTTATCATATAAAGAACTAATTTAGAAATCAGATATATAAAAGTTATTAAAAAAAAGTGTTAAAAATTTATTCGATGTCAAGAGCTTCGATGTCTGCAAGGTCCTGGTCAAGACTGTCCAGGTCGCTTATGTCTGTCTCTTCAGTTATCGCATCTATATCAGATATGTCAGATTCAACTGAATTAACATCTGTATCAGCTGCTGTTTCTTGCTCTCCAGCCACTTGCTGTTCTTTTTTTGCTGCTTCTTTTGGCGCGCAAGCAACTACTAGTAATAATGTCGCCAGCACAATGAATAAAATTGCTATTTTGTGTTTCATAATCTCCTCACCTGTGTTTCTGTTTTTGCGTGCACATATATAAATGTTTCTATTCATCAGGGAAAAATATTTAAAAGGAAAATAAAAAGAAAAAAATAAAATAAACTGCTTATTCAGTTGTTTCCTCGTCTGCAGTGTCATCAGCTGAATCGTCTTCAGTTGTTTCTTCTGCATCATCTGCTGTATCTTCAGCAGTGTCTTCGGTTGCCTCAGTTACTTCCTCTGCAGTTTCTGTTGCTTCTTCAACTGTTTCCTCAGCAGTCTCTTCAGTTGTTTCTGCTGTTGCGCTGCCAGTTACCTCGTTTCCTTCTGCAGATTCTGCTGTGTCAAGAGCCTCAACTCCTTCTTTTGTTCCTTTCAGCTCTTTGACGATATCTTTGAGCATGCTATGCGCTTCTTTCAAAGCAGCATGTGCATCCTGTATTTTCTGCGCAGCTTCTGGAACCTTGCCTTCATTGAAGAGTGCTTTTGCTTCCTCATGCAGTGCTTTAGCCTCAGCTAGCTTTGCATCAAAAGAAGTTTTCAATTCCTCTGCTTTTGAGACATCTTTTCCTTTGTCTTTGAGTTTGCTTATTGCTTTCTCAAGCTTTGCCTGCAGTTTCTCTGATTTTACAATCACTCCACCAAGCTTGTCGCTAGCCGCAAGGCCTGCGCTTTTCTTTATCAGGTCTTTTGCATCCTTCCAGACCTCTCTTATTGTCTTTGCTGCCTCTGCAACCTCTGCTTTTGTGGTATTTTCAGTGAATGCATCAATAGAGTCTTTTGTGCTTGCGATTTCAGCCATCTTTAGGTCCAGCTGGTCTTTCAAGCTGACTTTCTCTTCTTCACTTAGCTTTGACTTGTCTACTCTTTCTTGTGCTCTCTCAAGCATTGCAAGCACATTGTCTGCAATGTTGGACAGGAATTCTGTCGCATCTTTTTTTGCATTTGCCCTTAGAGTACTGCATTCATCTGTAGCATTGCCCTTGCATTCTTTTAGCTGATCTTTTTTCTCAGCAAGCCTTGCTTTAGCTTCTTTCTGCTTCGCTTTTGCTTCGTCTTTTCTCTCTCTTGCTTTTGATGCTTTTTCCATCAGGTCAGCTCTCTTTACAAGATAGTTCTCCCTTAACTTAGCTCTCTTTGCCTTGAAATTATTGACTCCTTCGCCAAGATTGGCTCTGGCGTCATCTCGCTTTTGAACCAGCTGCTGCCTTTTTGCTTGAGCTTGCTGCAGGAATTCTGTTCTTTTCTGCTCAAAATCCTTGCTTGTTTTCTGCGTCATCTTTTTTTGTCCAGTATCATCAGAAACTGTCGCGTTATCTGTTGCATTGTTTTGTGTACCTGTGTTTCCTGCATTGCCTGCATTTTCATTTGCTGCAAATGCAACAGATGCAATGCTTATCAGGAAGATTGCCGCAACCAATAAACTTAATAGTTTTTTCATTTTTGCCTCCTTATGTTTTGTAATATTTTTTTCGGCTTTTTCAAAAAATAAAAAAAATGTGCGTGACTTTGGTCATCGCACAGTAAAGATAGCCAATCTTTGAAGCAGTATAGTTTGATTTTCTTTATAAAGACACTTTCTGAAGCTAGAAAAAAAAGGCCTAAATGAGCTTCTTAAACTTTACAAAGCCCTAAATCGCCTCCTGACACTTTACCTAGACTTTTGCAGGTATATATTTAAAATAGGCAAAAGTTAAGTTACGAAAACTTTTTAACTAATCTTATGCTTTAGAGTATTATGAAGCCAAAATTGCTTGTTTTAGCGCTTATGCTAAGCATACTAATAATACTGGCTGCAGATATTGCATCAGCAGCAACAGTATATGGAACTATATACGATTTTGAACTTAATAAAGTAGGAAACAGCATAGTTGAGATAAGCACGCTTCCAAAACAAACATTTGTTGCAAAAAACGGAACATATTCTTTTGCAGTGCCATTAGGCAACTATACAATCAGCGCAAAAAACGGGGAGAACACAGCAGAAGAAAAAGTTGTGATTGTAAAAGATGGAGAGTATCTGCTGGATTTAATACTTTTCCCTGACTTAAGCGAAGAGGAAGACATAATCGCAGAGACAGAGCTCAATGTGACAGATGAATACTTTGAGGAAAAAAGCTATATGATATACTATTACATTGCAGGCCTTGCTGTCCTGTTTTGCCTGATCCTGGCAGCCATCTTCTTTTACAAAAGAAAAATAGAGAGGCACATAAAAGAGGAAATCAGGGCAGTAAAGAAGGAAAAAGAAATCAAGGAAACTGAAAAAGAAATACCTGCAGATCTTAAAGAGCTTCTCGAATTCATCAAAAAAGATGGAGGAAGGGCAACGCAAAAAGACATAAGGAAGAACTTCCCCCAGTCAGAAGCAAAAATATCCCTGATGATAGCAGAGCTTGAGGCAATGGGAAAAATCAAAAAAATTAAGAAGGGCAGGGGAAATATAATAGTCTTAAAATGAAGCCATTGCTGATTGTAGGCTATCCAAAACAAAGAGCTATTGGATATAGCGCTCTATTTCCTCTACTTTCATTCTCTCTTTCTTTCCTGTCCTGACATTTTTCAGGTTAACCTGCCTTTTGAAAGCAAGAACCTCAAATTCCTCACCTTCAATTGCCAATATCTGCCCTCTCTTTAGCTTCAAAGGCCTGAAATAAACGTAAACACGGTATATTGACTTGCTTGTCAGCTGGTTCTTTGTATGTAGCTTCCTGCTGAACTTCACTATGCCAAAGAAATGGTCATTCAGCTTCTTTCCAAGCGCCCTCAGAAATCTTTGCGAAGATAAGTATAGATCAACGCCTTTAGGCATTTTTACTTCTTTTGCAATCCAGACATCCGGATTCCTCTCAAACTCAGCTGCTATGAAATTTAGAACTTCCTCTGTCGGCTCTCTGAGCTGAAATATCCCTTCAAAATAGTGAGCTTGCTTTGGCCTTCTCTTGTCATATACTGCCATATATTTTATCCATTCCTAGCTATTTATAAGCTTTACTGAAGCATACATCGAATTCGCAATCTTTAAATACCCCCTGCCAATCCCTCAGTGTCTACTCATTATAACATTTATCATCGCATCTGCGATTAGTGTTATTTGTGAGTGCAAGTATGAGTGAGTGAAGACGATGGGAGATAAGGATACAACTGAACTATTGGTACTTGCGGATGCAACATCAATTGCGCCGCAGATAAATCATGATAGGTGTGAGCATTTTAAAACAACAGCAACGCGTATACTCCCTCCTGATTTTTCGCAAGGAAGCTACACTGCACAGATATTAACTCTTCTCTCAATACTCTTTAAAGACAAATATACAATCACACAGGCCCTATCAGCAAGTTTTAACAGAAGCACATATGTCTTGAAAGCCAAAGAAAAAGCATCTGGGCGTGATAGAGTGATAAAGGCGCTTGTCACGCAATCCTTCTATTCGCCAAGAGATGTAGAACTGAAAAAGCAGAGGTTCAGGGCAGAGGCAGACATAACAGATGGGCTGAGCAACTTTCTACATGGGCAGGGTGTTGTAAAAGTCACTGATTCAGGAACAAAATACCCTACAAGGCACCCTGTATTCCAAAGAGCAGTAAGAAAAGGAAGATTTCCAGTAGCTATTCCATATTTCGTGACAGAATATGTTGGTGGAGGCGACCTTGAGAAACTGACTCTGCCAGATGTTTCTTTAAAGGAAAAAGTTACTGTGGCAAGAAAAATTGCAGAACCGCTTGCATTTATACACGCAAACTACAGACTGGTCCACAGGGATTTAAAGCCTTCAAATGTTATGCTGACAAAAGGCAATGAACCAAAAATAATTGACTTTGGCACATACGAAGTAATTGGCAAAAGGGAAATGGATGCAGAATCAGGAACAATACCTTACTTCTCTCCAACACAGGCAGCAGGAGCAATAGCTATGAGAGAAGGAAAGCCAATGCCAGAGCACACACCAAGAACAGATATATACACACTGGCGCTTGTGCTCGGAGACCTGCAGTTCTGGGGCCATCCAGAAAATCCAGTGCAAGCCATGCATTGCAAATACGCAAAAGAAGAAGAATACTTTGCGCACATCGCAAGCGACCCAACCATAAATTTTCCAGGTTCAGGCAATGAAGATTTCGATGACATACTTCACAGGGGAGTAAGCAACCAAAGCGACAGGTTTGCTTCCATGGACGCGTTTGCAAGCGCTCTTGGAGAGCTTGAAAGAAAACTTTAATCATTTCTATACATCTTTTTTGTAGTGCCTAAGGCAACATACTTTTTTATATTTGATTTAATTTGCATGCAAATATGGCTGAATCTCTAGAGTCTAGATTTGAGTATCCAAAGCACATTGATTTTTTTGTAGTTGAAAGAAAAGAAACAATATTGAAGCCGCAATTTAAAAAAGATGCGAAAAAACAGCCTGAAGCAAGGCATTTCTGGAATGGAAGGACATTTGTGGATGCTTATATTGAGAGAGGAACACTGCTTCTTCTTCCAGAAGAGCCAGGATACACATACGGAAGAGATGAAATCAATGAGAACAGTGTTGCCTATGTAAAAGAAGGAATGGTTGTATCTGCTGTTTGCGCTGAGCAAAACAAAACAGCAGATAATGTCTGGCCCATATTCAATGAAACTTTTTTCAAAGATATTCCTGAGATTGACAGTCTTGTTTCAAGACTTGAGAAAGCAGTTGAACTGGGAAATGTAAAGAAACCAGAGTTTGATAGAGTGATTCCATTCATAAAAAACCAAAGAATAGCTCATGAGATACTGAATGAGCTTTGTGAGAAATATGGCATAAAAAGGGATGACCTGATTGAAGTTCATTCACGAAAGTGTTGTTATGGCGGGCCAAGGCCTTCAATGGAGCCATTTGATTATACATTATTTTGCTATATTGGCCAAGGCCTTTACAAAAGAGAAGGGTCTTATTACGGCCAGAGAATATTCTGCATAGACTTTCCAGGAACAGACTTCCTTTATGAACGCGTACAAGAGAGATTTTATCCAGACAAGACATAATTTGAGTTCTGCAGAGGGCCAAAAGCTATTTAAACAATGAATATTTAAATCAGTATATGACGGGCCAAATTGAACAAAAACTGCGTAGAAGCAAAATAACTTTAGGAATTGGCGTTCTGCTGCTAATTGTTGGAATCTATTCAAGAATTAATGGGCTTCTTACTTTTTATTTGAGACCATGGGCACCGCATGCTTTCAATCTGGATTTGATAGTTATGGGTGCTGTTACTTTTTTAATTAGCTTGTACTATTATTTTAGACTTAGGAAACATACCAATTAATTCAATGATAATTAGTTCAGCTGTGCCTAAAATCCTTCTTACACTTCTTAATTAATTTTATCTGCTCTTTATCTACTTCTTCCTGTGTGAGAATTCTTTTTTTAATCAGTGTCTTTTCTATTGCAGGCAATCTTGTCCAGGCACGGTAAAAGCCAACAACATACTCTGGCCTGATTGAAGGCTTGCTTTTGTAAATAAGCCTTGCCAATTCATCAAGTGCCTTTTGTGCTTTTTTGCCTTCATTCATGTTTAAGCCTCCTTCAGCTTAAAATAAATCCTTCTTCTACTCGCTCCTTTGTTTTCCAGATTAATTATCTCTAACTGCCCAATCTCTGAAAGATTTTTGATATGGGCTCCTGCACATGCTTGCTGGTCAAAACCCGCAATTGTTACAACCCTGATGTCTTTGATTGTCTCTGGCAAAAGCTTCTTCAGCTTGACTAACGCAGGAATCTCAAAAGCCTTCTCCCTGGGCATTATCTGGATATGGATAGGAAGCGCTTTCTTCAATACTTCATTTGCTTTTGCTTCATAAGAGCCAAGCTGCTCCCTATCAAATGTTTCAAGATCAAAATCAATCCTGCTTTTTTCAAGCCCAAGCTGGTTTCCTGTTATGGTTGCATTTGTTTCATTATAGATTACTGTAGAAAGAACATGAGCTGCCGTATGATATCTCATCATCACATATCTTCTGTCCCAATCAAGAATGCCGTGAACCTTGTCTCCAACTTTAAGGCCTTCTTTGTCTACTTCATGAATTGCATCCTGGCCAACTTTTTTTACGAAAATAACTTTGAAATCATCATTTCCTCTTACAAGCTTTCCAGTGTCTGTCAATTGCCCGCCTGATTCTGGGTAGAATGCAGTCCTGTCAAGCAAAATGAATTTTCCGTCTGCCTTGACTACAGTCGCATCAAAAGTTTTTGCATAACAATCTGTCATGTAGATTAATTCTGTCAAATGAAACACCCCTCAGTATATGAATGGGAAAAGCTTCTTTGTCTTTTCCATGTAATCAAGATACTCTTTGCCAAACTCATCATAAAATAATTTCTCTTCTGCTGAAATCCTGTAAATAACTGCAGGAATGAAAAACACTATTACAACAATTATGCCAAATGTTGTCTGCAGAGCAAGAGACAAGCCAAGCATTATCAATATGTTCCCAAGATAAGTTGGGTGCCTTATGTGCCTGAATGGCCCTCTTGTAATCAGCTTATGGCCTTCCTGAATGATTACCTGGAATGTGAAGAAGCGGTCAAGCTCCTGCATGGCAAGCACTCTTAGCATCCCGCCAATGAAAATTAGAGCAATGCCTGCATAGCCAGCATAGCTCATTGCTTCTGGGGTGTATTTCCAGAACTCGCCAGCCATAATTCCAAGGCAGATAATGTAAACGACAATCATGACCCAGAAAGACTCTTTTTCTCTCATCTTTGCCTTGTATGCCTTAACTTTCCCTGTATTAATTATGTCTTTGAAGAAAAGAAGGAACTCTATCCAGACAAGCAAAAGAATAGTTCCGCCAATCCAGTAAAATATTTCAAGCATTCTGGGCCTCTTTTTGAATATGATTGTTTTATTGAGTTTTTAAGCTTTGTGCTAAAGTAATGTAGGACATAAATAAATCCTAAAATAGTTATGTCCTGCAAACTTTAGTAAAACGATTTATGTTATGAGTTACTTTTGTCGCTTACTAAAGTATTTCAGAATGGGGCTGCTTCAGTTTGTTTATACTTTTTTATATTCTTCCAGCACATGCCTGAATTACAGGAGTATCTTTCAGAATTTATTTTATTATTTGCATATTTGATTGCTTTTGCGATGTCTGCATTATGCTTAAGCATAATACCCATTTCATCAAAGCACTGGCCTAACCGCCTGTACATCTCAACCTTAACCCAATATCTCTTTAATATATCAAATATTCCTTTCAAGTATTTGGCAGCCTGCGCAGGGTCTTCTGTTATATCTTTGAGTTCTACTACGTTCAAAACCACAACCTTGCTATTTATCTCTGGTTTACCTTCTTTAAAATGGCTGCCATCTTTTAATGCATCAAGCTCTTTAATTATGCCTTCCAGGGTTTTTTTATCTTTCGGCAGCAATTCTTTACCAAACCAGTGTGCCGCGCTGTATTTATCTTCAATTGACCTCATCAGGTAGTTATTCCTGAAACAATAGTAACTTGATAATTTAACTGCCATAATATAAACGTAATAGATTCGTCTTAATAAATTTTTCTATTGTAACTACTCTTGAGAAGTTTCAAAACTTATCTGCTCTTCCTCACCCCAACTCTCCTGCAGTACTTTCTTACAGGGCAGATGCTGCATCTTGGGGTTATTGGAGCGCAGATTGTCTGGCCATGAGTAACTAATAATTCATTCACATCAATCCAGTATTTCCTTGGAACCAATTGCTCAAGAGCTCTCTCTGTCTGTTCTGGGGTTTTTGTCTTTACCCAGCCTAATCTGTTTGATATCCTGTGAACATGAGTATCAACAGGTATTGCAGATATTCCAAACGCATAAACAAGGACACAGCCAGCTACTTTTGAACCAACTCCAGGAAGCTCTAAAAGCTCTGACTTTGTTCTCGGAACTTTCCCGCCATACTTTCTCTGGACAATCCTTGCAGAGCCAATAATGTTCTTTGCTTTGTTCCTGTAGAAGCCAATTGACTTTATTATCTTCTCAACACTTTTTTGCTTTGCTTTTGCCAAAGATTTTGCATCAGGATACTTCTTAAAAACTGCATTTGAGATAGGATAGCTCACAGTGTCCTTTGCCCGCGCACTAAGGATTGTGCTAATAAGAACTCTGTAAGGATTTCCTGACTTGCTTACCTTACCAAGCATTGAAATTCCAGTTTGATGCTTCTGCAATAGCTTGAGGACTGTGATGATTGCTTTTTCTTTAGCCATGAATAAGCATTTTTCTGCTACTTATTTAAATTTTATCAAAAAATCAGTCTCTTATTATCCCGACAGAACAGAAATGTTTTTATAGTGTGAGAGTAAATCATATATAAAACCATTAGAGGCAGCGCAGAATAAAATTCTGCTGGTCTCTAATAAAATTAGAGGTGATAACAAAAATGGCAAAGAAAAATATATTGGACTGGATCGCATTTGTACTAGTGATAGTAGGCGGTCTAAACTGGGGACTAGTAGGAATACTACAGTGGGACCTGGTTGCTAAGATATTTGGAACAATTCCAATGGTGCAGAAGGTAATATACATCTTGGTAGGACTCTCAGCACTATACATGATATATCTTGAGACCAAAAAGTAAGCTTTTGCTTACTTTTTCTTTATTTTTTTACAATGAAAATTTCTAAAGCAACTAAAATCGGGGACATTGTTTCATACTATCCACAGACTGTTGAAGTATTCTTCAGGCATGGCATGCACTGCATCGGATGCCCGGCAAGCGTGATGGAAACAATAGAGGATGGATGCAAAGGCCACGGCCTGGATGACAAGGAAATAGAGAGCCTGATAGTTGAATTAAATAAGCTAGTAAGCAAAGCTGTAAAAGGAAAAGATAAAAAGTAAAGATTGTTTCTTATCATATATTTTCTCTTACGATAATGCTTAAATACAACTTCCTCTTGTTGTATTTTGACAAACATCAAACCACAACATATGGTGGTTTTGAATTGTTTTTACTGAGTGATGATTAACAAAAGAATGGTGATAGATTGAAATGTCCATTTTGTTTCAAACGCAGCACAAGAGTTCTAGACAGCAGGCCAAGCCCTGAGATGGACTCAATAAGAAGAAGAAGGATGTGCGGCAGCTGCTCAAGGCGCTTCACAACATATGAGCGGGTTGAAGCAATCCATCTCTATGTGCTGAAGAGAAGCGGAGCAAGAGAGCCATTTGACAGGGAGAAGCTCATGAATGGAATATTGAAAGCTTGCGAGAAAAGGCCAGTGCAGTATGATAAGATACAGGCAGCAGTTGAAGCGATTGAATGCAAATTAAGGCAGACAGGCTCTGATGAAGTTGAAAGCAAAATTATCGGAAAATTAGTTGTAGAAAAGCTCAAGGAGCTTGATGGTGTCGCTTATGTGCGCTTCGCCTCTGTTTACAAGAAATTCAACAAGGCAGCGCAATTTCTGCAAGAAGTGGAGAGGTTGAAACAATGATTGATAAAATAAGCTCGAGAACAGGAGAGAGCACAGACATGGCATTGTTTGTGCAGACATCAAGCTACGATGTTGTCAAATGGAACCGCGAGAAAATAAAAGAAGCGCTCGTACGCGAAACAACAATCGCGCCTGAAATGGCCCATGTCATCGCAATAGAAGTAGAGAACATGATCCGCGCCTCAAAGATAAAAGAAATCACTGCTCCGCTGGTAAGGGAGCTCACAAACGCAAAACTAGTGGAATACGGATTTGAGGCAATCAGGAAACAGCACGCAAGAATCGGCTACCCTGTATTTGATGTTGAGCAGATGATAACAATGCCGAACAAAGAAAATGCAAACGTGCCTCACGGGCCAGAAGCAACAAACATGACCATAGCAGAAGGAATAAAGAAAGAGTATGCCTTGATGAATGTATTCTCAGAAGATGTCACAAACGCGCACATAAAAGGAGATGTGCACCTTCACGACCTTGGCTTCATAGACAGGCCGTACTGCTCAGGGCAGAACCTTGCATATGTTTCAAAATTCGGGCTCAACCTCCCGAATGCACTATCTATAGCAAGCCCTGCAAAACAGCCAGAAGTATTTCTCGAGCACATTGTCAAGTTCTCAGCAGCACTGCAGTGCCATTTTGCAGGAGCAATCGGATGGGATGCAGTCAATGTATTTGCCGCGCCTTATCTTGTTGGTGTTGATGACAAGAGAATGAGGCAGCTCGCGCAGATACTTTTGTTTGAGTTCGCACAACAGGCAATTGCAAGAGGCGGGCAGTCAATATTCTCAGATCTAAACATATACTGGGAAACACCAAAACACTTTGCAGATGTAAAGGCAGTAGGGCCAGGAGGAAAATCCAACGGGAACACCTATGCAGATTACCTTCCTGAAGCGCAGAGATTTGCAACAGCACTCTTCCAAGAGTACCTGAAAGGAGACAGCGTAGGAAGGCCATTCTTCTTCCCAAAGCCAGATGTCCATATGACAGAAAAATTCTTTAAGACAGAGGGGCATGAGGAGTTCCTTAATCTCTTGGGGGATGTATCTGCAGAAAAAGGAAACTCATACTATGTCTTTGACAGGGGAGAGACTGCAAAGATAAGCGAGTGCTGCAGGCTCAGCTTCAAGCTTGAGCAGTCAGACATTGATGACGCGCAGACACCCTGGAAAATGAGATTCTGCGCCCTGCAAAACGTAACAATCAACCTGCCAAGAATGGCATACTATGCAGACAGGAACGATGACAAGCTCTTTGAAGAAATAACAAGAACAATAGAGCTAGCTGCAAAAGCGCACCTGCAGAAAAAAGCATTCATAGAAAAACTCATAGGCCTGGGAAACAAAGGCCCGCAAAACCTGCTCTCAATGGACCTTGACGGAGAGCAATACCTGCGAATGAAAAGAGCAAGCTTCCTCATAGGAATGCTTGGCCTGAATGAGCTAGTGCAGTACCATACAGGAGAGCAGATGCACGAGTCTCCAAAAGCACTCAAGTTTGGGCTAAGGATAATCGCCCACTTGAACAAGGAGGCAGAGAGGTTAAGCAAACTATACAACCTGCATTTTGTGCTAGAGCAGACACCTGCAGAATCTACAGCATACAGGTTTGCGAAACTTGACTTAAAAGCATTCCCAATACAGGCAAGCCAGGTGATGAAAGGAAATGTGGGAAAGAGCGAGATTTATTACACAAACTCAACATACCTGAACATCGCGAGCGGCATAGACCCCATACAAAGAGTAAAGTCAGAAGGATTGTTCCACCCGCTCATAGAGGCAGGAGCTCTCACACATGTCTGGCTTGGAGAGGCAAGGCCTGAATCAGAAGCAATCTCAAGCTTCGTTGTAAAGACCTTCAAAAACACATTAAACGACCAGATTGCATTCAGCCCAGAGTTCACAAGCTGCGTGAGCTGCAACAAAGTGGCAAGAGGGCTGCAAGAGCACTGCACTTACTGCGGCTCAGACAAGGTTGAAGGGATAACAAGAGTCACAGGATTCTTCTCAAAAACCAGCAGCTGGAACAAAGGAAAGCTTGCAGAGCTGCGAGACAGATACAGAAACAAAGGATATTTCGCAAAATAAGGGGGTTTTTGAAAATGAGCATAAAAATATTCACAAAACACGACTGCCCAAGATGCCCGCATGCAAAAAAACTGGCAAATGACTTGATTGCAGAAGGATATTCAGTAGAAGAATGGGACATAGAGACAAGAGACGGCCTTGCAGAAGCAACATACTATTCTGTGAGAGCAACGCCATCAATAATCTTGACAGATGACAATACAGATGAAGAGCTTGCTGGCTGGAGAGGGGAAACTCCCTCAAAAGAAGAAGTCATAAAAAAAGTCTAAGATGAAAATAGTCGGCTTCATAAAGACCAGCTTCATGGACTGGGATGGGAAGATATCCAGCGTAATCTTCCTGCCAGGCTGCACATTCAGGTGCCCCTTCTGCTATAACTCTGAAATGGTCCTTGACACAGAGAAACTTGAAGGGCTGCCATGGGAGCCAATAAAAGATCACTTTATTGAAAACAAGGATTTTCTAGACGGAGTCTGCATAACAGGGGGAGAACCGACACTCACGCCAGAGCTTCCAAAACTGTGCAAGGACATAAAAGAGCTCGGCCTTAAGGTAAAGCTTGACAGCAACGGAACAAACCCCAAAATACTGAAACAGTTGATTGATGAAAAACTAATTGATTTTGTCGCGATGGACATAAAAACATCATTTGACAAGTATCCTGCTGCCTGCGGAATGAATGACAAGAAATTAATTGATGCAGTGAAGCAGAGTGTCCAGATAATAATGAATAGCGGAATAGATTACGAATTCAGGACAACAGTTGTCCCAACACTTCACACAATCGAAGACATGCAAAAAATGTCAGAGCAGATAAAAGACGCAAAAAAATACGTGATTCAGAATTTCCTGCAAGAAAAAACACTAGATCCAGAAATGCAGAAGCAAAAGCCATTTTCTAGGGAAGAGATAAACAGGTTTGTTGAAATTGCAAAGAAAAACATAAAGAAAGTGATATTCAGAGGGAAAGCGATTTAAATGTTAGACGTTTGACGTAAGACGTTTGACGTTCAGTAACAGTCTTATAACGTATACTAATCTAGCCTAGAAAACTATATATACTCCTTCTGCAACAATCGTTTCGGGGGATATGATGTTAGAAGATTCTAAAGAAGTAAGAATAACATATGAGACATTATACGAGATACTGCGCAGGGAAAAGAGCGCAGATGAGCTGCAAAAGCTAGACTCATCTTTCTGCACAGATGTAATAAGCTACCTGCGGGACAAGACCAAAATATTGGCAGATGCGGCAGGAAAATTTGATGTCTTTTCAGTGAATGAAAGGGACAGCACACAAGTACAGATGAACAATATCAAAAGAATACTGAAAGAATTATATGAAAAAAGAGAGCGAAAGATAATTGATATGGCCCTCAACAAGTCAAGGACAAACTCAAGCATAATTGACACAGCAAACCTGCTTGACATAGAGCGGCCAATATACAATGAACTGATAAAAACCCTTGACAACTTCAGAAAAGAGATACTGCATGCAATGCTTGAGCTCAGAATGCAGGAACAGGAAAGCAAAATGGAGCAGGCAAGAATAGATAATACTGCAGATGCAAAACAGGCAAAAGTAGACCAGGCAGAGGCTGATGCGTCACTGCAGTCAGACATACAGGAAGCAGTACATGCAAGTATCCAGGCAAATACGCAGGCAAACACACAGGCTGCTACGCAGGGCGAAGCGCAGACAGAAAGCAAGCCCACTGTCAAAAAAATAAAATTCATCCAGAAAGTTGAGCAATTTATCGGACCAGAGCTGGATACATGCGGCCCATTTGAGCCAGAGCAGACACAAGAGCTTCCTGCAGAAATAGCAGACATACTTCTTGAGAAAGGAAGCGCTATAGAAGTAAAGTAATCGTGCTATTCTAAATACCAAAAAGAAAACCTTTTTAAATAAGCAACTTCTAAACAGCAGTATTCGAGGTAATTATCATGAAACTTCCAAAAACAAGAAGAATGTATTGCAAAAAGTGCAAGAAGCACACAGTGCATAAGATAGCAGAAGCAAAAAAGAAAACACCAAACAGCAAGCATCCGATGAGTTACGGAAGCAAAAAAAGAGCAAAAAGAAGAGGAAAAATGGGCCTTGGAAACATGGGCCGCTACTCAAAACCGCCCTTGAGCAAGTTCAAGATGACTGGCAAAAAGCAATCCAAAAAAGTTGATTTGAGATACACATGCGGCGAGTGCAAGAAAATATTCACTGCAGGAAAAGCATGGAGAGCAAAGAGAGTTGAGTTTAAATGAAAAAAATACTTGAGACTACATCAAAATTCATCAAGATAAGATGCCCTAAATGCAAGAATGAGCAGATAATGTTTGGCAAATCATCATTAAAGGTTGACTGCCTTGTCTGCGGAAAGACACTTGCAGAGCCAACAGGCGGAAAAAGCAAAGTAAAAGCAAGAGTGCTTGAAGTATTGGAGTAAAAAAAAGCTAGGCATTGGGCGTTAGATGCCGAACGCAATACATCAAACGCAAAAGGTAGGGGGTAAAATCAAAGTGCTGTTGAAGAAAGAGGGAATGCCGCAAGAAGATGAACTTGTTCTTTGCACTGTAACAGCCGTTCAATACAATTCTGTTTTCGCAAAACTTGACGAGTACGGCAGGACAGGGATGATACACATCTCAGAGATAGCTCCAGGAAGGATAAGAAATATCAGAGATTATGTTGTTGAAGGAAAAAAAGTAGTCTGCCAGGTTCTCAGGATAGACAAGGAAAAAGGGCACATTGACCTTTCATTGCGAAGAGTCAATGAGATGCAGAAACGAAAAAAACTTGACCAGATAAAACAAGAGCAGCTTTCAGAGAAAATAATTGAGTTTGTCGCAAAAAAGAAAAACGAGAATGCTGAGGCGCTTTACAATTCAGTATCAGAAAAAATACTTGAAACATGCCCAAGCCTGTTCGATGCATTTGAAGGAGTTGTTAAGGGAGAGATTGACCTGAGCAAAATCCTTGACAAAGACCTGGCAAAAGAACTGACAGATGTAATAAAGCTGAGGATAAGGCTGCATGAAGTAGAAGTTGGCGGAGACCTTAAAATATCAAGCTACGCACCAAACGGAGTTGAGATAGTAAAAGAAGCCCTGAAAAAAGCACAGCAAGCAAAAGGCTCGCCTGTCATAAAATACAAGGGAGCAGGCACTTACAGCATAACAATAAAATCAGATGATTACAAGGCTGCAGAAAAAACGCTAAAGCAGGCAGTCGATGACTTCCTTAAGTGCGCAAAAGAGCACAAAGCAATAGCAGAATTCACTCGCGTAGAAAAAGAATAATATGAAACATATACTGAAATGCGAGAACTGCAAAAATTACACGATGAAAGAACAATGTGGCTGCGGGGGAAAAGCAATAACAGTCAAGCCAGCGAAATACAGCCCTGAGGACAAGTACGCAGAATACAGGAGAAAAGCAAAAAAAGAGCAGGAAGGGAAATAAAACAATGTGGAACATTGATTTCAAAGGGAAAAAACCGCAACTAAGAAACCCAATACTTGTAGAGGGGCTTCCGGGAATAGGCAATGTCGGCAAGGTAGCCATTGATTTCATAATAGACGAGCTAAAAGCAACAAAAATGGCAGAGTTCAGCTCATTCACGCTGCCTCACTCGGTTTATGTCAATGAACAAAACCTTGTTGAGCTCCCATCAATAGAGTTATACTACAAAAAATTCAAGAATAAAAAAAATGACTTGCTGCTTCTTGCAGGAGACGTGCAGCCAATAGACGAGGTTGCATGCTACGAGTTCTCAGACAAAGTGCTTGAAGTGGTAAAGGAATTCAACTGCAAAGAAGTAATAACCCTTGGCGGAATTGCAATGAAAATAATCCCGAAGAAGCCAAAGGTATTCTGCACAGGAAACAATAAAACAACCATTCGAAAATACAAAAAAGGCATGGACAACGTAAATATCAATCTCTACGGAGTCGTCGGGCCGATAATAGGAGTTTCAGGAGTTCTTTTAGGCCTGGCAGGAAGGAAAAAAATACCTGCAGTATCTCTGCTTGCAGAGACATATGGCCATCCACTGTATCTCGGAGTGAAAGGTGCAAAAGAAATACTAAGGATACTCAACAAAAAACTCAGCCTCAAAGTAAACATAAATGCAATGGACACTGAAATAAAAGACCTCGAGCAGGAGCTGGGAAGCAGAGCAAAAGAGGCAACAGCTGCACAACAGAAAGCACTTGCCAAGCTAAGAGGAAAGTTCGGAAAGGATGTTAGTTATATAGGATAAACATATTTCTTCACCACAAGATTTAAAAACAATAATACCAACCAAGTTCTAAAAAGGTGATATGTTGAAAATCCTGAAGATATTCGCAAGAGAGATACTTGATTCTAGGGGAAACCCGACTGTTGAAACTGAAATAACAACAAAAAAAGGCATTTCCTGCGCGAGCGTCCCATCAGGAGCATCAACAGGAGTCCATGAGGCATTAGAGCTAAGGGATGGCGGGCAAAGATTTCTTGGAAAAGGAGTTAGCAAGGCAGTAAATAACGTAAACAAGATAATCGCAAAAAAACTCACCGGAAAAACACTTGACCAGGAAGAAATAGATACTTTCCTGAAAAAACTTGACGGAACATACAACAAAGAAAACTTAGGCGCAAATGCAATACTCTCTGTAAGCATGGCAGCCTGCAAGGCAGCTGCACTTGAAAAAGGAATACCACTATACCAGCACATAGGAAACCTGTTTGGCAATAAAAAAATGCTGATGCCTATTCCTGCATTTAACATAATAAACGGAGGAAAGCACGCAGGAAACCAGCTTGAAATACAAGAATACATGCTTCTTCCAACAGGAGCAAAAAATTTCAGCGAAGCACTGCAGATAGGCTCTGAAGTCTATCAAAAACTAAAAGAACTGCTCGCAAAAGATTTTGGAAAATCATCTGTTAATATCGGAGATGAAGGCGGATTTGCACCGCCACTAAACTGCTTTGAAGAGCCATTTGACTACATAATGGATGCTGTGGAAAAGCTCGGATACTTCAAGAAAATAAAGCTCGGCATAGACGCTGCTGCATCGACATTCAACAGAGGCGGAAAATACTATCTAGAAGGCCAGGAGCTCACATCAAATGAACTGATAGAAAAATACCTGGAGCTCGCAGACGCGTATCCATTAGTGTCAATAGAAGACCCCTTTGCAGAAGATGATTTTGACTGTTTTGCAAAACTCACAAAGAAAATAAAAGGAGTGCAGATTGTCGGAGATGACCTCTTGTGCACAAACCCAGAAAGAATACAGAAAGCAATTGTCATGGACAGCTGCAATGCCCTGCTGCTGAAAATAAACCAGATAGGAACAATAACAGAAGCACTTGACGCAGCAAAGCTCGCGATGAACAACAAATGGAATGTCATGGTCTCGCACAGAAGCGGAGAAACAAACGACAGCTTCATAGCAGACCTTGCAGTCGGCCTCGGTTGCGGACAGATAAAAGCAGGAGCGCCATGCAGAGGAGAGAGGCTTGCAAAATACAACCAACTGCTTAGAATAGAAGAAGAGCTTGGCAGGAACGTAAAATACGCAGGAAAAACAATCAAGTGGTGATGTGATGGCTAAGATTATTGTTGGCGGAACAAACTCAAGAGAATTAGCTAAAAGAATAGCAAAAAAACTAAACGCTCCTTATTCTGAACTCAATGCAAAGAACTTTCCAGACGGAGAAATCTGCCTGAGATACATGTTTGACCCTAAAGGAAAAGATGTTGTGATTGTCAACAGCATGCATCCAGAGCCAAACAACAGCATGATAGAATTGATATTTGCAGCAAACACAGCAAAAGAGCTTGGCGCAAAAACAGTAACCATTGTTGCTCCTTACCTTGCATACATGAGGCAGGACAAAAGATTCCATCCAGGAGAGTGCCAGTCAAACAAGATAATGGCAAAGCTTCTGAGCTGCGCAGACAGAGTAATAACACTGGACCCGCATATTCACAGGATAAAAAGCCTTAAAGACATTTTCAAAATAAATGCAACAAGGCTATCTGCAAATGAGGCAATAGCTGAATACATCAAGAAGAAAATAAGCCACAATGCAACAATAGTTGGGCCAGACATAGAGAGCTATCAGTGGGCAGAAAAAATAGCAGAAAAAATTAAGATGCACGCAACAGTCCTCAAGAAAAAGAGATATGCAGCAGATGTTGTGAGGATAAAAGTGAAGCCAGGAACAGGGTTCAAAGGGAAAAACGTGATTATTGTTGATGACATAATAAGCACAGGCCACACAATGATAGAGCCAATCAGGCAGATAAAGAAAATGGGCGCAAAAAACATGTACTGCATAGGAGTCCACGGCTTACTTGTTGAGGGAGCACTAAAAAAACTGCAGAAGCTTGGCGTAAAAGTCATAACAACAAACACAATTGAGAATCCTGTATCCAAAATTGATGTTTCTGGAACAATTGCAGATGCACTGAAATAAGCACATGAAACCTTTTGTCTTAATCATACTTGACGGCTGGGGAATACGGCAGAGCAGGAAAGGAAATGCTGTCAAGCTTGCAAAGACACCAAACTTCAATAAGTTCTGGAAAGAAAATCCCCACTGTGTTCTAAAAGCATCGCAGGAAGCAGTCGGCCTTCCAAAAGGATTCATGGGCAACTCAGAAGTCGGCCATCTAAATCTTGGAGCAGGAAGATTAGTCAAGCAGGAAGTCACGAGAATAAATGAATCAATAGCAAATGGAAGCTTCTTCAGGAACAAAGTTCTGATTTCAATGATGAAAAAGATTAAGAAAAATGCCGGAAGATTGCATCTTCTTGGGCTTTTGAGTGATGCTGGTGTTCATTCTCACACAAGCCACTTATTCGCTCTGATGAAACTCGCAAGAAAACTCAAACTTCCTGCACTAATCCATGTATTCACAGACGGAAGAGACACTCCGCAGAAATCTGCATTAAAATACATCAAGCAGCTAAGGAAGGAAATGCATGATGAGCAAATCGCAACAATCATAGGAAGATATTACGCAATGGACAGGGACAAAAGATGGGATAGGGCAAAAAAAGCATACGAAGCAATGACTGCAGAAAATGGGCTTAGGGCAAAAACCGCTGAGGAAGCTGTAAAAAAAGCATATGCTCGCGGAGAAAGAGATGAATTTATCCTGCCAACAATTATTGACGGCTATACAGGGATAAAAGAGGGAGATGGATTTATTTTCTATAATTTCAGGGAAGACAGGGCAAGGCAGATAACAATGGCCCTTGCAAAAGGAAAATTTGGCAAGAACAAAAAGACAAGTTTTGTGTGCATGTACGAATATGACCAAAAATTCAATCTTCCAGTTGCCTTTGAAAAGCCAAAACTGAAAAACGTGATTGCAGAAGTGCTGAGCATGCATGGGCTAAAACAATTTCATATTGCAGAGACTGAAAAATATGCCCATGTCACTTATTTCTTTAATGGCGGGGTAGAGAAAGCATTCAAAGGGGAGGACAGAAAAATAATTCCCAGCCCAAAAGTGGCAACTTATGATTCAACTCCAAGAATGTCAGCAATAGCACTAACTAAAAATGTCATGGAATACATGCATAAGTATGATTTTGTTGTTGTAAACTTTGCAAATCCAGACATGGTAGGGCATACAGGAGATCTTACTGCTGCAATAAAAGCAGTAGAGGCAACAGATGCGTGCATTGGCCAAATCGTGAAAAAAACCATTGATTTAGGCGGAGCGTGCATTGTTACAGCAGACCATGGCAACTGCGAAGAAATGCTCGGCAAATGGAAGACAAGCCATACGTTAAATGATGTTCCCTTTATTTTAATTGGAAAAAAAGAGAAACTAAGACAGCGCAGAAACAAAGTTTCTGCTGGCCTCAATTTTTTAAAAATACAAAAATTGAGGAACGGAAAGCTAGGTGATGTTGCCCCAACTATCCTGAAGCTGATAGGGATTAAAAAGCCAAAAGAAATGGGAACAGCGCTGTTTTAGCTTTTTTTCTCAATCGGAGCGCCAGTTATCAAAGAATACATCTCAGCTGCTTTTGCTTTAACTGCTTCTATTTTTATTTGGCTGTATGCGCTTTTCAGAAGCACTGCTGCTGTTTTATACTGCCCTGGACCAAGGTCGATAGAACTGCCTATGCTCTGGATTGTGTGCCGAAGGTTGTCATCAGACCGCACATCCCTTCTGAGCTCATGGTACAGCTTGTTGAGCTTGTCGCCAAGAGATAATTCCCCAAACTGCACTATCACAGGGACTTGCCGAGGGGCATCTTCTGCAGGTTTCTTTGGTTCAGGCTCATTAGCAAGCACTGTATCCCAGGTTTTAACTTCCTCTTGTTCTTCAGCCCCATCTGTCTCGCCTGTTTTATTATTTTCTTTTTTCATACTTCTGAAGAACTAAGCAGGGATATAAAAGTATATCTGTTCTGCAATATAGCAATATTTAAATATAAAAGCCTGAACTAAAGCAGGTATGCGTATGCGCTTTGGGGGATATAGTGTTCCAGCAGAGATGGAAATAGTGCTGGCAATTGGGAAGGGTTTTGGCATAGATGAGGCCCTGTCCATATATACTTCTAAGATTTACGTGAATGACTGGGTCAGCATGAAATACAAATACAACAATTCAGGCAGCTGCAGCCATATGATAAGCCCTGAGCAAACAAAAAAACTGCTTGGCGAATACAGCAAGGCAGTGCTTGTTATTGGCAAGAAAGCAGAGGACTTCAAGGCAGCTGTTCTTGCAATGGAAAAAGAGCTTTACAACAAAGGATATTACAAGGCGCTCGCACTTGTTAATGGCCAGTGCGATTTCTGCAGCAATGCTGAGAAAAACCCTGCAATACTAAAAAGGCCTTCTTTTGAGCTGATGGGAATTGATATTCTAGCAACTGTCCGAAAATTCAAGAAGAATGTTGCGCAGCCAAAAGAAGGAGAGATACCTCTGTATGCAATAATCCTTGTTGAATAATTACCTTCTAGAAAATGTTGATGGGCAGCAAACAATGCCAGGATACGCGTCTGGATATAATGTTGGCACGCAGATATCTTTATAGTACTCAAACTTACCTAGGTATTGAGACTTGCTGGTTGGCCTGTAATTCTCAGGGCACTCATACATGCCCATATATTGCCTGTAGCCGCCGCGGGTTTGTGTCTCAACAACAACACCCTCAGGGTTTCCGCCTTTAAAGAACCTTTCTTCTGCAATTTTTTCAACTGCCCTGCCAGGATAAAGGCTTCCGCCATACATGCCAAGGCCAGTAGAAGAGAACTTGAGCATAAGAATAACGCCTATGACTGCAAATAATGCAACCACAGCTAAAAGTAATGTTTCTTTATTGCCTGCCATTACTGAAATCCTGCACCAATTGGGCAGCAATACCCCTCTGTCTCATAATACTGGGGATTATTGAACCAAGGATCTAGCCCAGGCGCTCTCCATTTCCAAGTCTCTGTCCTCAATCCTGGCTTGCATGTCCAGTCAAAATGTCTAGGCCCCTGTGTGAAAATATAGCCTTTGCCATAAAGAGTTTCGCAATTGTTGCTATAAACAGGAAATCCGCCTCCATACAAGTCTCCTTTGACCTGCGCATAAATTCCAGCTCCGTGGACTGCTCCGCCGCTAAATGCTGTCTTGAACAGCAAAACAAGCCCAACAACTGCAATAATTGAAACGACTCCTAGAATTACCATTGAAATATCCTTATTTTCCATTAGCATCACCTAAAAAAATTAGTTAAAAAAAATAAATTAAAAATTTTTAACCCATGCGGCAAGGCGTGTCTCCAGCCCACCACTCTACCCACTCAGGCCTTTCAGCTGGCTGTCCTGGATAGCAAGGAGCTGTCTGCCAAGATGTTTGTCTTTGTACAGATGGGCTTACTTGTGCTGGATATGTCGGGCTAGGCCACCAATATCCTGCATACTGCACTTCCATAGGCCCCTGGCTTTGCGGGTCATTGTATTCAGGAACTCCTGTAACCCAGCTGCCTTCAAGCCTCTGTGCCTGTCCTGTTCCAATGTACGTCTTTGGTGATCCATACAGTGTTGAAGATACGCTGTATCCTCCTGTTAATGCTGACTTAAACAGCAGTACTAATCCAACGACTGCAAGAACTGCAACTATGCCGAGAATCACTAAAGCAAGTCCTTTCTTTTCTTCCATATGTAATTCACCTCGTTTGGTCTTATTGATTGTTTTTATTTTTAGTATTTAAATTTTTCTAACTTCTATATGCTGCTCCTGTGCTTCCTGAAAGTCTGGATTCATACGAATTCCAGCAGCATTTGCTGTCTGGGTATTGATAGCTTACATCTTTGAAATAATTTACTGCGCATCTTAATACGTTTGATTGGTCTGCTAGGTAATTAGGCACTTCCCATCCAACTAGTATGACTCCTTTTGCATCGTATATGAAGTTTCCGCTCTCATCTCTAGGCATGCATGAGCTGTATGCTCCAGGAATTTTTGGGGTCATTCTTTTTGATCCAGTAGGTATTTGGCTCTCGCCTGCTGTTACAAATCCGCCTTGGTCAATCATGCTGACTGAATCCTGCCAGCCAGAGCCAATTGACCTGATTGCAAGTCCCCTTTGGAACTGGCCAGGCTGTACATATATTCCCATCCCTGTGTTTTCTGCATTCATTGCACTGATAAATCCAATTACTGCAACGAGAACAACAGCTCCTAACATTACGAATAGAATAGTTTTTTCTTCCATTTTTTTCACCTCAAATAACATTGTATCTCGGAACCATTGACTGTATATATGATTCCAAGCAGCAGACACTGTCTGCATTTTGCTCAAATCCAGTGAAGTAAGGATAGCATTTTCCTGTTGTCAGGTCATTAAATGCTTCAATAGGAATGATTCCTTTCTCTGCCTGGCTCTTGTCAACAACCAAGCAAGCCTGTCCTAGGATGGTGCCAACTTTGAATGCCTCTACGCCTGCGATTGCTTTTCCCCAGGTCGGTGCGTAAGGGTTGTATGCTCTTCCGCCGCTCTTTGCGATTGCCCTTCCCCAAGTTGTTATTCCGCTGACAGCTCCGCCTGTTGCAGACATCTTGAACATTAACACAATACCAATTATTGCTATCAACGCAATAATGCCTAGAATTACTAATGGGATTGCTTTTGACTGTTCCATTATCTATTCACCTCGATTTTTTATTTTAGTTTGATTTTTAGAGAATAGTAACCGTTCGTGTATATAAATCTTTTGTTTCTAACTTTGGGAAAGTTTCAAAGAGCAAAACTCTTTGAGACCCCAAACGCTTTGCGTTTTTAATGGTTAGAATCAAAAGGCGCTCCTCATTCGTGCTCGAGAAGCAACCAAACATCAGAAAGGTGTTATTAAATAATAAGAGAAAAAAATAAATAAAAAATTTAGCTGTCGCAGCAGCCATAGAACTGTGGCATATACGCGTTGATTGCCCTGCCATATGCATCTTCTGTGAAGCAGTTTCTTGTTGAGTCAGCTGATTTTGTATAATACTGCTGCATTCCATAGCAAGAATCTGCTTTTATGCCGCCAGGGAATCTGATTGCTATGCCAGTTGTCTGTGCTGTTGGAATACTTTTTTCAGCAGACCTTTTATAGGTCACGAATGTGCTCTGCACCCCTTTTGGAGTGTTTGTCATGAAGAACTCTGATGCTCCACCATACGTTGTTCCTGCAGGCTCCTCACCTGACATTGTTGTAGCTGGCCTCTCATACGTTGTTGTTGGGTCCAGCACTCTTGAGTACGGCCACGGATTTTGATTATAGTTCGTATAAATCTTTGGCACGACATAGCTGCCATAAATTGGGTTATAAATTGCTTCGCCTGTCTTTCCAACAGAAAACATAAACACTAAGCATATTATTGCAACAATAACAACTACTCCAAGAATTGCCACAGCAAGCTTGTTCTCTTCCATGAAAATCACCTCTATTTTTTATTACTTGATTATGTTTTTATAACTAAAACTGTTTTTGTATATAAACTTTTTGCTTATGAAAGAATTGCGCGGGTCTAAAACCCTAGTTTAGTGCGCAATTCTTTGATCCCGCAGACTCGCTGAATCTGCGTTATTTAGAAGCAGACATACTTTATTGTTATATATTTTTTGCTTCTAAATTGAAAAAGACAAACTATTCGAGTTAAAACTTTTGTTTTTTTCTTATGAAACGGATATTACAGAATACAGAAAAAAAGAGAAAAAATAAATTAAAAAAATTTACCTTACTGTGCAGCACGCATCCTTTGAGAGGATTGTGTTGACTGGGGTTCCATCTGCAGTATACCTGAAGCACTGCCCTTTGACAAACTCATAATCCTGCAGCATATTTCTTGAAACTCCTACTGGTGCAAAGACGCGATTGCCTGCTTCATCCTTGAAGTCAAGTGCCATGCATGATGTAAGTGCTGTTGGAATCTTGCCTAGCTCTCTACCATACCTGAAGCCGCTTGAAACCTGTTTCTCGACTGTAGGCATTGTGTTGCCAACATACAGGTCTGCTCTCGCTGCTCCGCCGTATACATTCTCAGCAGGAGCCGTTACAGTAGTTTCCCATCCAGGCGTTTCGACAACAGGCTGATCCTGGTCCATGAACCTCGTGTAAGGGAACAGGTTTCCTTTTGTTGCTCCACCATAGATTTTTGGCCCGCCCATAAAAGATGCGCCGGTTTTTGACATAGAAAACAGAAAAACCAGTCCTACGATTGCAGTAACAGCAACTATGCCTATAATTGCAATAGCAATACCCTTGTTATGTTCATCCATCAATAATCACCTCAAATTTTTTGTTGTTATTATGCTTTTTTAGAATAAAACTGTTTTTGTATATAAACTTTTTGCTTGTTTTGTATACTTTCCTCGCATAAGATGCTTTAGTTAGATTTTTGTTTTAGAAAAATTAGAAAAAAATTAATAAAAAAAATTATATTTAATACGTAGGCTCTTTGCAGCAGAATCCTGGGATTTGCTCTGATATAAATCCTTCTGGCCAGGCTTTGTCCACGCCATAGCAGCTAGGGTATTCAGAAAGTATCCTGCTATTTTTTGCAGTCTGCGCGGTATATCCTGCTTCTAGCCAGCCTGTTGCTACTGCCATGCGGCAATCTCTTATTCCAATCGGGCTCTCATAGAAAGCCAGTCCTGGAGCATTTTTCCTAGGCTCTGTGGTTCTAGCTTCTCCGCCAAGCTTTCCGCCGCCTCTTGCTGTCTCAATTGGGTAAGGAGACCCTGGTATCTGCAGTTCAGGCGCACGAAGGAATCTTGTTGATAATCCTTCTTTTTGCCATCCGCCTTCTCCCCATTTCAATCCACCGCCATACACGTCGCCAGTAGCAGCTTTCATTTTCGAGAACATCAGAACAAGTCCGATAATTGCTATAACCGCTACTATGCCGAGTATTGCAAGGGCAATTCCTTTTGATTCTTCAGCCATTTACTTCACCTCTCTTGGTTTTGGTTTTTACAAATATTAGCTATCGAGATTTAAATTAAGTTTCTTATATTTAAATGTTTCGAAAACTTTTGCGAGTTTTCGAACATTTAAACTCGAAAATCATGATTTTTGTTGTTTAAATGTTTCGCTTGATTTATTGCTTTCGGTATCTACTTTTTTTCTGTAATGAAATAAATTATCAGGCCAATGACGCCAATTGTAACTGCAGAATCTGCTATGTTGAATGCAGGCCAGACTGTGAAATCAAGGAAGTCAATGACAAAGCCAAGCAGAATCCTGTCGATAAGATTGCCTATTGCTCCACCTAAAACAAGCGCTGCCGCGATTAGCACAAGATATTTTTCTGGAATCTGTTTGTAGTAATATAGTATGATTCCAATTATCACTATTGTTATGCAGACAAGAATCCATCTTGCTGCAGGGGTGTTGAGCATCCCAAAGCCAATCCCGAAATTCTTGATTAAGGTTATGCTGAAAAAATTTTTAATAACAAGAATAGACTGGCCTAATGAGAGATTTGATTTTACCAGATACTTGGTTAGCTGGTCAAGAAAAATAACCAGGAATGCAATACCAAAGAAAATAAAGTTTTTATTCTTCATCGCCAGGCATAAATGTCTTTTTCTTCCTTATGCTGCTTCTCAATCTCCATCTTGTCAAGGCGCTGGTGAAGGCCGTCTATTGATGCCTTGATTGAGTCAAGCTTTGCATTGATGAGCTGGAATTCCTTATCAGAACTTGGTGCAGATGGCCTGCCGAAAGATGGCGCACTGAGTGCTGTTGGCTCTGCCTGTGCAAAAGCCCTTGGAGTCTCTGCAGGCTCTCTCCCAAAAACAGGGGGCTGCTCAGGAGCCATTGCGCTTGTCGGCTCAAAACCAGGAGCTGCTGAAACACCTGGGAACTCTCCAGGAGGCATTTCATGCATTCCTGTTTCCGGCATTCCTGCCTCTGGAAACTCAGGCATCTCTTCTTTTTTCTTCCAGAACCTCAAAAAATCAAGCATGCTCATCGGACCTCTTTTTTTAATTCTGATTTATGATTGCATATATTAATGTTTTCATTGAGTTAATGATGATTTGAAATAGATTTTTTTCAATAAGATCCTTTTACAAAAATACTTTCCATAGCTGATATCCGCCTAATATAACCAGCGCAATTACAACAACGCAGAGAACAGTTCTCGCGATTTTTTTGGCAAAGCCAAGAATAATTCCCAATGCAATGGCGCCAAGCAGTACAAGTATTAGCAAACTGGTTAAACTCATAGTATTAATACTTATTATTTCAAGTATATATAGCTTTGGGCAAAATATTTGATTTAGAATTTTTGCTTGCACTCTTTCTTTAGAAAGCAGCCTGCACAGTCAGGCTTCTTTGCGCAGAATCTTTTTGCATGCTCGACAATAAGCGCATGGTATTCATTAAAGAGCTTTGCATCAGATGGAAGATTGCTGTGAAAAATATCCTGCAGCTCATCGTATTTGCAGTCTTTCCCGCAGATGCCGAGCCGAGAGAAAATTCTTTTGGTGTATGTATCTATCACAAAACTCGGCTTCCTGAAAGCATACAGTATAATAGAGTCTGCGGTCTCAGGGCCAACACCTTTTACGTCAAGAAGCAGCGAGCGCATCTCATCAACAGATTTTTTTGGCAGGCTTTTGTTTGCAAGAAAAAAATCAGCCATGATTTTCAAGCGCCCTGATTTCTGGTTGTAATATCCAGAGGGCCTGATAAATTCCGCAAGCTTTTTCAGCGGAACTTTTTTAATCTTTTCAGCGTCAATCAAGTCTTTTTCCCTTAAATTATGCAGGGCTTTCTCGACATTCTTCCAGGCAGTATTCTGGGTGAGGATTGCCCCAAGCATTATCTCAAATTCCTCTTTCCTGTTTCGCGGGATGTCAAAATTGTTTTTGTTATATTTTCCATTGACAGGCCACCATCCCTGCGGGCCATATTCTTTATACAATGATGCATAGATTTTTTTGAGCATAAAAACTTGAAACGCAGGCTAGGTATTAAAGCTTTATTCTTTCAAGCTATCAACAGCATCTTTCAGCGGAATGTTCATGCCTGCAGCGCTTGTGAAATAATTGCAGAGAAGAACCTGGTCTGAGAAGCATTTTGCGCACTCACCGCGCTTAATCTTTTTTGCTTTTGCCTTGAGAAATTTCTGAGGATTTTCTTTAATGCTTTTCTGGGCGAGATATGTCCTGTCAATCTCGCGCTCAATCTCTGCATCAAAGTTATGCTCTGGATAATACACAGTTGGCGGGACGAAACTCTGGGACCTGTAAAGCCCCTCTGAACTAGAGTATCCTTCTGGAACAGAAAAAGTCATGCCAAACAGGTTATCAAAAGCCATGTGGTTGAATACAAGATATGTATTCTTGAAAGGAATGCCTGTGATTTTTTTCAGGCAGTACGCATAGACTTTGCCTTGGTTCTTGTATTTGACATACGGGTAAGGAAGCTTCCGGTTTGTCTTGTGGTCAATGATTATAAGATCAAGGCCGCCAGAGCCATGCAACACGAGCTGGCAGTCCGGGCGAAATGTTATTTTTATCTCCTCGCCAGTTTTTTTGACAATGCGCTTATGCACAAAAGAAAGCTCCGTGTACTTTTCAGAAGGCACCACATCAAAGCCACCTTTCTCAAGTGTCTCATAATGCACAAGATTCTCCACCGGGAAAGAAATCACTTTGTGCACAGCAGTTCCGCGCATTGCAGCAATGCCTTCATAGGTCTCAGGGTCATTTGTCTTGAAGAAATCCTCCTCGAGCTCAGGGTGCCTCTCAAGCTCATTAGCTATGATCCTCTGCCGTATTCTCTTGCCAAACTTTGAGAAAATGCGCATTATGTCGCAAGACAACGTGAACTCAGAGCCGCGCAAATCACCAACGCCCCCCACTTTAGAGATAAATTCCTCAAGATCAATGAACTCCATTCTTTTATTTGTAAGCTCTGTGTGCTGCCATGACGAGTTCAGCTTGCTCGTTCTTCTGTCGCCAACAAAAACCCTGAAGTCCTGGTTTGCAAGCTGGACAAGCCTCGGTTCAATCCTTGAGAAGCCAACCCGCTTGTAATCTGCAAATTTCACAACATACTGCAGGTCTTTTTCTGAAAGTTCATTATTTATTATGTCTTTTGCACAAGGGCTTCTGCACTCAGGAATTTCACAGAGAAAGAAATTATGTTGCGGGCACTGCCTGTAAGTTACACAGCCGTCTGCACTGCCCCTCTGCTCCCAAGCAGGGACTTCTCTCTTTTTAGGGCGCTTCAGCGAAACCCCTTTCTCTGACTCATAGAGCTTTGTGATAAAGCCAAAAAGCTTGTGGATGGCTGTATCATGGGCAACACCAAGTGTTGTTATCTCATCCACATTTGAGAGAGGCCCGTCGCCAATAAAGCCAAAAGGAAACCTGCCTCCTGAGTATTTTCTGGCGAGCTCAAGGACATTAGCGCCATAAGAGGTTTTCTCCCCGAAATACTGAAGAGTTGGAACCCCAAAGTCATAAAGTGTCTTCACAAGGTCAAGCCTGCTGAAAAAATGGACGTATTTCTGGGCAAGAATTTTCCTGCAAAAAGATGCAGAGGCATTGCAGTAATCAATGTAATCTTGTACTGTAGAAAACCCAAGCTCTTTCATCTTCTGGTCAAATGACTGCGGGTGCCTGCTGAACCTATTGACAGCATACCTTGGCTCGAGAATTCCTGCATAGACATTAAAGTTTCCCTGCTTCGTCTCATAATTGTTCTTGAACAAGCCGCCAAAACCAATGCCTTGAATCCTGGTGTCAACTGCATGGACTAACTTCTCAAGCGGATGGATAATGCCCTCTTTATCGTCTTTCTTTCCGAAACAGAACATGAAATCAATCGGTGATACTGGCCAGAAAACAAACCGCTGCAAGAATTTCAATGGTATTGGCCGCTCAAGAAGCCCTAGCATCTTGCTTGTCACGATATTCTGGTTTGAGAAGGGGCAGATGATTTCCTTCTGCCCTGTCGTCGGGTCTATAACGCTGATGGCAGTCATAGGTATGATATATTTTCCTTTCAGCTGATGAAGGTCTGAACTGAAAATCTCCTGCTCATAAAAAAGATACTTGTTGTATCTTGCAGTAGATCTAGGCGCCTCTGACTTTTCTTTTGCCTTCTCGAGAATTATTTTCTCAAGACGGCTCGTGAAGATTTTTTCATCTGAAATAAAATCCCTGTTTATATAATACACTGCAAAAGGGTTTGCAATAGAAAACACACTATCAACTTCCATGCATCGTGCAAAATACCAACTTATTTAAATATCTTACTTATATATCTACTACAGAATGGTGAAAGTTTTTATAACATACTTGGAGCGCGTGCTGAGCGGCGAAGGAAAAAAGAAAGCGCAATACAGACCATACTTCAGGACAATCGAGGATGGAAGATCAATAAAAGGGGAGCCAATAACAATAAAGCATATTGTCCCCACATGCCCGATGCTGCTCGGCCACGGCGGATTCTACAGATTCCGGGAAATGATGGAGCAATACAAAAAAATGTTCTCAGAACAAGGCATTGACGCATACCTGGGAGATGCAGATGCCTTTTTTTATGCCGGGCATGATACAAAAGACGAGGATGTAAGGATAAGAAATTTTGTCTGGCACGCAGAGATGCCGCATCTGTCTGAAAACCAGCAAAAAAGAATCCTGCCAAAACAATTCATAACAGGGCACGAAAACAAAGTCACAAGGCTGGCGCAGTGGCGCATAGGGGTGCCTTATAAAATCTATGATTACGACGAGAGCACAAGAAAAATCGCGCGAGGGGCAGGAGCAATATCAATCGAGCACCTGCTGCGCGAAAAAAAATGCGCAATCGACATCGAGACAGAGAATTGGAAAAAAACAGAGCTTGACCAGAGAACACTTATGATGCGCGATGAGGAGCTCATGCAGTTTTACAGTAAGCTTGCAGAGCAGACAAAAACATCAGTCCACCCAGAGCACCTGCAGCACTGGCAGAGAAAAGATTACCTGAAAAAATTAGACGAGCTTGTTGATTCACTCAGGCAGGAAAAAATTCTTTCAGCGCAATACATAACTTTCAGGGATAATGATACTGTCGTGCATACCTTTGACTGCATAAAAGACCTTGCAGAATTCGAAGTGAATACCCCCGGAACAGAGGAAAAAAGAAAAATAAAGCTGGCATGCGCAAATGACTCAACTGGCCTGGGGGAGCGGCTGACACAAATAATGCAGGCTGACGATCCTCTTTTTGTCTTTGGCACCAATCACCTTAACTTTGACTACAAGAAACTTGATACACTGACTGGCGGAAAATTCAGGCCGGGCATCGGGAATAGGGCACTTAAATACAGCGCAAATATCGTCAAGGATTTCCTGCAGAGAAGAATAATTCCCGGCAGGTTTGACATCGACACTTTCACGTATTCTATGCAGAGTTCATGGACATTTAGGAACAACCTTGACACAACATTCAATTACATGCTTGGCAAGAACGAGAAAAAGACCCTGAATTATGACGAGCTGATAATCAAGACACAGCAGGCAAGGCAAGGAAACAGAGAGGCTGCGCTCGAGATACTTTATTACGCAGCACAGGACGCGATGAAGTCATACATGCTCGGAGACCACATGCTTGAAGAGATACTCTGCGAATCAAAACAATACTCTGCACCAACCTATAAAGTTAGCACAACCGCAAAGCGAACGCTTGTTGACGACAAAATACAGCAGCAAAGCTGGAGCAGGTTAAAGACATACAGGCGGTTCAACACCCTGGCAGAGCGCTGGGGCCAGAAGATATCTGTGATGAGTGATGATGAACTGAGAAATTTCTATATCCAGCAGGCAGAACATGCAGGAATACCTGTTAAGCAAGAACAAATGAAGCACTGGCAGAGCGATGAGTATCTGAAACAGATTGAACGGCATGTTGCCTCATACAAGCTATTTGACTTAACCGAAGCAAAGGCATGGGAGGATTTCTCGGTATATGACTCATTCTGGGATGCTTTCAAAAGGCAGATGAACATCCAGAGTTTCAGGCCAAAAAAAGGAATTTTCACGGCCCACGTGATATTTCCAACGCTCTACTACAAGACATTGATCCCTGTGATAGAAAAAACCGCAGGCGAAACAATTGCTGCAATGGAAAAAACAGCAGACCAAAAAAAGAAGATACGGCTGATGGAGTACCTCAATTCTGACCTTGAATGGGTGCTTTACAGCCTAAAGAAAGAATACATCAATTCATGCAAGAAAGGCAGTGACAGGGATATCAATGACCTCAACTTTAGAAAATATTTTGGGGTAGGGAAAAACACAGGAGAGATAATAATGGATACTTACATCAAGGAACTGCAGCAAAGAATGGCGCTGCTCTGCGACTGCTTGAAAAGCAGCGAGATAATAAACCACTCAGAAAGATTCCTTGTACTGGAGCAAAACCTGCTCTCTGAAGGCATTGTCAAGCGCCTTGAAGAAGAAGAGCTCGCGATAGCGCTCGGCAGGGGCAGGGTGCTTTCTGACACAAAAGGGAGATTCATTGCATTAATCGACGGGCAGATCATATCCCAAGGAATTGATCCAGAGGGAAAAAGAAACAGGTGCGAATACGAGACATTCATAATACAGGGAGTCCTGCAGAGGGCACTGGAGCTAAATGACCCAAGAGAAGCGCTAAGATTCGCAGACGGCCAGATAAAACTGTTCTACAAAAACTCTATTCCTGATGAGGCGCTTAAGTGCAAAAAGACTGCGCGAATGAATTATTACCACAGGTCTGACAGGTCAACGCAGAGATTCTCTAATGAGGCCGTGCAGCAGCAAATCCTAAAAGGAGAAAAATACGAATATACCAGAACAGAAGAAGAGATGTTTGGGGGAGACGGGTCAATAAAAAATATTCTGAGCATGAGGTTCCCTGTAAGAAAACTAGAGGGAAGCGCCCTTGGCAGGATGCTGTCAGGCGATGGAAACGAAGCTGTTTTCGAAGAAATAATAAATGCTGCTTCTAGAAAATCATGAATTGGCGAATAAATCGCCCTGAACAATTACCTTTTTGGTTCAGCAACAATTACAAAATTATACTTTTGCAGGATCTTTTCTTTGATTTTATTTGCGTCTATTCCTTTTTTTCGAGCATAATGAATTATCTCTTGGTATGTAACTGGGTGTCCTTCCCTGCTGCCAAACCTGCGGATTAATTCTGCTTCTGATGTTTCAAGAATAGATGCAGCTTCGATTGTAGAATAATCTAGTGACTTGAACTGCCTTTCTGTTATCTCCATTACTTCGTTTTCAAGTGCCATTTTACCTCGGGATATATGATATAGTATGATTTTGCCCTTTATAAACCTTTCGCTTGTAACTACTTAAGGATAGTTAAAAATGGTGTTAGCCTGAGGTTGTGTTAACCTATATAACATTATATTAGAATTGCATTAATTGTGCCATCCTGGCCAGGCCTTGAGGTCACTCTTGCATTGCCAAGCTCAGTCTCTATGATAGCTCCCTTTGTTATTATGTTTCGCCTGACATAATGCATGTCAGCAGGATTTTCTTTTACAGTCTTTATTTTTGCCTTGGCGAACTTCTTGGTTTTAGGATCGTAAACATTTGCGATATCTGCAGTCAGCACCCTTATCTTTTCGCTTCCGCCTTTTGTGCGGACTTTCTTAATTTTCTGCTTCTCGATAAAAGTGTGCGTTGGGGCATGGCCTATCTCGAATTTTCTCTTGCCGCGGTGGGCGATATACCTGCCGCCAGTCACTTTTCTGCTTGTCTGCCCCTTATGAACAATAACCATAACACTATGGAATTTGGGGATGATTTATAAATCTTATGTAAATCCTGTGCTATAGCAGAAGAAATAAGTAATTATACGTTTAGTATGTCTTCTGCTATTAGCCAAAAACATACTAGTTTGCATGAAAATTTATGTCTTTGGCTATAAGGCAGTATTACAGAAAGGTATAAATAAGAAAACCTACAACAGGCAGGTTTATGAAAAAAATTGCCTACAGCGCATTACTGCTATTGATTTCATTGCTCATTTTATCTGCGGCTGCATCTGCCCTGCAAACATTTGACACAAAAGCGCTTGGAAGGAATCCTGATTTCAGCGGCAGCATTATTGTTTTTGAGACAGACGAATCTGAAATAAATGCCGACCTAAACAACGACAGCGATAAACTAGACACTATAATCAGGTATTACAATACAGAAACAAAAGAGCTGTCAAGCACAGGAATTGCAGGAAAAAACCCAGCTATTCTCGAGACAAACATCGCATTTGAAAGCCCTGAGGCAAGCCAGAACAAAGACCTTAATGCAGACGGCGACAAAAACGACACAGTGATAGTATATTATAGCCTGCCTGACAAAAAAATAATTGATGCAAGCGCAGATGGCAGAACACCTGTGATGACTGATACTGCCATTGTTTTCTCAACCCTTGAAGCAGAGACAGGCATTGACTATAACAATGATGGGGACAAGGCAGATACCATCATAAGATACTATAACATCGCAGCAAAGGAAATAATCAACACAAAACAAGCAGGCACAAATCCTGCAGCAAACAGCAAATACATAATTTTTGAGGCCTCTGAAAAAGAGCTTAATGAGGATGTGAACAAAGACAAGGACACAGATGACCTTATATTAAGGTATTATTCCTTTGAAACAAACCAAACAAGCAACATAATCGCATTTGGGCAAAAGCCATCCATCAGCAAAGAAAATATCGCAGCATTCACAGTCCCAGAACAATTTACAGATGATTTGAATGGAGACCTTGATATTGATGACGAAATAGTGATGTATTATGATATTCCCAGCCAGAAGCTAACAAATACAAAAGTTGATGGCTCTGGCACAAGCATATTTGGAAAAACAATTGCCTTTGCGCAGGAAAACAAGATTTCATTTTATAACCTGGGAAACAGTGTTTTTATACAGACAGGGATTTATGGCAAAGATCCTGTAATCTCCGGCAATAAACTTGCATTTTCAACGCACGAGTTCTTTACAGGAGACCTTAACGAGGACGGGGATAGCAAAGACACTGTGATAAGATACGCGACAGAATTCCCAGGAATGCTGGTTGAGAAAAATGCAACAGGGCAGGAAGCAATAAATACGGCTGTCATAAAAAATGAAACCGCAGGCAAGAACGCAGTTGTCATTATCAAGCCTGCGGCACAAAAAAATGAAACACTGAGTAAAAATACATCTGCTGCAAACACAACCACTGCTGTAAAACCTGAAGCAAAAGCAGAGCACAAGCCGCTTCCATTTGAGCAGCAACAGGCAAAGACTGCGCCGCAAAAAAAGAAAACAGGCGCTGGATTTTTTGCATGGCTTCTTGTGATACTTGCGGCTGCAATCGGCGCAGGGCTGGTCATTTATGCAGTGCTTAGTTATGAGAAGAAACCAAAAAAATCTCGATTCTAAATGTAATTTTAGAAAGCTTTAAATACTGTATCTCTATCTTTCAAATTGTTTTAAATTTGTAGAGGGGTGTAAAAAATATGGTTGAAGCAAGACCTTTGGACGCTCTGAACAGGGCGAGAAATAAAAAAATAATTATCGAACTGAAGAACGGCAAGCAGTTTGTAGGAATTTTGAAAGCATTTGACATACACATAAATGTCGAAATGGAAGACACAGAAGAGAGAGTTGATGGCGAGGCAAAAAGAAAGCTTGGCACAACATTCATCAGGGGAGATACTATAATATTCATTTCACCTGCATAAAAACAGATAGTACAGAGGCACTAAGATGACAAAAGGAACATCTGCGCACGGCAAGAAATCAAGAGGAAAGAGCCACATAATTTGCAGGCGATGCGGAAATCACAGCTACAATGCCAGCAAGAAACTCTGCTCCAGCTGCGGCTTTGGCAGGAGCAAAAGGTTGAGATCTTATGCCTGGCAGAACAAAGGCGGCCTCCACAAGAAATAAATTTTTTAATTCTTTTTTCTCTTTTTCGTTAGTTTAATAAATGCCCTTTTCACTTAATGTGTTTTATGATTCAAATAAAAGAGTATCCTGCAAATAAAGACTTTTTTATCAGGCTGAAATTTTTTTGCAGAGAAATTCTTGACCTGTGTAATCAACTCAGAGTCACTCCTATTGCCTACGGAAGTTTAGCTTATTTTGGCTATACAAAGAATAAGACTATCCGGGTAAATGATTTTGATTTCTTAATCCCAGAAATTCATTTTGAAAAAATAATTAAAGTTTTAGCAAAGAACAAAATTAAGTATAATTACTCAGCTGAGTGGCATACACTGCAGATATTCAACGATGATTTACGAATAGAGCTCGACTCTATTGATTATTGGTACAGCGGCCCCAGAGATTTTAGGGATTTTGATTTTGACGGTTTAATTGTTAAAGCCATTAGTTTAGAAGGCCTTAAGTTGCAGTACAAAAAAGCATCTGAAACCAGCAAAGACAGGCCTGATGAATACCGCAAAAAATTCAGTGTGCTTGAAAAATTAAAGCAGGTGTCTTGATTTTTTCAGTTAGTTTTATATATAGGACGGATTCTTTTCTTGATTAAAAGTTAGCGGATGCAAAATAATATTTTTGATGTTCGCGTCGCACGACATCGTGAGTGCGAGAGAAGAGTTTTACCCCTGTTTTTCGTAAGAAAAACAGCTGTTGAATTGCTTCTCGAGCACGAACGAAGAGTGCCTTTTAATCAAATTTTCCCAAAATTTGCGGGGATGCCGGAGTGGCCAAACGGGTCAGGCTTAGGTAAGTCGATAAAGGTGTGATGAGCCAGAAAATGGCTGTGACTTAAAGACACCTGATGGCTTAGTGCCTACGCAGGTTCGAATCAAATTTTTCAAAATTTGATCAAACCGTCTACATGGGGTATTTCGCTTTCGCTCAATACCCAAAATAGCGAGATCATAGATTTTGAATATTTGTCGAAAGTCCTGCTCCCCGCATTTATTTTATTTAATATATCCGTCGATACAATGCCTATAAAAAATGATGAAACCATGCAAAAAACAGCATTTCTGGAAATCTTTATTCAGGAGTGACAACAAGCCAAAAAGCTTGTTTTCAGCGGTTAGAAGCCCTAATGCACTGGACAACTGTCGACATAATCCCGACTTTTGGAAAAGTTTATAAAGCATACTTGAATTTTCAGATGAGTGTTAGGGATATACATCTTTCCTAACGAACAAAAAAGAGGACCGTACATTACACGCTATGTGTTCTCAATCGTACGAATATTCAACTGAATATCGTGCAAAAAACAAAAAAACAAGATCTTTACTAAATTGGTAAAGATAGCCAAAAAAACACGGAGGTGTTTGACGAATGAAGCAAACAATAAAAAGAATTGCGGCTCTGGGAGTAGGTTTAACCATGGTCGGAGCAACAATTTTCGGTGCTTCTGCGTACACCCTAGCAGATTGGCCTGCACCATTCGTAGTTAACGGCGTACCAGCCGCGAACTATGCAATTGCAGTAGGCGACAATGCAGCAGGGTCAGACGTTATAGGAGCTATCGACATAAACAGTGCTATGCAACAGGCAGCTGTTGTCAAGACAACGGTGACTGCACCAGCAGTTTCAGGAGTTGTTCTTACAGGAGATGCTGCTGAGGTAGGAAGCACTTCAGATCTGTTGGAAATAAACGAGACAATTGGAAATGTCAGAGAAACCTTTACAGAAGTTGATCTCGACATGTTGAAAGGAGGCCAGATCGTTACTGATCAGGGCTCAACAGAGTACAACCAATATATAAGGTTTAACAAGACACAGATAACACACACTGGCGGAAGGCAGAGTGGTTCAGTTGTATTCTACCAAGACGAGAGAGACAAAGTAGGACATTATCTTTACTGGCAAGATGGAGACCAGCTCTTTGAATGGGAGCTTGAGTTTGAAGAAGGACTTCAATCAGAGATTGTTGGAATCACAAACACAAGAGACCTATCTGACCTCGAAGATGAAGATATCTTCATACTAGGCCAGCCATTTGTCATTGTTGATACAGACTACTGGCTCAACAACGAAACCCTAAAGATCAGCTTGATGGGCGGAGCAACTGGCGGAATCCTAGGAGAAAACGACAAAGAGACCTATGTCATTGACGGCAAAGAATACGAAGTAGAGGTTGTTGTCATCTCAGAGACTTCGCAGGGCGGAGAAGGTTCTGTAAAATTCAGAATCAATGGAGAGATAACAGATGAATTGACAGATGGAGAGACAGATGTCCTTGCAGACGGAACCCAGATTGGTATCAGGGATATCCTTGCAACAGGAAAAGACATCCAGAAATCCATTGTACAGTTCTACATTGGAGCATACAAATTGACCTTCCAGGACACAAACGTGACAGACACAGCATTTGTTAACTCTGGGACAAAAGTCAATGAAGAATCCATTGAAGACTCAGACATACAAATCAGGGGCCAGCTGCAAAGCACAGGCACTGATTTCGAGATAACAAGCATCAAATACAGGCTGTATGCAGACTCTGTGCTTGGATCAACATACATACCTCCAGGAACAGGCTTGAGAGAGCAGCTTGACGAGCCAGAAGGAATGTTAACGCCATTCTGGGACGTCAGATACGAAGGACTGATGGACACAGGAGTGACCATAATCAGGTTTGATGCAGCAGGAGACGACAAGTACAACCTGGAATTCACAAACCAGGAAGGTATAATGTACGATGCGCCATTGATAACAAATGAGAATGGAGTGTTCACATTTGGTGACGAGGACGATGATCTCTGGTTTACAGAGTCAACAGGATTCGTTATCGGCGATGATGACTACTTCATCTTGAGCGACTGTGCAATAACAGTATCATCAGGCAGCTCGCCACTACACCACGGCGGTGCAGGAGCTACTGACGACAACACATGCTTCACGCACGTGCTAAGATACGACAGCATTGACACTGCAAACAGGCAGTTAAAATTCACTGACCTGGGAACAGGAACAAGAGAAGTCACATACGATGTAGCTACCAGCCAAGCAAACCTTATTGTTGGCGGAATAACCTACAGAGTTGTGCGCTCAGGAAGCAACCTGAACATTGACTTGAACGGCGATGGAACAATCACTGACTGCAATGACTCAGTAATCGCAGTGCAGGGAGAAGGCATCATCATATTTGATGTCAGCGAATGTCTAAGCATTAACGGCACAGACAGAGCATTTCCAATAGCTACGTGTGCATTGAATACCTCGTGTTCGATGGCTGACACAAACGCAACGTTCAACATCGTAACTCTTGCAAAAGAGTTTGATGAAGCAGTTGGTGACGAAGTTATCAACGTGACTGTAGAGCCAAGAACAGGCAATGAGATTGGAATACCAAAGGCACAGGTCATGGCAGGAAACGCCAACACCATCTTCTTCGGCCTATATGACCTGGAAGAGAATGAAGACCTCGAGCAGGCAATGTCAGGATATGGATTGTTCCTTGAAATGTACGATCCACAGTCTGGCAATGAAGCAGAGGACTTGACCATTGAGTATCCACTCAGCCAGAGAGGAGCAAGAGTCTTCATAACTGGCGGGCAAGTCAACGTGCAGGAGATAAGCACAGGCGGAGTCTCAGAACAACTGCAGCCAATACAACTTGGCGCTGCAAAGCTGGCAAGCGAGATTGCAAACATAACGCAATTCAACGCAATTGTTGTCGGCGGCCCATGCGCTAACCCATTAGCTGCTCAATTGATGGGCAACCCAGAACCTTGCTGGGAGTCTATACCTGAGAACAAAGCTATTGTCAAGTTGTTCACGCATGCAAACGGAAACGTTGCACTGCTAGTTGCAGGTAGAACTGCAATGAACACAAGACAAGCTGCAAGAGCTGTAGCAACTGGACAGATCAAATCTGTAGCAGCTGCTGAAGCAGAGATCTCTGGCACAAGCTTGACAGACGTTAAAGTTCAGGCAGTATAAGCCTAAACTTTTTTTATTTTTTTCTTTTATTTTCTATTTCTTTAAAATTTTTGAATTTCTTTTTAGAACTTTCTTTCTCTCTATATATGTGCGCGAGCCCTTCGGACATCTAGGCTCGCAATCAAACTTTAAGAAAGTTACACAAAACAAAGTTTTGTGAACATCGCTGAACTTTGTTCAGCGTATGTTTGATCAAAATGCGCTCTTTGTTCGTGCTCGAGAAGCAATTCAACAGCTGTTTTCTGCGAAAACAGAGGTTCTACTCTTCTCTCGCACTCACAATATCGCGCGTACTTGATGTAGCAAACGAAGTTGCTCGCGGTTATATATCTGCGAAATAACAATCCGACTATGTGATTGTCACTGTGCCCCTGGCACCAAAATAAAGATTTTAAAAAACAGATGCACAGCAAAACTGATTTAAAAATAAGAATTGGTTTTTAAACCCTTTTTAAATCAAAAGATTTATATACGGAAAACCCATTTTTCTTTAAAAAGTTAAAAGCTATTCAAAAGAGGTGATTAAAAGATGGTATTGGAGCAAATAGGATTTTCTATAATGAGCCCCTTGATGAGCATCTGGGAAGGCATAATAAATTCTGTTCCAGGAATACTCGGTGCAGTAATAATAGTCGTCGTGGGCTACATAGTGGCAATGATTATATCTTACGTTGTTGACAAAGTGCTCAGCAGGATACAGTTTGACAAGTATGTGCTTGAGAAGACAAGCGCAAGCAAAACAGTGGGAAGATTCAGGCTTGGCCACTTCCTGGCAATCATAACAAAATGGTATGTCTTTATACTGTTCCTGCCTCCAGCAGCAGGGCTTGTGAACATGACATCGCTGTCAACATTCCTACTGACAGTCGCACTATGGGTTCCTAATGTAATCCTTGCAGTCGTGATTGCATTGATAGGAATCGGCATTGCAATGTATGTTGACAACAAAATAAAAGAGACAGACGCAAAAGCAGCAGGACTGCTCGCATGGCTCGCAAAAGTCGTGATATACATCTTCACTGCGCTGATAGTGCTTGACCAGATTGGCGTCAAAATCGCAATCGCCCAGACAAGCTTCCTGATAATACTTGCAGGAGTAATGCTCGCAATAGCACTTGTTGTAGGCCTTGGCTTCGGATTTGCATTCAAGGACGAGGCAAAAGCGATAATAAAAGACGTCAAAAAGAAGCTGTAAAACAGTTTTCTTTTATTTTTTTTATTCTTATTTTCTATTCTAATTAAAAAAATTTAAAAAGGCGATAGAAAATACGCTTACAGGAGGGGATGAATATGACCAAAATCGTTCATGAAAGATGGAAATGCATTGGCTGCGGCGCGTGCGCTGCTATCTGCTCTCAATATTGGGAGATGGCTGATGACGGCAAATCAGACTTGAAAGGGGCAAAATACAAAGACACCCCAGACGGAAAGCTAGGAGAGCTTGAAGTTAAAGATGCAGGATGCAACAAGGATGCGGTAGAGGGATGCCCTGTGCAGTGCATACATGTGAAAGAAGCTGCACCTGCAAAAAAGTAATGCCAGACATAAATAACTCATAAAAATGTTATGCCTGGCAAACTTTAGTAAGCGACCTGTATAATGAATTACTTATGTCGCTAACTAAAGCAAGGCAAAAAATAAGGAGGCAAACAAAATGTGCGCGACATGCGGATGCATGGCTAATAAGAAAAAGCCAAAAAAGAAGTAAAACCATAACTTTTATTATTTTCTTTTTAAATATATATTTTGGTTTATATATTTTTAATATGGAAAATAATCTTTTTCTCAGAAAAGTTTATATAAATAGCATTATTTAAGCTTAAAAAAGAGGGTTTACTCTTAATATGCCAGAAATAACAAAAATAAGAAAACGCGACGGATCTTTAGCTGATTTTAATGCAGAAAAAATAACCACAGCCATCGATAAAGCAATTAACGATGCGAAACTGAAAGATAGCGGGATTGCAAAAAAAATAACAAAGCAGGCTGTTGAGACTCTGGAAAAAAGCTTCCCAAAAGACGTTATCCCATCAACACAAGATGTTGAGGACATTCTACTTGCACTGCTCTTAAAGGCCAGGCAGACAAAGCCAATAGCAGACGCCTTCATTTCCTACAAAAAAAAGCACAAAGAAATACTCGGCTTCAGGACAGTCCACGGAGTACGAGATGACATAGGCCTTTCTGAAAATGCAATAAACGTCCTTGCAAAAAGATACCTCCTGCGAAGCGAAGAAGGAAAAATAATAGAGACGCCTGCAAGAATGTTCAGGAGAGCCGCAAAAGCAGCTGCAAAAACAGAATCCCTTTACAAAAAAAGCGCGTCAACAGCAGAAGAGGAATTCTACAAAATGATTGCAAGCCTTGAATTCCTTCCAAACTCACCAACACTTATGAACGCAGGAACACAGTTGGGACAGCTGTCAGCATGCTTTGTCCTTCCAATTGAAGATTCCTTGAAAAGCATATTCCACACGCTTGAGCAGATGGCAATAATACACCAGAGCGGCGGCGGAACTGGATTTTCCTTCTCAAAAATAAGGCCAAAAGGAGACATTGTAAGAAGCACAAAAGGAGTTGCCTCTGGCCCAATATCATTCATGACAATATTTGACAAGGCAACAGAAGTCATAAAACAGGGAGGCAAAAGAAGAGGAGCCAATATGGGAATACTTGAGGCCAGCCATCCTGACATCGTGGAGTTTGTCAATGCAAAAAGAACAGGGGGAATGCTCAGCAACTTCAACATCTCAGTTTCAGCAACAGACGAATTCATGGAGTCAGTGATAAAAAACAAGGAATTCTGGCTTGTAAATCCGCGAACAAAACAAAAAGTGAAAAAAGTCAGCGCAAAAATAATCTTTGAGCTCATCGCAAAAGCAGCCTGGGAATCAGGAGATCCTGGAATGATTTTTATCGACGAAATAAACAGGAAAAACCCGACACCAAAAGCAGGAGTCATTGAAAGCACAAACCCCTGCGGAGAAGTCCCATTGCTGCCTTACGAAAGCTGCAACCTCGGTTCAATAAACCTTTCAAAAATGATTATAAGCGGAAGGATTGACTGGAACAAACTCAAAAAAACAATCAGGACAGCCGTCCACTTCCTTGACAACATAATTGATGCTAACATCTACCCCATCCCTGAGATAGACGCAATGACAAAAGCAAACAGGAAAATAGGCCTAGGAGTCATGGGATTTGCAGATTGCCTTGCAAAACTAAAACTCCCATACGACAGCGACAAAGCAATTGCATTCGCAGAAAAACTTATGAAATTCATACAAGACGAGGCAAGAAAAAAATCAGAAGAGCTCGGAAAGGAGAGAGGAAACTTCCCTAACTTCGAGCAGAGCAGTTTGAATGGAAAATACAAGAGCATGAGAAATGCAACAGTCACAACAATAGCTCCCACAGGAACACTAAGCATAATAGCAAACGTGACATCTGGAATAGAGCCATTCTTTGCAATAACCTATATCCGCGAGATCCTTGAAAAAACAAAAATGCTAATGGTAGACCCTGCATTTGAGGAAAGCGCCAAAAAAGAAGGATTCTACAGCAAACAATTGATGCTCAAAATAGCGCAGGAAGGCGGAGTCCAGAAAATAAAAGAGGTCCCGAAAACAGCAAAAAGAATCTTCATGACATCCCTGGACATAAAGCCAGAATGGCACGTCAAGATGCAGGCAGCATTCCAGAAATTCGTCGATAACGCAGTAAGCAAGACAGTGAACGTGCCAAACAACGCGACAGAGAAAGAAGCCGCAAACATATTCATGCTTGCATACAAGCTCAAGTGCAAAGGAATTACTGTTTACCGCTACGGAAGCAAGAAAGAACAGGTTTTGTACATAGGCAGCGCCCCTGACACAAGCTGCCAGTCAGGCGTCTGCCCATACTAAAAAAAAGAGGTTTTTTATGGAAGGAAAAGCAACAATCTACTTGTGGACAGGGCATGGCTGGGGAAAAACAACATCTGCACTCGGCGCAGCCATGAGAGCAATGGGCCACGGATACAAAGTTGTTGTTATCCAGTTTATGAAAGGCTGGGGAGACAAAGTAGGAGAGTACAAGATAAGAAAAAAACTAGGAAGACTATACGAAATAAACCAGTTTGGCAGGGAAAACTGGATTGACCTCAAAAAACCAACCCCAGAAGACAGGGAACTTGCAAAAAAAGGGCTTGAGTACGCAAAAAAAGCAGCAAAGAAAAAGCCATTCATGCTCATTCTTGACGAGATAAACCTTGCAGTCGCAACAAGCCTGCTTGACATCAACGAAGTTTTGAAATTCTTAGATGAAATTCCTCAGCAGACAACAGTATACCTGACAGGAAGGAATGCGCCAACAGGACTGATAAAAAGAGCAGACTATGTGAACGAGATAAACATGCTCAAAGGCCCTAAAAGCCTTGAAGGCAAAAAAGGAATTGATTACTGAGGCTAACATGGAGTTTCCTTTCAAACCATCAACACTTGAAGACAGGGAGCATTTTTACACAGAAGATTTTGATATTCTTAAGCTAAAAAATTGGTTTGTGCGAGAGCCGCAATTCTTCGGAATAGACCTTGGCTCAGAGACAGGCATGACAACAGACCAAAGCAAAAACATGAAGATAATCATGCTACAAGGGCTTTCTCCAGCAGAACTAAGACAGAGAATGATCAAATACCTACCAGAGGATGTTTATTATGACACTGCAAGATACAGGAACCCATCACTTTGTGCTGCCTGCAAAGAAAAAGACTGCCAGAACTGCAAGAATTTCCTGGGGAAAGAGCTTGTTTTTGACATAGACCCAGAAAACATTGACTGCCCCGTATGCGGCAAAAAAAGTTACCCAAAATTCTGCAAGTACTGCCTTAAAATATCACTGAACAGAGGGGTTTACCTTTACCATTATTTAACCAGGAACCTTGGCTATAAAGATGTTCGGCTGGTCTACTCAGGAAGAGGATGCCACGTCCATGTCCTTGACGGCAGCGCGTTCAAGATGGCGCAATCTGAGCGGGAAAACCTGGCAAGAAATTTCAAAATGTACGGCATAGACCCCTGGGTGACAACAAAGAAAAAACTGATAAGGCTGCCTTACAGCCTGAATGCAATGGTGTCAAGGGTTGTTATCCCAATTGAGCCAGATGAAGTCACTGATTTTGATGCAATAACAGATACTAAAGTTATACCTTGCTTTTTGAGATGCTACATTAGAAAATAATTATTTATTCTTCTTCGTCTTCTGGATGCTCTTCTTTTTCTGGATCTTCTTCATCACTATCTTCTTCGTCTTTATTCTCTTCTTCGTGATGCTTGTGGGGCTTCTCTTTTTCCTTTTCTTCGCCAGATATCTCCTTGAACTCCTCGTCAAACTCCCCGCCCTCTTCTTCCTCTGGCTCTTCCTTTTTTGCTGCGAGCTCTGGCGTGCTCACTTCCTCATCAAACATCTCTTTAACTTTTTCAAGATCTTCTTCTATCTCTTCTTCCTTTTCGCCCAGCTCTATCAAGTCAAATTCCTTCTGAAGCTCTGGCGCTTCTTCTGGATATTCTTCATTAGCCATGATGAGAATCTGAGTGACCTTCGTATATAAGCTTTGTGGTGCTTTGTTGTTGTAGTGGAACATACTAAGTTTTATAAATGGGCTGCTATTTCCAGATATACGGTATGGCGAGGAGAAAAACAACAAAACTAAGTGAACTTATAGAATTCTTTTTCCAAAAGACAGATAGAAGAGTAAGTTTTGGAAAACAAACAGAAGAGGTAATTTTAAGCTGGGTAGAAGGCAAAAACACCTCCAGGCTTTCCCTGCTAAGAGGGCTTGTTCTAGAATACCAAGTGTCTCGTCTTGATGATTTGCCAAAAAAACTGGAAAAATCAGATGACTTTTATGTTAAAGATGTAGAAGGAAACTGTGTATGCGGGCAGCCATTTTCTGCAGAAGCAGTCCTGCTGAATGTCAAAGGCGGAAACGAGGCAAAAAACAGGATATACGGCAAAATAAAAGCTGAGAAAAAAATCACTGCAAGAGACAGCGCAGCAATCGGCATGGATTGCTACAGCAGCCTGCCAACACTTTTTGAAGAGCTTAACATCCCTAACAATCTAAAACAGTACAGAGATACCGCTAAAAAAACAAAAGAGGAAAAGCTCCAGGAAATCATTGCAGGTCTTTCGCCTGAGCTTCAAAAAAAGCTTGAAGCCTTAGGCCTAGATGCAGATACCCTGAAAACAGTTCTCGGATTAGAGCATATCCATGAACTGGCAGAAGGAGATGAATCTGGCGTCAAGTTTGATATTGACCAAAGAAACAGCACAAATACCTTTAACTGGTTCAAGGGGCTGGAAGAGCGTGCAATCAGCGAAAATATCCGCGAAGAATACGTTGAGGACCTTTTACAGATATGGTACAAGCTTAACAAAGCAACGCACCTTCTCACAGATGATGACCTTGCAGAAATAATGGTCTATTCCCATGAATTCAGGCAGAGAAAAACAGACCTCCTGCTTGCAGGAGTCAAACAAGACCTAGTTTACCTGTCAAAACTTGATGACAATCACCCGCACATCAAACAATACGGCAAAGTAAATATTGATAAGCACTTCACGCTGCCGCAGACAAAATACAGAAACAGGAAAAACCTGCCAGAGAAAACAATAAGAGATGTCCTTGAGCAGGAATTTGTCACAAGAATCGAGGCAATGGGGGTGCATAACCATTTCAAAGACATCATTGAAAGAAGAATAGCAATAAACAGGGAGACCTGCGACAGGTATGGCGTTGGAAGAACATGGGATTACATAATAAAAGAAATCGAGCCTTGGTTTGAGAAAGCAAAAGAAGAGCTTCATGAAGACTATAAAAAATGGGGAGAGATTGTAAGAGAGCAGGTCTTTACAAAAGATGAATATTCTGCTGTGAAATCTTTCCTGAAACGAAGCAGGATAGGGCAGAGTACCCAAAGAGAAAATTACCTGAGAAACCATCATATTGCATACTTCAACCACGTTGCCCCAGAGATAATCACGATAGGAAGAAAGCTTAGGCAGGCAAGGAAATTAAAGGATGAAAATGCAGGCGAAGCTGATTTTAAAGTGTTGAAACAAGAATATTTCCTGGCAGAGGGATTTAGTACACACTTCTCCGGCCTGACTAAAATCGAAGGGGTTGGTGCTGATAAGTTCTTTGAGCTTCTGGAGAATACTGGCTTTGTGGAGCATAAAGAATACCAAAAATTCAGGCAAAAAATCCTAAGTGCATACGAGTTTGGCATTGTTCCAAAAGAAGTGATTGCCAAGACAGGCCAGGAAAAAAGCAGGGCAGCATATTATTACAAAATGCTGCAAAAGCATGGTGTGCATGAGCAGAACGAAAAAACCCAAGATAGAGTAAAATACATACAAGACATGCACAAGAAAGGAGTCGTATCAGAACTCGGCTTTACAGAATCATTATTTGAATCAAAATACATTGATACTGAGCTCGAAAAGCAAATCAATGCAGTATACAGTGCTGTCAGTTATGTTAAAGTGCCTGATTCCTGGGAAAAAGTAAGCAAAAGAATGGGGGAATTAAACAATCTGGAAATAATCATCTATGACAAGGAAAGAAAGACTATAACACAAAAAACCAGCACAGGCATCAAGAGAGAAACAGATGGAACTAAATATTACAAGGCAGAAGAGGCAGCTAACATTCTTGCTGAAAAAGACAAATCAGTGCCTATGCCCAAAGAGACTGTCGAGAAGCTCCGGGCAATATTGAATAAGCGATATAACAATTATTTGAATCCAATCAGGATTTCACCTAATCAAGAATACTTTGCCACTTCTGAAAGCATAAATGGAATAAATGAGGCATATGTTGGGCTTGAAGATGAAATAAGGCAAGACCGGGCCAAGGACAAATTGCGCAACAGCTCAGCCACTCGAAGCATGGAGTATACTGAGCTTGAGAGGTTTTTCAGCAAACTGCCCCAAGTAAAAGAATTCATCCTCCGCAAGTATCCAGAGTATTCGAATGATGCAAGATTCTTTGGAGACCTGCATTATGCAAACAGCCTTAAAAATGAGGATATTGATTTTGTCCTATCTTTTGATGAGAAAAATTCAGCAATTCCGAAAATAAAGCAGGAAAAAAGCCAGGAAATATCATTTTTGATAAGGCAGGAGCTAGCAAGCCAGATAAAAGAGGAGGCAAGCTGGAAAAAAGAGATTGATAAGTTTTATCTTGACCAGATATTCCCTGAACTGCAGCGCGATCCTGCCATAAGAAAAATAGGGCAGGGCCTTGGAATGCAGAAGAAAGCCGGGGAGAGAGTCTTAAAAGCATATGACTCTGAAACATGGGGCAGCTTCAAGCCCGAATACCTCAAATACAACCTGCAAAGAGTCTTGCAAGGAAAAGATAATGCGCTTGAAAAGGCAGTCCGGGGAGAGATTGCACAATACAAACTGCCAGATGAAATGATAGAAAGATTCAAAGAAGATACAAAGGAAAAGAGATTTGAAGAATCTGACAGGGAGAACTTCATAACAGCAATCTCAGAGATAGAGCAGAAAGTGAATGACAAACTGACTAATTTTTACTCAATACAATATCAACTAAACGTGATGGCTGAAAAGGAAAGAGAGCAATACCGCAAAGACAATAAAATCGATGATTCTTACGGCAGCGGAGGCCATAAAAAGTATTATAGCAGCAGCGGTCATCATAAAAGAAAATTCTTTGGGAAAAGAAGATATTAAGAAATTAAAATCAAAAAATAAAAAGATTCAATTATCGAACCTTTGCTTTTATCTTCAGCTGTTTCAGCATGTCTTTGCATCTGTTTCTCAGGGTTGTCTCTGTTATGCCTGAGACTTCTGCAACTTCTCTCTGGGTTCTCTTCTCTTTCAGCAAGAGTCCAGCTATATAGAGTGTAGATGCAGCAACGCTGACTGGGCTAAGACCAGATGTAAGCCCTTTCTTATTGAGATCTCCTGCAAGCTTGACTGCCTTTGTCTGGACTTTCTGGCTTAGCTTGAGATCGCTTGCAAACCTTGCTGTGTAGTCAATAGGGTTTACAGGAGTTATTCTTATGTCAAGCTCCCTCAGAATCATCTTGTAGGTCTTTGCAATTATCTTGACATCTGTGCCTGTGGTCTCTGCAAATTCCTTCAGTGACCTGACAACATCATGCAGCCTGCACGCAATATAAAGAGCGCCAACAACTATGTTCTCAATGCTTCTCTTCAGTGTCAAGTTTTTCTCAGCTGATTTCCTATACAGTTCAGCAGCCTCTTTCTCGACCATTGAAGGCAGGTTCAGCTGCCCTGAAACTAGCTTAAGGTTTGTGAGAGCAGTCTTTAGGTTCTGCTCATAGCTTGAGCTTGTCCAGGCATTCTTCTTCCTTATCCTGCTGATCATTGCTTTTGTCTTTGTGTTAAGCCTTGCAAGATCAGAATGATTGCCTATGCTTGTGGTCAGGTTATCTGCAATTCTTGGGTCAAATGGAGCGCCTGTCCTTCCTGACTTCTCCCCGCCGTCCTCTTCAAAAGACCTTGACTCGTCACTAAAGTCAACTAGGGATTCATCTATGACAAAACTGCAGTTTCTGCAAATAATTTCACCTTTCTTGCGGTTCAGAATAAAGTCCTGAGACCCGCAATCTGGACAAACTTCTTTAACTAACATTTTAAATAGCCTCCACTCACTGAGTTAACGTCTTCTAGCTTCCTAACCACCCCTTCCAACAGCTTTAAAAGGTTAACTACTATATAAATGTTTCGGTCTGTAACCACTAAAGAGTAGTTATGTTGCATATTGAAAAGAAAAAAGTATATACCCAAGAAACAGCATCTTTAAATGCGCCTGAGCCTCCCTTTTCAGGCATGACTACAGTAGACTTCAGCAAATTCAGAGACCCGGAAAAAGCAAAAAGAGTATGGAATGAATACCTGCCAGACCTTAAAGCGAATGACCTGCTAGAGGCAGCTATGAATGCCGTTAAATCACGCAAATGCTCAGCTGCAATTGACTTAGACTTGATTTTAGACCGATTTGTCACATATGCTAGCCAAATGCTGCAGTACGCAGAGGCTAGCGGCAGCAAACAAGACCGCTCAATTGAGGATATAGACTCTAATGGCTGGTACAGCAATGCCAGAAAATGCCTAGAAGATTGAGAACTCCCAGATATGCCCTAACTTTTTTAAACAACAGGGAGTTATCCTTTAAAAATGGGAGATATCGAGGCTGAATTGGGAGGAAATGGTGCATCTGAAGATGACTATCTGATTAATGCTTTAGCCGACCCTCTGGGCAGGCGTGATTTCTTATCTGAAGCAATGAAACTGCTTACACACAGTGAGGATAAGCTTCTGCACTATAAGTACATGGCCAGGGCTGTCGAGCTGGCTAAGGAATCACAACCTGACGACAGCGGGCCATATGTTGGGGCAGTCATTGTCAAAGACTCTAAAATAATAGCTGAAGCATACAAGGTAAGAGAGCCATGGACACCAAGACACGTCAACAGCACCAGCAGAAGCACACTGCATCTCTGCCATGCAGAAGAAAAGGCAATTGACATTGCAGGGGATAAAGCACAAGACGCTGTGCTTTATGTAACCCTTGAGCCATGCATCCACAGGAATGCAAAGCACAGGCACAGGATGTCTGACACGCCTTGTGTCGAGATTATTGCGCAGGCAGGAATCAAATCTGTCATCATTGGCATGCTGGACCGCGCAAATCCACATATTGCTGGAAGAGGAGTTGTGGCCCTTGCTGATTCAGGCATAGATGTGGTGCTTTACGATGCAGGCCTCTCTGAACAGATGCTGCGGCTCATCAGGCTGGGCCAGATGAGAAGAGACAGCAAGGCAAAAGAATATTTTGGAGAGAAAATGGATGACCGTGCAGACCGCGGCGCTTACTTGTATCAGGACAAAATAGATGATGCAAATAATGCCTGCAGCGGCAAGAAAAGAGAGAGCAATCGCCTGAAAAAGATAATCGATGACGGCCTGAAAGAATATGAAGAAGATACGAGTGGAAATAATTGAAAAAAACAGTAAAAAATCGTCTTACCTAGAAGCGTCTGCCTGCCTTTCAACTTCATTCTTTTTAGAAATTGCCCAGGATTTCGGGTCAAGCCTGTAAGCAGCAATCAATTCCTCTGCAAGGGCTTCCTCAATTGATTTCTTCTTGTTAAATGACTTCTCATATGCTCCCTGGACAAAGAACCTTAACGCAACATCAACCCTCCTCTGAGGAGCGCACTCAACTGCTTTAGGATACCTTGCTCCGCCATACTCAATTGTGACAATCTCCTCTCGCGGAGCTGCATTGACCAATGCCTGGACAAAAACCTTTATAGGATTCTCCTTTGTCCTCTGCTCAATAAGCCCAAAGGTCTTTTCAACAATGTTATAAACAGTAGATGTCTTTCCAGTGCAGTGCCCAGAGCTTCTCACGTGCTTCTTTCCCTTATGGCCTGGAACAAACAATTTATTGATTAATCTCTCGACAATGAAAAGCTTGCTTTTGTGGAACCTTTTTCCTGCATAACGAGCCCCTGTTTTAGGAACTATTTTTGGGTTAAGAACAATATACCTGACAAGGCCTTCATCTGCAACAGCGATCCCTGATGCACTCCACCTGTTAAAAACGAGTATTTCAACCATCTTACAATCACTTTCTAGCTTTCTCCAATTTTCCACTCAATAAGTCCTTTAAGCTTTGGCCATTAACTTTGATAACGTTATAACGAATACCAGACAAGTCGCCAATAGCGCCGCCTTTACGGCCGCCGCTGCATTCAATTATTACCTCATCGTGCTCGTCAATCATTTTCTGCGCCCCATCCCTCGGCATAAATGCAGTTACTTGCCTGCCGTTCTTTATGAGCTGGACCCTGCAGCATTTTCTCATTGCAGAGTTTGGCTGCTTTGCCTCAACCTGCCTTTTTTCAAGAACAATGCCTTTTGCCTGGCTGCAGCCTTCAAGGGGGCTGGATTTTTCCCTGAGATTAAATAATCGTTGAACGTATCTCTTTTGAAGAAGTTTAGAGTGATGCCTACGCCTTTTTAGTGCTTTTGCGTTGTTCAAACCGTTGCTTTTGTTTCCCATGCTTCAAATCACCTTTAGCTTTTTCAAAGGAAAATATCTTTTTGCCATAGACTCATAAGACCTGAGGTTTATGGCATTCCTGCCGATAAGCATCCCGCGGGTCTTAAGGTCAACCGGAGCAAGTACGTATACTCCGTCTTCCTCTTTAATTTCCTTTACTTGCAGAGGATATACCATGTTCTTTATAAAGCTTACTGGTTCTGGGCTGTACTCCACTATTTTGACCTTCTTATTGAGCATTCTCTCAAGCTTGTGAACATTGGCGCCTTTTGAGCCAATAGCTTTTCCAATTTCATTCGGCTGGACAACAAATATGACTAACCCTTCCTGGTTAATGCAGTCCTTCAGGTTTGCTTTAGTTACTGCCTCGAAAAGAGACATGAACTTCATGATGGTTGCATCGTAGATGATTTTTGAACTCACTTTAAAACTCCTACGACAGAAACAGGAAAAGGTTTTTTGCAGAAAACACCAAGCTCAGAGCTCGAATTATCAAGCTCTTTAAAATCAACTTTTGCAAGCCCACTGTCATGTGCAAGGTCATCCTTGGTTGCTTGAGCGCAGTTTCGTGATGCATACACCAGCTTTAGCTTGCCAAGCTTCAGGTATTTCATAGTCCTCTCTGCACCAACAATCAACTTTTTCTCTGTAAGGAGTTTTCTAAGCTCTACATTGATTTTCTCGACTTTATTCTTTGCCATTTTACTTCATTACTCCGGCTTCACCTTTCTGATTTTTGCGACAAGACCAGGCAGCCCTGTTCCGATAGGCACTGGCTGGTTGAGCATGACATTTTCAACAACTGAATTAAGATGGTCAACTTCTCCGGTAAGAGCAGCATTGATTATGTGCTTTATTGGCGTCTCAAAGCTCGCCCTTGCAAGAACCGATGCTTTTTCGCTGACGACACCGTATCTCGTGATTCCCTTTATCTCTCCTGAAGCGCACATCGTGTCTGCAACAAGCATTATGTGGCGGACATCAACATTAAGGCCCTGAGCCTCGATGACTTTGAAGACTTCATCAATGATTGCCTGCCTTGCAGCCTCTATTCCAAGAGTCTTTGCAATCTCAAAAATATCGTTGCTCAGTGTTCTTTCAGGATCAACAAAATCAAACTCCATGACCTTCTTGATGCTGCTTCCTGCTGTTATGATTATGAATTCCTCTTTTCTCTTGACAGGCAGCACCTGGCTGACTCCCTTTACGCCGCAAATATAAACATCTTTAATTTTTTCCTTAAGCTTGTAGAGGTCATTAAGGCCTCTGTCCTCTTTGCCCTTGAACTTGAGGGAAAGTCCGCCTTCTCTCTCTTCTTTAACAACTGCGTCTTTGCCTACCCCTTTTCCAATTACTTTCGCAAGCTCTCCTGGTGTTAGTCCCAGCAGGGCCATCTTGTCTGTATTCAGCGTCAGCTCTATCTTCAGGTCAACAATGTTTATGGTATATTCCAAAACGAGTTCTCCCAGCTTTGTTTCCTTAACCAGCAGGGCGCATTTCCTGATATCCTTTCCTTTATTGTAAGGTGATTTAAGGTAAATTTCCATCATTGGCGTTGCAAGCGTCTTTCTTCCATCAAGAATCTCTATGATTCTTGGCAGGCCCATTGTGACGTTAAGCTCTGCGACACCAGAGAAGTGGAATGTATCCAAGGTCATCTGAGTGCCTGGCTCTCCAATGCTCTCTGCGCTTATCAGGCCAACTGCCTCTCCAGGGTCTACCTTTGATGCCTCAAATTCCTCAAGCACTTTCTGTGCGACTTTCTTTATCTTTGAGGGAGGGCATTTTGCCTCAATCTCGTCAAGTATTGACGGGGGAAGCAAATCCTGAAATTCTTCTAAGTCTTTATGCATTTTATTTCACCGAATCAATTATTCTCTGGACATTGATTTTTCCATTTTCTGATCTTGAAACATCAATACCGTCCTCTCCATAAGCAAACTGTATTATCCTGCAGTTTGCGTCACGGACAGTGCCGTCATACTCAACACGCAAGTCCTGCATCGCGTTCGCAAGCCTTCTGTAGAGGTAACCTGATTTAGGAGTTCTAAGCGCAGTATCCATTAAGCTGTCCCTTCCAACAATCGAGTGGAAGAAGAACTCTTTTGGAGTCAAGCCATGCTTGTACCCGCTCTTGACAAAGCCATGTGCCTCTGGAGTTAAGTCTCCTTTCTTGAAGCAAGATAGTGTCCTTCCATTATATCCTTTTGTGATTCTGCTTCCGTGCAGGGCCTGCTGCCCCACGCATGCTGACATCTGTGTTATGCTTAAGTATGAGCCCCTTGCGCCGCTCTCAACCATAAGAACAGTATCGCTTGCTTTGTTTGCATACTCTTTGACAAGGCTCATGCACTTTGTTCTTGCCTTGTTCAAAAGCTCGAGGATTCTGAGCTCGAGTGTTTCTGCAATAGTTCTTCCTGGGAATGCCTCAAGCGTTCCTGCCCTGAAAGACTCAATCATCTGCAGCGCCTCTTCCTCTGCTTTTGTGAGCGTGTCTTTGATGATGTCAACTGCATCAGGAGACAGGTCAAGGTCTGATATCTTTGTTGATAATCCTGATTTCATCAAGACTTCTATCCCTAACTTAAGAATATTATGAATTATCTCGACTGTCATCTTCGGGCCGTATTGCTTGTGGAGGCTTCTGAGAAGGAAGCCAGCACCCTCTCCGCCAAGGCTTTTGCTGTCCATTATTCCCACAATAATCCTTCCATTTTCAATTATTACCTCGCTTCCATCTTTTGCTTTTCCCTTGAAATTAAAGTCTTCTGGCAGAAGCACGCCAAAAACGTCTTTTCCTGTAAGTATTTTTTTTGCAGGAAGCCTTGAAAAGTCAAACACCCCAACTGAGCACAAAAGGTCAACTGCCTCTTCACGGGTCAGGTCAGTCATTTTCTTTGTGAGTATGTAATTCCCTGAGATTCCATCATGCAAGCATCCCATGACGCTAAGCCCGTATCTTGGGCTGATGAGCTGTGTCTGCACTTCCATAAGTATTTCTGCCTCTGCCCTGGACTCCTCTGTCTGAGGAATGTGCAGGTTCATCTCGTCTCCGTCAAAGTCAGCGTTATATGGAGCGCAAACAGCAGGATTTAGCCTCAAAGTCTTGTATGGAAGAACCCTAATCCTGTGGCACATCATGCTCATCCTGTGAAGTGATGGCTGCCTGTTGAAAATCGCGATATCTCCATCCATCAAGTGCCTCTCAACAACATAGCCTGGCTGAAGCTCTTCAAGAGCAGCTTCTTTTGTCTCCTCTGTGAGCTTCTTTTTCTTGCCATCAGGCCGTATAATATAATTGGCTCCTGGATATACGCCTGGGCCGTTCTCAACAAACTTCTTGAGATACACCATGTTCCACTCATTAATTGTTTCTGGGATTGTGAGCTTCATTGCAACAACATCAGGGACACCGACTTCGTTAAGCCTGAGCATCGGGTCTGGGCTGATGACTGTTCTCGAGCAGAAATTTGTCCTCTTACCAGCAAGGTTATGCCTGATTCTTCCTTCCTTGCTCTTGATTCTCTCTGTTATGGTCTTTAGCGGCTGTCCTGACCTATGCCTCGCAGGAGGCAGCTGGGCAACTGTGTTATCAAAGAAAGTTGTAATATGATACTGCAGCAAATCCCACAAGTCCTCGATTATTATTTCAGGGGCTCCTGCGTTTATGTTCTCGAAAAGCCTTTGGTTAATCCTGACAATATCGCCAAGCTTGTGAGTGAGATCGTCCTCGCTTCTCTCTCCTGATTCAAGCGTGATTGAAGGCCTTACTGTGACTGGCGGTATTGGCATCACTGTGAGAATCATCCATTCCGGCCTTGCATATTTTGCATTGATTCCAAAAAGCGTTGCATCATCATCTGTTACTTTTTCAAGCCTTGCCCTTATCTCTATCGGGCTGAGCTTCTTCTCTCCCTCAAGGAAAGTGTATGGCTTTTCAAGCGTTATTTTTGTCTGCTTTGCTTTGCAGTGAGGGCATTTCTGGATTGTCTTCAGGCTTGCAATTATGTCTTTTATCGCATCCCTTCTTGCCTCAACACCCTCTTCTTTCTCAACAAGGTCAAGCTTCTTTCTGATGGCATCCAACTTGTTTTCAGGAATAAGTATTCTTCCACATTCCCTGCAAGTGCACCTGAGAATTGTTTGTATGACGCTTATGAGCTTTATGTGAAGCACGGGCCTTGCAAGCTCTATATAACCAAAGTGGCCGATGCATTCCTTTAACTTGCAGCCGCAGGTCTTGCACTTCAGCCCTGGATCAATGACTCCAAGGCGGATATCCATCAGGCCGCCATCAACAGGATAGCCTTCTTTATCGTAAAGTTCAGGAGTTACAATCTTTGCAGAAGCCATCTTCTTTATCATTTTCGGGCTTAGGATCCCAAAAATAACACTCTGAACCTGCTTGAAGACATAATGCTGCATTGCTTCAATGCGCTCCCTTGACATCTCTTCTTTTTTCGGAGCAGTTTCTGCAGGCTTTTCTTTTTCTCCCTTCTTTTCCGCAACTATCTCTTTTGCAGTCTCCTCTTTTGAGGTCTCAGGAGTTTTTGTTTCATCTTTTTCTTCTGCAAGTTCTTCAGCTTTCTCAGCTGGCTTTGCTTCCTCTTCTGTTTCTTTTTTCTTTCTTGCCATCTTAGTATTTACCTTTCAACACGAGTTTTGGATATATGCATAATGACTTGAACTCGTCAAGTATGAGCTTGAATGCATAGCTTATCTCAATATCATTGATCTCGACATTATCGCCGCAGATTGGGCAGTATCTCTTATCTTTGTAAGGATCGTAGATAGCGATTATTCCGCAGCTCTCACAGACAGGTATTGTTGTCTTGTCAGAGTCAAATCTTTCTTTCAAGAGCAGCGACGCACCATGCGCGACAAGCGTGTCTTTCTCCATCTCTCCAAGCCTCAAGCCGCCTTCCTTTGCACGCCCCTCTGTCGGCTGTCTTGTCAGCAGCTGGATAGGGCCTCTTGCTCTTGCCTGGAGCTTGTTCGCAACCATGTGTTTTATCTTCATATAATACATGTTTCCGATGAAAATCTTTGCATCAAACTGCTCTCCTGTGGTCCCATTGTACATTGTCTCTGTTCCGTTCTCCCTGAAGCCGAGCGCAAGAAGATCTTTTCTTATTTTTTCCTCTGGCTCTGAATCAAATGTAGTAGCATCAATGAATCTTCCTGAAAGGCATCCTGTCTTGCCTGAAAGCAGCTCAAGCATGTGAGAAACAGTCATTCTTGAAGGAATTCCATGAGGAGTAAATATTAAGTCTGGCGTGATTCCTGATGCAGTAAAAGGCATGTCACTCTCGTCAACAATCAGGCCGACAACTCCTTTCTGGCCGTGCCTTGAGACAAACTTGTCGCCAATCTCAGGAATTCTCTGGTTTCTAATCCTTACCTGGACGAGCTTGTTTCCTTCCTCATTCTCTGTGATAAAGACAAAATCAACTGTCCCTTCCTCGCCATGCCTTAATGCGATTGAGCTCTCTCTCCTGATGTTTGAGGCAAGGCTATACTCCTCAAGCGAGCTGAGGAATCTTGGGGGAGATGTCTTTCCAATGACAGCATCCTCTTCCTTAACAGCAGCTTCTGGATAGATAATTCCATCCTCCTCAAGCAGCCTATAATCTTTCTCTGACTTGTATCCCTTGACTTCCTTGTCAGGAACGCATATCTCATCCATAAGCCCGCCAGAGTACCTTAGCTCCTCTGCAATTGCAGGCCTGTAATAGCTGCTTCTCGCAAATCCTCTGTCAATAGATCCCCTGTTCAGGATGACTGCATCCTCTATATTATATCCCTTGTATGTCATGACAGCAACAACAATGTTCTGCCCTGACGGGTGCTTGTCATAATCAGAAAGCTCGTACATTATTGTCTGGACGATTGGGTTCTGCGGCGTGTGAAGAAGATTCACGTCCATGTCCATCCTGACGCTAAAGTTAGCTGCATAGAAGCCAATCGCGTGCTTCTGGTTCTTACCGCCGATATTAAGCCTTGCTGCAGGCAGGTAATCACCGAAAGGAACAAGTGCTGTGATGAGGCCAAGCATGCAAATCGGAGAAATCTCAAGATGCGTGTGCTCAGGTGTCAACTCTTTCTCACTGAAAGAGACAAGGGCATTCTCTTCCTCTGCTGCATCGAGATACTCAATGACTCCCTGCTCAACAAGGTTGTTCCAGGTTATCTCATTCTTCTGCAATTGCTTTATGTGTTTCTCTGTCAGCAAAGGTATTCCGTCCTTGACAACAATCAGGGGCCTTCTTGTCCTTCCCCTAAAAGTCTCTACAAATATCTGGTTAAGTGTATTATCAGAATAAACATTTGTGTTTGCAGGAATCGCTCCAGAGCGCCTGTCAGCCTTAATCCTGCTTATGAACTCCTCTTTATTCTCGACATCTCCAACGAATTTTCCATTAAGGTAAACTTCTGTCATTTTAAACGCTCTTCAAGCCTGCATTTTTCAGCGCCTTGAGCACATCTTCTTCTTTGATGTCTTTTGAGACGCTCGCAAGCAGTGCAAAGTTCTTCTTTAAGCCGATGTTTGTTCCTTCAGGAGTCTCGCTAGGGCACAGCCTTCCCAGGTGTGTCGCGTGAAGCTCTCTTGCCGCAAAGTTCTCCTGCGTGTTTGATAATGGTGAGCTGACTTTCTGCAGGTGGCTTATCGTGTTCAGGTAGTTGACTCTTTGGATTCTCTGGGAGATTCCTTTCCTTCCCCCAACCCAATTTCCTGTCGCCATTGCAGAATAAATTCTTGAAGTTAGAAGCTTATCCCTTATTATGACCTTGATGCTCGGAAACTTTCCTCTCTTGACAAGCCTCTGGAAATTGTAGAGCAAATCGCCAATCAGCACCTTGAGGTTCATCCTGAAAAGGTCTGCAAGGAGATCGCCGCTCATTTTTATCCTTTTATTCATATAATGGTCCTTGTCATCCACTTGAACTTCCCCATTGCTTACCATTATGAATTTCTTGAGCATCTTGCAGAGATTAAATGCTTTTGACATCCTGTCCTCTGTCTTTGTTCCGACATGAGGCAGCAAATACTTGTCAATTACTTCCTGAACCCTCTCGAGCCTTATCTCTTTTGACTGGGTTATCCCAATCTTCTTAGCCATGTAATCCATGGCATCATCTGCAGTCTTTATGTTGACGAACTCGAAAAGGTTTATCATAACTTCATCGTATTGCTTATCTTTTGAGATGAACTGCATTATTTCCTCATCCTTGATTAATCCAAGTGCTTTTATGACAACTATCAGAGGAACCCTTTTCACTCTTGTGAACGTGAGATAATATATCCCGTCTTTTGGCCTTTCTATCGTGTGCGGAATCTTGTACGGGCCATTTTCAGAGAATAATTTTCCAACAAAAGGGCTTATGCCTGTCTTCTGCTTCTCTGCAAGGAACCTGTTTGACGCGAGGTCCTCAATATTAACAAGAACCCTTTCTGTCCCGTTGATTATGAAATATCCCCCTGGATCATCAGGGTCCTCTCCTCTTTCTATCAGCTCATCCCTGTTCATCTTGCTCAGATGGCAGTACATGCTCTTGAGCATTATTGGCAGGCTTCCAATCTGCGTTGCGAAAGTCTCTCTCTGGACATCATTTATGTGCGAGCTTGCCTCGATAAAGACAGGGGCTGCATAGCTTATCTTTCTCAGCCTTGCCTCTACAGGATAGATTGTCCTCTTGCTTCCATCTGCCTCTGTAATCTCTGGCTTCGTGACCCATATCTTATCAAGCCTGATCCTGAAACTCTCGACATTAGGAGGAATGATTGTTGGCTCAACTAGCTTGTTCTCCTCAATAATCTTCTGCAGCTCTTTCTCGACAAAGAAATTAAAACTTTCTATGTCTGACTTTACAAAAGAATTCTCTTTAAAGTAATTTTCAATAAGCACTTTCGCGTAGTTTGGCATTCTTAAACACTCACGACTCTTCTATAAAATACAGCTTTGCCAGATGTCTGGCTGTTGCGTATAATCTTGATGACATCTCCTTCCTTTGGCTTAAGACTTGCGAGTGCAGGATCTGTCTTGAGTATTCTTGGAAACTCCTGGCCAGTTAAACGATACTTTTGCGTTATTTTTTTCTTTTCAGCTTCGCTTAGGATAGCATGTTTTGGCACAAGCGCGTGTTTTGTTACGTCAAATTCTCCAGGCATTTTTTTTTACACCATATTCAATCATAACGGGCCGGACGAGATTCGGACTCGCGACCACCTCATTAAAAGTGAGGTGCTCTATTGCCCGAAACATATGCGTATGTTTCTCCAGGCTGAGCTACCGGCCCATATAATATGTAGTCTTCACTCTACTCTCTTATAATTAATTGACAAAATAAAAATGTGAGCAGTATGTCACTATCATATATAAAGTACTCCCCTCTGGCAATACAGCCTGAAACTCCTAGTTTGTTTATAAAGGTTTCGCTTTTTAAAGCGTTTAAACGTGAATTCGTGGTTTTTTACCTTTTTGCTGTGGAAAAAAGCGAAAGCTATGAGAACTCTTTGTTCGAGTTTGGTTTCGCTTTTTAAAGCCTTTAAACCAGAAATTTGCGGTTTTTACCTTTTTGCTGTGGAAAAAAAGCGAAAGCTACGAGAATTCTTTGTTCGAGTTTGGTTTCGCTTTTTAAAGCTTAAAACCGTAATTTTTAGGCATTTTGGGCTTTTCCAGGTTCTTCTATATATACTTACACAAAAGATATTTATATTCCGCATGTAAACAAAAAAACTAATGGAAATCACTCTTGATACCAGGAAAACCCTTGAGCAGAATGCTGCAATTTATTTTGAGAAGGCAAAAAAGGCAAAGAGAAAAATAGACGGGCTAAAGAAAGCGCTTGAGCATTTCAATAGAGAGAAAGAAGAATTGCTGAAGAAAAAAGAAAAAATTGTTTCTAAGGAAGAGCAGAAAATACAGGAGAAGAAAGAGAAAAAAGAGAAGCAAAGAGCAAAACAATGGTATGAGAAATTCCACTGGTTCACAAGCTCAGAAGGCTTTCTTTGTATTGGCGGGAAGGATGCGACAACAAATGAGATAGTTATTAAAAAGCATACTGACAAAGATGATATAGTGTTTCACACAGAAGCTCCAGGAAGCCCATTTTTTGTCATAAAAACAGAAGGCAAAAAGCCAGGAGAGGCAACACTAAACGAGACAGCCATTGCAACAGCTTCTTATTCAAGAGCGTGGAAGCTCGGATTAAGCTCTGTTCTTGCCTATTACGTAAGCCCTGAGCAGGTAAGCAAGAAAGCATTGGCAGGAGAATATCTTCAAAAAGGAGGATTCATGATTTACGGCAAAAGGACAAGCTACACGGTTACGCTAGAGCTCGGTATCGGTTTGCTTCCAGACGGCAGAATCATGGGCGGGCCTGTAGAAGCTGTGAAGAAAAACTGCGGAAAAATGGTTATTGTTGTGCAGGGAAAGCAATCAAAAAGCGATATCGCAAAAAAAATACAAAAAGTAATCGGCGGAGAGATTGACGGGATAATATCTGCACTTCCTGCAGGAGAGTTTGAGATAAAAACTAGCTAGTTCTGGACTGTTTTCTTTTGTGATACCTTTCTTTCATGTATTGAGGCAAAGCACCATTAGAAATTAGTTCATCAATCCTTTCTCTAATTGTCCTGCAATCTTCGATATACGTTAATACGTAGTTTTCAAACTCAAGAACCAATGTTTGTAATGATTTTTCTGGTCTTTTGAAATCAAATAATTTTCCTCTTTCAATCCTTTTTTTAATTTCTTCAAAATCTCCATCTACTTGAAGTTCTAAAGCGGAAATTGAAGTATTAGTAAGAGTTGCAGCAGCGGTTCTATGATTTCCATCTATCAAATAATATGGGGCGGATTCAAGTTTTCCTTCTATTTTTCTGTATCTTTCCTCTGTTTCTTGAATAGCTGGTTTGGCCATGAGATAAGATGCTCCATAAGGCGCGTGTATTTTTTCATTTGCCTCTTCAGACTTTTTCATGTGCATAATTTGTTCCTGCAGCCTTTCTTGTCTAGTTTGTTTTGTAATTAAACTACTATTGACAACAACTACAGGTGGCAAATCTTTACCATGACCTCTATCAAAAATTCTGAAGTATATTTTTAGGATTGATTCACTTCCTACTTCATATTCTCCAGGGACAATTATTTGTTCTGGTTGTAATATTCTTCTTTCCATATGCTATTGTATAGCCTGCATATTTATAAAGTTTGCATTAAGTGGTGATTTCTATCTGAATAAACCGAATAACTAGATAGCATTCCCAATTGCAAGAATAATCAGAATCCCTATAGTGTGCATGCAATAAGCAATGACTGCAAACTTCTTCACAGACATGTGCTTCAAAGAAGCCATCATTGTCACCCCAATCTCTGAAGGAAGGGGAGATGCGATGAAAAAGCCAGCAAAAGCAGCTGTAACATACTTCTTGAAGCTGCCGAGCAGCTCTTTTCCCTCTTGATTCAATCCTTTGATAAAATCATTGCGTGAAAGCATTCTTATCTCATCACTGAATGTGCTTTTTATGAAATAAAAAATAATCAAGTCACTAAGCAGGGCGCCCAAGCCACCAACCAGCGCAGCCGTGAAAATATCATACTCTTTAGCGAGAGCCAAAAGCACAGCTGTTGCAGGGGCAGCAGTAAATCCGTACGCATATAATCCGCCTGCAATAAATATCCCAAGATAACCCAGGGAAAAAAGAAAGTAATGCAAAGGCGGGTATGTTTTGCCGTAAAAAATAAAGTAAGCAAGAACAAAAGTGAAGAGCAGCAGCAAAAGCTTCGGGTATTTTATTTTAAGCTGGCTCATGATATGCTGCCAGGCAGGGCTCTTTAATAATTTTTTCTTTTTAAATAGCTTTCACGGCTCTGTCCCAAATCTCGCTAAAAGCTCGGGTTAGCAGCTTCAAATCCCCGCTTCTTTGATTGATTGGCTGACATTCTCCGTATGAGACAACCCTCTTGTCAGCTAAATAATGAATTAGAAAGGATTTGACCTTAGGCTGCTAACCTACATTCGGGACAGAGCCAGCTTTCACGTAACATTTATATACAAATACCACAAATTTACAAAACATAGAGGCTAACATGAACATCAAGAAACTAAAGGCACAGGCAAGGACAATGGATCCAGTGATACGCATCGGCAAAGCAGGCATAACCAAGGGAATGCTTGCAGAGATCGGAAGGCAGCTGAAAAAACAAAAACTGCTTAAAATAAAACTTTTAAGTTCTTTTGCTGAGCAGCAGGACAAGAAAAAAGCTGCAGAGGAGATTGCATTCAGGCTAAGAGCCGTGCTGGTCCAGCAAGTAGGGCACGTGATAGTCCTGGCAAAGAGAGAGCAAGAAGCTCCAAATAGAAAAGGACATAAAAAATGACCTTAGTGCCATTTGCCAAATAAGAAGCGGCAATCAAAAAAACAGCCCAATAAGTGTTGTCGCTTACTAAAAAGACAAATAATTTATATATCTGAAACATAATTTTCTGCATAAAAGAGGTGCAGGATGACCACAGCAAGCAAACGAATGATACTTTATGGCTTTTGCAGCAAAAGCTTCAAAAAAGACCATCCTAACTTCTCCAACCTGAATAATAAAGAAAAAAAGGCATTTCTTGAAACGCTGAGCGACGCAGACGCTGAAAAATACGCTGACCACGAGCTTTTTGAGGTGCAGAAAGACCAGATGATGCACCTGGACTACCCTACACCAAAGAACAAATACTTCCTGATTTATGAGTCACCGCACGAGTCAATAGAGCCAATATACTTCTGGGCGCTGAACCACATGAAAATTGACTGGGCATATCCCATAATCCATAAAATAACAGACATATTCACAGCATCTGAGCACAGCGCATTCTGGGGAGCTGCAACAGCAAGATTAGGCCTTGCATCAGACAAGGTAATGCAGTTTCTTGCGACAATAGGGCAGTTCATAAGAAAAGACCTCTTCCAGCTAACCAGGGACATAAGATGGATTGACGAAAGACTAGCATACCACGAAGACGCGCGAAAAGGTTTGACTGCAGCAGAGGTCACACTAAAAGGCATATGGTGCGACCTTGTTGACGGAGTTGTGCAGGGGCAGAGAACAAGCCCGAACATATTCCAGCTGGCAACACAGCTCCAGTTCACCACGCTTCCTGACTGGTTCTTCTCAAGGCACCCTCAAAAAACAGATGATGTGGACAAGGTTGTTGAAGGCATTGACACCACAAGGGTTATCAAGGATTTACTGAAAAGAAAATTCCACCAATTCCTTGTCTGGAGAGAGGAAAACTACAAAGAGCTCAAGCAAAGAAAGGTTTTCGAGCTCAGATACCTGAGGCAGAACTACAACATAATAAGGATGTACCTGAGCTGGCTGAAGCCATACATGAGGCATGTCGAGAGGCTGCAGGGAGATATCACCAAGCTAAGCTCAGAAGAATTAATAGCTTCATTTGAGGGCTCTCTGATTGAGATAGAGATTCTCGGCCAGAAAATACCAAAAGGAAACTCACAATTTTACAGCTGCCTTCTGCTCACTTTCCAATACAGGACAAAGCCATCAATGCAATTCACGCAGGAAACTCCAGGATACCACAGGGGGCCTGTGCATGTCGGTGAGACCAAGATAAGCTGGAGGGCATATGGCTGGAGCGAAGAGCAGATAAAGAATTTCATGTTGATGAAGGAAAAAGAAGACCTTGAGATGCTAAAGAGCATTGACAGCTCAGTCAGGGCAACAATGGACGCGATTGGCGATGATCTTGAGAAATATCTTGCAGAAGCAGAACAGCTTGAAGTGAAAAAAGAAGAGCCAAAGCCAACAAAGATGCCGTCACTGCTTGAGCCATTCACAGCCATAGGAAAAGGATTCAGGGAAACATTTGGCGCGCTTATTCCAGTAATACCAAAAGGCAAAAAGAAGCCAACCAAAGCAGACCTGCAAAAAGAAGATGATGAAAAGAAAGCAGCAGCAGGGGGCGCATCAAAAGACTGCTGGCAGAACTACAAAAACTTCAAGAAAGCGCACGGAATGATTACTTGGTAAAAAACTTTTTCTACCCGCCAGCGCTGGTATAACTCTTCATTGCCCTGTTCCAGAGCAAGACAGATGCAACTAAGAAAACAGCTATAGGTATAAGTGCTGTAAGCATTATCTTTGGCGTTGCTCCCTGAATCAAGACAATCGAAGGATAAAACGAGCTGATGGCTAGCGGGAACATGAATGTGAGGAAAAACCTTATCCCGAAATTGTAAACATTCAAAGGATACCTGACAAAGTCAGATATCTTGAAATAAAGCTGCACAAGCGCATCTGAGTTAACAACAATGAATGAAATAGCGCTGATTAAAGTCATTGCAGCTGCCTGCATAAGGAATCCTGCGATTACCAGGACAATGAATGCAAGGAAGTCAAAGGATAATACAGATATGCCTAGCTTGAACATGCTGAAAGCCACAATTATTATTCCAACCAGAACCTCTGCAAGGCCCTCCATGTCAAAAGATGTTGCCAGCATGTAGAGCAGAGTGTTGAAAGGCTTAACTAAGTACTTGTCAAACTCTCCAAGGCGGACAGAGCTCATTATATCATAAGGCATCATCATCACAAAAGTGTGGCCGAGCCCGAAAACAAGTGTGAGTGTTCCCTGGAATAGCAAGAACTCGTAAAATCCCCAGCCAGGTATGCCCTCGCTTGTCGTGTAAATCAAAAGCGTAAGCAGCGGGCCTACAAAATCAGAGATGGCGCATGCAAATGCCTTTACATAAAAGTTCCACTTGTATGCCATCTCCTCTGCAAGAGACATTCCTATTGCTTTCTTAAGTATTCTTATGAACTTTATCATGTTCCTGCACCCACAAATTCCTTATACGCCTTTGAGTACACCATCTTGCAAACAAAATAAAGGCCTATAACCCATGCAAGCTGTATGCCAAGCTGCGCAAGCACCATTAACGGCGAATACTCTGCCTGGTAAATCTTTATCGGAACATACCTTATGTATTCAAAAGGCAGGAAATGAAATATCTTCTGGACTACTTCTGGGAAGAACGTGAGAGGAATCATTCCACCGCTAAGGAAAACCATTAATGTTCTCTTTACACGCCTCAATCCTGAAATCTCCTGGAGCCAGAAGGCACTAAGGCCGACAAGCCAGCTCAAGAAAAATGACAGGAAAAATGCAAGAGTCACTGATACAAGGAATGCTGTGAAATTGAACAGCGGAGCTACTTTCAACCCGAAAAAAATAAAGCCTATCAGGAACACAGGAATCATCTCTATCAAGATGCCAAGCGAATTTATGCCTATCTCAAATACAAGATACTGGCAGAGCAGGCTCATTGGCTGCAGAAGCATCCCTGTGACATGGCCCCCTTTTATGTCTTGCGACAGCCACTTGTCAACATCAGCCCAGACAAAAAAACCGACAATCATGCTGAGCACATAATACTGCACCATGCCTTCTAGAGTAAAGCCCCTTATGATTTCCTGGCTCGTGTACGAAAATATTGACTTCCAGAGGAAATAATAAATTAGTACTGAAAGCGGGACTGTTATCATAGATACAATAAAGTGAAACCTATATTTGATTCCGACTTTGTATCCTATTTTTGCAAGAGCCCATTTACTTTTGATTCCCATCATGTTCCTTGTATATCTTCTTGATTATCTCCTCAATCGGAGGGTCCTGTACTATGATGTCTGCAACATCATAATTTGTAATCAAATGGTTGATTGCATTCTTCACAGTCTGCTTTTTTGTATCAAGCTCTATCTTGAGCTCGTAATCATTTCTTCCTACGATTCTGCATCCCTTAAGCTTGAATTTTTGCTTCATCTCATTGAAAGTAACATCAAGATGCTTGTGCGTGAGATACTCTTTCTTGATTTTCTCAATAGAGCCGTCATAAACAATAACACCATTGTTGATTATGATTATTCTCTTGCACAATCGCTCAATATCACCCATGTCATGAGTCGTGACTATGAAAGTTGTCTTGAATTTCTGGTTGACCTCTAACACAAAGTCCCTGAGCTTATCTTTTGCAACAACATCCAAGCCAATTGTCGGCTCGTCAAGGAAAACCAGCCTTGGATTGTGCAGCAGTGCTGAGATAAGGGCGCACTTCATTCTCTCTCCTAATGAAAGGTCCCTGACTGGAATCTTTACAATTTCCTCTACATCAAGCAACTTGATCATCCTGTTCAATCGCTTCTTGAACTGGTCTTCTGGAATATCATAGAGCTCCTTGTTGAGCCAGTAAGTATCCAAAGGAGGAAGGTCCCAGTTAAGCTGAGGCTTCTGGCCAAAAACAACACCAATATGCTTGACATACTCTGTTCTTTCATCCCAGGGAGTGTATCCGAGAGTCTTGACTACGCCAGAGCTTGGGAAGAGCACACCTGCAAGCGCTTTTATCGTGGTTGACTTTCCAGCACCATTTGGCCCGATAAAGCCAACAATCTCTCCCTCGCCGATGTCAAAGCTCACTCCTTTCAGTGCCTGCTTTATCGTATACTCTCTCTTAAAGAGAGATTTAACTGCATTGAAGAAGCCTTCTTCCCTTTTGTATGTCTTGAATGTCTTTTTCAGGTCCTTTACATGAATTACGTTGTCTGCCATATTATTTCACCTTTGAACAGTTCGTATTAATGTGTGTTGTACTTTGTGCAACAACGATGCTTTTTACGCTCACCGCTGCACTCTGGTCGAAATGTAAAAAAGAAATCTAATTAGAATGGGGCCAATGTTGATTCAGTAATTGGTTTCGCCATAAATCATCACTAAACATAAGAAAAATGGAAGATGCTTAAATAGTTTTTGGTTTTTGTCACTGAAAATTACGAAAAATAAAAAATAAAAAATCAGCCGAAGATATCTTTCTTCAGTAAGATACTTATTTATACTTGAATATTTGGGTTATTCCATATGCTAGCCTTTAAAGACATGGGCAAACAGTTCAAAATTGTACAAACAGGACAATTGATTTTAGATGGAAGAGTGTTGAAACAGTTGAAGAAAAAAGATGTGCCTATGATAAAAGTGGAGGTTGAACAAGCAATTTATTATTCGTCTACTGAATTTGTTGCGTTTTATGAGAAACATATTAAAGGCAAAGCCGACGCACCAGAATACACACTGCTCGTTAAGACAGATGGCACTGTTCCTAGCCCGCAAGAGTGCCAAGACCTGATTACCTTTGTATTACTTTCACCATGGCAAAGCAAAACCAATAGACTGGGCTACACATATTACGAAATTCCTTTACCTACAGGATTTCTTGTCGTGAAAATCAAGAATAAAACTCGTTCTAATATGATGAACGGTGTATTTAGAATAGATAAACCAACGACAATTAGTTTAAATAAAATACCTGCTGCTGAAAGGGCAATACTAGAATCCAGAAACAAAGAATTGCATCCTGCAATTATTTATGTGGAACATATCATAGTCGCATAGAAGTAGGTGACCATTTTTTTTGGTCTTTTCTATGAACAATAAAAGATGGATATGTTCCTGAAACTACTCTTGCTAAATTACCACACTGAACTTCTTTATGGTCTTTGCCTGCCCATTCTGGCTTTTCCCAATATTTAATAACAACAGAATTATTGCAAAGCTGTTCATAAACTGCCGGTTCGATACTTGTTTGATACCAAAGACCATCTGCAGGATAATCATAAATAGATTTTTCTTCACCTGTATCCTTGAAATCCTGTATGCCTTTTACCAGACCCTCAAGACAAGATTTTTTAACAGCTCTCTGGAATTCTATCGGCTCGCTTATTACAACTTTAAAAGCAGGATGTTCTTTGAGCAACATATCCAAGAATATACTATAGTCTGCCCTTTCGTTAAGTGTATTCTCCCCCATAACCGCAACATTATGGTTTTGAAGTATATTAATGTTTTGACTCATTCCAGCAATATTTAAGATTAGCTCGGTATTTAAAGCTTCGTGAAAATAATTAAAAATAAAAAAATAAAAAAATCAGCCGAAGATATCTTTCTTCAGCTGTTTTTCAAACTCAGCAAGCCTGCGATTGTACTCGAAATGCTTTCTTACATCTACAACTCTTGCTTCATCAAAGCCGCTAGGAACAATTGAAGTGAGCTGTTTGTATACCTGAATATGCTCCTCAATCTTCTCTTTGTCCTGTTCTTTGCCTGATTTAGCAAGCTCTACAGCAGCTCTAAGCACAGCATTAGCCTTTTCCTGAATCTCATCCAAAGACTTCTCTAAAAGAGATTTCTCCTTTGGAAGAGGCTCTGAGCTTCTGCTTTCGCCACCATGCCCGAAACTAGGCTGCCAGTAAAATTCTGCCATCTTACTTACCTCCTAGTTCTTTCACTATTCTCTCTCTTGCTCTTTGGAATCCTTCTGCGTCTTTTATTATTCCAAAGCCGAGCAGAGTGTAGCCTTCTTCAGGGTCCTCAGGCGGGCCGAAAACTTCCTTCTTGAAAGGCTTTTTCTCAGAACATTCGTCCCAAGACAGGCCTTTCTCAAGCACAAGCTCTCTGATGCTAAACCCTTTCTCATCTGCCTGCACCGTCAGCTTTGTCATCATGCCGTCGAATGTAGCTGAATCTGCTGGATTTGTGCCAGCAATGATTATTCGGTATGGCTTTCCAATATGAAGATTATACTTTTCTGCAACTCCTGCAAACGGCTCAGGTTTTGCAGTGCTCATACGTACAACTACTTGTTTCTCTTCTGCCAATGCTTCGTCTATACTTTGTTTCATTTTATTTCCTCCTGCAGTTAGGGATGCAAGCCCGAGTCCCTGCTCTCAGATTCGAACTGAGACCTGCCGGGAGCTGCAAGATTTTTTACAGCCGGCCACTCTGCCATTGAGCTAAGCAGGGAAAAATTATAGAGTTAAGTCAAGTTGCCAATGAGAATCTGAAATTAGAATGCAGCTCTGCCAAGAAATGATAGCAGTCCGAACTAAAATTCAGACTTTAGAAATAGGTATAAGTCTTAGAACTAGCAAAACCAGATTTCTCTGTCCTTTTACTAGTTATATTACTCATAGTAATCCATAGGAAAGTGAAGCTAATATTTAAATCTTTCGATTTATTACTACTAAATGGTGGTTATTAGCGAAAACTTTATAAATTGCGAAGTATTATTCTATGCGATGGGAACCGAAAAGAATTGTGATGGTCTTGAAGATTGTATCTATTATCAAGAATATCAAAAATATAAAAAAGGATTAGTTGCTGCTAAAGATATACAGAAACTTCTGTTAGGTCAGATTCCTCAAATTCCGGGTGTGGATGTGGGCTATGCATTCGCGCCTGCTGAAGCAATGTCTGGAGATTTTTTAAATGTCTCTTTATTTGACAACGACCAGAGTCATCTGTATATTGCTGATGCAACCGGCCATGGTCTCGCAGCTTCTGCAATAATGCTTACTGCCCGGGCGTATATGAAAGCATTAAGTCAGTATCATGCAGGTTCGGCGGGTTTGGTTAAGAATGTTAACGACCTTCTTTGTTCAGACAAGTTGCGAGGCAAGTTTGTGACTCTTTTTTATGGTATTCTGGATCTGAAAAACAAAGAATTTGGTTATACCTGTGCGGGACATAACCCGCCTTTACTGTTTAAAGAAGGCAAAAATCCAGGTATTGAGCTGAAAAAAACAGGGCCTGCTCTTGGTCTAAGCACAAAAGCTCCCTTTGCCGAATCAAAAGTAATACTGGAAAAAGGAAATATTCTTGTTCTATACACGGACGGAATAGTAGAAAGAAAAAATCTGCAAGGGCATGAATTTGATATAGCTGAACTTTCTAGAGTAGTCCTATCGAACACACAAGATTCAGCTCAGCAGATATGCAACAAAATATTAACTGCGGCGGAAGAATACGAACACTTTAGCGAACAGGATGATATGACTGTTTTGACTGTAAAAATTATCTAAATCAATAAATATTTCAATAGTTTTAAATACTTCAAACCCCATTATATACCCTATGAAATACTTTGAAGTATCAAATAATGGAACGTATAGAGCAAAAATAATTCTTACAGAATTACATAGAAGTGATGCTGTAGACATAGGCAAAGAAATAGCAGATATTGTTGCAATAAGATCTCCTGTAATTGTAGATTTCGCAGGAGTTGAATATGTGCATAAAGATTGTCTCTTGCACATGCTCGCAGCAGCGTATGAAAAGCAGACAAATGGGACTATGCCCGTGACTGTGACAAATTTATCACCGAGTACGCTTAAAAAACTACAAACCTTAGTTCCGCAAGAGACCAGGATTTATTCTAAAGATTGATTCTTAAAATAAAGAAAATAAAAACTCATTCCTTTATTACTTTGCCTTCCTGAAGCTCGTATAGAGAACCGCTCCTTGCCTGACGCTCGATTTCCTGCAGCTCAAGCATGTGTTGCCTGAGGAACTCAGCAACTTCTCTTCCAATCTCCTGAACTGCTTCTTTTTTGCCAAGAGCATCTTCAAAAGTCAGGCGGGCACTTTTCCCTTTAAGCTTTTGCAGCCTGCCTTCCAAAGCAATTGCCTTCTGTCTTGTCTCTTCTGCTGCAAGAGGCATTCCAGTTCCTTCTATGGGAACAAGATACTTGATTTCTTCAACTATATCAGCAGCCTGCTCTCTCAAAATGGCTTCTGTTGGCCCTTCTGTAGGCCTCGGGCCGAACTGTCTTCTTATCATAATTGGAGTTCTTATTATTTCACCTGGCGAGGTCTTTTTCTCTACCTTCTCTTGATATAGCTGGCCTACCCGAAGTTCATATAGCTCTGCTAAATACTTCTGGCCGAGAGAAATCTCAGAGCATTGCAAGACTTTTCTTGCACACTCTTGCAGGGACTCATAACTGCCTAATGCCTCAAGCTCTGCCTCTACCTTTGATAAGGCACTCTGGGCTTTTGCAGTTTCTTCTGCAAGGGTCTCAAGATCTTCTTCTTTTTTGCAAGTCACTTCAATCTCTCTGATTTTCTGAACTTTTATCTTCATTTTAGTTACCTCCCTGTTTTTGTAGTTACTATTGATGAATATGTAAGCGGGTGTTCTATAATAAAATATCTCCAAAAAAATGGAAATATGCGCAAAGAATAGCCATTAATATGTTATAAAATGGAAAAATATTCCAGTAGTGTATAAAATTTAAACAACTTAAAATAAGTGGAAAATAATAGAAATATTTAAATAATAGCTGAATATTATTCCAAATTATGGAGAAAACTGAAAAATCATATGAAGAATTTGATGAAAAACTAGATGAAAAAGACCTTCAAGTGCTGGCAGAGATAAGAGAGAATGCCAAACGAACAACAAGCCAGATATCAAAACGAATAAACATCCCAATAACAACAGTGCACAACAGGATAAAGAAGCTTGAAAAGCTTGGCATAATCAAGAAATACACAGTAGAGGTTGATCATGCAAAGCTGGGAAAGGCAATAGCATCATATGTCATGGTTTCTGTAGTTTATATGCTTCCCAGCGGAATAAAAGTCAGTCAGGAAGATGCCGCGAAACACATCAAAGGCCTTGCAGGAGTAGAGTCAGTAGAGATAATGACAGGAGAGACAGACCTTCTTGTCAAAATAAGAGTGAAAGATATTGCAGAACTCAACGACTTTATAATCCGAAAGCTGAGAAAAGTCGAGGGTGTAGACAAAACAAGAACAATGATTGTGCTGTCTGAGATATAAAGAGTTTATAACAAATTCGAGCCCTAAAACCACACCTTTCAGGGTTGTGGATACAGAGCTTGGATGCTGTTCGAATTTGTTATCCCACAGACTCGCTGACTATAATAGCGAGCCTTAATACTCCGCTCTTCAGAGCGGAGATTAGGTGAGCTTATAATATCGCTCAGTGAGTCTGTGTTATTCCTCATCTTTTTAAACATCTATCCTTTATGTATTTCTATGAAGAATGGAAAGAAAAAGAATGGAAACGGAGCAAAGCACGTAAAGAGAAGAAAATTTCCTATTCTAGCAGCATGCGCTGCAGCCATTGCAGGCATTGGCGTAATGTATTATGTTGCGCGCGATGACAGCAAAGAGCTTACCCCTGTGCAGATACAGGCGCCTAAGAATCCAGAGGATGCAAAGCTCGAGACAGTAATCAATAATTTCAAACACAATGCAGAGTGCTATTATGACTTCCTTATCGCACGCAAGCCAGATGAAAAAGAAGCAGATGAAGCCATAAATAAAGTGCTGAACATATTTGGAGAAGAGGTTCACTTTGTTTGCGCCACAGACATCTCAACAGTAAATAATTCGAATGCGATAGAGAAACTGCAGTCAGCCCTGTCAGACAGAGGATATTTTTTAGGAATAAATAAAGAAAGCATTCCAGAGATAAACAAGATTTACGGAAGCATGATGCTGTCAAAAATAGCTAAAAAAGAAACAGAAACAATACCTATTTTCGATCAAAAAGATTCATTGGAATTCCTTTTACTGTCTGAGCCAATCCTTAAGATGCTTTCTATATACGCTGATGAGAAAGTAGGCCAGAAAATATGGACACTAGGGATGGCAAGAGACAAAGATGTTTTGCTCTTCGGCAGCTATATCAGGATAATGCTGAATTTTGCCTATGATAATTGGAGCTCTGCATTAAGTGGAGAAAGCAAGGACAAATGCTCTGATTACCTGATAAAAGAGTTTGGCAGCACAAAAATGACGCAGGAAGAATTTATTGCAAAACACCTGGCTGATGCTGTCCGCACAATCAAGCTGCATGAATCAGCACACAATTATATCCGCAAAAACAAAATCCTGCCAGACGCAAAAGGAAAAACAGCAAGAGAGAATTTCATGGAAAGGATGGTGCCAAGCGAGACTATGGCATTATTGAATGAGTTGATGAATGGCCTGGTTCCTTATTACACAATATACTGCGCAACCAATACAAATGCAGACAGCCAGCAGGGACAAGCCATCCTTAGAATCGCAGATTCATTCAGTGATATGGCAAAAGAAAGAAACCTGCCTGGATTCGACAGCGGCAAGCCAGCATATCGGCTGCTGCATAAGCTATCAAAAGAGCAGATAAGAGACTTTGCAAAAGAGATGTATTACAGAAGGTTCTAAATCGTGATTTTGTGATAACATTTAAATACTCATTTACAAATTAGTTTTTCATGCCAGCAATTGATTTCTCGCAACTAAAGAAGCTTCCTCCTGAGATGAGGATAAAGGCCCTGCAGAAATTAGAGGACGAAATAAACAAACTGATACAGCACAGGCAGAAAGCAATAGCGCAGAGCCAGAAAGAGATAGAGGAAGCAAGCCATCTTCTTGAAGAGGCAAAACATGAATTAAGTGTTCTTGAAGATATTGAGACTCCAAAGATAAAGCCAGTAGATGTTGAAAAGCTATTTGCAAGAGAAAAGGAGGAAGAAAAGAAAGAAGAAACTCTGAAGGTAAAAGAGCTTGAGAAGATAGCAGGAGAAGAGCCAAGAAGAATAACTGCAGAGCAGGAATCATACGCGAGATTCATGGCAGAGAGGATGTCTGCAGAGCAGATATACGGCAGGCTGAAAGACATAAGCGAAGAGCAGAAAAAGACAGGAATAGAAACCTTCTACCAGCAGAACTTCCTCACAGCAGCAGAGCGGGCAATAGATTTCAAGAAAGAGGCAGAGGAAGGAGGCATATACAACCCGTCCAGAAAAGCAGAGATGCTGATGAGTACATCAGAAAAACTCATCAAATACCTGAAAGGAGAGAATGAATAAGGCTTCCGCTGACATATATTTCTAATAGAACACCAATAAAAACCAGGGCAATTGAAAAAACAAGCATGATGCACGTGTTTTTCATTACATTCTTGAAATAAGGGCTAGAAAAAGACTCATTAATTATTGCAGCAGACAGAATTGCGCCTGCAATAGCTGCAAGAAGAAATCCAGATATCTCAGGAATAAAATGAATAAAACTCACAGATGCAACTGCTTTTGATGTTGAATTCATAAAGCTTAACAAGAATGCAGAAAACAGCGAAGCATTAAAGACAACAAGAAACACCGCGCCTGCACCATAGAATATGGACAGCGCAAATGCAATAAGCATGACACTGAGATTCTGGCTGAATAACCCGATTACATCTCTAAAAGAAGGAACATAACTATCAGAAGCGAACTTAGCGATAGCTCCTGCGCCGATGCTGCTTTGCCCTGTCAGGAAGTCAATCTGGTAAGCATAGATGTCAGCTGAGTCAAACAAGGCGCCAATCATCACAAAACCAATCAGTATTCCCAAGAATGCAGCAAAATAAACCTTGAAGATTGTTGCATGGTTCCTGAAAAAATGCCTCAGGCCATTCTTTCTCTCAATCTGCTCTTCTAGACTGATGATATGCTGCAGTGACGGGATGAGAAGTATTGTAAGGGTAAACACTGCGGCAAGAGACATGGACTCCTCAAAAAACAGGTAAGCAGCCCCATATGCTATAAAAACATAAATCATGCTTAAAAAAAGAACAAAAAACGCATGCCTTTTTACATAAGGGCTTTCAAGGAACTGCTCGAGCACCATTTTTAGTCAAAATAATTGTTCCAGTCAATCTTGCTTCCTGGTTTCTTGCCCCTGTACGCAAGATAAAATGCAGTGCCAACAGCCATCAATGTGATCAGCAACGCCAGCCACTTAATGTTTTTTCCAAGCGCATTCAGCAAGCTTGTTGCCTGTCCTGCGATAGGTGACCTTGGTGCAGCAGGTGGAACCTCATTTTCATACACCTGAGTTGGTGTTTCCTCGTCTTGTGTCACAAGCTCAGATGCAGATGCTTCATCATTTGTCTGCAGCTCGCTGTTTGATGATTCCTGCACAGTCGGGGTAGTGCCTGCGCCCTCTGCAGTGAATGCGACGCCTTCATGGCCTCCGCCTCTGCTGCCACTGCTGCTTGCTGTTGAAACAGTGTATTGTTTTTCGCGTGTATAAATGAACCTGCTTGTCTCATACTTGACTTTTACTGTGTAATTCCCATCTGTGCTTGGTGCTGTAAAGCTATACCCAAAGTTTCCTGAGTCAAGGGTTATACTTGCATTGCCGCCAGCATACTCTACTATTACTGTTCCAGAAGGTATTGAGCCGTCATCCTGGACAACAGAGCCAGTTAATGAGACAGTTGCTCCTGGAGTTACGCTGCTTGGCATGTTTATCGTGATTACATACCCTTCTATGACCTCAAACGTGTCGCTTGCAGTGCTCGTGTATCCACTCGTGTCATTTGCATCAACAGTGAATGTGTAATTGCCAAGAGCAGTATTTGCATCAACTGTGAATGTTCCTGCATAATCATCTCCTGACTTGCTCAACGCGATTGTATTGCCGCTGAAAGTTGCAGTTGCAATATCTACACCGCTTATGTCTGTGATTGTTGAATCAACATTCAAATCATGCCCGCGCACAACATACCTAACATCTGTGATGCCAATAATTGGCCCTGACATGTCAACTGCTGTTCCGTAATATGTCTCGCTCTCTGCGCTGTTTCCTGCATCATCTATGCAGGTTAAATGCCATGCAAAGTCTCCAAGAGGCAGCAGAAGAGATATGCTTGATTCTATTCCTGCAGCAACATTGCTTGCGGCAGATGCACCAACATTTGTCTCAAGAGAGCACTCAAGCTCTGTATCATAGTTATCCTCTACTCTTACAGTGAATACTGCATTGTAATCAAATGTGCTTCCATTTACAGGGCTTATCAGCGCTATTGTGGGAGCTGTCCTGTCAACATAGAATGTGAATTCTGCGCTTGCCGTGTTTCCTGCTTTATCTGTTGTAGTGACGATTAAATTGTTAGTTCCATCTGGCCAGACAGATGTGTCAAGTGATTTGCTGTAATTGATAGCATCAACAGCACCATTATCTGTGGCAGAAACATCAATCATCCTGTTTCCAATTGTTGAGCCATTGCTTGGCGAGTTAAGTGTTATTACAGGCGGGGTGTTATCATACGTGAAGTGGTCTGTATTGATTGTTGAAAGGCCGACCTCATCATCGCACCTGACTTTCCACTCCTGCACACCTTCTGCAAGGCCTGCCAAAACTGGCATGAATTGTGCCTCAGAATTGTTTGCAACAGTTGCTGAATAAACAACATCATTGTTTACCAAGACACTGCACTCAAGATTATCTGCTGTGTTGTCAGATGCACTGAATGTGAAAATGCTTGCCTGCCCTGCATAATCATTATTGATTGGGCTGACCAATGTAACGACAGGAGGTGTTCCGTCAAAGCCAAGTGTTCCAGTGATTGTCCTTGTTTCCCTTGCCTTGTTTTTGACACTAATTTCAAAGCAGGATGTTTCTCCCTCATCAAAGCCAGTGAAGTCAGCTGTTCCTGTGCAGATACCTGCATTGCAGGCTAGTGCTACTGTTGTGCTGTTTCCAGAGCAGTCATTAAATGAATAAGTTGCTGAATCAACACCTGTTTCAGGATCAGATGCATTGACTGTTATCAGCTGGTCTGCCTTGTTTGCCATCACATAATCTTGCGGCAGGTAATTATTGACTTCAGGAGGGGTTGCGTCATTAAGTATTTCAAATGTGATTGTGAAGCTCTCTGTGCTTGAGTCAGCATAAGTTACTGTTCCTGCCAGGCTGATCTCGCTGTCAGAATCAACTTTAGGAAGTGTTGAGGAGAATATGAAAAGGGCTTTTGCGATGTTTGTCTCGACTGTGCCGTCATACCAGTGCGCTTCATTTGCAGTAAAACTATTTTGCCATCCAATAAATGCCTGTACTGAATCAACAGTGAGGAGGCCTGTGTTCAGCACAATATCATTGATTACGCCATTGCCTAAGAAATTGTCCACAGACAAATTAATGTTTGCTGTGTTTGTCTCATAAAGAGCAACTGGCTCCAAATCTGCTGTAAATGCAAAAACACCTGGCAATACTAAAAGCATTGCTAATATCAATATTAGCTTTCTCATCCTCTTTTCCCTCCTCGTACTACTTTTATGACTATTTAACCAGTTGCTATAATATAATTAGTATATAAATATATTGTTTTGTATACTAGGCTACTGTTAGAACTCTTGAGTAGTTACAAAAGATTAAAAACCAAACCTGGCGTAAAAATAAGCAGGGGGTTGAGTATGAAATACTTGGTTATAGTATTTGCTGTAGTAATGTTTAGCTGCGGGGTCTTATTTGCAGCTGCATTTCACCAGACAGAGACAAGAACAGCTTTCGGCGGTGAAAATAGCATTGCTGTTTCTCAAGACAGAATAACAGGCAACCAGATACACCTCTACAAAGACAAGCTAGTCATTGCTGCTGAGGGCTTGATGTATGCAAAAGTAGAAGACACAAAATCAATGGAGCCAATACTGAGCAAGAACTCCCATACTATAGAAGCGTTCCCAGTTATAGAGAATCTGAAAGCCGGAGACATAATCTCTTTCTACGAGCCATCTGTCAGCACAATTGTCGTGCACATGATAATCGAGACAGGATATGACAAGCAAGGATGGTATGCAAAGACAAGCGGGTACAACAATGTTTATGTAGATCCATGGAAAGTAAGGTTTGAGAATATTAAAGGAGTTGTTGTTGGAGTATTGAATTAAGAATATTCTCTTATCTTGGCTTCAAGAACGTCTATCGCATACTGATTTTTGAATGTTTTGATAAGTTCCTTTGCTTCTCTTAAATAAAAGTCACGAATATTATTGCCAGTTCTAGGCTCTACGCAAGGGTTGTCTATATGCGCTGCAAACCTCACTGCTATGTCAAAATCTGTTTCTTCTTCTGTATCTTGTATGTTCTGCATGTATTCTTTGTACCTGTCCGCAGTATTTAAAGATACTCTTCATTGTACGGCCAAGTGACAAATGTCACTGGGCTATGCAAAAGATATTCTTCAGAAACCTTTAAATATACAAAAAAGTATACTGGATAATATGGTAGAATTCAACACAGCATACTATTCTCCAATGGACAGAAAATATCATGAATCTGTTGAAATGGAGCCAACTGCCAAGGCAGGCATAGAGGAACCTATAATCCCTATGATAGAGCTGGGAACAACTGTGCCTGAGACAGACCCTACCGGGCGCTTCAAGAACATGATTCAAAACGTCCAGGCAAACATAAGAAGAGGTGCAGGGAGAATACAGCTCGTGCTTTCAACAGCAGCAAATTCTCCAATGGGCGGAAGGCCAAAAGCATACGGCCCAGAGGTCAGGGAGCAGATGAGAGAGGTTTTCAAGGCAAACGAAGCAATACTCACAGGAGTCGAGATGCCGACTAATTCAATTAATAATCTTTCAGGATTTGACGGGAAAACACTAAGTGAAGAAATGAGGAGAAATAACCTCGATGAAATCAGGGATGCAATAAAATTCACAGCAGATGTTGCACAGGGCGGAGGAGTTGACTTGGTTTCTTTTGAGTTTCCAAGAGCTATTTTTGACGCTTCCTGGAACAAAGACCCGAAAACAGGCAAACCAATTTTTGAAGATACTAAAGAAAAATCTGTTTTTATCGTGGATGACAGGACAGGAGCAATAGACCAGTGGCGTATAGATATGCTAGAGAAAATACCAATCAATATTGACAAGGAAACAGGGGAAAGATTTGAGTATGATCTGGAAAAAAGAAAGTTTATCCTTGAAAAAGATGGCAGAATAATAAAAGAAATTGATAAGCTGCCGACCTGGAAATGGCAGGATTTTGTTGAGCATGCTGAAAAGAAAAAAATAAATCCAGTCCAATTTGTTATGACAGAAGTGAATGAAGGCAAAAAAAGAGAACTGGAAGCAAGCGCAACATATCACGAAAACACGGCGCGCAATTATAGAGAAAAAGCAAAGAACTTCCAGGAAATGCTTGATAAGGGTGTATTTCTAGATGAAGAAGGAAAAGTTATGACAGACAGGCAAGGAAATGAAAGAAAATTAGACGATAGAGGAAAAGAATTTGTGACACGTAACCGCGACCACTTTAAAAAGCTATACAGGGAAGAGCTTGGCGGTGTGGAAAGTGTTAGAAACAGGGTTGCACAAATGGATGAAGATATCCAGCACATGGCTTCACTTAACGAGTTCGGCAAGGACATGTCAGTCAAAGGTTATGCAGAGGCAGGAGCAATGGCAATGCTCGAGACACATAACAACAAGTTTGCAGAGAGGCCTGTTCACGTGGGGCCAGAGATAGGATGGCCTGATTACTTTGGAGGGCATCCTGCTGAGTTTACAGAGATTATCAAAAAAGCAAGAGAGAAGATGGCAGAGATGCTCACCTCTAAGACAGTAGATGGCGAGCCTAACGTATACTTCCAGCCAGGCATGAGCGAGAAAGAAGCAGAGCAAGAAGCAAAGATGCACATCAAAGGGTGCTTTGATACTTCTCACATGGGAATGTGGCTCAAGCACTTCAAGCCAGAACTGCCATGGGACCAGAGAGTCAAGGAATTCAATGCTTGGTACATGGAGGAGATTAAGAAGCTGGCCAAGAGTGATATGATTGGAACAATACAGGTGGTCAACAGCATGTCAGCTGCACACGGCCACAATCCTCCTGGACAAGGCATATTTCCTGTTGTTGAGGCTACAAGAGAATTCAAGAGGCAGGGCTTTAAAGGGTATATTGTTTCTGAAGGCCATGACGAGGAAAAGTTTGATGAAGGAAGAATCCTTGTCGAGACATGGAGAGCATTTAATGCGCCGTTCGAGAGCAAATACGGGCCTGGAATGAGGCCGCAGGGCTTCAATGATATGCAAAGTGGATATGCGGGAAGACAATATTCTCCGCGGCAGATGTTTGGGTCTTACACTCCTCCATTTGGAGAATATAAGCCCTGGTCTGAGATTCCGTTTGAGTAGTTGTCTTGTTCTAGTAGTGACAACGCAAAGCTTTTTAAACTAACGTCTTTTGGTTAAATACATGGCAACTGCTACAGAAAGCTTTATAATTCCCAAACGCTTAAGTAAATACATGAAAGGCTGGGGGAAATTAGGCTGGAAAGATATTTATGCAGAACATCGTTCAGTAGTAGATAAAACATTTGAAACTGACGAGAGAATAACATATCTTGCAAGAGTTTATAGCTCAGATATCCTTGGAAGGGCCAAGACAGAATGTATTGAAAGCCTAAAGGAGCTTGTTGACGCTTTCAGAGCTGATAATCCAAGAAATGCTCTGCCAAAGGACCTTGACTGGGCAGCTTTTTTCTGGAGGTACGATAAACAGGCTAAACTTGAAGAGAGGATTCTAGCCCCTGGCGAATTAAAAAGCGCAATGGGCGATGTGCATGCGCACCATGCTGGTAACATATCAATTTCTGTTGCTGAAGCGTATAATACTTTAATCAATGACAGAAATAATGAGACTTATTCTTCTTAAGCAGACCTTATGTCTGTGTGTTCAAAGCCCCAAATAAGCCTTATTCGATACTTTTTCGAATTCTTAGCAGTATCAATGTACGCAGTGGCATCAGTTAATTCGTCCTCAGACATATATGCAATTTTTGCAAATTTCGCTAATTCTTTGCGAGTTAACTGCCACACACCCCTGAAATGAAGCTTTGCCCTTCGCGGATAATTTGGTGTGATATTCTTTCCTTTTTTAAATTTGTATGCTGCGTATTCATCCGCAGGAAAAAAGAAATCCATTTCACCTTTCTTAAAGCAGGCTGTTTCAAGCGCAAACCGTAAGTCGTCTATAAACTCTTGTGCAGGAATAATTTCATTTAGTTCCTTTTTGCGCAGTAATACATCGTATTCTTCATCAAGCCTGTTTTCATTATATCTTCCTTTAACATGATGCCAATAACAAGAATCAATATCCTCCTGAGAATAAATAATAATATCCTGCCACTCTACTTGTATTGCTTCACCTCTTTTGAATGCAGCCAACCCTTCTGCCTGATCTTCATAAATGTTTCCGCCGGGTTTTGCAAATACATTATCTCTTTTGATGATGTGATAAGCCATACTGCGTGATTTGCCATTTTTGGTATAAATACTTATCTGAAAAGCAGAAGAGTGAATTCTTAGAAAAAAATATAGTCTATTAGTCGGGCTTAGAAATCAGGTTAGGTAGGGGGATTTGCTATGCCCGCACTAAAGACCATTAATGGTTTGTGCCATTGTTAGAATGCATTAAGTGAAAGGTGTTTATAAAGCTTTCGGTTTTTTAGTTACTTTTGAGTGATAACAAAGTCTTATATAAACACTTTAAAATAAAGTGCCCTATGGACTTCAGCATAAAAGAGCGTGAGCACGCGAACATAAGGAATTATTCTGGCGATGATTACAAGCTGGCAAAGAAGTTTGCAGACCATATGCAGAAAGAGCTCGGGGATTTTCTCAAGGCAGCCATACTTTTCGGAAGCGCAGCAAGGTCTGAAAGACCGCTTTATGAAAGAGATATAGATGTATTGATGCTCATTAATGATCTGACATTAGTCCTGAGCCCTGAGGTAGTCCAGGCATACAGGATAATCACTGAGAGAGTTGCCTCTGACACATCAAAAAGGCTGCACATTACAACAATGAAATTGACTAACTTCTGGGAGTATATCAGAAACGGAGATCCTCTTGCAGTCAACATGCTCAGGGACGGAGTTCCACTGTATGACATCGGTGTTTTTGAGCCAATGCAGATGCTTCTTTTCCAGGGAAGGATAAGGCCCACAAAAGAGAGCATATACGTTTATTTTGCAAGAGCGCCAGTAACCTTGGTAAATGCAGACTGGCACATTTTGCAGGCGACACTTGACCTTTACTGGGCTGTTGTTGATGCAGCGCATGCAGCACTGATGAAAGTCGGCGAGGTTCCCCCGACGCCAAGCCACATTGCCAAGCTGATATATGAAAAATTAGTCAAGAAAAAACTCGCCTCAAAACGAGCAGCTGACGCGATGGATTTCTTCTACCTTCTCAGCAAGAAAATAACCCACAGGGAGATACAGAAGATAACAGGAAAGCAGTATGACCAGTACAAAGAAGAAGCGCATGACTTTGTGAATGAAATGAAGAAAGTTATCGAAGGAAGATAGCTTTTTAAAGAATAGTTCTCTCATTTGTTTCTATGACCTTTGACCTTGACAAGAAAAACATTCTGGGAAAAATAGATAAGTCAAAAAAAGGAGAGATAGATGAAGGAGTAAAAGAAATAATTGATATAATAAATTCCAAAGAAAATTATTACACAACAAGCTCATGCTCAGGAAGGATTATTCTAATAGAGATTCCAGAGTCATGGAGGAAAGACGAGTCAAAATGGCTTCTTATAACTCATGATAAAACAAACCTCGACGAAATAAAGTCTGCTCTTAAATCAAAAGAAGATATCTGGCTCAAGCAGGAAGGGGCAATATTCCACGTCTGCTGCAGGACTTTAGATGATGCAGAGAAACTAATAATAGCTGCAAAAGGTTCTGGATTCAAGAGGACAGGAATGATAACAGTTGACAAGAGGTTTGTTGTTGAGATAATAAGCACAGAAAATATATCAACAATAATTGCAAAAAAAGGGAAAATCCTGGCTGATGACGCATATCTTTCTGCATTGATTGAAGAATGCAATGCAAAGATGGATAGGAACAAGGAAAAACTGGCTGTTCTGTCTAAAACAGTAATAACCATCTAGGGACTACTGTTTTTATATAAACTATAAAAAGTTTTATATACCCCGGTACCTTTTATAGAGGAATGGGAGTGAAGGATGCTAATACTGACATAGGGGTAAGGACCCAAGACTTGTCTGTAGTCAAGATGATGAAGCTAGTCAAAGACCCTTGTTTTGGAAAAAAATACGAGCAGCACTGCCAGTGCGAAGCATGCTGGATAAAGCCTTCTTGCTTAGTTTGTTTCAGGAATAGAAAATAAAAATTCTTCAGTAACATTTAAATTATTCAAAACTATTTCACGTATTATGAAAGTCTTATTCATCTGCAACCAAAATATTAACCGGAGTAAGACAGCTGAGAATCTTTTCAAAGATAGGTTCAAGACCAAATCAGCAGGGCTGTATAATGAAAAGCCAGTCACTGAAAAACAGCTCTCCTGGGCAGATATTGTTATTGTTATGGAAGATGCCCAAAGGAGTGAACTGGCAAGGCGTTTCCCTGGGTTTTATCTGCAGAAGCAAATACTTTCGCTTGACATTCCAGATATTTATAATTATGGCCAGCCAGAGCTGATTGAGCTTTTGACAGCAAAAGTTAGTGATTTATTAAAAAGTGCGCAGGTCCAAAACCTCACACTTTAATTGCGCACTTTTTAATCCCGCAGACTCATCAGCGAGTCTGCGTTATTTTAGCCACTCTTCAACCTGTTTCTTAGCTTGTGCTTTTGTTCTGAACATTTTTGTCTCTGCAACTAACAATTCTGGCAATCTCCTTGTAACTTTAAATTTCTTTCCCACGCCATTTTGCAGCTCGATTAAAGACACTTCCCACTTTTTTGTCAGATGCTTTTCCTGTTTCATGTCAGTTCTCCTCTGCCTTTAAAGTCACAATTGAGGAATAGCTTCCTGTTTTTGTTCCCTTAGGAACGAATAAGCTGAAGTACAGGTTTGCTTCCTCTCCTGGCTTCACTGTTATGCCTTTGCTTAATTCATAGAAATTCTTCTTGTCAGCGCTTATCTTTAAATTGCTTGATGAGATGCTGCTGTTTCCTGATTTCAAATCAGAGCTGCCCAAAACTATGTTGAGCTCGACATTGCCTGTGTTCCTGATTACTGTCAAAGTTTCAGTTATGCTTTCCTTGCCAGGCACGGCAGTAAATCCAACTTTGTTTGCCTGAACCCTTAAATCCATCAATGCAAGATATTCAAACTCGATTTGCTTCTGGCCGTCATTAATATCTATTGTGTAATCTCCTGGGGCAAGAGATGAGTCAAGCTCAAGAATTCCTTCATATGTATTCTCATCAACCTTATCAAGCTCAATTGTCTGGTTAAGGAAAGTTGCAGTCGCCCCATTTGGAGCGACCACAACGATTTTTACCTGTTTTTTTCCACCGCTCACAGGCTTTATTTGTGTTCCTTCTTCTCCTGAAACATCATCCAGCTCAATCCTTGCAGATGAAACCTCTCCACCTGAGCTGTTATCTGAGACATTAACAGAGATTCTGATTGCATTAGGATCGCTAAAGTCAGGATCTGCTTCTATGAAATCATCAGCGTTATTGCCTGTATCTTTTGTCCTGAGCAAAATCTTGCCCTCGCTCACATCTCTTGCAGGAGTTCCCTCATACATATTATTGCTGATTCCGCTCGCATTCCCCCAGCCCACTGCATCAATAACAGTTTCATTAGCATTTTTCAATGCAATCCCGCTATTATCATTATTCATTGTGATTTTCTCTTCATGGTCCGCATTTCTCCATGAGGAATTTGTTGCATTCCATCCTTCATCAGCAACCAGGAAATAGCCATCTGCTTTTATGATAGAATTGGCTGGAATCACTGCGTCCTTCTGAGAGGTCTCTGTCGCAATGATCCAGCCAGAGATATCTACATCCATGCTGGAGGGGTTGTAGAACTCGATGGCCTCACCTGTAATCTCGCTGCCGGACGGATCATACAGGACTTGGTTGATGTAGACAGCAGAAACTAATTTTGGCATAAATACTAACAAAAATAATATTTTCAACAGTTTTGTTTTTTTCATTTGAATCACCTCAATTTTAATACGCGCAGACTGTATGCATTTTCTTTTCATTTTCTTATAATTCTAGTTTTAATATGTCTTTCTGAGAAAAACCCGAAGATTTACCGACGATTTCGGAAGGTTTTCAAAAAGTGCGCAAGAATTTCGGGAATTTGGCTTTTTGCCCGGAAACTTTACAAAAAGTTCGAAAAGAAAAATAGTAAAAGAAGTAAAAAATAAAAAAATTTATTTCTTCTTAGCGAAGAAAACAATCACAACAACAATTATTGCTGCTGCCAAAACAAGTGCTATTCCTCCAAGCAGCCATAGGTAAGTATTTGATTCCTTGAATTCTTCTGTGCTTACTCTTGCTCTTGGTGCAGCAGGAACTGCATTGCTTGGTGTTGTTGGAGTTGCAGGTGTTGTTGGTGTAACAACAGGTGTTTCATCTTCTGCAGGCTCTGTAACTGCGCACTTCTCAATAGCCAGCTCAAATACCTTTGAATTGCTCAATGCTGTGCCTTTGAAGTATGTGTTCATACTTACAGGATAAAGCCCTTCTGCAACATCCTCAGGTATCTTAATTGCAAATGTAACGCCTGTTGAGTCATCTGCATCCAAGTCAATTCCTGTCTTCTTGACATTAATGCTGAGATCTGGAATGTCAACCTCAACAGTAACTTCATCATCATTTCTTTTTCCTAGATTGAGTATGTTTGCGTCAAGCTTTAATGTACCGCCTCTGCAGTCAAGCTTTGCAGGCGACATTCTTGCATCTTTAATCTGGATATCATATGTCTCCCTGACAACATCCAGCTTCACATGCCATATCAATCCATGGAATGCTCCGCCATTCTCGTTATCGTCATTTCCAAACACTCTCAGGTCCATCTCATAAGTCTTGTCTTTTACCTCTTCATCTATGTCAAATGAGAGGTCTTCTGTGTCTGCATCATCATATTCATCAGCTGGAAGGCTGTCAATTGTGCTTGTCTCAAAGACAGAGAAATCTGCATCATCTGTTTCGATTTCCACATTGACTGTGCCAAACTCAACATTGCCTATGTGCTGCTCTCCTACATCATTTTCCCTGAATGTGTTCTCAATAGTCACTAACAGATAACAGTTGCTCGTGTCTGGTTTCAGGTCGCTCACTTTTGCATTATCGCTGAGCTTTGTTGATTTTTCTCCGCAATAAAATGTTGAGCTCTTTATCCTGAGATGATTTGCAGCCTGCATGTTCAGGTCAGCTGTCATGGTTGTTGACCCATCATTAACTACCATATCCCCTATTTTAAATGCTTTTTCCTCAAGATAATCTGATTTTGAAGAATCTGACTCGACAGCAGGATGATTAAGCGGAATGTTTCCCTTAACGCTGATTGTTTTTACTTCTCCTGCAGTCAGGTTGAATGTCTGCGGCGTGAAAACAATACCATATTTTAAATCAACGTTAGGTGCGCTGACTGTCACGCCAGTTAAGCCTGTTGTTCCGTTGTTTGTGACTGTGAATGTTGACGTCACGTTACCAACTCTCTCTTGTTTGGAGTTACCGATTGTTGCGCTTCCCACAGTTAGTGCTGCTGCACTTGTTGCAAACAGCGCGAACAGTGTTACCAACAAAACAATAACTATTGCTTTTTTCATATTATAAACCCCCCACTAATGTTTGTGAATTTGTTATTAACTCCAAAGTAGTCACAAAGTATATAAGCATTGTTGTATTGTAACATATACTTTACAGTATATAGATATAAATGGTACAAATAACGATTTTTGACTCTAGAATCCTCTTTTTCCAATGCCTGCAAAGATTGCTATCAAGAGCATTGCGCCTGCCGCAATTGAGATAACAAGCCCGCTTGAGATTGGGGAGACAGCAACTGTTGTAATAGCCCCTCCTGTTGTCACTTCGCCAGTAGGGGTTTGCGTCTTTGCCACAAAGAAAAGAATTATCGCTATAAGCACTATGATTGCCAGCATGATAAGCCAGGGGAAATCTTTTTTCACTTCTTTTTTAATAATTTTTTTAGCCATCTTATCACATTATTTGCTTTTGTTGTTATCATATATAAACTTTATTCTTTTTGGACCTCTTCTGCCATGTCAAGGTTTTCTTCAACGAGCTCTTCATCTTTTTCTGCTTCTTCCACCTCTTCTTTAACTTCTTTTAATTCTTCTGTTTCATCCGCGTGCTTTCCAAGCTCTTTCTTTTCTTCTTCCTTGATTTTTTCCAGGTCTTCCTGCATCTCTTTGACTTCTTTCTCTTCTTTTTCCAGCTCCTCTTTTAATTCATGCAGCTCTGTCTTCTCTTCCTTAATTATCCCTTCTTTTTCTTTCTTGACCTGCTTTATCGCTTTTTCTTCCTTTTCTTCTGCTTCTTTCATCATTTCTGAAATGCTTTTTTCACTTTTCTTGCTTTTTGTCCCCAGAATTATTTCCTTTGCTCTCTCGTATGCCTCTTCTGTAGATGCAGCCATGTGAAGATCTTTGAGATTTTTTGCAAGTTCACTGATTTTCTTTGCAGCTTCAGCATTCATAAAATAAGAATTTAATCTGGAATATATTAACTTTTCTGCCTATTCCACCAGCTTCCCACACTTATCCTGGTTGTGGTAGATGCATAGTCCTGCTCATCAGGTGAAGCAGTTTCCTCTTTGCAGGGAATAAAATTAAGCCTGATTTTATCAGTATCTGCATCCTTATACGGAACTATCTTAAAGTACATTCTTTCTTTAATTCCAGCAGCCTCAAGATCTCTTTTGGAATAACAAATAAGTTGGTTTTCACCGTCAATCTCCAAGTGAATCATCGCCGTGTCTTCTACAATCGCTTTCAGATAGCAACGGACAGATACCTTGTCTTTCACAAGATTCTCAAGTATTTCGTCTTCCATAAATGAAAGAGAAAAGGGGCTCTTTTTAATGCTTTCGCTCGCCTGCGTAATATACTGCAATTGCAGCCGCGCCTGTCAGAATTAAAAGAAATACTGTGCTCACTAAGTATATATTGATGCCTGCCAATGCAAACAAGGGAACAAGCCACTCTGTATTCAAGGGGATTGAGATGACTTCTGCTGCTATTACTAAGGTTGACGCGTAGCAAGACAGCTTAATCATCCTCCACCAGCTCTGCCTGTAGTGAGTTAGGTCTAAGAGGAAGAAGACAATTGTCCCTGACAGGAATATTAAGATGAGATATTTTATTATTAGTGCAAGATATGCATAGAACACAACTGAAGGGAGAATAAAGATGAACATTATTGTTACTAATTGGCTCACTACCGGCTTGTTCTCAGTCGGCTCCTTTATTTTTTTTGTCTCGATTTTTTGCTGGCCGTATAGTAATCTATAATATACATAATCTTTTGTGATTAATGCCCTTTCTGCGCCAAGCTGCGTTTCTTTCTCTGTCATATCTATTATCAGTGTAGGGTCTCTTTCAGGAATCCTTATTGCAGAGCTCATGTTGACACTGCCAGACACCTGTATATTGTCAAACTTTGAGATTTGCTTTGAGACAAATGCAGGCAAAAGGCCAAACTGAGGAATGAACAAAATAAGCATGATTAAGAAAGCAACTGAAAGAATCTTTGCAACATACCCAGATGCCTGCCAGAAAGAAGCATTGCTCATCCTGCTGAGATGCTTCGGATGAAATGAGTATGCAACCTCTTTTATGAATTCAGGGCATTTCATGAAATAAATAGGTAAAAGAACTTGTATTTAAATGTTAGTTCTGTTTTTTAAAATACTCGTTTAAGCCCTTCGAGCATCTAGAATTGCATAGTGATTTCAAGAACAGATGAAAATCAGATCCTTCTCTTCATCTATTTCTTTTTTAATTTTGAAATGCTTCTTGATTAGATTTATTATTGAATCTTTCTTTGGAGATTTCTTAAGGACAGTCAAAGCAAACAAATCTTTGCCTACTCGCTTGATTTCTTTTAATCCTGCTTCTATATTATTGAAGTTATGCATAGATGTTACTGCGATAACAACATCAAATGATTTATCTGGAAAAGGGATTGATTCTGCATTTGCTTTAATTGTTTTGAAAGGGCACTGCTTGAGAAGCTCTTCAGAAGGGTCGATTCCTGTGATTTCACAGCCAAATACTTTTGCGCTTAAGCCAGAACCGCAGCCAACATCCAAAAGCTTTGTTGATTTTTTAACTGGAATCTCTTTTGCAATAATCTTGAGTTTCTTCAGCTGCTCTTCGCCATGGAGCTCATTGTATCCTTTTGATGTCTCGTTGTAGTAATTCATTTCATCACATGCCTTACTCTTTTTAATTTTTTGTTCCAAAGGACCTCAATGATTATGCAATTGTCTGGTGTTTTTGTTGTAAGATATTGCTCTGGCCCCAGTTTTTTGAATTTCAGAAGCAGGCACTTAATTATGCCGCCATGAGTTACCATGAGGATTGTGTCACCTGGCTTATGTCTTTTAATTAACTCTATGAATCCAGCATAAGCCCGCGTGAAAAATTTCCTCAGTGTCTCTCCCCTGCCTGGCGGGTGCCAGTCTATCCCGTCTCGTTTCCACTGATCTTCTACATCAGGTATCCTTTTGCAAAGCTGCCTGTGCGTAAGCCCTGCAAGCTCGCCAATCTTTCGTTCTTTAAGCTCAGGCCGCTTAATCAGCACAGATGGAGAATGGTGATTAAGAAGTATGCGCGCGGTCTGCATTGTCCTCAAAATCGGGGAACAATAAACTGTATCAAAATGAACATTCTTGAAAAACTTGGCTACTTTTTCAGCCTGCTTTCTGCCAACTGCATTTAATCTTATTGCTCTTTCTCCCTGATGAATCTTTTTGACATTGCAGCGTGTCTCGCCATGGCGGACAAGATATATCTTAATGTATTTGGCCATAGCCATATTTTAATGGCATTGCTTTAAATACTTTATTGTATATCTTGTCTCTATGAAACCAGAAGAAAAATTGCAGGAATTGACTGGAAAGAAAAATATCAAGCTGGTTGAATCAGGAGACCATGCAATACTCTATGTCCTTAAATTTGTGAAAACTTTCGGCAAGGAGAAAGTCTTGATACAAGACCAGGGAGGATGGCTCACATACAGGGATTACCCCAAGAAAGCAAAGCTTGAGGCAGTTGAGCTAAAAACAAACTACGGAATACTTGATTTGAATGATTTGAGGAAAAAAGCAAATGAAAAAAGTGTCCTGCTTGTAAATTCAGTGACTGGATATTTTGCAGAGCAGCCCATGAAAGAAATCGAGGCAATTTGCGCCGAAAAAAAATGCCTGCTGATTAATGATGCCTCTGGAACAATAGGAACAGAGACCGCAAGAGTGGGGGATATAATCCTGGGAAGCTTCGGAAAAGACAAGCCAGTCAACCTGCATTACGGCGGATTCATTGCCTGTGACGAAGATTATACATTTGAGGGAAGTTTTGATTCTGGCAAGATTGAGGCGCTAAATGAAGAATTAGACAAGTTATTCGCGCGGCTTCTTGAGTGGGAAAGAATAAACATGAAAATAAAATCAAGCCTAAAAAGCTTTGATATAATCCATCGAGACAAAAAAGGAATAAATGTTGTAGTGAAGTTTTCTAATGATCTGGAGAAAGAAAAGATAATAAAATACTGCGAAGAGAACAAGTTTCCTTACACAATCTGCCCGAGATATATCAGAGTGAATGAGAATGCTGTTTGTATTGAAGTGAAAAAAATCATATATTCTTGAGCTTTTCCTCTTCAATTTCTTTTTCAAAAAGAATTTTGCCTTCGCTGTGTATCTTGTGTATCCTATGGATGGGGATAAAGAACTCCTCGCCCTTGCGCTCCACAACAATATACATGTGCTCAAGCTTTCTTATGACTGCGTGCGTTATTTTCTTATGCGCTTTGAGCAGTTCATCATAGTATTCTATAATGTACTGCTTTCTTGTCTCTAGCGGGTGCTTAAAGATATTTTTTAGGATATCAAGAACAGGTGTTAATGGCTCTTCCTCTGGCATAAATTCCCTGTAGATTATCCCTGAGAAAGTCATTATTGCAAGACCGATTGCAAGAGAGACAAAAACATTGCTGAATATAGGAATGATATCAAGGACTCCCCACAAGCCTCTCCAGAAAAAAACAACGCCTGTAACTGCAACAAGTGCAAGAAGAAAATGCTTGTCACTCTCCCTTATTGCGAACATGTTTTTAATAGCCACTTCTAAACCTCTTTTTGTTAATTTTTGCAGTTTATATGTGCCGTGTGGAGCAAAAATTAACTTACTGGACTTTTGCCTCTTTTCTTATATAAATGCAAAAGTCTAGTTTTTATTCAATATCTGTGTCTTCCATTTTTATACTTTTGCCTTTTAAATCTTTCTTTTTCTCCTTTAGCTTCTGGACAGTTTTCTTGAAGGCATCTATCTGCTTGTCTGTGAGATTTTCAAACCTCAGATAATTTGACTTTATGTTTCTAAGGAAAAGATTTACCTTGTAATACTCTTCAGGAATATCGAACAGGGCTTTCATCTTAGGGTCTTTTATCTTGCCCTGCAGCTCGCTTTTCTGGCAATCATAGCATATCGGGTATCTCTGCCGCCAGGTGACTGTAACAAAATTCTTCTTGCACTTTGCGCACTTTTGCTGGTAACTTATTGACATATATTATGATGTAGCTTGGTTATTTATAAAGGCTTCTCTTAGAAAATGTTTATATACTCTTATTGCAAATTGAACTGCATGAAGTTCAATAAGCTAATTCCGGAATTAAGCGTAACCAATATCAAGAAAAGCAGTAAGTTTTATGCAGAAATACTTGGATTCAAAATAGAGTATCACAGAGAAAATTTTGCCTTTCTTTCATTCCAAGGAAGCCAGTTGATGATCGAAGCCCATGGCAATTGGAAGACTGGGAAATTAGAGCATCCTTTTGGAAGAGGGATCAATTTCCAGATTGAAGCCAAAAGCATAGAGCCCTTGCTGAAATCATTGAAGAGACACAAATACCTGCTTAGAATGCAGCCAAAAGATAATTGGTACAGAAAAGGCAAAATGCTTATTGGCAACAGAGAATTCCTTGTCATGGACCCCGATGGGTATTTACTGAGATTTTTTGAGGATTTAGGAACCAAGAGAGCGTGATTTGTTTCTTTTCCCCAAACTTTAAAAACCACTGCTTTTTCTAAACAAATCATGACTGATGATATATACAGGAGCACTCCAGGAAAAAGGCACGACCGAGACCAAGGGGCATACAGCACAGGACATTGTGACGTCTCTAAATATATTGCTGTTCCCTGCAGAGTGCTGCTCGTGCATGTTGACGGATATTTTTCAGGCGGGGCAAGCATGCGAGCCATGCGCCAGTCACAAGTGATTGGTTGGCGGGACCTTTTCTATGAACATTCCATTCCAAAAAGAGTTATTGTTCCAATACAGAAAAAAGCCAAACACATCCTTTCAGGAAACGCCAGTGTTATCTACGACGGCAGCATAACTACCGCTTTTAGTGATTCCGAGCAAAGAAAACTTAAATTGATAATACAAGAGATATGCGAACTGGTGAAAATCACAGAGCTTAAGCAAAGAAATCTTACTTCGAATCTGAAAGGAACACTGAAAAGAGAATTTGGCGGGAGCTATCTTGAACTGGCCCTGAACAGCAAAATGCCTGTGCTTTATTCTAACCTTGAGCTGAGGCTTCCTCTGCTTTAAGCACCAGCTTTAAAAAAGGCCTGCTTTTTCTGAATGACATGAGCTTTTACAGAAAAAATCCAGAAAAACTGCATTACCAGGACCGCGGCTACTTAAACTGCAGGATAGCACACGATTTCACCAGAAATGTAACTTTGCTCTGCAAGGTGCTGCTTTTTGCCGGGGACAGCAAATATACTGGCGCGGCAAGTGTGTACCACACTGGAAACCAGTCAGAAATTCTCTGCTGGAGAAGCCTTTTCTATCAAGAATCAATTCCGAAAAGACTTATAATTCCAATAAATTCATTAACTGACGGCAAGGTAAAGCTGGGCAAGCCTTATCTGCTTGTCAAGGAAATATCTGACCATGTACTCGAAGCACAATCTTTAGGAGAAAAAGACACCAAAAAACTTAAGGCAATACTCTGCGAAATCCAAACAGTGCTGCAGGAAATAAAGCCTGAGAAAAGAACGCTAAATTCAAATTTTAAAGGACATATCAAAACCGTTTTTAATCAAGACTATCTTGACATTGCAGAAAGCGATGGTGGTACATTGTTTTACTCTGGTCTGGAGCTGAAACTGCCCATCGCGCTATAGCTTTTCCCTAATCTTTAAAAAAGGCCTGCTTTTTCTAAAAAGTATGGGAGGAAGAGTATCTGCACAGAATTGGTACAGGGATAAGCTGTCAAGACGCTCAGGCGAAGCAAGCTCTGCCAAAAGCAGCTTTGCCAACCTGCGAACAGGAAAAAACGGAGAAGACAAACTAGACATAAGCCTGCCCTGCAGGGTGCTTTGGTCAATGCACACAGATGACTGCGAGATCAGCGTCTGCGCAAACGACAAGCCGACCAAATGTTATTATCTCTGGCAGAAAATTCTTTATGCGCCTGTTCCTGATGCTTACGCAGTTTGCAATCCTCTTTTCGTACCAAGAAGAATAATAATACCCTCAAAAAAGACGCGTGATGCTATACTGCTTGGAGAAGAAAGGTGCGCCTCGCTTTATGTTCAAGGAGAAGAGTTTTCTGATGATTTTATATCAGACCAGAAAAACCAGCACTGGCTTGATGTAATCGTTGATACGATAACTGAAGCACTTCCAAAAGCAGAACTCTCACAAAGACTCCTAAGCCCACAGAAAAAAGGAATGCTACTGAAATATTTCAGCAGAGATTTTGTTGAAAGCATAGAAAAAGAATATTCTTATTGCACATTACTGCTTAAGCTTCCAGAGAGCATGAATCACAATCATTAAGAAATATTTAATTTTATCTTTCCCAGATTATTGCGCCGGTGCCTGAGTATTCCAGAACAAGACCTTCTGGTGTTTCTCTGGTTGTTCCGTGCTCAAAAGCATTAGTATAATACTTAATTTTAGTTGGGTATGGACTCATTTTCTTGAAATAGACATTTTGTGCTCCATACTTATTTGTGAAGTATTCTGAACCATAGCCATTGCCAATCATGATTGCACGAAAACCTGCTTTTGATGCAAAAATTTTGAGCCAGTCCACCATCGCATCAAAAAACTTAGCCTGAACTTTAGCAGGCCAGAGCTTAGGAAGCTCAACAGTATTCAAAGCAAGAACAGGACGATTTTGGCTGTCAACAGCGGCAAAAACCAAAGCAAAACCAACACGATCAAAACTCTTAAAAACCCTAAAAAAAGACTTCTTTTCCTCACTCATCGAAAGAATCTCAACAAACAAAGCATCAACATCCCTATAAAAATTATGACCGGCAGGTTCATATTCACCACCTGCCTGAATGCATGCGTGGCCATCATTGCCTATGGTCAAAACCTCTGTAGGAAACTTATCACTAACACGGAATCTTAAATCATATGTTCCTTCAAAATGAGTTTTTTGCTCTTTATCCTCAGCAGAAACCAAATTAATAATTGCCTGAGAAATCCTCTCAAGCTCATGCAAAGCCCTAGAACAATCAGCTTCCTTGCCTGCCTTCGGGCTGGCACGCATAAACTCTTTTAAACGAGTCTGCAAATAAGGCATAACCTTCAATTTAGGAAGATTCTCAACCAACCGTTCATAACTCAACTTAGAAACAACAACCAACTCATTCTGCACCACTTCTGCCTCTTCCTTTTCCTTTCTCGCCTTATGAACCGCAATAGCCTTACCATAAAAACCAGTAACCAACTTCCTCAAATCCTTCTCAGGAATACAAGAAACATCCGGCTTTTCCTTAACAACCTTAAAAACAACATCCTGAATAAACGCAGGAATAGCCTTAGGAGAACTCTGCAACAACTCAACAACAGCCTCAACACTCACCTCCCTAGGCTGCTTAGGCAAACGCCTAACCATCTCTCCAAGAACAAACTGAGAATCATTAACAGTACCAAGCAAAACCTCAAGCCACGACCTCAACTGAGGCAACAACTCCTGAACAATCTTTTCGCTCTCAACACTAACAACACTAATACTAACATCCTTAAAAACAAAACGCTTTTTACCCAACCACAAACCAACATCAATTCCATAATCCGCCATTGTTTTAATACGCTCTGCATTAAACTTCTCATACCACTTTTTGTAATCACTTCTGCCAGACTGAGCAATATCTAACAATTCCTTAGCAAGCTTAGCATTCTTAGTAAGAGCCAAGCGAGGATCCATCTTCTTATACAACTCATCACCATAACCAGGAAACTTCAAACGATTAGCTATCAATATTAATTCCTGCAACCTCGGCTTCCTACCCTGTGTTCTTTCCTTAAAATACCATAACAATAACTTATTGTTATTAAAAAAAAGCTCAACATACTTCTTACCAGACAAAACAGCCAAATCAGCCAAAAACATTCCAACAACACGCAAGTCATCAGCATTCTTAACCAAACCAGCTTTAACAACTACAGGCAAACCATACTCCAATACCCAAATAAAATAGTCTCCTGAAGCGCGAGCAAGCTCAGCCAAAACCAAACCAACAACACGCAAGTCATTACTATTCTTAATCAAACCAAGCTTAATAACTGTAGGCAAACCATACTCCAATACCAAAATAAAATAGTCTCCTGAAGCGCGAGCAATCTCAACTAAAACACGCCAGTCATTAGTAGTCTTAATCAAACCAGCAATTTTAGGCAAGCCCGTAATATGTAATACTGGCACGATTTTATCTTTTAAAACGCGAGCAAGTTCAACCAAAACACGCAAGTCATCACTATTCTTAATCAAACCAGTTTCAACAACGTTACAAAAACCGCCAATAAATGATGAAACATTTTCTTTTTTTGAAATACAAATAAACTCAGCCAAAATTAAGCCAATACTACGCAAGTCATCCGCATTCTTAATCATACCCGCCTTAACAGCTGCAGGCAAAGCATTCTCCAACACAGGCATAATATTGTCTCCTAAAGCATGGACGAGCTCAACCAAAACACGTAAATCATTAGCCTTCTTAATCAAACCCACCTTAAAAATTATAGGCAAACCTTCGTTAAGCACCCGCCCTAAATTGTGTCCTGAATATTGTGTCGAAGCATCGTAAATCTCAATAAAAATCAAACCAACACTGCGCAAATCATCAGCATTCTTAATCAAGCTTTTAATTATATTAATCAATTCCGGCGAACCACACTCTAGCATCACTAGCATACGAACAAAGTTTATTTCGGAAGCATGAGCAAGTTCAACCAAAACACGCAAGTCATCAATATTTTTAACCAAACCCGCTTTAGCAACCGTAGGCAAACCATCCTCAAACACAAACCCTGCGTGTTCTCCTGAAGCGCGAATAAGCTCTTCAGTTATCTCCCTGTTCGCAATCAACAAATTGCCCAGTCTAGAAAACGTCGCGTAAGGAAAACCCCGTCTTTTCAGCCAGTTAATATCATTTTGGGAGGGCATACTTATTAGCAGGGATATTTAGTTATTTAATTCTTTTGCTTATTTTCTAAAAATAGGTTTACAAAAACAAAAGTTTAAATA
>CAYGYR010000003.1:0-14049 GCA_964354285.1 uncultured Methanosarcinales archaeon | reverse complement strand
TTAATTCTTTTGCTTATTTTCTAAAAATAGGTTTACAAAAACAAAAGTTTAAATAGAAAAAAGAAAAACTTGATTTAAGAGGTGATTGTATTATGAGTTTAAAGTTTCCTGAATCTATGAATGAATGCATTTATTTTACTAGAAGGCAGCTTGGAGAGAAAGGAAAGGCAGTTGCTTGGGTCTTCAAAGAGAAATGCTCGCAGTGCGGAAAAGCACAGATGGGAAAGCCAAGAGGGCCTGATGGAAAAGTAAAAATAAGGGCAAAAGAATATATCTGCCCAGAATGCAAGTATACTGTTGAGAAAGGAGCATATGAAGACACACTTACAGCAAACATACAATACACCTGCCAGTACTGCGGGCATGAAGGAGAGCACCAGATGTCCTTCAAAAGAAAAAAAGTGAAGATGTTTGACGAGGAAAAACAAAAAGACGTTACAGTCGATGCCCTCAAATTCCCGTGTGAGAAATGCAAGAAAGACCTCTTCATAACAAAAAAGATGAAGTAACATGTTTGATGCAAGAAAAATCCTGATAATATTCTTGGTCGGAGTCTTGTACGCAATATTCTCATACAGCCTGATAGACGCAATCTATCCCAACCCAAAATACGAAGACTTCTGCAGGGACTCATTTGTTTCTGCACCAATCTACCCACCAACTGTAAAACAGCCAGACTGCCCTGCACTCAAAGAGCTGCAGTGCGACCAAAAAGCAATGCCAAAATACACCTACAGCAACAAGACAGGATGCCCAATCTCAATGAAGTGCGACTACTGCCAGAGGGATTATGATGATGAAAGAGAGAAACATAACTTTGTTGTATTCATATTTGCATCAATACTCGGATTAATAGCACTTGGAATCGGGATGTTACTGCCTCTGAAAAAAGACATAAGCGGATGGGTGGCAACAGGATTCCTGCTAGGCGGACTGATAACAATATTCATCGGAACAGCAATCTATTACGGAGACATGGCAAGAATAGCAAGGCCAATAATCATTTTTGTGGAGCTCACGCTGGTCATATTCCTTGCATACAGGCAGTTCAAGAAGAAATGAATTCTTGTGCCAAAACCTATTTAAACAACAGCTAAATTCTTTCATTCAATTGGTGGGTGAAATGACTAAATTAAAAAAAGTTAATACACTTGTTGAATGCCTAGACCAGATAAGCCTATATGTATTTTATGGCAAATTTAAAAAAGAAGACCTGCACATATACATTCCATTCAATGATGCTTTCTATTTTTACAGGATTAATCTGAATCCCCGCCTTGAATCAGAATGCCAGATCATGAGCGAGCAAGAAGTATTCAGAGATTTAGATGAATTGCATGATGCAGCATATGCCAAGGCAAAAAAATTCAAGGAAATTAAATACGACAATGCGGCAGTGCTGTTTGTCAATGACGAAGCAGATCCTCCTATTGAAGACACTTTTGGCGTCACAATCGAGCAAAAACGCAATATGGCTGTAATTCTTTATGTCCTTAAGGGCCAAATGCCTGAAGAAGAAGACACTAGCGAATAACACCAAAAAATATAAAAAGCAAACAACTTATTTTCTTAAAAAAAGGTGATATGATTGGTCAATACGTACGAAACCATAATCTCTAAGCTAGAAAAGAAAGGAAGAGTTCTCTTATTAAGAATGGATTTCAAAGAAGGAATACAGTTCTCATTCACGCCAGGGCAATTCATAATGGTGAATTACAAAGATGCGCAGGGAGAGTTCAAGAGAAGCTATTCAATCGCATCTGATCCAGAGCACAAGCAATACCTTGAATTATGCGTCAGCTTGAAAGAAGGAGGAAGAGGATCTGCTTTACTGGCAAAAGTGAAAAAAGGAAGCAAGCTAACAATAAACGGGCCATTCGGAGCATTTCATCTTGAAGAAAAGCAAGGAGAAATAATATTGATAGCAGGAGGAACTGGAATAAGCCCATTGAGAAGCATGCTGAAACATTTGCTGAACATAAAGTATCCTCACAAAACATATCTCTTTTACTCATTCAAAACAGAAGATGATTACTTGTACAGAGAAGAGTTTGAAAAGTTAGCAAAAGAAAACAAGAATTTTGTATTTGTCCCGATATGCACACAGCCAGGGCCAAAATGGAAAGGAGAAAAAGAATACGTGCAAAATATATTCAAGAAATACGCCAAAGGAACAAAAGACAAAGACATCTATGCCTGCGGGCCAGTTCCAATGGTAGATGCTGTCTTCCAAGAGCTAAAAGGATTTGGATTCAAGGACGAGCAATTGCACAGGGAGATTTGGACTGTTTAGAGTTCACACAAATCCAAATACAATCAGTGCTCCAAGAGCAAGCATTATCAGTCCTGCAATCAAGTGCAGCAATCTTAGGTTTCTTTCTTTCCATTCTGTTGTTTTCTCAACAGTTGAATAGCCTGCGTAGACAAGCAGTGTTATGAAAATAAGCGGAAGAACAAATACAACATTGTAAAGTATAAGCAAAGGTATTGATGCCATCAAAGTCATCCTATCTGCAAGCAGGCCAAGAATCACGATGTAAGGCCCTCCTGTGCAGGGCAGCTCAAAGAAGCAGACAATAAAGCCTATCAAGAAAGCGCCAAGAGGAGAGGTAACTTTTGAAAGCAGATTCTTGAGCGTAGGTCTCCATGACCGCGGTATTTCCATGACAAAACCGCCTGCTCCATACCAGAAAAAATCCTTGATGTTTGCAAGGCCAATCAAAACTGCAAGAATGCCTATCCCTTTATAGATCCAATAAGAAAACCCGCTAACTTGTATTGCTGAGAAAAGCCCAATGCCAAACAAGAAATATGCGATATATATTGACAGCGTGAATGCAAGCCCTGCTTTTATTGCCCTGCCTTTTCTCCCTGCTGCCATCAGCGCAGCCATAAGTATGAGCAGCACAGCAATTGCACAGGGATTTATTGAATCAACAAAAGCAGCACCAATAACTGTAAGCAAGGAAAGCCCTGCAAGCCTCTCAAGAGGTGATTTTTTGCCGACAACACCTGTACCATCAACACCATTCAAGACAGGGCATTCTGCGCCTTTATTACTCTTGATTAATTCATCAAGCTGTTCAACAATAGGATCATAGCCAATAAGATATTTATCTGCAATAAAAATAACCGGAACACCCTTGTCTTTGTCAGGAATATCATAAGAATCAAAATAGTCGCTCAGCAGAAGCATATTCTGCCTGTCTTTATAGATTTCAAATTTTTGAATATCAAGATCATGTTTTGATTCTAAATAAGTTAAGTGCGGCTCTGCTTTTGCACAGTGCTGGCAGCCATCCCCATAGAAAAAATAAATGCAGGTAGTCTCCTGTGCTATTGCAGAACTTGCGCAGATGCAGAAAATGACTGCAAGCAGCAGAAACCTTGCATATCTCATATCCTGAAATTGCCTCCCTCTATCTTTATTGCTTTTCCATGCACAATAGCATCTGCTATCTTTTTCCTTGCAGAAACCACAAGCCTGTGGAATGTCGGCTGTGAAATGCCCATCTTCCTGGCAGCATTTTCCTGCTCTAATCCTTCCAGGTCTTTCAGGCGTACTGCCTCGTATTCATCAACCTGAAGGATTGTTTCTTCCAGATTCTTTAGAGGTATCCCTCGCGGTTTGAAGTAAGTGACTCCTGGCTGGAATCTTACCCTTCTGCATAATCTCGGCCGCACCATTATGAAACCTCTTTATGAATACAAATTCATATAATAATATTTAAGCTTTTCTGAACTATAAAAATTAGAAAAAGGCTGAATCATTCAGTCTCTTTCAGCCTTTTCTCGATTTCAGCTTTTTCAGCTTCAATCTCCTTGAGTTCTGCTTCAAGGATTTTCCTTTCTTCGTCTTTTGACAAGGCGACAGGCTCTGCATTTCTCATGCCGAACCATCTCCTGAAGCCAAAGCCCCTGCCAAAGCCTCTTCCGAAGCCTGACCTGCAGGCACGACCCATCCCGCATTGACCAAGCCCTCTTCCTGTAAGAGGCCCGTCTCCTGCTGGACCTGTTCCATCCATTCCTGGCATTTTTGTTTCCTCCATCAGTTATGCATTAGTATTCATAACCAATAATGAATATATATTCATTATACTATATAAAGCTTTTGGTGTTTTTGAGCCGCTTCAGACCAGAACAATTGCATAGAGAGATTTGGACTGTGTGATTCTCTAAAAAAAAGAAAAGTATATATACTTATATGGTTAAGATTCAATTATAAAAAATTGAGGTGAACATCATGGAAGATAAAACAATAGGTCTTTTAATTCTTGGAATCGTGGCGGTTATAGCAATTGTTGGTTTGATAACGATGTTCTCAGAGATGAGCAAAAGCGGAGCATTTATGTCCACACCTACATGGACAATGCCTAAAATTACTATACCCCAATCACAATGCCCTAGTGGTACTGCTTCGTATAATTTTGCGACAGCCCAGAGTATCATGCAGAAAGGAGTAGGCCGGTGCACGCAGAAAGGCCCAAGATGGTGCTGTGCAAAGCTTCCTGTAACATCGATGCCAAGCAGTGGCGTAAAACTTCCTTCATCAACGACAACGATAAACCGCGGGTAGTTAAATTAAATTTATTTTTTTTAAATTGTATTTTTCTGCGGGCCAGTTCCAATGGTAGATGCTGTCTTCCAAGAGCTAAAAACATTCGGCTTCAAGGACGAGCAATTGCACAGGGAGATTTGGACTGTTTGAAGCATATCTTTTTATAGTTCTAACTTTTTAGTTTATTCGGTGGGAACAAATGTCTTTATTGTGTTATGAATGCGGTATTGATTTGCAGCCAAGCAAGGAACTGCCTGGAAGAGAAGGAATGCTGGTATATCCATCACTGCTTTCTTTTATTTATCTTCCTTCAAAAGATGAAAAACAAGAGCATACAATAGGTTATGTATTATCACAAAGCAATAGAAGCATTTGTTTTGAATGCATTGAAAAAGGAATGCCTAAAGCAAAAAAGCAAGTAATGAAAGAAATCTATGACTGCTATGATGCAGAAACAGTATACAGGCAAATCGAAGATAGCCAAAAAGGCGGATTTATACGTTCTAGCGATAATTCCTCATATGCTGCATTAATGGAATACAAAAAGAAAAAAGACACAATTCCTTCAGGATGCATCTATTGCGGCTCAGACGTAAAGAATGGCTTGCCGTACTTTAATGCAGTAGTCCTTGACCGGATTGAGTCATGCAAACATAAATCTATGTATGGTTCTTACAGTTGGTCCAACCTTGAAAAAGGATGGACTCAATTCAACATATGCTTTCAGCACTTTAGAGATAACTTTCCTAAAAGTTTTGCAGATTTGAGCTGTGAACTGCAAAACAAAGTAAATCCTGACTTCAAGCCTATGCATGATCTTTATATCTCTCCTGAATTTGAAGAGGCAATGCAGAAAGAAGGAAAAGGCATTGATAGCTTAATTGAAGAAATGAAAGACAAAAAAATAGATGTAAGAATCATCAAAAAATCAAGATAATAAAAAACCCAGTTTCTCAAAAACATTTATAAATGATACACTTTTCTCAGCAGTCATGCCTAAAAAGAAGTTTTACATAACAACTGCAATAGATTATCCTAATTCAAAGCCTCATCTGGGGCATGCTTATGAGAAAGTAATAGCTGATATTCTTGCAAGATGGCACCGCCTGAATGGAGAGGATGTTTTCTTCCTCACAGGAACAGACGAGCATGGCTTGAAGATATACAAGGCAGCAAAAGCCCAGAGCAAGGAACCAAAGCAGTTTGTTGATGAAATGCTTGTGTTCTTCAAAGATTTGTACAGCAAGCTTGGCATCTCATATGACAGGTTCATCAGGACAACAGACAAAGACCACGAGAAAGTGTGCCAGGAAATATTCAAGAAAATCGACGAGAAAGGAGACCTGTATAAGGGAGTCTATGAGGGCGCGTACTGCACTGGATGCGAGGCATACTATACAGAAAAAGACCTTGTTGATGGAATGTGCGCTGTGCACAAAAAAGTTCCTGAAATGATGAAAGAAGACACTTACTTCTTCAAGATGGGAAAATACCAGGAGGCGCTAGTAAAGCACATAGAGCAGCACCCTGACTTCATACTTCCAGAATCAAAAAGAAACGAGATACTCAATAGGCTGAAAGAGCCATTAAGAGACCTGAGCGTCACAAGAACATCATTCGCATGGGGAGTTCCTGTGCCAAAAGACCCAAAGCACGTGATGTATGTCTGGCTTGATGCACTGCTTAATTATATCTCAGGAATTGATTATCCCAAAGCCAAATTCAAGAAATACTGGCCAGCTGACGTGCACATCATTGGAAAAGACATAAACTGGTTCCACTCAGTGATATGGCCCTGCGAGCTCATGTCAGCAGGAATAGAACTCCCAAAAACAGTCCACGTCCACGGGTTCATAAATCTTGGCGGGGAAAAACTCTCAAAATCAACAGGAATAACCATAGACCCAATAAAACTGATTGAAGAATACGGAGCAGATGCAATAAGATATTATTTTGCAAAAGAAATACCTGCAGGCAGTGACGGAAACTTCACTTACGAGCTTCTTGTTGATAAGATAAACTCAGACCTGGCAGATGTCCTTGGAAACCTGCTGCAAAGAACAGTTGTGCTCATACAAAAAAACTTCAACGGAGAGATACCAAAGCCAGGAAAGTTTGAAAGCATCGATGAAAAACTAATCGAAGAATCGCAAATGTATGATGCGCTTAATGAGTTGATGCAGAAATTCGAGTGGAGCAAGGCAGTTGACAAGATATGGGGCTTCCTGAGAAACTGCAACAAATACATAAATGACACAGAGCCATGGAAACTAAAAGACAACAAAGAAAGGCTAGGAACAATCCTCTATACTCTCACAGAGTGCCTCAGAATAGCATCAATCTACATATCACCATTCCTTCCTGAAACTTCAGAAAAAATCTCTAAACAGCTCGGCCAAAAGCTTGGAAAAGGAAAAGATTCAAAATTCAAGAAGAACACAAAAGGAACAATCCTGCAGCCAGAAATCCTCTTCAAAAAACATGTAATCAAGGCAGAGGACCCTTTCTCTAAACTCAACCTCAAAGTAGGAGAGATAACAGACATAGCAGAACATCCAGAAGCAGACAAGCTTTACGTCCTGCAGGTAAACATGGGCGCAGAAAGAAGGCAGCTTGTTGCAGGCCTGAGAAAATACTTCAAGCCAGATGAGCTGAAAGGAAAACACATACTTGTCGTATCAAACCTTAAGCCAGCAAAACTAAAAAACATAGATAGCGCAGGAATGCTTCTTGCAGCAGAAAGAAAAGACAAAGTAGCGCTGCTGCTTGCACAGAACAGCGAGCCAGGATCACAAGTGTATGTTGATGGAATAGAGCCCTGCCTGAGCCATGAAATAACAATTGAAGAGTTCCAGAAAGCACCATTGACAACAAAAGACAAGAAAGTGATGTACAAAGGAAAAATCCTGAAAACCAAGATAGAAGAAATAATCGCAGATATAGACGACAATGCAAAAATAAGATGAAAGTACACAACATACTTTTCTTGTTCTTCGTCATTCTCATTCCAATCATTATCTACTTAGTTTCTTTTGGGTTTTTTATCTACAACGAGCAGTTTTATACTAAACTTACTGACAAATACAGCAGTATTCCAGATAAAGCAAGAGAGATAAACAAAGATATGATTGATTATTTCCAGACAGGAACTGTTCCTGCTTCTTTTTCTGAGTTCTCTGAGAAAGAGCTCAGCCATCTTGATGATGTAAGGTCAGTGATTAATATGCTATTTGTTTTCCTGCTTTTTGCATCATTTCCTTTCATAATTTTAATCCCGCACATTATTGGGCGCTATCCTTATGTAGTTTATACTGCAGATATGCGAAAGTTAATCTTTTACGGCGGAATAATCGCGCTAATAATTCCCCTGCTTTTCATCCTGCTTCCTTTTGATTTTCTTTTCACGCAGATGCACAACATATTTTTTGCAGAAGGAACATGGATGTTTGAAGGAAATGCACTGCTTGTAAACCTTTACTCCTTTGATTTTTTTCTTGATTTTGCAAAAAACATCTTCATCGCAAGCTTTTGCCTTGGGTTGGTGATTACTTCCCTTGCATGGCTGTCGAGTAGGAAAATAAAGCGACCTATATGTTTGACTACCACAAAATTTAAATAAAGGTTTGTTATTCTGGAATAGCAACAAGTATCCTTTTCAGGGGGGGAAGCTAAATATGAAAAAAATGGGGATTAAAACAGTAATACTCGCTATATTAGCAGTACTAGTCTTGATTTCTCTTGTCGGATGCATAAAGATGCCGCCGCAAGAAACAGAAGAAGAAACAGAAACAACCACTGATGATGCAGTGGATGAAATCGCAGATGAAGTTGATGAAGTTGAACAGATAACAGATGAAGGTGCTGAGACAGAGGAAATAGACACCGCAGTTGATGGAGAAGTGATTGGTGAAGAAGTGACTGATGAAGAGGCTGCTGCAGATGAAGAAACAGCGGCAGCCGAGGAAGAAACCCCTGAAACCAATGCTCCTGTCAAAGAGGTCAATGAAGGAGACCTTGTAAGCTTCCCAAATCTCAGAGCAACAGACCCTGACGGCGACCCCATAACATACACATTCTCACAGCCATTGGATGCAAGCGGAAAATGGAAGACCAAAGTCGGAGATGCAGGCGAATATAATGTGATCATAACAGCATCTGACGGCAAGAACAAGGTAGCGCAGACAGTAAAACTAATAGTAAATGCATTAAACAAGGCGCCAGTCATAACGCTTAAATCAGACGAGATAGAGGTCAATGAAGGAGAAAAAATAGACCTTGGCGTCACAGTAACTGATCCAGACGGCGATGACTTCACAGTCAAATACGAAGGCTGGATGAGAGGACCTGTAAAAGATACAACATACTCTGATTCAGGAGAGCACGAGGTCATGATAATCGCATCAGACAGCAAGCTCGCATCAAACAAAACAGTAACAATACTTGTCAACAATATAAACAGGGCTCCAAAGATAGAGCAGATAAGCGATATTGCGCTAACTGAAGGAGAAAAAGTAATCATAAAGCCAGCTGCAACAGACCCAGACAATGACCCGCTGACATTCACTTACAGCGAGCCAATGGGCAAAGACGGAACATGGGCAACTAAAGAAGGAGATGCTGGCAAGTATACCGCAGCCATCACAGTAACTGACGGCAAGCTAAATAACACGATTGACTTCTTCATAGTTGTTGAGTCAAAGAACAGGGCACCTGTAATTGAATTAAAGACCCCTGAGATATCTGTTGAGGAAGGAGACATGGTCATCATAGACGCAAAAGTCACAGACCCTGAGAATGATCCTGTGACAGTAACATACTCTGGCTGGATGAGCTCAAACGAGTACCAGACTGACTATGACGATGCAGGAACACACGCAGTGACAATAACAGCAACAGACGGCAAGAACAAGATCTCAAAAGATGTAACAATCTTTGTAAGAGACAGGAACAGGCCGCCAACATTTGACCCGAACGCATTTAAGTAAATTTTTTTTATTTTTTTTAATTTCTTTCTTTGTTTTAAAAATTCAAATAAACTACCTAATCACCATGAAAGTCAAAGCGCGGTTGTCAGATGAGGAAATAGAGATTAAGTCAATAGAAGATGCCATACTTGCTTTTCTCAATATGGGAGACTCAAATAATGCAGCAGTGCTTATCAGACAGCCAGGCAAAAGCTCAATGCTGACTTATGAAGGGCTTGCACGCAGCGAACCTGAGTTTAAAAAATATGGCGTAAAGCAAGATTATGAAGACTTTTTATATGACTTGTTTGACCCATTCATTCATAGAGATGATTTTTCCAAACAATCAATAATCTGCGTGCACAAGTTTTCTATAGACGAGCAAAGGCGCTCTGAATATGCAATCCAGATTACACTGCTGCTGTATTTGAAAAATGAGTTTGTTGATGATGCAGAAAAATGCCTACATAGGCAGGCAGACTCTGCTGCAAAAACAGATGCAACAATATTCTATCTTGATTAAACATAAGAATCATCTATATTTTCTACCACAATAATCTTAATTAAACCGAACATATTCTCGATAAAACATGCTGCTTAAATCTCTCAAACTGCACAATATCAGAAGCTATATTGACCAGGAAATAGCATTCCCTCAGGGAAGCCTTCTTCTTTCAGGGGATATTGGCTCTGGAAAGTCAACAATACTCCTGGCAATAGAATTTGCCCTGTTTGGATTATTAAGAGGAGAGCTGTCTGGCAGCGCACTGCTGAGGAACGGAGCAGAAAAAGGCAGCGTAGAGCTTGCATTTGAGCTAAACGGGGAAAATATAAGCATCTGCAGGACCTTGCACAGGAGCAAGGGCGCAATAGAGCAGGATGCTGGATACATAATACGAAATGAAATGAGAAAAGACGCAACAGCACAAGAGCTGAAAACAGAAATCCTTGCCTTAATCGGCTACCCAAAAGACCTTGTCACAAAAAGCAAGAGCCTGATCTACAGATACACTGTTTACACGCCCCAGGAAGCGATGAAGCAGATAATTCTTGATGACAAAGAATCACGGCTTGACATACTCAGGAAAGTATTTGACATTGACAAGTACAAGAGAATAAAAGAAAACGCAACAACATACGCGAGAACCATGAGGGAAACGCAAAGAGAATACGCAGGAATGATTTTTGACCTTGAAGAAAAAAAGAGGATGAAGCTTGCGAGGGAAAAAGAAATACAGGCCATTGTGGATGAAATCAGCACAATACTGCCAGAACTTGATGATGCAAGAGAAAAAACAACTGAAAAAAAATCAGCAATAGCGCAGACAGAGCAGAAAATCAAGGACTTCAATGATAAAAAGAGGATGCTCGGGGTTGCAGAGGCCCAGCTCAGGATGAAAACAGAGCAGAACACCTCAAATGCAGCAGAACTGGCAAGGATGAAAGAGCAGATAGAACAGCTGAAAAAAGAGCTTGCAGAGAAAAAAGAGCTTGACACTGACTTCTCAAACAAAATAAAAGAGCTCGGCGACGAAATAACCTCTCTTGAAAGAACAATATCAGATGTTAACTCAAAAACAGCAGAATTCAGGACAAAAATGCAGATGAGCAGCGAAACAAAAAACAAAATCACCCAGATAAGCCAGTGCCCATTATGCCTGCAAGCAGTAACAGACGAGCACAAACACTCAATAAATGAAAAAGAGGATGCAAAAATAAAAGAAATGCAAGAACATCTTGCGAATCACCAGAAACAATCAGAGGAGAGCCAGAAAAAAAAGCAGGAACTCCTAAAAGAAAGAGAAGAATTAAGAGAAAAAGAAAAGCAGGCAGCGCTCCTCAAGCTCAAAAAAGAGCTTCTATTTGAAAGGGAGAAATCACAAAAAATCCGCGAAGATGACCAGGAAAAAATAAAGCACGAAATAAACAGGATAAGCGAGATAAAAACAAAACTGTACGAGGAACTGAAAATGCTTGTGCAGATAGAGCAGGAATTCATGCAGAAGAAAAAAGAATTTGACGATGCTGTGCAAAAAGAAAGAAATATCGAGATTCTATACAACAAGATTTGCGAGAAAAAAGAAGGCATCGAGGCAATAGCAGCCCAGCTCGCACAGGACGTGAACAGAAAAGAAGGCATAAAGAAAAAGCTTGAAGAGCTGCAGAGACTGCACCAGTGGCTGACTGACTTTTTTGTCAAGACAATAGAGCTTATAGAAGTGCAGGTTATGACGAGAGTCTATCATGAATTCAATGAGCTATTCCAGAGCTGGTTCAATGTCCTTGTTGAAGATGAAACAATACAAGCAAGGCTTGATGACAGCTTCACACCAATAGTGCAGCAGAACGGATATGACATTGAAATAGAGAACCTAAGCGGCGGAGAGAAGACAGCATGCGCCCTTGCATACAGACTGGCCTTGAACAAAGTGATTAATGACCTCATAACATCTGTGCAGACCAAAGACATACTGATTCTAGACGAGCCAACAGACGGCTTCAGCTCAGAACAGCTTGACAAGATAAGGGATGTGCTTGAACAATTAGGCTCAAAACAAGTAATTATCGTGAGCCATGAACAGAAAATCGAGAACTATGTGGAAAACGTGATGCACATACAGAAGAGCGAGCACATAAGCAGAGTCATATGCTAAAGCCTAAACTTTTATATAATATAGCGAGTATAATAGCAAAAGTTCAGGCAACTTGCCTTTTGCTAAGGGTGTGATGTATGCCGCAAAAGTCAAGCAAACAAAAAGTATATATATTAGCTTAAGTAAAAAGATTATGATGAAAACAATGAAAAGAAAAGCAGTATTATTCCTTGCAGTGTTCCTGCTGCTTATCTCTGTAGCCAGCGCAGCAAATGACCTTTTTGTTGCAAAAATAGAGCCAAAAGAACTCACAATAAGAGAAGACCAGACAGGCGAGTACAGGCTGACTTTATCTCATACCTCTGACACTGTAAAAACATTTGAGGTATACTCGCCAAACATAATGTGGGACATAAGGGCAGAAAAGCCGCTAAGGGTAGAGTCTGCAGAACTTTTCATAACAAAACTTTATGTAAACCCCCTGAATGTAAACCCAGGAATCTACAGCGTCCCATTGCACGTAAAGATGGTCGGAACAAATTTTATTGACGAAAAAACAGTCAACATGGAGATAACATCGCTCTATCCCCCTGACATGGAATACCTTCCTGCAATAAGAGGAACAGTAACAATAGAGAGCAAGGTTGACCCAAGAGAAGAGATTGTTATAAGAGTACAATTAGAAAACCAGAACAGAAGAGAGCTCCCAAAAGTTGATGTCAAGCTAAGAAGCAACGTAATCAACAAAGATTACACCGCAAGCTTAGGCGCCTTTGAGAAGAAAGAGCTAAAGTTCGTTGCAAAAATAGACGACCTGACGCCTGCACAAAAGGATGTACTTAGAGTGACTCTTCTTGTATCTGAAAAAGAGAAAGCATACCAGTTTGACCTGATGCCAGCGCCATTTGAAATCATATCTTACAGCGGGCTTGATGAACAAATAGAGAGTATAAAGAGCTTCCTGAAGACAACATACAAAATAAATTTGACAAATAATGGAAACACAAAAATAGTCCAGGACTTCAAAAAGCCAACATCATTCTTCAAAAACATTTTTGCCACATCAGAGCCAAAAGCAGAGAAAACAAGCACAGACCTTATCTGGAAAATTGACCTCGAAAGCGGCAAGAACAAAGAGATTATTTACACCTTTAATTTCCAGCCGCTGTTCATACTAATACTTATCATTATACTGTTAACCTGCGCGTACTATATCTTCAGAAGCCCGATAATAATGAGGAAGACAGCAGCAATTGTCGCAACCAAAGAAGGCGGAATATCAGAGCTCAAAATAATACTCGAGATCAAAAACAGGTCAAAGAAGCACATAAAGCACCTAAAAGTAATAGATATGGTCCCAAGAATTGCAGAACTAATGAAAGAATATGACTCAGGAACACTAAAGCCAGACCAGGCAATACCACACGAGCACAGGGGAACGCTGCTCAAATGGACAATCGAGCACATAGAACCAAATGAAGAAAGAGTCCTCACCTACAAAATAAAATCCAAACTAAGCATTCTTGGAGGAATTACACTGCCAGCAGCAGTATCTAAATTTGCAACCATAACCGGCAGAGAAAGGACATCTAACTCAAACGCTCCTAAGATAGGATTGGCTGGGTAGAATTCTATACGCGGATTTTTATTCAACAATATGCAATTGTCTCTGTGCGAAGCACCAAAGCAAGGAGTTGCAAAACAAAACAGCTAAATTTCAGCAATATTTATAAACAGCCTTTTTTTCTCTATATTTCATCCCCGCTTAGCTCAATGGTGGAGCGTCCGGCTGTAGCTTACAAAAGCGCTTACTGACTCGGCAAAATGCCAGGAATGAAAGTAAGACAGCCGATACCGGAAGGCTCCCGGTTCGAGTCCGGGAGCGGGGATATTTTTTCTATGTTTAAACTGTTTAAACTGCAGCTTTAAGCCA
>CAYGYR010000002.1:79542-132813 GCA_964354285.1 uncultured Methanosarcinales archaeon | reverse complement strand
CTGCCTGCCCTGCAACACTCATTCCAGTTAATCCAAATACAGCTCCTCCTGTTAGTGGGTTTCCTTGTGAGTCAACACAGCCATATCCCTGGTTTATTGTAAATTGGCATGCTTTCTGCCTCATAAAGTTCATCAGGTCAGCTACTTCTGTGCTGTATGCTGCTGGCGCGAATATAATTGTTGAAGCGTAACCGATGGTGCTGCCAGTTGATGTCAAGAATTGATAAGGAAAGTTTGCTATGTTTGTTGCAGTCACATTAGGAAGCATTATTGCTTTTCCTCCAATCTTGCAGCCAGATAGCAATACGAGAAGTAATGTTGCAATCAATAGGCCAGCTAATAATAGCTTTTTCATTATTATCGCTCTTTTTTTGTAATATGGGGGATTTTAACTATTATATATATAAATCTTTTGTTGGTTTGAATATTAAATTAAAAAATAATGTTTTCACTATTTAGTTTTAAAAAAAGATTTATATACTACCTCTCTAGTTCTTTTTCAGTATAGTTATATATAATAATATAGGGAGGGGGTTTAATATGAAAAAGAGTATGTTAATAGTACTGTTATTGTTTCTGTCAGTTTTTGTGTTTAGTTCAACAGCAGTTGTAGGTACTGTCGGGCCTATGATAATTTCTGTGAGTTTATCAGAAGCAGATAATTATTATTCGCCGTGTGCAGGCAATAACATTGCCCATATAACAGCAAACGTAAGCAATGCAGTATTTGTTTCAGCAAACTTCTCAACAATAGATGCAGGCATAGACTGCGGTTCAGGCAACACAGTAATCCTGACCAACACTGCAGGCAACACCTGGACAGGACAATGCGACCTCACAGCAGAAGCGCAAAACAGCAATTTCAACCTTGCAGGACCAGTAATAATAGTTGCAGCAGATTCAGGAGGACACACTGACGTAGACACCAGCCTCACAATCATACTATACAATATGACAACGCCTTCAATGCCAGAAGGATGCGACAGGTTCGGAGACGAAACAACAAACATGTGCGAAGTCGATGACTTCAGCAACGTAAACTTTGTAACAGAAATAGAAACAAACGGAACCTGCATGAGCGACCAGACAGGACAAGAACTTCCATGGACAGACTACAAAACAGTCGTCAAGTTCGACTTTGCATCAATAGACATGACTGGCGATGGAATAGGCGGAAGATTAGCAGGACTCGGAAACGCATTACAAGTTTACGTAACACCACCAGGACAGTTCGGAGACTCTCACATAAGCGTTAATACAAGCGCATTCGCAGAACTTGACACTCAAGCAACAGTTTCAGTATACGGGCTGCCATTCACAGAAGAACCAGCAATATACGGCGAAGGAGACTCAATCAGCAACATTCAGTACACGCTAAACGAGCCGTACGTTATAACAATGAGCGAAGAAGACTGCGACGGAATATGCGATGAAGAATGTTTAGCTGATGAAGAATGCTATGACGAATGCATGGACGAATGCACAGCAACAATAGTATCAACAGTGCCAAACGCAGACTTAACATTCACAGTAGGCGGATTTTCACAATACAACATGACAGATGAAATCCAGCCAACAGTAACAATAAACAGCCCAGAAGACAAAAGCACAACACAAGAAAGCATAACAATAAGCGCAACAATAGACGGAACAGGCTCACAGATAAGCAATGTCGAGTTCCTTATTAACGACGAAACAGCCTGCACGTACGACCAAAACGAAATCTATGAAAACTGCGTAAATGAAACAGCAGACTGGGGAATAATCACCTGCGAATGCAATCTTAAAGGACTATCAGAAGGCGAAACAACAATACAAGTATTCGGAACAGACTTCGGAGGAGAAGAAGGATACACAGGAAGCAATACAGCAACCATAACCGTTGACATTTTGGGCTGCGGAGACACAATAACAAGCGACGCAACACTAACAGAAAACCTTGACTGCACAGACTCAGGACAGAACGCACTGACAATAGGCGCAAACGGAGTAACAATCAACTGCGACGGAAATTCAATCATCGGAGACCAGACAATAAACGGAATAGTGATAAACGGTTACAATGACATCACAATAACCGGCTGCACCATAACCGACTTCGGATTCAACATCCATGCAACAGAAGCAACAGGACTGTTAATAGAAGACAACAGCATACTGCGCGATGGGCGCAGCTCTGCAGGAATATACTTTTCAGAAGTAGATGACAGCACAATACGAAACAACCTCTTCGAAGACAATTACGACGCAATCACCATCTACGGAAGCAACAACGACATAGTACAAAATAATACCATAACAGACAGCACAAACTCAGGAATATTCCTGTATGACACGAGCAACACCAATGTAACAAACAACCACGTCAGCAACTCACTGATAAACGGAATCCACCTGCAAACGCAAGGCGATGCATCATACAACCTCGTACAAGGCAACACAATAACAATTCCAGGAAATCCTCCCGTTGGATTCAACCAGTTCGGAATAAGAATAGAGGACGACAACAACGAAATACGCGACAACACCATAACCTGTACGAGTTCAGAACAAGAACAAAGCGGAATCTGGATACACGGCTCAGACGTTAATGCAGAAGACAACACGCTTTCAGGAAACGAAGTATCAGGCTGTGACTACGGACTCAACGCATGGGATGTTCAATACTTCGAAGTTGACAGCGACAATTACCACGACAACGACTATTACGGAATCTACCTGCAAAACACAGGCGGAGACGGAACCTCGCCATTAATCAGCAACGTAGACGTAGTCAACAACATGGATGGCATCTATATGCAAAGCTCAGAAGCAACCATCGTAAACACGACATTCACAAACAACCTGGGCAGTGAAGGAAGACGAGAGTCAGGACTGCACGTAGACGGCAGTTCTACTGCGTATTTGACCAATGGAGAATTCACAAGCAATAACCAATACGCTATCTATGATGAAGGACCAAATTATGTTTACTGGACGATTGACGGCAGCACAGTATGCAGAAACAATGATGTAAGAATCGTCGGTAATATCACATTTGACGGCGGAACACTTGAAATGGACAACTGCACGTTGAACATCCTGAGCACTGAAACGTGGGAATGGACCACGATAGAGAAAGATGGAACTATCAACTCTCTTGAGATAGTTAAGCAAGCAGTGACATCAAACACGTCAACTGACTTTAATTTCTCAGAGTCAGCGGTAGAATTAACATTATCTTCAGACGTCACAACAACAATGGCAATAACAGGAGAGACTCCAGGAAGTTCGCCAACAGGATTCACAGCACTTAATGGGATAGACATCATTGTTGACAGCACAACTGACGGAGCATTAACATCTGCTTTGATAAAAATCTACTACACGCATGCGCAACTGACTGCAGCAAACATTGCAGAGAGCAGCCTGAAGATATACTATTACAACATAAGTTCAGGAATATGGCAATATGAAGCAGAGCAGGGTGTAGATTCAGTTAATGACTATGTCTGGGCAAGAGTCACACACTTCAGTTTGTTTGGGACATTTGGAACAGCTCCACCCAGCGGAGGATACACTGGCGGCGGTGGAGGAAGCAGTTTCTACAAGAAAAACACAACAAGCCCGATAACATCTGCAACAACAATTGCTCCAATAAGCTTCCCATGCCAGGATGACTGGATATGCGACGAATGGAGCGCTTGCGAGAATGGCATCCAGACAAGAGAGTGCGGGTTTAATGACTACCCAGAATGCACAAGGGCAGCTTCAAAGCCAGAGCTGCAGCAGGTTTGTGAGTCTGCAAAACAAGAAACAGCTTGGACATCTACAGGAGACCAGCAAGAGCAAAGCTCTGTCAGCGATGTCATAAAGCAGGGGATAACAGGAGCAGCAGCTGGCGCGCAGTATGGCATTAGCGCTCTTGCAAAGCAATTGGGCATAGGTATTGCAGTGCTTGTTGTTATTGCAGGGATTGCAGCATACTTGTTGTTCTTAAAGAAATAAATTTTTTTTATTTTTTTACTTCTTTCACAATCGCAGAAGCATCGATTCCATATTTTCTCATCAGTTCTTCTGGCTTTCCAGAATGAGGAATCTCTTTTACATAAAGATGCTTTATCTTGCCAAGCACTGCTGAAACAGCAGAGCCAATCCCATTAAAGTAATGGTCCTCAACAGCAATTACATTATCCTTGCATTCTTTTGCGTTCTTTATCAGGCTTTTCTCGTCAATTGGCTTGACAGAATACAAATCAATGATTCTAATATTCACTTTCTTTTTCTGCAGCAGTTCATAAGCTTTCAATGCTTCAAAAACAGTTATTCCTGCTGCAATCACAAGCGCATTGTCTTTGCTGCTCTTTCTGATCACTTTCAGTCCGCCTATCGGGAATTTCTCATCATTGCCGTAAATCACAGGAGTCTGCCCTCTTGTTGTCCTCAAATAAGATATTCCTTTTACCCTTGCCATCTCTTTGACAAGTTTTTCTGTTGATACAGCATCGCAGGGATACAAAATTACAGAGTCTGGCATTGCAAGGAACATTGACATGTCCTCAAGGCCCATCTGTGACGGCCCATCTTCGCCAATACTTACTCCTGAATGCGAGCCGACAAATTTTATGTCTGCCTGCGAGTATTGTGCCATCCTGATAAAATCATAAGCTCTTGTTAGGAATGCAGAGAATGTTGCTGCAAAAGGAATAAATCCTAAAGCAGAGAATCCCATTGCCATGCCGACCATATTTTGCTCTGCAATGAATGACTCAAAGCTTCTCTCTGGAAATTCATTAAAGAAATCCTCTGTTCTAGTTGAGTTCTTCACATCACCGTCAAGAACAACGATATTTGGGTTTTTCCTTCCCAGGCTGACAAGCGCGCTTCCAAAAGCATCTCTTGTCGCAATCATGTCTCCTATCTTGTATTCTTTTGTCTCGAAATCAGTAAACTTGAACGTGAATTTTTTGTCTTTGTAATCAGATGAAAGCCTGACATCTGCTTTTCCAATCTCTTTCAGTGCAGTTTCAAGCTCTTCTTTGCTAAGTGCTTTTCCATGCCAGCCTTCTTTATTCTCGAGGAAGCTTACGCCTTTTCCTTTGACTGTTTTTGCAATGATTGCAAATGGTTTCTTGCTTTCGCCTGCCTGCTCAAATGCATTTGAAATGACCTGCACATCATGGCCGTCAATAATCACTGAATTCCACCCAAAGGCCTCGAATTTTTTCCTGTAAGCCTCAAGATTGTGGCCGTGCATTGTTGGCTGTGATTGCCCTAATCTGTTTGCATCGACAATTGCGCAAATATTGTTAAGCTCATAATATGATGCGCAGTTGGCTGCCTCCCAGACAGAGCCCTCTGCCATCTCTCCGTCTCCGAGAAGGACATAGATTCTTCCGCTGTTTTTCTGGAGTTTTTTTGCAAGAGCCATTCCGACTCCTGCTGGCAATCCTTGCCCCAAGCTTCCTGTTGCAACCTTGACCAAAGGCATCCTTGGAGTTGGGTGCCCTTCAAGATTGCTTGTTAATTTCCTTAAATTATTGAGTTCTTTGACAGAAATAAATCCAGCTTCTGCATAAGCTGCCCATAGTATCGGAGCAGCATGCCCTTTTGACAGTATGAATTCATCATCAGCAGTCATCTCAGAAAAAAATAATGTGCTCATTATCTCTGCACAGCTCAAGCATGTTGTCGGATGCCCTGAGCCAGCTGCTGTTGTTGATGTGAGAGAATGAATCCTCAGCTTGTCAGCCATTAATTCAAGTTTTTTTGTGTCCATTTTTATGTCCTCTTTGCGTTTCTTACAAATCTGATGCAGCACTCAACTGCTTCTTTCCAATCAATATTTCTGTTTTTTGGCACCCATGCATATGCTGCAATAGCAGTATAATCAGGGGGAGATTTGTTTTTAAGTTTTTGGACTTCTGGGTCTGAAGCAAGTGGGCGGAAAAATTCAGGCTTATACACTGCAATAGTTTGTTCATTTTTGCCGCAATATTCTGCTGCTTTATCCAAATACCAAGTTGCCCATAACACCTCTGAACAGCGTATTTTTAGTTCATACAATATTGCGTTTATGTCATACTGGGATATATCTGCATTATGATGGCCATACGTTAAAAAGATGCCAAGTCTGCATGAATCAAAACCGCAGTAAAGGAAATGCATTTTGTTTGCATCTTTCATCTCTAGTGCCCAGTCATAAAAATCACCCCAATCTTTGCTGATTAAATTATTCTTGATTAGTGCTTGCAGAATATTTTTAACGCAAATAAGTGGCGCCATTTTTTCTGTGTTTTCACGTTCTTCGGCAGTAAATAGCTGCCTGCCCAAAATTTTTTCTAAACCAGCAATGTTAAATCGAAAAGAAGATAGATTACAAAAATAATTAATTACTGATGTCCATGGCGTCATAAAAGCCAGATTGCTATCATAAATTTCCAGGTTAAATACTTTTATTTCAACCATTTTTTATTTATTCAAGCTCCATATTATATACGATAAGTATGCTGCAAATGCAGTCCATGCTGCATATGGAATAAGTAGTGCAGATGCAAGCCTTGAAACAGGCCACATCAATATTATCAATCCAATCACGCTTAAGTCAAGCAGTGCTGCCTCGATGAATGCTGCATTGAGCATATGCCTTCCGAAGAAAAGATAGCTCCAGAATACATTCAAGCCTGCATTTATCAGGAAAAGCGCGATTATCCACCAGAAGTTTCCTTCATGCGGCATCTTGTTCCAGACAATGAGCGCAGATATTGTTGCAAGAATAAAGATAACTGTCCAGATCGCCCCTATATAAGAGCCAGGCGGAGTGAATGAAGGAAGATTTACTGTATCATACCACTGCATTCCTTTTTTTGTTATCCAGCTTCCAAGAATTGACACAAATATTGTTATCAGAGGAATTATTATGTAGTTCAGCTTTATCATTTTATCACTCTTTTTTGCTTTAACTATATATTCTGTTATATAAACTTTTGTGCTTCTGCTGCGCTCTTTTCCTTGTCTTTTATCTCAAGCATGATGTCAAAATCAATACTTTTTGTTTCATGAATGAATTTTTTGAAGCCAGTTATATCAATGTGGTCTGCATGAGAGCCTTTTTTCCCTTTCCTGCCAGTGCTGTAATCAACCATCAGCTTGCCGTCTTTTTTCTTCCACGTCTTTTTTGCTTTCTGCATTGCATTTTTTACAGGCTCTTTGTTGTTAAGGCATTCGTGATGATATACATCAAATACAACAGGAATGCCTATCTGTTTGCTTATCTCAAGGCAGTCTTTCAATGAATACGAGACATGATCATTCTCAATAACCAATCTTTTCTTAATTAGTGCAGGCAGTTTTTCATAGCGCTCAACAAACCTCTGCATTGATTTTTTCTTGTCACCATAGACTCCGCCGACATGTATCTGCACTTTTGCAGACGAGCCAAGCCCAAGCGCATCAAGGACTTTGCAGTGATAAGCAAGCTCTTCGATGCTTCTCTTAAATATTTTCAAATCAATTGAGTTTATCAGCGTGAACTGGTCAGGGTGCATTGATATCCTTATCTTGTTTTTCTTGATATAGTTGCCAATACTCTTAAACTGCTGCTTGAAATGCGAGATCCAGTCAACTTTGCACACAGGATGCGAAGCAAACGGGATCAATGGAGAGCCTATCCTGAAGAAGAAAAATCCGTGCTCAACATTCCATTCAAGAATTTTTTTCAGACAGTCAAGATTCCTCTGCACTGTCTCCAGCAATCGCTGCTTTGAGTAAGATTTCAGCCTGAATGTAGAGTTTGCTGTGCAGCCAATGCTTGTGTTGATGCAAGGATAGCCTAGTTTCATCTTATTCTCTTTGATTATTTAATAGTATAAATGCTTTTCTAGAATTATTCGCTATCCTGCCTGAACTCAAGATTATTTTTCAGGCACTGCTCTGCGCGGTAGATCTCTTTGCCAAGATATGCTGCATGATCCTGCTTTGAGACAAGGTTTGCAGAGATTATCTGGTTGTAAATCAAAGACGCTTTTTCTCCTGTGAATTTTTGCCCTGTCTCTTTCTGTTCGTTTGTGAAATGCTCAACCATTATTTTTTTATCCTTCAGATAAATGACAAAATATCCTCTTGGGTCAAGCACAAGCTCCTGGCTTTGCTTCATTGTCTCTTCGATTAATTTCTTTGCCTCTGCCCAGTCTGTTTCATAGATGTGCGCTGAGTTAGAGATTACTGTGAGGTTTCCATACGAGAGTTTTGTTTCCCTGCAAACATATTTCAATAACTCATTCAGTGCAAATGCATTAAGCGGCCAGGCCTTGAAGATGTCATTTGACCTTATGACTGCAGTCAAATATAATTTGCTGTGCCTGACGATAAAATGATGGTACACGAGGCAAGGAGGATGATTGCTGTTCCTGTCTTTCTCAACATTCCAGGTCATTGCAACAGCTCTTCTTGTGAATGGAGTTTCTTTCAGCTGCTCTATTATTCCTTTTATCTGGTCTATCTCAGGATACTCCTCAACTTTGTAAGAGAATAATCTCTCTCCATAAGTGTAATTTATCCCGACTGGCTTGTTTGAGGTCAATACTGTCGGCAGGTATTCTTTGAGCTCTGTCTCAGATATTTTCAGAAGTGATTTCAGCTCCTGATTTTCTTCCTGGATGACTGCGATTGCATTCAGGACCTCTTTTTCTTTCATCCCATATTGTGTCTCTTTTATCTCGCCGAATTTCATTATCACGTCAAGCATTTTTGGCCAGGCATCTGCAATCTGTTTCTCTCTGACGATAAAATTTGCATTCTCGCTCTGCATTTCATCTGCTGTTTTTTTCTCGTCTTCGAGAATTATCGGCATGCCAAATGCCTCTGTTTTTTTAGAATTAAGATTTTTCAGTTCAGCTAACAGATCATCAATTGATTTCTGTCTCATATCAATTATCTTTGCTTGCTTCCTGAATATTTCAATGTATTTCTCATCAATGTTTATGCTTATTTTCTTTCCTTCGGATAAGTCAATAAGCTTCTGCCCGCTCTTTGCCAGGTCCTGCCCAAAGAGTATGATGTATCTTATGCTTGGGCTTGCAAGGACATTTTTCACAAGATAAGTGATTCCTTTTTCAGAATAAAGGTTGCCCATAATTGCATAAAGCTCGCGCGGTATTTTCTTTTCAAGCTGCTCTTTTTCGCTCCACAGAGTGCATATTGCTACGCTAGAATCTGTGTTTCCTAAATCCAGGTTGTGCTTGAAATAAATCGGCCAATTCATGACTTTTTTGAGCACAAGGTATATTAAAAAAGTTTGGATGCCCTGGCAAGTAACAAAAATGATTTCTGTCATCCTTGTTGCAGTTATCGTGCGGTTTGTGTCATTAGCAGTGCTTTTTTTTAAAAAAGAAAAAATAAAAGATAACTTTTTAAACACAAAATAAAAACAAAGAAGCATGGCACTTCCAAAGTATAAGGGCGGAAGCATTGTGAACCTTATGAGCTCAATAGGCAGTGCTTTCGGCGCTGCTTCCAAATACAAGCCGCTGAAGATTCTAAAGCCAGAGGAGCTTGCCAGGTTTGATAACATTGTTCTTTTTGTAGTCGATGGCATGGGATATGATTATCTTGTGAAAAATGGAAAAGGAAGCATCCTGGAATATTATTTCCGGGGAAAAATAACCTCTGTGTTCCCTTCAGAGACAACATCTGCCGCGACTGTTTTCCCTTTTGGTGTTCCTGCCCAGCAGCACGCACTTACAGGCTGGTATATGTATTTGAAAGAGATAGGCACTGTTTTCAGGGCGCTTCCATTCAGCCCAAGAAGCGGTGCTGCAGAGCCAACCACAAAAATAAATGCCAGGCAGCTTTATGATCAAAAGCCGATTTTTGATAAGATTAAAGCATATTCCTGCGTTTTACATCCTGAAAAAATCGCGCACAGTGAAACAACAAAAGCATATTCAGGGCATGCAAAAAGATTTGGCTATAGGAATCTTAATGGATGCTTTAATAAGGTAAAAAAGATAATTAATTCAGGCAATAAGAAAAAACTTATTTACATTTACACTCCTGACTTTGACACATTCTGCCATAAGTATGGAACCAAAAGCAAAAAAGCAAAGCAATACTTCAATGTAGTCGCTTGGCAGGCCCAGATGTTCTATAAATCTGCAGCACAAACAAACACAGCTCTCATAATCACAGCAGACCATGGCCAGATAGATACTCCCAGATCACGAACAATTTTGCTTAATGAACATCCAAAACTGAAAGAAACACTTGCCCAGCCTTTGTGCGGTTGGAGACGAGCACCGCAGTGCTATGTCAAGCCCTCCATGAAAAAGCAATTTGAATCTTATGTGAAAACAAAACTAGGAAAATATTGCAGCCTTTATAAAAGCAGGGATCTTGTCAGGAAAAATTATTTCGGCCTTTTCAAGCCAAATAAAAAATTGTTTGACAGGATTGGAGATTATATTTTGATTATGAAGCAAAATTATGAGATGGTTGATTTCCTTCCAAAAGAAAAAGGAAAGCATTTCAATAAAGGAGATCATGGCGGAACCTCTGACAAGGAAATGTATGTTCCATTAATTGTGATACATAAGCGAAAAGTATAATAACTCTTTTCTAACTTTTTTTCTTCATGTACGATCAGGAAATTATCAAAAAAACAGAAGATTATGTTAAAAGTGTCCAGCTGGGAGAGAGTTCTGGGCATGATTGGTGGCACACGCACAGGGTGAGGAATCTTGCCGTGCATATTTGCAGAGCGGAAAAAGCAGAATTATACGTTGTTGAGCTGGCAGCCCTTCTGCATGATATTGCAGACTGGAAGCTTCACGGCGGTGATGATGCAATCGGCCCGAAGACAGCAAGAGCTTGGCTTGAGAAACAAAGCGCAGGAGAAGAAGTAATCTCCCACATCTGTGAGATCATTAAGGATATGTCTTTCAAAGGCGCGAAAGTTGAGACTCCGATGCAGACTCTGGAAGGGAAAGTCGTCCAGGATGCTGATAGGTTGGATGCGCTTGGTGCGATAGGCGTATCAAGAGTCTTTGCATATGTTGGCGCCAAAGGAAGTGAGATATACAATCCTGACATTCCAGTCAAGCTGCATTCTTCTTTTGACGAGTATAAGGGCAAGAGCACTGCAATTAATCATTTCTATGAAAAGCTTCTTTTACTGAAAGACAGGATGAATACAGAAGCAGCAAAAAAGATTGCAGAAAAAAGGCATAAAGTCATGGAAGAATATCTTAAGCAGTTCTTTATGGAGTGGGATGGGATAGATTTCTAATCATTCAATCGGTTTTCTTAGTAAATCTTCTGCATCTCTTTCAATCTGTATCGGGCTGTTTTCCATGCTCGTGTACTTTAATACTTTTTTAGGGGTTTTTAATGCATGTATCCCTTTGTGTGAGAGCATTGTTGGGTCAACAAAGTAAATGTCTGCAGAGTAATCTGGGTTTACATGGACTATTTTCATGTAGCAGTGCTTGTAATCTCCTATTTTTTCTGTCTCATAGCCAAAATGCCAGTTCATGAATTTTTCTGGATTTAATGGAATCAGGTATTCTTTGAGGTAATGCAAGGCAAGGCCTGTGTAGTCTGAGCATTTTCCTGTGATTTCTTTCTCCTCTTTTCCTCCAAAAACCTCTTTGACAAGATTTTCAAGCGTGCTGTACCTTGTTATTATGTTTCGCGCGAAATAGCAGGCCATGACAATGCACTCGCCGATTGTGTAATCTTTAAGGTCCTTCCCTATTTTATCTGTGAGGCCGCTTCTGTACGTGTCTTTTGCAAGTATCTCTGCAGTTCTCAATGAGGCAAGGCTCCTGAATTCTTCTATTGAGCGGATTTGCAGCAGTTTCTGTATTTCATCATAAGTCGTTCCTTTCAGGTTTGTATAAAGCGCTTTTTTGATTTTTTCTTTTAATTCATCTCCCTTTACTTCTGTTGACACCTCTGTTGATTTTGAGGCCTGTGTTTTGTATAAGTCTTCATTCAGTAAGTCTGCTGCATTTCTTATTCGTGCTTTGCCGACTGTTTCCATTGCAGTGAGGAGGGCGTATTTTGCGAGCTCGACTGCCTTGATTCCCCTTGCTTTGGCATCATCGTCTATTTCTGTTCTCTCTGCAATGAATCTGATAAGCCCCTCGCGGTTTGCGAGAAAATCAAATATGTCAAAATAGACTGATGAATTGTAGGACATATTGCTTTTTATCCTGTTGAGGTCTGAGATTTGCGCCGCCTTCTGCATTACCTGTGCTACGTCCCTCTGCCCATATGTTTGCATCATTGAAGATTCTGGCAGCACACCGTTAAGGTCTAAGGCGACAATTCCTGAATTTGAGAATAGCTTTTCTGAGTCCAGCCAGACCCTTCCAGCTGCGCTTCCAATAACCCCGCTGACACAGGATAAGTCAAGCCCGAGAGGAAAATTGAATAATCCTTTGCTGAGCTTGTGTATGTACTGTTCTGGGTGCTCTCTGAATTCTTTCAGGCTTATTATTGCAGAAGGGTATACCCTGTCTATCTTTGGAACCCATCTCTTGAAATGGTATTTTTCAACAGCAGCAGCTGCATCAAGTGTTACTAGTGCTGCTTCTGTGCCTGTTTCTGGAATATTGATATCTATTTCATTTAAGTATTCTTTAACAGCAGCAAGTGCAGTATGGCTGTCAGAAACCTGAAGCATGAGCTCTTTTGTTTTTTCTGCAGAAATGACCTTGCCTTCAAGGTCTGCTTTATTATCCTCAAGCAATCTGAGCCTTTCATTTATCTCGTCAAGCTCTTTTGAGTTTTTTTTGCCAAGAAGCCTTTGCAACAGCTCACGAATTTTTCTGAACATATTGCTTTCTACTGTAAAGAACGGCTCTTTATAAAGATAATGAAGCTATGCCAGAGGTCGCCGCTTACGCTAAGAACGCATAAACAATATTGCTGACTATTATCGCAAGAACAATAAAACTGACAGTGTGCCACACTCTTTTTGCCTTGTGCGTGTGCATGATTCTCTCTAAAGCAACCTGGAACATCCTTCCGCCGTCAATCGGCCCAAGAGGGACAAGATTAAACAAGCCAACTCCAAGATTAAGCAGGAACAGCCAGTAGAATAAATCAGTAATCCAGACAGTTGCATATGAAAATATGCTTTCATTTTTCAAGGTTTTTTCATTATCTACCCAGACTCCAAGAAAAGCATCTTTCTCAACAGGATCTTCTTTCAGTGTTGCTGCGAATGTTGCCTGTTCTGTCTTTATCTCCACAATATCTTCTGGCTTTGCATTGTTTAGTGCTGATTTAAAATCCTCTGCATCAGCAATCTCTTTGCTGTTTATCCCTGTAATAACATCTCCAACAACTAATCCGCTTATCTCAGCAGGGCTGTTGTCGCCGATAAAATCATTGATGCGAACACCCTCATAATTATACAGTGAATTAGCAAAAGGGTTAAGCAGCAGTGCAAATATTCCTAAGAAAATAAATCCAAAAACAATGTTTGCAAACGGGCCTGCTGCATACACGCTTAACTGCTTGAATCTTGATGCCTGCCTTAACTGTTTTTCATCTGGCTCGACAAATGCAGCTGGAATTATGGGTATTATTATCCCAAGAAATGCAACTCCTGAGCTGTTGACTTTTATTTTGTGCAATCTTGCAATCAATCCGTGGCTGAACTCATGAATTACAAGTATCACCAATATTGCGATTATCCAGTATGCAAAAGGAACATAAAACACCCCTTTTGCTTGAACAGGCAGGACCAGGCCAACTGTCAGAGTGCTTGTTCCTGCAATCACAGAGTAAAGGGATCTTGCTAAATCAAAGACAACAACAACCATTCCAACAAATCCTGTGATAATGGCTAAATAGCAAATGCGATTAAGCAATCGAGGATACTTCTTTGCCCAGGTATCCATCAGCTTCAATCCTATTTTTGTCTTGTACATCCCGAAATAGAATATTTTCATAAAGCTCTGGAACTGAAGTTTTTCCCTGAACACCAGTATTAATGTGCTTAACAGAAGGAAAAAAGCAATCATGATGATATTTGATGTTTCCAATTTCCCCACCAAAGCTATGTAACTGTACGGAATATAAATAGCTTATGTTGTTAGAACCCGCTTCCGCTTGAGAAGCCTCCCCCTCCGAATCCTCCGCCGCTTGAGAAGCTTCCGCCCCCAAAGCCAGAATCGCTGTCAGAATCATCTGAGCTTCTTCTGGAGCTTCCATGGTCGCTATGCTTTCTTCTTGAAGGTGAATCATCATTGTTATCATCGTCAAAGATGCTTCTTCTTGACACTGTGGGCCTGTACGTGTATGTTACTTTTGGCTTGAAGTGCTGGTTTGACTCTATTTGTCCCCATACATTGTTTTCTGCCAATACATTGTTTTCTGTCATCTTACCAGCAATAAACCCTGCAATAAGAGAGCTGACATCAAATCCAGCATCAAAGTATGACCTGCTTGATTCATAATCTTTTGATGTGAACCTGCTTTCAATCCTTTGCAGTGTTGAAAGCTTGTCCCCAACTTTGCTCTGCTCTGATTTAATTCCTTTTGCTTCTTGTTTATGCGCTTTTACCTGCAGGTCAATTTCTTCAATTTTTTCAACAAGGTTGTCATCTTTTCTTTCAGGTGTCTCGAGCGCTCTTCTTTTCAGCTCAGCAACGTTGCTTCCTTTCAGATAATCCTTTAGTTTCTTTATTGCTTCGCTGTAGTGCTCTCCTTTTGTGTTGTCAAGGTCGCTTATTTCTTTCGTGTATTCGCCGCATTTTTCGCCTGATTTTTCAACGTCCTTGATTGCCTTGTCCCTGCGCACCCCTACGCGCATTCCTTCAGTTACCACTTTGTTAAGGCCATGCCTCTCTGCAGTATTCTGCTCTATTTTTTGCACCTTTCCTGCAAGCTCATCAAGCTCGGTGTGTCTTCTTTCAAACTCTGCTTTCATAAGCTCAGGCATTGTGCGCAGATAATCATAGTTCCTTTTTGATTCATTGTAATTCACAAGGCTCGCGACCCATTGGTCAAGCCTTCTTACAAACCATCCATGATCATAATCTGGTGTGCCGAACTTTCTTCTTAGAAGATATTTAAATAATCTGTTTTGGTCATATGCAGGCAGTTTCTGCTTTGCTTCAGTTTCTATCTCCTTGACTCGCATCATGTTCTGCTCGATTCTTGATTTTGTCTGCTCTGCTTTTGGAAAGAACTCTGCGTATTCCTTGTTTCCAGAGAGGTCTGTTGCAATTGCTGCCTTTATCTCCTCGCGCTCAGAGACTTTTTGCTCAAGCTCTTCTGTTATGCCTGTGAGCTTTTCCTCAAGTGCTTTTTTGTTCTCGCGCTCATCTTTGAGCTTTTGCTCTGCCCTTGCGCGCTGCACTCTTCTCTCTGCAAATATTCTTTTTACTTCTCCCTGCACCTCACTTATTGTTTCCTTTATTGCATTTGCATCAAGCTCTGGAAGGTAGAATTCTGCAAGCTGCACATAGCACTGTTCTCTTTCTTCAGTCAGCAGTTCTATCTTTCTCTCGCAGCCATACACGCAGGCGCTGTGGCGTTCATACGCTCCTTCAACTTCTGCAATCTTGCCCTTGATTGCGCGGTGCACTGTGCTTCCATCTATTGTCATTTTTTTACCACCGTGTTATCTGCCCCTTTCTTTCACTTGCGCCTGACATCAGCATAAGCCATCTTGTCTGCCCCCAGACTTTGTTTGCAAAAAGATTTCCTTCGATTATGCCATTATCCTGCTTGTCTTTCTTGATCCTTTCATAGACTTCTTCTGGGACGCGCTCCCCCCACATGCTAACGGTTTCTACATTGCCAGTCTCTTCATTTTTTATCTTCTGTGGTATAACTGCTCCGTTGCCGTCCCTTGCTTCAAGTATGAGATAGTATCCTGCGATACGCTTGCCGCGCTCGTCCTTGTAATACCTGTCTATCCCGCTTTTGACACCCTGCCTGGTCACGATTGTGACTGTGAATGACTGCTTTAGTATCGCGTCAAGGTCTTCAAGTTTTGTGACTGTCTGCCTGAGATTGGGCATGTCAACGCTTGCAACATATGTTTTTCCCTGCGCATAGGTTGCCTCAGCGTCTTTTCTGACATCCTGCTCAATTGCTGTTGTTTTTATTGAGGCAAATATCTTTTCAAGCTGCGATGGCAGTATCGCGAACATCTTGACATCTGTCTTTATGTTTATCAGCTCAGTAACATAATTTGTGCCCGCATCCAGCTGCTTATTTGCAAGCACAGCTATCCCACTTTGATATGATGATTCTGCCCTGGTTAGTAACTGTTGCGGCGGGCTGTCATTCCTTATCTCTTGTATTAGCGAGTCAAGGCTTCTCTGCGTAGAATCCAGGCCTTCCCTCAAATTGATTATTCCCTTGCATGTCTCAACATTCTGGCCTGCTTCAGCCAGTATCTCATCGACTGGTTTTAGTTTTGTATCAGCCTCTTCGTGGTTTTCCCAGGTAACATCATCATCTGCAGTTCCCTCAGTGCAGAAAGTATTGAAGAAATCATCTGTTGAGTTCAAGCGGGTTTCAGCAGACTGCGCGATTGATTTTATCTCAACTGCTTCAGGCAGTGTTTTTGATAACAATATAATTGTCTCAATTATGCTTTGGATTTTTTGTTTTTTATTGTAGCTTGCCTCGACAGATTTCTCAACACTCCTCTCAACAGAGTGCCTGTATGCTGCGCCTGCTAATTTGACTGTGCCCCAGCCTGCAAAGCCAAGTGCTGTGAGCAGTGCAGTGCCTCCGCCATAAACGAGTGCTATCCTTGCCCTGTCAACATAAAGCTGGGCCATCCTGTACACAACATTTTTTTTCGGCTCTCTGAAAGCGTAGAGCCCTGAGAAATAGCTGTTTATTGCTGTCTCGATCTCAGCCTCTGTCAGTTTTTCTCCTGTTATCTCTGCTGTCGCGACAAGCTTTTTCCTTATCTCTGCTTTTGTCTGGCCGATATCTAGCTGCTGCTCTGCATTTTCCCTCTGCCGTCTCAGCAGCGAGGCTACATCCATCATTCGCATGAATGCCTTAACGTCAGTATCCCCTTCCTCAATACCCATAATTCAACGGAAATGAATCTCTTTTTTTAAAGATTTCTATTTTGCTACTCCCTGAGGATAGTGACAGACAGAAAGTTTTAAATATGGCGGAAATTTCAGCCATTAAATAAGTGGGGGATGATATTATGGAAACAAAAATGCAAGTGTATCTTGATAAAGCACTGAAAGTTCTAGAGAATTTTGAGATTGTGCAAAAAGAAGGGGAAGAATCAAAGCTCGCAACCCTGCTGCAGGATGTTGTGGCTGTTGACGAGCCAAAGGTTCTAGCAATCGCAAAAACACTCACGCACATGAGTGCATTCAACGCGCTTGTGCGGGAAAATGTTTCTGACATGAAATTCTCAGACAGATACAACCAGATAACAAATATGTTTGATTCGATACGTAATGATTACCAAAAGCTAATCAAGCAGATAGACGATGGAAAGATTGACCTGAAAGAGAAGGCACAGAACTGGTGGATGTGGCTTGCGCGCGGAACACCGCACCAGAGATTTGAGAAGATAATGAAGATATACCAGGATGTCACAGCAGACACCAAAGGGCAGCTTGATAATGAAACCGCAATAATAGATGCTTACATTGATTTCAGGTTTGCATTAAAGGATGCTGAAGCTCTCTCGAATGAATTGATGAAGACACAGGAGAAGAACATGGATGCTGCGCACAGCACTTTCAAAATCGCAATTGACGCTGTAACAGGCTATGCTGGAACAGACGGCGCAGCGAAAGCAAGGCTTCAGCTCACAAGAGATGAGGCAGAGAGAGCTTTCAAAGACGAGGACAAGAAATACCAGCTGATAAAGGACATTGCAGAGAACCTGTCTGTAGGATACAATGTTGGGGAAACGCTTGTCGCAAAGCTCAACCAGACTCATGGAGTGAAAGAGCAGGTTTACAGGAAATCAATAGTGTTTTTCACAACAAACGAGCATGTCTTCACGACACTTGATGCAGTCTATTCATCTCAGCACGGCTTGCATGAGGCCACACAGGCACTTGACTCCATGAAAGCAGGCGTTAACAAAGGCCTTGAGCAGATTGCAGACCTTGGCAGGGATCTTGAGAAGGCAGCCCTGAAAGCAGGTTATGGCTCCACAATCAGCCCGCAGTCTGTGCAGAAGCTTGTTGATGCTGTTGTTGCATTCCAGATAGAGTCCGTGCAGCTGATTGAGCAGCACAGGAAAGAGGCAACTGAGAGCGCAAAACTCATTGAGAAATCAGTTGAGGAAGGCAAGCAGAAGTGCACTGATGCAATAAATAAGTACTACAGTAAGAAAAAAACTGTAGCTTAATTTTTTTTATTTCTCTTTCTTTTATGATTTCTTGATTACTGCTGATTTCTTCACTAAAAGCAAAAACTTTATAAACCCCAAACTATTTTCTAGGCGAGACATAGGGGAGCGTGGGTTTTCCAGTATGCGTTTATGCATTATTGGGGCTCAGTTTTCTTGTGTAATAAGTTAAACGGAGGAATTAAAAATGGGAGAGTTTGGAGGAAGAGGCGGTTTTGACAGAGGACCGCGCCAAGAATTCGATGCAACCTGTGCAGGATGCGGTAAAGCATGCAAGGTTCCATTCGAGCCTAAAGATCCAAGCAGGCCTGTATATTGCAGGGATTGCTGGGAAAAGAAGCGCCAAGAAAGACCTCAAAGATACTAAATCACGGTTCTTTGAGTACAGCGTTCTCGATTTTTTTTCTTTTTTTTGTTTTATTTCTATACTGGTCTGGTTTATTCTTTAATAGTGAGGTGTGCGCATCACCAAGTATCTGCGCCAGAAAAAATTATATACTTCACTATCTTTCTCACTTTTATGGCTGGCATTGAGGAGCTTGTTTCAAAGGTCTACAAGGAATTTAAGAGGATGAGGTCTGATTTTGAGCACATGCTTAGTGTTCAAGAAAAAAAAAAGCATGGCCAACACAAATATACTTGCGAGTGTGTTGATTTAAAGAGCAAAGGATACAGCATAGTCGGATATTACCCACTGATTTTGCTTGGAAAGCCTGTTCCTTATGAAGGAGTCGAGCTTGTGCCTTTGATGAAAGAAGGGGCAGAGTCTTTATCTTTCTTTGAAAGGGAGACAGTAAGGCTCAACCTTGCTTATGTTCCTGAAGGATACAAGCCTTTTGAGCTCTTGGTGGATAAGCCAAAAAAGAAGCACACGCGTGAGTTCTTTGATGAGGAGCGCAAGCTAGAGGGATTTTTTAAGAAGCATTTTGCGCTCCAGATCGAGTTTAAAGATGAGAGCATCACTCTTTTCAGAGACCTCCCCTCACGGATGCTGCATCGCAATGAAATGATTGCGCTTGAGGTTGAGAGGTTCAAGGCAGATATTAAAGCTGCAAAAAACTATCTTGACAGGGATGCGCATGACAAGCTCAGGGACAGGATGATGGAGAGGATTTCCAAGCGTGATGCAGCATATGACGGCAGGATGAAAAAGCAATGGTATGGCCTGATTGCAAAAGCCAGGCAAAAAAAGAAAGAAAGCATTATTGAAGACCTGGAAAGGATTTTCAGCAGGCACAGGCTAAGCTACAGCAGTGCTTTTTCTTATGGAAATTTTGTGTTTGCAGACGGCGTGTATTATCCTAAATTATGCAGTAAGCTAAAAAAATATCTTCGCAATACTTTCTTTATTGGAAAGCCAGCTCTAGTTAAGGGGAGCTTTGATGATTTTGCAGATTATTCCTGGCTGGATAAATATAATGGTGGCTATTGCTTTAAGAGTCTTGATGAGGTTTTCCTGAAAGACATAAACAGCCTTGGTGAGAATGACCGCCTGCTTTGCAAAGCTCGTGCTGAAAACAGCACAGTTGATTTTGTGTGTACGTTTAGGAAGGATGAAAAATGCATTGATGTATGTACTGAAGTAAAGCCAGAGTATAACTTGCGTTATTTGTTTCATGATGATGAGGGTGCATTCACAACTCTTGGGGAAAGCATTCATGACATCATGTATGTTAAGAAAAATATGTCAGTATCTAGCACAGAAAGCAGAGTTACTTACTACAGGACCTTCAGGGCAAAAACAGATGCCGCGCTTCGGGAAAAGATTTCTGCATTCCTTTCAGATGTTGTGAAGGCAATTCCAGAGGTTGACAGCATGGTCAAAGAAGATAGAGTTCAGCTTGAGGCAAGGGCAAAAGTTATCTGGCACAAGTATTTGAAGAGCAAAAAGAAGTGAAACTCGTAAAATTCTTAATCAAGAGTATCTTTATCAATGCAGTGATAGCATTTTCTTATCAAGTAGTCTACATCTCTTTTGTTGCAGGCTTCTAGTGTATATGCAGGGATGTGTGTTGCATAGCCCTTCTTGTTTAATTCAGATTCGACTAGCACCATTCCTGAGAAATCAAGGTCTATTGCTTTCAGCCTCATGTCAGGTGTTATACTTCTTTTTATCTGCTTCGCAAGCTCAATCTTCTCAGCGTCCTCGGATTTCCATTGTATTTTCAGGTATTTGCCTTGCGGCTCTTCATAGCGCTCATCAATATCCTCATCTTTTTCATCGTCTTCAGATGGCCCGCTTTTCAGCTCAACTATCTTCTGCCAGGCAATATACGACACATAAGCAAACCTTAGGAAATCATCCTGCTGTATGCTGTTCTTTGCCTTCTCAAAAAAGCAGTAGAATGATTTCAGGAAAGTGCATATGTCCTCTGCAATCTCCTGGTCCATCTCAAAATCACTAGACATGGAGAACCTGTGGTATAAGGCAAACCATAGATCAGGTGATTGTGTACCATAGAATCTTGCCCTAATGACAGGATCATACTCTATTTCATACTCCTTCAGCCCTGAAGAGACAAGCTCATCTATAGAGCGGTTCGCTATCTTGTTCTTAAGCCATGTGAAAGGCCACATTCTGGCAAGTATCTTGTTTCTCTAGTTTATAAACAATTGCTGTAGCAAGCACTATATTTTCCATATTAACAGTAATCATCAAATCTTTATTTTCCATATTAAACTAATTGCTTACAGCCCTTAAAATGACTTTCACTATTTCATAGTAGCAAAAATAGAAACATTTATATACTTGAATGTCTATATTAGGTACTATTGCTTATAGTGATTACCAAAAAGGGGGGGTACACACAATGATGACTAATACAGAAACTTCAAAGAGATCAAAGCTTTGGTACCTGGCAATTATTCTTGTTTTTGCACTTGGCTGGGTGGGTGGAGCTGTTTTTAATATTTTTAACGCTGCAGAGCCAGCTGTTATTGATAATACTGTTACAGAGCCAGTGGCTCATGTTGCTGACACTGCAAGCCTTGCAGATGTTGAGATTAAGCCAGTTGAAGATGTTAAAGTTGCTGAGAAGCCAGTTGAATCAAAGCCTGCAGAGGTAACTGTAGCTACAAAAGACTGCGTTGCTGATGCAGACGGATTTAAGAGATGTGAGTGGGGTGCTGAGTACTCTGAATTCCCATACAAGATTCCTGAAAGAGATTCTCCTAAAAACTGGATTAAAGACTGGGAGATTCAGCTTAGCCAGAAAAGCGTCACATTCAATGTTCAGGGAGCTATACTTGCTGCTTTTGCAGACACAAACTCCATGGACCCAGTATTTGACGCAGGAGCTAATGCAATCGAAATAGTTCCTAAAAGCTCAAGCGAGATCCAGGTTGGCGATATAGTGTCTTACTCAACACAGTATGGTACAATTGTCCACAGAGTCACTCAGATAGGAACTGACGAGAAAGGATGGTATGCTATATTCCAGGGTGACAACAACCCTATCCCAGACCCAGACAAAGTCAGGTGGGACCAGATTAAGAGAGTTGTTGTAGCGATTATTTACTAAATTTTTTTATTTATTTTCTTTTTTCCTTATTTCTTGTTTTAATAGTTGTAGTCTACCATACAACATCCTTTTATGAATTTCTTTTACTATATCCTGTCATATGGGCATTCAGGACTATTTCAAGAAGCTTGAAGAGGACATTGATGAGGATTACAAGGAAAGCAGCGTATCATTAAAGATTTTAAAGCACTATTCTCCACTAGCATTAGTTGCTGGCGCAGCCATCACTGCAATAACTGCTCCTGTTCTTTATTTGATTCTCGAGTTTGGTCAGTATTCTGACAATTGTAAATTTGAAGCTAAAGTAAAGGAAGAAGTCAGGCAGGAATTGATCCAATTTAAAGAAGAATATAAGAATGCCTGCTTGGAAGAATTGTGCATTGCAAAGAAACCGCTCGATATTGGCTGGGAGCGTCTCAACGAAAGAAAAGAGGAATTAGACAAAAAAGACTCAGAGCTGTTTATAAAGCAGGTAGAGATTGATTCTAAAACAAGAATGCTTGATTTTGACACCAGGCATATGGAGTCTGACAAGAAATGGCTTGAGTCAAGCGAGCAGAGGATGCAATCCAAAGACAAGCTGCTTACTTCAATACTAGACACAAGAGAGGGTATTCTTGATGTCAAAGAAAAAATGTTGGATGAGGCAGAGCAGAAACTTGCAGGCCTGTTCTTATGCAATGTGAAGAACAGCCTGCCTTTCTCCCAAGCACTTGATTTAAATGGCAATTATATTTTAGATCCTGTTGATACAGAAATAAGCAAGCGTTTTCTTGGCGGGATGCCTGTTCTTTCAGGTGAATACGCAGAGGCAGTACGCTACATCTGCAGCCCAGCAGTCATTAAAAATCTTGAAAGATACGGCATCAATACGCAGGTCATCTGTGTTAATGAGACAACACTGGTAATGCCAAAAGATGTAGGCATAGGGCGAGTTATTGAAAATGTCCCTTCTGAGCTTTTGCAGGATTTTGTTGCAAAACCTGGCGGAAACAAGGGCATTGAAGAGATACTTTGCAACAAGAGGGCATCAAGCTGCAGCCCTGTGTTCTTCAGTACACCTGGCAAATATTGCGGCTCTGGCTTTGTCCTTGGCGATAATTACCTTGTAACAGCATATCATGTTGCCGCAAATATTGAGGTAGGCAGCCATGTGCAGTTTGAGGATGGAAAAAAGATAGAGTTAAGCAAGGAATCTATTGTCGCATACTCAGAAGAGCATGATATTGCGATCCTGAAGTGTGACTTCAAAGGATATGAGCCTGTTTTTCTTCAAGAGAGCCTGGCGCCAGAATCTATAATAACTATGTCAAGGTCCCAATACAGCGCTAATTCAGAAAAAGGCAAAACCATTAATGGGGTGATGCGCAGGATTGAACGCGTCTGTTTTGATTCTCTTGCATTCAAGCCAGATGAAACGCCAAAAATTAATGGCACAGACAGGTACCTTGCATCGCTGGATGGATATCCTGGAGATTCTGGCTCTGCTGTGCTGAATCAGGACGGCGAAGTGGTTGGAATTGCTGTTGGGTGCTATAATGGCTGCGCAGAGGCAGCAAACATCGTCAGGGTAAAATATCTTAAAAAGCTTCTAGGTTTTTATATGGCGAAAACAGAATGATTAATTTCTTGCTTTCTTCAGCCAGGAGATAGCAGTTATAGAATTCTCAAAATGCCTTAGGCCTGCTTTTTTGGCGTATCTCTTTATTGCGCTGAATGCTTGTTTGTCGTAAACATAGTACCATAGTATGTTTTCTTCTTCTTTGTAGGCAAAAGGCGCTGTCTTTAGCTTTGATTTTTTCATCAGCATCTCAAGCCGTTTAGTGTCAAAGCCCATCAGCTTGAAGCTTTCAAGCATCCTTTTTGCCTCGTCTATGTTGACATATCCTGGAATGACTCCTTTTGCTCCTGCTTTTTTTGCCTCTTCAATTATTGTCTTGTATTCTTTCAGCGGCGTTCCAGGCACAATAGGCTTAATGTAAACAAATACATTAAATCCTTCTTCAGCGAGATTCCTTACTGTCCTTATCCTTATTTCAGGTGCAGGAGCTCCTGGCTCCAGCCTCGGCGCAGAATCCCAGCAGGTCATTGTGACAAGCACACCAAGCTGCCTTTTGTCTTTTACAGCCTCTGCAAATGCCTTTGCATGGCCTTTTGTGAAGAATGATTTTGTGGATACTGACATCTGGTTGCCGAGTTTTGCAATCTCCTTTACGAATGCTATTCCTGTCTCCACAGGTGCAAATGCCTCAACATCCCTTCCTATAAAGATGAGTGTCCCTTTTTTTCCTTTCTTGAAATCTTTTACCTTGAGAAGCGCCCGCTTGAGCACTGCCGGAGTAAAATCAATAAGTTTTGTGAGGCCTGTTATGACATGCGGTGCATAGCAGTATGTGCACTTGTATGGGCAGAACATTGTTCCTGCTGAAACAGTCACTCTTCCTTCGCGGACAACAAGTTTTTTTGCAAGCAAGCTAGGTGTTATCATGCAGTCCTGCCTCTATCAGTAGACGGTAATTGTTTTTAACAAGTATATTGTCTTTGATGTTGAGTTTTTCCTTCATTGCATATATCTTGTCAATCTGCCCTCTTATCTCCATTACTTGTAATGGATTATTGTAGCTGAACTTGTGAAACAAGCTATCTGTAAACACAAGCCTGTCAATCATTACTTTCATGTCTTCGCTTGGAACATACACATCTCTTTCCTTGATTACATATCCCATTGGCTTGTAGCTTTTTGACAAGGCTTCAAGCACAGATTCAAAGCTGATGTATTTTGGCGGCCTGACTCCAAGCCTTTTTAGCAAGCTGCGCATCCTGTTTTTGCTTGAGAAAGGCACCCTGACCTCTTCCCTGACTTTGATTATCCCTCGCGCAAGCATCCTTGGCTCTTTATACACTAGAAGGTGCTGCCTGCCGTGCTTTCTGATCATGAGCGAAGCGCCCATTGTGTAATATGTGTAAGATGGCTTGTCATTCCTGAGCTTTTCAAAATAAAGGTCTTCTTCGCAATAGCTGTTTTTCAGTTTTCCTGCAAGGCTTTCTTTTAGTGAAGAAGCAATCTTCTCGTTTATCTTGAACTTCAGTTCTGGGACCTCTCCCATCACCAGATGGCTCTTTTTTATTTTATCCATTTGTAATCAACTATGTCCCCTTCCTTTTTAATTCTTACTGTGAGCTTGTCCCTGCCTGTGTTTATCTCAATTTTTGGGGGTTTTACATTTTTGCAGCACGGCCTTATTCCGAGGTTAGGAAAGCTGTCAGTAATATGGAACTTTCCGTCCCAGCATGGCTGCTTCATAAGAAATATATAGCTTCTTGTTGGAATCACTAAGTCTGCATCTGGCTCCCAGTATCTCCAGAGCTCTGGATTGCCATACTCATTGGGTTTTCTTACTATTTTAGGCAGGCCTGTCTTTAGATCTATTTCATTAGGATGTATCAAGCCTGGCTTTCCTTTTGGCACAGTTACTTTTTGTTTCTTGCCAGTCAAGATGTATTTTTTGCCCTTTTTGGTTATTTCTGGGTGCTCTATTATGCTTGAGCAATTCTTTATTGCTGTATCAAGGAATTCAACAAAGTTACTTCCCTGCAGGCTGTCTATCATTTGCACGTCTTTTATTTTCTTTGCGTCATTCAGCGCAAGCCAATACTTCCGAAGGCTTAGTATCGAGTAGCCTAGCTTTTTTGTCAAGTGCCTTGCCTCCGGATAGGTTATGTAATTTAGCCTGTTATCTTTGTCTGTTGAAAGCTTTAGCTTGAGATGTTTTGCTGCTTTTTTGGCGTCATTTGTTTTTTTCAAGAAGTTTCTTCTTATCCATAAGCGGGTTGTTGGTGAATAAAAGTATTCATTAAACGCACCCACGACAGGCTCTAGCACTGGCGCTGTTTTTTTCCTTGATAGCTGCAGTCCTGTGCCCCAGAATTCGACAAACTCATTTGTTTTTCTTATCCTGAGTTTTGGGCTTGCAAACTCAAATTTGACATTCATCTCCATCAGATCAAATATTGTTTTGATGAATTCTTTTGAGCTTTGCTTGTTAAAGATAAGATAAACTCTTTCTCTGTTTACTGTTTTATTGTCTTCTTCATAATCTGTTATTCTTAGCACTGTCAGCGGCAGGTTCTTTTCTATATTGTTTTGTTTAGCAAGATCTACTGATCTCTTCACCAGTGACTGCTTGAGCACATTTCCTTTTTTGTCAAATCCATTTTTTATCTTTGTGACTGCAAATCCAAATCCCCAGTCCTCTTTATAGTCTCTTTTAAAGAGTATGTCTGCATCGTCTGTGTTCAATAAGCAGGACATCAATTCGCTGTAGAATGCGCTGTCGCCATGTGTTTCTGATATTTTTTTCAGGTAATCCATCAAGAATGCATCTTTTGCAGTCATCTTGTGTTTTACCCTGTTTTCAGTGTCCATCAGCGCCGCTCCATAAAGGATTCTTGCTGTTTCCTTTGCAAGGCTTATTCCGCTCCCAAGCAGTTTTTGCACTACAAGTGCTGTGCAGGATCCTGTCATCTCCAGTGTTTTTGGGATGTCTTGGTGCTTGGCGATTTCTGTTATCAAGTGGTGGTCTACCATTGCTATGAAGTATTTCTGCACCTCTGGCTCCCTGTTCTGGTCAACTGATATCCATCTTGCCAGGCCTGTTTTCTTTGCCTGCTCGTACATTTTATTGCTGTGAAGCAGGATGCTGTCTGAAACCTCATCTCCTAGCAGCCTTCTTACTTCGTCTGGAATCTTGTAGTTCTGGATTATAGGTATGTATGTTATTTTGCCTTCGTCAAGTATGCTGTTTCTTAATGCCTCAAAAAGGCAGGTTACAGCAGTGTCTGAGTCTGGGTTTTTGTGTCCCATCACAAACACTATGTCTGTGTTTTCTTTTAGTGCTTTTTCAAGGCGCTCTTTTGATGTTTTTATAAAGCTAACAAAATCTTCGTAATCTATTTTTTTGTTTTTTGCTCCTGTCAAAAGTTCTGCTGCCATATCTGCCTGCTCTGCTTTTTTCATGTCATTTTTAGACAGGGCAATGACTTTTATCAGGCCCAGAAGGTCAATCAATTGCTCTCTCAATTTGTAGACTATGAGCTCTTTTGATTTATTGAACAGTTTGCCGTGCTTTATTAAGAAGGCCATGTATTGGTTGAACTTGGAATAGAGCAAATCATACTTTTTTTTATTTTTGAGGCTCTGCATTGATTTTCCAATGCCAGAGTATAGCTCTAGCAGTTTTTCTGCCTTGTCCAGAATCTCTTGTTTTATTGGCAGCTCCAGGGGTATTTTTCTGCACTCCCTTATCATTAGCATTGGCTGCTCTGCATCAACAGGTATTCCCAAGTCAAGCGATGGCTTGCCCACAGATGTCACATACCCTCTTATCGGCGCAAGAACCCCTATTTTTGTGACTGAGAAGTCAGGCGACCAGTATTTCCAGCTTGTTGCATGTTTTTCTCTGAATAACTCTACTTTTTTTGGCATTCCATGCGCATAGTCTATGTTGTTTTCTGGGTTCATCCAGCCAGGCCTTCCATGTGGAAAGAATGCTTTTTCCTTTTTTCCAGAGTATTTGTATTTTCCAACAACATCAGAGTAGTCTATAGAATTTCCGTTCTCAAGATATACCCTGTCAAGCCATTCGCAGAATCTGTCAGACGCCAGCGATTCAGCCATTTCTTTGTTTCCTGCTTGTTTGGCATCTCTCATGACTTTCCAATAATCAGTTGGGGTCATCATTATTGCCCCAAGGCCTTTTAGAAGTTTTTTTACATTGTCAAAATCAATATTGTTTATTCTTCCTTCGTCATCCCAGCCCATCTTTATTTTGTTTTTTTCTGCAGCTTTCTTGACCCTGCTGTCTATCTTCAGCGGCTTTGTGCAGACATACAATCCTGCTGATTTTGAGTAAAAGAAATCTGATTTCACTTCACAAGCCCTTTTATGCCCTCCTTTATCAGCTCTATCGATACCCCTCTTTCGTGCTCTGGGAGTATGATGTGCGCGTATTTCTTTGAAGGCTCTATGAACTGCTCATGCATTGGCTTCACAGTGTTAACCCACTGGCTTATTACGCTTTCAGGCGTTCTTCCCCTTTCCTTTATGTCCCTCTGCATCCTCCTGATGAACCTTATGTCTCCGTCAGTATCAACGAAGATTCTCAGGCCAAAATGCCTGTTGCACTCCTCGTCGCACAATGCGAATATGCCTTCAAAAATCATTATTTTTGCTGGCTTTGCTGCTTTTCCTGCCTTCATCCTGGTGTGGTCTTTGAATGAATAGGTCGGGATCTTTACTGCCTTTCCGTCACTCAGGCTGCACATGTGCTCTCTTAGCAATGGCCAGTCCAATGAGTCAGGGTGGTCAAAATTGACTTTTCCCCTATCTTTTTTGGGCATGTTGCTTAGGTCTTTGTAATAATCATCCAGGTGAATAAGCACCGCGTTTTTAGAACCCTTTAGAAGCTCTATTATTTTGTTGGCGACAGTTGTTTTTCCGCTGCCGCTTCCTCCACTAATAGCTATAAGCAATGGTTTCATTTTGTGTTTACCTCATTTTTTTAAAGAATATTCTTATTTCTCGTCCAGCCTGCCTGCTGCCATCAGATGAATGCATTATGTTCATCACTGCTTTTCCTCTTTTGTACAGCTTCCTCATGTCCTGCTCCCTTGCAAAATCACCCCTTATAGTTCCTCTTGGCGCCTCTGCTGGGTTTGAGGGCCCTCTTATCGCTTGAACTTTTTTTGCGGCATTCCTGCCCTCTGCAATCATTACAACAACATCGTTTTTTGTGAGGACATTATAAAGTGATTTTATTATTCTCGGGTATTTCTTGTAGATATGGGCATATAGCCTCTTGAACTGAGAAGGAGTTATTCTTGTCTTGCGGATGTCTTTTATTGCGAGGCCTTTATCCTCTATTCTTTTAATGACCTCGCCAACAAGCCCTTTCTTTATCCCGTCGGGCTTGACCATCACGAATGTTCTTTCCATTTTATTCTCTTTTTTTAGGTAAAGTCTGCTGCCTGCATATTTAAATGTTTTTGCTCTACCAGTGCTCCTCTTCTTCTCTTAGCGCTACCTTTTCGTATTTCTCTTGCAGTATGTATTTAGGCTCATTCGGCCTCCATATCTGCTCTTCTTTTTTCTTTTCTTGCTCTTCCATTTTGTTCACCCCTTCTGCCTCTCTTATTGCTGTCCTGCTGCCCAGGCCTGCATTCCGTAGTTCCAGGCTTGCCAGAACTTTTTTTGTCTCTCTTTTTCCTGTTTTATGTCTTTTATTAAGGCCCGCACTGCCGCGTATTCTCTTTTATAAAGGCCCAGCGCTTGTAGGAAGTGTTTGCCGTCCTTATTGTATGCGTATCTTTTGCCTTTGTAGTTTATTATTGCATTGTCTCGGTCCGCTACTATTCGTCCTACCCTTTTGCCTTCATAGTTCTTCAGCGGCATTATTATCGCTTTGTCATATGGTGCTTCTAGGCATTCTACTACCCGTGGCTTGTACTTTGCCTCGGCCATTAGTTGTTCCAGGTCGCACTCAGCTTGGATTTGCGCTAAGGCTTCCTTTAGCTCTGCTCGCTCTTCTTTAATTTCTTTTTGCATTTCTTGCATTTCTTCTAGGTTCATTTTCTTCACCTCTCTTGTTTTTCTATTCTTTGTTCCAGTCCGCCGTCTTTTGGCTCTGGCTTGTAGTGCTTCTGCAGTGCTTCCTGCCACTGCTGTTCTTCCTGCTCCCTGTAGTCTTTGTAGTTCATCTTTTTCACTCCTCTAGGCTGCCAGCAGCCTCTGTGCTATGAACCTTGCTTTGTCTTCAGGCCATTCCGGGTGTTTTTCTTTTACCATTTTTTGCAGCTGTTTTAGGTCTTCTCTCATTTGTCTCACCCCTATGCTTTTTTAAGGGAATCAACTATAATAATATTTGTTGAAGAAGTATCTACAACAAAAAAGAAACAAATTAACCCTTATTCTGCTTTACTAGCTTCTCCAGATCATGCACATTTTCGTCTTTCAGCAGCTCATCCAGCCTTCCCTGCGGGTCTTTCCTGTCCCATTCATAGGTTGCAGATGCCTGGCTGTTCAGCTTGTGCTTGTACTTGCATATGGGCTCATATCCTATGAACCTGTTCAGGCCTGCGAGAACTTCTTTCTCATCCTGGCCGTATAGTGAGACTACCAGCCAGTCTCTTTTGTTGTCCTCTTGTAATCCTGGTACTGACATTGTGAAGGGCTTGTCGTCTATTTCACCGCCCCATGTCCCATCAGATGGCGCATAAACCTTTGCCTTTAGCCCTGCACCACTCAAACCCACTTGTAATTCTGACCATAGTACTCTTGTCATTTTCTTTACCTCCATTGTTTTATGTTATACTGCTCATTGATAGCATTTCCCAGATTATTTTTTTGAATGAACTTTCAGTTATGAGATGCAGACCAGGCATCTTGTTCATTTTTATGTCTTTTTCAAGACCGTTAAGCGGGATGTCCAGGTGTATGCTCATGCAGTTTCCATCAACCCGTACATGTTGTCCTATCTCGCGGTCAATCCTGCTGGTTCTCTTATCGTATTCTTTCACAAGATGGTTGCATATTTGCTCAATGTCGTCGTAGTAGATATAACTGATTTCTAATGAGTTTTCGCTTAATACAGCCATTGGCTGGTTTCCGAGAATTTCGTATGTTCCTTTGCCTTTATACTTGTCAGGCACCACAATGCACCAGGGATTTCTTCTTATTTCCAGCTCATGCAGAACTTTGTTCTTGTCTTGTATAACCGCAGCGCCGTAAGATCCGCAGCAGTTGTCCTGGCTCCATACCCTGCAGTCAATTACCCTTAGGTCTTTGTATTGGCCAGTTTCCTCAATCTTTTGCTTAAGGTTTTCTGCCATTGACCATATCATTCTCTCAAATTCGTTTTCTTTGCCCATTTTAGTCACCTCGTGTTGTCTCTTGTTCTTCTTTGTAGACTTAATCTAGGTCTATTCTGTCAGCTGCGCTTACATCTGTTCTTTCTGAGCTGTACAGTTCTTTGCTGTATACGCAGGTTTGATAGTGTTTGTCACTTAGCTTGTTTATCGGATGTATGTGTGTGTTGTCTGGGAATCTTGTGACTACCTCCACATATTCGTGCTCAGTCAGCATTGCCTTTATCACTGCTTCCAGCGCAAAATCTTTTGTTTCATTGCCGCATAATTGCTCTGCAAGCTTGCAGATCATTTCTCTTCTTTCGTCGTTGTCCATTTTCTTCACCTCCCTTGTTTTTCTATCATTTGTTCCAGTCTGCCGTCTTTTGGCTCTGGCTTGTATTGCTTCTGCAGGGCCGCCTGCCACTGCAGTTCCTCTTTGTCTCTGTAATCTTTGTAGTCCATTTCTCTCACCCGCGGTTTGCTTCTGTGCGTGTTCTTTCTCTTCTTTAGTGTAGGTTGTCCAGGCTGTCCCAGTGGCGTGAGTCCCGTTCGTCCAGTTCTTTGTACTTTTTTTCTGCTTTTGCTGCTTTTTCACTGTCTCCTTTTGTCATGTATGCGTGCCAGAGTTCTAGCCAAGTGTCAGTGGATGTTCCTTTTTTTACTCTCTCTTCTAGAAATTTTATTTTTCTGTTTTGGTATTCTTCAGAATGTTGAGTTCTTAGCAGCTCATTGCGTTCTTCATATGTTTTTTCTGCTTTTTCTGTGTCGCCTATGTCTTTGTATACTATTTGGAGCCTAAGCAGCAGGTCTGGCAGTTTAGTGTCGTACAGCAGATTTTCTGCTTCGTTTTTGTGCAGCTCCTCTATTTCTCCTTCCAGATTTTTTATTCTTTTGATGTTTGCTGGTTTGTCCAGTTCTATTTTGTACGCCTTTTCTAGCGCTTTGTATTCAGCTTTTATCTGTTCTATGCCAGATTCCAGGTTTTGCATTTTGTTTTTCAGGTCGTCCAGTTTGTTCATTTTGCTCACCTCGTGTTGTTTTTATATTGCCAGCAGCCTCTGTGCTATGAACCTTGCTTTGTCTTCAGGCCACTCCGGGTGTTTTTGTTTGATTTCTTTTTGCAGCTGTTTTAGGTCTTCTCTCATTGGTCTCACCCCTATTCTTTCTTAAGGGGGAGAACTATATTAAACTGTGTTGAAGAAATATCTACAACAACTGTGAAGATTAATTACTCACTGTTGTTTATTGCTGCGGTTTGCACTGGTTCCTTATTTCCTCTGGAATCTTTACTTCTGCAGGCAGTATGTCCTCAAGGCCTACCTCAGCCATCCTGATTTTCCCTTTCCATTCCTTTTTCGCATCAAGCACTGCATGGTAAAGGTCAAGCCCTAGCCAGAGCGCTTTTTCATCATTGATTTGCTTTTGTTTATACATTTCCAAAAGCGCTTTCCGTGCAGCATCAAAGCAGTCCTTGCATGCGCCCCCATGTCTTACTCCTTGCAACCGGTATTCAAACTGCTTGTCAAGATATCCTCCAAGCTCACCATACCATGCTGCGACTGCGCAAGCGTCTTGGTCTATATTCCATCTCAATTCTGCGTGCAAATCTTCGTCTAGGTTACCCTGGCGAATCATGTTCTCTTTCTTGCCTATGTAGTATTCCAGCTCGCACTTATCGCGTCTTATCCACTGCAATAATTCTTCTGGCTTGTTTTTTGGAAATTTTCTATCGGTCAAATCCATCATGTTTTTCACCTCGCTGTTTTATCTGTCGTTGTTCATCTCCCGCAGATTAATACTTGTATAGCATCTGCTCGAGATCTTTTCTAGTGAAGTTATTTTGCAGCGTATGCACAAAATGTTCTTTGACTACCTTCTCAGCAGCCCACTGGTTTGTTGAGATGTGCCTGACCATCTTGTCATATTCCACCATGTACTTTACTATGTCTTTGTTTTCCTTGTCCTGTATCTCATAGACCTTGATATTGAATATATCCTTGTCTATGTCGTCTATCTGCTTCTCTATGTTGTTCTCGTCTATCTTGTCAACATACTGTTGAAGCAGGTACTTGACACATGTCTGGTCGCGGTCATCCCTCTTCATGATGTACCTGACCTTTGTTTCTAATTCATCCAGCTGCCTGTTGTCTTGCTGCTGCCGTTCATTGCAGCACAAGTTAAAGAGTAGCAGGGTATGAATCATAACATATTTCACTAAGTTTGTTATTTTCATTGCCTTCTCCTCCGCATTTAAAGTCTGCATGACTTATACTTCTGTTGCACTTCATTTTTCATTGTTCCATCTCGATAGTTTCATCTGCTCTGATCTGTGTTCTTGCTTTTGCTCCAGCTTACTTCTTTACTTGTAGTATGCTTGGATTAAGTAGTGGTATGGCTCTTTTGGGCCGCACTCGATTATTTTTGCGTCCCTGCCTTCTGCTTCGAAGTCCTTTGCCAGCTGTTTCGCTGCTTTTAGTGCATCTTTTTTTGCGATTGGCTTTGGCAGCGCCTCTGCAAGCAGTTCGACAAGCCCCGCAGCTAATCCGCCTGGCAATATGCCTATAGGCCCCATGATTTGCTTTGCTACTTTGACTATGCCTTCTCCAAGCCTTTTACCATCATATCCTACTTTTTTCAAAACCCATCCTTCACACGCGAGTTTTTCGTATTTCATTTTTTCCACCTCTGTAGTTTCATCTGCTTTTGTCTGTCTATTCTTTTTTCTCTTCTATTGGCTCTTTTTGCTCAGCGTATTTTTCCTATGGCTGTTTTTCCACTATGAAGTACACTGGCTTCCTCAGCTCTTCTGGGAAGAGCACTCCTGGTTCAGGCCCCAGTATTCCTGGCTGCCATACCTTGATTTCGTACTCCTTCGCCTCTTCTTTTGGGAAGAAGACTCCTGGTTCAGGCCCTAGTATTCCTGGCTTAGGTATTACGAACTCCTCTTCTTTCATTAGTTTTTCCAGTTCCATTTTGTTCACCTCCATGTTGTTTTGTCTAGTGTGATGTATATATTGTAGAATATGTATTTAATCATTTGTTGTAGAACTTTCTACAATAGAAAAAAAAGAAAAAATTTGTTTTGCTCTGTTTTCTCACATTTGTATTTTTACTTCAAATAAGCCGAAAGCTCAGCACTTCAATGCGGAGATGAAGGCTTTTTGAAGTTTAAAATCCGAACGTTAAAGCTCCAGACTAAAGTCTGGAGATAGTTCGGATTTTTTTACCTTAATCTTTTCAGCCTTTTGTTAAAGACTTTTTGTTCATATTCTGCGCAGTCATTATATGCTTCATCAATTTCATTTAGTATATGGTCAAGTGTCTCTGGTTTTCCTGCATTTTCCTTGAATAGATTTGCAAGTGCATCCATTTCTGATACTGGCGCATCTTTCAGGGTATTTGCAATCTTTATTTTGTACTTGTCAGGCACTTCTGCAAGCGCTTCGACAGCCTCTTTGTATCCTCTGTAGGGCAGCTGCTCCAGCAGGTCCATGAGCTCTTTATTTTCATGAATCATTTGAGCAGCCATGCTTGCGTGCATCGGTTCTCCTTGGTGGAACAGTTTTTCATAAAATCTTTTCTGCACGTCTGTAACAGGTTCTTCTTCGATTTTGTAGTCTTTTTTGTTCATTACAGTGCAATGCAGATGATAGTCTGAATCTGATGTGTATTTATTTGGCTTCAGCCAGCCGTACATCACTTTTATTTTTTCACCTTCATCAACACACCATGCATTTGTCAGAACTGCCTTTTTTGGAAGGTCCCAGCGGAAATCAAAGTCTGCTTTTTTGATATTTACGTGCTTGAACACGCTTTTTCCGTCGCCAAGCAGGCTGTTTCCTGCAGGCTCATAAAAATTGATTTCACTATAGCTGTCTGTGCATAGTACGGCTATAAAATAATCTGGTTTTTGCATGACTTGGTAACATTTTAATGGCCTGCCTGTATATCTGTTTCCGTGGGTTGCTGCCAGTTTTTCTGCCAGTCCGTATATGTCTTCTATATTCTCTAGGTCCTTTTTCTCTACTGCAACAAGGCTTTCTTTTTCTATAATCTTCTCAAGAAATTTTTCGTGCTTGTTTTTGTTGTCCTGGTTAACTAACTGGTTTATGTAGTCGTCCATGTTCCTCACCTCGTGTTGTCTTTATTTTTCGGTTTTATCTTTTAGCTCTTCAGTTTCTTTTCTTCATGGAACAGTTTTTTAATCTCTTCTTGTTCTTCTGGTGCGCTGTATTGGTATTCTATTTCTGCAGATCTGTTTTCTCCATACCATCCAAATTTGTCTTTGACTTTTATCGGGCCGTACTTTGTTTCAAGCAGGTAGATGCGTGGTCGAACCAGGTAATAGTCAGATTCACGAAATGGGCCGTTGTACACTATGTCATATAGCGCCTTTTCCACTTGAATTCCGTGTTTCCTGACAAATTCCATTATTTCAGCTAAATGTTCTGAATGGACATTGAAACTTCCTGGGATTCTTTTTTTCTTTTCTTGTTTCTTTTCTAGAATGTCTTCTAGCTCGCTCATTTTAATCACCTCGTCTCTGTTGTTCTATCCTTTGTTCCAGTCCGCCGTCTTTTGGCTCTTGCTTGTAGGGTCTCTGCAGCATTTCCTGCCACTGCATTTCTTCCTTGTTTCGGTAGTCTTTGTAGCTCATCTTTCTCACCCTCTTTTCATAAGTAGCATTTAGAAAATAATAAAACTTATGTTATTTTTATTTGACAAAACCGAAATATTTATATAATAAGTAAGATTTTATCAAAATATGGATATAAAACTAGATGTCAAAGACAGGAAGATTCTTGAATGCCTCGATAGTGATGCAAGGGCAAGCCTGGGCAGCATCGCGAAAAAGGCAATCCTGAGCAAGCAGGTTGTTGATTACAGAATCAAAAGCCTCATGGCAAGAGGGATATTGAAAGGCTTCAAGGCATCTATTGACATCAGCAAGCTTGGCTACTCCAGCTATACTGTCTATGTGACTCTGCAGAACGTCAATAAAGTGAGGGAAAAGGAGATACTTGATTTTATTGTCGGCCATGCATTTACCCGTTGGGTTGTTTCCTGCTCTGGAAAATGGGATCTTGCTTTCACCATCTCAGCAAAAGATGCAATTCACTTTAATCAGGCCTTGAAAGAGATACTGGGCTTTATTGGTCCTAATCTTGGGGACTATGAAACAAATACTGTGCTTGACCTTGTTGATTTTGGCCTTAGCTTTTTCTTCAACAAGTACCAGGAGAGAAAAGTTGTTTGTGAGAGCAGCCAGAAAACTGAAAAGATTGACGAGAAAGATTTTATTATCCTTAAAGAGCTTCACAAGAATGCCAGAATCAAGCTTATTGAGCTTGCCTCAAAGATAGGCTTGTCTGCAGATGCTGTGAATTACAGGATGAAAGCTCTAAAAAAAAGCGGCTTGATTGTTGGCTTTTTTCCCACAGTCAATCTTGCTCTTTTAGGTTACAGCTGGTATCAAGTGCTTCTGCATCTGAGAAATCTTTCTGAAGCAGAGGAAAAGAAATTGCTCAAGAGGCTGTCTTCTCTCAATGGCATAAGATATGTTGTGAGATGCATTGGTAAATGGAATTTTGAGGTTCATGTTGTTGCTAAGAGCAATCTTGAGTTCAAGGAAATACTTGTTGAATTAAGAAATATTTTTTCAGATTACATAAGAAACTACGATACTAACATCATTCTAGAAAAGCACAAGAGCACGACCTTGCCAGAAGGAGTGAAAATATAAAAAAAATTAGCAGGAGTTTATTCCCCCTGCTTGTTTTTAATCTTCTTATTTCCTCTTTGCTTTGCGTAGTAGTTCTACATCTTTAGCAGCTTCCTGCATTCTTCTGATTTCATCAGCCTCTGCCCAGCAGGGTGAGATTATCCAAGGCATGTATGTCATGGTCTTTGCCCTCCAGTTCTCTACTGCTCTTTTTGCACCAGTTAGATCATCTGCTTTTATGTACTGTTCCTTTGCCTCATCCCACCACTCTAGCTCTTCTGCTATCTTTGCAGCCTCTGCCCACTCTTCTATTTTTTTGTGGTGATCTAGCTGCATCCTTTTTTTGAGTCTTTCGACCTTTTCGTCTAGATTCGTTGCCTGTTCCCAGCAGTGCCCGCACCATCCTTCTTTCTTACTATCACTATCGCAGCCTTCCTCTGCTGATCTTTTGTATGCTTTTATTGCCAGCTCAGCGTAGGCTATGCACTCCGCATCATCCCGCAGCCATGAATTGTAATTCCGTACTTCTCCTCTAAGTTTGCATCCTATGTCCTTCCAGCTGTAACCCTTGCGCAGCATTTGTCTCATTTTGCTGTATGCTTTTTGCCTTGCTTCGTACTCTTCTATCTCCTGCTCACTCCTGCCTATTTCTTTTGCCAGCTTTACTGCGCTGCAGTACCATCCCTTGCTTACACTTTCCTCTAGACTTCTCACTAGTTCTTTTTTATTTTTCATTTCACCTACCTCCATGATGAGTGTTTTTTTGAGACTTAGTACTACTAACTAACAGGATATTGCAGAAATATTTAACTCTTCGTTGTAGAGACTTCTACAAATTTAGGATTTTTGGCGAAAAATATTTAAATAAAAGAGATGTTTTTTCCTAATAATGAAAAAGAGGGGAGAAAAAGAAGATAAGCCATTTGATAATAGGCTGCTGCCTACTGTTCTTCGATTTAATTCAGACCTTGATGCTCAGCTGACTTCTAAGGCAAATTTTATCTTTGGCGCAAGCACCCTTGTCGTTGTTTTTGTCATGAACAAGATCATAACCCCTGAATTCATGTTATATTCTGGCCTTATTAGGCTTGCATGGTTTGTGCTTATGATTGGCAGCCTTGCTGCATCATTGATATCTTTAATGGTTGTGCTTCCGAAGCTCAGGATTTTCTCAAAAAAAGAAAGAGTTATGAGTGATATTTTCTATTACAAAAACATATTAAAATATTATACCAGGGACAGTTATTGTGATTATCTTGAGGAACTGCCGACAAATGACAAGAAAAGCTCTCTCGCGTACGCAAACCAAATATACTCTATTGCAACAACAATCCTGCCGTATAAATTCAAAATGCTTAAAATATCTGGCTGGATTCTGTTGTTTTCAGTGATTTCCAGCATAGTTCTACTGTTGATAGCTTACGGCAGGTATGCAATTCCATAATTTGTTGTAGATATTTCTACAAAACATTTATATACAAGAAGTTTTTATTACAATATATGCAGTTCCACATATCAAGATGGCATTACTGGTGGGGATACTGTATGATTCTTGTCTTGGCTGTGCTTGCAGTGTGGCTTTTGCTTGGTGGCTCAATAAAATGGTTTTTGCTTCTTGTCCTGTTTGCGCTTGTGCTTCTTGTCATTTTTGAAATACTCATCCGCCTCGAGCGGATCACAATAACAGAAGCAGGAGTCGAGTTCCGCAAAGGGATACTTTCAAGGCATGTCATGCGCGCGTCATATCAAAGCGTCTCAAATGTTTTTATACGACAGTCACTGCTCCAGCGCATGCTCGGATTTGGAAATGTTGATATAGACACTGCAGGAGGGCCTGAACCAGAGATTATACTGCATAATTTCCAGAGCGCAGGCAAAATAGAAGAGCTAATAGAATCACATAGCCACAAGACGCGCCAAGCAGATGTGCGAAGAAAATGATACTTACCCAAAAAGAGATCTTAAAAGAGATTTCAAAAAAGAGGATAAAAGTAGAGCCGTTTGATAAAAGCGCAGTAGGCCCTGCCTCTATTGACCTGACTCTGGACAAGGAGCTTAGGGTTTTCTCGCCTGGCAGATCACCTGTTGAGATGAAAGAGGGTGTGGATTACAAGAGCATAACAAAACTAGTTAGCATTAACAAAGGCTATTCGCTTAAGCCAGGAGAGCTTGTTCTTGGAATAACAAAAGAGACAATAACCCTGCCAGAAGATATCTGCGGTTGGCTGCAGTCAAGGTCAAGGTTTGCCAGGTTTGGCTTGATGAGCCATATCACTGCTCCGTTTGTCTGCCCAGGGGTGTCTAATCAGCAGGTCTTAGAGATATTCAATGCAGGCCCGAGAACACTGAAGCTGATTCCAGGAGTGAAGATATGCCAGTTAGTCCTTCAAACTTGCAAGGGCAAGGCAAAATACAAAGGAATATTCCAAAAGCAGAGGTTATAAAAAATGATTTCTCCAGAAAAAGTTCTTGAAAAAATGGGCTTCAGCCCGAATGAAATAAAGGTATATCTTGTTTTAAATGATAATGGCTCTAGCAAAGCAGGGACTGTATCAAAACTTGCTGGAATGGACAGGTCAAGTTGCTATAATGCACTTAGGTCTTTGCAGGACAAGGGTGTTGTGAGCTATGTGATGATTGGCCAGGTTAAATGGTTCCAGGCAGATGACCCTAAACAGCTTTTAGAGTATCTCAGGGTGCAGGAAGAGGATATCAAAGAAGTTCTTCCAACTTTACAAGAAAGATATAAAGCAGTCAAGGTAAAAGGACAAGTTAGGCTGTTCAAAGGCATAAAAGGAGTAAAGGCTGTATTTCAGGACATAATCCGCACAGGCCAGGACAACTGTGTTTTTGGCAATGAGAGCCAGCTTGAGGAAATACTTCCAGAATACCAGCCTCAGTTTGTCAGGCAATTAAAAGAAAATAATATTTTTGTCAGGGAGCTTGTGCGCGAAGGAAGGGCGACCAAGACAAGCAATCCTAAAGCAACACGATTTGTGCCAAAAGCAATTGAGAGCCCTGTTGTAACTAATATTTACGGAGATAAAATCGCTTTAATCATCTGGACAGACATCCCAGAAGCAATAATCATAGAGAATTCAGCAGCTGCAAAAGCCTACAGGAACTATTTTGAGTTCATGTGGGAGAATGCAAAGAAATGATTTTTGAAGCTTGGGAAAGGGATGAAATAGAAGCTTTTAACAAAGTGATTAAAGGCAGAAAGGTCAATGTTCTTGTAGGTGTTGGCTCTTTTGGGCATGTCAGGCATTGTTTTGCTCTTGGTTTTCCAGACACAATGGTCTTGATAGATCCCCAGTGGTCTGATGAAAAAACATTAGGGTATGATATTAGTCTCTTAGAGCAGTTCAAGGACAAAGATGTTCCATTAAAATTCATCAACACCAGTAGCACAGTAGACACTATTGAGTTTTATTTTGGCGGGCAGAAAAAGACAGTGCACTTCTACAAGGTTGGTTACAACCCAGGCGTTCTTGGCAGGTTCCAGCCAGATGTTTTTCATATAGGGCATGCAGTTATTGGGTATATGCCTTTTGAGCGTGTCTTAGAGTCACTGCCTGTTCTTCGGAATGGCACAATAATAATGAATATAACTAAAATTGGCTATACTGAGCCAGTGCATCCATTGGGTCATTTCCCTCTTGAGGTTTATGCAAATTATTTCCTTAGTGTTGCATGCGCGTATACAGATAAAGAAAAAATGAGAGAAGATGAAAAATTCCGTAAATCCCATTATGAAAACTTCGGTGAGAAGCTAGGGGAAATGTCTGAAACAAACTATACAAACTATATCTACAAAAAGACGCAAGATATTGATGAAAAAGAAAGCGTTCTTGTTTACAAGTTTGCAAGGGCATTTGATGATTTCTGTGATTGCTTGGAAAATCGGCAAAACATTAAAGAATTAGAAGCACAGGTAGAGGAGCTGCGCAGGCAGGGAAAAATAATTGAGGCAAAAGAGATAGTGCAGCACAAAAAAGACATTGCTGGCCTGCCAAAAACCCTGAAAACAGTATGGGCTGTATTCACCATTGCGCAAAAAAAGAAATTGATTAAACTCATCTATGACTTTGCAGGAAACAAAAAAGAGCTTGCTGAAGAAGCAATTGAGATTGCAAATCTAGATTAAAAATTAAATTCTGTTGTTGAAGTATCTACAACGGTTTTTATTAAACATCTGCCTATTTCTCAAGTATAGAACCGGAGGTGAAACAAAATGAAGTTCTTAACAGAAATGAAACAAGGGCTGCAAGACAAGATTGACAAATTCTTGGAAGAACATCCCGCAGCAGTGCTTGTTAAAAGGCACACCAACTACGGGCCATACGGCGGGCAGGTTGACTTGTACAGGCTTCTTGACAAAGCTGGCAAGGAAACAAACTTCTACCTGCGAGATCGCATAGATAGACTACGCGATGATTGCGGCTGCTATAACGCCTGGGATGAAATCTTCATGCTAGAAGAAGATGACCCAGAGAAAGTAAAACAGTATGCAGAAAATCCTGGCAAGGAGCTTGAGAGTGTGCTTTTTAAAGCATACAAACACATCCTGCTAAAGTGCAGCAGAGGGCTTCCTCCAGAGGAAAAAACAGCATACATCTGCGGAATGGAAACAAAATACGACCTTGTAGAAGACTTGCTCGACAAAATCAGGCAGCAAATACAAAAGAAAGAAGAATAAATTAAAAAAACAGGGGTGGGACAGCAAATCCTACTTCCCGTAATTTAAAGTTAAGAATACAGAGCCTAGTATCAGTGCAAGCCCGACTAATTGGAATGCAACTATCTGTTCTTTTAAGACCAGGAATATTATGACTACTGACATAGGTGGCATCAGGAGCGCGATATTTGAGCATATGCTTGTCCTTGTGAGCTGCAGCGCCCTGTTCCAAAGTATGAAGCCAAGTGCTGTTGGGAGTATTGCAAGGTAAAGTATGCCTCCTATTTCTGGAAGTGTTAATCTGTAGTCAAATCCAAGGAAAGGCATTAATGCAATGAGGAAAAGCAGGCCGAAAAGATTGAACCAGAACATTCCGATTGCAGCATCAAATTTCCTGCTTTTTATCAGCACAGAGAACAATGCCCAGGAGAATGCTGCGATCAATGTTGTTATCACGCCAAGGCTTATTTCAGGGACTATGAGCGCACCTTTTGATACAAGAATATAGACTCCTGCAAAGCCGAGTAGCAAGAACAGCCATGATTTCCATGATGTCTTCTCCTTAAGTATAAATGCAGAAAGAACCACCATCAGCAGCGGATACAGGTAGAACAGCATAACTACTTGTGATGCAGGAAGCAGCTGGTATGATTTAAGGTAAATCACTTGCTGTATTCCCAGGCCGATTATTCCTGCGATTATGTAAAACCAAGGCTGTTTTTTCAGCTCTTTGATTGCAGCTTTTATCTTTCTGGTGATTGCAAGATAAGCCAGGATTGTGATTGTTGCGAACAGTCCTATGTAAACAGTTGCCACAAAGCTGTCCACTCGCGAGACTAACAGCTTTATGCTGGTCCCAAATGTTGCCCATAATAATATGACTAGGAATGCATAAATTATTCCTCTTTTTTGGTCATCCATTCTTTGCTCACTGTTGTTGGCTATTAATAAATCTTTTTGTTTGTTTTGTGTTCATTTTTACTAAACATTTATATACAAGATTTATCAATGATTCCCGGTATAATCATTTAATGAGGTGAAAAAAATATGGCAACAAAAGAAAAAAATGTTAAAGATATCATTACAGCAGTCACAAAAGCTAAAGCTAAATTAGATAAAGAAACACCAAAGCAGCAGATTGAGGGATTGCGTGATGCATTGCGAGAGGAGTTAAAGAATGCAGGAGGCATCTGGGGCAAGACTATTTTTAAGCAGATGAGCACCAAGCTTGGAAAACTGCAAACGCTTTTTGAAGGCTGCCAGAAAATTATTGATCCTGTAATTCCAAAAGGTCAGGAATTGTTTGTTGATTTTGGTGCCAGAGCACAGCCAGTAGTTGCTGATTTAGAAAAGCTTTCATACAAATTCAGGTGTGCTGCTTCAACAATGGCGCGCGTTGGGGCTTTCTGCGGAAAAATTGCAAACACAGAGTATGGAACAAGCGAACACCATGCGTTTGTTGACACAGATGATTTTAACAGGCGTAACGATTACATAACAATATTGCAAAACCGCATTGATGACGAACTGGCATATTTCGAAAGGGCATTCACTGATGTAGTAAATGCAGCTAATGCCCTTCTAGCATAAATAAATCGCTTTTTTATTTTTTTACTTCTTATTTCACCCCGATGCTATCAAGTGTATTAACCATTGCAGTCAGGTCTTTTTTGTTTATTATGAATACAGTATCAGTGTATGCGCTGTATGTCTCTATTATGTTAATGTCCCTTTCAGCTATCTTGCCATACACATATGCAACAACGCCTGCAGCTTTTTCTATTGCTGGCGGGCTTTTGATTCTTACCTCAACCACGTTTTCATGTTTTTGTATGCAGGCAAAATCTAGTTTCTGGTCTGTGATTATTGTTGTTGATTCGCCTGTTATTATGTGAAAGTGCTTTAGCTTTTTGAGCAGTGCCGGGTCAAAGCTCTGCACAGTGTATACATTCATCCCTGTCTTTATCTCCAGAGTGCTCTTCTTCATTATCTCTAAAATGCTCTCTTCTTTCACTACTTTTATCGTGTCTTTGTATCTTCTGATGGCAACTATTACAGCATCAAAATTCTTAATCTCGCACTCCCTCTGGATTTTTCTTGCCAGCGAAGAGTAATTGATCAGCCCGTTCTTCAGAGCCCACACTATGTAAGGGTATCTCTCTATCCATTCGCTTGCCTGCTCTGCTATTGATTTTTTGTCCATTGTCCAGTATAAGTTCAAAAAACTATATAAATGTTTCGTTTTGAACATAAGATATTTATATTAGAACATCTCTATTCTATATCAGTGAGCAACAGTAACAACTAAGTGAGGTGAATGACATGACAGAAGAAGAACCAAAGAAAAAAGAAGAACAGCTTGAAGACAAGGTTGCAGAAGAACCAGAAAAGGCAGGTGAAATTAAAGATCAAGTGCCGATAGACCTTGCCCCTGCAAGATATGGTGGCCCTGGAAAAAGCTTAGTTCCAAAAAGATACCAGCCTGACGTAGTATGGCATCCGCCTGCAAGATATGGCGGTCCTGGAAAAAGCAGTGTGCCAGCAAGGTACAAGTGATTTTTTAATTTTTTTCTTTCAGTACTAAATTATCCCTTCTGGAAAATAAGTGTTTTTATGCTCTTCAAATAAGATTAATATCTTGTAGTCGTCAAGCGCTTGCTTAAGATTGCTTTTTATGTCAAGGATTGTCTTTCTTAATTCATTTGTGTCTTTGGCAAGGATTGTTATGCTGAAATCCCATTCTCCGACGCATCTTTTGATGTACTGCATTGATTTCTGCATCTTAAGAAAAGTGAGCAGTTTGGAATATGTCTGTTCATTTATGTTTCCGAGCTTCAGAAGAATCTTGTATTTCGAGAATCCGAGCATTGTTTCATCTACTGCAACCCTGTAGCCAAGGATCATCTTATTTTTTATCAGGTTTTTTATCCTGTATATGACTGCGTCTGGGCTTAGTTTTGTGGTTTTTGCAATCTCAACTATGCTTATTCTTGCATTGCTTGATAACTGCTTTAGTATTTTGAAATCTTCCTTGTCTAATTTTGGCTTTTCAGAAGATGGCTCCTCAATGCTGTGCTCCTCTTCTTTGTATCCTATGCTTTTCAGGGGGAAGCAGTGCTCCCTGAGGACAACTGCTGAATTCATTTTTTTGATGCAGCTGCCGAACTTTGTGTTTATCTCACGCAGTATTTTTTCATATTCGAGATTATCTCTTGCATAGAATTCTGTCAATATGTCCCAGTCTCCAAGAGAAGACCTTGCCCAGATGAACATCTGGTGGTCCTTGAGATAAGATATCAGCTCTTTTTCTCTCTCTTCGCTCTTCAGTTTTATGTACAACTCATGCCTTGTGAATCCAAGAGCCTCTGTGTTTATCAGTGTGAAAAGCTGCCTTACAACATTGCCCTTCAAGAGCTTGCTTATCGTGTAAACTGCGACATCCTTGCTTACCCCTGCTTTTCTTGCTATCTTACAGGCAGAGAGCCTTGCATCTTTGCTTAATTCATAGAGTATCTTTCTGTCTTTTACACTTAATTTAATCATATTTCCTATCATAATCTTAAATAATATTTAAATATTGCGTTTTTGATGGACTTTTTAATGAAAAGTTTAATCTGTCTGCCAAGCATATTAACCATTAAGCTGGAAACAGCTTGGAGGTAAATCTTAACAGAGTTCAGAAGACCTCCTCAGAAACTTCGGAGGTAATAACATGAAAGATGACAGAAACGACATTGCAGGTAAGCTCGGGATGATGGTTGCAGACTTTCACTGCGCCAAGGCAAAGTTCCTTGACAATCTTGCATACAATCTAGATGACATAGTGGGCGCTGATCTGCTTAACAACAGTTACAGGTTCTGCGCAGACATCGACGGCCATGGCGACAGTCTTTATGCAAGATACGCGCTGATACTGGGAATAGACGGTGCAAACAGTCATGACTGGGGAGCTGTGCTTGCTGCATATCCTGGGATGAGCATAGGTGCCATAGTGAATGACTATTGCAAAACCACAGGCACGCCAAAGGATGCAATAAAAGTCATAGGAACAGGCAGTATAAAACTGGATTGGACACTTGATGACCCCTTCCTTAAAATAACTATCAGGGCAGACGGTCCGGATAAGCATGCGCCAATCATAAAAGCCTGCCTTGATTCATTCCTGGTTGACTACCATCCATGGGTGCTTGACAAAGTCAGGTATGACCTGCCTGACTGATTTTTTAATTTATGAAAATAATAGTATACTTCTCAGAATACAAATCCTTAAATACATCTGGCATGGATTTCAGCAAGTTGGTTTATGGGAATTCAACATATTGGTTTTGCAAACAGGAAATACCTTTCAGCACAGACAGATGCAATAGTCAAGCGTGCCTCTTTCTTCAATAAGATGTATCTTGAGGTTGGCGGAAAGCTTTCTTATGATTATCATGCAGCAAGGATCCTTCCAGGGTATGACCCCAACGTGAAGGTTGAGGTGTTGAGGAATCTTGCGAAACACAAGGATTTTGAGATATTTTACTGCTTGAGTGCAAAACATCTTGAGGGAGGAAAAGTTAGGGCTGACTTCAACATGAATTATGCAAATATCTCTATAAAGAACATCAATGACTTAAGGGATTTTGGCTTTGATGTCTCTGCAGTCATAATAAACAGGTTTTCAGGAGAGAGGTCTGCTGAGAAATTCAAGCGTTATCTTACTAACACAGGCATGCGTGTCTATTTGCAGCCTGAGATAGAGGGCTACCCAGTCAATATTGAAAGGATTGTTAGCAGCGAGGGCTATGGCAAGACTGCTTATATTGAGACAAATAAAGACCTTGTTGTTGTCACAGGTGCAGGCCCTGGCAGCGGAAAGATGGCAACATGCCTCAGCCAGATGTATCACGAAAACAAGAAAGGCATTCGTGTAGGCTTCTCAAAATACGAGACCTTTCCTGTCTGGAATCTTCCTCTTGAGCATGCAGTGAACCTTGCTTACGAGGCAGCGACAGCAGACATTGCAGACAAGAACATGGTCGACCCATTTTATCTTCAAAGGACTCAAAAAGTTGCGATAAACTATAACAGGGACATAGAGAATTATGAGATCATTAGCAGCATTCTCAAGAAGATAGTTGGTGACCTGAATGAGCATGAAAAAGAGGCATATGGCTCGCCCACAGATATCGCAATCAGCCTTACAAAAGAAGGAATTATCAATGATGAAATCTGCCAGGAAGCTGCAAAACAGGAGATTATAAGGAGATACTTCAATTATAAGAAAGATGCCATTCTTGGAAAAGAGCCAAAAGAGACACTTGACAGGATGGATGTGCTTTTGAACAAATTAAATCTGACTCCAGAATACAGGTCAACAGTGCTTCCTGCAAGAGCTGCAATGGCTTCCTGCAAAAACACGCCTGGAAAAGGCCATAAAGATGTTTACTGCGGCTCTGCAATACAGCTTCACGATGGAAAAATAATTGCAGGCAAGAACTCGCCTTTGCTTCATGCAGGCTCTGCAGCAGTGATAAACTCAATAAAATATCTTGCAAGAATACCTGATGAGAAAAAGCTTCTTCCTGCAGAGACAATCAGCCAGATAACAGAGCTTAACAAAAGCATACTTAATTCAAATTCAGAATCTCTTAATGTGAATGAGGTGCTTATAGCGCTTGCGACCTCAGCAAGGACAAATGAGGGCACTAAAATTGCCATGACCAAGCTGAAAGAGCTTCGCGACTGCAATATGCACACAACACATCTTTTGAGCCCTGGCGATGATGACGGCCTTAGAAAGCTGGGCATCAGTGTAACGACAGATGCTATGTTCACAACATTGCAGTATATACTGTGAGGCATTTCACAATATTGATATTATCAACCAGTAGTAAAAAACAAAAGCTTTAAATATCTCTTCAGGCTATACTAATCTGCAATGATTGCATCAAAAGATATAGGCAAAGCTGTTCTTGAAGAACTTTTGGCAGGCAAATCTGCAAAATACCCAGCAGTCTCCTGCGAAAGAGTTGGAGACCTAAGCCAGAATCTGGACTTGTATTATGCAGATTCTTTTGCAGATTATGCAAGGGCAAATAATGGCCGTTTTGTTGATGAGTTCGCAAAGTTCCATAAATGCGCAACAACATATGGCTATAGGGGCTACAGCGCCTGCAAGAATAATGGCATTGTTGATATAAAACAAACAGATACCCAGCTTCTTAAGGATTATGCAAGGCTTTTAACCAAAGCAGTGATACAGAAATACAATCTCAGCAATAACCTAAAGCCAGTCAAAGTTGTTGCTCATGTTCCTACTGGAAACAGATTGATTGGGGTGTTTGACAGGACTAAAAGAAATGGCAGGCACACTGTCGTCATATTGGGAGTATCAAATTATAACGGAAAGCCAAGATAGGTGATATCCTTGAATTTAGCTGACAAAGTAGATGAATTGATTAACAGGAATTATCAAGTTGCACCAGAAGAGATTGATGCGATTACTGGAAGCCCTTCTTTTAAGAGCTGCAAAGAGAAAATTATTGGTGCAATTCTTCAAGGTCTCAGTTACCCAAACCTTAATGCATTGTTGTTTGCAGAGCAGATTCCTGATAAAACATACGAAGAGCCATTGCTTTCTTATGGGCGCATGACTGACCATCAGGCAATATACTGGATGTTTGTGCTTGGCGAAATAAATTCAGCAGGAGGATTTGAGCGCATAAGGCAGTATACTGAAACAAGCCTTTTTCATCAAGCTTTTCTTTCGATGGCTAAAATAAATCTTCCTGAAACAATGCACTTGCTTGAAACATTCATAGACAGGCATTGCGCTTATTATGTCAAGACAAATGAGACTTTCAGGCACGATTCTGGCTTCAACACCCTGGCAAGAATATTAGAAGTGCACAAGGATGCAGCAGAACTTGCAGCAAGCTACGATTTGTCAAAAAGCGAGCTTAAAAGAGCGCTCGTAGAAGCTGCAATTAAAGAGAATAAGTATCGATGATTTTAATCAATGCCCCGCCAGGCAGCTTTTGTTCTATCAGGCCAGCTATTTTTTGAGGCTGGGCAGGAGGGCAATTACTGAGTATTGACAGGTCTTGTTTTTCATCTATCTTGAAAAGCACCAGTTTTTGTGTATAGATCGCGCCCACTGACCTGAAAATGCTGATAAGCTCTTTGCGGCCAGTTTCGATATTTTCCAGTAAATCAGATATTCTTGCAGTCAATATAAAACAGGGCACGAGTTCTGGCTTATCTGAGAGGATATGCTTGCTCTGCATGAATTCTGCCCGCTCTTTGCTTACAACCCTTCCGTATGTTTGCTTAAGTAGATCCTTTATTCGCGCCTCTGCACTCGAGATTTTTCCAAGGATTTTATTGACTGCCTGCTCATTTGCTTTCAAAACCCCCAATTGCTTTTCGACAAGCGCTTTTATTTTAGATGCCAGTGCAGGATTTATCAAGTACCTCTTTGCCTGCAGGGTATTTTCCAGCGTTATCGCCTGGTCCAGAGTTTCTTTTTCTTCTTTCAAAAGCTGCAGGATTGCCTGTATCTCCTTTTTTGTTTCCTCATCTTCCAGCGCTCTCAGCTTGCTTTCAAGGATTTCGATTGATTTTATCTCAAGCCCTTTTTTCTCCTCTTCAAGCTCGACAAGCAAGTGTTCCATATTGAGGAGATTGCTGAACAGCGCGCGGGCATCTGCCTCCTTTACTGCAAAATTGAGAATTCCCAGGCAGAGCTGTTTGTTCTTGTCAAGATAATCCATTATTTTTTTAATTACCGCAAGGTCTTTCTCAAGAAGCTCTTTTTCTTTTTCCAGCTCTTTTACTGTTTTTGGCCCGAATATTGATTCTAGCATTTTGTCTGGGATTAATTCAAGCCGATATAATTCTTTCGCTTGTCTGATTGCATATTAAGCATATATCTCCATAGGGAAATCTTTAAATAAAAGTACTGCAAATACAGTTGCACAATGATTTACATACATGCATTGAAAGACCTTAATCCAAAGTCAGCTGAGATAGAGATTGTCCCTCTTGTCAGGCAGCTGAAGCAGACTGCTTCAATTCCTTTATCAGAAGAAAAAATAAGCTCCCAATTCTCTCAGTTCTTTATCACAAAAGAAGATGTTGATTTAATGGCAAAAACTCTTGAGATGATTCCTTTAGTTATTCAGGAAATAACTGATTTGGCAAAAACAAATTCAATTAATCTTGAGCTAGTCAATCTTAAGCGCGCAGTTTCAGAGCTCCAGGCATTGCCTGCTGGCCTGAAAAACAATATTGATTACCTGCAGAAGGTATTGAGCATGCAGGAAACAATTGTTCCAAAGCTTACTCTTTTGCTGAATACAATACCTACACTTAAGACTCAGCAGGACAAGATGCTCTATGACAAGACAATAGGCGCAATATTTGCAGACATATTGAGAAACAATGAGACTTTTGCATTTTATTCAAAAGATATTGTCAATGAAGCTCACCTTGCCCGCAAAGATGCTGTTGCAGAGATAATGAGCACCAAGGCATTCTTTAAGGTAAAAATGGATGAATACCTGAAAAAACTGACTTTCGAAGTGATAAGCAAGAGAATCCCTCAGGAAGAACTGGCAAAAGTTGATGAAATATCAAGGAAAATATTTGAGATAAAATCATGCATTGAGAAAGTTTACAATCTTAACATGAAAATGATTGAGTTTGCAGTCACATTTTATGCGTATATTAGGTGGATTAGTTAAACCTTCTTCAAAATCTCGGTTATCTCCCTGCAAATCTCCAGATACTCGTCATCCTCAACTGTTCTTTCAATTGCAGATTTAAGTAAGAAGCTGTATTTTTTTTCTTTTGCCCAATCAGGAAGCTGTTCAGGAATCTTTAAGCCATTCCAGAGCTCTGCAAGAACAGGATTTTTTATTTTATCTGCTTTTTTATACGTATCAAGGTCAACTGATATTCCTATGTTTTGCGATGCGAGTGACCATGCGCTTAATATCACATTCGGCCCAGTCATCTGTTCGCTGCTGCAAGGCCCTGTTGCCTGGAAGGAGAGCCTGTTGTATTTCTTGCTTAATTCAACGTGCAGGCTGCGTCCATCACCTGGCCTCATGCTGGTTGCCATTGCGTCTTTCAGGTTAAATACCAGTATTAGATCTTCATTGAAAGTCATAGGGTCAAAAAATTCCATTTTGAACTCGCGCATTGCTTTTTTGTATCTCATTTCATATGTTTTTTTTACTTTTGGTTGCTCTTTTTTGCCTTTTCCTGCGCTGCTAAGTTTTACTGGGCCGTCGTGCCTGCAAAAATAGTCCATCATGCTCAAATTGAATATGTATGAGTCTGTTCCTTCAAAAGTAAAATTGAGGTAAAGGTTTTCATCAAACCAGTTTTTGACATTGGCTTCTCCGTTCCATACTGGGGACATGTGTTTTTCTGGCTTTTTGATATTCTTTTTTCCATACCTGTACATCTCATCAAGAATTATTTCAAGGTCTTTTGCCCTGTACACAGCATCAATGTTTCCGAATGCAAAGTCCTCTGCGTAGAACTCAAGCAGCTCATCATCATGCAGCTCAACAATAACCTCTTCCTTCACAGGATTGTCAATCCAGTCAAAGTATCTTTTTTTCCACAAATTTATCAATTGCCTGTCTTTCTCAAGTAGCGGAGTCAATGGAACATAAAAGTATCCATACTTTTCTTTTGGTTGTATTCCTTCTTGCCTCAGCTGTTCAGATGTTTCGTCTGAGTTTTTCAGTATTTCATAAATAAATTTCATTTAAGCACCTATCAATTTTATCAGGTCTTTTACAAACTCTTCTGCATCAAGCTTTTTCCCTTTTTGATATTTCTCAAACTGTCTGTATTCATTCCTGCAGCTCCTAGCCAGTCCCAGCTGGCGCATATTGCCGCCCAGGCATATTAAATAAAGCGCGCTATCTGCTGTTCCTTCCTGCATGCAGGACACTATCAGCTTTTCTGCGACTGAGTTCTCTGCGTATTCTTTTTCCAGGTTTTCAAGGCTGTCAAGTATTGGCTTGTAATCAATTATGAATCCATTTATTTCTGCAAATCTTTGTTTGTAGAAACTGCCTTTCTTTGCAAACATTCCCTCGCAAATTACCTCTGCAAAGCTGTCATTCCATCCTCCTGCCAAAGAATTCTGGGCTGCCTTGTACTCTGCCAGCTTTTGCCCAAGGTATTCCTTTATCCCTGGCAGAACAGGCCCGCTTACATGGCCTGTATCAAGAATCTCTTTTAGCAAATCTCTTTCAAATGCATGAAACTGGGCATTCCTGCCTGTTAGTGCTTTTTCCAGCTCTATTTCAAGGTTTGTTTTCATCCTAAGGAAGCCTCCTGCCTGAACGGTATGGCGGCGGTGTTGGGTCTTTGAGTATCTGGTCCATCTTCCTTTCTTTTTCAATCATTTCTCTAAGCCCATATGTTAGCGTATACATTTCAGATTCTCCTAGATTGTATTTTTTTTGCGTTTTGCTTAAGATTCTGGGAATATCTTCTTCCTTAATTGTCCACTCATATTGTTTACTGATTTCATGTAGCACTGCCGGGAGATTGTCTGCGCCTGGTGCTTCATTTTTCCTTAAGATAGACTGATTGTATTTGAATTCGCCTTTATGCATACCGCCATTTAACTGCGGCTCGCCGTTGCCCTCTAAGATGCATTCATCATCAAGATATACCTCAGAGTTGTTCCCGAGCAGTGCAATGCCATTCACAATATTGTTTCTTATTGTTGTTTTCCTGAATTCTGCTTTACATTTGTCAGACAACTGGACGCCTGCGCCGCAATTTGCTGTATTTCCTATAATTTTGCAGTCATCAAATTCAAGAATGCTTTCATCACCCATCACTCCGCCGCCAAAAATCTCTCGCCCGTTTGTGCCATGATTATTCTCAATTTCAGTTTCTTTAAATTTAATCTTTGTTTTTTTGGCATAAACTCCCCCGCCCCAGATGCCAACCATGTTTCTTGATATTATGCAAGAGTCAAAAATTGCCTCACCTTCATTAACATAGACCCCGCCCGCAGTCATTTGACCTGTATTGTGGCTGAATTTGCAGTTCTTCAAGCTGGATTTGCATTTGAACAATGAACATGGAGCCCAAGGATACTTTTTTTCTAATGCTGATGAATTAAAGTGAGAAAGTACACAATATTCGAGTTGTGATTCGAGATTCGATAAACTGACATGCATGTTTATGTTTTCCCCTTCAGATAGAAATTGTATCTTGTTCCCATCATTGCCTGCAGCAATAAACTTGCCACCATTTTGTGAAAAGAAGGCATAATCCTCAAAATAAAAATTTGTTCCTGGCTGTATTGTTATTTTGCAGTCTTTTGCAATAATTCCGCAGTCAGGCATTATGTGATAATTTCCAACAGGAAAAACAGTATCTTTTTTTATCTCTATTCTTTTCGCGATTGTGTAATCTTTTCCCTTTGTTTCTATTCTTTCTGTGAATAATGCAAGAAAATCAGTTTCTGCAAGCTGGTGGATTACCTCACTGCGAGGCTGTTCTGTGCTTATTGCGCGCTCTGCAAGTATTTCATAAATGACTCTTATCTTTACCACGCAAATGAATGAATTTTAAAAGTATTTAAAGATTGCCTGTTCTTCCCTAAGCTTTAAAAACATTCGTCTTTTAGTATCTATTTAGGGGTAAAATAAATCATGAAACTGCCTAAAGATATTGAAGAGCTTAAACTGTTTTTTAAAGTTTTTAGTGAAAAAATTACAGAGCCCTGCTACAAGAAGCCGAAAATATGGGCTTATGCTCTGGGTACGGCAGCTACTGCTGTGCTTTGCAGTGGAGTGGTTGCAGCATCACTTTATTTTGGCATGTGCCTGCCTGCTAAAAGAGAGCTTGCGCAAAAGACTACTGAGGCATCTTTCTTATATTCTAGTCTTTCTAATGTAAAGCAAAATCTTGAGCAAACTGCAAATGATATTGCCAATACTGATTTTGGAAAGAAAATGAAAGAGTTAACTGAACGCAACCAAATTCTTGAACAGGAATTAAATGCATATAAAGCAGATCATCCTGAGAATCTCACAGAAGAAAAATACAAGGCATCAGAAGCAAAAGCAGA
>CAYGYR010000002.1:0-79442 GCA_964354285.1 uncultured Methanosarcinales archaeon | reverse complement strand
ATCATCCTGAGAATCTCACAGAAGAAAAATACAAGGCATCAGAAGCAAAAGCAGATAGCCTTCAGCAGAGATTAGAAGCAGCAACAGCCAAACTTAATGAGCAGCTAAAGATCTTTGATGCATATCAGAAAGATCATCCTTCTGAATTAACAAAAGTAGTTCATGAGGCATTAAGAGCCACTTCAACAGACGGGCAGAAGCAATTAAGTGATGTTCTTGCTAATTTAGAGACAGTAAGAGCAGAATTTGAATTGTACAGAAAGACACATCCTGCTGATATCAGCAAAGAAGCGCTTGAAGCCCTGCAGAAAGACAGGGAAAGCTTGATTAATTTGAGTAAAAGTTATTCTGAGCTTACGCAGAACCTGAGAACTCTTGAGCAGGCAGTTTCAGAAGGGAAAAAAGCATTTGAAGTTTATAAAAAAGACCATCCTGAGGAAATCACGCTTGATGTACATACATCTGTATTAAGACAGCTGACTGAAATTAAGAAGAAATTAGAGGAAACCACTGGGCTTGAGCAGGAAGCCAGCAGAAAATTAACTGAAGCTGTTGATGCCATAAAAAAATACAAGGAAACACATCCTGAGGAGATTACCCAAGAGGCATATGCTTCTTTAGACAGCAAGCTGGCTGTAGCATTGCAGGCTGCTGATAAAGCAAAAACTGTTTTAGGTGATTATATAAAAACTCATCCTGAGGACATCACACAAGAGGCATATTCTGCCTTAGAAAAGCAATTGGCTGACGTCAAGAAAGAGTTGGGTACTGTTAATGCAGCTTTCGATAGATACAAAAAGAAAACTGCAGAGGAAAACACAGCTCTCAGCAATGAAAAAAAGACCTTAGAAGAAGCTGTCACCCTTCTAAGAAGCACGGCAAGCGGCCTTACAGATCAATTAGACAAGGCAAAAAAAGATTTAGAAGCATACATGCAGACACATCCTGAAGAGATTACAAAAGAAAAATATGATGCCTTGCAGGAAAGATTATCTTCTGTTGAGAAAGCACTAGCTGCTTCGCAAGAAAGCGCAAAGCAGATGAATGTACAGCTTGGTTCCCTGCAGGAGCAATACAAGACTGTGTCTGAAAGAAATGCGGGATTGGAAAAAGCATTATCAGATATTGCAGGCAAAAAATTCGAGGATATTATGATTTACAAGGATTCAAAAACAAACGAATTATATTTTTATTTTGATATTACTTATGATCCAGAGCTTCCACCAGAGTCTGTTCTTGAAAATGCAGGAGACTGGGCGGGCCCAAAAAGGGTTGGCAGGTACGTTACTAGACTGCTAGCAGAGAAGTTTGATGCAAAATCAAGTCTCCTGAAAGACTATTCTGGCCAATTTAAAGATGATTTCGATAAATTATGGGTGAGATTGAGTGATAGCGGCGGAAATGTATTGAATTATACGCTAGTTATAGAAAAAGAAGGTAAAAAAACTGAAACTCAAATATATGAATCACACATACTTCAATTTATCAAAAATTGCATATCAAAAAAATGAGTAAACTTGAATTAATACTTGAAAGAATAAGGCTGCCAAGTTGCGTGCTTACTGCAGGATTGAGTTTTATTTTAAATGCTGGGTGTTCTGGTTCTGCCACAACTCATGATGAATATATTGGAAAATTTGATTCAGTTAAAAAAATCACGCAAGAATATGGCTTTGACACAATAGATTACACTAAAGGAATACAAGATAAAAAAGTGGCGCAAAGGATTGCTGAATGTTTAGATAAAGCAAACAATGCAGAAACCAAACCTGAAGAAGTGATTATGTATTGTGATGAAGCAATTGAACTTGGCCTTAGGAATAAATCTTATGATGTTTATTATTTTCGAGGCCTTGCTAAAAAGAACTTGGGGCGTTTTAATGAGGCAATTGAGGATTTTACTAAAACAATTCAGATTAATCCCCATTTTCTTTTGGCTTATTTTGCCAGAGGGAAAATGTATCTTAAATTAAAACGCTTTGATGAAGCAATACGTGAATATGATGTAATTGGGGATATGAATATAGTTGATTCTTATTATTCCTTTGATTATAGATTAGATGCTCTTCATGCTAAGATCGATGTATACGAAGAACAAGGAAAATATGATGATGATCTCATTGCGTGTTATGAAAAAAAAGCAAGAATGTGTGAAGAACAAGGAAAAAATGTCTCAGAGATTTTTGATTGTCATAGAAACATTGCAGGTATATATAAAAAACAAAAAAAATATGACAAGGCTATTGCATATTATACTAAAAGTATAAAAAAATATGGTTTTGCAAATGCAGAGGCTTGCATTGCTGATTACATCAGAGAATGTGAAAGAGAAAGGCAAGATTAACTGAATAAGAAGGCATAAGAAGACAATGAGTAAACTCGAATTATTGCTTGAAAAAATAAGATTACCAAGATTTGTGTTAGATGCAGGATTATGCATTGCATTAGGACTCGGTTGTGCAGGAAAAGAAGTCAAGGACCAGACGCAGTTAAATTTCAAAACAATTTATACTCCGACTATTGAGTCTGCAAAATCTATTTTTTCAACAGTGAGCGTGCAAACTCCTTTTGGAATGTACCTGGGTAAAAAAAGTGAGCTTGAAGAATTCATAAAAGAACATGGCTGGGGTAATATCAATGCGCATCAAACAATCCTTGAAGCAACTGAAACCATCAAGAAGGACCCAGAATGCTCTGGTGCATATTTTTCAAGGGCGCATGCAAAATTTAGTTTAGGCCAATACGAAGAAGCGCTTGTTGATATTGCTGCATGTATGGACTGCGGCGGCAAAGGTGATATTTACACATTTGCAATAAGAGGAGATATAGAATCACGCATTGGTTTAAACAAACAAGCGATTGAAGATTTTGATAAAGTGATTGAATTTGTGCATGAGCATATTAATCCTGAAGTTAAAGGGCAGGGCATTTACTTTTGTGAGGCATATACAAATAGAGGCACTGCAAAATATAATTATTGGCGGGGTAAAGTTGCTGAGCGTGCTGGTTTAGAGTCTGCATTGGAAGATCTTGATAAGGCGATTGATTACTATGATCGCAGCGCAGAAGCATATCTTTGCAGAGGTGTGATAAATCATGCTTTGGGAGATAAAAGTGATGCCATTGATGATTTTGAAAAAGCTCTGGAGATTAATCCGCACTATGAATTAGCAAAAGAAAATCTTAATGGATGTTTGGCTGAAAATGGTTAATCTCGAAAAAATATTGGAAAGAGTAAGGTTGCCAAGCTGTTTGCTGGGCGCGGGGCTAAGCCTTTTATTGGGTTGTGTTGGCACTGAAAAAGGCAATGGTTACGGCGGAAAAGACTCTGGTGCATGGGCTGGAGGCTCACTTGTAGATCCAGCTTTCACAGAAGGCCGACTGCCTGATAACTTCAAAGAAGAAATGCGCACTGGTGTGATATATGAACCAGTTCTTCCTAAAAAAATAGCGGAGCTTACAGAAGGTAATTCCAGTATGTATCTCGGCAGCAAAAAAGAGCTGGAAGAGTTCATAAAAACGCAAGGATGGCCTAAACTGAAATACAAGATACAGTTAGAAAAAGCTGAGGCCTTGCTTAAGCCAGCTGAATGGTGCTCTCGAAGCGAAGCATTGTTTCTTAAAGCATATGCAAAGCAACAGCTCGGTCTTCACGAAGAAGCAATTGTTTGCTATACTAATTATATCGCAGATCACGGGAAAAATGATGCTGCCGCATTCTATAACTGCGGCTTGGCAAGACATGCTTTAGGAAAACTGGAAGATGCATTGCTGACTTATGAGTCATCTATTTCGCTCGAAAACAATGAAGTCACCAGAGTCATGCTTTTGAAATGCATGTATGAGCTTTATTCCAAAACAATTCCTTCTGAGGAGATATTCAAGTTCCTGGATGCTGTTGAGAAAAGAGATTTAGAAACAATCACTGAATATCATAATAATCAGAAACCAGAGGACTTTTCCAAACTCGTAAAATTATGCGTGCATTATCATTATGATTTGAAAATTGGTATTGCTGCAATTTGGATGAATGCTAAGGGCGAGGTAATCTCCCATGGGTTGACATATGATGCACCTAAAGAGCATATTCCTCCATTGATTGTCACTTTAGAGCATTTTGCAGAAACACTTGGCATCGAGAAAACAGTTAATTATCTGACAGGTTTTTATGGCAAGAAAACAACACTAGATCAGATGAATACATTCGTAAGAACACACTCTGCTGCAACTTTTGTATACGGGTTATCTGAATACTTTTTTTTGCTCTCAAAAGAAGAAACTGCAAAATTAGACAAAGGCAAAACTTTAACTCTTCAGGAAAGCCCGCCGCATTACAGGAATTTACAAATACTTGCCAGAGACATTCCTCCAGAAGAGAAATAGATTCTTTCCCTAATCTTTAAATACCTTCCAGACATATTAGTATCCATTCAGGGGTAAAATCCATTATGACACTGCCTAAAGATATTGAGGAACTTAAACAGTTTTTTAAAGTTTTTAGTAAAACAATTACAGAGCCCTGTTATAGGAAGCCAAAAATAGGGTATTATGCTCTGGGCTTAGCTGGCGCAATTCTGCTTGGTGTGGTTGGCGATCATTTTATTTCTTCAAGATACCTGAACAATGCCATTAATCAAAAAAATGCGGAGCTTGTACGCAAAGATCAGGAATATAATGGGATTCTTAATAAAAGAGATGAAGAGCTTGCAGGCATTAGCCATGTTTGTGAAGAACAAAAAACAAGCTTGGCACTTTTAGCGGGCAAGAATAAAAGCCTTGAAGAAGAGCTTCAAGGGCTTAAATCCACCCCTTTAGGCGAGCAAGTGCTGAAGCAAAAAGATGAACTGCAGGTTGCAAGCCAAAATTATTCTTTGCTGAAAAAACGTTTTGAAAATTTGGAAAAAATACTTCAACAATATCAAGAAGATCACCCAATTGCTAAAGAGGAATACGAGACTTTGCAAACCCAAGTATCTGCTCTTAGGAATACAGTGGGTGTGCTTGAAAGAAAAGTAAATGCAACCCAAGAAGAAAAAGATGAATTGTTCAGAAAATATACTGATTTGAGGGAGTATCTTGAAAAACTGCCGCAGTTCAGAGGCAAGTTAGAACAGATTGAAAAAGACTTGCAAGCATTAAGACAGCCTAAATCAAAAATCTCAAATGAGCATTATGATAAAGGTAATGTTAAAAGGCAATTAAAATTATACAAAGAAGCAATAGAAGAATATGATGAAGCTATTGCAGAAGAACCACAAAATGCAGATGCATATAACAATAGAGGTATTGCAAAGTATGAATTGAGTCTACTGGAATATGATTATGATAATGCGAAGGAACAAAGGAGAACTGCATTAAAAGATTTTGATACCGCGAGTGAATTAAAAAGAGATGATGCAGATTTCCATAATAATTTGGCAATCTTAAAATTTAAGGAATCTTTAATAGAGGATTCAAAAAAATCTTTTGCTATGGCAGTTGAATTAAAATCAGATAGTGCAATAATTTATTACAATCTTGGTATTGCAAAGAGCCGCGAGGGCTGGTTTAAAGAAGTTATGGATGAAGTGACGTCTTATTTCACTAAAGCAATAAAGCTAAAACCAGATTTTTCAGATGCTTACCTTAATAGAGCTCTTATCGAAATAATTAGAGCAGATTATGAGCAAGCAGGGGCAGATTTTAGAAAGGCCATAGAACTAAATCAGAGCAATGCGCTTGCTTATTACAATAGGGGCGTGATGTACTGTAATCAGCGTGAGCAGTATGGTACTGATATGCCAAGGCGACGCGATTTGGTTGAAAAAGCAATAGAAGATTTCAGCAAAGCAATAGAATTGGAGCCAGACCACGCCTGTTTATATCGTGCCAGAAAAGAAGCACGAGAATCTATACGCTTGAATTATGAAGCAAACAAGGATTCTCAAAAGGAACGTGAATTAGAACAAAGATTGATTGGTCGTACACATCATAATTCATCAAGCTGCCGCGGGCAAATTTTCACACAGTTCATCCTTATCGAGAAATAAGTCAAATCAATGTGCAAAACCTTTCTTTTTCTCCCTAATCTTTAAATACCTTCCAGACATATTAGTATCCATTCAGGGGTAAAATCAATTATGAAACTGCCTAAAGATCTTGAGGAACTTAAACTGTTTTATAAAGTTTTTAGTGAACCAATTACAGAGCCATGCTACAAGAAACCAAAGATTTGGGCTTATGCTCTGGGCACAGCAGCAACTGCTTTGCTCTGCAGTGGAGTGGCTGCAGCGGCAATTTATTTTGGCATGTATTTGCCTGCTAAAAATGAGGTTAAGCAAAAGAATTCTGAAATACAAAAGATTGAGTTAAGGGAAAAGAATGCTCTTGATACAAAAAATAGTACTATTTCTTCTTTAGAACAAAATGTTTCTTCTTTAGAAAAAGAGAAAAAACAATCTGATGCAACCATAAAAAGTATGTTAAGCATAGACAAGAATCAGGAAATAGGCAAGCTAACTGAAAAGATCACTCATTTGGAAGAGGACTTTAAGAAATACAGAAAAGACTATCCTGAAACTCTTCTGCGTGAAAAATCTTCTTTGGAGACTCAGCTAGCGGCGGTTCAGAAAGAATTGGATGAAACAAAGAAGCGCGTTACTGAGTACGCACTAACTCATCAATATGTTAGTAGAGAGGAATATGACGCGCTTCTTGCTGACAGAAAAAAACTTGAGCAGGCGCAATCAACACTTAAGCAATTGCAATGGGAGTTTGAGGATTATAAAAAAAGTCATTCTGCTGCTGATTTCGAGGCTCTCAAAAAAGAAAAAGAAGGCTTGTGGAAAAGATGCACTGATTTAGAAGCAAGGCTGAACAGCAAATACGAGCACAGCTTTGAAAATTGCCTTGTGTACAGGGATCAGAAAACTAATGCTTTTTTTATTTATTTTGATGTCACATATGATACAACCCTGCCTCCAGAATCAGTCGTAGACAAAGCAGGGGATTGGGCAGGCCCTAAAAGAGTAGGAAGGTATATCACGAGAGAACAGGCAGGAAAACTTAATGTCTGGTCAACTCTTGGAAAAGAGTATAAAGGAGATTTAAAGGAAAGTTTTGATAAACTGTGGGTGACTCTTAGGGAACAGAAGGGAAAAGTGGATTATTTTCTGGTGATTGAGGGCAAACCAACCAGTGAAAAAACCGCAAGCCTTCTCGGCAACACACAAGAAACCAGGATCAGCGAAGAGCAAATAAAAGAGTTTGTCAGCTCCTGCCTTTCAAAAAGATGAGCAGATTAGAGTCAATACTTGGAAGTGCAACTGTTCCAAAATGGATAGTCCAAGCAGGGGCATCTATCTTGCTGGGATTAACCGGCTGCTATTCAACTGCAGAGAATGTTTCTATGGGCATGCCGCTTAATAAGGCTAAGCAAATTGTTGAGAACGAAGGCATATTGGCTGTTAAGTACAAACTGATGCTGGAAGAAGCCACTGCTCGAATTGAAAAAAATAAAGAAGATTATGATGCATATTTCTGGAAGAACCTTGCTGAAAAGAATTTAGGAATTAGAAAATCAGACGCGGGTTTTGATGCAGTATTCCTAGATTATTTACACAAGGATAGAGAGAATCCAGGGGCTATTACTGAATTAGAAAACAGTTTTAAAGAACCTGATATTATGAACTGTATTTATGCTTGTGCCAAGGTAAGATTAGGATTTTTGCCAGTTAATCCTTCACGTGTTGCGGTTAATTATGCGCATGAACTTTTAAAAGACATGATTTGGCAGCTGGATGAAAAAATAAAGCAAGGCTATACATCGCCGCGTGATGCGTATTCAGATTATCACCTGCGGGGCCAAGCTAAAAGATTTCTGAACAGGTTTGAAGAGGCAATTGCTGACTTTGAAGCTGCTTTGAAAGCGCGGCCAAATGATGATTATCTTAATCTTAAAAAAGACATTGAAGAATGCAAGAGAGAAATCGAATGAAACTAGAACAAATATTGGAGAAAGTTAGAGTTCCTAATTGCTTTATTACTGCAGGATTGAGCATTTTTTTAGGTTTTACGATGGGCTGCCATGAAGTTGAAACTAATAAACAAAATGCCCCTGAAATTCAGCAAAAAGAAGAAGTTAATGAGTCAGCTGCAGAATTTATAGCTTCTTTAGATTTTATAAAAGAACATGGGTGGAGCCAGGTTGGGTGTTTAGAAACAATAAATAAACTAACCTTATTGGTCCGAAATGATCCTGAAAATCTTTCCGCATATTTCGAAAGAAGCATTCAATATTATAATTTAAATAAATATGAGGAAGCCATTAAAGATTATGATACCATTCTTTCCATAATGGCAAAAAAATATATGAAAAATCACAGTATGGCGCAGCAGGATCGTAATCGGGCAGCAAAAGTATATTTTAATCGGGGAGTGTGCAAGTACAAGCTTAAACAATGTGCCGCTGCCATAGATGATTATTCAGTGGCACTTTCTTGCGAAACATTATCTGATGATTTGAAAGAAGCTTTGTTTAAATGCAGGGGTTCTGCAAGGCATGAGCTAAATCAATTCGAGGATGCTTTGAAGGATTATGAAAACGCAGTTATAATTAATCCACAAGCAGGTGATGCTTATTTTAGGATGGCTTTGCTACATGAAACACTGGGCCATTACGAAGAAGCCATTAAAAATTACGACAAAGTTATCGAATTTGATACCAAAGATCCTATTTTAAATAGGGGCAGCGCTTACAATAATAGGGGGATAATTAAAGAAAAATTAGGCCGCTATGAAGAAGCTATTGAAGATTTTAAAAAAGCTTTGGAAAATGAGATGATACCCAGTGCAATGGCTAAAGAAAATCTTGCGAGGCTCCAGCAAAAATTAAAAAAATGATTAGTCTTGAAAAAATCCTGGAAAAATTAAGATGGCCTCTTCTTTCTGCAGGGCTGGTACTAACAGGAATTAGTTGTTACACTTCAGATCCAAAGGATTATGTCGGTTATTATTTAGATCATCCTCCACAAACAAATAAAAAATATTCTGCACCGTTAGTTAACCCACCAGTAAGAAGCAATTCTTTAGTTCCTGCTAACTCGCCTGAAACGCCTGGGGCATCTGTCGCGCTTGGTGATTTAAGGACTTTTAAGGATTACATAGAGAAGCATGGGTGGGCAGAAGTAGATGATAAAATCAAATGGTATGATTTATTGCAAAAAATGAATGTGCAGATTGAGGAAAATTCAAATGATGCCTTTGCATATTTAGAACGAGCAAAAGCAGAAATAAATCTTAAGATGCTTGATGAGTGTACAAAAGATTGTGATATTGCGCTAAGATTGAAAAATATTACACCAACTCTTGGCAGCAGTGAAAGCAGATTAGATAGCGCCCTGTATTGTTGCATGTACGTTTGGGACTGGATACTTCTTGCAAAAACCGAAGCCAATTATCTTAAAAGCGCTGATGCCAAGCAAAAATTCGGCCTGTATGAAGAAGCTGCTAAAGCTTATAAAAAAGCAATTGCAATCAACCCCAACAACTCAGAAGCAAAGAAAGGACTTGAATTTTGTCTTAAACAAACAGGCGAGCCTTCAAAAGAAAAAACTTCTTCAAAAGACGAAGATATGTGATTAGACTTATTTCATAAAATCTTTAGCAAATGCCAAAACTCTTATAAACCCCTCTTTATTCTTTCCTCTTATGCCAGAAGAAGAATCATTAGAAATAACAGAAGAAGACCTGAATAACTGGAGAAAGGCAGGGAAGATAGCTGCAGAAGCATTAGAGTATGGAAGGACTTTAATCAAGAAAAATGCAACTCTGCTTGAAGTTTCTGATTTAGTTGAAAAAAAGATTTTTGATTTAGGTGGCAAGCCTGCTTTTCCTGTGCAGATTTCTTGCGATCATATTGCTGCTCATTATTGTGCAGAGCCAGATGACAAGACTGTCTTTGAAAACCAATTGGCATGCTTGGATGTCGGTGTTCATGTCGAAGGTGCGATTGGAGATACTGCATGCACAGTTGATTTGAGCGGCAAGTGGACAGATCTAGTCAAGGCAGCAAGGGAAGCAGTTGATAAGGCAATCAAAATTGTTCATATAGGCACGACTTTGGGAGAGATTGGAAAGACAATACAAGAAACAATAACCAGCCACGGTTTTACTCCGATTAAAAACCTCAGCGGCCACGGATTAAATCAGTATGATATTCATACAGTTCCAACAATCCCCAATGTAGCAACAGGCGACAAGACAGCGTTAGAAAACAATATGATTATTGCAATCGAGCCTTTCTCTACAAATGGTGCAGGGCTCATCTATGAATTAGACCGCGCAAATATCTTTGCATTAGTCAATCCAAAGCCAGTGCGAAGCAACATGACAAGACAGGTGCTGCAATTCATCGGAGAGAATTACAGGACCCTTCCATTCACAACAAGATGGCTGACAAAGAAATTTCCTCAAGGCCAGGTTAATTTTGCATTAAGAGACCTTCTAAACAATGCAATTATCAGGCAGTACGCTCCTCTGCCAGAAAAGAACAAAGGAATGGTTGCACAGGCAGAGCATACTTTGTTAATAAAAGATAAAGTAGAAGTTCTTACAAAGCTGTAAAATTTTTATTCTGTGTTTATTCTATAACCATCTGCTGCAGTGCCTACCAACACATCACCAAATATTTCTTCATATCTTGAATAAAACGCTTCATTAGTCTGAACATAAATTTTTGGGTTTGTACACATCAATCCCAATAGAAACTCTAATCTAATTTTGCTCCAATCACCATCCAGTCCAAAACCTGCCCTTGGAAATTCTGTTGCATCAATATGTATACGATTAAACCGTGAGTCATGTTTATGGATTAACGCAGTAAGGTCATCTGAAAACTGGTCTACATCGTCTTTTATGATTGTATCTGTATTTATTTTTATATAAACTTCTTTTCCTTGTATCTTCACATCATATTTCTCCATAGTATCATATAGGTTTTTAAACTATATAAAGCTTTTTATTTTTTTTCTAGAAGAAGAATTGTGTAGTCATCTGCTAGTTTATTTTGTGTAAAATCTGCAACAGCGTCGTTTAATGCGCGAATTATCTGATTGGAAGATGAAGTAATATTTGTATTTATTATTGCTGTAACTCTGTCAATCCCAAACAAATTCTTTTCATCATTTTTATCTCTTGACTCAGTGATGCCGTCGCTAATAAGTATTAATTTATTTCCAGATTCAATATCTGCGGTTAATGAGTTTAGATAATCTACACGCTTTTTTAGCATCAAAGTCATAATTGGACTTCCAATGCCATACTTTCCTGATTTTAATTCATTTATGTTCTTTATATCTTTTCCACAAATCAAAATATAAGAATCGCCAAAATTCACATATTTGAATTGGGCGGCATGGTGCGTACCTGCTATTAGCGTCGAAAGAGCGCTTTGTTTAGGAGAACGGCCACCATGTCTGCGTAAAGCAAGCTCATTCCAGCAATATGCCAAAGTACCTAAGTCTGAGAATAAATCTATTTTTTTAATTTTTTCGCTTATATCATCTTCGGCAACAGTTCCTAATAGTAAATCATCTAGTACTGAATTGCTTCTTTTGATTGCATTTCTTCCAAGCATTCCGTGGCCAACACCATTTCTGAAGATTACAAAAAGTCTGCCATCATTAAGCTCATCGACTAGAAAAGAATCGCCGCCATATTTGCCCTGTTCGGGCATGTTTTCTGGATCTTGTAATGGTAGATAAAATGAGAAAACTCTAAATGCTGTGCTTTCACAAGCATTTATCGGATCTTGCAGCGTTTTTGCAATATTTCCGAGGGAATATTCATCTATTATCCGTCGTCTCTGGATATTCATAGCAGTTCATTAGTAGAAGTGAGTTTATAAAGATTATGTTATTTTACTACTTATTTGTGGCGAATAGTTCTGCATCTTCCAGAAAAGGATAAAGGGATGGTTGCCCAGGCAGAGCATACTTTGTTAATAAAAGATAAAGTTGAAGTTCTGACTAAGATATAGTTATATACCTAAACTTTAAATATCAATAAAATCTGATTCTTATCATGAAAAAATATCATCTTAGTGATTTAGAGAAAATGTTCAGTTTTACATCACTTAATAATGTCTCACTGGAGTATGTTTCTAATATTTATGATGGGTGGGAAAAGAAACTTGAAGATGCTTATGTTAAAGGATGGATTACAACACAGATGTATTCTAAATCTTTGTCAAAGATTACATGCATGGCAAATTATCTCATGCATCTTGTAAGAGAAGCACGCAAGAAAGACTGATTAACTTACTAAAAAAACGAGTTTTCCCACAAGATAAGATGCTATAATCACTGCCAATGCAATAAGTAAGTTTTTAGCCACTGCTTTAGGCACATTCTCTGCCTGTAAAAACGCAATCTGCACATTGACAAAAGTTAATAGAACCAGCCCCCATAGAATGCATACATAAATCGCAAAAGGCAGCTGGAAAAATATAAATGGGATGATGAATGTCAAGGTAAAGATGAATTTGCCTAAAAATGTGTTGAATGCGCTTTTGAATGCAGTTTGTCCAGAACATCCGCGCTCTGCTTTTTTTGATGCATACATCCCAATTGAGTCTGACAGCGAGTCTGCGATTGCTACAGAAACTATGCCGCCGATTACTGCAAGCAGGGATTCTGTCGCAGAATTCAGTCCAACAACTATGCCAAGAGTTGTCAAGACCGCAGATGATATACCAAATGCAAACCTGCCGAACTTGTCATGGATTTTTGTAAACATTCTTTGTATGGGTGAAAGGTTCATAAGCGCAAGCTCAAAATATGACAGCACTGTCGTGTCTTTTGGTTCCAGCCCAAGACTGTGGAGGAGTGCGTCTATTTTGTAATAATTTTCTTTTTTGCCAATCTCAAATTCTATGAAGCTTCCAAGATGCTCAACCTGGTCAAGATTAATCACAATAGAATCCAGAACAAAAATAGTCCTTTTCTTATTGACGCTTATGACCTCTGTATAATTCTGGATCATCTTGAGGACATCTTTTTCAGCTATTGGCCTGTTTATCACAAGCCTGTTCCTCAGTTTTCCTTTGGCAACAGGGCCTTTATACGTAAACAGCAGATTTTCACCGCCCTCTTTTCTTATCCTGACCAATGCCTGTGTCCCGTTGACGTGCTCTCCTTTTGGAATGAAATATTTGTCTTCATGAAGAACATTGCCCAACCTTTTTGCGCCGAGCTTGCGAATATCATCCTCTGAAACATCTGCTTTCACCTTTAACTGTAGCTCATATCCTGCAAATTTACACTCTTTTTTGATTAATTTTTTAGTCACAAGCAAAAATAATCTGATTTGATATTTATATGTTTTGGTAGCTGTAAGATTCAACACCCATTCATTGCTGCCAGCTCAAGTTTTGAGTGTGTTGTCTGGAGAACTGGAAATCCTCTCATTATGTGCCTCATTGCAGGAATCAGGTGTTTCTTGTCATATGCTTTGACTTCAACAATGTAGAATGGCCTTTTGAGCTGCACCCTGTCTGCTGAAACAAGGATTGTTCCAGGATTGTTTGCAACAGTGCGCTCAAACACTATTTCGTCGCACTTGTTTCCTGCAGCAGCTGCGTTTTCAATCTTGCGCCTTGCTTTATCATTCTGTATTTCTTCAATTGATTCTGGCATCTGTTGGTCAAGCAAGAAATAAAGCTTCTCTTTTTTAGTGGGAAAAAACCTGAACTGCTCTGGATTTTTGCCTGCAAGCTCATTTGCTCTGGTGTAGACTATCTGCACAGTCTGCACAGAGTCATTTCCTGACTGCCTGCGCCTAAGCCTGAGCTTGGGTGTTCGATTAGAGTATTGTGGCAGCTTGTTTTTGTAATATTTATCAGTATAAATCCATTTTCTTGGCTCGCCGAGATTAAATTCTTTTTGGCAGGACTTCAGTATCTCGTCAGGGTCCATTTTTGCATCAATGTAGAATCTTGATTCAAGGTATGATTCGCTGCCAAATCCTGCTCTTTTCAGTGAGTGCTTGTATTTTAGGAAGCGGGCCTCATTCACTCCAACTTCAAGTGCTGCAACTCCAAATACTGCGCTTACAAAGCTTGCAAATGAAAGAAGCCATGCTGGTGATTGAGGGTATATCTGCAGGCCAGCATACATCATTGTGATGTACATTGGGTCGTGAACAAGGATATCTTCTGCAAGGCTTTTGCTTCCGCATTTTACTGCATTCATGAAGTACTCTGAGAGATTTTTTCTCTCTTTTTCAGGCGCTTCTTTCCACTGGCTGTAGGCTTCTTTGAAATGAGCTGGGAAAAATCCCACTTTCTCAACAACAGGGCCTGTCAGTGATGCAATCACATCGCTTATCCCTTTGCTTATTTTTCCTGAGAAGACATTGTTTAAGAGATAGCTCATGCCTGCTGTGCCTAGCACGTTTACAACCATTGCTATAGCTTCATCTCTTCCAAATCTCTTGAAAACATCCCAGAAAGGGCTGCCAGGGATTACTATAGGCTCGTCAGAAAGCTTCTTTTCAAGGCCTGTGTTTTCCATACTGTTTATTATAGAATCTGGGTTTATAAAGCTTATGTATTGATACTACTGTGCGGTGAAGAAAATCACTGGTTGCTCAGGTATTCACAATCACTTTCAGAATTCCTTTTTTGAGCTCTACAAAAGCAGGATTTTTTGTCACGATATTGCTCATTCCCCTGCTTGATGCCCTGAACAGGCATTCATTGCGCAAAGAATATTGAAGCCCCTTTGTTATTATCCCTTCAACTTTTTTTGTCACAGGCAGAAGAGATACAATTGTTCCCTTTTTTGCCCTGATTACTGTCCATTCTTTTGCAAGAAATATTGTCCTGTATTCATCAATCAGGTAAATCTGGATTCTGCGGTCGAGATATTTCTCAAGGATTGCGATGTTTGCATATTCGTGATCTTTTCTTCCTCCAAAACAGCCATAGACATTGATTTTTTCAGGCGCTAGCTTTACTGCCTCATCGAGCGCAAGCTCTCCGTCTGTGAAGTCCTTGTTTTTCGAGAACTTCTTTGTCTTTATCTTGTTTTCTTCAATAAATCTTTCTGCCCTTGCATCAAGGGAGTCAAGGTCTCCAACAACAAGATCAGGAATCCTATCTATTTTTTGCAGGAATTTTATTCCGCCGTCTGCGCAGACAAGGTAATCATTTCTTTTGATTTCGCTCTTATAAAATTCTTTGTCCCTGTATTCCCCATTCAGGAAAACCAAAACTCTTTTCATCAGAGAGAAAACATTTTCTTGGTTTATAAAGCTGGCTATTCAGTTCGCGCTCTCTTTTTAATCAGATATCATCATATTTTTCATTTGTTTTCAAGTTCCAGGATGTTGCATGCGCTATTTTAATCAAAGGATGCTCTGGTTCCCACAAGTTAAGGTCTATTGCATCTTTCAGCATCATTTTCCTTGACAAATGAATGTATCCGAAGCGCTCGTCTCTTTTCAGGATGCCTTCGCTTGCTTTTGACAGATCGAGATATTGTATTTTCCAGCTAGTGTCATCTCCCCAAACGCATCCTGCAACAAAGCCAAAATCACAGCTCATTACCGGGCTGATTTCGCACAATCCTTTATGCTTCTTCTCATCAAAACATTCATCCTCTGTCAGCCAAACTTCTTCATCATATTCTTTTTCTTCTCCGTCTTTTAGCAGTTTGAACCTGCATCTTGCCTTGCGGTAAATTGGCACGAAAAAATCAACAGGGCAGAAGCCCTCAGAAGTAGGTTCTTCTCCGCCAATATCTTTGCAGCTTGGCAGCTCCAGTATTCTTGTTCCAGTGTATTCAGGAGAATAAAGCGCATAATCTTTGCCGTTTTGTGTGAATGGAACAAAAGTGTTGTACAATTCAGGATAGTTTCTTTGGTAGCTTCCTATCTGTTTTTTCTCGTCTTTTTCTGCCTGAAATAAAGTGACTTCAAGAGTGTCCCAGCAGTCAGGCTTGCTCTTTACTGGTTTTGTTTCTACAGAATATTTTTTGTGGATATCTTCTTCCATTTTGTAATTAATAATTGTTTTGTTATAAAAAACTTTCTGAGGTGCTATGCAGCAGCTTTATAAATAATGCTCTTTTTTTAATATTCAGTGGGAGGTTTTAAAAATGAATATGAAAGAATTTTATGAAGATGTAGAAAAAATATTTCTTTTTCCAGGATGCATAGATGATTTGAACAGTAGAACAGGCAAAAACATCGAGTATGAACGGATTCGCATGAAAGGTGGAAAGCAATTTTTGACTGGAATAGTAATTCCGAGCATTGAAGAGATTAAAGAGTTGACAGCTGTTGCCCAAGAAGGCGTAGATGCGGCGCAAGGGCTGCTTGGCCAGTTGGGCGTACCTTTTGAAGATGATGATGTCTTAAAGCAGGGATTTGCTCAAGCGCAAAAAATGCTTGAAAAAGTTGCAGAAAAGGCGTATGGAAACCCCGCTCTTATGCAAAGGGATATAAGAATGAAAGCAAAAGAACTTGGTGCATACGGAGTAGCCTATTTCCAGATGTACAATAAAGATGGCCTGTACATGGGCGTTCCTGTAAGGAATAGGAATGCAGGAATGAGGTGATGATTAGATATTTTTTTAATTTTTTTTCGTAATCTGAAATTAGCCGTAAATCTTCCGGGTTTTTTCTGCAAAACATATAAAGACTGAAATCCTTTCTTTAGAATATCAATGAGCATTAAAAATGAAAAAAATAATAAAGTTCTTAAGCAGCCGCAGCTGCTTTGCCAAAATAGTGTGGATCTGAATCATTTGTTGGCGTTTTATCTTTTGGTTTTACTTTCAGTCCGACATGAATCTTTGTATCCCCAACAATGATTCTGAACAGCTGTGCAACACGAGTATTCATGTATCTCACTTCAGCTCCTTCGTAAACTACTTCGTACTTTTTGCCGTCAGCAGCTGTTTCATAGAAGGATTTTGCACCAAACTGATTAATTTTCTTGAGCCCGCAAACTGTGTTTGCTACATCCTCCAGGCTTCCTTTTGCAAGAATATCAATATCATTGTACTCTTTTGAGAATTCTGCAGAGCCTTTTAACTCAGTTCTCAAGCCATTCTGCCTCAAGTATTGGATGACCTCGTGGACATAAGGCCTGTCTTCTGCTCTTATGTTTGACATATCTATCGCAGGTGATGCTTCCATCACATCAACTCTTATCTCTGCAGGGTTAGGTTTTCCAAAGCCATAATAGCCTAAACCACCTAAATAATCAACTAAATCTATACTTTTCTTATTTTTGTCTTCCATTTTAACCCTCCAATATAAGTAAGATGCTATACTGTAATGCAAATTAGTATTTAAAGCTTCTGTTTCTGTAACCATTAGAAAGTGACTAAAATTAATTCTTTTACGTCTAACGTCAAACATCCAACGTTTCTACATTTCTATCCCAAATTTCCTTAATTCTGTCTTCCACATAAGGCCGATTTTCATCAAGTCATTAGAGAATTTAGACGATATCTTGTATGTTTTCTTGTAAAGATCGTAATCAATCAGGCCCATTGATTTCATTGGAGTCAATATCCTGTCGTAGAACTGCCTTTTGTTGTAGCTTAATTTGACTTTTTTGCCTTTGTACTGCCCTTCTTCAAGGACGCATTCATACTTTCCGTCGTGCAGCTGTGTTGCAAAGTAGCTCATCTGTGTCTTGGAAATCTCGCTCTTGTTATCGACCATAAACTTTATCAGTTCCTTGGCAACTATCTTCTGTTGTTCTGTAGAAAAAATTATTTCGAAGATATCCTCTGATAAGTTGAATCTATCGAACAGTATTACCATTCTCTCACACTTTTTCTCTAAATGTCCACCCTAGTCTTACTGGAATACTATTCTCTATATAAATCTTATGATTTCTATACTATGTGTGTAAATCCCGACATATCTACTGAAATATATGAATTTATAGAAAGGTTTATATATTAGTTGTTATTTCTTTATCCTAGTATACGGAATATGGACATTGGGATATTAGAGTAGGGAAATGGTAGCCGCATCATAATCATCAAAGGCTCTCCACTGTTTCTCTAATAACCACCCCCCAAACCCACAAACTATGGAGAGCCTTTATCCCATTCACCAAAGACGATTTATTTGAAGAGAGGAGGTTGAGGTAAAATGGAATTTTTAGTCAAAAATGCAATGGAAGTTGAGCAAACTCAGCAAGACGCTGATTTTGGACAGGCAAAAATTAGAGTGATTGGAGTCGGAGGAGCCGGCAACAATATGGTTTCTTGGCTTTATAAAAAAGGCATTCGCGGTGCAGAAATCATCGCAGCAAACACAGACAAGCAACATCTTGATATTTCTTCATCAGATCGAAAGATCCTGATTGGTCGCGATTTAACAAGAGGACTGGGTTGCGGTGGATACCCCCAGAAAGGAGCAGAGGCAGCTCAGGAAAGCATGCTAAACATTAAGGAAGCACTTAGAGGAACAGACATGACTTTTGTTTGCGCAGGAATGGGCGGCGGAACAGGCACAGGAGCAGCCCCAGTTATAGCATCTGTAGCAAAAGAGCTTGGCTCCATAGTTATTGGAACAGTTACCATGCCATTTAATATTGAGAGAGCAAGAATTGACAAGGCAGAGTTTGGCTTGCAGCAATTAAGGGAAGTCTGCGATACAGTAGTTGTTATTGACAACAACAGGCTTGTCGCTATAGCAGGAAACCTCCCAGTGCAGCAGGCATTTGCAGTTGCAAACGAGCTTGTATCAACAATGATTAAAGGGATTGTTGAGACAATAGCAGTGCCATCACTTGTCAACTTAGACTATGCTGACGTTAAAGCAATCATGACAAACGGCGGAGTTGCAGCAATTGGTGTTGGAAGCTCTGACACAAACAACAGAGTTCAAGAGGCAGTTAAAGGAGCATTATGCAATCCACTGCTTGACATCAGCTACAAAGGAGCAACAGGCGCACTGATACATGTCTGGGGCGGGCCTGATTTGACTTTGGACGAGATCAACAGGGCAGGAGAAATGGTTACTGAGAGCATGGATGAAGACGCAAACGTCATCTGGGGAGCAAGAGTCACAGACGACATGAAAGGAAAACTGATGATAATGACTATCATCACAGGCGTCAAGTCACCATGGATACTTGGAAAGCATGATGCAACCCAACCCAGTCCTCAAGCAAAACAGTTCAATGAGGAATTGGGAATACATACGCTTTAAGAATTTTTTATTTTTTTAATCTTTTTCTATTTTATTTAATTATTCTAATCCAAACATTTTCTTAATCTCTCCGGGTGTCTTTTTCTGATATGTTGGCTTATGCTCTTCGACTGCTTTTATGGCAGCACCTATTCTTTGCTTAAGTTCTTCTCCTTCTTTTGCTTGCTCTAAAGCTTTTTTGAAGTTTTCTGTTATCTCTTGCGGAGTTGGAGATGGTTCATAATCTGCCAGTTTAAGGGCTTTCTCCAGGAGAGCATTACTCTGTTTCATATCTTTAGTTATTACAATTAATTGCTCCTTCCAGTATTTAACTTCTTCAGGCGTTCCGATTGCTTCATATTTTGCCAGTTTTGTCTGTAATTCGTCAATTAATGCTTTATTTGCTCCAATAAGTCCATTCGTTCTGTTTGCCTCCTCAAGCAGCAGGGTCTGTTTATATAATGAATCGATGCGCTCTCCTAGCTTTTTATCTGCTTCAGTAGCTCGAGCAATAAGGTCCTTATAAGATTCGGGTGATGCTGTAAGTTCTGCTTTTACTTGTTCTGATACTTTTTTAAGCTCTTCTGGTGTGCCTAGTGCCTCATATTTTGCCAGTTTTGCCTTCAAATCTTCAGGTGGAGTTTTGCCTGTGCCAGGAGCATCATCAAAAGTCTCTATCGGGCCATAATCTGGCTCTTTGTAGTTGTCAAGCTTTTTTTTGGCTTCTGCAAGACCTTTTTGCATTTCATCATATTTTTTGGCTTTCTCAATTACTACTTTCAGCCATTCGGGCTGTTCGGATTGTGATGATGAATATGCATCTAGCTTGTTATTTATACGATCTATGCTCTTTTCGGCTTCTTCAAATTGTTTTTGTTGCGCATCATATTTTTGGGCTTTCTCAATAACTATTTTCAGCCATTCAGGCTGTTCAGATTGTTTTGCTATATACTCTTGTAGCTGTTGAGTATAGCTTTCAAGATCTTTACTGGCTTTAATTCCGTTTGTTTTCCACGATTCAAGCTCTTCAGGAGTCCCCAAAGCCTCATATTTTGCCAGTTCTGCCTTCAAATCTTCAATAATTTCAGAAGGGTCTTTCTCTGCAATAATTTCGTATAATGTTCTGATTTTAATCATCTTGCAAGTCATTATACTTTTGTAAGTATTTAAAGCTGGCTAATTTTATTTTTCCCCAACAATTTGCTTGTATCCTACTTTTTCTTTTATTCTATTCAAACTGCCCTTTGTTATTACAGTACTGTCATCTGCCACTGCCTGTGCAAATTTGACGAACTCTCTTGGGTAATACCCTCTTCCAAAATCAAATGTTTTGTTTTCTTTGTCATACATTTCTGCAGCGTTACTGAATCTTAAGAAATCTTCCAATGCGTCTTTTGCTATGTCCATCCTGAAATCTTCCTGGTTTGCAAGTATCTTTCTGACCACTAACTGATATTTGCTGATATCTTTATCTTTTGCATCAGACATTGCATACGCAGTACCATTTACGATTGCATCAATATGATATGCGTTATCATTTAGATATGTTCTCACATATTCTTGCTCTTTTTTGGATTTTCCAGCAGGGATTGTTTGTGATATGAAATAGGTGCCAACTCCAATTAGTACAGTCATTATTATGCCCAACACTAATGGAGTCCAGTCTGTTTTAGTATCTGCTGAAACAGATTTATTAGCTTGCACATCAGTTTGGTGCGGCTTTTTTTTGCTTACCAGTTCATCAAATGCGGAAGTGTCTATATCTTGATCTGTTTGTTTTTCAGCATTTATTCGCTGCACAAGTTCGTCTGCGGCTCCTTTAGAGCGTTTTGCGAGCGCAAGCTCTTCCTGTGTTCCTATTGCTTCGTATTTTGCCAGTTTTGCCTTCAAATCTTCAGGTGGACTTTTGCCTGCATCAGGAGTGTCATCAAAAGTCTCAATCGGGCCATAATCTGGCTCTTTATATTTTGCTAATCTTTTCCTGGCTTCTTTAAGCTGCTCATTAATCTCTCTCCTACGACTTGCATATTTTGCAAAACAGACGTCTTTGCCAGCTGCTGCTTTTTCTTTCACAGCAAGCTCTTTTTCGAGACTATTAATCATTTCTTGCACATTTTCGCGTTTAGGGTCATATTTACTTGCTTCCTGGAAATCATGCAGGGCTTCATCTGGTTTTTTCAGCTTAAGATTTGCATTTGCCCGCATTACATATGCTGATGCAAGTGTATTGTCTCGTATTATAGTAGTACTATCTTTTCCCTGGATGTCTGACAGCGTGAAATGCAATAAGTTTTTTTCATGGGGCTGTGCCAGCCATTCATTGATGTCCTTTTTTATTTTTTCCAAATGAGCATCTGCTTCTTTAAGCACCATAAAGAACTCATCATAGCCGGAAATTGCTGCGTCATATTGGCCTTGCTGGTAGTTTCTCATCGCAATATCCAGCAAAGAATTAATCTTATCTGAATATGCCCTGTGCTCCTCAATTACTTTTTGTTTATCTGCAAAAATGAATTCTTTTGAAGCACCAGGAGTTTGAGCAATTATCTTTTTATCAGATGGAGCTTCGATTATGTCTTCAATATTATCTTTTCCTGCAATAATACTGAATAGTGTTCTGATTTTAATCATCTTACAAGTTATTATGCTTATTATAAGTATTTAAAGCTAAGGAAATTTACTTCTTCTTGAGCAATTCATTGAATGTTTCCTCAATGCTGAGGGGAGGCTCAAGTTTTAAATCAAAAGTCCTTCTTATCTGCACTGATGTCACTGTATTCTTAAGCGCGGCTTTTATTTCGCCTGAAGTTATCATGTCGTTTCCACCGTCAGCCGTGTCTATTTTTTTGAGGATCTGCAGTGTTTCATAAGCTGAAAATCCCCTGTCCCCGATTTCTGACTTATACTCGTCCAGTAATTTATTTAGCAGTTCAGGATAATACTTGAACCTCGTGGCCCTGTCTTGGAAATATATTCTTTGGATTGGTGTTGTTGCGCTGCCAGACATGTACTCAAAATAATAAATATCTTTTTTTTCATCTACATGGTCAATGCCTCTTTGGTCCCAGCCATGATGCGGTGATTCATAAACAGCGTAATTTGCATTCTTAAACATGTATCCACCTAATATTGATGCTGCTGCTAACGCAATAGAAGCAAGCCCAAAAGAAACCAGCCATTTCTTTTTCGAGCGCTTTACAGCAGAATCTTTTTGTGCCAGCAGTGTCTTGTATTTCTCAAGCTCTGCCTGCAAGTTCTCTGGTTTTTGCGCTTCTCGTTGTTCTATTCTGTTCTTGGCATCCTCCATTATTTTCAAAAATCGTTTGCCTTGTTCAGCCTGCTCTTGTATTTCTTTCATAGTGTACTCTCTTGCAGGCCTTTTTCCTGCAAGCATCTCTTGCGCCCTGGTGATATTATTCTGTGCCATTTCTCGCATAGAACTGTGCTTAAGCCCTTCTTTGTAGTCATTTATTGCATCAGTAAGATTTCCTAAATCGCGATTTATAATTCCACGCATTGAATACATTGTTGCAAGTGCTTCAGCATCTCTGTCTGCGTTTTCGTTAAGCGATTCATAGAATGAGCCGTATAATTTTACATAGTCAGGGTAATTTGGATCTTTGGCTGCTTTTTCCTGCTTTTTTTTAAGAAAATCCTCCATTATTTTACGATTATTGATTGAGTTCTGAATCAGTGAAATAACTTCAGTGTAATGAGCGAGAGCTTCCTTGTAATTGCCTTGCTTGTATGATTCGTTTGCTTCCCCTGTTTTTATATCAATCTTACTTTGATATGCAATGTAGTCATCCGCTGAGTTATTGAAGTCTTTTATGTCCAAGTCTGAATCTTTTGAGAAATCTGTTTCTGTAATGATTCTGAATAAGTCCTTTATGGTTATTGCATTATCCATGTGTAATCTTATGTTTCAGAAGTATTTAAAGATACTTAATCATATGTTGTCGTGCCCATTGCTACAAAAGAGACTTATTTTATCTTTTTAATAACTGCTTCTATAGAAATCATCTCTTCCTTCCCTGTCTTCATGTCTCTAAGCTTGACTTTTTTCAGTTTCAGTTCATCTGAGCCTATGAATATCACATAAGGTATTCCCAGCGAGTTTGCGTAATCAAGGTTCTTGCTTATTCCTTTTCCAGAGATATTTATGTCAACTTTAATCCCTTTATCCCTTAGTTTTTGCGCAATAGCCATGCTTTCTTTTGGAGTTCCAATAGGTATTACGTAAACTTGTGTGACTGTTTTTTTCTCTTCTTTTTTCTCAAGCTTTATTGCATCTGTTATTACATCCAGGCCAAAGCTTATTCCGACTGCAGGGTATTCTTTTCCAGAGCCGAGGAGCTGGCCTATCATCTTGTCATATCTTCCTCCGCCGCAGATTGAGCTTGTTATCTTGCTTCCTTTCAAATAGCCCTCGAATATCGGGCCAGTATAGTAGCCAAGGCCTCTTGCCAGTGAAGGGTTAAATACAACTTTCTTTTTCTGCTCTGCGCTCAAATAAGACAATATATCCTCAACTTCTTTCAGGCCTTGCTGTCCAATTTCATTCTTGATGACACTTTTCAGCATCTTGAGTTTTTCTTCATTTGTTCCCAGAACATTCATTGCATTAAGAAGTTTTATTATCTGCCCTGACTCTATTCCTTTGCTTTCAAGCTCTTTTATTACCTCGTCTTTGCCGAATTTATCTAGCTTGTCAACTGAAACTATTACAGAATCTGCCTTGCCAGCATCAATCCCTGCAAATTCAATGAATCCTCTCAGTATTTTCCTGTCATTAATCTGCAGGTAAGAATCAAGGCCTAGCGCATTAAAGCAGCCCATTGTCAGCATTACGAGTTCAGCATCTGCCAGCATATTGTCTGTTCCTACGACATCAACATCGCACTGCCAGAACTGCCTGTATCTTCCTAATTTTATCGGCCCGTCCCTGAAGACAGGGCCTAACTCATACCTTTTGAAAGGCATTTTAATTGTAGGGTTCATCCCAATGAATCTGGAAAATGACAATGTCAGTTCAAATCTCAATCCGAGCTTTCTTCCGCCCTGGTCAGTCAGCTTGAAAGTCTCTTTTGTCGCATCTGCCTCTTCGCCAGCTCCTCCTTTGGCAGAAAGAACATCTAATCTTTCAATGATGGGCGTCTCAAAAGGAGAGTAGCCATACTTTTCAAACACTGCTTTTAGTTTATCAACTACCTCATTCCTTACTATCTTTTCCTCTGGCGGAAAATCACGAACGCCTTTTGCTAGCTCTAGCTCCATATTAATACCTCCATAAGTTTTTGTTTATAAATGTTTTTATCTATTTTGTTCTGTTTAGCACTTATTTGGGTGCCTTCGGCACATATAGAATTCCATATGCAGCTTGTTCTTCCGCACAATATAGTTTCAAGCAGCATTGCTGCTTGACTCACTGTCCGAAGGACTCTAACTGGGAGTTTGCCTAAAAATCTAAACAAATAAAGGGCAGTGACCGGGAATCGAACCCGGGCCTGAGGATCCACAGTCCCCAACGCTACCATTACGCCATCACTGCCATAAATGATTTGAGAAGTAACGCAGACTCGCTGAAGCGATATCATAATCTTGCCATAGCGATCTTGTATTATAGTTAGCGAGTCTGCGGGACAAAAAAGTGCACACTTTTTTATAACAGTGAAAACAATCACCACAGGTTATAGAGTTAAAGCTAATTAAATCAGAATTATCGATGATGAAATAAACCAACTTTTATCATTGTAAGAATAAGTAAGCGGAAGATGTTTATAAAGTTATCTGAACTGTGCAAGCGTATACAGTCCCTCTGCATTAGCGGTAAATTCTGTTTTTGCTATTTCACTTAAATCTTGTGCGATTTTGTGCAGGGCTTCTTTATATTTATTAGGATTTGTTTTTGCCCAAACTTCTAATGCGGCCCTCATTCCAGAAAATGGGCTGATCTGCGGCGCTAATTCAGGTGCATGTTGTACTGCTGCACTAAAATCTTTAAATGCATCATCAAATTTACCCAAAACAAACTTAGCAAGGCCACTATTGTAGTAAGTCAATGGTAGGGTGATATCCGCAGCAGTTGAGTTGGATATTGCCCCATCTAAAGAGGCTATTGCCTCTTCATGTTTGCCTACTATGAATTTTATTAAACCGCAATAATTTAAAATTTGCACATCTGTTGGTTTTAACTGTGCCGCAATACTTAAATCCCTCTCAGCTTCAGTTATTCTGCCATTAATAAATTTTAACACACCACCAAAAAAATATGGTTTTGAAAACGTCGGATTTAATGTAGTGGCTCTATCAAAATCAGCTATTGCTTTTTCAGTCTCTTTAAGTGAGAACTCTGCAATGCCCCTCTGGTAATATATTCCCGAACCAGAATTTGGAGGCACTAGATTTATTGCTTCTGTTAAATCCTTTTTTGCCGCCACAAAATCCCTTAAATGATTTTCTGAAGTACCTTTGGAAAAGTAAATACCTGCTTTTAGATCATCATCTGGATTCAGTTCAAGCGCTTTGTTAAAATCGTCTTTTGCCTCTTTATGCAATCCCAGTTCCATTTCTACAAAACCTCTATATGTAAATGTGCGTGATGTTGGATCACGCATTATTGCGATATCTAAATCAGTCTTTGCCTCTTCCAGCAAGCCTTCTTCATATTTTGCCTTTCCCAGATACATTAATGCTTCTTTATATTCTGGATCTAATTCTAATACTTTGTTAAACTCAGGTATTGCTTCTAAAAAAAGCTGCAAGTTGCTTTTTGCCAAACCTATATTAAAATATATTTCTGGATTCTCTGGCTGTAATGCTTTTGCCATGTTAAAATATTTTAATGAGCACTTCGGATTTTTTTCCCGCCCTCTTTTCAATCCGACCATAATATATTTTCTACTTACACTTGCACAAGTTTTTTCAAGTTCTTCTCCTTTAATATTTATGCAATAAGCACCCTGTTTGTAATCATTTACTGCCTCCCAGGTCATTCCGAGTTCAGCCCTGGCGGCCGCACGACGCATATATGCGTTGACTTTTTCTTGATTATTTTCACTTGAATCAATAATTTTGGTGTATTCAGCGATTTGAGCTAGTAAATTCTCGCGATCAGCTTTATTGAGGCCAAATTCGCTTTCTATGATATCTGCCAGAATTTTATAAACATCTCTTATTTTAATTGGTTCGGTCATTCTGGTATCTCTCTATTTTATAACTATTTAAAGCTGATGAAGTAATAGTTTCTATTTGATTTAAACCCTTGTCGTTACACTTACTACAACTCAAGTTATTATATCTAATAAAACAAGTATTATCTCTATAATTATTAGGAGGAGGCTAAAATGAAGAAGGTTACAAAATACATTCTTGGTGCAGGTGCACTATTCGCACTTGGTTTTGGAGCTTGCTATGCTCTGACTGGCGATGTTAAAGGTTTGTGGAACAAGACAAAGTATGTTGCTAATCAAACACAAAGGGCAATGGCAGAATATGATGGAAAAATAGATTATATTAAACCAGAGCCACTGAAGAAAATAGATGATGCAATAATTGAAGGCCTACATGGCAAGACAAGAGAAGAGATGAAGCAGGAGAAGGCAGATCGCGTCAAGAAGCTTGATGATAAAATAATAAAGTACGAGCTGGATGAAAACAGCGACAAAGTTATTTCTGATTTCTTTACTGCAGGAATAGAATATGATATTTTCAAGGCAAAGGTATCTCAATATCTTAAATGCAGGGAGTCCAGCTTCCCAGAAGGTTCTGTTGAGCATTCGGATATAGATTCACTCCAGAAGAAGATTGCAGATTATGAATCAGCAGCAAAGAGCCTCTCAGAGAGCACACTCGCTTCCATAGCAGGAACTAAAGGGGAGTCTCCTTTAGAGCTGGCTAAAAATATGGGCACCATGACTGCTTTGATGCGTCAGCAGATACAAGAAGATTTCAAATATATTGATTCAGTCATTGGATACACATCCCCACAGAAAGATGATGAATCAAAGCTTGTCTATAGAGAGGCAGAGCTGATGAAGCAAAAAAGAACATATTTTTTGAGCATGATTGGTGAAATGCAAAGCAATGTGGAAAAAAATTTAGATAAGGCGCAAAGTGCATATGATAAATCCAATAAAAAATAAGGCCATAGCATGAAAACACTTCAAAAAATCTGCGCCACTGCTTTGTTTGCAGGCAGCCTCATCTTTATGCCTTCCTGCGAAACAAAAGCCAAGCAGCAGGAAGAAGCAAAATTGCTTGATGAGAAGATAGCTATGTATGACAAGCTCACTGAAAGCTATGAAGACATAACTAAAGCAACTAAGAAACTAGAGGCAAACAGGGCCCTTACAGGATGCAGGGAAGACCTGGCAAGTGCAATTGAGTTCCAAATGAGGTATATTGAGGATGAGAAGATTTACATGCAAACCCTGCGCCTCATAAACTTATACAACGATGGCTTGGTATCTGATGCGCAAAAATCAGACATAGCAGGCCTTCATAAGATAAACAGGTACTTGAGCAATGCAACAGCGTATAATCAATCACTGAGCGCTCGCTTGGACACTCTGAAGAAAACACTCCCTGCGCCAGAGCCGCAAAAACAAGAAAGTATTGCTTCTGGTTTTGAAACAGTAATAAAAAAATCAAAGGAGTATAAATCCTTCTTAGAATCAATTGAGAAATTCGCAAAAGAAGACGCTTCATACATAGATGCGATAATACAGTACTCAAAGTCAAAATCAGATAAGGAATCTGAAAAAGTCCGCAGGCTTGCTGAAGCAATCAAGGCAAGCAGGGAATCACTTTACAGCACAGCTGCAGAGCGCAGGGAAGATCTTGAGAGAAGCACGAAAAAGCTTCAGGAAGCATTCGCTGGCTGTGTTTCAGAATTTATGCCAGAAAAGAAGCAAGATACTGCAAAAGCGCAGGAATTTTAACTATTTATTCCGCACATCTTGGCCAATTCCTGCCAGTTCTGCATGAATTTCTTGGAGTTATCAATACATTTAAGGTACTCTTCTGCTGTTGCGTGGCCCACCTGTGAGAGTGCATAAAATGGGGATATGCTCATTGCTTTGTTAAGATCAGCCATTCCTTCCTCATACATTCCTACTTTGCATAGGACCATGCCTCTTTTTACAAAAGCCTCTGCATCATCCCTGACAGTCAGAATTCTTGTAGTTTCCATTACTGTAGAAAAAAGGTCTTTCAAGTCTTTCTGCAGTATAGGTAGTATGTATTCTGATATCATGCTCTAAAAAAACAACAGGCAGTATTTAAAGTTATTTGAAATTTTCCTCCACGCTGTCTATTATTTTTCTTAATGCAGGGTCTTTTTCCTCTTCTTTTAATTTCTTGAAGAACTCTTCTGCTTTTGGGTCATTAAAGTAAGGAAGCGAGTTAATCACTCTGGACCTTAAGTGATATCCATAATTAGTATATGCCTCAATTATCACACCTAAGCATCTTTGGTCATTTAGCATGCCTGCATGAAGTATTGCATCTCCAACAATAAGCTCTTCTGGGTCATCCATCAGCTTCAGCCACAGCTCGTATGCTTTTTCCCCGCCAAGATGGCATATTCCAATTGCTACTGAGCTTCTCACATACGGTGATTCGTGCTCAATGTATTTTTCAAGCTCTGAAAGGTCTATTTTCTTCATCATTGCTTTTGTTGCTATTCTGTCGCCGAGTGCTTGATTTTCATCTTGGTGCAATTTGTATTTCATTTTGTCCTCCTAATCATGCCTTGCGCTGCAAGCATTCCAGTTATTGCCGCGCCAACTATTCCTCTTGATTTTCCGCAGCCATCACCAGCAACAAAAAGGCAAGGAATATTTGTCTCAAAGTTATTTGTCTCATATTCTGCTGTGTAAAACTTAACTTCAGGGGCAACAAGGCATGTGCTTGGATGAAGTATTCCTGGAGCGAGTTTTGCCAGTGTTTGTATTGCATACTTAAGATTCTTAACTATGTGATACCTATATGCCCAGCCAATATCACCTGGGCTTAACTGCTCGCCAACCCTCATTGTTGGCATCATCAACCCTTTCTCACCATCATTAAATGTTTCAAGCTTGCTTCTTTTGCAGTCCATAAAGTCCTGCATCCTTTGTATTATTGGCTTTCCGCCGCCTTGATTGTATGTTGCAACAACCTGCTCTCTTCCATAACGGAAAGTGTCTGTGTATGGTGTTGTTAATATCACAGTATTAAGCAGTGCAAAGTTTGTATTGTTTGTCTTCAGCTTCATGTTTGCATCGCCATTGATGCACCGGTATTCTTTTCCTTTGAACTGCACTCCTTTTTGGTCTAAAACTAATCTTCCATTTGGGTTTGTGCAAAATGTCCTGCAAGTATCATCTCTTGGTGTTTTGATATAGAACTTTGCATCATAAAGGACGTCTGTTATTTCCTTGTAAAAGTCAGATAATAACTCTATTCTTACTCCGACATCCACTGGCCCGCACAAGTTATGGCTTACACCAAGTTTTTCTGCCTGCTGTGTGAACCAGTATGCTCCCCCTCTTCCTGGCGCAGCCAATACCTGTTTTGCTTCTATTATTCCTTTATTGGTGTGCAGCTCAAAATCATCTTTCCTGATAATCTCCAAGACTTCTGTCCCTAAAATAAACTCAATCTTGCTCTCTTCAAGCTCTTTTTTCATGCTCTCCCTAAGTTTTATGCTGTTGTCTGTCCCAACATGCCTTACAGGGCATCTGATTAGTTTTATCCCATGTCCTGCTGCTTTCTGCTCAAGCGCAATTATTCTTTCATCATCTCCGCAGTAATAATTTGAGAAAGGCCCGTGCTCTGCAAACTTTTGGTCAATAAAGCTGATGTATTCTTTTGCCTGTTTAACATCAAGTCCCAGTTTAGATAAGTCCATGCTCACTTCATGATGCAGTGTTAATTTGCAGTCATTCACCAATCCGCCAGAAGAATAAGGGTCTTTGTCTATGATTGCCACTGATAAATTAGACTTAGCCAGCGCAAATCCTGCAAATAATCCAGCAGGCCCACTCCCGATAATAACGACATCGTATTTCATGCCGTTACAGATGAAGTTTATTTATGCTTTATATTGATTGTGGGAGTGGAGTATGTAGGTTTATGGAACAGAAGATTTGCGCCCGCAAGAAAAAGAAAGATTTATAAAATTTATGGTCTTAATTACAGCTTATGAATGCAAATACACAACGATGGCGCACATGTAAATACTCTTGTGCGGCTGGTGACGGGGAATATTCTCATATGCTACAGGATCATGGCTTAAATGAATCATATAATTGCGAAAATCCAGAGGTTGTTAAATCTGGACGACACCATACAAAACCAATACGTGAAAGGGATGATTCATTTACAAAAGTTGCTGAATTTTATCATATCCTATTTGGAGTATTTCCATATGGTTATGGCGGAGAAGAGCCTACAAAAGAAGAAAAAGAAAAACTCGAAACTGCAGTTGAAAATGCACTCGCCGTATGCAAGGATTGCAAATTGCATCTTCCAAAAGCCAAGGAACCTAGTGTCTCAGGAAGCTATCTTATTTTTTCATAAAGCTTTAGAATTATATCTTTAGAGCCCTGCAAGCCCTCTTTTTCAATTATTTTGTCAAGCACCAGTTTTCTTATATCAGCATATTCTTTTGCAAACTCAAGGGCAGCTCTTGGTTTTGTATCAGCCAGAATCATAATTGCTTCTTTTATAAGCTCATAATCGCCAAGCTCTTTCCCGATTTCTAATGCCCGATTTGGGTTATTGTTCTTTGCCTTGAATGCTGCCTTGCGAAGCAGTTCATTATTATTCGCATCTTTTGCAATATTGATTGCACGTTCTGGATCTTTTTTCAGCACAATTGAAAAAACCATGTTAAGCAGCTCTTGGTCCTTGAAATGTATTGCATCATGGATTGCGTCTCCTTTGCAGGTCTCAGCATATTTTTTTCTCATCTTTTCCAGCAGTTTCTCGTCTTGGGTAAAAATAGCTGTCCTGTATGCTGCAGGAATGTAAAGCTCGTCGTTTGAGTCAGAAAGTTTCCATGCAGCCTTGAGCATCATTTCCTTGTCTTGCAGCTCCTGTGCTGTAAGATATGTTGCCCAAGGGTTTGTTTCAAGGAGCTTATATGCTGCTTTTTCTATGAGATCTTTATCATCACACTGTTTTCCGCACATCAATGCCTCTCCAGGATTTTTTTCAAGCATTTTTTCAATTGATTTGTCCAGCAGTTCCTTGTCACCGCAGAACCTCGCGTTCTTGTAAGCATTTTGGGATTCATTATCAAGGAATTTCCATCCTGTTCTTCTTATTAGCCCCATATCTTTTACTTCATATGCAGCCTTGCTTGCATGATGGATATTGCCTTCCAGAAGTTTTTGCCTTGCTTTTTCAGCATTCTCTTCATCATTTGCTTTTACTGCAAGAAGATATGCATGCTTTATGTTTCTCTCAAAAATCTTTTGCCATGAAGCTTGCGCAATATCTTTTTTGCCAGTCTTCTCTGCAAATTCATAGGCTTGCGCAGGATTTGTTTGAAGAATTATTGATATTACTTTTTCTGCATCATTTCCAAGTGCATCAAGATTCTCAGGAAATCCTATTTGCAGTATCAGTTTAACTATTTTATCTAAATCCATTTTATTCCTGAACCTGTATTGATTTTAAAAGCTCATCAATTCTTTTTCTTTCTTCTTTGAGCGCTTCTTTGCGCGCATTATCAAATGAAGTTGATAATACTATTTTTGTATATTCTTCTGCTAATTTACATGCCTGAATAAAGTGCTCCTCCTTGGCATCTGTGGAAAATCGGAAAACAAAACTAGGCGCAGATGGTGTAACTTCGAGAGCATGTGGCATATTATTATCTTTGCTTATGAGCTTAATAATGACTCGCTGCTCTAAATATGTATCAAGAGCACAGATAGTTCTTGGTGTCATCTCGATTCCAAAATATACGCGATTATCTTTTAGCTTAAATGAAAGATTATTCTTTATAAAGAGTTTATCTGGATTTGCAGCAAGTTCACTGAATGAAATATCTCTGTTGTCTCTTTCGTTAAAATATGTTCCTTTCCTGTCAGTAGGAATAAAATCACAGCAGTCGCATACGCTTTTGAATTCAGTTCGATCCTCCATACAGCAGCATAACGTAAAGAAGTATTTAAAGTTTAAGGAGCAGGCTTGTTTTTATCATATTTTTTTGTCAAATACCTTGCACATGTTAAGTACATCACATCTACTGGCCCAGGCAGCATTATGAATCTGTCCATTATTTTATTTGCTTTCTTGTCGCTTTCAGGAGGAAACTCAAAATTAAGTGATAAGGTCAGGTATATTTTAAAGAGAGTCCAGGATCCCTCAGCAAAAGCAATTCCATAAAGTATGTGCTCCAGATTCATATGCTTAATAACTCTAACAGCTCTTTAAATAGCTTTTGCTGCCAGCCAAGCAAAAATTTAAAAAGCAAACCAAGTATTCTTGTTTTCAAGGGGCTGTAGTCTAGTTTGGTATGATGCACGCTTGGGGTGCGTGAGGTCGAGAGTTCAAATCTCTCCAGCCCCAATAATTTTCGCGAACCTTCCACGATTATGTTTGTTCGCGCGTGAGGCCTTGTGCCTCACATTTTGGGATTCTAACACTTTTTTAAAGGGCTAGCTCTCCAGCCCCAATTTCCGAGTTTTGCGCGATATTGTGGGTGCGAGAGAAGAGCAGAGCCTCTATTTGCGCAGCAAATAGTTGATGAATTGCTTCTCGAGCACGAACAAGGAGCGCTTTGATTCTAACTTTTTAAAAGTTAGCTCCCCAGCCCCAATTTTTTAGAAATCATCTCTTTCAGTTTCATAAACCTTAAAAAACAACCATCTCTTTCTTAAATTAAAATGGATGAATGCTCTCAATGCGGCGCCTGCTGCAAGATTTTCTGGATTAATCTTACTGAAGAAGAGTACAAGTCAAGAAAATACAAGACCATTTTTGAGATGTTTGGTTTTGTGGATGATTTTGAAGAGGCAGAGAGAGATGGCGCTAATATTCTTGCAAAGAATGATGATGAAAGCTGTATTTATCTTAAAGACAACAAGTGCACAATCCAAGAAAACAAGCCAGAAGCATGCAAAAAATTCTTCTGCAAATCAAAAGACCCAGGGTTTGCAGAGATGATTAAAAAGATTGAAGAGCGTAAAGCAAAGAATTAAAGAAAACTTGTTCAATTACCTATTCCAGCTCCAGCCGCCTATGGATTCTCCCACATCAAGCGGAACGTAGACAGCTTCTTGCACTGTTCTTGTGCGTGTCTTTATTTCAGTGCCTTTTATTTTTGTATGGCTTGTAAGCAGCAATGCTGCATTGAATACTTCGCGGCCGCTGTATCCTGTGACTACAACATATGTGTTTTCATCCTGCATAACTAATTTTATCAATCCTTCTCCTGGCTTGAAATAAGTGTTGCAGTTGGTTATGCCCAACAGTTCAGATACAGCATAATTATGGCAGGGTATTCCAATGACAATCGCGTTTGTTGTTGTGTAATCAATCTTGTCAGATGCAAACATTTTGTTATACATGCCTTCTGGATAAGTAGTGTAGTAAGACAGCTGGTTTATGAGCATGTTTGAGGCAAGCCTCTCTTCTGGCTGCTCCATGTTTCCCTTGATTATGAATGCATTAAATGCATTGCCTGTAAAGAAGTATTTTGGATAGTCTTCTAAAGTATTCTGCGCAAATATATCCATGCCTGTTGTTTTTACCTGCACAAACCCAATTGCAGCTATCACAGCAACAATTAGAAATATTAGCAGTTCTGACTTCATTTTTTAACCTCTTTTTAGAATAAAATAGAACTACCAGTATTTATTAATTACTGTTCTTTGACAGCAAACACTTATTAAGAATCAATTTTTTAATTCAAAATATGAGCAATTATGATGAGAACAAGATAATTCTTGCTAGGCTTTTGGTGGCAGGAGGTGCTTTGAAGTTTGGTGACTTTACTCTTAAGAGCGGCCTGCCTTCTCCGTATTTTATAGATTTTGGAGAGATAAATGACGGCCCTGGCTTGAATGCATTAGGCAGTTGTTTTGCAAACAGGATTTTTACTTTGTCTGAATCAGGAAAAATCCATCAGCCAGATTACTTATTTGGGCCTGCTTACAAGGGAATTGCCCTGGCAGCAGCAACTGCAATGCAGTTGGCAAATCAGTATGGAATAAAAGTTTGTTATGGCAGCGCCAGGAAAGAGGAAAAAAAGCATGGGGAGAGGGCAAGATTCATAGGTGCAAAACCGAAAAATAGCAGCAGGATTCTGGTTCTTGATGATGTTTTCACAACAGGCGAAACAAAAGAAGACGCAGTGGCAGACATTTATTCAGAAGCTCCAGAAGCAAGCATTGAGGGAATCATTATTGGGATCGATAGGTGTGAAGCAGATAAAGACGACAGTACAGCTGCTGAAAAGTTTTTGAGAAAGCATAAAATCCAGACTTTCAGCATTTTGACTATCTATGAATTCATAGATATCATCTATGGCCAGGCTATGTTAAGTGATGAGAATAAAGCAAGGATTGAGGGCCATCTTGCAAAGTATGGAGTTAAAGCAAATTAATTCGCTCTAGAATTGTTCTTTTTTTGCTTTAAGCAAGTATCCTATCAGATTAATTGCTGGGTGCAGAAGCCCAAACAGCACAACCGCAACAAATGTTATTTCTATGCTGAGCCTGATGTAAAAAGATACACAGATTAATGCGCCAATTATCCAGTCAAGCTGGTCAAATGGAACCCATGATTTCCCTGGCTCTATTCCAACTTTTCTTTTGAAATAGCTCTTCACCAAATCTCCAGCCAGTGCTCCAAAGCCAAGCAGGAATCCAGGCAGTAAGACATTTGCTGATGAGTAATCAATTATCGAATAATTCGCCATCCAGGGGTACAATAGTTTTTGCAGATAAATAGTGACCACGGAAAGCAATATTCCGAAAAAAAATCCTCTGTATGTCTTGTGCTCTCCAAATAGCTTTTTGCTTATTGGCTTGTTCAGAAAAGGCACTTTTTTGAAGAAAACAGGAGCCATGTTAGCTATTCCTGCAGGTAAGAAAAGCCAGAATGCCTGTATGATTTCTGTTATCATGCTCAAAAAGGAAGTTTTATTTTTGGATTTATCGCTTTCTGGATTTTCTTGCCATACCAGTAAAAAAATGAGCCGAGTGCATTTGGAACAATTCCAAACATAACTGATGCATTTCTAACAAGGTGCGGAAATGTTTTCTTTTTTTTGATGGCTGCAATAATGTCATCTGGGGTGTGGATTGGGTGATTGATTGAGAAGTAAGCATTTCCTATCTCGCTAAGGGAGTGGGCGTCGCTTCCTGCAACCTGCGCAAATCCGTGCCTGTCTGCAAAGGGCTTTACTTTTTTGTTTGTAAAAGAATGTCCGTTATAGACTTCAAGAGCGAGCAGCTTTTTCCTTAGTTTCATGACAATCTCTTCATTTAATGCAAGGCCAATATTAAATGGATGGGCTACAACAGCAAATCCTCCCTGCTGCTTTATCAGTTCAACAGTTTCCTCTGCAGATAGCTTTGGCGTGATATTTTCCTGTATGCCATACGCCAGTATGTGGCCGTCTCTGGAAGATACCTCTGCCCCAGGCATGACTACAACCTTATACTTTTTTGCCAACTTTGCAGCATGCAAGCTTCCTGCAACATTATCATGGTCCATAATGCCTATGCAAGTTATTCCTTTTTTGACTGCAGACCTGATGATGTCTTCTGGCGTGGATCTTGATGGCGGCATAAAAATGTTGTTGCCCCAAAGGTTTATTGAATAGCATGAATGTATGTGTAGGTCCAGATTAGTTATTCCTGATTTCATGCATATTCCTTCAGTTTTATAAAATCATGAACTATGTAGATTGTTGCTATTATTGAAAAGATAAGTGCAGCTTCATTAAGCAGGTTAATGTTTGTGAACACACCCAAAATGAACAGGCTGTACATCAGCAGCCTTGGCCTGAACACATAACTATTAGGTATGCCTAGCCGGTTTCTCAGGACACTGAAGACTATTACAAGCGGATATGTTGCAGCATAGTATATTGCGAGCCCGCTGTCAAGTAGGCCCAGCCTTGCAAATGCGATTGTTGTCGCAATTATGACAATCTGGTCGCAGAATTCATCTGTGAAAGCACCCTTTGCACCATCTTTTTTTGTCAGTCTTGCAACTGAGCCGTCAATCCCATCGCCTAGCACGGAAATTATCAGTACTACGGCTGCAATCCTTAAATCTATGAACATGTAAAATGCTGCTATTGCACCAAGTATCGCGAAAGAATAACTTAGAATATCTGCGCTGATTCCTGCTTTTATCAATACTCTCAAGACAGGATAAAACGCGAATTTTTTAACATTTTCAAGAGCGTACTGGACCTTTCTTTCATATGGACTCCAGCAGTCGTAGTGAACTTTGCGTTTATTCAAACAGATTCCCCTTTTTTAAATATTGGTATTTGTTTAAAAAAGAATACAGGGTATATAAATCTTATGGGATTATTTGTTCTTATTTCTTCCCCTGGACTCAACTTTCTCCAATCTCTTCAGGACTTCAGCTGCCTCAGCATATTCTGCTTTGTATCCTTCAAGGACTGCATTCCAGCACTCTGAATGTATTTCATGGTGCTTTGATTCAAGAGCTCTGTCAAGCAAGTGCAAATCAACTGCCTTGTCTTCTATTTTCTTTGAAATAAAACTAAGACCAAAATCAATAAAGTATATTTCATTTGCCAAAATCATGTTTGATGTGGTTAAGTCAGCATGGATTATGTCATTTGCATGCAGTTTTGCTACTTTTCTTCCGATTTCTTTTGACCATTCAACAGGATTCTTGTGCAGGACATCTCTCAGTTTGTCTCCAGAAATAAAGCTCATGCTTATCTTCATGTTTTTGTCATCCATCTTAATCAGCTTTGGCCCAGGTATTCCAATCTCTGCAAGTTTAGTGATTACTTTTGCTTCCCTTCTTGTCCTTGCTTTTCTTAAAGAGTCATCTATCTCTTTCACCCTGTAATCCTTGCTTATCCTGTCTTTCAAGACAGTATCTCCTTCTTTGTAAAGGATTGCTTCTGCTCCCTGTCCGATTATTTCTTGCATAAGAATAATGTAGTTTGGTTTGTTTAAAAAGATTGTGCCTTAGTTCACTAAAGCCTGATATGCTGGTGATTTTTCATTCTCTTTTTTCATTTCCAGAAACTCTACTCTTTCATCTAAAAGCTCGTTTTGCCGTTCTTGAGCGACTTTTTCTTCATCGCCGGCCCACTTTCTGACTTGCTTTCCAAAATAGCACAGCGCCAAGCCTGCAAGGCCAACAACTGCTGCAGCTGCAATTTCTTTAAAGCCAATGCTAGTATGAGTATACTGGATGCCAACTCCGATTGGGGCAGCTGCCATCATAAGGTCTCCTAGAACCATGTGTACATAAGATGCTTTTTTTGCTAAATTAAAAACTCTTTTTTCATGTTCCTGGCGCTGTATTACCGCATCTAATTCTGTAAGGGTCTTTTTTAGATGTTCAACCTCGTGCCATTCAATAGGTAAATACCACATAACATAATTTAAAAAGAAGAGTGTTTAAAAAGGTTATGTTAATCATAGAAAGCAAATATTTATTAACAAATTCTTGTTTTAATCTATTATGGGCTTGCTTAACTATTTTTTTAGTTCAACAGAAGCGACTGCAAAAGAGATGAAGCTCGATAATGATGCAATTTTAAGGATTTGGAATGAATATCTCAAGACTGTTTCTGATAAAAAAGCAGTTGTTTATGCATTGCGTGCTAATAAAAATATTAACAGCAATCTGCAAGAATTAAAAAGGCTATTAGGCATAGAGTTGTCAGATATTTCGGGCGAAGAAAAAGATGAAGCAGAGATAATAGCTGATTTAGAGAAAACAGGGCGTGAAGAAAAAATAAACAAAGTGCGGAGACTAAAGCAATGTTTAGGGTATGCAAAGACAGAGTATGAGCACGTATTTGGGCTGCTGCAGCATCTTCATTCAATATTGCAGGCTCAAATGAATCTTGTTGACAAGCTTCTTGCAGGCTCGCAAGATGCTGAAACATTAATCTCTCACAGCAATGCCCAATTGGGATTAGAGCGGGAAGTGATAAAACAGATAAAAGAAATAAAGAATTTTGATGCCTTGTTCTCTGCCTTGATCAAAGGCGAGCACATCATTCAACAAATGACTTCAAGAGAAAAATTATTGTATAAAAGACTTAAAAAGCTGTTTGTCTCAGATGTGCCGATTAAAGGCATAACTAGTGATTGGGCTGCGGCTGTTTATGATGCAATTGAGGATAAGATCCGTGAAATCAGTGCTGATATGGCAATCCCTGGATCAAACCATTTGTATGTTGATTTTGAGTTTGTAAACAGGCCTGAATTTGTTGATTTAGTAAGAGAAACAATACAAAGGTTAAGGCAGAAAGAGGTTTCTGAGGAAATGATTACTGCTTTTGTCAGCTTGTTTAGGGCGTGGTATAATGAGATGCCAAGAAGTTACTGAAACAAGCAGCAAGTCATTTATTTTTACTTGTCTTCGGCTTTTCTAAATTCATTCTGAAAACAAATTTTCCTGCAAGAAAAAATCCCCACCCAATGATAAAAACTATTGCGTATATTACACCTAAAATTAAGCCCGCAAAATCTGCGCCGCCAAAGATTCCTATAAAATCTGTCCAGAATTCCTGCCAGAGTGTTTTTTCAGCATGCCTGTTAGGATTAATCGGTATTCCAATAGAATCCATCCTCGCATCGCGCGCAATGTGATGAGCATAAATTGGCTTTTTCATAAAAAGAATTATTTCTTTTCTTCAATCAATTTGAACATTCTTATCTCAATGATCCCTATAGGGTATGTCTTTTTCAGGCCGTCTGCGATTGAGCGCTGGAATTTTTTCATAACAAACTCTTTTATTAGCTGCTCATAGCTTAGTTTTGCAGCAGCTTTTTCTATTCCGTCACGCAGTCCGTGCCGCAATGCTGTTACAACTCCGCCTTTTGCCCTGCCTCTTGTTACCATTATTGGCTTTATCCTTATTGTTTTCTCATCAGCAGTCTTGACTATGAAAGAATCCTCGATTTTTGACTTGTTCCTTCTCATCAATTTTCTTGCGGCAGAGGGCAGTAATTCCCATCCAAGAATCTCAGTTGAAAGTTTATCTCCAGCAGCATCTTTTACCAGGAACTGCACCTGAAAGCTTTGCTTTTGAGGATCTCCTGTAAGAATCATCAGGCTGACAGACACTTTCCTTCCAACAGCATCTTTTGGCTCTGCAACATGTATCTCTCCTATCTCTCTTTCATTGAACATTGCAGGTGCTATTATAGGAACCCATCTTTTCTTTTTAATGAGCACTGTCGGCCCTTTTGTTTTTGCCATGCTCTTGAGAATTCGTATTTGATTTATAAAGGTTATGTTTTTTTAATAGCAGACAATATCCATAGATTTTTTATTGCTTATTCTGCTCCTTTTTAAGCCTCTCAATCTCTTCTCTGTTTATTGAAAGATGGAACTTATTTTGGAACTCTTCAAGATCTCTTATAATCTCTTTAAAGCCAAAGACGTGATGTGCAAGATTTGAAGTCATTTTTTCATCAGCCACTCTTCTATCACGGTTGTACATCCATTTGTTCATCTGTGACCCAATCGGCCCGAAGTATTTGTTTCTTTTTGATTGTTTTTTATAGATGTGATCTGCAACCATAATTGGGTGGACCGGGAATATCAGCTCCGCATGATCCGGTGAGTCTTTGTCTTTTATGCTTGCGGAGTATATTACCAGCACTGACAGGTCATATTTCCTGTACTGGCTTATTGAATAAAATTTGCTGATTTCTTCCATATGCGCTTCCAGCGGCTTCTTTCCAAACTCAATGTCGCGGAATTTTTTCATAATCTCATCAACTTTGCCAGCTAATCCTTTGTCCTCAGAAATCAGCTTGCCTGCATAAGAAATAGCTTCATCACTGTAAAGATATTTTGTTTCGTAACACCTTAAAGTAAGATCCTGCTTTTCCCAAGCCATGTTTCTTTGAGAAGTGAGTGAATTTAAAAAGATTGTGCTGAAATATAGTTTCAAATATCTAATTCTTTAACTTCTTTTGCATGCTCTTGTATAAACTCTCTTCTTGGCTCAACGTCATCTCCCATGAGTATTGAGAATATTTCATCTGCATGCACTGCGTCTTCTATAGTGATTTGCTTGAGTGACCTTGTTTTCGGGTCCATAGTAGTGTCCCATAACTGCTGTGGATTCATCTCTCCAAGGCCTTTGTATCTTTGTAGTGTGACTCCTTCTGTGCCTATCTCTTTTATGATCTTTTCTTTTTCATCATCATTGTATGCATAGACTATTTTCTTTCCTTTCTGTATCTTGTATAATGGAGGCATTGCAAGGTATATTTTTTTTGCCTGCAGTAATTCCTGCATCTGCCTGTAAAAGAATGTCAGCAGTAAGCAGGCTATGTGGTTTCCGTCAACATCAGCATCTGTCATGATTATAATCTTGTGATATCTCAGCTTTGTTATGTCAAACTCCTCTCCTATGCTCGTGCCTATTGCTGTTATCATTGTTCCTATCTCTTCATTCTTGAGGACTTTGATGAGCCTTGCTTTTTCTACATTGATTATTTTTCCTCTGAGAGGGAGTATTGCCTGGAACATCCTGTTTCTTCCCTGCTTTGCCGAGCCACCTGCGGAATCGCCTTCTACAAAGAATATTTCTGATTTCGTAGGGTCTTTTGATGAGCAATCTGCTAATTTGCCAGGCAGTGTGCTGACATCAAGAAGGCCTTTTCTTCTTACAAGCTCTCTTGCCTTTCTGGCAGCTTCCCTTGCTCGCGCAGCATCAAAGCATTTGCTGACAACTAGTTTTGCAACAGATGGATTCTCTTCAAAGAATGCTGCCAGGTTTTCAGTTGCTACAGAGTCAACTATCCCTTTGACTTCTGAGTTGCCTAGCTTTGTTTTTGTCTGCCCTTCAAACTGAGGATTAGGTATTTTTATAGAAATAACAGCAGTCAAGCCCTCTCTTACATCATCTGCTGTTAATTTATCAACTCCTTTGCCGAAAAGCCCTTGTTTTTCTCCGTAACTGTTTATGCATCTTGTCAGTGCTGTCTTGAATCCAGAAAGATGAGTTCCGCCTTCATGCGTATTGATATTGTTTGCAAAGCTGAAAACAGTTTCAGCATAATCTGTTGTGTACTGCATTGCAATCTCTATTGTTAATCCGTCTCTTTTTGCCTCAAAATGAATTGGCTTTGCGTGCAGTGCTGTTTTTTTCTTGTCCAGGTATAATACAAATTCATTTATTCCGCCCTCATATCTGAAATCAAGTGTTTTCTCTGTTCTTTCATCTGTAATTACTATCTCTACGCCTTTATTCAGGAATGCGAGCTCTCTCAGCCTTGTTTTTAGTATGTCAAAGCTCCATTCATTTGGCTCCATTATTGTGAAGTCTGGCTTGAACTTCATGAGAGTTCCTGTGCCTGTTGCAGGCCCTACTTCCTGGAGTTCTGTTACAGGTATGCCTTTCTCAAATTCCTGCCGGTATAGCTTGCCATTTCGCTTTACTTCTGCAATGAGTTTTTCAGAAAGCGCGTTTGTGACGTGAATACCAACTCCGTGCAAGCCACCAGAGACCTTGTATACGTTCTTGTCAAACTTACCGCCTGCGTGAAGGACTGTTAAAGCGACTGTGAGCCCTGGCTTGCCTAGTTTAGGGTGAATGTCAACTGGAATGCCTCTTCCATTGTCAGAGACTGTTATAAATCCGTCTTTTGTGATTATTACGTCTATTTTGTTGCAATAGCCTGCCAGGGCTTCATCTATGCTGTTATCTATTGCTTCATAGGCAAGATGGTGCATTCCCCTAATATCAGTGCTTCCTATGAACATCCCAGGCCTTTTCCTGACTGCCTCAAGGCCCTCTAGAACATGTATTTCTTTAGCGCCATAGCTTGCGTGCTCATGAGGCTCTGGCTTGGTTGTTTCAGTTTCCTGCTTGTTTTCTTCTGCCATGTTACTCACTGTTTTGGTTAGATTAAGAGAATGTTTCTCACTCACCTCTATACTAAAAAGAACAGCCGCTCATTTATAAACCTTTTGATTGAAAACAGGCTTTATACGGTCTATAAGCCATGAAATCATCGTTTTTACAGCGAGGAAAAGGTAATTATTTTAAATATGGCAAAGATGTGTTGATAACTAAACCTGTTACAACTAGAAAGTGACAAAAATAGGAAGATTTATATAGTGGCGTGCCTTAACGTAAGGATATTGTGGGGTAAAAAAATGACAATACTAAACAAACTAATGTTTTGGAGAAAAGCAGAGCCAAAGGCTCCTGATGCTTTTGAGCAGATTAGAGCGCTTGCTCCGCCGTATCTAGTAAATAAGGATTACATAAAGTACAATCGTGAGAAGGGTTCTTTTGTAGTCAATAAGGAGATCGTTGTTTTCGAGTACAGAGGCGCTAAGTAAAATGGAATCAGATGCAACAAGGCTAGTGAACAGAAAAAAGCTGCTTGATGGTGATGTCATGTACACCATGTGCTTTAATGGCAGGCATCCATTATACGAATTAGCTCAGGAATATCTGAAAGCGTTTCCTGGCAAAGATGTGCATCCTGAGAAAAAGAATTTTGATGCTGGCTTTGACTTAAAAGATCCGATGCGCGCACGCATATTATCCTGTGCAAAATCACTTGATACAAAACTTGTTGCAAGATTCCTTCCAACGCCAGTTCTAAGGAAGCTGACAGGCGATACTGTCGAGATACATATGGAAGATGGAAACGGCAGCCATTATGATGCCATCAGTAACCAGATAGAAGCAAAAGGAACACATGATTTCTACCACGAGATAGGGCATTTCTATTGGAATAAAGCAATAATACCTACAACTGAATGCGAGCAAAGGGAAGCTGTTAAAAAATCATTATCTGCTAATAAGACACGCAGGATTCCTCTTGAAGACAGGTTAATTCCATCAACACACAAAAGATACGCAAAACTGGTTGGAGCGCATACAGGGCAGTTTCTTTTCCCGAATGGCACTTTTAATATTAGATTGAATGATCTTGATGAGCATTTTGCAAGGAATTTTGATTATCTTGTCAGGGGTCAGCCTTTGGAAGTCCTTGACAGAAGCACAGCAACACTTAAAGACATGCTTGATTTCTACCAGGACGTTGGAATGATAGACACAGAATTTAGGAAATTTTACGAAGCATCAATGCAATACGAGCATTGGTCTCGCGGCATTAAAAAAATAGGCCCTCCTTACAATATGGAAGATGGTAATCCCTTGCAGCTAAAAGATGTTGCAGACCTTATTGTTTTCAAAAAAAGGGTGAAAGACTACTTAGCATATGCCGCAAGCAAGATGCCCCAGCTTCCTACAATCATAGAGCTTGGGTTAAGGCTTGACATAACATCTGGGTTTGCTACATACTGCCTGACGCACGACAAGGAAATAGTCATAGAAGCGCTGAAATACGCAGGAACAGGAAGCGAAAAAATAATTGAGAAAGTAAGGAAGAGCTAAAATCACTGAATTTCTTTCAGAACTCCATGATACAGTGTAGGTATTGTTCTCTGGTGCTTTCCAATTATGACATACCCTTTTCCGCCTAAAGAAGTCGGCCTGTTTACAACATTTTCTCTTGGCCTGTAATGGTCAATCTGATCTAGGTTTGCTGTGGTTATTTTATCTGTTTTGCAGCTGAGATTTCTTGAAATAGAAAGTGCTTTCAGAAATACCTCTGGCATTATCACAGCGCAACCTATGTTTATGCAGACACCTTCTTCAAGTTTTGACACGCTTTCTGTGAATATCTTGAAGTCATCATAAGATGCTTTTCCAAGGGCAGCTCCGTCACAGCTGGGGTGCTGATGAATTATATCTGTTCCTATTGCTGCATGGACTGTTGCAGGGATTCCTAAAGTGTATGCATTCCAGAGAACACTGTAATCCATATAGTGGCAGTCAAGCTTATCTATCTTTCTTCCCACTGCTTTGCCATATCCAATTCCTTCTGCAGCTCCTTCTTTTATTGCATCGTTCATTAATCGCCCTGTTTCCTCTGCCATGCCAAAGCTTCCGTCAGAAAGCGCATTTGCAACATCTTCGCTTGTTTCGCCAATTAATGCAATCTCAAAATCATGGACAGAGAAAGCTCCATTCACAGCAACATGAGTTATGACCCCTCTTTTCATCAAATCAATAAGGTAAGGAGTCTGTCCTGTCTTCACAACATGCCCGCCGCACATCGCAATGACCTGTTTTTTGTTTTTATATGAAGAAACCACTGCACTTGCAAGCGCATCAATGTCTGGGTTCTCTATTCTTGCATAAGAATCATCAAGCTTGCTGAAGTTCAGGATGCTCTCTAGGTTTTTCCTTTCTTTAATTGGATATGTTTTGATTTTGCTGAAGTCAAGCATTGGTTATCCCCTAATATGCATAGAACTCGGCGTTATAAAAAGCTTTGCAGTTTCCCCCATCTTTTTAAACTGCCTATCTTTGCATTGTTAATCGAAACTATTTTAATTAGTTCTCTAATACGGATTACCATGGCAAATAATTTATTTAACGAGACAGAAGCGAGCTACCAGAGATTGATTGCTGCAGTGTCTGTGACAGAAGCATTTGCTTCGCAAGGAAATGCCTTTGAAACAAGCCAGGCAGTAAGAAAAATCTTGGCTGCGCTGTATACTCTCGGGCAATGTTACAAGCAATTGGAGCAAAACTTTATGATATTTGATTTTATTGCGAAAGTGGAGAAAAGATCAATAGATGGGTTTAATGTGAAACTGGCAAATGTCTGGCCTTATATTCATGCTCCTGAGACATTCCTCGCAGAGGCATATCTTGTTTCAGCTGAAAAAGCACTGATTAGCAACGACATGTATTGCGTGGCAAATGCATACAAGCGCATAAAGCCAGGAGAAAATCTAAGAAAGCTTCTTGATGCGCAGGATTCTTCCCAGAATAATTTGAAGGAACGGGCTGGAAAGCTTGACCAGCTGGTGTGCGTAATGCAAAACAGCCAGTCTGGGATGGCAAGTGACTAAGATTTTAAAAAAAACAGACAAGCTCGCGCATTATGTGGGGAAGAGCTTGCCAAAGTGAAAAAAGGAAAATCAAATTTTAAATGGGGAATTCAGTCTTTTTTCTAATTCTTTAAAAGAAGGAAACTGTGAATATGGGATATTTCTGGTAGTGATATTCTTCAGCATGGTAGCGAACTTGTTCGCTGGCGGAGCATATGGGTTTTGCTTTAGTTCTTCTAAACTTCTGAGCAAATCTTCATAATTGTTAATGTTACTTTTCAAAAGCTTTAGCATTGATTCATGAAATCTATGCTCAATATCTTTATCAGTAATATTTTGTGAGTCTTCACATCCCTGTTGTTTTTCAAGCAAGGCATATTTTGTTTTTGTTTCTTCTAACTGTTCTTCTGTTTTTGAAATAAGTGTATTTATGTCTTCTTTGATTTGGTTGCGAAAAGATACTCGCGCTTGAGGGCTGTAGAAACATGCTAGCATTTGCTCTACCTTTTCCTTAAGTGATTTCTGATTTTTATTCATTAATTCATCAAATGCAGATGCCATATACGCCTCTTGCTGATTTTTAGAGATATATTATCTATTCAGAATAAAAACAAGCGCTGTACCTAGCACTACAACCCAAATGCTTTCTCAAACTCACGCATCTGCCTGAATTTTCCTAAGAACTCGCATCCTTTTTCAGTAATTATAAGATAAGTATTGTTATTATTTTTTATCTCCTTGACTAATTCTCCCTTGAGCAAATCATCAATATACAGTTTCAGCTGGCCGTGGGAAAGATTTGCCTTATACATTAGATGGGTCTGCCTAATCTTGCCTCCCTTGCCTTGGATAGAATCCAACATATCACTTATGATATCTGTTCTGCTTCTTCTTGCCATGTTTTAGCACCAAAATAAAGGCCATCAGCAGAATCACGAAGCCCACCAGCTGTATTGTGCTGCCAACCGCATACATTATTGTTTTGTACTGGGTGAACATCATTATTGCCTGGCTTAGAGCTATGACGCTGAAGCTTGCAAACAAGAGTACAGTGCACCTGTTCTTGTTTTCTTTGTAGATTTTGTAATAGTTGTATGCTATTGCGCCTAACAGTATGACTGCTGTCAGGTGAAAAACAATATACGCCACATTGCTGAATAATACTGTGATGATAAGGAAATAAAGTATAAGCAAATGATTCATTGTTGATTTTTTATCTATTGTCACGTATAAGATATACAGTCCTATCAATAACAGGAAGTAATGCGCAAAATGCCCTACAAGGAAGAGTATTTTGGAAAGAGTTACTGTATTGTATTTCATTACTGTCAAGAAGCCGAATTGCTTGGTCACCACTGTTTGGTATTTTATTGAGAAATTAGTAATTATCTGGAACAGGAATGCAATAGCTATTAGTATGAAAGATATTGCAAAATACAAATGGCCTTTATGCTCTCTATTCAAGAAATAAAACCGCAGGCTGAAAGCTGCAATCAAAACAAGGGTTATCACACTGAACATGCAAATCACCAAATCTTTTGTCAAGAACCAGTCAGGGCTTAGGACTATTTGAACCATATCTTTGTTTTCACTGTTTTTGGTTTATAAATCTTGTGCAATTATGAACTGTATCTTCGCTTCACAGGGTATTAATAAAGGATTTTCTAGATAATGCTTGGTGATATGAAATGTACAAAAGAATAATTAATGGTTTGTTTGCACTGCAGGAATATGAGGAAAGATACCTTCAGTTTCTCTGGCTCAAGCAGCAGAAAAGCAGGCACTGGTTTTAAAGCTGCAAAACTTCTTTCCAGTTCTGCCAATTTACTATTCTTTTAGAATTCTTTACATTCCTGTTCCAGGGCTGGTCAAATATTATATGCTCCCAGATTGGCTGCTCTATTCCTTTGATTTCAGGCCTGTCATCAATCAGGTAATCTCCTAGAACTTTGGTCTTGTCTGATGTGATTACAAGCTTTTTCTTCCAATTGTTTCCAAGATGATACTCAACCCACTCGAATTTTTCAGAAGCGCAGTATTTTGAGCTTGTCAGAGGGCTTGTGCAGATTGAGACTTCAATGCCCATTGCTGCCATTTCTTTTATTGCTTCAATGCCGCCTTCTATTGGAGGCATGTTCCTGCAAAATCCTTCTGAGTTTTGCACTTCTTTGATTAATTCCTTGTACTCTGGAGGATAGTTTTCAACAATGTAGAATACTGTTCTTTGCTCTCTTGGAATGTATATCAGGTCAGGATGCTTTTTAGTCCACTCTTTCCTGAACTGCTCTTCAAAGTCAGCAATTACATCATCCTGGTCAACTAATATGTGCATGTTTATGAATTAAAATAGACATTATCGCTTGCTTTGCGTATTTGACACATCTCTTTGGAGTGCAAAATGCCGCCAGACTGCCTGAATGGCTCTTTGATTCCATCAATTATTTCTTTAAGAAATTCAGGCTGTTCGCTTGCTATTCTATGATATGCTGCGTTTCCATCAGCAGTCATATCAAATACTCCCAGTAGGCTAAACTCGAAGCTCTCTCTGTCATACTGCCATAAAGATAATGGCCCTGGCGCATATTCATTTTCAGTTTTTACGACCAGATTTTGTTTTTCAAAAAGAACTGCCACCCTATCAATCAATGGCTCCCTGTGTGGCAGGTATTTTTCACTTGTTTTTGTATCTTCTTCTAAGTCTAGTTCATCCATGTTTCTTCCTCACGAATATTATCAGAGTAAAGAACAGGATATATTTATAAAGCTGATGCCTAAAAAAAAGAAAAATGTAATTAATTTTTTCCAAGAATCATTTGGTAGATTGCATTCACAATAACGCGCGGGTCATATCCTGTTTTTTTCAGAAAATCATATGCTCCTGCCAGGCCAAAGCCTGCTGCGGGTATAAACATCAAAGGGCTCGTCTCTCTGCCCATGCCTACAAAACCCATGCTTATTGTTGTATATATTGGCCAGGAATTAAACCCGCCATTCTCTGACTTTGATTCTGTTTTTGAATCAGCTGTGTTCTCAACAACCTCGTCGATATAATCTTCCATTTTTGTATACCTGTATAGCTTATATTGATATTATTTAAATGTTTCGATTTCGTGTATTTTAAAGACAAAACGAACCCTGAGTATATAACTTTGAGTTGTAGCAGGGAATACAAAAACAGGGCTTGTTCAGAAAAAAGCAAATTATTTAAAGCAGAAGAGCAAAATCTGACTAAAATGAAAAAAGAGGCACTGATTATTTGCTTAATTCTTATTGCATTATTTGGTATCGTGTCTTGCGTGCCGGCAATGCCGCAGGTCAATGAAGTCATCATTCACGAGTTTTACAACAATGGCTGCCCTCACTGCCAGAGCTTGAACAAGTGGTGGGATGAGATAAAGCCAAAATACCCTACCTTAGTAATTGTGCAGTACGAGACTTCTGACACGGCAAATGCAGACAAGTTCAGGGCAATGGCCAAGGCATTTAATGCAGGCGCCAACTCTGTGCCGACGCTATTTATTGGCGAGAAAGTGATTGTCGGGTTTGATCCAGAAGAGATTGAGAAAGAGATACTTGCATGTACTACAAAGAAATGCATTGATGCTATTACAAAAGTTCCGGAATTGCAAAAATGAGAGTTCAATTTAGAAAAGGCCTTGGCTTTGGCTTGACTTCTGGCACAATCACGACTTTAGGTCTTCTTGTTGGCTTGGATGCAAGCACTGGCTCAAGGCTTGCTATTCTGGCAGGCATTTTTGCAATTGCAATATCAGATGCATGCTCAGACGCTCTCGGAATGCATATCTCAGAGGAATCAACATACAAGAAAACAAAAAGGCAGATCTGGGATGCAATGATTGCGACTTTCTTCTTTAAGTTTATTTTCGCACTTAGTTTCGCAGTTCCTTTCTTTCTGTTCAGTGTCTCAACTGCAGTTTATGTGTGCATTGCATGGGGCATCTCAGTAATTGCATACTACAGCTATCACCTTGCAAAGAAGGAGAAGATACCCCCGCTTAAAGCAATAACTGAGCATGTTTCCATCACAATAGCAGTTATTGCAGCAGCTTATATTGTTGGAAGACTGACTGCTTTGTTTGTGGCACATAATGGATTGTAAAATCACATTTTTTCAAGAATTTTCTGCAATTCCTCATGGTCTTTTTTAGCAGATTCTTTGTCACCGAATTCTTCATATGCTTTTGCCCGTGTTGAATAAAAATGTAGAAGACACAGACCAATTTTTTTAGGGTCATTTAGCTTATTAATGCAAGGTAATACCGCTGCGTATTTATCTAAAAAACGAGCATTAAGCTTGTTTTTCTGTCTTGAGCAGAAATAAAGGAAGTTCTTAGAAGTCCTACCACTGGCCGCACGAAAGCAATCGGAGAGTATATATAACTCTCCAGCTTCATTTAATTTGCCAGTTTGCTCAAAGGCAGATGCTTTTGATTCAGTTAGGCGGTATTCATCAAAATTTTCAGGTATCTTACTGCTGCTCTTAAAATTTCCAACTTTTTGCTTCAAATCTTCTTTTATTTTCCCAAGATTCTCTTCATTGACTTCCCCAGAAAATCCTATTTTTGCTTCCAAGCCATCTATTCTTTTCATTACTGCTTCCAGTAATTCGCAAACCTCTTTTCCAGAATAAGCATCCTTCTGCATCATTGCTTCTTTTGCTTGCTCCATATTGCCTTCTGCTATAAGTTTATAGAGGTCGCTTACTTTTATATCAGCCATACAAAGGTACTATGTTCCGTGATATTTAAAGATTCAGTATGCTTCATTACGACAAAGTTTTATAAAGCAAAAATGCTTTTCAAAAGCAATGGAAAAGCCTGAAATCAAGAAGGAAAATGGTGCAACAAGCATTGATGTTGTTTTGACTTTAAAGCCAGGCTTTGCCTGCAGGACAGTCACAGCACTTGCTAATGAGTGCCAGAAATTCTTGAAAGACGCAAATCTGCCTGATGGAAAAGAAAGAAAAGCATATCTTCTAGCGCAGCATAAGAAAGAAATATACGAATTGAGATTCACAAGCTGCCTGGAGCTTATGGCTTTTGGTGGCGAGCCAGGCAAAAAAGGAGTCATAAAAGTAGATGGTGAGGATGAAGCAGCAGAAAAGATTGCACTAAGGCTTTACTCTGCATTAACATCAGAAGACGCATATAACCTTGATTTCTATCAGTTTGAGCCTGAATTAAGGCCCAAGGAATAGAATCATTATTCTCTAGAACAGAAAAGCATATAAATTGCTTTCTTAAAACAAGATTTAGGTGGGAAATTGCATAACGAAGAGCTGGAAAGAATATTACGCACAGTAAAGAAACACGCGCACCTTGACGACACTGCTTTAGACCGCGCGTATGACATTCTTAATAATCTTGGTGCAAATAGCCTTGTGCTTTCAAACAGGGCTGCGGCAGCATCTGGTTTTGTTGAAAGGCTAAAGGAACACTATGACGCAGAAAGAGACACGCAGCTTGATGTAATGGACCGAATACTTACAACACAGCAGCTTCAAACCTTCCGCCAGGAACAGCTAAAAAAAGTATACGAGAAGCTTAAAGACATTGAGTTCATAAAAGGCGGGCTTGAGATAAAGGACCACAACAATAATGAGATTTACATAAGAAGCCTTTCAAATGTCAGGGGAAGAAAAGTTGACCTTTTTGGGCTTTTTGGCAATGACACACTGCATGAAGACTGGGAGGAAGTTACTCTTATGGGCGACATGCTTTTAAGGTCAGGCGCTGACTGTGTTGACTTATATCTCCCGTTTATACCATATCAGCGAGAGGACAAGAAAGACAAGGGCAGGGTGCCTATATCTGCCAAAAAAACATTCAATGACCTTAAGAATTCTTTCCAGAGCAAGCTGAATAGGATTGTTACATTTGAACTTCATTCTGCGCAGGCTCAGGGATACATAGATCTTCCAGTTGATTCTATTAACGGCAATAATCTTTTTGCAAATTATGTTCTTTCAGATTATTTTCAGCAGAAATATGCTGGAAAAGAGTTTGTGGTGGTGAGCCCTGATGTTGGCCACGCAAAGCTTGCAAAGAAATTTGCTGAAATGCTTGGCGTCAATTATGTCATAATCGATAAAGGGGATAGAGAAACGCATGGAGAGGCAAAAATAAATGACAGGAATATTGAGGACAAAGTGAATGGAAAGATATGCCTCTTGATAGATGATATGTGTGATACTGGTGGCTCTTTGCTTGAGGCATACACCAACATAATGGGTTACGGTGCTGCAGGTGTTGTTGCCATGGTTGGGCACGGAATATTCAGCCAAAAGAAAGATGACCCGAATCACATTTCTGCAGAGCAGAAATTGAAAAACTGCGGGATTAAAATTGTGACCACAGACAGCATACCAAGGACGCAGGAATATTATAAGCAGAATGCTGACTGGCTTGACGTCTTAACCATAACAAAGAAAATGGCAAAAGTCATGATAGCAAACAGGATTGATTCTTCTGTTGGCGCAGTTATTGATAGGAACAGGAGTGATATCTATAAGGCAAGAGACAAAGGAATAAAAATTAACATTGATGATGTTTTAATTAAGCCTTAACTCTTTTCTATAGATGCAAATATTTCTTCAATTTTCTTGCTTATGTCTACCCCGGCAATTTGTGCATATGCCTTTGCAAGATCAAGGTTTCTTTCCAGCCACTCTCTGCTGTCTGGCAGCTGCATATTTAATCTTATTTGTTTCGCCCATCGTTCTGCATTGTCAGTATGTATTTCGACTGCATGCTTGTAGCCATAATAGCGCACTTCATTTGCCTGATGCATATACCTCTGGTCTTTTTCAGCTTCTTTAAGAGATGCTTCCATCAGGCATATGTTCCCCATGTCTGCCATGCGCTTGGCATAAGTAAGCTCTTCTTCAATAGTTTGATGTAATTTCATATGTTCACCACAAATTCATACTTTGTTGATTAAAATAAATAAAAAAATAAAAATTCAGTGTGCTTCTTCTGTAAAGTGATGTATTGCAGTTATTACAAATATTAATGCAAACACAATCACTGACCAGAAAGACATGTTCATGTATGCAAGAATCACTGCGATGATGGCGCCAATTAATTGCACTGCACCAAGTATTTTTGCTTCCATTGGACTTCACCTCCAAAATGCATATTATATGTATTTATTTATATATTTTTCTAGAATTACTGTATTATTTTAAATGAGGACAGTTCGCCATGTGTATCTGTCATAAGCGCGCTTTTAACTGCGATTTTTGAATTTAATTTGTTTTTAATCAGCCAAAGGTCAGATGGTATTATCTTTTCTTTTTCAACGCTGCTTATCTTGAACCATTTTAGTTCCCCGCGCTCAGATATCTTGAATTTTATTTCTTTGGAAGCCATTTTTGTGAAAAAATGTATGAAGCTGTGCTTTACAGCAGTCTCATCAACAACTCTTTCATGCAAGACACTGTTTATTGAGGCAAACTCTGCGATTATTCCTGTTTTTTCCTGCACAATTCTTTTGCTTGCCTCTTCAAAACTCTCTTCGAGGTTTATTTTGCCTCCAATCATTGACCAGTATCCCTGGTATGGCCTTTTGTTTCTTTTAATCAATAGAATTTGGTTTTTGTTAACTACTGCGACAAGCATGACTGGCAGTGGGCTCATTTTCTCGCCAGTTAAATGCGTAACTATGGGAATATATTTTTCAGCAGTTTTTGTCAGGCAGTAGTGCTCCCCGTCTTTGACAAGAATGTCTTCTGCTATCATCTTCTCAAGATGGTATGCTATCATGTTTGACCTTATCTTGATGGCTTTCTCTATCTCATTGAATTTCAGGCTGACCTTGTCCAGGAACAGTTTGAATATCTGCTCCCTTTCTTTTTTTGCCAAACCCCCTGAATACTTCATTTTTAGTCAAATTAGTTCGAGGAATTATTTAAATATTACCTTGGCGAACTGATTTTAGGGTGAGATTATGGATAATAATGAAAAAATGCATTATGTTTCTGTGACAGGAATAATAAGGAAAGACGGCAAATACTTGATTTGCAAAAGAAGCCCGAATGAGAAGGCTTTTCCAAACAAATGGTGTGTTCCAGGAGGGAAGATTGAGCGCTCTGATTTTATTAATCAGCCAAAAGACACAAGCAGCCATTGGCTTGGCATATTTGAAAAGACACTTAGAAAGGAAATAAAAGAAGAGACAAATCTTGAGATTAAGAACATCGGTTATGTCTCAAGCCTTGTTTTCATAAGGCCAAATGGCTGCTCGACAATTATAGTAAGCCTTTATGGAGAGCATGCAAACGGGGATGTGAAGCTTTCAGCAGAAGAGCTCAGCGAGCATGCATGGGTTACATTAGAAGAAGCAAAGAAGTATGATCTGATTGAGAATATATACGAGCAATTAGAACAAGTAGAAGGAATGTTTAAGAGCAAATCTCAGTAATTATTAGCCAGAGCCCAAAAATTTCAGAAATCATTTGTAAATATCTTTTCTATGATCAAAACAGTTTATAATAATCTTATCTTGTTCGAGTCTATAAATTATCCTAAATGGCGGGATTCTTATACTGCGATGACCTTTCAGATTATACTGCAATGGCTTTCCAGATTCAGGAAGTTGCTCTAACTTCTTCAAGTGATTAATGATTCTTATTCTCGTAGGTTTATCTTTAATTTTCTTAAAATCTTTCTTAAACTCTTCTGAGAATAGTATTTGCATTTTAAGCCATTAATAGGTCATCTATTTCTTCATCGCTCATAGAGGTATCTGCTTTGACAAATTTGCCTTCTTTTATTTGTTCCTCGCTTCTTCTGATTTTTTCAATTAATAGCATATCTTCCCTTAGTGCTTCTTTCTTAATTTGCTTTAGCATAATGTTGCCATCTTCATTAAATACTATAAATTTTGTTGATGGTTTTATGCCTGCATCTTTCCTGATTTCTGAAGGAATAACAATTTGCCCATTCTCTGACATTTTGGTTATAGCAACTTCCATTTTTCATCACCTACAATGTATTTTAATATTAAAATACATTTTATATATAAACTTTTCGGTTTTTGGGCTCTAAAATCTATATTGAAGCGCTTCGTGATTGAAAATATATACAAGCAGTTAGAGCAAGTAGAAGGAATGTTTAATAAGAAAAAAAATTAAAACCAGCCAAAAAATGCATCAACCAGCTTTGCTATGATGCCTTTCTCTGCAAGTGTTTGAGTTGCAGGTGCTGGGTTGTAGATTATGAGTTCAACTGACTCATTTTTCTGAGCATATCTTTGTTCTTGAAGTGCTTCATTTGCTGCAACCAGCTGCCTTACTTCATCCTCTCTGATTGCTCTTGCCCTCTGGATCTCTTCATCTGTGCTGAGCGCAGTGTAGCTTTTTTTAGCTGAAGCAGTGTTAGGGTTGGAGTATTTTGTAGGAGCTCTCATCCATCCGTCAACTTCCATCGCGTCTCCCTCAAGAGTAAATTCCTTGTATCTTGCAAGAACTCGTGCAGCAGCTCTCCTGTCAGTGCTTTCAAGCCCTGTCACAAGAATCTGCACCCTGTTTCCGTGCTCGAACAATTTTATGTATCCTTTTCCTTCCTCAAGTGATTTGCTGCATTTGCTTCCTGTCTCCCCTTCAAGCTCTGCTGCAGCTGAGTTTACACAGGGGCTTCCAATAACAATCGCGTTATAGTCAGTTATGTCATTTATTTCGCTGTCAAGGCGGCTTGCGCCAATAGGCACTGGAAATGCTGTTGCAATATCAATTGCAGAGACAACATCCTCTCCAGGGGCATTTTCCCCAATAACGATTATCCCGTTAAAGCTTCCATTCTTGATAAAGAAATCAGGATAATCACTTAAATCAACTGCAGATGCAGTCATTATTGTAATTAAAAACAGTGCAATTAGTGTTATTAGTTTTTTCATTTGTCTTACCCCCGAATATAGAGAAATCAAGGTTGTTGGCTTATAAAGATTATGGTCTAGAATATATATTTAGTAGAATCTATTGCCCTTTTAGCCAGGGAATTGCATAATATGCAACAAATGCAGAAATTATGATTATTATCCAGAAGAATGGCCAGCTCATCTTTCCTGCTGCAACAAGAACCAAAGAAGCAATGACTATGATTATGAACAATACTCCGAAGAACTTTAATATTTTTGATTTGAAATCAGCCATATTACTAATATATTTAGTTTGTATTAAAAAATCTTTCTACAAATAGTAAAAAAATATAAGAAAAAAATAAGTTAGTTATGGTAGTCTCCAGCATTGTCGTTTCTTGGAGGAGGCACATATGCATTTTCTCTTCTATTCAAATTCTTTGCTTTGCGGTCAAGCTCTTTTTCTCGATCAGTTAATTCTTTTTCTTTCTGATTAAGTTCGCGTCCTCGCTTTTCTAACTCTCTTGTCATTTTCTCTAAATCACTATAAGATTTTCGTGCAGCTTCAGGATGCTGTGCCTCATAGCCCTCGATTATCCTGTCAATCTTTTCACCAGGCATTCCTGTATCACGAAGATACTCTTTGAGCTTATCACTGTCTCCGCTGTCTAAATCAAATTTTTTCATTTCAAGTGTTTCATATACCTCAGTTATTTTTTCTTTCATGACCTTTTCCTTGTGCAGCAGCAAGGTAAAATCTATTTCACTTGGCTTCATTTTTCTCCCCCTCCATTGAGTATATTTAGAGCGTGAGTAAATACTAGTTTATAAGTTTTACAGTAAAAATCCTGTTTTGTATAGCCTCCTGCAGCTTTGGCATTGCTGGCGCAGCCTCCTTTGCAGTATTGAAACACCTGGCAGGGTTTGCCTTTTTCAGCAGCTGCGCAGGCTCTGACTCGCTCCTGGCATTCTTTTGTATACTGGACATAATTTTCCTTGGTGAACACATCTTTGAAAGTATTAATTTCAGAGGCATTGCCGAAGCACCATTCCCTGTCGCTCACTTTAGCGCAGGGAAATATGTCTCCTTTATGGTCAACAGCCATGTATTCATAAACGCAATAGCCGTGGCTGCACAGGTTTTGCTGGCCTGACATGACTGCGCTTAATACTGCGTCTAAAAACCTGACCCTGATGTTTCTTGCTGGTTTCTCAGCATAATAATCCATTAAATCAACCAAGGCCTGCCCATATGCTTCTGGGGTAATAGAAAGATGCTCTGCCTGGCATGCTTTTCCCAGGGCAATTATTGGGGATGGGTTGAAGTTCAGCCCCTCTTTATCAAAAAAGTCATAGGCCTCGCGGAAGCGGTGCAGGTTTCTTCTTGTTGCGATAAACATGATGTTTCTAGGTGCATAGCCTAAATCTCTTGCTCTTAACAGGTTATTGAATACTTGTTTGGTTTGCCCTCTGGTGGTATCGTTATCAAATGCATCAAAACTGCTTTCCATGGTAAAGCCCTGCTCTGCCAGGAATTTTACCCATGACTCGTCAAGCAATGTTGCATTAGTCTGTATTCTGTTTATGACATGGACATCTGTTTCATTGTATTTCTTCTGAAGGTCGATTGCCTGCTGGTAGAATTCTTTTCCAAGAATAAGCGGTTCTCCGCCATGCCAGACAAAAACGACTCTGTAGAAATCTTTGCTTCCGACTGATTTTTTGATAAGCGCATCAAGCGTTGCAAGGCTCATATCCATGCTCTTATCATCAGTTTGAGCTTCATAATCATAGCAATATTCGCATCTGAGATTGCAGCGCTTGGATGCCTTGACTACTAAGGTTATGTGACCAGGATTGCATTTTTTGATTATTTCATCCAAGATTGCCATCAGAACATAATCCTCTCAAGTTCGTGCTTTTTTACCTCTCCGCTCAGAATGGCTTTCTTTTCTGTGCTGTCCATATTGTCTTTGTACTCAGTATACCCCAGTCTTGTAAGTCCGTGGTAGCATCTGAACAGATGAATCAGCTCTACCCGGTTAAGATGCCCTGCCCCAATTAAATGTATTGCTTGAAGATATGCATCACGGGCTTCAGAATGCATCTTTAATCCTCTGTATACATTGCCTAGGTGAGAAAAATGATTGTACCTGTTTGGCTCTCTTGCTGCGGCCTGCTCCAGAGGTTCTCTTGCCAAGCTGAAATACCCAAGCTTTCCCAGAAGATTGCCATACCAATGGACGACAGATACAGGCGCATTTGCTGAATTTAATCGCTTGAATACTTCCAGAGCATCTTTATTATCCCAATGCTCTGCAAAAAAGTAGCCTTGCCAGAATTCCTCAGGCTCTTTAGTATCTGCCTTGGATAATAAGTTAAGGGCTTCTTCTTTATCCCTTGTATGAATGATATTTTTTCTTACACTATCTTTTCCTTCAGCCAGGATTGAGCAGCAGTCATTAACAGTCCTCTTTAAAAGTTCAGATGAAGAAATATTATTTTCTCCCTTATGAAATTTATATCTTAATCCTACGCCCAAAGAAGTAAATCTTACTGCTAATTCAGGGTCATGAAGCGATTCTTGTATCGTAGCCTCTTTAAAACAATCGCGGCTTACGCTCTGCAACTCCCCCCAGTAATCATCCATATCAGTATAGAGATGCGCTTTTATTTATAAAGTTTAGGAAAACAAACCTGCTCTGCAAGCTTGGGCCCTTCGGGCATTTAGAATTCCATATGCGGATTGTTCTTCTGTATAAATAAATTGCGAGCAGCAAAGCTGCGAGCCTCTCTGTCCGCCAGGACCTTTGCCAGGGCTTTCGCTTTTTCTGAAAATATTCCGGAAGAATGCTTGTTTTCCCGAAAGTCCTTCGGGCACTCCCGGATTTCTTCTGATTTTACCGTGAATATTCCGGGATTTTCTGAGAAAAGTATATTAAAACTAAAAATCAATAAAAAAAGAAAGAAAACCAAGATCGCATAATCTGGTTTCTCTGCCCGAGTAATAGCAATAATAATCTACAAGTATATAAAGTTTGTGATGCCGGGATCGCATAGTCAGGTATTGCGGGGGATTGAAACTCCCTTATCTCTGCCCGAGATGTGCGGGTTCGAATCTCGCGGTTCGAGCTGCGGGCGAAATTCCCGCTCCCGGTGATTTTTCAATCAAAAACTATAAAAAGAGCAGCAGCATCTTCAGTTTTGGGGGAGAACAATGCAATTTGAGCAATTCAGGCCGTCTAAAAAGATTCTTGAGCAGATATGCAAGGATGAAGAAGATTTAGAAACTATTTATTATATCGTACCTTACAGAGATGGCACAGAAAGAATAAAAGTAAGCCTGGATGATATGATATGCAGTACAATCACAGGATTATCATATATTGTTGCATCATACTACAGGTGGGCTTTGGATATCCAAGCAAATATGGATACGCAGAGCATGGGGATGCTTATTTTGGAGCCATTACGAAATGCATTAGACCATGGTTCAAAAGAAGGGGATGCTGTGACAATTGGCTTGTTTCTCGGGCCAGAAGGTATTTGTTTAGGCTTCAAAGACCAGGGAAATTATTTTAAGTCAGAAGAAACAAAAAAACTGTTTGAGAGCAGAACCCTCCCAGAAAAGCGCGGCGAAAAGCAGAGCTATCTGTCTGGAGCTGGACTCGGCGTTGGAATCACATACAAGTCTGCAGATATTATTGAAGTAGATACAGAAAAAGGAATCCTTTACTGCATCAAGTTCAAGAAAAATTTGGCAAGGAATGAAGAATGCATGAAGAACAGACCAGAGTACAAGCCTCTAATTAAAGAATCCTAATCTTTTTAAACCAACTAAAAGTATTCAGTTCTATGAAAACACTTATTGTCACAGGAGTTCACCAGGCAGAAGCTGAATTTGGCGAGAGAGTTATTGAAAAGTACAAGGAGCTTTATGGAGTTCCAGATTCTGTAAAAATATTTGCAGTGCCTGAGAATAAAGGCTCAAATCCAGAAGATACAGAGCAAGAAAGAATTGCCTATGAGCAGGTTGTTCCTGTGATAAAAGAACACGCGCCTGATTTAATAATAGATATACATAATGGATTCAAGACGTTAAATACAGGAGAGCCATATTACATAGTGCTATTCCCTGATACTTTTCATTTTGCCCATTTTACTGAACACACTGAAGTTACTGCATTGTATAATCTGCTTATGGAGAAAAGAATTCACGCAGAGGGCTGCGGGGCCATGCCTAAACATGAGCTGATCCAGGGCTTAGGCGCAAGATGCATAGGCATTGAGACTAAATTCAGTGCTTTTGCAGATTGGCCTGAACAAGATAAGCTTTCAGGACAGGCGCTCTATAACTTTCTTGCAGCTTGCGTTAAAAAGAATAATAAGCAGTATGCTAAAGCTGTTGAGCATACTGCACAGGTAGCGCACTTCCTGCACACAGAATTTCCTGAGAGATTTCCGGGATTATTTTAATTATGCTCTTCTTCTAATTCAATTCCTGCTGCCTTCATTGCAGCACTAAACTTATTCTCGCTTTCTTTGATAATTCGCGATATTGTATCTTTCGTAGCATATCTTTTCCAAAAGGTTCTGAGGTCATCCAGATGTATATTCGTCTTTGCACCCAGGCGCCGCACAATATCCAGCCTATCTTCTTCCTTCATTGAGCTGATAAAGCCGAATCCCTGTGCGAACTCAACCAATAGAGGATTTGCACGTCGCTCAGCTGATTTGTACCAAGTATGACTATATTCGCCGTAATAGTCTGCCAACTGCATCCAGCCACAAGCATACTGTTCATTGCTAAATCTCCCATCTAATCTTTTCTGCTCGCGGGCATATAGCTCAATCCATTCATTGACAATATCATCGCGCTTGTTATATTTGGCAAGCATCAATATGTCTCGGATCATATCTAGCTTTTCTGCTCCTGTTATCTCGTGTTCATATCTTGAATAGCCTGAAATCCTGTCTTTCAGGTCCTCTTCAGGCTCTTTTAGCATCTCGCTCATCCGGGCAGCAGAACTGAACAAACTTCTTTGCCTGAAGTAATCCCTTATTTTCCTTGCTAAGGGCAGCTTTGCTTTTACTTCTTCATTATCAAGATAATTTTCGACTTCATACGCACACTTTCCAGAGGGGATGTGCTTCTGCAGTGCGCATATTGTCTCTGTCTCACTCTGCTGGACTTGCTTATCGACTCTTAACGCAGTAATCCACTCTTTAAAACCAGATTCATCAAACGCTGTTTCTGCTCTCAGACAGTCTGGCAATTCGTCAGTTATTGCTGTGATAAGTGCTGCTTCAAGTGGTGTTATCTCTTGCTTATTCGGGCTCTGCATTTTCTGCATTTCGTTTGTATTTAATAATACGATGCTCTGCATTTTCTGCACACCTGTTGTGAATTCAACTCTATTGTGCATAAAATAGATGTAGTTCTCTACTGCAATAAAAAAATTCATCACCCTAAGCGCAGATTCTACCCGCTTCTCGAAGAGCATCTGGTTTTTCATAAATGAATCAGGACCCCAGACTTCGCGCTCGTGGTAATCGCTTTCTACAAGATTGCGCAAATTTTCATCAGAAAAAATAAATTCTGCAATCGGACGAGGCATCCAGTCTACCAAGCACATGTTCTCTAATGAGATATGCTCTCCTTGCATTCCATCAATTATCTTGCTATCAATAAACTCAGGATACTTTAATTCGTAAAACATTGCTCCCACCCCACATTTTATTGCCTATTGCTCTGATTTTATATAGGTTTCTGATAAAATCATTTCACAGCATTAAGCGCCTTAATCGCAACTTCTAATTGCTTTTCATTTGGCTCTCTTGTTGTGAATTTCTGAGTCCAAAGGCCTGGCAGGGTCACAATCTTCACTAGCGGATTTTTCTCGAATCTTGCTGCCAGTTTTACAGCTTCATAGCCTATTCCTCCAATCACAGGAACAAGAAGTATTCTTATTGGAATGTTTACAAACCATCTTGGATCTTTAATTAAAGAGAAAAGCAGGATACTTATCACAATCACGATAACTAAAAGGCTTGTTCCGCATCTTATATGCTCTTTTGGGTATTTTTTTGCATTTGCAGGGGTTAATTTAGCATTTGCTTCAAAGCAATTCACTGCCTTATGTTCTGCCCCATGGTATTGAAATACTCTTTTCATGTCTTTCATCAATCCAATCGCATAAAGGTAGATGAAGAAAATAATTATCCTCAATCCGCCGTCAATCAAATTAAATACGAGATTCGGCTCTTTCACAAATATTTTAGTTACATAATATGGAACAACAACAAAAAGCAGAATAACAGCTCCAAATGAAATAAACATTGTGACTGCAAGCTCTTTTTTTGTTATCTTTTCCTCTGCACCGACCTGCTGGTCAGCAGACCAGGTCAATGCTTTTATGCCTATAATCATCATTTCAAAGAGGTTCACTATCCCTCTAAGAATCGGCAGCTTTAGAATTTTGAATTTTTCAGTTAGTGATTTGTATCTTGTCTTTTTTGTGATGATTTTTCCTTTCTTTCGCACAGATATCGCTATATCTCTCTGCCCTTTCATCATCACCCCTTCAATCACTGCCTGACCGCCTATGTGCTTGTTCATATTTCTTTTTCTTTTCCTTTATCTAGTATAATAACCTTTATATTCTTTGCCTCAAGCAAATCCCTGAAGTATTCTGCATCCATAACATCTCCGACTTTGCCATAATGAGTGGGTATTGCCAATTTAGGATTAATCTGCTCAACTGCTTTTGCAGCTTCTTTTGCATCCATGACATCTGTCCCTCCGACTGGCGCAAGGACAATATCTGCTTTTATTTCTTTCATTTCTGGAATAAGTTCAGTATCGCCCATGAAATAGATTGTTTTTTCTTCTGCATTTATGAGGAATCCTAATGAGAATCCTTTCGGGTGCCTGTCTCCTCTTCTGATATTATATGCAGGTGTTGCAGTGACCATGATTCCGCCAAAATCAACTGTTTCCCCAGGATTGATTACTCTTGCTCCGCCGAACTGCGCAGCTGTCTCTTTTGTGCTCACTATTTTTGTGCCATCAACCATTATTTGTTTCATGACATTAATGCAGCAGTGGTCATAATGCCAATGAGAAACAAGAATAATGTCTGCTTTGTCTTTATACTCCTCATGCTCCCCTGCATAAGGATCGATATAAAGAACCTTATTTCCTATTTTAAACTCAAAGCTTGAGTGGCCGAACCATTTGATAAGCATAAAAGAAGTGCAGATGCTTGATTATTTAAATTTTGCCAGCGATTGTCAAAAGCCCAGCAAGCTTGCAAGCAATTCCTGCTGTTTTTTGATGATTTCAGGCGCAGCTCTAAGATTTATGCCCAGGTTCTTCTCTAAGTCAGTCATCTGATTTTTAACCTGCTCTTTATCTGTTCCGTGGACTGTGACGATGACATTGTAATTTTCAGTTTTAAGCCTGCCAATTGCCTGTGAAATCATGACCAGGCGGAATTTGCCTTCGCTTTTTACAGCGTAGCCGTATTTAACTACATCAAGCCTGCCTGCGGGAAATGGCTCAAAACCTGGGCAGTATTTTCTTGCAAGCTCCCCTATATCTTTCTCGTAATTTGATACCCTCGCCTCTAAAAACAAGCCCATATACAGAAGCAGCAGACGTAAATATATAAAATTGGCGCTTTATTGGGTTCTATGCAAAACGCGCATAATACTTGTTTTCGAGGCTTATAGCCCGTATAAATTCATTACTTTCTGGTGGTTAAAAAGCGAAAGGTTTATATAGTCAGGAGATTACTACTGTATAATACTAAATGTGGGGAAAGGTTTAAAAATGGCGAACAATTACTGGGAGCTTGGAATGAAGATAGATGACTTAGGGGACTTGCTGCTCTCAGACAAGTGGAATGTTGAGAAGGAGAAAAGCTCGCAGATAGAGATAATCCCGCAGGCAGGCCTCATAAAGAAGATAAAAGACAGAACTCTTAACAAGACTATTTACGAGGCATTTGCGACAGTTTTTATCTCAGAATTATTCAAGAAATACAATGAGATGCTCAGGGCGCAGGACTTCACGCTGTACTGCCCGCAGGCAGTAAGGTTTGAATACGGAGATCCAAAGGACAAAAACTCTATGAATTCAGTGATTTACGAATTCTTCTGCCCAGGCATGCCTTTGAACAAGCTTGACAACCCAAAAGAGAGAAAATATGAGATTGGGGCAGACCAGGTAAGGACAGGAGAGCGTGTCGCATATCTTGCTGGTGTTGTTTCAGAGATATTTCTTAGAGAAGGCCTTGTGCACGGAGACCCTCAGCTTAGGCATTTCTTTTTGCTTCCCAAAGCAGGAGAACTGAGAGACCTTAACAGGGACAATAAAGTTTATGCCATTGAGCCAAGAAATGGGCTTGGGCTGATTGACCCAGAAAACGCAAGAGTAGAAGACGCATATTCAAAAAATGTCAGGGCAGATAATGATAAATTCAAAGAAAGGCTTTTTGCCAGGTTTAACACATCGCAGGCACAGGAGTATTTTGACCGCGGTGCAAAAATCGTCAGCGATACAAGCATAAGTGCCGGCGGCATAGCAAAAGAAGTTGCAAAGCAGATATTCACCTCAAGATTCAAGACAGAAAGAGATGGAAAAGTCATTACAGTCAAGGATGTTGATATGAGTTCTGGAAAAATCTCTTATCATTAATTACCTGTTACTTGCATTCTCGCGAATATATATTCCTTTAGATAAAAACTTTTAAACAAATACTTGAAATAACCACATATGGGGGTTGATAAGAGGTTTGGATATCTTTCTAGAAGGGATATCACTCTAGGGAAGAACTATCGCAGGACTTTCAGGAAAGACAGCCTGCTGAATCTTGCTTCGTCTATCTCAAGAGTTGGCCTGATTAAGCCGATTCTTGTTATGAAGAAAAACGGGACATGCACAGTCATTGCAGGCCAAAGAAGGTATCTTGCTTGCGAGCTTGCGCAATTAGAAAGGATTCCCTGCATGATTTATCCAAAGCTCACCGAGGAGGAAATTCTTAAGATACAGCTTGCTGAAAACACCCAGGAAAAGATTGCTTCACATCATATTGCAGGCTCAAGATGGGAGCTTTACAAGGCTCAGCTTGCGAAAAAAGGAATGATGCCTCTAAAAGAGCTTGATACTTGCAAGACATATTGGGATATCCCTGCAGAGATAAGGAAAAAGTACTGCATGGATGATTTTGCAGACTACCTTGGAAAGAACAGGAAGACAGTAAGGCGTGCATTCAGGCTGCAGAGGCTTCATCCAGGAATCGCGTATGAGCTTGAAAAAGGCAATGTAAGGTACTCTATTGCGTCTGAAATTGCGCGCATGCCTGACCAGAAGCAGCAGATGGCATTTTACAGGGGCATGAAAGAAGGAAGGCACAGGGATGTCAAGAAACTGATTGATGAAGTTTTGGAGGAATTAAGGCAGATAGAGGCAGGCGAGTTTGAGTTAAAATCAGCAAGGCCTAAAAAATTAGCGCCATTTGAAAAAGATGCCCGCATTTATCTCACTGACAGCTCGAGATTTTTTATCGCCTTGTCAGAGGCTCTGCACTCTGTCCCTAATTATTTCAGCCAGGAAAAGCTTAAAGAAAATCTTGAGCAGCCAATAAAAGACATTACAATCACCCTCGATTGTGTCCTGCGCGAGCTTGAGAGGCACGGTTACAGGCAGCAGAAAGAGAGAAGAAACCTCAGGGAGGAAATCCTTAATGGCAGGCTGAAGCTTGACTTGAAATCAAGAGAGTACAAGGAGCCGCAGCCAGTCACAGAGATAAGGCTTGACCTCATTGTTGATGATACCACGCAGCCAAGGAAAGTATTCTACAGCGAGAGCATAAAATCTCTTGCTGAGAGCATAAAAGACGTAGGGCTTCTTGAGCCAATCCTTGTGAGGCCGATTGGGAGCGGAACATATTGTGTTGTTGTTGGGCACAGGCGCTCAAGGGCAGCGAGGCTTGCAGGCCTTGAAAAGATAGAGGCATTGATTGCAGAGGACATAAGCCTTGAGGAAGCAAGGATACTGCAGTATGAAGAAGACCTGTTTGAGGAAGACCGTCCTGCAGAGAGAGCAGAAGCTATTTACAAAATATACACTGCAAGAAAGAAAAAAAATCCTAAGTTCACGCTGAAGGCACTGCAGGAAGAGATGAAAGTAACCTCAAAAGTCCTGAAAAAAGCATTAGACTACTGCACACTTGATGACAAGACAAAGCTTCTTGAGCAGAGGGGAATGCTTTCTTATGATGTTGCTGTCGAGCTTCTTGCAACAAAAGAAGATGAAAGGCTTGGGTGGGCAATGCTTGCCTCAATCAATGGCTGGGGAGCAAGGAAAACAAGGGATGCTGTGAAGATTTATGCTGAGGACAAGAAGAACTACAGCAATGCATTGTTTGATGATTATGAGCAGTCTGCAAAGGAGACGTTTTTTAATACGCTTGTGACAGATGTAAAACACAGGCTGTTTAATTCTGCAAGATGGCTGAAGACAGTGCAAAACAACAAAGAGATTTACCAAGAGTCATTGTTTGCAGAGAGTGTGTTTAATTATGTGAAAGCGCTGGGCATGTTGAAAGCAGATAATTCTTCTATGCACCCCAAATCGAAGCGTTTATATACAACTTCTGTTTCTATTTAAATCACAAATTAAATTAAAAAAGTGAGTGCTATGAACGAGCTAAAAGAGGCAAACAAGGCGCAGAAAGAAATAACTCTTCTTGGCAGGGCTGTCTCTCTTCTTGACTGGGACCAGCAGACATTCATGCCTAGCGAGTCTCATGAGTTCAGGTCAGAGCAGATTGGTATTCTTAGCAGGATTTGCCACGAAAAGCTGACTGACAAAAAACTGCAGAGAGCAGTGAACAAGGCACTGAAATCAAAACTGAGCGAGAAAGACAGGATAATAATCACAAGGCTTGCAGAAGATATCAAAAGAGAGAAGAAACTTCCAGCTGAATTTGTTGAGGAACTATCAATAGTCACAAGCCAGGCATATGAGGCTTGGAAGAAAGCAAAGCATACAAATAACTTCAAGCTCTTTGAGCCTCACTTGAAAAAAGTAATTGATTTGAAGAGAAAAGAGGCAAAACTCAGAGGAGTGCCGGGGCATCCTTACAATTCTTTGTTAGATGATTATGAAGAAGGAATGCGCGTAGAGAAAGTTAAGAAGACTTTTGATTACCTGAAAAAAGAATTAGTAAAATTAATCAAAGACATCCAGGCAACAAAAATATACAAAGAGCAAAACAAGATTCAGCCGCCAAAGAGTGTTCCAAAGCAGGTGCAGGAAGAGATTGGAAAATTCATAAGCCAAAAGCTCGGCCTGAAACTGGGAGCAGAATCAAGGCTTGACGAGACAGAGCACCCATTCACATCAACTTTAGGGATAAAAGACACAAGAATCACAACAAACTATAATGATGGGTTTCCTGAGTCATTCTTCTCAACAGTGCACGAGACAGGCCACGCCCTGTATTCATTAGGCATTCCAGAAGAATATGGCTACACGGTTGTGGGTGCAGGAACTTCGCTTGGCATGCATGAATCACAATCAAGATTTTATGAGAATATAATTGGGAGAAATCCTGTTTTCTGGGAATTCATGCTTCCACAGATGAAGAAATACAAGGAGCTGAAAGGAAAATCCTTGAAAGAGATGCAGCTGCTTGCCAACAAAGTGGTGCCCAGCCTGATAAGAGTCCAGGCAGATGAAGTCACATATAACCTGCACGTGATTCTAAGGTTTGAAATAGAGCTTGCATTATTAGAAGGCAAAATAGAGGTAAAAGACCTTCCTAAAGTCTGGAACCAGAAAGCCAAAGAATACCTTGGGATCACGCCTAAAACAGACAGGGAAGGTGTTTTGCAGGACGTGCATTGGTCTCTTGGACTTATTGGATACTTCCCGACATATGCTCTTGGAAACATTTACTCTGCACAACTGTATAATGAGATGCTTAAAGAGCACCCTAACCTTCTTTCTGAGATAAGAAAAGGAAAGTTTGATGATATACTGAAATGGCTGACAAAGAAAATCTATATTTACGGCAGGACAATAACCACAGAAGAGATAATCAAGAAAGCCTGCGGCAGGGGGCTTGACCCGAAAGCATTCATTGCTTACTTAAGAGAGAAGTATTCTGAGATTTATGTGATGAATAGATGATTCTGCAGAAAGATGAAGCGGACTTAAGCATATTAATGAACAATCTGCATATGCTGCCAGAGGCTGTGCCTGACAAGGACCTGCTTGAACACATTTATCTCGACCTGGTTCATTACAACAAGAAGAATTTTATTATCACCCTGCCATTTGACTTGAATAGTGTTACATGTGATGATCTAGCTTCAAGGAAATTGAATGCTGTGTTCAAGCAGTTGGAAAAAATAGTTGATGCTGCAGAGAGGGCTCATATTATAGCAAAGATAGATGGCAGGGAAGTAATCCCTTACAAGATGACTGTAAACAAATGCAAAAAAGGATTTAGCTACACCTTGCATTATTTTGACGGCAGGCTGAAGAGCAAGAATTACACTCAAAAGGAGATGTGGCACCATCCAAGACTGATGAGATGCTATGAAGCGAAACCAGATGAGTAAGATTTATATACCAGTTCTGCAAGAAAGGGGAATGTAGAGATTATATGAAAAAGGGGTTAATATTAATACTGATTTTAACAGTGCTGGCAACAGTTGTTGCCGCACAACAGGACACTGTGCCTGCAGTCCCTAGAATGACTAATTTTATGGGCGATAATGTCCACATAATTAGGGTGCAGGAGCTTTCTGCAAAGCTTGATGGCCAGATAACAACTCTTGACGCAAGGCTTCTTGAACTGGAGACAAAGCTTAATGAGCTTGAGCAGATAAAAGCAAACATGGGCAGGCCAATCGAGGTCTCAACAACAGGCTATGCTGCGCAATTAGACGGGATTAACTCCCAGATGCAGGAAATAAAGACATCTGTGAATGACTTGAATGAGGTAAAGAAAGAGCTTGATGCAAAGCCAGCAGAGGCCCCAAAGAAAGACAGCACAGCAGTGTACATTGTTGGCTTACTGGCAATCAATGCAGTCCTTCTTGTTGTAACTCTTCTTACATTCACTTCTAGAAAGCCAAAAGAAAAGCAGATAAAGACAGTTCATGAATATATTGTCCAGTCTCTTGATTCTGGTGTTGATGAGCATGAGATTAAGCAGGAGCTTCTAACCAAAGGCTGGTCAACAAAAGATATAGAGAAAGTGTTTAGTGAAATAAAATAAAAAAAGTTATTCTATCTTTCCATCGCCATTCATGTCTATCTGGATTGTGTTGTCTGCTTCTGTCACAGTGAAGTTGTGTGATATTCCTGATGATACAAGCGTTCCAGAGTTTCCATCTGTGGTGGAATAACTGCATTCGACAGACTGCGGCAGGTTAAGATTAGTGAAGTAAACAACCTTGTTCACAGTATCAATGTTTTGCAGCCTGTATGCTGCATGGAACTGCTCTGTTTGTGCGGTATTCTCAAGGACAAACACATCTCCGCCAGCAACAGGCCTTTTTTCATTGAAAACAAACCTGTCAAGCAGTGGAACTTCATTTTTTCTTATGAATCCTGACTTGTCAAGGTCTATGTTGACTGTCTGGTCGCTGTTCATCTTTATTTTGTAAGAGAATCCGCTTGCTAGAAGCGTTGCCTCTCCATTGCTTAATGTTATTTCCTGGGTCTCAAATCCTGCTGGGCCAAATTTCCTGAAGTTCAGTATAGAATCTGCTGGATTTTTGCCAACATATTTCCATACCTCCCCTTTTGGTGATGGACTGTCCATGGTATCTATAAGGAAATGCTCTCCTGGCTTTATGCTTCTTCCCTCGTTGGCAACAATTGTCCTATCAAGCAGGCATTCCAGATTCTGGCCGTCAAAGCTGGACAGTGTCACCTCATTTGTTGTGCTGTCAAGGGCTACTAATATACTGGTGCCATTGAAGATTATTTCTCTCTTATACTGGCCATTATCTCCCTGGATATTGTATGAGTACACATCATTCCTGTTATAGTTCTCAAAATCAATCTCAGCCTCTGTGCCGTAGTAAGATACTTTATCAAACTTGTATGGAACTAATCCGTCTTTTGTTTTGATGATGAAAAAGTCATCCACAGCAATTTTGGTATGCATGTCAACAACAAGGCGGTCTTTGAAGAATGTGCTGTTTTTGCTTATGATATTGTCTGCGTCAAGATCTACCTGCAGGCTTCCGTCTGGATTTACTTTGATTGCATGGACATATCCGTATGAAGCAAAGATTGCTGTGTTATTATCAGCATCATAAGTTAGATCCCTTATCTCCTCAGGCCTCGCCCCTGGCTTGACAAATCTTAAAGTCCTGTTTTGAGGGTCATGCGCGATATACTGCAGAGTTGCTACCTCTCTTTGTATAAAGAAAGTATCTCCAAGCCTAACATCCTCGCCTTCATTAAGAATAATTCTCTGCTCTAATGTTGGCTGTGTTGGCGGTATTGGCTGTGATGCTGGCCAATGGTCAGAGCATCCTGAAAAAAGTGTGCCAACAAGGCTTGCCAGCGCAAGTGTGGCTGCTGTTGCTGCATATTTTATGAAACTGATTTTTCTCATTTTGTGCCCCAATAGATAACAGATTATAACAAGCAGATGTTTAAAAAGATTATGATTTTAGCTACCAGAAAGTGATTCATCTTCAGGAGGTATATGTTTTATGTATTTTGTTAATTCTTGCACTATTCCAGTAATATCCTGTTCGCTTTCCTCAGCATCAGCTATTAACATTTCATATGCTTCTGGGAACGCTTCATACAGGCCAGAAAGACGCTTCACGCACTCATCAGCTTTTTCCTTTGTTGCGCCGTTTTCAGCAAGAAGCCTTACTGCCCCAGCCTCTCCTTCGTCGTGTATGATTTGCGGAATTTGATATGCAATATCAGGAGCGGCGCCTGCTTTATAGACAGCGATAGTGGCTGCATTTATAAGTCTCCTGCAGAGAAGGTCTAGCCTTTGCAGCTCTTCAAACTGCTCTGATTCAAACTCCCTTTTCTGGAGTATCTTTGCTGCTTTCTCCCTTGATGTCTCAGTTCCCTCTTCTTCGTGCTCAGCCATTATTTCCTCTACATCCTCGTATGACATCACCCTGCCAATAAACCTTTCCCGCTCTTCTGCTGCAAGCTCATCATCTTTTATGGTGTCTCTTATCATGGATTCTATCATAATCTGCTCAAAGGTATTCCTTGGGTCCTGATGCAGCATCCTCAAAGTAGCTTGCGTCCTGTTCTCGAACTCCCTTTTCCTGCCGTCACCAGAGAAAAGCTCCTGCATAAAGTCATATTTCTTTTTAATGTGCGGGTGTTTCTCTGCAAAAGCTCTGAAATCAGTTCCGTGCACAATGTATGCTGCGAATGTTTCGCAGAAATCCTCTCTTGGGTTTTTCTTGCCATACTGCGTGAGGAAATACCAGTCCTCTTTCCCGGCAATATCTTTAGGAATATCTTCAATCGCGAACCATTTATTTTTCCATTCACTGCCCATGTGCGGAAACATTGATTCTGCAATTTCATGCATAAGAACATGCTGGAAAAGGGCATTATGCAGTTCGCTATCAATAAACTCTTTTTTCAGGCGCTTTTTTGTTTCCTGTTTTTTTGCAGCAGCATAATCCAAATTGAATTTGTTTTCAAGAAGCCTGGCCGGAGACTCTACTGGCAGCGAGAGCACAATTTTTCCTGTTTTATTCTCAAAGCATCCGCCCCTTATCTCGCCTGTCCTGAAAGTCTCGATATTGAAGCGCGGGTCTTGTTTTTTTGTTATTGACCTGACATGCTTTGCAAAGCCCTCTGGCATTGAGTCAAGCAGATCTTTTATTGCCTGTAGCTCATTGAATCCAAACTTAACTGTTCTCTCAATATACTCGTCGTCAGTAAATCCTTTCAGGAAAAACTCTGCTTTTTCCATTTTTGTTTTCTTTGAATCAATGTGCAGGGGAATGTATATCTCGTATTTGTCCCATATCTGCCCCCTAACAGCATCTATTGCCATACTGTTGCCCTCGCTCAGGTTTTTGTCTGAAACTCTGCGGGACAGCTCTTTGTACAGCTGGCTGACGAGCTTGTTCTTCCTGGTCACATCAATTGTAGCCTCGTGTATCTTCAGGGATGCCTCATTAAGGGCGTAATCAAGCAGTGGCACTGATTCAATCTTTCCCTGCAGGTCAATAAATTCAACATTTCCGCCGTAGAACATGACGTGGCCGTCAAATGGCTTCTGTTCTTTGATGAATTTTGGAACATTTTTGAGTAGGCCCATCAGCTTAACAAAATCGCACACATTATGCAGGTACCTGTTTCTGAAATTGTTTTCACAGTAATACTTGTTAATCTGCCCCCTGATTGCCTCAAGATCATCTCTGCCAAATGAAAAGCTTTTGTCATCAAGCAGCCTTTGCAGGTATGTTTTGGAGAGGTCTACTCCTTCTAGCCTGTATTTTTCTTTCTGCTTCTCAAGCAAGGCCTTTACCAGCATTGCGTCTCCGCGCTTTACTGCAAGGATGTCTTCGTTTTTCCATAGCCCGCGGAATATGTCCTGGTCCTCTGTCTCAAGTATCACAAGCGCTTTTATTGCCTGCGCAAGATTGTGGTCAAAAGGGATGTGCAGTGTCTGCGTGTCTATTCCTGTGATTCCTCCTATCTTGAAGGCAGTTGCTTCCTTGAAATTATCGTCAAATTTGTCATCAATTGTTCCAAATGCGCAATCAAAGCCGTCAATGCTCATCGAGACAAGCGCAGGTGGATAATAAAATGGCGCAATCCTGTCAAAAATCCAGCCATTACGTATTGATCCTGCCAAGGAGAGCCATGCGACTTCGTCAGCAGTCAGGTCTGGATAAACCTCGCTCACTGCTGCCACAGTATCTTCATATGGCAGGGTTTCATCAAGCAATGGCTTCAGTGTGTCCTGCCTGCCCAGCCATTCAAAGCTGTCCTTTTGTTTTTTGCTCTTAATCAAGTCTACAATCATCTCAAGGCCGCGCTTGAATGAGCAGGATTCTACAATCTTGTTCTTTATGATGTCCCTGAGCTTGTCAAGCCCCATTTCCTTTCTGTGCTCTGCAAGAGCGCTTCTGTGAAGCAGCGTTTGAAGCTCGTGCTTTGGCAGTTTTGTAATTTGATTTTCCTTTTTTGTTTCTGGCAAATCCTGCTCAGGATCTTGTTTTGGCTCAGGCCCTTCTTCAGCCGCAGCCTCAGTTCCTTTGTAGCTCTCCAGGACCTGGCAGTATGACTGGCTTACTTCTTCGCTTGAATAGAACTCCTGTCTTGCACGAATAACCACAGCTTCTTCTTTTGGGTGCGTGTATACGTTTGGTATTAAAGTGTCGTCTAGCCGCGTCGGAAGCTTCTTTATTACTTTTGCAAGAGGATACTTTTCCTCTCCGCTTTCATTCTCTTTTCTTGTCACAGGCATTGGCTTCAGTTCCACCTGCCTGCGGTTCTTCTTTCTTGCCATATGTTTTCCTGTTATTTTGAGATATTTAATTTATATGCATATACTCTGTATACGTTTAAAAAGCTTATGCTTTTTTAGTCACCTTAAAGTAATAATAAACATAAACGCACGTGCGCATCATAATATTTATAAACCACCCAGAATTCAGTAAACGCTATGGTCTTAGAGAAATTAGGGGAAAGCCTGAAGAATACTCTGCAGAAGATTGCAAAAGCGATTTTTGTAGACGAAAAGCTAGTTAACGAATTAGTAAAAGATATCCAGAAGGCTCTTTTGCAGGCAGACGTAAATGTAAAATTAGTCTTTGACCTGACTCAGAAAATCAAAGAGCGCGCGCTTAAAGAAGAGACACCTGGCGGATTGACTAAAAGAGAGCATTTAGTGAATATTGTTTATGAAGAATTAGTCAGGTTCCTTGGCGGAGATAAAGGAGAGCTGAACATAACTGACAAGAAGCCAAACAAGATAATGCTTTTAGGCTTATTTGGCTCTGGAAAGACAACAACAGCAGGAAAGCTGGCAAGGCACTTCACAAAAAGAGGCAAAAAAGTTGCTTTAGTTGGCTTGGATATCCACAGGCCTGCTGCAATGCATCAGATAGAGCAGGTTGGAAAGAGCGTCAATGTTCCTGTATTCATTAACAAGACTGAAAAAGACCCGCTGAAAATCTACAAATCTTTTGAGAATGAATATCCTAAGTATGACATAATAATTATTGATACAGCAGGAAGAGATGCATTGAGCAAAGACTTGATTGACGAACTAAAGAAAGTGTATGATCTTGTAAAGCCAGATGAAAATTTGCTCGTTATCTCAGCAGATATTGGCCAGGCAGCACAAAATCAAGCACAGACATTCCACGAAAGCGCAGGAATAACAGGTGTAATTGTCACAAAGATGGACGGCACTGCAAAAGGCGGAGGAGCTTTAAGTGCATGTGCAGTCACGCAGGCTCCAATAAAATTCATAGGTGTTGGAGAGAAAACAGAGGATTTTGAGCAGTTCAACCCAAAAGGATTTGTTGGAAGGCTTTTAGGCATGGGCGATATTGAGCTTTTGCTTGAAAAAGCAAGAGATGCAATCTCTGAAGAGGAAGCAGAAGATATACAGGCAAAATTCATCAAAGGCGAATTCACTCTTGTTGACCTTTATTCTCAGATGGAAGCTATGAAAAAAATGGGCCCATTGACAAAGATAATGGAAATGATTCCAGGAATGGGGCAATTGCAGCTCCCAAAAGATGCTCTTGAGGTCCAGGAAGGCAAATTAAAGAAATGGAAGTTTGCAATGGATTCAATGACAAAAGCAGAGCTGGAAAACCCTGAAATACTTGATGCATCAAGGATTGACAGGATTGCAAAAGGAGCTGGCCTGAGCTCAACAGACATAAGAGACTTAATGAAGCAGTACAAGCAGGCAAAGAAGCTAGCCAAAGTCCTCAAAGGCGGAGCAGACTCTCCTGAAAAGCTGATGAAGAAATTAAAAGGGAAAAAGCTGCCAAAAGGATTTAAGTTCTAAGATATTTCCTTTCATTCACTTCGCAGACTGCTTGAAGCAAAATCTCCCACTTATCCAGCAGCGGATATCTTTTCTTTATTCGCCTGCTTGTAATTCTTACTGCTTTTGGCTCTGTGATATATGTTTTTCCCCAATCGTAAAGCTCTTTTATCATGCCATAGACTGAACTTGCTTCTTCCATAAATATGAATATTGTTCAGTAGGTATATAAAATTTCACCCACTCAAATAGCTTGTTTCCCAAATAATGTTTCAAATACAATAATGCTTTTAAGCCAGTTATTTTCTCAAAGATATTTTAATGGCAGTCAATTTCAAGAACGAGGATATAGTTGCAATTGATGATTTCTCAAGAGAAGAATTAGAGCATCTTATCGGCAAAGCAGAAGAGATGAGGGAGCGTGAGCTCTCAGGCAGAAGATATTCTGATGAGCTGAAAAACAAAAAGCTTGCATCTCTGTTCTACCAGGACAGCACAAGGACAAGAACCCGCTTTGAGACAGCAATGTACGAGTTTGGCGGGTTGGTCTGCGGATTTTCAGGGACAGAGGGCACTGCTGTGATGAAAAAAGAGTCTCTTTTCATGACAATTAAGATGTACGAGGCAAATCATGCAGATGCAATTGTCATGAGGCATCCTCTTGACGGCTCAGTGCAGTGGGCAGCTGACTGCGCAGAAATCCCTGTAATTAACGGGGGTGATGGCGCAAATGAGCACCCAACCCAAACCCAGCTTGACCTTGTTAGGCTAAACAAGATTCATCCAGGCATAGATGGCTTGCGCCTTGGCATCGGCAATGATATAAAAAATGGAAGAACAGTGCACTCGCTTCCTCTTGGCTTGTCTAAATTTGAGGATATAACGCTTAATCTTGCAGCACCAAAAGAGTTAATGATGCCAGAGCACCTGATGAATCTGCTTAAGTCAAGGGGAGTGAAGATCGTCATACACGATACGTGCAGAGATGCAATGCGCGCATCTGAGGTATATTACCAGACAAGGCCCCAGATAAATCTTGAAAAGAAAATTCCTGCTGCAGAGATGTACAGGATTTGCGAGCCGTACAGGATCACAAGCAAGCATGTCGAAGACTTGATGACAATGCTGCTTCACCCTTTGCCGATTGACAGCCATAATGAAGAGATTGAGTTTGCAGTTGTGTTCACGAAAAACCAGGCGTACCTTCCGGAGGCAGAAGATGGTATTTTCTTAAGCAAAGCCCTGCTGCTAGAAATAATTGGCAGTGGCAAGGATTATACCAGATTCAAGTCAACTTATGATTCAGACGAGCTTATCAGGGCAAATAATCGGGTTTATTTGATACGGGATAGCAAGAACAAGGGCCGCAGGTATATAGATGAGATTGACAATGGAATAGCAGTTGACCATATCAAGCTCGAAAATGCAATTGAAATTTACAAATCATTAAATCTTGAAAGCAAACGCCCAACAGCACTCCTTGGCTTGGATATGCGTCCAGAAGGAGGAGATGCAGAGCCAACAAAAGATGTCTTGAAAATATTTGACACAGAGCCAACCCAAAGAATCACCAAGCGCATTGTAATAAAATCACCAGACGCTACGATAAATGTCATCAGGGGCGGAGAAAGAGTTGAGAAATTCAAGGCAATTCTCTGCGAAAATGACAACTGCATCACAAGAGAAATACCTGAAGATGTTCCGCCAAAGTTTTATTATAAGCACAGCCAGGTCAAGTGCCACTATTGCACGAGGCCGCACAGCTTCAATATTAGTGTAACGCCTGATGAAAAAGAGGCATACATAAAGGGATTGCCTAAGAAATGAGTGTTCTATATGGATAAGTATTATTGGAAAAAAACATATATCTGTGTAACAGGGATTACAACAAAGGCTGAGCTTGAAGGAGTGGCGTCTGCTTTTAAGGAATCTGGCTATTCTGTTGGAGATTCTGGCCATGTTCCTGCAGTTGGCTTTCTTGCATCTTACAAGACAATAAATGGGGAAGAGACAACAAACAAGAGATATCCAAAAAAGGAAACGCTTGCTGAACTGCTTGAAGTTGACAGCAGAATACTGAAGGCAGTGCATTACAATACAAGAGATCTTACTGATTTGCCAAAGCAGATTAACAAGGCAACGAGGGGTGCATATCCTGACCTCATCCAGCTTAATGTGATATGGCCAGACCCGCGCCATGTCAGTAAAATAAAAGAATCGCGCCCAAGAACAGGAATCATTCTTCAGGTTTCAAGCGGATCTATGAAAGGAATGTCTGTGCATGAGATTGCAAATAAGGTTTTATGCTATTCTGCAATAGACCATGTATTAATAGACCCGTCAGGAGGAAGAGGTGCTGATTTTGATATTAAGCACTCTGCTGCATTATACTCTGCAATAAAAGAAGTTAGGCCTTCTATATCCATCGGCTTTGCAGGAGGCTTGTGCGGAGAAAATGTTGAGCAAGTAACAAACGACCTTGCAAAAAGGCTTGGCACAACTGATTTCAGCACAGATGCAGAGGGAAAAGTAAGGGACAAGATAAATGATGATTTTCATGGAAATGATATTCTTAATATAGCAAAAGTTCAAGAGTTATTGAAAAATGAGAGAAAAGTGTTAATGTAGTTATTGATTAAAAACAATTACGATTTAGCATAAAAAATTGCAGCAATTACGCCAATAACTCCGCCAGCACCGCCACTTAATACGCCTTTTCCAATTACGTTCATTGTTCCTTGGCTGGCAAAATCAGGTATTATGCCATAGGCAATACATGCACCTGCTGCCCCAGCCAGTGCGCCAAAAACAGTTCCAATCACTTTAGGCGCGCGATCATCTAACAGGGCTCCTTGCGAAGCAGTACAAACAACAGGTGGTATGATTCCGCCAATTAATGCCCCAATCTCTGCAGCTGCAAGATAAGAACCAACATAAAGTCCTGCTGCAACCAGCGCAGCTATGCCGCAAAGAGCGCTGGCAAAAGCACAACCTCCAAGTTCCATACTGTAATACCAGCTATTTTTTGCTATCTCTTCAAGCCTGCTTTGGTATGTTTTAGTCATTTCTGTTGCAATAGTATCGCTTATTGTTCCTTTTAGATGGTATGTTTTTAGTAATTTGATTGCGTTTTTTGCTTCTTTTTTGCTTGCTAAAGCAGGGAGAGGAATGCCTAGTGGAGGGTACAAAGAGCCTGTGTTCTGATCTGTATCTGTTTTTTTATAATCAATTCTCCCTTCAAGCTCAGCTAATTTCTTCTCAAGCGCTGAATTACTTGCAGCCATTGTCTCCATCAGGTCTGCAATATCCTTGCTAGAATATGTTCCTTCTTCTACCTGTTTTCTTATTTCAGGCGTAAATCCTTGTTCTGATATGATTTTGTATAAGTCTGCAATTTTCATTATGCACTATAAAATCCTCAAGGTATTTAAAGCTGTTCCAGGGAGAATGGTTCACAAGATAAAGCATTTAATTTCAGCCGCAGCAGAAAATACCCTTTTAAATCGAAAAGTATTTAAATAGTATATATAAATAATGCCTTAAAAGAGGTGATGTTTAGTGAAAAAGACATTAATATTGTTATGTGGTCTAGCTCTGCTTATTTTTGTAGGATGTGTTCAGACAGGCCAGCAGCCTTCAGCATCTTTACCAAACCCTGCATCACAGTTCTGCCTGCAGAATGGCGGACAGCTTGATATCAGGGAAACAGCCGCAGGCCAATATGGCGTGTGCTTGTTTGCTGACGGCAGCGAGTGTGACGAGTGGTCATTCTTTAGAGGAGAGTGCAGGCCAGGAGATTCAATAAGGCCAGCAACACCAGAGCTTCCTGTACAGCGCGAGACCTGGACAACATGCAGGCAATACCTAGCACCAGGACAGGTGTGCCCATTTGATTATGCGCCTGTTTGCGCAAAAGTCGAGATGACAACAGGCACAAGATGGCTGACCTTCAAGAACGAGTGCCTTGCATGCAAGATGGCACAGAGACCAGCAACAACAATCACATACAAAGAAGGAGCTTGCGAACAATAAATTTTTATTTTTTTATTTCTTTTTTTTCTATATCTGAACTTTTGCATGGCTATTATTTCTTCGAACAAAAGTTCAGACTACTAGACTTTTACCTATTTTTCTATATACCTGTAAAAGTCTAGTTTGATTTTTAACTAACCCAATTAATCTTGTATGCCTTGATTTTATTCCCTATTAGGCTGCTGCGGTGGCTTATCATCTCTAGCTGAGGGACATCATATGCATTCAGGAAATATGTTTTTACCAGGAAACTGTCTCTTATGCTTGATTCTACTGCAGCAACCTTAATCACATCTTGCTCCTGATAGAATATGAGTGTCAGCTCGCTGTCAATGCTTAGGTTTGCAGTCACATTTGTTCCATTAAATTCAGTTACGTAATAATATGAGAAAATCTGGCCTTTTGCATCTTTTGCAGCATTTGCTTTCAAATCTAAAACAAGGCCTTTGCAAACTATGCTGTCTTGCATTAAAGTACAAGGCAGGTCCAATATCTCCAGCTTTGGCTGGATAGCTGTGTTGTCTGGATATGCCCTGCCATACAGCTCATAAGCATCTTCTGTGCTGATTGTGTATTCTTTTTCAAGGAAAGCAACAGCCTCTTTTGTGTCCAGGCCTTTTATTTTGCTTTTTGCCTCATTTGCCTTGAAGTCCCAGCCAGCGATTGTCTCGTATTGGTGGAATATTTTTGCCATGCGTTCTGAGGCCATAAACAAGGCTTCTGGCTGTTTGCAGAAAATCTTGTCAAGCAAACTTGCATCAAGTTTTTCCTTTTTGATTATTTCCTTTGATTTTTCCTTTCCTGACTCAAGAATCTTATTTAAGATGCCAATTGCTTCTGGCCCCCCTTTTTTTGCTGAGATTTCATCAAAAGCAATTGAAGCTCCGCAGTCAAGCATCCTCAATGTATTAATCGAATAATTTGCATTGGTTGATACAAATGCCTTTGAAAGCCAGTACAAGGCAGGTGAGTTAAATGAGCCGCCGTCAAAAAGAACAGGCCTCTCAGCATAATATTCAAGAAGATAGCCGTCATCCCACCAGGTGTTTATTATTGCGTCACTTTTTGAGTTTGATTTCATGTCCATAGATACAGCGTATAACGCATCGTCAACATTTGTTGGGATTGAATATATTTTTTTGCTCAGAGGGTCTTTTAATAAAAATACCATGAATA
>CAYGYR010000001.1:582617-585399 GCA_964354285.1 uncultured Methanosarcinales archaeon | reverse complement strand
AAGTATTCTCTTCAAATCTTCAAGTTTTATATCGCTTCTTATTGATTCTGGCAGGAAATGCGTTAAGGCTGCTTTTGCTTTCTTTTGCTCAATCTTTTTTAGGAATACTTCTCGCTTGGGAAGCATTGTTTTAAGAAGCTTGCACAGCTTTGGGAGGCTGTAAAACCCAACAACAGGAATCCTGCATTCATCCCTTATGGCCATCACCAGCTTAACCAGCTCCTTGTTGCTCGCATCAATTATTTTATACATCTGGTCAACAAGCTCTTTGCTCCATAGCTCTCCAAGCCACATTGGGCCTGCAAAATCCATTGCAGCCTTGCAGCAATCATCTTTGTTGTATTGCGATGTCTTTCTTGCCATGCATTTTCTGCAGTAAAGCATGTAGCCGTGCTGTTTCAATACTTCGTCAACTGCTTTTTTTGATTTTTGGCAAGCAAAATAAACCCGCACATAATGAAGGGTTGAATGGCAGAATATTGGCACTAATGCTTTCTCATATTGTGCGCCTATTAGCTGTACTTTTCTGGTAAGGATTCGTATCCCAACCTCATGCATCAATTCATTTCTTAATGGCGCTGCCCAGTATTTTCTCTTGCAACTGTCTGGATAGCTTCCTGCCAGAGCAGATGTGTCTGTCGCAGTAACCGCAAGGATGCCGTCTCTTGCCAATCTTTTGATTGCGCTGTCAAGGAAAGGGTTTGGGCTTCCGAAAGGGTCAATGTCTATATAATTGAAGCCATTGCTCTCAGTCAGGAAAGAATTTGCGTCCTTGCAATGCACAGTTATTTTCTTTCCTTTTATCTTGTTTAGCTTTAAGTTCTTCTTGATTAGCTTGATTGCATTGGGGTTGCTGTCATTGATATCAATGGATTGTATTCTTTCCTTTGGAAGCTCTTTAAGCAGCCTTATGCTCCTCACACCTGTTCCTGCAAGAATATCTGCAATCCTGAGCTCTAGCGGCAGTGCTTTAAGCAGTAGAACGCACATATCCCTGTTCAGCTTCATATCTGGGTTGTAGAAAACAGGTAGTTTTTTTGATATCTTTCCAATTGGCGCATAAAAAACACAAGAACCTTCCTTGATTTTATTGAACATGCTGGTTTTTTATTCCTTTTTCTTCTTTGGGCCTTTTGATGCGCATTTATCTGAGCAGAACCAGTAAAGTTCCTCGTCAATCTCTCTTTCTATGACTTTTTTCTCTTCCTGCCTTAATGGCTTTCCGCAGTGTGCGCAGCAGCCTAAATCCCCGCCTTCTTTAGCTCCTTCTGAAAATGCCTCTTCCCATGGCTCTATCTCGTCATCTTCAACAAGATCTTCTCTTCCTTCCTCTGTATAAACATCTGTTTCTTTCTCTCCTTCATGCAGTTTCTTGTCAAAATCATCTGATGATTCAGAATGCTCATCCAGCTCTAGAAATTCCTCTTTCTTAGGCGTGATTCCTTCTTTTTTGATATCGTCACTTTTTATTACTGATGCTTTTTTATTCTTTGCCATAAGAAATCGATTAATGGTGGGGTATATAAATTTTATTATTTTAATTAGATAAGAATACCCTATCCTATGCTTAAAACTAAAGAAGGTTGATATTTCTTGCACTCCTCTGCAAGAATTCTCCTGTGGCAATGCTCTGGAGATTCTTCAATACATAAAAGAGTGATTACTGAATCAAGGCTTCTCTCTGCAAGATTTTGAACTTCAATTCGAATTTCAGCTTTTCTTATGTATTCCAAGTAGCTCAGTTCAAATTTTTCCCAGGACACTGCTCGTTTATAATAATCTCCTAATAATTTTGCAGGCGGAGAAAGAACACGAAGCCATTGATCATAACTAGACTTAGTAATTGCTGGATGCGGAGTGATTCCATCATTCAAGGTATGCCGAGACATAATAGAAATTCTTAAGCCATCTGATCCTTCTTTTGGCTTTAATATTGATTTAGTTTTAAGCACAAGGTTTACAGAATTATACGAATATATAATTTTTATGATTTTTTAAGATCATATGAGACGTATTATGGTGGAATATGTGTGATACGCGATTGACGGGTTCGCTTTATGCTTTCTCAAAAATCAAGAATTGATTACTTTTGTCACATCCTTTTTCAGCAAATCCTGCTTCAGCCATAACTCTCTTTTTTTCTTCCTCTGTAAACCTTCTAAATCTGCATTGCTGATAGGCCACAGTTTTTCCATTTTGCTTGACAAAATATTCTTTATCTATCCAAGGTAAATCATACTTTACTTTCTGAGAATATACTGCCCCTTCTCCTAAATCTAAACCATCCAAATCTGCATGTACTGGTTGTATTCCCAAAAGTAATAATCCTTTATTTACAAGATACTTTGCAACATTCTTCATGCCAAGAATATTTTGTTTTAAATCTGGTATATGACTTTCCAAAAAAATTCTTCCTTCTTTATCCCTTGTTACCGGCCAAATCCCTCCTTCAGAAATTGCTGCTTCATACTGTTCAGGCAAATTTAGTCTAATTACATTTTGTTCATATAATTTAACTTTATTCCCCAACCTTTTTCTTGCAATATCTAGCATAGATTTTGTGAAATCTACGCCTGAAATTTCATATCCTCTTGCAGTCATTTTCTCAGCCAGTAATCCTGTTCCAATGCCTAACTCCAGAATTTTTTTCTTATCTTTTAGAATCCTTGCTAAACTAGCGGCAACGCTATCATGATCATAGTATCCTGCTTTCATAATCCGATCATACCATTTACTTATCGATTCACTGTATATGTTTTCATCCATAAGTATTGTTACCAAG
>CAYGYR010000001.1:0-582517 GCA_964354285.1 uncultured Methanosarcinales archaeon | reverse complement strand
CCATTTACTTATCGATTCACTGTATATGTTTTCATCCATAAGTATTGTTACCAAGTAATAGTTTATAATATTAATGATTTTTCGCCTCAGGCGTCTAACATCAATGAGGTATGTTATATTCAATTGCCAATCTCAAATCAACAATAGCTTTTTATATTTAGTATATCTTGTAATTTAAGTATGGTTAAGAAAAAAGATGTTCAATTTTGCCCAAAATGTGGAAGCACACATATTAAAGCATCCACACTAATCCCTTTTGGGGATCCGATAGAACAAACCGGTCTTTTTGGATGGGACTGCCTGGATTGCAAATATACTGGAAAAGATTTCTTCATTGTTTCTGAGGATGAATACAAAAAGATTGTAAAAGAAAAATTCCACAAGAAAATTTGAAATAAACAACTTCCCGCACTTACTAACTCTTCCCCTTCTCAAAAAATCTTTTTATCTCATTCAAATAATCAAGTGTTATTCTTATCTTCCAGTCAGCAGGGAATACTTTGAAGTAATTTGGCCAGGTGTATCTCTGGTCTAAGAATACTATTACTCCTCTGTCTGTTTCGCTTCTTATGCATCTTCCTGCATTCTGCATTGTTTTGGTTAAAGCAGGCATTATGTAGCCGTAATCCCATCCTTTCTTGAATTTCTTTTCATAATATTCAATCAATTCTTTTGTCTCAAGGTCTGGCTTGTCAAGCGGCAGCCCGACTATTATTACGCAGTCAAGCACTCCTGGCAAATCAATTCCCTCGCCAAAGCTTCCTGCTGCAACCCCAAGAAGGACTGCCTGCTTGTATTTCCTGAACTTGTCAATCAAATCTTGTTTTTCTTGTTTTGTCAGTGATGGCTGCTCAAGGAATGTTGTTTTCTCGCACAGTGTTTCAAAGTATTTGTTTATCTCATCGCGCAGATAATAGCTAGGGAAGAATATTGCGCAGTTTCCTGGGATTGTATTAACGACTTGTGCGCAGATCTCCCCTATTGCCTTGAATTGTTCTGGGCTTCTTGATGTGAATTTTGTTGTTGTCTTGGGGACAATGAGTGCGAGCTTGTTTTGCTGGGGAAATGACGATGGCAGCTCTATTTTTGCTGTTTTTTCTGCTGGGAAGCCGAGAAGGTCTGCATACATTGCTGCTGGAGACAATGTTCCTGACATTATTATTGTCGAGTATGAGCTGTCAATCAATTCTTTTGCTGCGAGCGATGGGTCTAGGCACCTTTGCGTCAGCATGATGAAATCACCATTTTTCCTCACAAACCTGCAGTAGCCGACATCGCCAAATGGCCAGTTCTCTATGAATGCAGCAACAGAGCCCACTGCGCTTTTCTTCTGCTCCTCAAGTATCTTGTCTCCTGCAAATTCGAGCTTTGCAAGCAGTTCATCATAGTCATTTACTTTTTTGAGCGCGTCAAGAAATCTTTCTTTTGGCACAAGCATCTCGTTTCCTTCGCCTGCCTTGATGTCCTTAGCCAGCCTGAGAAGTATTCCCTCTATCTCTGAGAGGAGCGTTGTTACGTCGCTAAAGCCGAATTTTTTTGCTTCATTGATTGCTTTTTTTATGAGCATATTGGATATTTTTGATGTCAGCAGCTCCCTTATTCTTGACGGCAGGTTGTGGCCTTCATCAATTATTACGATAGAGTTCTCAAGTGTTTTTCCTGTTTTTGTGAGGAATATTTTTCTTATGTGCGGGTTAAGAAGATAGTAATAATCGCACACAATCACTTTTGATTTTGCAGAGAGCTTAAGCGAGAGCTCGTATGGGCAGATTTTTTCATTGCCGCAGAGCTCAATTATCTCTTCTGTTGTCTGTGGGGAGTTTTTCTCTACCAGCTCAAGTGTTTTCTGGAAGTTCATATTCTTCTGTTTTGTGTTCTCAAAGAACTCGCACTTTCCATCCTCCCTCAGTGCCTTGCAGAATTCTGAGAAATCACCTGTCCTCATCGTTGCTGTCCCTGGAACAAGGCACATCCATTTCTTTCCGATGATTGATGTTGCGCTGAAATTTAGGGAATATTTTTTCTTTATCTCTAGAAGGGTGTCAATCACTATCTTGTGCTGCGTGTGCCTTGATGTTAGAAAAAATACAGTAAAGCCGTCTTTCTTTAATGCATGCGCGAGTGCCGGAGACAGGACAGCTGCAGTCTTGCCCAAGCCAGTTGGAGCATGAGCTATCAGGTGTGTTTTGTTTTTCAATGCACTGGCAACTTGCTCTATCAGCTTGTCTTGTATTGGCCGTATTTTATCATGCGGAAAATATATTTCGCCTAAATTCATGAATTCCTAGAAACAGCCAGCATTTAAATGTCTTTGCATAGATTCCCCGCAAAGTTTCCGACTGAAAAGAAAAGTTTATAAGTACAAACAAAGTTACACAAATCACGGCTTGTCCGTGGAGGCATAAGATGGGTAGGTTAGATAATATCTTTGTGATAAGTGTTCATAGCGCAAGAGATCCTTCAGCAAAAGGCTGGCCTGTAGAGTTTAATGCTGGCGATCATGCAATTGCTGGATATTTGCCTGTCTCAGCCATAATCGAGTTTGCAGAAGCAGAAATACTTATCTTAATCGCAGATGCAGATACAGAAAAATCAATATTGGCAACAAATCCTGCTGCTCAAAAAATGTGGGAAGCGCTGAAAAGAAGTGGATACATACGAATGGCTGCAAAGTGATTTTATTTGAACAGGTAATGATTTATTTTTTTTAAAATTGATTTTTTCGAAACATTTAAATACAAACTCTTACTAACAACAGATATTACAAAAGAGGTCTGGTTTTATCCGTTTGGAAAATGCATTCAAACGAAAGGTTTAAATATATCCTATAATATATCCATTATAGAATATAACCGCATGAGAGGGGGAAACTAAGTGAAAAACAAAGAAATCTTCAAGGTCTTTTTTCGGGAGAAACCGGCAATGATGCTGGTCGAGATGAAAAATGCAAAATCTGAAATTTATGCGTCTTCTCTTGCAAAACACATTGACTGCACGTATTCTCATGTTGTAAAGATACTTCAGCAGATGGAACGCGAAGGCCTGATAAATTTCGACAAGCAGGGAAGATTGAAGCTCTTGGCACTCACAAAGAAAGGCCAGGATGTTGCCATAAGAATAGACGACGTCAGGGGATTGCTTTAAATTTATTTTTTTTCTAACTTTTATTGATTATTCTTCTTTAAGTCCTTGTTGAGGTCCTACGGACAGAGAGGCGAGCAGTTTTGCTGCTCGCAAATATATTGTGCTGATTAAGAAAAGTATATGCAATTGTCACTGTGCCTCTGGCACCCAAAGGAGGATTTAGAAAAGGAAAGAAATTAAATAAAAAAATAAAAATTTACTCAGTATACATTTTCAGCTTGGATTGGTCGTATTTCCATTCAACTGCAATTCTTCCGGTTCTCTTGTAATACTTTATCAGCCTTTTTATCTTGCTTTCATTGAGCATAAGGCCGTGTTTTGCTGTCATGTCTTTCTTGTTTGCGCCCATGTGCTTCTTAAGCGCAACTGAGTGTTTCATCAAGTCAATCACGTCCTGTGGAAGCTCTTTAAGCAGGCCTTTTTCCTTCAGGATTTCTGTCAGGGTCCTTCCTGCAATAAGCTTGATGTCAGGAATACCATAAACGTCTCTGAGCACAATACCTATCTGAGATGGTGTTTTGTTCTCTTTGGCAAGCTTTGAAGCCAAAAGCTCTATCTCCTTTGCCTTGTATCTTATCCATGTTGGCTTTGATTTCTTTATTGGTTTCTTGCTTCCTGATTTTCCTTTCCTTCTTGAATGCATTCTAGCCATAAGACTCACCCTCTATGTTACATTTAATTTGGAGAATAAACTCTCCAGCATGAGCAAGCTATATACCGGCTCATCTCTTGAATAGGTAGAATTATTCTGTGCTTATTTAAAAAGCTTGTGTTTATTACTTATTTACTCTTCTTTGCAATAGCCGCCGATTGTCTCAAACTTCTCGACATACATTTTCACGCTGCTGTCAAGCGGCTGCATCTCATTAATCGCGAGAACAAATTCTTTCTCATTGACAAGCAAATCAATTTTTCCATTTTGAAGCACACTCTTGAACTCAACATAATACTTGAAGCCGCCGATATCAAAAGAATCTTTCTTTTTTTCTGCAATTGCCCTGCACATTGTTTTGTCATCTTTCATGCATACTCTTACCAAGAATTGTGTTTGGGTGCATCCTCCAGACGTGTCACAATCTGCATGCTGGCAGCAGCTTTTCTTTGATATGCATTTCTTCTGGATTGCACAGTATTTTGATTCAGCGCTGCACACGCAGGTTTTCTTTTGGGGATCATAGAGCTGGCTATATCCGCAGTTAGTGTCAGTGCACACATTGTCCTTGCATATCTTATTTGTTCCGCAGTCAGCATCCTTGCAGCAGGCATTGTTTGAAATGCATTTGCCATCGCATTTTTTGTAGCCATCACTGCAAACACAGCTGCCCTCGCTGCATTTGCTGTTTGTATCACAGGTAACTTTTGCGCAAGGATCTACGTCTGCATCTGTCACATTTGCCTCAACTTCTATCTCTGTGACAGTATTCAGCTCTGAAACAGGTTTTGCAACAAGTGTATTTTCAGAACATCCACTAATAAAAATCAATGCAACCAGTAATGCAGTTAGTATTTGCTTCAATTTACTCCCACCAGAAGGCATACAGGCATTATTAATTTATAAAGCTTTCTAACCAGAACAGTATCGTGATGCACACTAAGTATTTTCTAACTCCTGCATCCAGGATTGTATTTCTTTACAACAGCAAGGACAAAAGAGGTATCTGTTATATTTCTCAGGATATACCCATTAAGCAGGACTTCTTTTGAATAAACCTCAAGAATATTGTATCCGAGCTTCATGAACTCTTTTCTTTTAGCATCCATGTCTGATTTATATTCAGCTTTTTTAGCAGTATCTTCTTTTTTGTGCTGCGGGAAATCAACCATTCCGCATATCTCGAGCAGGAAATTATTGGCTACGCCAAAGTCAGGCCTGTATCTTGTTCCAGGAATGTTTGGCTCGTATGTATGCCGTATTCCTTCCCTTGACAGCAGGCTGTGCCAGGAGCATTCTTTCTTTGACCTTAGCTTCAAGCCGTCAGAACTATTGTATTTGTAAGTTGTCGGCCAGAACAAGCTTCCTTGTTTCTTGCCGAAAACATGGCCGTTTGCTGGTTTTATGATAATGTCATCTAGAGTGGTCATGTGCACAATAATGGGTTTTCAGCTATTTAAAGAAGAGCTGTATGAAATAGAACAACAGGCAAAACTTTAAATAAAGAAACTCATAAAGCAGGATTAATGAAAAAAGTCTACCTTCACCAGTTTCTCAGCAAAACAGGATTGTTTGCAAGCAAAGTAGACCTAATTCGGGCAATAAGAAATGGAGAGATAAAGATAGATGACAGGCCTGTAATCAACCCTTTCTTCCAATTCAGATCAGGAAAAAGGATAGTTTACTGGAAAGGGCAGCCAATAAAAGAAGTAGAGGGATTTGTCTATCTCTTGCTTAACAAGCCAGAAGGATATCTTTCTTCCCGCTTGACTGCGATGGACAAAAAGCTTGGAAAGAAAAGCATGTTTGATATAATTGAAAAAGACAAAAATCTTGATGAAAAAACAAAAAAGACCCTTTTCAGTGTCGGAAGGCTTGACGAGGATACATCTGGATTGATCATGATAACAAATGATGGCAAATTCTGCACAAAGATGACAAACCCAAAGTATGATGTTTCAAAGATATATCATGCGGTTTTGGAAAAGCCTCTTGATAAAGAAGCGATTGCAAAAATTGAGAAAGGAATCATAATCGAGCTTGAGGAGAACGGCAAGATAACAAAGTACAAGACAAAAGGATGCAGGATAACTATGGACAATGGCTCTGATAAAAATCTTACACTCACGTTATTTGAAGGTAAAAAAAGAGAGGCAAGAAGAATCTTCCAGGCAGCTGGAAACAAGGTTTTGCAGCTAGAAAGAGTTGCGATTGGCAATCTTCAATTAAAAGATCTTGAAATAAAAGAAGGGGAATTTATGCATGCAGAAAGGCAATTTCTTGAGAAAAAAATAGGTATTCAGAAAAATATTTAAATCAGTTGAGTTAACAATGCTAATATGTTTGATTCATCAGCAATAAAGGTCAAATGCAAGAATTGCGGGAGAATGGCAAACTCAGAGGAGTTTGTGCTAGACCACTCATTTAAGACAATGGTCTGCCCTGCATGCATAAAAGACAAAAACAAATGTTTTGTCCATAAGGAAGAGCCAACGCAGGAAATATCTGTTCCAAAGCCAGCTGGGTGGGACAAGGAAGATGACTATCTTGAAAGGGCTGTTAAGGCAAAAACAAAGCAGACACCTGCCGCTGCTGTTGAGAAGATTGATTCAGAGTATGTAAAATACACCTGCCCTCACTGCAAGTATTCTTTCAAATACAGTGTAATCAGGAAAAAGCCAGGCAGCTGCCCATATTGCTCAGAAGCGATTGTTAAGATTAATTTCTGATTTAATCAAGTTCATTAGAAAAGTTTATAAGAGCAAATTCTTTAATAAGAATTATGCGCGCAATAGATGATAAAAATATATTGGATGATTTTTGTATTAAGTTTTGTTCTATAATAGATAAGCACTGCAAGTACATAATTGTTTCAGGATTTGTTGCAATAAGCTCTGGAAGAAGCAGGGCAACAGAAGACATTGATATGATTATTGAAAAACTCGATTTTGAAAGATTCAAGAGGCTGCACCAGGACTTAATAAAAGGAGGATTTACGTGCATGCAGTCTGATTCAGAAGAAGAGATATTCGATTACTTAAAAGATAAAATAGCAGTGCGCTACACGCTAAGAAACCAGCCTTTGCCAGAGATGGAAATCAAGTTTGTAAAAGATGATCTGGATGAGTTTCAAATCAGGACAAGAACGAAGCTGCCTTTGACCGGCCTTGATGTCTGGTTCAGCAGCATAGACATGAATATAGCATTTAAGGAAGAACTATTGAAATCAGAGAAGGATTTAAAAGATGCAGAGCATTTAAGAAAGATATATGCCGAGCAAATCAGTGAAGATAACATCAATCATATTAAAAAAATGATAAGAAGGCTAAGATTATCATGAGCGAAGAAATTGACCGCTGGATAAGATTTATGAAAGAAAACCCTGATAAATGGAAAAAGATTCACACAGAATTCATTAATGCGCAATTTGCCAAATCACAGAAATTTATTGAAAGACTTCTAAAAGAGCCAAAAGGCAGGGAAAAAATAATCAGCGCATATGGACTAAAAAACCTGGAAGGATATAAGGAGCTTTTGGGATGATTCTAAGAGTTGAATTTAGGGCTGGAAGAAAAGAATCGATAGCCCCTCACAGATATCTATGATTTTTGTATCATTTGATGAGAAACTTTGGAAATGTTTAAATATTGAGTTAAGTTATTTAATATTATGAAAAAATTAACTTTAACTATTAAAAGTTCTGAACAATTTGCTAAGCAGTTATTTGGCAAGGTTAAATCTGCTAAGGACAAGGAGATCTTTCTTGCGCATATGAAACAAGTAAGAGAAACTGCGCTTATTCTAGCTGAAAAAAGAAAGGTTGACAGAAAAACATTAGTGATTGCAGCTAATTTGCATGATATAGGAAGAACTATCTCTTCTGAAGATCATGCATTTCATAGTGTTAATATTTTGAAAAAGAGCGGATTTAGAGTTGATTCTAAGCTGGAAGATTGTATATTAAATCATGGTTCTTCCAAAAAACCAAAAACAGTTGAAGGCAAAATAATAAAAACAGCAGATAAATTGTGCTGGATTGAACCAGGTGTTCTAAGATTTTTTCTAAAATACAACAAAAAAAGGATAAAGAAAGCAGATGTGAGATTTTTAGAAGACAAATTTAAAAAAATCATTAAATTTCTTGAGCACTCAGACATAAGATAATCAGAATATCCCTGTCAGGACATCTCTACCAAGTTGCTCATCTTTTGATACAGAATAAATAATAGCCCCGGGCGGATTCGAACCGCCGTCGATTGGTCCAGAGCCAATCATGCCTAGCCTTTCTATTCAGCATACGCTGAATAAAAATTTGGCCACTACACTACAGGGCTGCCTTTGAACTTCTTAAGCCTTAACCTATGCTTACTATTAGAAAAACCTATGCCTTTTAAAAAGTTTACTATATCTTGCTTCCTAGATAAGTAAACTACATTATTTGCAAGTGCCGGTTTAAATCCTAACGTAATAAAAGACTTATAAACAGTTTCAAGCAAAGAGCTATTTACATTTCTAAAATTAATTCTCAATAATTGCGGATCTCTATTTGACATTCTGAAAATAGATCCGTCTGTATCTATTAAACCACGCAAACATGCTCGAAGATATGTCTCATCTTCGAGTACCCAGCCAGGAATATTTAATCGATTCTTGATTTTGTTACCTGGCGTTAAGCCCATTTTTTTAAAGAACTCAATGATTTTCTTGCTGTGTAATATAACAAAAAGCTCATTGCTCTGTTTTTGATATAAAAATTTTGGCTGGATTGAAAACAAGCATTCGCAGAGCGGAGCAACATAAGTCACAAGATAATTTCTGTCTTTTCTCGAATCTCCCGCTATTCTTAGCATATATGTCCTAATTTTTTTAGTCTGAATGTATTCATGGATATTACCATCACCTAATACAATGCCGATTAATTCAGCTAAATCTGTACAAGGCCTTGGCAAGGATATTTCTTTTGTTGTTCCTGTTGATGCAATTCCTCCTTTGCTTTGGCCCCAACAATCATTTTTAAGTTCTAGAATGTGCTCTTTGAACAGTCCTTTTTTATCTAATATTATGTATATTGCATACGGCAACAAAGTTTTTTCATGATACCAGGTTAATAATGCTGATTTTCTGACATGCAAATAATCCGCAAGTTCTTGCCAAGTTAAATCAGTATTCTGTTTAAAATTCAGAATTACTTCTCTTTGTTTTGATGATTTAAATTGGACTCTCACAAGTGAATTGGATAGAAGAAAAGGTATAAATATTTATTGCTTGGCTGCTACACCACAGGGCTGTATATGTGAATACTGAATAATTTAATTGCATACCTTAATAAACCATACCTTTAAAAGCATAAAGCATGCTTATTAATTTATAAAAAACTAAAATGTCATTTAAAAATCTAAATCTGATAGAGCCTCTTGAAAGGGCAATTGCCAAACAGGGGTATGTTGAGCCGACACCAATACAGTCAAAAGCTATTCCTGATCTCTTGAAAGGGAGAGATTTAATAGGCATAGCTCAAACAGGAACAGGCAAAACTGCTGCATTTGTATTGCCTATCCTTCAAAGGATGACTGAAAAATATCCTCGAACTATCCGTGTACTAGTCCTTGCGCCAACTAGGGAGCTTGCAGCACAGATTGGTGAAAGTTTTTCTGCATACGGTGAGTTTCTTAAATTTAAGCATACTGTCATTTTTGGGGGTGTTGGCCAAGGATCACAGGTTAATGCTCTGGCTAAGGGTGTTGATATTGTTATCGCAACACCAGGCAGATTGCTTGATTTAATGAATCAAGGCCGAATCAGCTTGAAAGACATTGAATTTTTTGTTTTAGATGAAGCTGATAGGATGCTTGATATGGGATTTATCAATGATATCAAAAAAATAATATCCAGATTGCCGCAAAAGCGCCAGTCGCTTTTTTTCTCAGCAACAATGTCTCCTCAGATATGCGATCTTGCCGGAACACTTCTTAGAAATCCAGTTCATGTTGAGGCTGCAGCACAAGCAACCCTTGTTGAAAGTGTAAAACAATGTGTTTTTTTTGTGGATTCTTCTGCTAAGGAACAGCTGTTATTGGACCTTCTTAGGCAAGAGCATCTTACCCGCGTTTTAGTGTTTACCCGCACAAAGCATCGTGCAAATAAAGTTGCATTATATCTACACAAGAATAACATCCAAGTGGATGCAATTCATGGCAATAAATCACAAAATGCGCGAACACAGGCGCTTTCTGATTTCAAATCAGGAAAAATACAAGTGTTGGTTGCTACAGACATTGCTGCGCGCGGGATTGATATAGACTGTATTTCTCATGTTATAAATTTTGAGCTTCCTAATCTGCCTGAAAGCTATGTCCATAGGATAGGCAGGACTGCACGAGCAGGGGCAGAAGGCACAGCGTATTCTTTTTGCGCAGCAGATGAAAGAGATTTTCTTCGCGATATTGAAAAGCTGATTAGGCAAAAGATTGAGGTTATGCAGCATGCATACCATTCAGAATATGCAAAAAATGCTGTCGGCGCAGCTGCTAAGCCCGCACCAAAACAGCAAAGGCCTTTTCGCAGAGATTTTAAATCTAAATTCAGGCGTAGGCCTAGTTTTAGAAGATAATATTCATTCTTAAAAAAACTAGAATTGTTATGCAATCATCAGATCTGAAAATCTGTTTGATAGCTTTAAATAGGTGTACATTTTCTTAATCTAAAATGATTTTTAAGGGATTGCAGCTTGACAAGTTTCAGGAAGAAGCCATTATTGCAATTGAAAAAAACTATTCTGTGATAGTGAGCGCTCCGACAGGTTCTGGAAAAACCTTGATTGCTGATTATATTATCAGCCGCGATATCAAAAAGGGCATAAAAGTTATCTACACTGCGCCAATCAAGGCGCTTTCAAACCAAAAATACAAAGATTTTTGCAAGGATTACGGTGAAGAGAATATAGGATTATTGACAGGAGATACTGTGAAAAATCCTGGTGCAACTATTCTTATAATGACTACTGAGATTTATAGAAATATGCTTATGTCAGATGATGACATAATAAAGAACATCTCTTACGTGATTTTTGATGAGATTCATTTTATTAGTGATATTGAAAGAGGGTATGTTTGGGAAGAATCTATAATATTTTCAAAGTCAAGCACCAGATTTTTGTGCCTTTCTGCAACTATCCCCAACGCAAGAGAATTTGCTGACTGGATCAGTGTTATAAAAAATCACAAGGTTCAAGTAATCGAGCATGCTGAACGGCCCGTGCCATTAAAAACAAATTTTTATGATTTTGAGCTAGGCATATCCTCGCTTAATGAAATTAAAGACATTGCAGAGATACCTGATTATGACAGTGTTATGGGAAAATCAAGGCATTGGCATAAAAGAATCAAAACTGCTTCACATATTGAGCTTATCAAGGATATTTATGACAAACTGCCATGCTTGTTTTTCAGTTTCTCAAGATCAAAATGCGAGAAGATGGCTGATGAGCTTTATACTTGCGGCGTATTTGAGACTAATTTGGAAATAATCAAGATGGTAAGAGAAAGGCTGAGTGAATCGCCCCCGGAAATAAATACTCTCAAATCAACAATGCTCCTTAAAAAAACACTGTCAAAGGGCATAGGATTTCATCATGCAGGCCTTATCCCGATTTTAAAAGACATTGTCGAGGAATTATTCTCTCTTGGCCTGATTAAAGTTTTGTATACCACTGAAACATTTGCTGTGGGGATTAACATGCCTGCAAAGACTGTTTGTTTTGAGACTTTACGGAAATTTGATGGATTTAATTTCAGATATATTTCATCGAAAGAGTTTTTCCAGATTGCGGGGCGCGCAGGGCGCAGGGGGATTGACAAGATAGGATATGTTATACCTATGATAAACAGGAATGATTTTGAGTATAACAAGATTAAAAAGATGATCGCAAAAGACACTGAACCGATAAACTCGCAGTTCAAGATTTCCCCTAACACAGTATTAAATATGATCCAAAGGCACACTGTTCCTGAAATTGCGGAGATATTATGCGAAAGCTTTGATTCTTACCAGAGATACGGCAAGAACTTTGATAAGAGAAGGAATATGAAAAGCCATAATGCCTTTGATAATTTGAAGAAAAAGCTGACTAAACTAGGATATTTAAAAGATGATTGCCTCACTGAAAAAGGGATTTTTGCATCAAAAATATATTGTGATGAATTTTTAATGGGTGAGATATTCTTTGGCAAATTCTATGAGGATCTTGATGAATACCATTTGCTGCTGCTGATAGCATGCATATGTTTTGAATCCAGGGAAGAAGAGGAGTTCAAACAGGTATATCCTGATAAATCAATAGAAAAATTAAAATCAAAACTGAATGGAAATGATTATCTCAAGGCTGAAAAGCGTTTTGATAATATCATTAAAATGACTGCATTAATCGATCCTTGTTTTCATGGCGAGGATATCTTTAAGGTGATTGAGAACACGCAATTGCCAGAAGGCGATTTATTGAGATTTTACAGGACTCTTTTAGACAAGGTTTCGCAGGTAAAAAAAGCAACAAATGACCATAAGCTTTCAAAAAAGATGGACAACTGCAGCGATGCGATAAAGATGTGCATAAAATTAGTTGATATTTTGTAAATGTGGTTTGAAACATCATTATGTCAGGTTATATCTTTTATAAATTTCAGAATATTGTTCTTATAGAAGACATTCTCATCTTTAATCTTTCTAACTGTTTTCTTGATTTCGATTTTTTCTTTTCTACTTAAAATTTCATCAATATTATCTCTTTGTTTTTTAATTAATGCTGTTATAATTTTGCACTTAGATTGAACATCGTGAGGTATAATCTTAATTTTGCCATTAATCAGCTTCACTGCCCAAAAAGGGAATATTCTGCATATATTCGGCCTAATGCCATAGATATCACACAAGTTATGCTTATTTAAGAAAAGGCATCTGCTGTCTTTTTTGGTTTTCAATCTGAGAATGCGGTTATTTTTATCTAATTGGGAATATCTTAATCTTCCTTCAAGAGCAGGATCATCGTGTTTTAAGCAATTAACAATTTTTTTTGAAATTGGTGAATAATCCAAAAAGAAGCAGTATTCTTTTTTAGTTTGCTTCTTGATTGTTCTTGCGTCTTTGATGCCTACAAAAACAAATCCTGAGTTTTTAAAAATGCAGCAATGCGTGTTTTTTGGGCACTTCCTGCAATTGTTTTTAAAATCCATTTTTAAAAAAAAGATAACTTAATTAATAAACTTTGTTGTTTTTTATAATTAAAATTAAGTTAGTTCTCTCTTAAGAATTTTGTGGGCTTCATTTAATTTCTTAAACTTCTCTCCATCCCCATTAGGCATGTCTGGATGTAAATCCTTGGCTAGCTGCTTATATGCATTATTAACATCCGCCATCGTAAAATTCTCTTTAAGACCAAAATATTCTCTGGCCTCTTTCCTTTTATCCTCTATATTTGTTTCTTCTAAAAAATCTAGAGAAAAATCTTCATAGCTTTTTCTGGCTTCAATGACATCAAGTACGCTTAAGCTAATAATTTTATTAACTACAAACAGGTTGTCTACAAATCTTTTTCCTGAATAACTATAATAATGGTGCCTTTCTTTGTGATACCATGAAACACGAGCTGGTTTTTTTGTCAAGGGCAGATTTTCATGACTAACCTCTATTTGATCTTCATCAACACCAATCTGTTTTAAAGTGCGTATTATGTTATTTGCAAAGGCTAACTCTCTTCTGTTAAAAGAGTCTTTAACAATAACATCTTCAAATTCATATCCTTTTAATGATAATTTTGCCATATTAATTCATCTCTAAATATCCGGAAGAAAACAAACATAATTTATTTGATCAACCAAATTATTTATAGTCGTATATTTGTATTTTCCTAATTTAAGCTATATGCGATAGCCTATAAACCTTTATAAAGATTTCGTAAAATCTGTTCGAAAAGATATTAGAAGTCTGGCGTAAATACTGCAGATTATCTTGGATAAGATGCGGTTTAAAAAAAGATTAGCCCTGCCCAAACCTCTGCAAAATCAGAGACCCTTTTTGGGGAACTAATCCTTCTCTAGGAGAGTTCCTTCTTTACCTGAGGGAATTATAAGTCTGGAATCAATATTTAGAGAATTCAATAAATAACTGCTGTCAGTTTATTACTGCATCATCCCATATTTTTTATTCTTTGCAGTCATCTTTAGAAAATATTTTAATCTCTGACTAAAAAGTTTCGGGCGAGTTCTAGCTGATGCTATCCAACCGATACGAATGCGTTTGTATGAATGAGGAAAGTTCTGGAAGTTTTTCCAAACTTCCTGGTCTTGTTGAAGATTTTTCAAAATATAGGGGGCAATTGTAAATTTCTGGTTTTTATCGAATGCATGGCTGACTGCATTAAGGCCTTTAGAAGTCATACTCTTATCTGCAATCAGTCTATGGATACGTTCCTTATTCAGCTCTGAAAGCACGCTTTTTGGTCTTCGCGGCGTAAATCTTTGGGCGAATTTTTCCTCATCAATAGACTTGATAATGCTGTCTATCCATCCATAACAGAGTGCTTCTTCAACAGCATCATTGTATGGTATCCTTGGCTTGCCAGATGATTTTCTATAATAAATTAGCCAAATTTCTTTTTCTTTATTATGATTTTTAGCAAGCCATGAACGCCAATCTTTTCTATTGGTTACACATAATGTTTTTCCTAATTGCATATTTCTTTAAAATAAAGACTTTAAACTTATAAAACATTCTAAAGGCCGGTTTCATTCCACTAAAATTGCTATTAAGAAAATAATAGTATAGCCCCGAGCGGATTCGAACCGCTGTCAACGGATCCAAAGTCCGCTATCCTTAACCACTAGACGACGGGGCTGTTAATCAACTGCTTGCAATCAATAGCCAAGCATATTACAAAGTTAAGAACCAGGGCTTTTAAAGTTTACTATAATTATTGCTTGAAATAAGTCTGCGCTTTCTTGCTCATCGACAGCGCATCTTTCTTTATTACATCAACCGCATGTATGAATGGAAATATTTCCTGATTCATTGCCTCAAACAGTTTCAGTCCTTTCTCAGTCGGCTTCAGGAATTTGTTCTCATACGTCAGCAGCTTCTTCTTTTCAAGAATCTCGAGGTTCCTGTAGAGTGCCCTTTCGCTTTTGTCAGCTATCTTTGTCTTCTTCAGCGCTCCGATAAAGACACTCTTTGATACAGACATCTCAAGAGACTGATGGGTAAATAATTTATTTGCTTCAGTAAGATACTGGTAAAGCGCATAAAGAACAAATTTGTGCTTCTTGCTGAGTGCCATAAAGCTCAATTATTAGTAAGGGAGTATATAAACTTTTTTGTAAATCCTTGCTGAGGTCCTTCGGACAGTGAGACTCAGCAGCAAAGCTGCTTCGCGAGTATATTTTGCCGATTTAAATACTCAAATATGCAATTGTCTCTGTGCGAAGCACCCAAATAAGGATTTAACAAAAACAAAAAACAGAACTCACATAAATCTTCTAACCGCTTCTTCCTCCACAAAATGCATCTTGCCTGGAACTATAAGGCACTGCATCCCTGGACCGAAATCAAACTTCAGAAGTTCGCTTGCTTTTCCTGCTTTTATCCTCTGATCTAAAGATCCAATCTTAGCACATCCGACACAAAGTGTCTGTCCTGTAAATACTCTCTCTCCTCTTCTTAAATCAATCTTAAGAAGGTAGCTTATTGCATCATTTATTGTCATGAATTTACTCTCTTTCGGCCTTAAGTCAAGAAGTATCAATGTATGAAGCCCTATTTTCTGATTTTCTTTAATCACATCGTAAGGCGTCTCTGGCTCAAATCCTTTTTCAGGGAAAGGAACACTGGTTGTCTTGCCGAACTTATACACCTGAAGCCCTGTGACCCCTACTGCAGACATCACAGATGCATTATGCACTACCCTTGTCTCTATCTTCATCTTCTCTGCTCTCATCAGAAGGTCAATGTGTGTTGTTGCTGCAAATGGGTCTCCTACAACAAGGAATGCAACCTCTTTGTCTTTTGCATCTTTCAGGATTGTCTGCTCTGGATTTTTCTCAACCATCTCCCTGTCTGCAAGTATTGGTTTTTTGCCATAGAGCTTCTCCAGGTAATTAAGATGACAATTAAGAACAGCAGTATAGTTTTCCAAATAAACAACATCTGCTTTCCTGGCTATCTCAAGCCCTCTGACTGAGATGTCTTTCTCATCATTCAATCCTAGGCCGATAAAATATAACATATTCTCCTAAAGGCAAGTTAGGTTTAAAAAGGTTACTCAATCAATGTATATGCAGCATAATCATCAAAATAAATTACTAATTCTTCATACTTTCTTGTTACCTCATAAAGCCTATTGAAATAAACTTTATCTTTTTCTAACTCTTTCAGTATTTTCTCTATATTAGTTGCAAAATCTATCTCTCTCCCGCCACAATGATTTAATACAAACGCAAATCCATCGATATGGTAAGAATCCCATAGATCTGACTTGCCTACAGGGACTATTTTTATAGGATACATTCTGCAATAAAAAGGTCTTATATCAAATATCGAGCATCCTTTTTCTGTCAGTGCATTGCAACCATTGTCTGTCCTTTGCATTATTGGAAATCCTTCAAAAATAGCAGTCAACTTTTTTGGGATTGCTTCAAATTCATAATCCGAGAGAGGAATAACCACTTGTTTTGTTTTGCAGCAATTACCTTTACAGTTATAACAGGCATCAAATTTTTCTATGGTTGCATCTAAAGAAAGTCGTTTGCTATCATTGCCACCGATAATCACTTTGCATAATGAAGAATATATCTGCTTAATTTATAAAACTTAGCTAGGCTTCTTCTTATGAAGCATTTTGTTTTCTATGTAAATCCCGCCGACAAGAACAATGATTGCCAACACAAGCGCGACAGTCCCGACAAAAAATTCTCCAATCCCTGCAAGCAATCCTAGTCCTGCAGCGACCCATAAGCTTGCTGCTGTTGACAGTCCAAAGACATGCTCTTTTGACTTGTATATGACTCCTGCGCCTATGAAGCCGATGCCAACAACTATCTGCCCGGCAATCCTTGACATATCAACATTTGGCCCGCCGAAGAATATTGATGCGAGAGTGAACATTGTTGCGCCAAGGGCGACAAGTGTGTGTGTCCTTAGGCCCGCAGCTGTCGCTTTTGTCTCTCTTTCAAAACCAAGAATTGCACCTAAAGCTAAGCTTACTAAAAGCCTGATTATGATGTCCGTATATGATGTTGGTTCTATCATTTTTTTATATTCTTACTTAAAAAAAAGAAAAAAACCCTCTCTGTGTGCGAGAGGGCAAAAGTTTTTTTTGCCTTCATTTCGATTGGGGGTGGTATAATGAAGGCAAAGAAAAACACACACGAGCCAGTCGCCTAGCCCGTTCACCAAAGACCAAAGGGGGTGAGTGTTATTCAATTTAGGATTTCGATTCCTAAAGCGTCTTCAATCTCTGCCTTAGCAGCTGCTTTGGTTTGAGCAGTTGTCTTGCCCATTATCCATTGCGAGTTCACTCCTGTGATGATTGTCATCACCATGAGCTTTCCTTTCATGTCATCTGTGACTCTTGCTCCCCAGATGACGTTTGCATCCTCATCCATGTTTGCTGTGACAAGCTCTCCTACTCTGTTAATCTCTTCAAGCGTCATATCCGGGCCGCCCCAGATGTGAAGCAGCGCTCCTGTTGCTCCCTCATAGTTGATGTCAAGCAGTGGGTTCTCAAGTGCTCCCTTTGTTGCTTCCTCAACTCTGTTGTTTGTGTCAGAGCTTCCGACGCCTATTGCAGCTACTCCGCCGTTTGTCATTATTGCTTTGACGTCTGCAAAGTCTAGGTTGACAAGGCTTGGCAGTGCTATTGTTTCGACGATTCCTCTTATCATTGTTGCGACAAGCTCGTTCGCGACTGCAAATGCCTGCTGTATTGGCAGGTTTCCTGCGATTGCGACTAGCCTGTTGTTGTCAATTACTATTACAGTATCAGAATATTTTCTTAGTTGCTCAAGGCCGAATTCTGCTTTCTCTACCCTTGCCCTTTCAATGTTGAATGGCATGGTTACTGTTCCTATCACTATTGCTCCCATGTCTTTTGCGATTTGTGCAATGACTGGTGCAGAGCCTGTTCCTGTGCCTCCGCCCATTCCTGCGCAGACAAAGACCATGTCAGCATTTTTCAGAGCATCTTTTAATTCACTCATGCTCTCCTGTGCAGCCTCAGCTCCTTTCTTTGGAAAGCCACCGCAGCCGAGCCCTCTAGTTAGCTCTCTTCCGATTATAAATTTTTTGTCTGCCTCAGATATCTGAAGGTGTTGCTTGTCTGTGTTGCACGCAATTATTTCAGCTCCTTTTATTCCTCTTTTATAGAGCCAGGTTACCATATTATTTCCTGCTCCACCACTGCCTATTACCTTTATATTTGCCTGGCCAACTTTTAGGTCAGAAAAGTCTTGGCTCTGGCTTGTTTCTTTTGCATTTTCTACCAGTATATCCATTTGGCATCCCCCCTTTTGGTTCCCCTTTTTTTTAGATGTATCACAAATTACTCAAAATTTGTGATCTCACAGAATTGCAAGCAATTCTGTATTTTATGATATATACATTTCAATAACGAAATGTTTATATCTAAGTTCATACTTTGAACTTCTTAGAACGGGTTTTTGAGGATTTGCGCCAACAAGTCTTTCAAGAAAGCACATTCGTTCATCTAACTATCTTAGAACGCCAATACTAAGATACGCCAAATACAAACACACGATTTTAAACTTGTGTCGCCAAACACTTGTTTAAAAATTAATTTTTCTTTTATAAAACAATTCTTATATATAAATATTTTCGTGATTAAAAATATATGTTAAAGGATATAATTATCGCTTCTCTAAACTCTTTTTGTCGAGGATCTTTCTTACCATCTCTTTTCCTTTCCTGATTGCCCTCTGCACGTGCTCTAAGTAATATCCCCTGTATGCTGCAATGTCCTTGACTTTATTGCCGTATGCCTCGATAAAAGCCACGTCCTCGATGGTATATTTTGGGGGCCTTTTTGCTTTCTCGTCTGAATAGCCGAAGGTCAGGACTGCCTGCGGCATTGCGCTGTCTGGTATCGCCAGGGCCTGCCTTAACATTCCTTCTTCAAAGGCGCCGACCCAGCAGCACCCAAGGCCCTGGTCATTTGCGGCAAGAAGCATGTTCTGCATGGCTGCAGCTGCATTATGCTGCGTATAGATTTTTTCCCCTTTCTCTCCATAGAACCTGGCCACTCTTTTAGGGTGGCTGACCACAATGATATGCACAGGAGCATCCTGCATCCAGTACTGCTTCAGGCAGGCCTCTGCAATCTTTTTCCTCGCTTCTTCCTCTGTGACAAGAATGAATTTCCAGTCCTGCAGGTTTCCAGCGCTTGGCGCAAGCCTTCCTGCATCAAGTATTTTGCCTATCTTCTCAAATTCAATAGAAATGTCCTTGTATTTTCTTACAGATCTTCTGGTTGCGATGCAGTCTAGTGTATCCAAAGTATCACGCTCTTTTTAATTAACACTTAACGTAAGTTTTTTAAACACTCCTTCTATATATTCTTTTCGATGAAATATCTTGAGTTAGTGGGGGTTTACGAGCAGCTTGAAAGAACTTCTAAAAGGCTTGAGAAAACATATTGCATGTCAGAGTTTTTGAAAAAGATTCCTGTGAAAGAGCTTGACAGGATAATCCTTCTTGTCAGAGGGCTTGTTTTTCCCCAGTGGGATGAAAGAAAAATAGGGATGGCATCGCGCTTGTTGCTTAAGGCGATCAATACAGCTTCTGGAATTGACCTGGCAGAGATAGAAAAGGAATGGAAAAAGACAGGAGACCTTGGCCTTTGTGCAGAAAACATAATGTCAAAGAAAAGCCAGGCAACACTTTTCGCTCAGGAGCTTACAACAGACAAGGTTTTTGAGAACATACAGAAGCAGGCATCAATGGAGGGTGCTGGAACAGTTGACAAAAAAGTAAAGCTGATTGCAGAATTGATCACGAGCGCAAAGCCGATTGAGGCCAAGTATATCATCAGGACTGTTCTTGAGGATTTGAGGGTTGGCCTTGGTGAGGGCACTGTCAGGGATGCAATAGCCTGGGCGTTTTTCAGCCAGGAGCTTGGCTTCAAGTATGAAAGCAAAGAAAATGATTTTGTGGTTGAAGACAGGGAAAAATACAACCAGTATATTGGAGCTGTCCAGGAAGCGTATGATGTCGCTAATGATTTTGCAGTTGTTGCTAAAGCTGCAAAAGAAAATGGGCTTCAGGGCCTTGGCAGCATTAGCATTGAGCCAGGAAAGCCGATAAAAGTGATGCTCTACCAGAAAGTAAAGGATATGAAAGAGGCTTTTGAGGCAGTCGGTAGGCCTGCTGCTTTTGAGTACAAGTATGACGGGTTCAGGCTTCAGATTCACAAGAATAAGGACAAGATTTGGCTTTTCACAAGGCGCCTTGATGAGGTCACAAAGCAGTTCCCTGATGTTGTTTCTTTTGTTCAGGGGCATGTCAAAGGCGATTCTTTCATTATTGACTGCGAGGCAGTTGGCTATGACACAAATACAAAAAAATACACTGCATTCCAGAATATCTCTCAAAGAATAAAAAGAAAGTATGATATTGCAGAGATGTCAAAGAAATTTCCTGTCGAGCTTAACATATTTGATGTTGTTTATTATGATGGCGAGTGCCTTTTGAAGAAGCCTTTTTCTGAAAGAAGGAAGATTGTTGAGAGAATCATTGCAAATCCTGCTGACCTGAAGATAAAGCCAGCTGTGCAGTTGATCACAGAAGATGACAGCGCAGCAGAAGCGTTTTACAAGAAATCCCTTGCTGCAGGCAATGAGGGGGCGATGGTTAAGAATCTTCAGGGAATTTACAAGCCAGGCTCAAGAGTCGGCTACGGAGTTAAGCTAAAGCCTGTTATGGAGACACTTGATGTTGCTATTGTTGGTGCAGAGTGGGGTGAGGGAAAGAGAAGCGCGTGGTTAAGCAGTTTCATAATTGCAGTAAGGAACCCAGAGACAGGAGAGCTTGTTGAAATCGGAAGGGTTGGAACAGGAATAAAAGAGAAAGATGAGGAAGGTGTCAGCTTTAACCAGCTTACAGAGATGCTTAAGCCGTTCATTATCAAGGAAGAAGGCAAGGAAATAAGAGTCAAGCCAACAGTAATCATAGAAGTTAATTATGAGGAGATTCAGGCAAGCCAGACATATGGCTCAGGATTTGCATTAAGATTCCCAAGATTTGTAAGATTAAGGGAAGACAGAAGCCCTGATGAGATAAGCACAACAGAAGAAGTTAAAGTTCTTTATGAGAAGCAGAGGGGAAGAGGGAAATAAAAAATAAAAATTTAAAAGAAATCAATAACGCTCTGCATTTTCTCTTGAACCTTCCTTATACTCATCATATGCATTCATGTCGCTTACAGTCACTATGATGTGGTTTGAAGGTGGCGTGACTACATCTTGTATAGGCACACTTTCAAAAGTGTTTCTTCGGTATTGAGTTTCAAGCAAATACTTGTAATACTCAACCTGTGTTCCATTGCTGTTGAGCTTCTCGACAACCATAGGAACATTGAGTTTTGGGTCCATTCTGAAAATCACTGTCTTCCCATCATCGTCCTGGAAATAGATAGATGTGTCAACAGTCACTTCTTTTCCTAGTACTTTCACGGTTATTTTTTTGTGGTCAATTTTTACTGGCTCTGCATCTTTATATGCCATCAGCCAATCAATCGGGCCAAAGGTGTATACCTCTCCAAACCAGTCTGTCTTGACAATCTTTGACCCATGTGCCGCAGTGAACACCCAGAACCATTTCTGCAACTCATCTGGAACGAGGCTCTCGTCTTGTTCCTTGTCTCCTGATACTATGAACTTAAAGAATGCAGGCAGGTATTTTCCTGCGCCTAGACTCTGATTTATGCCGCAGGTCAGGTTTTTCCTCTGACACCACCAGGATTCTGGAATCTCTCTTGTGTAAAGCAGCACTTCTTTTGTATCTGTGCCCCAGTATATGTTATCATAATCAGTCCTATATTCTCCTATGCTTCTTTTGTTTCCAGACACAGTCACGTATCTTGCTCCCCCAGGGTCTTGCTTGAAGACATATGCTGTTGGCGCTTTGTTTACAAACTCAAGAAAATATTTTCTTTCTGCAGACAGCTCTTCCTGCGGCTCTTCTTCAATAATCTCAACTACATTTTCATCCTGTTGGACTGCCTCAACGTCTATCTCCTCTTCAGGAGCAGTCTCGCCTTCAGTTGTAATCTGTTCTTCAGTTTCTTTGGCTGGCTGCTGTTGCTGTACAACACACGCAGTCAAGAACATAAAGAAAATAGCTAAAAACAGTATTGTTTTTTTCATAGTATCATCACTCCTTGTTCATAATATATGATAGAGTATATAGTTAGTAGCTTATAAAGTTATTGCCTGGTCCCAGTCTTTCATCTGCCTACTTTCTCAAGAAAAGCTTTTAGCTTTGGGCTTCTAGGATGCTGCAGTTTGCTCATTGCTTTTGCTTCTATCTGCCTGATTCTTTCCTTTGAGACCCTGAAAATCCTGCCTACTTCCTCAAGGGTGTATTTTGCGCCGTCAGGTATGCCGTATCTTAGTTTTATTATCTCTTGCTCCCTGCTGTCAAGTGCATTATTGAGAACTTTATGCACTGTTATCTTCATATCATTTCTTATTGCTTCCTTTGGAGGATTTGCAGATTTATCATCAACCATAAAGTCAACCATGCTGCCGTAATCATCATCGTCATCTTTAGCAGGCTTATCAAGAGAGATTGTCTTGCGTGAAAATACATTCTCAATGTTCTCTGCTTCCGCAATAGACATATTCGCTTCTTCTGCCAGCTGATCAACAGTGGGTGTTTCATCTGATTTTTCCCTGAGGCAAGCTCTTGCTTTACTGATGAGGTTTCTTTTCTCAAGTATGTGGATTGGAATCCTTCTGAGATTTGCCTTGTCAGCCAGAGCGCGAAGTATTGCCTGCCTTATCCACCAAGTTGCGTATGTGGAGAACTTATATCCCCTTTTGTAATCATACTTGTTTATGGCTCTTATCAGGCCAAAGCATCCCTCGTTGATAAGGTCTCCGAAAGTAAATCCCCTGAACCTATATTTTTTCGCAATACTCACAACAAGCCTAAGATTTGAGTTGGAAAACAGCTCAAAAGCAGAATTATAACACTCATTGAGCTTGTATACTCTCTCTGTTATTGCATCATACCTCCTGCCAAGATTTGCTTCTTTCAGGTCAAATATAAGCCTGTAGATGAAGTCGCGAGGAAAATCAAGATCATTTATCAGATTATGCTTATGGATTCTTAATTGGCTAGTTATCTTTCTCACACCAACGCTGCTGCTATTTTTTGCAAGATAGGCTAAGCGTGCGTTTATTCTGTCAACTTGTTCCATGCAAGACTTGAGGCGTGTTTCAACACCTTTTGTTTTGTCATTGAGTATCTTCTCAATCTGCTCTTTTTTTCCAATCTGCCCGCAATAAGCATTGTATTCTTTTAACCTGTCTTCAAGGCAGTTTTTGTAGTCAGGAAGCCTGCACAAGTTTAGGATTATCTCTTTCTTGTAGTACGCCATCTGCTCTGCCAATGCGAATTCTTCTTCTTTTTTGAGAATCTCTTGTTTGCCAATATCTCTAAGAAAAAGTTTTATTGATTCCTCGCTGTTGGCATTTCGGGACAGATAGTATTCCTGCATGAGCTTGCTTCGTAAGAACTTATTTTTAAATATTGTGACACAGTTTAAGGATTTTAAAACACGCCCCTGCGGGGATTTGAACCCCAGTTTCAAGGTTTTTGCATTTACACGCTGTCCGCAACCTCGCGTACTATCCAAGCTATACTACAGGGGCTTTTGTGTCTAATAACATAACCTGCCTTTAAAAAACTATCTCTTCGAAAATTAAATTTAAAAATAAAAGAAAGAAGAAAAATAAAAAATTTAGCTGAACAATGACTCTACTTGGCTGGTCCACCTGCCGCATTCCCTTCTCTTGGTGTCATAATTCCAGACATAATCTGTGCACTCTGCTGTGTTTGATGCAAGGCAGAACGAAGCAGAATCTCTTGTGACCTCGCTCATCTTTACGCCGATTTTGTCGCCAACCCAGACCTCGCGGAATCCAAGATAAGGCGTGTCAACACCATCTACGCGGAGTTTTGCTCTATTATTCAGCATGCCTGCAAGCTCAATCGTTCCCGATGCACCACGGAAATGATATTTGTCTGAGATTATCGGGCGTGTGCCTGTGGCAAGCAGCTTCATAGTGTAGCCGCCTTTGCAGCCAGGCAGTGTTCTGACAGCTTCTCCTGTTCCTGAATAGATATAGTATAATCCAACGACTGCTGCAACTAAAACAACAATAAGCAAAAGTGCTTCTAGTTTTTCCATGAAAATCACCTCTATTTTATAGAAAATAACTTACTGTTTTATAAATTTAACTGTAAATTTCCTTAACAAGCTCAGTGCCCTGCCAAAAGGAATTGGGGCTATCCTTCCACTGGCAAAGGTCTTCTTCTTTTTAACAGCTGTCCTGAAATCTCCATCAAAAGCAGTGAATGCCCTTCCAATCTCATAGCAAAAATGAGCGTCAGATCCTCCGGTCTGCGCTAATCTTTTCTTTTGCGCGAACTGCTGTGCAAGCTCATTTTCCCATTTGAAAGTCATTCTTGCATTAAATGTCTCAAAACCATCAGCTTTTTTGATTTCCTTCCAGTCTGCCTGCATTGCTTGTCTTATGATTCCCCATGTGAATGGGTGAGCAATAAATGCAAGCCCACCTTGTGAGTGGATTTCATCAATGACTTCTGCAGGAGTTCTTGATTTTATTTCTTTGTTCAGATAGTATCCGAGAATCTCTCCTTGAGGTGTCTTTATCTCAGCACCGACAATCACCTCAAAATTCTTGTCTTTGTTGAGCTTCTTTGCCTCCAGCCCGCCTTTTATTGTGTTGTGGTCTGTTACCGCAATTCCATTCAGGCCTTTTTTCTTTGCAATTTTCAATAATTTCTCAGGCTTGATTCTAGAACAAGAAGAATGATACGTGTGGACGTGCAGGTCGTATTTGTTCATGGCAAAAGAAAAAAGAGCAGATTATTTAAGAGTTGCGATTGTAGACGGCCCTCTTCTTCCCACTGCTGGCCCGTCCTTGATAATGAATCCTGCTGATTTAAGATTATTCCGTACAAGCTTTGCGCAGGAATACGTGGCAAGAATTGCTTCTGGCTTCATGGCTTTTTTAATGTCTGAAAGAAACTCAACAGTCCAGAGCTCTGGGCAGACTGCAATGCTGAATGGAATCAGGAAAACTGCATCAAATTTCTCTGTTAGCTCTTTTATACTAACTCTTGCGTCAGCAACTAGAATTTTTAGGTTTATTTTGGGATTTTTTTTATCTCCGCGTATCACATCATAATATTTTAATGAAGGACTTACTTTTTTCATTTCATCAAATATGCCAGCATCAATCTCCAATCCTACAATCTCAATCTCGCATTCAGGATTGCTTTCAAGAGCTGCCTCAATTGCAGCTGCAGATGTATAGCCGAGGCCAAAGCAAACATCAAGAATCCTGATTTTTCCGGTTTTTGCAATCTCAGCAATCCTGCAGGGCTTTATGTATTTCTCAAATGCCTCTTCCAGTGCGCCATGAATCGAGTGGTAATATTCCTGGTATTTCTCATTAAAAAGAGTCACTGAGTTGTCTTCTGTCATTCTTTGTATCAATTGTTCACCTGTCAGCATTTGGCATTTTCTTTATTTTGCCAACATCATCAATGGATATCCATGCAGCCATCACGCCAAATCCTTTCTTATTGATTGCAAAAGGCTCTATTTTTTTAACATCTTCAAGGAAAATTAATGTACAGAATTTTTTATCCTTGATTGTTTCAGCCTGAGATATATTCATGCAAATATCTTTTCCGTGTGCTGTCAGTATTTCTTTTATCTTTTCAAGATTGAGGTCTTTGAAGAACAATGTTTTTTTGACTTTTGCTTTTGCAGATATCATCTCTCCTGATTCTTTGAAATAAACAGTTTCGCCTGCAAAGATTGCTTCAAAAGGGGCTTTTTTGAATTTATACCATCTTGATTCTATTGTTTTCTCTCCTGAAATGATTTTATCAAGAATTTTTCTTTTTTTTGAAAGTATTGCGATATGCTCCATAATATGCCTCAACTGAACTTTTCCAGGGTTCCATCTTTTTCTTCCACTATCTTCTCCCCGACCTGCTCTTTGATATCAAGTGCTATTTTTTTGCTTCCAAGAATTACTGAAAGCTGTTCATGGGGTGTTTTCTTCACATCACCTAAATCCTTTACACCTGCCCTGAACATTTTTCTTGCTCTTATCCTGCCTATGTTTTTCAATCTTAGCAAGGGTATTAATTCTTCTTTTGCGCCGTGCTTTAGCCTGAATCTTAGTTTTGCAATGTCTTTAAGGATGAATTGCTGCTGGTTGATTCTTGCAACTTCAGACAATGCATAAAGAAGCCACTCTGCCTTCTCAAGCTTTGCCCTGGTCTCTCCTGGCCTTATGTCATACTGCTCAAGAAGCTGCTCCTCATCTTTCTCGTTTATCCACTCATCAAACATCATGGCTGTCTTGAATGCATTTATGTAATCCTCGTATTCTGGCTCAAACATGCTGGGCTCCTTGTCAATCATGTGACTTTCGTGTTTTGCAATGTGCTCTTGTATTTCGTCATATTCTTTGGTCTTGACTCTCAGCTGCGGAGTCATCTCAAGAGTGTTAGAAACCAGTACAAGCAAGGACATCGGCATTATTTTCGTGTCTTTTGCCATCTGCAGGCAATGGATGAAATGATGCGCAGTTAAAGGGTCAATGTAAAGCTCTGCAACTCTCTTGCCGAACAGTGTTGCATTGTAGCTTCCGCTTAACGGCTGTATGAACTCCCATTCCTCGAGCAGTTTCAGCATCTGGTCTATTTTCTTTCTCAACTTTGCCGTGTCCTTGAACTGGTGGGCCCAGAATGTTTTTCCAAAGAAAGTGTATATCTCCTCCTGTGATTGTATCACTTTTGTTGAAATAAGGGACAATAAGTATGTTCTTAAGACAGGCTCTACTGCGAGCTTTGAATAAACTTCTTCTGGCTCTCCAAGCACGAATTTTTCGTATATTGCTTTTTTTTCAGCATCAGTGCCTGCAATAAGTATTGCTTCACCATAAGCGTCAAATGAAGGCCTTCCTGCTCTTCCTGCCATCTGCAGGTATTCCAAGACAGGGATGTGCTGCATTCCCATGCTCGTGTATCTTTTCACATCGCGGATGATTGAGCGGAATGCGGGCAAATCAACTCCTGCAGCAAGTGTTGGGGTGCAGCAGATTATCTTTACTTTTCCTTTTCTGAAATTTTCTTCAATCAGGTCTTTTTGTTTTGAATGCAGTCCTGCATGGTGGAAAGCTATTCCTTTTGCAAGGCATTTTGCAAGCCTTTCGCACTGTTTTGTCGGCCTGCTTAGCGCGCCGAGTGCTTTTTCAGAGAGTTCTGTTAATTCCTGGCTTGTTTCTTTTATTTTCTTGCTTATATCCTCTGCGCACTTCTCAGCAGAGCGCTTTGCATTTACGAAGACAAGAGCCTGTTTCTTCTTGGATATCGTGTCTAGAGCCAGGTTTATGACAGGCTCTCCTGATTTCTCTTCGACTTTGATGCTCTGCATGCAGAGAATTAGTGAATATCGCTTTAAATAGATTGTGGGTGGTTGGCCAGTGAGTATATTTTATTGCAAAAAAGCATAACTTTTAAAAACAAACCATGCTCTACAACTATTCAACGGGCTTGTAGCTTAGTCTGGTGGAGCGCACGACTGATAATCGTGAGGTCCCGTGTTCGAATCACGGCAGGCCCATTTTTTTTACAGAAAAACAGCTTATTTAGACGAAAGCTTTAAAAACGAAATAAAATAAATCAAAAAGGTATATGACAAATTATGTTAGAATAGGGCTTGATCCGACAAGTGAGGTTGAAGGACATCCCGCGCTCTATGGTGCAAAGAGAGCTCTCGAGGAAGACAAATGCATTGAAATCGTCATTCCTGGAGATGCTGCTGAAATTAAAGAATTCTGCGCCAAGCATTCTCTAGAAAGATTAATTGCGGCAAACACCACCAAAAAAAGCAAAGGCGCAGCACTGAGGGTTCTTACTGAGTTAAGCAATAAGCAGGAAATAGATGCAATAGTCACTGCAAACAACACAAAGCTTGTTATGGCTTCTGTCAAGAAGGGGATAGGCATGTGCACAGAAGAGTTTGAGAATCCGCCAATCATAATTCCGCTTCCCTGGGTTAAAATGGTAAATGGTAAGTACGCTACTGGATTTTCATATCTGCTTGATGCTGGCGCAAATATGAGTTATACCCCGCAGAATCTGCGTGATTTTGCAATCATGGCAAGGCTTTATGTCCAGCATGTTCTTGGCGTCAGTGAGCCTACAATTGCGCTGGTTGATGTGGATGAAAAAGTGGAGTACATGGATTTAGAGGCAGAAGCAAACAAGGAGCTTGTAAGGCATTTTCTACAGAATTATCTTGGGGTTATAGGCAGCTCAGGCAAAATGCAGGATGCTGCTGAAGCTGAGTTTAATTTAGTTTCAATTCCTTGGATAAGAAGTGCGGGCACAGAAAAAGATCCTGCATATGATACTGGCAAAGCATATTTTGTAAAGCCAAAAGCAGATGCGGTCTGCACCCCACGATATCTGGTTGAGCTTGCAAAAAAAGCGATTGAGCAGGTGCAGAGAACCAAAGGAATCAAAGAGCCCACAATAGCTCTTGTCAATATAGGTGAGGAGTCAAATAAAGGCAGGGCTCTAGAGCTTGAGGCATATAAGTTATTTGAGGCAGAGTTTGGAAAAAACTTCAAGAAAAATGCAGAGCCATACCCTCTATTTAACGGGCATGCAGATATTTACATCACAGACAGCTTTAGTGCAAGAATGATTCTCAGCATGAAGGAAACACTTGTTGATAAATTAATTCAGCATGTTGAAAAAGGCGTGCAGGATTCAAATGGGATAATACAATATGCAAAGAGAAAGCTAGGCAAGGCGTTGCTGAATGGGCTGTTTGATGAATTAAAAAAATCTTTTAATCCAGATTCAAGAAAAAATCAGTCAGTTGAGGCTCTCTTTGGGGGATATGCTGACATATTTGTCACAAATGGCTTTATTGGAAATATAATTCTCAAAGAAGGCGAGGCCCTGGTCAATAAATTGTTCCAGTTTGTAAAGAAGGGAATATACCATGACCCTTCTTTTGTGAGAAAAAATAAAAGAAAAATTGGCGGATACCTGCTTAAAGACATGTTCTACGATCTCAAGGCAACATTTGATTCATCGTCGTATGGTGGTGCTCCTTTGCTGGGCCTTAATACTTGCGTAATCAAGTGCCACGGAAGGTCAAATGAGACCGCATTCTACAATGCAACAAAGAATGCTGCACAGTATGCCAGGGCAGACTTGATAAACAAGATGAAGGAAGAATTCTCGCTCGCAAGAGCGAACTGAAAATACGCCCCCGACCAGATTCGAACTGGTGACCTACTGATTTCTCTCCAATGGATAACAGTCAGTCGCTCCACCGTTAAGCTACGGGGGCAAGTATTTAATCGCCTTGTGGTTTAGTTGTGACAGATGATTTAAATAGTTTTCTAAAACTAAACTTTTGCGTTTCATATTTTCAGTATAGCGCAAAAGTCAAGTAAAATCCTCAGTCAGGTGCTTCGCACAGTTAGTCCTCGCTGATGCTCGGAAATCAATAACTTTTTAAATGTATTTGCCATCACGTCTATCATGGAATACGATTTAGAGCTTGAAAGAGCAGCAGAGGAAATAAAGAAAGCAAAAGCCAGAAGGGTCTGTATCCAATTGCCAGATGGCCTGAAGCCAGAAGCAAAAAGCATAGCAGATGAGCTGAAGTCAAAAACAGGTGCAGAGGTAATCATCTGGCTTGGCTCTTGTTTTGGGGCGTGTGATATCCCAAAGCAAGTTGAAGGCCTTGGTGTTGACTTATTGATCCAGTGGGGGCATTCTGAATGGAAATCCTGAATTATTCCTTGATTGCTTTAATCACAGCCCTTGGCTTAATCTGCGGAGCTGTTATCGGATATTTTGCAAAAGAAGAACTAAATCCAGGAAAAAAATATTTTGTTTGGCTGCAGAAAATTCTTTTCACGCTCGCAATTGTTTTTTTGATGTATGCCAACAGGACAAATATCCATTATATGTGGGCAGGAGGGCTGATTATTTTCATTTATTTGTATTATTATGAAAAGATGCGCCACGCGATTACTTATGCTTTCCTTGCTTTTGTTTTTTTCCTGGCATCATTGACAGGCATGTTTCTGCCAGTCTCTGCCTCAATTTTTCTTTACAGCTTTCCGACAGGAAGCCTGGTTCTCAAAAACAAAAAAGAGATTACGATCTGCGTGATTTCATTTCTTGTTATTGCATTAATTCTCTTCTTTATAAATCAAAAGTTTTAAATATGAGTAAGCCAAAAAAGAACTTATAAAGAGGTGAATTGCCCAGGTGATTACAACATATGACTGGATTTTAGGCACTGCAGAGCTTGCAGCTGCATTCTTATCCATAATTGCAGGAATCATTGCCATCAGCATGATTGAGGCATCTAGGCAGCAAAAAATCCTTAGCGCATGGAAGTGGATGATAGTTGCCCTCGTGATTTTCATGGGTGAGGAGATTGTTGGCGCCCTTAAATCATTCGGCATCTACAGCACGCCTCACATGACTCATATTATTCCCTTCTTCATACTCTTGTTTGTGATAGCTGCGCTCATAATTCAAATAAACATAACAAAGGGGGCGGACTGAATGAGCGAGCTCACAGTTGCGCTTGGCTTGGCTGCCCCTTACTATAATCTTGTGCTTGTAATCATAACAGTGTATCTTTTCATCAAATTGTTCAACACGCCTGTAAAGAACAAGAAGGTTTACCTGAAGCCTTGGAAAATAATTTTTATCGCCCTGTTTGTATTCATAGTTGAGGAAGTGCTGACAGTGCTCAGGGCAGCAGGAATGATAAGCATTCCTATGCACATTAATGGATTCTTTGAGCTGATTATAATCTCGCTGTTCATATACACATTATTATTACAGAAAGAGTACAATCAAAAATTATAGAATTTTTGAGCTTAAAAATTTTCAAATTTTTAAACAATCAAAAATTATAAAATTATTTTTTCTTTAATTCCTTCAGGTCTTTAAGAACCTGCTTTAGTTCTGCCATCTCTCTGCTTCCTGGCTCTGCTGGCTTTATCGCGTGCAGTCTTAGCCTATCAAAGATAGATTCTTTTTTTGGCTTGGGCAGGGTTATGACTGTGGGTTTTATCACAATCCTTCCTGCAGGCTTTTGCTTTGGTATCATTGTAAGAAGCACGTCAAGTATGAATACAACAATTATGGCTGCAATAGCAAACACTGCTGAATAGAGTGCCTGGTCGCACAAGATGTATTCAAGAGCTGTTAAAAATATGGTCAGCCCAAGCATCACATAAAGCGCATAAGTCCACCTGGCGTCAAGTGCATGGCTGAAAAAATGTTTTCTCAAGAGATAGGTAAGCAGCACAATCACCAAAATCAGCAATATCGCGTATGCGATTAAAGGAAGTGATGAGCAAAATGCAGATGAAAGAGATATTCCAGCTTCACTTATTGCTTCTGGAGCCTGCAGTGCAGCATTTTCAGGGGCGCTCTGAAGCGTTGCTAAGCTTGTTGGATTATTCTTCGTAAAAGACATTGTTGCGAACAGCACAGCAGCAAGAACTATGATTAAGGCTAAATCTCTTTCAGGATATCGCTTTGCACACTCTTTTTTTGCCATTTTGAAACTAATTTTTCTTTAGGTATTTAAACTTTTTTAGGGATTACAAATCTCAGGTATTTTTTGCAGTTAAAGCAGTAATAAACAACTTTGCCCTTATGCGTTCTCACCCTGCAGGTCCTTCCTGGAACAAGATACGTGCAGCAGTTCTTGCAGAATCGCCTTTTCAGCTCTCTGGAGATTTTTACCTTGTATTTCATAGAGATTTTTTTTGCAAGAGACGCGTACCTGTTTGCAAGCTCTGGACTTTTGTTAAAAATATCTTTTGCCTGCCCAAACAGGTATATGATTCTTTTTTCAGCAATTTCTTTCATTTCTTTCTGCTTTTTTGAAAAGAATTTTTTTTTGCCCATGGCTGCTTTTATGAGGCAAAACTATATAAATTCTCCTCTTTTAAGCAGGAGCATGTGGGAAATATTCAAATCTATGTTCAGGAAGAAAGAGCCAGATCTGCCAAAGGAAGAGATTGAGCTTCAGCAGCTTGAGAAGTGGCTTGATGAGAAAACCGGGCCTGTTGTGGCAGAGCTGAATAGCAGGCTGGCTGCTGCAAAACAAGCAGTGGCGCATGAGATAGAGGAGACGAGGCACAATCTCGAGATTCTTGAGCAGGCGCAGCTGAGAAACCAAAGCATCCCTGAAAGGGCAAAGCATTTCATGCAGGGCAACAGGGAGACATACATTAAAAGAATAGGTTTTTTCCTTAACAGCATTCATTTTCCAAGTGACATACGGGATTACGGCTCTTTCTATTCTGCAATGCAGGAAGAGCTCAGGAATCTTGCGCAGGGCATTGCAAGGCCGTACCAGATACTCCAGGAATTTTTTTCAGATGAGTCAAGGCAGGTAAGCTCTAACATTGCTGTGATTGAAAAAGAGCTGAACAGCGTGCAGCAGGAAATAATGTCAAAGTCAATTCATTCTTTAGAAAGCACAAAAGCAAGGATAAAAGATCTCGAATTCAAGGTAAATCTGAAGAAAAAGCTTTTGGAAGAGGCAGAATTGTTGAAACAAGAAAAAGATGGATTGGAAAAAGAGATGGAAACGCTTTCCGGCGAGCTTGCGCTGCTTAAGAAAGATAAAACTCTGAGAGAGCTTGAGAAAATGCAATTGGAGACAAAAGCAAAGATAGAGCAGGCGCGGGCAAGAATGATGAATTCTTTTTCTGCGATAGATGCTGCGATGAGAAAGTTTGAGAAAATAACATACAAGCATAAGGAGATACTGCAGAGATACATTGATTCTCCGCTCGATGCATTGGTGCAGGACCTGCATCTTGGGATTATAAAAGCATTTTCTGACATGCAGGCATTGATAAGGAATAATAGGGTTGACTTAAAGGACCGAAAAAAAGATAAGACTCTTGAGGTGCTTCAGCTTTTCACAAAAGAGTATCTTGGAAGCTTCCTCACAGAATACGGCCAGCTAAAAAAAGAGGAAGGCGAGACTGCAAAGGCAATAGAAACGTCAAATGTGACAATACTGGTTAAGGAGAAAAAAGAAAAGCTAGACAAAGATGATTCTGCAAAAAAAATAACGGAAAGAAAGATTGCTGACTTGCAGAAAGAGCTTGAGAAAATAGATACTGAGGCATTGCGCGCAGATATTGCTGGTGCTTTAACTGCGCTTACATCCACAGCCGCCAGTATTAGGCTGTAGTTTTTCTGTGACTTTGATATGCAGTTTCTGTTTGAGTATTTGCTGAGTATTTGAGACATAAACTGTAATCTCGTGCTCTCCTGCCTCAGTGGGAATTATTGAAAGGATGTTTTTTCTTATCACAACATCCAGTCCTTTGGGCATGTCAGCTGTATAAACAAGTTCATCACCTGAAAAATAATAGTTCAGGTCAAGTGTAAGCAGCTTGTTATTCTCCACAAAGAATCTTTCTGGGCCAGTATATTCTGGCAAAGGAAGGTCTGCAACACTAAAGCCAGCTATTCCTGCATCCCTAAAAAGGCCCAAAACAGTTAAGATAATTAATCCAGAGAGCAGAATTTTTCCGACATCTTGCATTATTTCATTGCTCATTTTTCAACTAGCACCTTTCTTTTTTTGAAATTGCATTTCCAAAAATTAAGGAATTCCTCGACTTCTTTTTCAGCTTTTTCAGATACAAGCAGAACAGTTCTGCCTAATTGCTCTATTTTCAGTGAAACCACGATTCCAGATTTTCCATCACGGCCTTTCAATGCATAATAGAACCTTACTTTGTCTTTCTTTGGCAAATGCCGTGTAGAGTACTGGAAAATAAGTTTAGGTATGTGACTTTCCTCTTTTTTTGCCATAACCTCTGTTAAACAAGTTAACAAATATAAATGTTTCGGTGGTATAGTAAACGACATAATTAGAGCATACTAGGATATGTCGTTTACTATTTAGTAACTGACACAAGTGTATGTATTATTTATGTCCTTTACTAATATGCCTTTTGGTCACAACCTTTTTAAACATCTAAGTCATACATGTTCTGGGGATTTGTAATGCTTTGCTTGGATGAAAGAGTTATGTCACTTGCACCTGAGTATAGCCAGAGGCATGAAGAGCTTTTTGGCAAGGGCAGAAGCAGGATTGGCTGCCTTATTTACAGAAGGCTGACAATGGCGCAGGATGTTGATGAGCTGGACATCTATGTTGAGCGCATCAGAAAGTATCTTGATAAGTCAGTATCTTTTCTTAAGAAGAGCTTCCGCAGAAAGAAAGATGGCTGTTTTTTTAAAAAGCCAGAAACCCCTCTGCAGTATCTTTGCAGGGCAACAATCGGATTTATCATAACAGAGAGGCTGAGCTTTTATTCAGATATTGAAGTAAGCCCGGATACAAGCATGAAAAAATTAAGTCTTAATGAAATAACAATTGGGAGCTTAAGAGAGGCTATTGAGGCAAAGAAATTCATAGGATACCTGCCTAACCAAACATCCGTATACCAAAAAGCACTCAAGAAAAACGTTTCTTACATACTAGAAAGATTTGCAGAAGTAAATTAAAATATTTTTTTAAGCATAAATGCTAGCTTGTTTTCACTGGGCCTTGTTCCTGTTCTTGCCTGTTCAGTATCCTCAATCAGTTTTATGAAAGGTGCATCTATGCGCTTTGCATCATTAAACCTGCTGATATCCCTGCCCCAAAACTTCCAAAAGGGTGCGCTTGGCAGTCTGCCTGTATTCGCGATTTCCTTGTAATAATTTTCAAGGTCATTCAAGTCATTAAAAGCAGTGATGACTAGAATTCCGCCTCTTTTTATAACACTCTCTTCAGTATCTGGCAGAGCGAATTTCTGGACAAAAAGAAGAATTGTCTTGTGGATTTCATCAGCAATGTGGGCGGCGCTTGCCCTGAACTCAGGACCTACCTTGACAGCAGTTGTTCTTTTAGTGGCGTCAAGCCCAAAACCAGTTCTTCCCCGCACTGTCTTCAAGAGCCCAACAAGTCCCTTTAAGACGCTTTCTGCTTTCTTGACATCCTCTGCCTTGAAAAAGGCTACTGCGTCATCAGCCATCTTATCCAAACCTCCTCTTGCTTTCAATAAGGGCTTTTATTCCTGGCAGTTCCTTGCCTTCAACATATGCAATTGATGCTCCCCCGCCAGTGCTTATGTGAGTAAAGCGCTTCTCTAATTTAAATTTTGCTATTGCATCTGCACTGTCGCCGCCGCCGACTATCTTTATTGCTTTTGATTTTGCCATGGCTCGTGCAACTGCTTTTGTTCCTTTGCTGAATTTTTTTATCTCAAATATTCCTGGTGGGCCTGCCCAGAATATTGTTTTTGATTTTTTGATTATCCCCTGGAGTTTTTTTATTGTTTTTGGCCCGATGTCCACAATTATCCAGTTTTTTGGAATTTGAGCGATTGGAACAATTTTTGTTTTTGCTTTTTCATCTATTTTATTTGCAGCAAGTGCATCTTCTGGCAGGATTATTTTTTTGCTGCTGATAAACTGCTTTGCGATTTTTACAGCTTCCTTGTCTGTTGTGCTTTTTCCGACAGGTATTCCTTTTGCCTGCAATGCAATGTTGCCGAGCACTCCGCCCAGGAAAAGATTGTCTGCTTTGGGTATCATTGCTTTTATCAGTTCTATTTTATCTGCTTTTGCCCCTGATAAAAGAACAAGGAATGGTTTTTTTGGTTTTCTTGCTTTATCGAGCATCTCCAACTCTTTTTGCACAAGAAAGCCAGCGCAGCTTGGCAGGTATTGCGGAACTCCTGATACAGATGCGTGAGCCCTGTGCATTGTTCCGAAAGCATCATTCACATAAATATCTGAGAAGCTTGCCAGGCCCTGTGCAAAATCTGGGTCATTTGCCTCTTCCTCTGGATGGAACCTCAGGTTTTCAAGCAGGCAGACCTCTCCTGCCTGGAGCTCATTAACATCATCTTCAACATCTGCGCCTATGCAGTCGTCGAGCTTTATCACCTGTTTTTTCATGAGCTTTGATAATCTCTCTGCTACCTTATCCATCCTCAGCTCTTCAACCACTTTGCCGTCTGGCCTTCCGAGATGAGACATCAGGACAACAACTGCGTTGTGCTTGATTAGGTAATTTATTGTTGGCAGTGCTTCTCTTATTCTTCTGTCATCAGAAATGTTTCCTTTCTTGTCAATTGGAACATTGAAGTCAACTCTTACTAGAACAACTTTTGAGTTGAAATCAATGTCGTTTAGTGTATTGAACTGCATTTTATAGTAATATCTTGATTATGTCAACCATTCTGCAGGAATATCCCCATTCATTGTCATACCATCCGCCTATTGAGACAAACCTGTCTCCGGTCATGGTTGTTGCAAGCGAATCAAATACGCAGCTGCTTGAGTTTTTGATTACGTCTGTGCTGACTAATGGCTCTTCTGTGTATTCTATTATTCCTTTCATTTTTTTCTGTGATACTTCTTTGAATGCCTTGTTTATCTGCTCGACAGTCGCTGGTTTTTTCAGTCTTGCAGAGAATTGTGCGAATGAGCCGTCTATCACTGGCACGCGTATTGCCATTCCATCTATTTTTCCTTTCAATTCTGGGATGACATCTATTACTGCTGTTGCAGCTCCTGTTGTTGTCGGGACAATGTTTACTGCAGCTGCCCTTGCTCTTCGCAAATCATCTGCTGGCGCATCAACAAGCTTCTGCGTTGCAGTGTATGCATGGACTGTCACCATGAATCCCTGGTCTATGCCAAATGCATCATTTAGAGCTTTTAGCATTGGCGCTGCGCAGTTTGTTGTGCATGATGCATTTGATATTATGTTGTGTTTCTTTTTGTCATACAGGTGCTCATTAACTCCTTTTACGACAGTTATGTCTGGGTTTTTTGCAGGTGCTGAGATAAGGACTTTTTTTGCTCCTGCTTTCAGGTGCAGCTCAGCTCCCTCTCTTTTTGTGAAGAATCCTGTGCTTTCCACGACTACATCTATCTTTAGTTTTTTCCATGGCAGGTTCATCGGGTCTTTCTCTGCAAATACGAGAATTTCTTTTCCATCAATGATGAGTGATTTGTCTGTGGAGCTTACTTTGCCTTGGAACCTTCCGTAAACAGAATCATACTTCAGAAGATGAGCTAACGTTTTTGTATCAGTGAGGTCATTTACAGCGACCCACTGTATTCCTTTTTCCTTGAATCCTGCCTGGAGAACTTGTCGGCCTATTCGGCCAAATCCATTAATTGCGACTCTAATCATAATTTCACCTCAATTTTTCCTAAAAATTGAGACCAGCGGAACCAAAAGGTTCTGTGCTGTCTCTTATGCAGCAAGTTATTATTAGTACCGTATAAAAATCTTTCTCTCAAGATACATTTATATAAATCCTAATCGTAACCAAACCAATATGGACATAAACAAAGATGCTTACGGACAAGAAATGTGGGCATTCTTCAAAGGCAAAGAATCATACGAAGTCATTGAGAGGGATGATGGTTTTATTGATTTGTCTACAGGCGCGCCTGCATATTTTGCAGAATTCAAAGATTGGCCAAAAATTCAAAAACAAGCAATAAAACTGACGAAAGGCAAGGTTCTTGATGTCGGCGCAGGAGTCGGCCGTGTTTCACTTTACCTTCAAAAGAAGAGGTTTGATGTTATAGCAATAGATAACTCTCCTTTGGCTATTAAAATTTGCAAAAAACGAGGCGTGAAACATGCAAAAGTTTTGCCTATTGAAAGAATTAGCACATTCAAGGCAAGTGCTTTTGATACCATAATCCTGTTTGGCAATAATTTCGGATTATTCGGCAGTTATAATAAAGCCAAAAAATTATTGAAAGTGTTTCATAGAATAACAAGTCCTGATGCCTTGATAATTTCTGAAAATCTTGATCCCTCCAAAACAAAGGATCCCGTACACCTTTCGTATCATAAGTTCAATAGAAAAAGAGGAAGAATGCCTGGCCAAATTCGCATGAGATTGAGATTCAAGAAGTGCGTTGGTGATTGGTTTGATTATTTGTTTGTTTCAAAAGATGAATTAAAAGATATTCTCAAAGGCACTGGCTGGAAAGTTAGAAAATTTATCAGTTCTGATGGACCAACGTATGCTGCTATCATTGAAAAAGAATGAAGCCATATGAGTGCATTCAAATAAATAATATTATAAATCAAGGCAGAATATAAATTTAAATGAAACATAAATTACAAGAATGGTTGAAAAGATACCTTCCTCCATTTTTGGTTGCGACAGTATTTGTATTGCTATTTTCAAATTTAGGCAGATTTCTTGAATTAAATGATATTGTTATTGCGTACCTTGGCTCTTGGGGTGGAATTATCTCATATTATCTTTATATCTCTACAAGGGAGCTAGTTTTAGAGCACAGAAAAAATAAGATTACGATTATGTCATTCTTTAAAGTCATAAGAAATCTTATTTTTGAATTTAGTCCCGCAGAGGTATTAGATATTCTTTTGATAGGGCCTCTCTGTTTATACGTATTCCCTAAGCTAATACTGAATTTTCAAGTTGCAATAATAATTGGAAAGCTTTGTTCTGACTTGTTTTTTTATTCTACTGCAATCACATGTTATGAAATCAGAAAGAAAATATGGCAGTAATCCTTTTTCCAGCTTTCCCTTCAGTTCTACTCGCACAGCTTCAATATTGCTTCATGTGCTTTTACAATGTCTTTTTCTTTGATGTAAATCAAGAACTCTGGGGGGCAGACAAGCATCTCATAAAGGTTTATGTCTGCGAGCGCTATCTCGCTGGCTATTCTTGCAAGAACTCCTTTTATCTCAAGTGAGTTTGTGCTGAGTTTTACATTTATCTCGCTTAATTTTTCTTGAATCTGCCTGAACTGCTCTTTTTCAAACAGTTTCTTTATGTCAGCCAGGTAAGGCTGTTCAACTATCACCTTGACTTCCCTGCTTCCTGTGGTTATCCTTAGTGATGGGTTGTTCAGTGCGCTGAATTTTTTAAAAAACTCAGATGGCCTCATCTGCAATGTTATGCACACCACATTGTTTTTTGTCGAGACAACAGCCCCTTTGAAGCATCCGAGAAGGGCTTTTTCTTCTTCTGCAAATTTTTCCTGGCTCTGGAATCTTCTTATTGCGGATATTACAGAATCAAGTGATGCCCTTAGCGGATATTTTGTTATTATGTATTTTGCCAGTGCTCGTGTGTTCAGAAGTTTTCTTTGCAGGTCTTTCTGTATTGCTAAATCACTCTGCAAGATGTGCCAAATCTCCTGGTTGATGTTTGTTTTATCCATAATATAGTATGATGTTTTTGTTCTATTTAAAACTTTCGTGGATTTGTCAATTTTGTTTAAAATTTGTCAAAACAAAGGTTTTTAAAGAAAATATGCCATAGAATATATAAAGCTGTAAAACATACCCATACAAGTATAATACATTCGCGAGTGAAGCAAAATGCCTGACAAAGACCGTTTAGACTACAAGATAGCTTGCATGAGCAATGATGGCCCTCCAAAAGACCATCCTTATTTAGATAAGCAAAGAAACCAGAATGTAGTGGACCCTGTTAAGATAGGCCCTAATGCAAAAGATGAGCTTGTAGATAAACATTTCAGAAGGATTCTTGTTGCAGGATTTGGCGATGATTTAACAGACCTGCTTGAAAAAATTTATTCTAGCTACAACAATATCCAAAGGCTTGAGTTTGTGTTCGCAGGAACAACAGATGAGGCAAAAGAGTATTTGCGTGATGAAAAATTTGATTATGTCTTCACTCCAGCGCTAAAAGGAGATGTCAGCAAAAAATTTGTGGTCAAGGGAAAGCAGGGCAGGAAGACAGAAGAGGTTCCTACAATAGAGCTAAGCGGGTATGATATCGCGTTTGCATCTTCTCAAAAGGGAACTCCCACATTCATTTATGAGAATTCAAGCAGTATTTCGATTGATGAAAACAGAGCTAAATGCGTTGGCGCTTTAGTCGCAGAATCACCCAAGGAGCTTGAAGCAGGTATACGCGTGTGCGAGGAAGCCTATAAAACTGCGTTTATGGTGCCAATAAAAGAAAAATGCGAATCACTCAAGAGATTCCTGAAAAAGAAATGGCAGGGCATAGGCAGGATAGAGGCTGAAAAAGTACATACTTACATTTGATATTCTAGAAAAGTTTAAATAAGGAATCGTTTTCAAAGAGTAAAAACATCAAAAAAGGTGATGATATGAAAAACACAATATTAATACTGCTTTCTTTGGCAGTTCTGGCTATGCTTTTAGTTAGCTGCAAGACAGCACAACAGCAGACACCAGGATACCCAACTGGAGGCTATGCTGGATACCAGCCATTGACATGCTGCGTTTATCCAAGCGGCGTGAAAGTCGGCCCAGCTCAGTCAGAAGTTGATAATTGCTATATGTCAGGCGGACAGATTATTGCCTGCAAAGCACCGATTATAAGGTAAATTTTATTTTTTTAATTTACTTTTTTAATTAGTGAGGCAAACTTAATGAAAAAGATAATTTTAATAATGTTCGTTATAGCAGCAGTGCTTGCTTTGTTTTTGATAGAGTACACAGGGCAGGTTATGCAATACACGCATGCGCCCCCAAATACAATGTATTGCTGCTATGGCCGCACAGCAATTCCTTACAGCATACCAGACAGCAGCTACCAGAGAGATATGGCTCTGATTTGCCAGCAGTATGGCGGAAGAGTTCTTCCGTGCTGAAATAGAATTTCTTATTTTTTTGTTATCTTGGCGACAAAAAATCCTTCTGTGTCATTGTCCTGGGGCCAGATTCTTAGGCATTTGCTTATGCTCTCATCGTATTTTTCCTTTTCAAACTCAAGAACAGCAGGGCTTCTTTTGATATCTAGGTTTATGTCAGCAACTTTTGCGTCTTGCCTGTTTGTAAGAAGATAGTTTACTATTTCTTCATCTTCTTCTGGCTCTAAAGAACAAGTAGAGTAAACAAGGGTTCCTCCTGATTTCAATAAGTCAAATGCGTGGAGTATGAGCTTTTTCTGCTGGTTCGTGATGTGCTTTATCATGTCTGGATTCCACCAGTTTATTGTCTTTAGGCTTTTCCTTATTGTTCCTGTCCCTGAGCAAGGCGCATCAAGCAGGATCTTGTCAAACTCTCCTTGTATTTTTTCTCCTTTTGTTTGGATTATAAGGGCATTGCTTACCCCGCACTTCTGCAGGTTAATTCCTAAGGCAGCAATTCTGGCTCCTGATACGTCATTTGTAACAAGCACTCCTTGGTTCTGCATGTATTGCGCCATCTGCGAGCTTTTGCTTCCTGGAGCAGCGCACATGTCAAGGACAGCATCTCCTGGCCCTGGCTCGAGAACTAAAGGCGGTATCATTGAGGCAGCCTCTTGCACATAATAATAGCCAAGCATGTGCTCAACAGTGTTTCCAACATCTAATCTTCCTTTTTTATGCTCTATCCAGAACCCTTCCTTAGACCAGGGTATCTGCTCAAGTATCCAGTTTTTGCTCAGCCGTTGTTTTATCTCCTCAACTGTTTTCTTTAGCGTGTTTATTCTTATGGATTTGCTGAGAAAGCATAATGAGTATTTCCTGAATTCTTCCCAGTTCGTCAGAGCCGAATATCTCTCTATGAATTTTGGCTTGAATACAATTGTCTCGTTTCCTGGAATTGGTGTTAGTTTAGGCATTTTTTTGTTTGTTTTTTGTGAATATTTAAAGCTTCTTGCTTACATAAGCTCCATCTTTTTTGTATCCGAATTTTTTGTAATATTCTCTTACTCCTATCCCTGAAATAACTAGCATCTTTTTGCACTTGAATTCTTCTTTTGCTATTTTTTCTGCTTCTTGCAATAGCTTTTTGCCAAATCCCTTGTGCTGTATCTCTCCTTTTTCTCCGACAGGAACAACTGTTCCATAGACATGCAGCTCTCTTATTCCTGCTGAATCTTTTGTTATCTCTGGCCTGAATGGCTTGTATGGAATTCTCAAGCGGCAGAAGCCAAGCAGTATGTCATTTGTCTCGTCAACTGCTGAAAGGAATATTTCTTTTCCATGGCTTGCGGTGTAGTCAAATCTTTTCATTTTTACTGCATTGAAGTCAAGCTCTCTTCCTTTTGGCTCCCTGCATCTTATGCACCTGCACTTTATGTTCTTCTCTTTGAGGATTTTAGCGGCATACTGCCTCAGGTTTGTCCTGTCAACACCTGCTGCGATCATTGTTGTTGGTATGTCTCTCTGCACCCTCATTATCCTGCAGTATTCTGGAATGAATTTTTTGATTTCAACTAGCATCTCAGCTGCTTTTTCAGTTGTTAATGGCAAATATTTTCCTTTCTTCCACAAATCAAATAGCTCTGTCCCTTCTATTACCATGCACGGATAAATCTTCAGTGCATCTGGCTGGAAGTCAGGATTGCTAAATAGCTCTTTGAACATCATGACATCTTGTTCATTGCTTGAGCCAGGCAGGCCAGGCATCATGTGATATCCTGCTTTAAGGAAAGAATCTTTCAACAGCTGTGTTGCTTTTATTGTGTCTTTGACTGTGTGCCCTCTTTTGATTTTCTTCAGGACTTCTTCATAGACTGTCTGCGCTCCAAGCTCTACTCTTGTTGCTCCAAGGCGGAGCATTGTGTTGATTTCTTTTTCAAAGCAGTAATCAGGCCTTGTCTCAAGGCACATTGCTACGCATCGTATCTTTGATTTCTCGTTTCGCTTCTGTTCTTTTTCAAGCTCTGATTTTCCTTTTAGTGCCGAGACTCTTTCCTGTATTCTTTTCACGCGTGCTTCGTCTTTCATCTCTCCTGGCATCTCAAAGAAGTCTTTGTATTTCTTGAAATCAAAAATTCCCTTTGGGAAAAATTCAGCTCCAAAATCATTCATTGCTTTTATGGCATGAGTGATGAATTCCTGCTGGTATTCTAAATCAAAGCTGGGGAATGTCCCTCCCATTATTATAAGCTCTATTTTGTCTGGGAAATGCCCAAGAGCGATGTATTGCTCGAGTCGATTAAAAACTTGCAGGTAAGCATCGTATTTGTTTCTTATTGCCCTCATTGTTGCAGGCTCTCTTCCTGTGTAGCTCTGTGGGATATCACCAAAAGGGCTTCCAGGCCCGCCAGGGCAGTACATGCATCTGCCGTGCTTGCATGCAAAAGGATAGCTCATTATCGCGATGACTGCAACCCCGGATATTGTCCTTATGGGCTTTGTCACAATCTTCATCTTTTGCGCATCTTCAGGGGTTGAGTGCAGAAGTATCTGTATGTCAGTCGGCGGCTGCATTATCCTGTATTTCTTGCACAGCTTGTTCTTTAGTTTTGAGAACTCATCTTTTGAGAGCTTCCTCTGCTTTAGCGCATCAATAAGTTCTGCATATAGCTCTTTCTCATTCATAATTAAAGATTAAGATTAGATGTTTAAAAACATTTGCTCACTTAACTTCATACGTCGTGTATATCAGCTCGTCTAGCTCTATCTGTGTTCCTGGCTGTATGAAGAAGTCAAGCCTGAACCTTGTTCCTGTGAAATCAGCTTCCCGCAGTATGCATGAGTCAACGCAGGCATAATTGAACACCCCAGAAAGCGTGAGGTATCCTGGAGGCAGTGTCTCAAAGCCGTAAAGCAATCCGCCCTCAGTTATCTTTAGTGTTGGTGGGCTTTGTTTTGCAGGAAGAGCGTCCCCTGTGACACTCGATCCTGACATGCCTTTTGAGAACTGGTAAAATCCGCCTATTGTCGGGATGTTTCCTGTTATCTGGTTTATCCTGCTGCTTGCTTTTTTGGCATTGGTGAAAACAAGGTTTTTTGCCTCTCTTTCATTATCCAGGTAAACGGTTACTGTTCCCCTGCCTGTTATTTTTCCGCTAAGGGACATTGATGTCAAGTGAACTGGAACAATGGACTCAAGATAATAGCTTTTGCCCTCTGTAATCATGAGGTTCAATGGCTGGCTGTGGATGTTTGTGCTTGCATAGCCAATGACCTCTGGCCTTGAAATAAATACTGAGACCATTATCAAAAGAAAAATTAAAATAGCAAATTCTTCCTTGATGTATTTTCTCCTTGTTTCCGCGATTTTTTCTATAATGCTCATTTTAGGACTGCAAAACTATTTTTATCATCTCAAAAAACAAGTCATCTTTTTCAGGGCATGCCCCATTGCATTCAACTATGTCAGACCACTTGTCAGATGCTGCCTTGGAGCGCAGCTGCTCGACTTCATCATTTGCAGCAGCCAGTGCTTTTGAGAACTCAACAATGTTCTCTCCGCCCCAGTATCTCTGCACTATGAGTATGTTGAATATCAGGTCGCTGTTCACTGCCTCTTCTTTCTTTTCCTGTATGACAACAGCTATGAAGTTGAAATAATCATCTGGAACACATCCTTGCTGAAGGCAGGATAGCACTGTCTGCCATGATTCTGATATTGCATCATTGCGCAGGGATCTTACGGCATCATCGATGTTCGTGACTGCCTTTGCCCTTACAACAGGATCGTCAAGCTTTTGCTTCAAATCAATAGTATTCAGCAGAAGTGTTGGGACATCTGCCGGGTTTCCCACAAAAAAGCTCAGGGCGACAGCAAGCGCTGTAATTATTATTCCTAGGCCAAGGGCGCCTATCACCACTGTTTTTAAGCTCATCGGTGTTGTGTAGAATTTGGGCTTTAAATACTTTTTGAAATTATAGTAAACGCTGTAAGTAATTGACAAAATAGTGGCATGTACTGATTAAAAAATGACAAAAGTATATAGACATGATAGTTGTCGTTTTCTATTAAAAAAGGATAAAAGAAAATAAAGAAAATAATTTATTTCTTTCCTGCTGCTGGTTTTGCTCCTGCTGCTGGCTTTGCTCCTGCTGCAGGTGCTGCTCCTGGAGCTCCTGGTTTTGCGCCTTTTGCTCCTCCTGCGCCCTCTGCGGCTGGCAGCAGCTCTTCGATGATTGCAGTCGGTATCTTTGCCTCGACGAGTTTTGCCTTGATTACTCCTCTTGGCTGCCCTTCCATTCCTGCAATGATTGATTTTGCCTGTGATTCGTACAGTGCTCTCTTCTTTGTGATGTCTTCCTGCAGCCTAATCTTCTCTTCCTCGAGTTTCTTGAGGTCCTCTGCAGTGAGCTCTGTCTTCATTGCCTTTATCTTTTCAGCAAATGCTCCTTTGTTGATATCAGCAATTATCTCTCTTGCCTGTTTTCCTTCAACAAGGACGCCCATGCCATCGCATGAGCCAAGGATTTCTTTCACTTTTGCGAACATGTCTTTTCCGAGAAGCGAGTCAAATTTCATTTTTGCGACCTTTATCACTTGCTCAATCTTTAGGTCAGCAACTTTTTCAGTTAATGGGTTTGAAGAGAATTTCTCAACGCCAGCCTCTTTCTTTACGAGTGCAGAGACAGGCGGTGTTCCAACTGTGACTGTGAATGATTTGTCTGATTTTACAATAACTTTGATGGGAACCTGCATTCCCTTGAAGTCAACTGTTTTCTTGTTTATCTCAGCAACAACCTGCCCTATGTTGATTCCGAGTGGTCCTAGAGCTGGGCCTAATGGCGGTGCTGCTGTTGCTTTTCCTCCTTCGACCAAGCATTCAACTATTTGTTCTGGCATTTTTAAAAAACTCCTAATGACAAAAATTTGTTTTAACAAATTTTTGGAATTACAAATTCAATTTTGAATTTGTAATGAATGTGAGATTATGGTTGATTTATAAGGTTTGCGCTTCTTCGTCATCGTCTGTTGAAGATATTAAATCTTCTGACGATTCTGTCTCTCTCCTAATTACTTTGACAGAGTCCATCTTTACTGTGATTGGTATTGGCACTGCTGCCCCAAGGAGCTCGACAACAACCTCTTCTTTTGCCTTGTCTATTCTTGTGATTTTTGCCTGCTCTCTCTTGAACGGGCCTGCGATTATCTCGACAATATCATTCTTTCTGATGTCAACATCTCTCTTGACTTGCTCGAGCATGTGCTCTATTTCCCTGTACTCGATCTCTTTCGGAAGCACTCCTCGAGCGTATGGCACGTTGAATGCCGCCTGCTCTGCATGCTCCTTGTTCAGGGCTTCTAAGAATATGTATCCTCTCATGCCGTGCGGCCTTATGACTGCAAATACCTCTAGCCCTTTCTTTTTGATATTAGAGGTTATGAAGTCCATTACCTGGTCTTCTCTGTTAGCAGTTGTTCTTAATGCGTAGATGCACGTGTGTGTTTCTTCTGTCATTTTATTTTACTTCAAAAAGATTTTGAAGTTTAAAAATCCGGCACGGATTTTTTTTTATTTTACTCTAGGTCGTTTTTTTCTTTCCTAGAATGTTTTACTCTAAGTAGATACCTATTATTTAAAAAGCTTTGCTTTTACAAAGCATCAGAAGAACAGTTCTTTAACCATGTTTATCAGGAATCCAATCAATCCGATAACGAGTATTCCTATTCCTGATACCTTTACTATTGTCTTGAACTCAAGCTTGTCTGGCTTCTTTGTGACTTTGAGGACTCTTTTGCATTCAATAAGATAAGTTTTAAGGCGTTCAAATTTTGATTGCTGTATCTCTTTCGTGTCCTCTCTTTTCTTTGCTATGAACATCTGTGTCGGCTGCTGCTCAAATTGCTTGGGAAGCTCTCCTCCTGTTGGGGACTCTTCTGCTTCTATCTCAGCTGTCTCTTCTGGCTGCGGCTCGACTGCAGCTTCTTCTGCTTCCTCTCTTGCTTCTGTTTTCTCTGTTTCTGGCTCTATCTCTTCAAAAGATTCCTGAATTTCTTCTTTTTGCTCTTCTTCGTCCATTTTACATCTCAGAAGTTATGAATAGTATAAAAAGCTTTTTGAATCTATTAAAAATCTTCTATTTCATCCAATGAGAAGGGAATTGTTGAGTCATCAGCAATCTTATCCAGGGTTTCCTTGTCAATGCCTGCCTTTTCGCAGTATTGCGTGATTAAGTGCGTTGTTTTTCTTGAAACATTTTGGCATGATTGAATATCATCATTAAATTTTTTCTCCATTTCTGCCTTTTCAGTAATTGTTTGCGTAATAGCATTATCGTACATTTTTCTGTACTGAAATAGTATTTTCAATATTTTTTCTCTCAGTTTTTTGTCTTCTGGAAGATTTATGTGGGGAAGGTTTTCAAGCAATTTGTCTACTTGCTCTGCTAATCCTGTTCCTTCAAACATTGAGCATTCTTCATCACTAGCAGACGTTCCTAACATAAAGGCATAGCTGTCTTTTCTTATTTCTTCAACCAAATCTGGAAGGTTTTTCTCAAAATTTCTTAGATATGCTTCTCTTTGGATTGGTTCTAGCTTCTTGATTCTTTCTTCATCAAGCTTGTACCCTATTTTTTCAGCCCACCGCCTGCATGTCTCAATGCTGTCTTTATCAAGGAATGCTTCTGTAGCGCGTTTTTCTGCTTTTGCCAGCAGATCCTCAATTGATTCAGGCGTTGGTTTCTTGTAGTCTCCTGTTTCATCCATGACAATGAATTCTACAGGTATTGGTGCCGGGTTTTCTGCAAGGCCTATGTAAAAGGTAGTATCACATTTTTTGCATGTGTAGAGGATATCAGCAACCTGGCGTTTCAAGTCGTGCCTTAGCCTGATGTAAGCTTGCATGCCTGGGTTTCCTTGGATTGTCTCGTTGCATTTATCGCAAAAGTAAGAAAGGACTTGTTCTGGATGGAAAAAATTAATGCTGTAAATGTCTTCGTGTGGATCTGCTGCCAGGCTTTTTTCTTGTTCTGGTGTTAGCTTGATGGTAAGTTCGTAGTGGCGCGTGTGAGGACTGACATTTTCATTCACAAAAGAATATACTCCATCTCCCGCAGGTATTGCTTTTAGCCCCATTTTAATCCACGAACTCTATCCCTAGTTCGTTCTCAATTTCTTTTTTCTGGCCATCAGACATTTTTTTCTCTTTGCCGAATATCTGTGGTGATTTCACTCCGGTTATTATCAGCATTACTTTTAGAATATGATCAAGGTCATCGTATATCTGTGCTCCCCAGATTATTTTTGCGTCTTCTGATAGCTTGGCAGATACTGCCTCTACTACTTTTCTTGCTTCTGATAGTGTCAAGTCTTTGCTTCCTGCGACATTAATCAGCGCTCCTGTTGCTCCTGCTATCTCTACGTCAAGAAGTGGATTGTTCAGTGCTTTTTCAACAGCTTCTACTGCCCTGTTTTCAGAGTCACTTTCGCCGACGCCAATCAATGCGACTCCTCCGTTTGCCATGACCGCCCTTATGTCTGCAAAGTCAAGATTGACCAAGCCGACTTTCGTGACCAGTTCTGCGATTCCTTTAACTGCATTTGTCAGGATTTCATCTGCTACCTTGAATGCAGTCTGCAGCGGCAAATCAGGGGCAAGCTCCAATAGCTTGTCGTTTGGAATGACTATAAGTGTATCAACCATCTGCTCAAGTTTTTCAAGCCCTGTTACAGCATTTTCATATCGCCTGTTTCCTTCCATCGTAAACGGCATTGTGACTATCGCGACAGTCAGTGCGCCCATTTTTTTAGCTATTTCAGCAACCACAGGAGCGCTGCCTGTTCCTGTGCCGCCGCCAAGGCCGCAGGTTATGAAGACCATGTCAGAGCCCTCTATGGCTTTTTTTATGTCATGCTCATTTTCCCGCGCTGCTTCCTCTCCGACTTTTGGGTTAGAGCCTGCTCCCAGGCCTTTTGTTACCTCTCGTCCTATGAGAATTTTTTTGTCAGCTGTTGTGTATAGAAGATCCTGAGCGTCTGTATTTATTGCAATTGTTTCAGCGCCAATGATGCCAACCTCTGACATCCTGTCAACTGTGTTGTTTCCGCCGCCACCGCATCCAACAACTTTTATGCTTGCTCTCTGCTTTGCAAGAAGCTCTTCAAGCTCCTCGTCACAGCTTGCTCTTGTCACTTGCGGCTTAACAGTCTGTTGCTGTGCCTGTTGCTGCTCAGCAGAATTTATCGGTTTTATAAAATCCATTTTTCTCCCCTAGCCCTTTTTTAAAATAAAAATAACAGGAAGACTATATAAATTTTATTGTGCTGCAGTTATAATCACTTTTATAATTACTTTTATAGTTACTTTATTTGCGTCCGCAGGTAATCATATCTCTGCTTGATAGAGTCATACCTTATCTTAAACTCATCCCTTGCTACGGATGTATAAGGTATTTTGCTTATTGCAGAATCAGCATTTACAAGATACGCTCCCACAGTATCTAGCGCAGAGCGCGCATCTTTAACTTTTCCTTCATTCAGGGCATCGGCAAGGTTGGTCAGCTGCACGTCAGCCCGCTCAAGATACGTATCTGCCTCTATCTCAGGGCCTCCAGCTACTCGCTCTATTGCTTTTCCGCTTGTCCTGCAGCCAGTTAGAAGTAAGAGAATTGAAATAATAATGAAGGTAAATATTATTTTTCTCATATATTTCCTCTTTTCTTACAACTCAGAATTTTTTATTATTTAATACTTTCTATTAGTTAAGTGATTTTTATTTTATTTGCCCGGCAATGATGCATTGATTATTTGTGCATGTCCATTGTTTGCATCCGCCAGGACCGCAGCCGGCGATTGCTGGGCAGTCATTGCAGGCAGTTATGCAGGGATCGCCTGTTTTCTTGCAGCTTGCACATCCGTTGCTTCCGCACGGTGTTGGCGGAGGTACTAAGGTTAGGCAGCTGTCAATCTCACATTTATACTCTTTCCCATTGAACAATCTGTCTTTTAAGAATAAATATTTCTCTTTCATTTTAGGCCTTGCTCTTGCTTCAGCCCTGAATAAATCTCCGGCACAGACATAATATTCGAATGCATTAGGAATATCCTCGCGGCCATCCCCTCCTGCAGATCTTGCTCTTAATTCAGTATTCCAATTATCTTCAACTAATTGCGGCGCAAAATCCAAATAAATCTCACATTCTGACTTTCTTTGCCATGTTTCTCCAATCCGATCATAACAAATGCTTCTGAATGATTTCTCGACATTCTTATTCGTTTCAATTAAATGCCCCATTTCATGAATAACTACGCAAAATAAAGCTTTGTCTGTTTGTAAATACTTGTCTGTCCTGTATCCTAAGTATACTTCTCCTGTTTCCGGAATACTGTTCGCTCCACTGCCTAAAGTGGGGTGAGGAGAGAAAACAAGAAGTTTTAATGCAGACATCAAATCTGCTGGAAGACTGGTCAAGGCATCGTAAACAATTCCGAATTGATGCAAAGTGAACTTTTTCTCTTTGTCAAAGACACCTTGAATATACCCGCCAGGGGTTTTTACTGGAGGTATTAATTTGAAAAGCCTTACTGCCTTCTCACATTCTGGTTCGCTTTGACTACAAAGAGGATATTTAATTAGTCGCTGTATCTGTTTTCTGATAGCTGTCTGCGCAACTAGGTCAAAATATTGGTACGTGTAACTGTCTATTTCTTTTGGGTTTACGTTCCATTCTTCTCCTTGATTGTTTCTGCCGGTTACTACCCCTGTGGGTTTATCCATAATGTTGCATTTCATCAGGTATTTTGCATTATCTTTTCCTATTTCAGTCTTTCTTACAGGATTTCCATCTTGGTCAACTATTATCTGGCATTTTGTAGGATGGTATAAGTCCTCATATCCGCCGCATAAGTTAACACAGTCTATCCCGTCTTGGCCTAGTAGGTTTGCCCATTTGGTGCATCCTGCTTTATCGCAGTTGGACGCCTGTTCTTCAGGCCGGTCTCCGCCATATCCTATTGCTTGAAGGAATTGCTGGCAGTATTGATGCGAACAGAATGTTTGAGGCATGTCCTTGGGTGTTCCTCTATATTCGTCTTGCAATCCTGCAAGGGCGTGCCCGCCTAATTCATGAGTGAATACCTGCCTGTATGCTGGTTCTTCTGAAACTCCTGAACTCCACATCAATGAGACTCCTTGTCCTATCGGACTCCAACCAGCATTACCCTGATTTGGTTCATTAATCAAAACCTCTATAAAGGGGTCTGCTGCAATCATTCCTGTCTCTATACCTTTCAATAATTTATCGCCGCAAATCTGTTTGACAAAAGCACGAATGCTTTCATAAGGCACTCCACCACAAGCTGTTGGTGTATCCTTACCTAAACAGTCAAAGGTGTTAGAAGTATAGTCTATTCTGTAAAAGTTGAATTGCTCTTTGTATGTTTTGTATGGCTCGACTGAGAACAGGCCGTAATTCTGTCCGTTCCAATCTATATCCAGGTTAACATGCTGCTCAAATAAAGAGTTATCTGCGTAATTTATGCCTATGAAGATGACATTGATTTTATCTTCTGGCGGTCCATTGATAATAACATCTGCGCATCTTGGTTCTGTAGATGGCAGTGTTGGTGCAGGAACTGGTGTGGGCGCCGGTGGTGCCGGAGCAGCAGTTGGCACAGATGCTGGTGCAACAACAAGCTTATCAAGCTTTGAGATTGATATGCGTTTTCCTCCGAACCAGGCCTTGCCTATATCCTCAGAATACATCATGTAAACCATGCCGCTGCTTGCTATCAGAAATAAAATAATTAGAGCAAGTATTTCAGTCTTATTCATCAATTCCTCTTTTTATAAGAAACTAGTCTACTTTCTATTTAAGCTTTTTGCTCTTGTTTTGGCTTCTCTGCCTTGGGTTTCTCTGTCTCTTTTTTTGTCTCTGCTTTCTTCTCTTCTTTTGCGAACTCAATTTTCTTTATGCCCGTTAGCTCTGTTATTTTTTTTGCTAATTCTTCTGCAAATTGTTTAGGAAGCTCTGCTTTTAATGTGATTTTTGCATCATCTCCCTGGACAGTTATTCCCGCGTCCTTTACGCCAAGCAACAGTTTCATCAGGGCATCAATTTGTATTTTTTTGTCAGCCACTATCTTGTTTATCTTGATTTCATAGACAACATCTTTTCCTGAGAGCGGGTGGTTAAAATCAACAAGCACTCTTCCTCCTGATACTGTCTTTACTGTTCCCATGACTTCGTCTATGTTTATCTGCAGCCCAGGGAATGGCCTTACTTCATGCTCGCTGAATTTTTTAAGAGGTATCATCTGTATCATTTTTACATCTTTCTTGCCAAAGGCCTTATCTGCAGTAAGCTCTATCTTGTGTTTTCCAATCTCTTTGCTTTCAATGGCAGCATCAAGCCCTTTTAGAACATGATTTTCCCCAACGCATATCACGACAGGGCCGTAGAGCGCGTTCGGTTTGTGCATTCCTGTGTCTTTTGCTGTCTTCTCGTCTGTTGTGTCAAATACATCATTGCCGTCTTTCAGCCTTCCTGTGTATTCAAGCTCTATGAAATCTTTCTTCTTTATTGGCATAAGAAATAGATTTTACTGGGGAAATTTAAAGCTTTCTATTGTACTTGCTTGGATTCTACGAATTCAAGGACTTCATCGATTGCTTCTGGTATCGTGAGTTTTGTGGTGTCAAGCACAAAATCATAGTTTTCTTCTTTTTTAAAATCAACGCAGTAATATTTCTTGTATCTCTTAATCTCGCTTTGTTCTCTTTTGATTATGTTTGCTTTGGTCTGCTCGAGTGAGATATTTTCTGCCTCTATTCCGCCTCGTTTCTGCGTGAATACTCTCTTTGCTGCCTCGTCTGCGCTGCATTTCAGGTAAATCTTAAGCGACTTTGGTATGAAATACCATGCAAGCCTGCTATCCATGATGAAATTGTCCTGCTCAGCAAGCTTTTTTGTCCTCTCATCAATCTCTTTATCTATGGACTGGTCTTTCTCTGCTTTCTGCGTGAGTTCAAGTATTGTCATCTTTCTTTCTGTTGCGAGCTCTCTCATGAAATCCCCTGCAGAAAGATGCTTTATCTTGAGCTTTTCAGCTATTGCTTTTGCAACAGTTGACTTTCCAGAGCCAGGGTCTCCTGAGATTGTGATTATCATAAAGAACAGCTTGTGATTAGCTTATTTAAATTTTTTGCTAGAAAAGGCCCTTAACGGTCCCGCATTAGCTTGCCTGGATTTTTCATTATCCAGGATTCTGCGAAGCATTCTGTCAGTTCTGGTGCAGCTAAGCTGTATATATCAAATAAGAACAATTGATCTGCCCAGAAGCGCAAGTTTTTCCAGACATCTTCATCTTTCATTGCTTCAGAAGCAGCAATGCCTTGTAAAGACTCATATTTTTTTTGAAGCAAATCCCTTGCAGTTTCTAAAACATCATTGCTTTCTGCGATTTTAGAATGCAGATTTGACTCTTCAGCAGATAATTTTTTTAATTCCACATCGTCCTCCAGGTCTTCGTCTTCTATATGTGAAAGGCCTCCCCCTGTGTTCATACAGAAATCAAAACTGGCGCTGTCTGCTTTAGCAGAATCATCATATGCTCTTGCAAAACTGTCAAATTCAGGCATCAGCCCTGGATGTGAAAATATAATGGGCTGCTCTGCTGGTTTTATGTCTGTGAGCATTCGCCTTATTTTTCTTAATGCACTGAACTCGTCTTCAAATGTTTCAGGATGCCTTGATATCGCATGCAGCTCATCACCTCGTATGCCCTCACACCACTGCTCCCGCAGGTCAGGCCTGTAAATGTTGCCAGAAACATATTTTTTGCCGCAGTGCTCGCACGGCGTATATGATGCTCCAATCCTATAAAAGGCGTGTTCTTTGTACGCAAGGGCTGCTGCAAGCGCATCTGCAAGCTTTGGCCCGTTGAGTGATTCTGCAATTGCTGCAAAATTTTCCCGGTAGAAAAGCCTGTCTTCTAGTTTTCTTTTTACCCGTGCCCTGCCATACTCGTCAAGGCCTATCTCCTGGTGTATTCCCAGGCCGACTCCCTCTATGTAATTTTTCAATTGCAGTGCGATCGAGAGGACCTCTTCAAGGCCAAGTATGCTATCGTACTTTAGCTGGAATGAGAATCTGCCTGCAACCTCAAATGTCCTAAAGCTTGTGCGTCCTGTAGGGCCTATGCCCACGTTCAGGCCTGTTGCAGGCATATCATCTATCCTGTGCAGGTCTTTAATTATCGCTTCTGCATCAAGCCATGGCCTGTTCAGCATGACGTGCGCCATGAAGTCTTTGAAGTAGTTCTGCCTGAATTCTTCTGGTGTGGCGCTTGTGATAAAGGTATAGCATTTGACAGGCACAAGGTCTGTTTTTGAACTGAAGATTGCGTTTCGCAGTTTTTGCTGCTCGTCAAGGCTTTTTTCTTTTCTGACATAGAATCTCTGGCCTCGAAGCTTGATGACAGCTCCGTCTGCTGGATTTGCATTGTCTTCAAGGAGTGTTATCCTTTGTATGTCCTGCAGTACAAGATCGCCATTAGGCCAGTGCTCTTCTTTTGCAAGGAATAGTGTGTGGTTTCCTTTGAAAAGGACATAATAAGAGCTATCCGGGTCAAGCACTCCTGCCAGGGCGCTCAGGTCATCCTTTAGGGCAGGAAGTTTTTTCTCTGTGAATTCAGGAATCAGCTTGATAGGGCTTGCTTTTGTTGCAATCACTGCTGGCTTGTATTTCATCGGCAGGTTCAGTGACTCAGCTGTTCCTTTTCCATCTGTCAGAAGTTTTCCAGAGCTGAGTATTGCTCTCATTTCATCTGGCAGCAGGTATTTTTTTCTTAATGGCGGGTCTATCTCGCTTTCTTTTAGCACACCATCCTGGACAAGCAGGCGGAGCACATCTGGAAGCCTCCCTATAGAAGCTCTTTTGTCTTCATATGCTGGCTCTTTCCCGTCTCTGATGCGGTAGAAGAAATCTATTTGTTGCAGGTCCCTATGTTCTGGAACATGGAAATCAAAAAGCAGGTCGTAATCAACAGCAGTTGCTTTCCACCTTTCAAGAAAAAAATTTGCAAGATGCCTCATGAATCTTGAGCAGTCATCCCCTGGCTGCCTGTTATGATACTGCCTTGTTAAGGTTTCATCAACAATCTCTGTGATTCTTTTTGGAACACGATCACGCTCAACTGAAACAAAGGCAGAGCGGTATTTCTCAATATTCATTCCTGCACTTTGTGCCCAACTGAAAGATGCAAGATTTAATGCATTCCTGAAATCAAGGTTTCCTGCTTTCCCTGCAATCAGGATTGCGCTTAGATAATCTAGAACATGGTCATGATAAGAAGACCAACTGCTGTGATCGAAATCACTGATAAGAATGCTTCCGTGGCCGTGCGTATTAAGCAGGTCAGGCATGCCTGATTCCTCTTGCTCCCACGGGCCATCACAATGTTTAACATGAGATGATTTAAGATACATCATTCTCGATGGGTCTTTGACATCTTTCATTAAGCCAACAAGCGCAATTGCAGAATCTGTCACATCTTCACGTAACCTGTCATGCCTCCACATATCTGTTATTTCTTCCCAGCCGAAATTCAGGTATTTCTTTGAAAAATCTTTAAAGAGATTTATGCGCGAAAGCAGTTCCTGCAGGTTCTCAGCCTTTTCTTCTAGCTTTTTTCTATTGTGATACAGGCCGTTCATTATTGCAACATCTTCTCTGCACACAAACTCAGCCCCATATACTTTCTCAAGTCTCGGTTTTGCCTCTGCAAATAATTTTTCCGCCCTTCTGGGATTGTGCACGCTTAGCAAATCATGTTCAAGACCGAATAGTTTTCTCCTTGTTATATTCTGCTGATCATAATCTTCGTGAGAACCATAGGAGCCGCTCCCATCTGGCCAGTGAAGCGCGAATTTTATTTTTAATGCTTTCAAGGCGCTTTCCGGAACATAATTTTCAGTGAGCTTGACTGCTTCATCTTTTTTATCAAGAATGAGTTCTGATGCTTTCTCTAGCTCATCATTTTTTATAAATGAATGGAGCTTCTGCTCAAGCTCATTAATTCTCTCCCCCAGATCCATAAAAATCAAGAACAATATTGGATTTAAAAATGTTTGCAAGACTTCATGAGCCACAATCAACGTCTGCGCGACATCGTGAAGGCGAGACCTCAGAAAACAACGTTTTCTGACGGTGCTCGGAAACTTTACAAGTTTCCGACAGAAGAGTAGAACCTCTGTTTTTCGCAAGAAAAACAGCCGATAAAATGCTTCTCGAGCCTGAACGAGGAGCGCATTTTGATCAAACCATCAAAAACGCGAAGCGTTTTTGGGGTCTCACCAAACTTTGTTTGGTTAAACTTTCCCAAAGTTTGGTCAAAATCTTTATAAACCGCCGTTTAATTCCTATTTATTTGCTTTGGAGGTAATCAAGATGAGTGGAGATAATGAACATATTGGAGTAAGAACCGCCACTGAGGAAAGCATTTGCGCAGTGATGGCTGAAGCGTGCTATGCATGCGGCGGCACCCCAGAGGAGTTCAAAGAATTAATGAAAAAAGATTCTGATCTGAAAAAAATGTACAGCAAAGAGCCATACTTTTTCAAGGGCGGGCGTGCACGTGGAGAGGATGCTCCAAGCCATGAAAGCATAGATGTTTATTTTTGAGCAGGTGGGTGAACTAAAATGACAAAAGATGATATATCTGTCCTGAAAAGAAGGGACACAGACAAGATCTGGGCGCAGGCAGCCATAGATGAGCGTGAAGATGACAATGATTATTCAGCAGGCAGCAAAAGCTCTGCAAAAAAGGATAGATATGCGCATGCTGACTTTCCAAAGTATGATGCGAGCAAAGTTATTGAAGCTTTGAAAAATACTGCAGGGCAAGATGCAAAAAATTCCTTGCAGATGCATACTCCGCAATGTAAGTATACTGCTTCTGATGTGGGCAGTGTGATAAGGATTCCTGCAGAAAAACAGGGCCTTGAAGCAAGGCTTGCATACATAGCAGGTATTGACCTAAATAATGATGTTGGCAGGATTTATGTTCTTACACAGAAAAAAAGCAAGCTTGAAAAAGAGACTTGCTGGTTTTATAACAAATTCAAGCCTTAAAATCTCACCCAGTAGATTGGGAATACAGAGCTTAAGATGCGGCTTGAATTTGTTACAACAAAATTCCGCGGAATTTTGTGTACACGAAAATCGAAGATTTTCGTTGTATCCCGCAGACTCACCAGCGAGTCTGCGTTATAAAAAATAAGCAATTAGTAAAATTTATATAAAACTTTAATTTCCCATGCATTAATTTTGAATTCGGAGGGGAGACATAATGGTGAGTGGAAGATTTAAAGCATATGAAAAAGAGGATAAGCAGGCAGACCCGCTTTCAAAGGAGACCAGCGCATATAATTTCAGAATAAAAGTGCAAAGCAGCACGCCTGCAAACTTTGATAACAAGGACGTCCTAAACATGAAGGGGCTGCCTAAAGTCAGTAAGGCTGCGCTTGATGATATTGTTGCAGATCTTGAATCTGGAAACCTTGTCCCAACAGAAGTTGCTTATTGGAAAGGCGATAAAGTCATGCCAATAGATATCAACTACCAGGATTATGTCGGGCTGAAGAGAGTTAAAAAGCCTGGCGTGCGGGAAGTCATTGCCTACAATCCAGATACCAAGAGGATTGATGTAATTGATTTCTGCATCTATAAGGCAGTTGTTAAGCAGGAGAGAGACAAGTAATTACACAAGGTTTATAAACATCCACTCATTCATTTTTTTCATAGAATTAGCAGGGGGTTTAGATATCTATGGCAAGGGAAATACAACCAATATTCATATTACCAGAAGGGACTCAAAGGAACACCGGAAGGAGTGCCCAGAGAAACAACATCATGGCTGGAAGGCTTGTTGCAGAGACTGTGCGCACAACTCTTGGCCCAAAAGGCATGGACAAGATGATTGTTGACAGCATGGGAGACATCACTGTGACAAATGACGGCGTGACAATTCTTGAGGAGATGCATGTTGAGCATCCTGCTGCAAGGATGATTGTTGAGATCGCAAAGACTCAAGAAGATGAGATAGGCGATGGAACAACAACTGCAGTGATAATTGCAGGAGAGCTTTTGAAGCAGGCAGAGGAATTGCTTGACCAGAATGTTCATCCGACTGTGATTGCAAAAGGATACAGGCAGGCTGCAAGCAAGGCAATTGAGATTCTTAATGAAATCAGCGAGACGATATCAGAGAAAGATGACCCGACACTGAAAAAGATTGCAATGACCGCGATCACAGGAAAAGGTGCTGAGTCTGCAAAAGAAATATTGAGTGATATTGCTGTGAAGGCAGTCAAGAAAGTCATTGACAAAAGTGATAAAGGATTTGTCTTTGACAAGGAAAACATAAAGCTTGAGAAAAAAGTCGGCGGGTCTGTTGAGGACACTGAATTAATTGACGGGATAGTCATTGAGAAAGAGGTTGTGCATTCTGGCATGCCAAAATTGGTTAGTGATGCGAAGATTGCTCTTATTGATTCTGCTGTGGAGATAAAAGACACGGAGATTGATGCTAAAATCTCAATAACAGATCCTATGCAGATGCAGGCATTCCTTGAGCAGGAAGAGAAGATGCTCCTTAACATGGTTGAGAAGATTACTGCGTCAGGGGCAAATGTTGTATTGTGCCAGAAAGGGATTGATGACATGGCTCAGCATTTCCTTGCAAAGAGAGGCATAATGGCTGCCAGAAGAGTGAAGAAATCAGACATGGAAGCTATTGCAAGGGCGACAGCTGCAAGGATTGTGACACACTTTGATGATTTAAGCGCGAAAGACCTTGGAAGGGCTGGTTTTGTTGAGAGCAAAAAAATCGGTGATGAAGAGATGATGTACATCACTGGCTGCAAGAATCCGAAAGCAGTAACTATTATTGTCAGAGGCGGGACAGAGCATGTTGTTGCAGAGGCAAGAAGGGCGATGACAGATGCTATTGGTGATATTGCTGCTGCTTTGAGGACTGGAAAAGTGGTTGCAGGGGCTGGCGCTCCTGAGATAGAGGTTGCAAGGCAGTTGAGAAAGTTTGCAAACAGCCTTTCTGGAAGGGAGCAGCTTGCAGTGCTTGGCTTTGCAAACGCCCTTGAGATCGTCCCAAGGACTCTTGCGGAAAATGCAGGGCTTGACCCGATTGATGTTCTTACAGAGATGAAGGCAGCTCATGACCAGAAAAAGAAATGGGCTGGCATTGATGTTTTCAAAGGAAAAGTTGTTGACAGCTGGGCAGCTGGAGTCATTGAGCCATTGAAGATAAAGACCCAGGCAATAACATCTGCAGCAGAAGTCACTCAGATGATTCTGAGGATTGATGATGTTATTGCAGGCGGAAAGATGCCTGAAGGCGGAATGCCTGGCATGCCTCCTGGCAGACATCCTGGAATGGAATAAATTTTTTTATTTTCCTTCTTCTTCAATATATTTTAAGTCTTCTTCGAATAAAACATCTGCTGCATCATATACAGGATTATTCACGGCAATAAGCTCAAGAGGGTTTGCCTGGCTGTCATTTACAATCATATGCATCATGCCTTTTGGGACAGCTATAAATTCACGGGGGCCTTTTATTTCCTTTTCACCATCAACATAAGCAATCCTGCCATAGCCCAGTAAGCAGAAATAAAGCTCTTCCATTTTGCCATGAAAGTGCATCCTCTCGCGTTTGCCAGGAAGAAGGGTAACCAAAGAAAAATTAGAATAGATTACTTTTCTTGCCACGCCGCACTTATCAACAATTGCGGTTATATTTCTTGTCTGCGTATGATGTATGTTTCCCATGTCCAACCAATGGCTTGAAACAACAGGTATTATAAATACTTTTTTAAGAAATATCAAGCGAAATATTTATAAACAAAATAGTATATGGTAATAGATATACATTTAAAAATCAAAAAAAGTGGTGATGCATTATGGTTGAGAACCTTAAAGATATTTCTATGGCAAATGAGGAAGAGGATTATGAGCTTCTGCCTCATAAGGAGATTGAGGAGTTAAAAAGCGAGCTGCAGAAGCTAAAGGACTTTGAGATTACCCCAACAAAGAAATTAAGGCTTTCTTTATTAGAGCTGAACAAGAAGATAGACAGGCTGCTGAATATTTTTGATGAGGCAGCACACACCATAAAATCAGAGGAGATGGGCCTCACGTTCAAGGAGCGTATGAAGCCAGTATCTGACAAGATGGACAAGATTCTTGAGCAGAATGCAGACATTGCAGAGGGAATTGTTGCTATTGCTGATATGGTCAAAGGGATGAAAGGAAAAGCTCCTGAAAAAGAAGAGTCCTTTGCTCCAGATGAATTTGACCTGAAGCCAGAGTTCCCAATGCCGATGCAAAGGGCGCCTGCGCCAGGAGTTTTTCCGCCAATGCCTCCAAGGCAGATGGGTCCAATGCCAGGTGTTCCTCCTGCGCCGCCTAGAAGGCCAAGAACCTTTGGGATAATATGATTTCTGAAGATGACATATTTCAGGACAATATAGAGAAAGAGACAGACCTAGGCAAAGCAAGGCGTTTGCTTTATTACCTCGGGAAATCAAAGAAAAAAATAGAGGAAAGAGATTTTGCAAGAAGAAAGCTTGAGATAAAATTATCGCAGCTAAAGAAAATAAGCACAGAGTCTGTCAAGAAGCACGTTGAGGAGCTTGAGAGGCACATTGCAGACACTATCAGAAAGGAAAAAGGGATACTCACTGCGCAGATAAGTGAGGAAAGCGAGCACAAGTCAATTGCAGAAAAAATAGACCTTCTTGAGAAAAAGCTTGGAAGATACATGGATACGCGTGATGCAAGGCAGAAAAGGATACGGGAGCTTGAGCAAAAAATAAAGTCAGAGGCTGGCACGAAAAGGGAAGAAGTGAGTGATATTGCCCAGCAGATAAGGACTCTTGAGAAAATATATAATGAAGCTAAGAAGAACAAGAAATTCCCTAAAGCAAGGCTCTCTGCTGTGCAGAAAAAAATAGAAACACTGAAAGAAAAATTAAGGCTTCAAAAATAAATCATATATCTTTTGCCATAACTGTTCTTCTGTTGTTTGCCTTTGCCCTGTCAAGAGCATCTTTTACCAGCTGCTCTGTTTTCTTGTTAAGGGCATCTGCAAAATCGCCAGCTACATTAAAATCACCGGCAATCTCTTTTATCTTTGCTTTGACTACAAGCATATTTTTCACCTCAAAACCCAATATTCCCTTACTCTGTCAGAAGGAGTTTATAAATTTTTTGGCAGAAAAAAATAAAATTCACATATCTTCCATTACTGGCTTGTCTTCAATAAATTCAGATTGCAGGCCTTTTTTCGCAAAATAATCGCACATTGCGATGCAGGCAAATCTTTCAGTTGAGTAATGGGTTCCTCCCAGAAGATTGATTTTATGCACTGCGGCAAACTCATGCGCTTTTCTTGAATGGTCGCTTTTTGCAGTTATTCCTGTGACAAAGGTATTTACTCCTTCTTTTGCGATTGCTTCAAGCACATCAATAGAATTTCCGCCGCCGGCAATGATTGCAATAGTTCTGTCTTTAATTTCTTCATCACCATACGCGTATAAGCTGACCTTGTGCCCTACTGCTTCCTCAAACTTTTTTCTCAGGACTTGAACATTTGCAATATTTGTCTTCCCAAAAACGCCGCATAGTGAGCCAAAATATGGCGCAAAAGGCTTTTGCGGCTTTACTCCTAATGCTTTTGCAAGAGCGTTGCTTGTTGAGTATTTGCCGTAGTTGTCTAAAGGAACATGCAGATTATAGATAGAGATTCTTTTTTCCTTAAACTGCTGCAATAAACTTCTGTCCATCTGTTGAAAAACTGCAGGGGCTTTTCTTATGTCCCAGATTGCAGGGTGATGCACAAAAAGCATTGCATCCTGGATTCCGTCATCCAAAATTTTTTTCATGACTTTTTTTGATGGAAATACTGCTGTGTAGACTTTGTTTATTTCTGTTGCGAAATCGCAGACAATCCCCATTGACCTTTTTTTGTAGTTTTCACTAATGAAATCTGCAACAGAGCCCATGTGCTCTGCCCAGTCATCACTAAGCTCTGGGTTGATGAAATCTTTCTCAAGCTTTTGATAAAGTTTGGTTGCTTCCATAATAAATCAGAAATTGTTGTTATTTATAAAAATACCTGTTCTTTTGAAAATGGATTGCCATATCAGACAGTGTAGCGAATATCTTTAATTAAATCTCTATCAGTATTACGCTCAATATTCCTAACGCAATCCCTATTTTGTTTATCCAAGATAAATCCTCTTTGAATATTATCACTCCTGCTAATACAACAATGATCAGGTTAAGCACTGTGAATATAGAGATTGCTTTTGACAAGAACTCATATTTCAGTGAGACTGCCCAGAAGATTGTTCCAATGAAATAAATGATTAAGCCAAGTATCAAGAGAATATTCTTATTATCTAAGGACCATTTCTTGAAAAATATGTCTCCAACAACTTCAAGAGCGACAGCAAGCGCAAGCAGTCCAAAGAAAATAAATTTTAAAGCAAAAGCAGATGCCATTTTACCTGTGCGTAAACCAGAACTTCAGCAAATTTCCTTCTTTTGAGTCAAGCCTTGCAAAGAATCTTCTTTCCAATTGCACAATGTCTCCTGCTTTTATTTTTGCCATGCCTGATTCCCCAAGGCCTTTGAATGTTGTCTTGTCTTCCATTAAAACCTCAACATTCACTAAATCTTTTGAGACAGGAAGCCAGTGTATTATTGCCTCTCCTTTGTCTTTGTAATCCTCATATTCATTGCTTACAAAAGTGTATTTGTCTCCTTTTTTCTTGAAGTTGAGGCAGTCCATCAGGCGGTATAGTTTTCCGTCTTTTAATTTGGCAATGTCTTCTTTGCACACATAGAACTTATCAGTGCAGCTGAATTTTCTCTTGCCGCGCTTAGGATAGTCAGGATGTATGTCCAGCTCAACTTTCTGTTCAGGAGCTCCCTCGACTGTTATCTCAACAGGATCATTGACAAAGAAGTGCCTGTTTGATGTCGGCTCTATAACTTCCCTGTTGCATGAGTTCAGGTTTTTGAAGAACTCCTCTCCTGTCACGGTTTTGTCATTTAGCGTGACTCCCATGTCAACTGCGAATTTTATGAATGCTTCTGGCTGGTATCCTCTTCTTCTCATTGCAGGAAGGAATGGCAGCCTTATGTCATCCCAGCCGTCATATTCTCCGTATTCTATTTTTTGTTTTGTTTTGGTCTTGCTTATCTCTAGGCCTATGAAATTGATTCTTCCCCAGTTCTTGTATGTTGGCCTAGTCCAGCCCATGTAATCAAAAATGTATTTCTGCCTTTTTGCATTGTCAGCATGCTCTTTTCCATTCATGACATGTGTTACACCCATGAGGTGGTCGTCGATTGCGACTGAAAGATTCATTAAAGGCCATACCCTGTGTTTTGTTCCCTGCCTTGGGTGCGTGTGGTCATTTATTCTCATTGCAGGCCAGTCTCTCATTGCAGGGTTTGGGTGCTGGACATCTGTTTTTATTCTTACAACAGCCTCTCCTGGCTTGAATTCCCCAAACATCTTTGCCCATCTTTTCTGGTGCTCTTTTATTGGCAAATCTCTGCACGGGCATGCTTTTTTTGCAACCATCAAATCCCTGAAGATATCTGGGTTGCATGTGCAGATGTATGCATTTCCCTGGCCAACAAGTTTTTCAACAACATCGTAGTACAGCCCGAGCCTGTCTGACTGCACTGCAATCTCTCCTATGTTGTCTTTTGTTAGCCATTTTGCATCTTCTGGAATCTGCTTGTATGCTGGCTCGTAGATGTTTTCTGGATTAGTGTCTTCTATTCTTAAAATGAATTTTCCATGATACTTTCTTGCGTATTCTGAATTGATTAGAACTCCGTAAGCATGGCCAATATGCAGCGGCCCTGATGGTGATGGTGCCATTCTTGCAACAAATTTTCCAGCAATTGCATCAGGCAGGTCTTTCAGCTCTTTCTTTTCTGCTTTTGGCTTTTCCTCAAGAAGCTCAGGAGCTATTTTCTTTAATTCCTCTTCTTGTTTTTTTACTCCGAGCTTGTTTACTTCTGTGATTATTAATTGCAGGTCTTTGCTCACTGCTTTCATTTCTGCCTTTAGCTCAGGATGATCTGACAGTATCTTGCCTATCACAGCACCCATGTTTGCTTTTCCACCATATTTCAAGGCATTCTGCAGTGCCCACTTTCGAGCTATTTCTTTAATATCCATAAGGCAGAGATGTATAGCTGTTATTTATAAACTTTATCACAAAGTAGTAAACGCCAATAGTATATTTAGCATTAATGATGGTGTTTACTAATTAGTGAAAGCCACTATTCACCATATCCATTACTGGCTTTCACTAAATTCATCGAAACGTTTATATATAGTATTTTTATTTTTACAATGAATAAATAAAAAAGGGGATTTTGGGTTTGAAAATCAAAATATTACTGCTAATCATACTGGCGTTTGCAATCTTGAATTCAGTAGCAGTTTCTGCAGTGCCTTTTGCTTGTGGAATTACAGCAAATGTGCCTGGCGCGATCTATGACGCAGCAGGCCCATATGATTGTAGTCTTGCTCCTCCATTTGATATCCAAGCTCCGGGAGTTATTCTCAACATGTTTCCCGGTGCGTCTATTTTGGGCGCACCAATATCTCCTGTAATACAAGTTACGCTCGGAACTCTTACAATAAATGCGCTAGGCCCCTCTACTATTGAAACTCTGCCAGGACCAATAAGAACAGCTATTGATGCTACTGGAGGAACTCTCATAGCTAATGGAAATGGATTTTTAACATCAGATGGAAATATCAAAACAAGTGCTTCTGGTGGAGACATTCTGGATAAAATTATCAATATTAATGGAAATCTTATTGTTCAAGGAAACAGTGTAACTGTTACAGACTCGATGATTACGGCAACAGGCGCAGATGCTCCGCTTCAAGCAATAGTAGGCGTAACTGGCCTCACTATGACTGGTGTTACAATTAATGGTGACTCTCCTGGAACTACACCCGCAGGAATGAATTTGGATATTTCCAATTCCGGTATAAACATAATTTTACAAGACTATACTCCGTCTCCAGCAGGCCCCCCACTTACAGTAAGCGGGGATAATAATGTTGTGACAGTAGACTGGAATTCAGCAGACCTTATTGAAGATATTGTGAAATTCGATGCGTGTGATACTTGTAATTTTCATGGAACATCTACATTATATGGGAATCAAAATTTTTTAAAAATAACAGATTCTGCGGGTGTTACAGTCAGCGATTTAATTGCTTCGAGCCTGGGAACAACAACAGGATTTATTGTTAACATAGACCCTTCCTTCAACACCACAATCGCTAACTCAACCTTAGCAAATGCAGCTAACTGCCTGATAATTGATACCTCCAACACAACTCTTGTCGATAATGTGACTTTCATGAATTGTTCTGTGCATGCAATCAACATAACAAATGGCTCGAGTAATAATGAAATCAGGAACAGCACATTCATCAACAATACAATCGGTATTGGCATCTATGGAGAAAGCTATAATAACACAGTATACTGGAACACATTCACAAATCTATCAACTCCCTGGAGTTATTTTGCATTTGATGGAAACTCAGTGCCTTTCAATAATTTCTTTAACATAAGTGTTGGTGGGAAAGCTCAGGGTAATTATTGGGCAGATGTTTTCTATAATAATTTGCAGATATATGACACAGATGGAGATGGCTTTGGTGATTCTGGCGCGCAGTATCCTTATGAAAGCGCGAATGGAGGTAATGTCTCTGGAGTGAGGGATTATGGGCCTAGGGCGCCATCACAGGTTATTACTTGCGGCCAGAATATTTCCGTAAACACAATGTTGACGCAAAACATTACCTGCAATGGAACAGCACTTTACATGCCGAATAGCAGCGTAACATTGGACTGCTCAGGTTATACAATTACAGGTAATGGAACAGGAAACGGCATCTACATCTTAGGTGGTTTCGATAATGTTATTGTCAAGAATTGCGAAATACTGAATTTCTCAAAAGGAGTTTACTTGCAAAGCAGTTCTTATGCGAATGCAACTTTGCTTAATAACACAATAAGGAACAACTCGCAGGGAATCAGTGAGCTTAATAATATTTACAATCTTACATTAATTAACAACACAGTGAACAACACAATAGACCTTGTATCTACAACTGACAACGTGATGAGTATCCCTGACAACAACAGAATTTACTTGATCAATCAATCAATAGACACTTATAATTTTTCATTAGGATTTCCTTATCTTTCTGGAAGCGCTTATTTCACAGTGGTTTCCCAATACGGCATACTGCATTTACTTGGGATGTCAGGAGGTGCTGGCGGAAACCTAACTAAGCATATGGTAGTAAGCAACAACCGCGTATTTGTGAATTCCACTGCAAACCCTAACCTGAACAAAAGCGCCAACATTACCTTGTATAATATCACAATGCCAAATCCAGAGCCGTTCTATGACCCAGAAGATGACGGCTCTTTTGCTGCATGCCCAGCAAACATCTGCACAGAGCAGAATTATACTGGGACAACATACAAGTTCAATGTTTCACAGTTCACGACTTACAAAGCGCAGGATGTTTCTATTGCATGCAATTCTACAATATCCACGAACACAACGCTGACTGCAAACCTTACCTGCAACGGGACTGCATTGAATATAAATACGAGCGGAATAGTTCTTGATTGCGAAGGCCGCACCATCACAGGAAATTCATCAGGAGATGGCATCTCTTTCACAGGACTTAGTTCTGTCATAATCAAGAACTGCATAATACATAATTTTACGCGAGGAATTTATTCCCAGAATTCAAAGGATTGCGGATTCTATAATGATAGCGCCGGTTACAGCCAGCGCGGGTACTATATTGATTCCATGAACAACAGCCTATTTTTAAATAACTCTGCATATTTCAATGAATTTGACGGATTCTATCTTATGGGGCTCTCTGGTGGATGCAATAATAATACATTAATAAATAATACTGCATGGAATAATTCAGGCGCATTCTCTGGAACAGGATTCCTTCTTGAAGGATTCTCAGTGCTTAACAAATATAACAGAAACAACAAGTTAATAGACAATTTTGCATATGATAATAATGCGTATGGTTTTAGCCTTGAAACAAACAATGAATATAACAATCTTACTGGAAATATTGCAAAAGGGAATGTATACCAGGGAATCCAGATTTATTACAGCAATTATAATAATTTGACTAACAATTCAGTCTATAACAATTCTGGTGCTGGACTTCTTCTGCACCACGCAAATGACTGCTTTTTGACAGAGAATAGAGCTTATGATAATCCTACTGGAATAAGCCTTTACATCAGCCACTACAATACTTTGATAAACAATTCAGGATATAACAACAATGGGTTCCTTGCGTCTGGAATAAATCTTGATGAGTCAAACTACAACAACTTGACAAACAATACTGCGTACAATAACAGCCATATCGGCATTTTCCTTGATGAATCTAATTTCAACACATTGCGAAACAATACTGCTTTTATGAATGGAGAAGATGGCATCAGGCTTTTGGACAGTGATGATGACGATATATACAACAATACAGTGCATAATAACAGCCAGAACGGCATTTTAATCTATAAGGGAGGAAGCCCGCCAGGCTCAAATGTCCATGTTGTTGATAACATAATCTACAACAACACTCGAGACGGAGTATACATATACAACACTGCAGATGAAACTGTTATAAGCAATGATATCACATCCAACAGCAGGTTCGGAATACATATTGAAACCTCAAATAATACCTTGGTCAGAGACAATACTGTGCTAAACAATACCTACAGCATCAATCTAACTGATGCAAATTCAAATACAATATACAATAACTTCTTTGAGAATGAGCCTTTTGCAGATGCTGCAAGCACTGGAAACAGCTGGAACATCACTAAAACATTAGGAACAAACATTATCAACGGGCCATATTTTGGAGGAAACTTCTGGCTCAGCTATAATGGCACAGATACAGACAATGACGGGCTTGGTGATACAGAAATTCCTTGGAAAGGAAAAAATAATGAGATAACTAATGGCGGAGACGACCATCCCCTTTACGCAACTTACGTGCAGGCTATTCAATGTGAATTTGAAACTAGCGGCAACTTTGTGAACTGCTCTACTGCGATTTATGGCGCAAATGTCACCAGGATCCGTGTGAACTGCACAGATACAATTACGCAGGATGGCACTGCAACAATGAGCAATGCAACAATAAACATGACCAATATTCCTGACAGCCAGACTTTTGTTTATGGAACCACTTCAAGTGTCGTGAGTGGATACTATACTCTGGATCATGCAGATTTCCAGATTCTTGACAGCGGATTATGGCAGGTCGCAGCCATCTGCACAGATACAACTGGCTTATCCAAGAGTGGCGCAAGGCAGTTTGATTTGCCTTATGGAAACCTTTCAAATGCAGTCATGCTTGCTCCGCCAGGCAATTACAATGCGCCAAATGGCTCAATCTTCACAGCAACATGCACAGTGCAGTGCACAGGCGGAGAGTGTGTGAATACAACAGTGACGCTTGATCCGATTGTGAATAATATCACCCCCAGCTATCCTTATAAAACAAACGATGCATTTTTTGCAGATGCTGACTGGTCTGGATTAAATAATGTTGTCTATTTCAACAATACGAATAATGCAGCCAGCAGCGCAGCAGTAACAGGAGACCAGCCAATGGATGTTGATATTGACATAAATGGAAACGTGATAATCGTTGATTCTGGGAACAATAACAATGATGCCGGAATATACAAATTGACTCCTGCAGGCGTGCTTTCTGTTGTCAAGAACGTCAGCGGTGGCGCAGGATGGGCAGGCTCAATGGGCTTGACTGGAATCGCGATTGATGCAAATGGAAATTACATCATGACAGGAAAAGATTCTGGTTCAAATTATGCAATAATGATTTACAATATCACCGATGGCTCGGACAGTGTGATTTACAATGGCCCGTTCCCTGATAACCTTGATTATCCGTATGGAATTGATATTGACCAATACGGCAATTACATTGTTGTCGGCGGATACGAGTGGGATGAAAGCCCGACAAGCAACGGGTCGTATATTGCAATATACAACATAACAGACAGCTCATTCACCCAGATAAATTCAACTACTCAGGCTGGCGGAGCTGGAAGCGGGCTTCTGGGCTACATGACTGGAGTCAAGGTGGATGCAAATGGTGAGTATATTGTCAGCGACGGCAATTATAATTCATTGTATAAAATCAACCGCAGCGGCCAGGTCGCAGTCATCACAACAGGATTAACTGGCGGATGGGGAGTTTCTATTGACTCAAACGGAGATTACATTGTAACAGACAATAACGGCATCAAGAGAGTGAGCGCAGCAGGCGGACTTATCACCAACCTCAACACAGGCGGATACATGTTCCCTATGGGTGCTGAAGTCATCCTCTTAGGTGGCAACATGGTAATATCAGTTAATTCAGTGTCTATTATTCCGCCGCAGATGCCTGTCCATTCAAGTGTTTACTGCTCTGCAAATATCACAACACAGGGAACAATTGATACAGTCCAATTCAATCTAACATATCCAAATGGAACAAGCGTCTTGCTTGGCTTTAGCAATGTAAGCGGTATATACAACTCGTCAGCATTTGATGTTAATTCAACTCTTGACTATGTCTGCACAGTTACTGCAAACACCACCCTTGGCTGGTCTGATTCATTATCATTAACGTTCCACGGAGGAAACAAAGGAATGATTCCAATGAATTCAGGCTCTCCTTTCTATACAACAAGCCAGAATCCTGTGAATGGAAGCAATCAAAGCTGCCTGAATTCATTAGTGCCTGGGCAGACATGCAACAGCACTTGGAATGTTACAACAAACGGGACTATTGGCCAGACCTGGGCCTTCTTCTGCGGGTATAATGGCAGCGAGAACGGTATTGATACCCTGAGAAGCAATGTTACAATAACTGCAGAGGAGCAGCCAAACATAACTGCAAACAAGACAGATACTCCAGATCCTGTTTATGCAGGAAACCAGCTGAATTATACAATCACTTATTTTAATAATGGCACTGCAAATGCATCAAGCTTTGTTGTTACAGAGATTTATCCTCCTCAAGTAACTTTTGTCAGCGCAGTTCCATCACCAACTTCTGGAAATAATACTTGGACAATCGGCACTGTTGCAAATGGCACAGGAGGCACAATAAACATAACTGTTCTAGTCAATGCAACTGTTTCAAATAATACAAACATAACAAACTTCGTTAACTTCACGTATTATGACCCGCCAGGGCTTGCTCTTTTTGATGGCGAGACAAATGAGACAACTCTTGTCCTCGCACCGCCAGCCCCACCCAATCCTAACATGACAATCAGCAAAACAGATGATCCAGACCCAGTGTATAATGGAACTAATTTGAATTACACAATCACGTTCTGCAATAATGGAACTGATAATGCAGGTTCAGTCATTATCAATGATACATATGATGCAAATACCAGCTATGTCAGCGCAACACCAACCCCAGATCCAGGAACAAACAACACATGGACCATTGTAACAGTCACTCCAGGAAACTGCAGCACAATAAACATAACTGTTCTTGTCAATCCTGCAATTGCAAACAATACAAACATAACTAATGTTGTTAATCTTACTTATCTGAATGCGTCAGGAGACATATTTTACAGGGGTGATTCTGAAATAACCCTTGCATTAAGGACTCCTGTACCAACGCCGCCAACACCTACGTCGTCAGGAGGGGGTGGAGGAGCTACACGCAGATACATCCCTGTAAATCAAACACCGCAGCAACCAGTTGTTCAGGCTTCCTGCCTTGAAAGCTGGCTCTGCGATGGATGGAGCCCATGCGAAAACAATATGCAGATGCGCTCCTGCATTGACCTGAAGAACTGCGGCACAACTACTCTTAAGCCAGGTGAGTCCAGAAATTGCACTCCTGTGCAACAGCCTGTTCTTGAAACACCTGCCCCAGTCCCTGAGCCAATCATAGAAAAGCCGCGAGAAATTATTGCGCCAAAGATAGAAACCGCCAAGAGAGCAAGCATTCTTTCAGGAATAATTCCTTACTTGGATAATAGAAACATAATCCGCGCAATTGCTCTGCTTGTCATGGTCTCTGCCCTGCTTTACATGATTTATTATTGGAGCGTCAGGCGCGCAACAACCACTGCAGAATGGGAGGGAAAGAGCGAAAGTTACATGAAGAAACAGAAAGAGATAGCCAAAAAGATGCTTGAGGGCAAGATAAAGATTTAATAGAGCGAAACACCACAAATAATAAATACTACCTCTTCAAATTTATATACAAAATATAGGCTGAGGGGTGCATTTTTATGGTTAAGAAAGAAGAATATTATGCTTTAAGCCGGAAAACTTTGATTGCCGGAATCGTTGTAATAATAATAGCTGCAGTTCTAGCAGGAGTTTATTTCAAAGGCGGGTTTGACAAGTATCTTGGAAAGAATGAGACAAAAACAGCAGAGATTGCACCGAAATTTGAGCTTATTGCTATTGAAAATCCTGCCTGCACAGAATGCATGAATGTAAGCCAGGCAATTGAGATAATAAAAGGGGCTCCTGTGCTTAATGTTACATCTGACAGGATTATTTCATTTGATTCTGCTGAGGCAAAAAAGCTGATTACAAAGTATGAAATAGAGAGGTTGCCTGCATTTATACTCAAGGGAAAGAATCTTGATGCAAAGCTGACTCCTTTTGAGAAGAAAAAAGATGCCCTTGTTTTCGGCAATTCCCCTCCAGTTTATTATGACATTAAAAAGGACAAGGTGGTTGGTGAAGTCACAGTGATAGCGATAACAAAGCCGAGCTGCGAGAAGTGCTTTGACATAACAAAGCTTGTCAGCCAGCTGAGAAACCTTGGAATAGATGTTGTGGGTGAGCAGATAGCTGAATACAACTCAACCACAGGAAAAGCCCTAATCAAAGAGTATAACATAACAAAGATACCTACAATGATACTTTCAGAGGAAGCTATTGAGTATGATGCAGTAAACAAGTCCTGGAAAGATGTGGGAAGCGTTGAAAAAGACGGCAAGCTTGTCTTGAGGACAGTTAATGCCCCATATTATGACCTTTCAGCAAAAAAGACAAAAGGGCTTGTGGACATAACATATCTCACAGACAAGGAATGCACAGACTGTTATAGTCCTACGCAGTTTAAGTCATACTTCCAGCAGAGCCTTGGAATGGCATTTGACACAGAAACAACAGTTGATATCTCAAGCAGCGAAGGAAAGAGCCTTGTGAAGAAGTATAACATAACTCTTGTGCCGACTGCATTGTTCTCAAAGGACCTAAAGGAATACCCTGCAGTACAGCAGATGTGGAGCCAGATGGGAAAAATTGTCAATGGGACATATGTCTTCACACAGGTTGACAAGCTCCAGGGAATCAAGTATAAGGACTTGAGCACAGGAGACATACTTGGCGAGGGGCCGAAAGAGATAAAGGTCAATATAGGCAACCAGACCCAATGATTTTTTTTAATCTAAAGAACCACCGGTCAAAGACCGGTGGGATTTAATGATGCGACTATACTTACTGGTGGTTCTTAGTGCTCAGAAATTTTCCGCATCAGTACGGAATTGGCTTGACGCCACCAATCATATGTCCGAAATGCTTTGCATTTCTGAGCACGCTCAGAAACCTACTGTTTCTGACGGATTGGTGGAAAATTTCTGACATTTTACATTATATTTCCACAAGTTTTAAAAGCCAATGCTCTTTTTTTTGATACATGATTTGCATACTTGCACTCATAGTATTTGGCATTCTGGCCATATTTTCAGCCAGCCACAGGCCTCTTGCAAAAGAGGCATTTGAGTGTGTTTTCAGAAGGATTACTTTAAGGAAATGCGAGACAGGGCTTGACAAGAGGCTGAAAAGCCAAATAACAGGAAAGCTTATGCGCAGGAGCCCTTTTATTGCAGGCCTTGCCTACAAGCATTTTGAATTAATATCCTGGTTTTTGGTCATACTCTTGTTCGCGAGCCTTGGCTACTCAATCTATGGCGGATATAATTATTATTTGTATGGAAACTGCTATGGCCCAGAAGATACAGGAGGATTCTGCATCTACAATGCAATCGGCGGGGAGCAGTTCTCAAAGATACATAACCAGCTTGAGGGAGAGATAGTTTATCCGACAGTTGATGATGACCCAAGCATTGGACCAAAAGATGCTAAAGTGACAATAATTGAATTTGGCTGTTATTCCTGCCCTTACAGCAGGGAGGCACAAGCAATCGTTAAGCAATTGCAGGATAAATATGAAGGCAAAGTAAGATTTGTCTTCAGGGACTTTCCTATAGACCAGGAGCACAAGAGCGCAAGCATTCTTGCAGAGGCAGCAGGCTGCGCAAATGCGCAGGGCAAGTTCTGGGAGTTCCATGAGAAGATATTTACAGAGCAGTCTGTCTGCACAGACTCAGAAGACCCGACAAGCCACATAAAAGAGATTGCAAAAATAGTTGGCCTTGATTCGAAAAAATTTGATGCATGTCTGTCTTCAGACAAGTATAAGGAAGAGGTTGAGAAGGATTTCCAGGATGGCTTGAAAGCAGGTATTTATGGCACGCCAACTTTTTTCATTAACAACAGGACAATCATCGGTCCAAAACCTTTAAGGGCTTTTGAAAAAATAATTGATGAGGAGCTGGAGAAAAAAGATGCTGAATGTGAATAAAATAAGGGAAGATTTTCCTGTCCTGCAGAAAAAGATAAATGGAAAGCCTATAATTTATTTTGATAACGCCTGCCAGAGCCTTAAGCCAGTGCAGGTGATTGAGAAGATAAATGAGTATCACAGGGATTATCCTGCCTGCGGCGAGAGAAGCATGCACAAGCTCGGCAAAAAAGTTGATGCGGAAGTCAATAATGCAAGAAAAGCAATCCAGAAGTTATTCAGCGCAAGAAAGCCAGAGGAAATCATTTTCACTAAGAACACAACAGAGGGAATAAACCTCATTGCGCATTCGCTTGACCTGAAGCCAGGTGATATTGTTCTTTCAACAGACAAGGAGCATAACTCTAATCTTATTCCCTGGCAATTGCTTGCAAAGAAAGGGATAAAGCACGATGTTTTTGAGTTTGGAAATATTGAGGCTTTTAAGAAAAAGCTCACAAAAAATGTCAAGCTTGTCTCAATGGTTCATGCATCTAACATGGATGGCACAAGCATTTCTGCAAAAGAGATGATTAAGCTTGCCCATGATAATGGCTCTCTTGTCTTGCTTGATGGGGCTCAGTCAGCTCCGCATAAAAATATTGATTTTAAGGATCTTGATGTTGACTTTTTTGCCTGCTCTGGCCACAAGATGCTTGGCCCAAGCGGAACAGGAATATTGTATGGAAAATACGAGCTTCTTGAGAAATTAAAGCCATTTATTGTTGGTGGCGGCACTGTAAAAGAATCAACTTACGCATCTTGCGAGTTTGAAAAGCCTCCGCAACTGTTTGAGGCAGGCTTGCAGAACTATGGCGGGATGATTGGCTTTGGTGCAGCAGCAGAATACCTGAGAAAGATAGGGCTTGACCATATCTCTGCTCATGAGGCAAAGCTTAATGAAAAGCTGACAGGCGCTCTTGCAGATTCTGTTGACCTGTTAGGGCCAAAGGATGCAAAACAAAGGGCAGGAATATTCAGTTTTAATGTTCGCGAGCTTGAGATGCACAATATCGCAATAATGCTTGATGAGTCTGCAAACATAGCTCTTAGGAGCGGCGCGCACTGCTGCCATTCCTGGTTCAATGCACACAAGATGCAGGGAAGTGTGCGTGCTTCTGTTTATCTTTACAATACAGAAGAAGAGTGTAATGTATTTATAGAAGAGCTTAAAAAAATAATAAAGTTTTTGAGCTGATTATTTTCCAAATGATGAAGAAAAAAGTACTCCCGCCAAACTGCGACAACAAAGCATACATGGCAGACCTAGGAGTATGCAAGCCGGACAACTTTGCACTAAAATAAAGGATCTGTGAATTACGCAATAGCAAAACAAAGGATGACCTCGAGAAAGATTAATATATATATATATAATAACACAATTCAATAAAAAAATGAATGGAGATGATATCGTATAGCAAATTTAATTTATATTACTGTTACTAATTTTGTTGAAAATAAAGGTTGGAGAGCCAGATTTCAATTTGATAAGTTTGCAGTTGTTGATTTTATAAGCGCTGAGGCGATAATGCAATTTCTTACCAACCGCACTAATATGCGATTTATAAAAGCTACAGAAAAAGAACTATTAAGTATGAATCCTGATTGGGTAGATGATTGGGAGAATCTTAAAAAAGAAAAAATTATAGAGATTCTCTGACGGAGCGGACACATCCTTTACGATAGCTTCGTGAATAATGTCAAATGTTTGCATAAGAATAATGTAATGTATTTATAGAAGAGCTTAAGAAAATAATAAAGTTTTTGAGCTGATTATTTTCCTAACTCGTCAACTTCTCTTACAAAATCAGCTGCATTTGGAGTTGTTTCTTCTATAATGCTTGCTCTTCCGCAGTATGGGCAGAGTGTTGGAGTGAAATTTCTTGTGAACTTCCATTTGCATGCATTGCAGTAAAATTTCTTCTTCTCTACCATATTTCAAACCCCCTATATATGATAACCATGAATTCAGATATATTTAAATCTTTTGTAATCTGTCAAGAACCACAGGCCATTTCATTATTATGGTCTGCTTTGCCTCCATGCTACAGGTCTATGACCTGTGGTTCTTGAGCATGCTCAAAAACTTTTCACAATCTGGTAGGAGATTGGCTTTCTGCCACCAGTTATAAACTGGTGGAAAGTTTTTGACATTTATATAGCGTTAATCAAGAACTATCCTTGCATCAGCTATCTTTCCAATCTTGTCATTCAGCATAAAGGGGTTGATGTCAAGCTCTGTTATTTTTGGGTATCTCTCTGGCAGTTTTGATGCTTTTACAAGAATCTCCTTCAGCAGTTTGAGGTTTACTGGCTTTTGTCCCCTTATTCCAAATAGCAGGGCTTTGGCTTTAAGCTCTCCAATCATCTGCTCTGCATCATTTGTTGTTATTGGGCAGACCCTGAAGCTGACATCCTTCAGAACTTCAACAAATATTCCTCCAATGCCAAACAAAAGGACGTGGCCAAAAGTTGCATCTTTCTTGATTCCTATTATCAGCTCTGCGCCTTTCACAAATTCCTGCGCAAGTATTCCTTCCAGCTTGAATTTTTTCTTCTTTGCAAGGCTGAGCAAGGAATTGAATTCTGATTTCAGCTCTGCTTCATTGCGCACAATCTTTACACCAGAAACCTCTGTCTTGTGCAGGGCCTGCGGCGAGATTATTTTCAGCACAACAGGATATTTTGCTTTTTTTGCAAACTTTGCTGCATCTTCTGCTTTTTTTGCAAGCATGCTCTTTGCAACAGGCAGTGATTTTGACAGCAATTGCTCAGCTGCATATTCAGTTAGTATTTTCATTTTGTTTTCACCTTTTGAAGAATTATTAGCCCTAAAAGGAAGAATGCAAACAAGGAGATTATTGCTGCTGAGTAGCTGTATGTAGTCGCAAGGTATCCGAATATTATCGGGCCAATGACTCCTGAGAACTTGTCTGTTGTTTCCATGAACCCGAAGAATTGGCCGACATTTTTTTCTGGCGCAAGAGACAGCAGCAGTGGCCTCATTGCAGTCCACACTGTTCCGAGCGCTATGCCGCCAAGTATGCCTGCGATTATGAATGTCTTTATTGATGCCATTTCAAGCAGGACAACAAGTGTTGCGAGCCAGAGCAGTCCTGCAATGCCCAGGGTTTTCTTTGGGCCTATCCTGTCACTCACTTTTCCTGCGATGAATGCTCCTATTGCAGAAGCTATGGCAAATATGACATATACAAGCATGAAGTGCTTTACAGAGAGCCCTATCTCAGACCTGCCGTAAAGATAAAGGAACACAATGACTGCGTTTATTGCATTAACATACATGAACATTGCGAAGATAAACCAAGTTAGGTTCTTGTATTTCTTGACTTGCATAAACGTGTTTTTGACTGATATGAACGCAGATGCAAGGTAGCTAAAGAATGTTTTTTTGTCAGGAATACGCTTTTCTTTTATGAAAAAGAATGTTACCAAGGAGATGCTGAAAAAGAATATTGCTGTTGCAACAAACATGGCTTTTACTCCTGCAATTGTTTCCCATCCGTAATAGTCAAGCAGGAACCATGCGATAATAAGGCTGCCAAGCGTCCCAAGATATCCCATTGCAACGCCTATTCCGCTCACAAATCCCAAATCCTTTTTTTCAGATATCTTCGGAAGGATTGCATTGTAAACAGTCAGGGCAGCATGATAAAAGAAATTTGCAAGGAAGCCAAACAGCAAGGCAACCATCAGGTCTCCGTAAATCACAAGGTAAGTGAACACACAGCAAGCTGTTGTGAAGAGTATTATGAAAGGCATCCTTCTCTTTAATTCATCAGAAAGTGCCCCAATTAATGGCACAAGAATGCCAACAAGCAGCATTGACAAGCCAAATACAAGCCCTATCTGGAACTCTGTTCCCCCAAGATACTGCGTTATGTAGAGCGGAAAAAAGAAAGTCACGAATAATGCAGAGAATGCAGTGTTTGCTAGGTCATACAGCCCCCAGGCAAATACCTCTTTTTTGTGCATAAGAGAAACTGAGTGCTTAGTATATATAAATATTTCCCAACAAAACATTTTTATACACTGTTTCTAATAATAACTAAAAAAGAGGAGAAAATGGTTCATAATATCATCAAGAGCATCTGCTATCCTTTAATGCGAATTCTTTTTGTGAGGGAGATATCTGGATTAGAGAATCTTCCTAAGAAAACTCCTTACATTATTGTCTCAAACCATTCAAGCTATATTGATGGCGCCCTGCTCCTGCTCACTTTCCTTTGGCATGCTGACAAGGAAGTTCATTTTTTCATGTGGAAAAAAATGTTTGAGTCCTGGCTTGGAAGGTTTGTTTTCTGGGTCTGGTTTGACCAGATAAAGGAAAACGGCGCTGTTGAGCGCGGCCTGAGATACATGAGCAAAGGTGAAATAATAGGGGTTTTTCCAGAAGGAGGAAGGACAAGGAATGGAAAGATGAAAGAGGTAATCCATTCTGGCCTCGGAGTTCTTGTGCTTGCATCAAAAGCTCCTGTTGTTCCAATCGGAATAGAGGGCACTTATGATCTCTGGCCCAGGACAAGTGATTTTCCAAAGCTGAGAAGGATTGTGAGCATAAGGATTGGAAAGCCAATGAGATTTAACTTGCCGATGAATAAAAAGAATTATAATAAAGTAATAAGTAAAGTAATGAAAGAAGTGGCATTGCTGGCAAATAACAGCTATCCTTGGTGAAGAACGTTGACCGTTTACCGTAAACCGTTAACCGCTGAATGAACATATAAAATGGAAGAAATACTGAATTTTGAGGAATTAAGGAAATTAAGTTTTGAAAAGATAGAGAGGCTGCAGAATGACCGCTTCAGGGCAGTTGTCTCGCATCTTCTTCCGCACACAAGATTCTATGATGCGCTGTTCAGGGAGCATGGCATTAATCCTGCAAAGCTAAGGTCAGTTGATGACTGGCACAAGGCAGGCCTGCCTCTTGTAAAAAAGCTTTATTACATGAATCATGTTGAGGATTTTATTGTGCGGCCAGAGCATGCGTTTTCAGCGCACGCATCATATCTCTTGAGCCTTGATGCAGGAGAGGTCATGGACCTTTATGCAAATTTATTAGACGAGCATTCCCTGCAGATGAAGCTTCGTGATTATTATCAGCCTAAAATGCCTTTGTTTTCAGGAGGGACGCAAAGCGGCAGGCCAACGCCAGTATTCATAACAGGAACGCAGCTTGGCAACCTGCATGAAATCATGGCAATTGCAGCGCAGCTTATGGCAAAGCAGCTTAATGGCATCAATACTGTTGGGATGAATCTATTTCCATATGGCCCGCATCTTGCATGGCATGCTGTGCAGACTGCATTTAATTTAGGAGTCAACCTGAATCTCGCGACAGCAGCTGGCGGAGCTATGAGGACAAAAGACCTTGTCATGATGGCTGGCAAGTTCAAGGCAAATGTCTTTGCAGGCATGGCAGATTATATTGCAAACAGGTTCTTGCCAATGGCAGTTAAGAGCAAGATAAAGCTTGGCCCAAATGCTGTTTTCATAAATGGCTCAGAGGGAATGACTGCAAAAGACAGGGATAAGATAATAAGCCTCGCGCAAAAGCTTGGTGTTATCGATCCAGTTGTGCTTGACTTTTACGGGGCAAGCGAATTAAAAGAGGACATAATACCTGAATGCGCTCCTGGTTTTGGATTCCATCATATCTCTCCTTTATCAACAATAATCAAGACAGTCAGGATTAACTCAATGCCAAAAGGAGATGCCCTGATAACAGATTGGGAATTCGCAAAGCCAGGTGAAGGTGGAGCTGCAGTAACCTGGACAATTGACGGCGCAGGAACACTGCTTCACGGTTACCTTCTTGGTGATTCTTATGAAAAGATTATTAAGGAGAAATGCCCTAACTGCGGCTTGAACACAGAAAGGATTTATGGTGTTAAGAGGATTGAGCTTAAATGAACCTTGATAAGTTTTTCAATGCGCAAAGCATTGCTGTAATCGGCGCAGCAAGAGAGGATGGAAAGATAGGCAATGTGATATTCAAGAATTTTTTAAGGCCTGAGTTCCGGGGCAGGGTTTTTCCAGTCAATCCAAATGTTGATGAGATTCTTGGCAAGAAAAGCTATCCTAGCATAAAGGATATTCCTGAAAAAGTCGAGCTTGCTGTGATTGCAGTCCCAGGGGCGATTGTTCCTAAAGTTATTGATGACTGCGGAAAAAAAGGAGTAAAGCATGTGATAATCATTTCTGCTGGATTCAAAGAGATTGGAAACACAAAGCTTGACATTGAACTTGAAAAGGCAATGAAAAAGTATGGCATAAAAGCAATTGGCCCTAACTGCCTTGGCATTTATGACTCAGAATCGCGGATTGACACGCTATTTTTGCCGCAAGACAGGCTGAGAAGGCCTAAGCGTGGCGGCATTTCTTTTGTCTCACAATCAGGAGCGTCTGGAAGCGCAATACTTGACCTTGCTGCAAAAGAGGGTTTTGGATTTGCAAAATTCATAAGCTATGGAAATGCAATGAATGTTGACGAAAGTGACTTGATAGAATACCTTGGGAATGACCCTAAGACCAGAGTCATCTGCTTATATGTTGAGGGCATCAAGGATGGAAAGAAATTTCTTGATATCTGCAAAAAAGTCAGTGAGGTAAAGCCAATAATTGCAATAAAAGGCGGGATAACAGAGGCAGGAAAGAAAGCAGCCTTGAGCCATACTGGCGCTCTTGCAGGAAGCGCTGAGATTTATTTCGGGGCTTTTAGCCAGGCAGGGATAATACGCGCAGAGACTCTTGAAGAAATATTTGACCTTGTTAATATATTTGAGAAATCATCAACAAAGCCAAAAGGAAAAAGAATACAAGTAATAACAAATGGCGGCGGATTTGGAATACTCTGCGCTGATGCAATCTCAACACTTGGCTTGGATATGGCAGAGCTTAGCGCTGCAGCAAAGAAAGAATTAAAGAAAACATTTCCACCAATTGCAGTTATTGATAATCCTATGGACCTTTTAGGGGATGCTACCACAGAGAGATACAGGCTTGCCATTGATGCCTGCATGAAAGACAAAGGCATAGACCTGCTTCTTGTTGTCGTGCTCACGCAGACCCCTTTAATTGAGAAAGAGAAGATTGTAAGCATTCTTTCAGATTACAATAATCAACATAAGAAGCCAATAGTGGTGATAATAACAGGAAGTGAGTATAGCGAAAAAGTAAAGCAAGAAATTGAAGAAAAGGGAATTCCCTGCTTCAGGTTCCCCTTTTGTGCTGTTAAGGCAATAAAAAAATTAATTGATTTCTATGTAGAATAAATTATGTGACAAAAATAATTAAAAAAAGTTAAAAAAAATAAAAACTTATCTTTGCCCTGCTGCTTTTGCAGCCTGCTTCTCAAGGAAAGCCAGATTTGGCAGGTTGAATGGCAAGCCTCCCCAGAGTGTCTTCATCATGTCATAAACACTCTTGTTCTCAAACAAGCTTGCCTGCCCGAGATTCTTTGTTGCCTCAACAATCAGGTTCTGGTCTCCTAATCTTGTTACTGCAGCCACAAAGTCAGGTGTTACTGCACTCATTCTTTCTTTAAATGCTTCTGTCTCTTTATTGAGAATCTCCAATTTCCTGGCTTGGTCATCTTCTGCTTTTGCCTTGTCAAATGCATATACCGTCTGATTTGCCTCGACTGTATTTTCTGCACTGCCAATTTGCTGTATTTTATTCACCGCAATACCTGTGGAGGCAGCAGCAATTTTGACTTTTTCATCATTTTTAAGAAGCTCAAGTTCGCTTTCAAGAGACTTGATTTTTATTGCATTTGTTTTCTGTTTTATGTCTTCTGTTGATTTGGTCAAGTCAAAGCGCCTCTCTGCTTCCCTCTTTTCCATCTCTAGCCTGAATGCATTCTGCTGTGCAGTTGTTAGCATATCTCCTATTCCTTCGTCTAATACGTTAATTTGCAGGACTTCAAGGTCATAGACGCGCATCCCATTTTCAGCAAACGCCCTTCCTGCACGCGTTTGTACCCCTTCTTTCTTGCCCAGTACAGCATCACGGACAACCTCTGTGCTTGAAGAATAGAACTGCTCCAAGGGGCTTTTTTGCACTGTTGACCTTACCAGTGAGCTTAGGTGGTCGCATAGCAGGCCAACATAGTTTTTCACGTCAAACCATTTTTCCTGTTCTTTTTCAAAAGAAATCCTGTATGATAACTTGACTTTGAGTTTGACATGGTCTTGTGTCTCTACTTCCACTTCATCAGATACCTTGTTTCCCTCGACTTGCAGGTAAACAGTCTTAAGCAGAGTCTTGTCTGATTTTGGTGTTCCTGTGGACAGCGCAAGTGTTTCCAAGTCTTCAGAATAGTCAAGAATATGTGTTACTGGCCCTTTGATGATTTTTCTTCCTTTCTCTGAAGTCACCATCATCGCATGGTTTGGCGGCACATAAACAGATATGGCTTTTTGTTCTCCTCTTGATTTGATGTTGCATAGGCCTGCAATGCTCGCATCCAGGTTTCTTCCTACCACTTTTTCTTTAATAGGATCTGGAAGCAAATTCAAAGGGCCTTTTGCAGTCTTGATTACACCGCTTCTGTTGTCACGGACATATATTCCCTCATCTTCTGCCAGCGAGATTGGCTTGACTTCTCCCAATACTTCTAGATTTTCATTTGGGAAGAAAAGGCCTTCTTTTCCTGATACAAAAAGTTCCTGCCCGATTTTGAATTTTCCTGTACCAAGTATATTTGCGAGTTGCTCGCCTTCTTTTGTTTCAAAATCTTTAGCAACATATAAGTGAAGCCCGTTCTCTGGTTTTAATCCGTATGCCTTGTAAATAGGCCTTGCATCTCTGCCAACCTGTATCAAGTCTTGCGGTTCAGGTATAACCATACTTGGGCCATTGACATATTTCTTTTCACCATTCGGCTTGAGGAGAACACAATACTCCCCATCCATTAGCTTGATTGCCTTGCGCACAAACCTATTCTCTCTATTGTCTTCAGCTGGCACAACCTCAAATCCTGCCTGCGGTATGTAAAACTTGTGCTCAGAGCCTTTGATTATCTTTTCAGTCCCTATCTGTATTGTTATTTTCTTTGTTGCTCCATCTTTTCCGTCTTTTTCTTCAGCTTCAACAGGCTCGTATGCCCTGATAAGCAGGTATTCGTCTTCTTTTAGCTTGTGCCCATCTATAACAGAGGCAAGCTGGCCAGGCCAGAGCGGAAAGGTATTCGGGCCAGGAATTACAACTTTTTTGCCCATCGCCAGTTCAGCAGCATCATTTTGGCCGCGCACGTATGGTTTTGTTTCCTTTCTAGGATTTTCAAGAACAATGTATTGCGATAATGATGCTTCAGCAAATTGCTGAACTCCGCCAGTGTAAGCCTGTCTTGGGTCCTCTCTTGTAATTTCTTCAAGAGGCTTAAATTTTCTGCTTCTCGGCTCAAAAACAACAACTCTTTCTGTGTTGGAAAGACTGCATTTATGTGGGCCGACATTAAGGGTGATGACTCCTTTGGTTATATCTTGTATATACGTAAATTCATTCTGTGCTAAAAGAATATCTCTCTCCATTGGCCTTTCTTGTACTGGTGACATTTTTAACATCCCCCCATATTTTATATTGATTTTTTAAATAGCCGCGTCTTAATAAAAATGCGGTATAAACTGTTTATATTTTACAGCCAGCATTACTTCCTTTTCTTTTTCTTTGGCTCTTCTGTTTCTTCTGATGCTGACGGATATACCACTGACTTAGGCTCGTCATCAGCAATATCTGCAGGCAGTGTGTCTGTTGTTTCTGCTGAGAAATCATCCTCTTCTTTTATTGAGATGACTGACAGCACAAGCCCGAGCAGGTTGAAGAACAGCAGTCCTGAAAACACAAGGAAAGACCTTACGTTGAAATAGAGGAATACTGCGTTTGCAAGGCTTGCTGCGAAAAAGATTGTTGAAAGAGGCCAGGCCCATCTTGCCTCAAACAAAAGGCCGAGAAGTATGCCTGCCATGATTATGAAGCCGATAATCATCAGCACCAGCTCCAAGCTAAAGTATTGCGCCATCCTTGTCTCAAGGAATAATGCCCCTATGAAGTTAAACAGCAACAATACCAATACGATTATTAACCTTAATGCTCCCATGTTTTAAAACACCCCCTAGTATTTACTCCTTAGAACAAGAAGCCTTTATTTAAACATTTCTATTCTGGAGTAGTTAATTTTTGCATTACACGATACGATGCTACGCAAAAATTAACTTCCTTGACTTTGGCCTATGAGTATCTAGAAAATGCAAAGTCAAGTATAGTGAAATGTAGCAGTGAAATGATTAGCTGAATATGCCTTTAATCCAGGACCAGATTGCTGAAAAGAATCCTTTTGGCTCTGCCTCTTCTTTCACAGGGACAGCTGCTATATCTTCTGGCTCTATTTTCGGTTCTTCTTTTGGTGTTTCAGCAGGAACCTCTGTCTTTGGCGTCTCTTTAGGCAAAGTTAAATTAGCTGCGGGTGTTGTCTCATTTGCTGCTGATGTTGTTGCATTCTCTGTCTTGTTTACAACACCCCCTTCTGCTTTCAATTTGACATCGCACTGGCATTTAGCACTGCAAAGGCCAATATCAAATGTTTCTGTGTAGCATATTTTTCCAGGAGGGTCGCATTGTTCTCCTATAGAATTAACTTTCTTGTCTCCGCACTGGGGCAGTTCTGGCGGGAGCGTGTAATTTGTCCCGTTGCTTGTTGAAGCTCCTTTTTTGCCTCCAACACAGGCTCCCTGATAGCATCTTTCATACCCCTCTCTTGAGCAATCAACAATGTCTGAATTTCTTTTGTCATCTGCGCAGAAATATTCTTTAAGGTACATGCTTGTCTCTGTGCGCACATCTGCTTTTGGCCCGAGAACGCAGCGGTCTTCTTCTGAGGTTATGCCGTATTTCACGCTTCCTTTGCGATCATAATCTCTTGCATCATCAGTATCTGTGCAGAGCGAGTCTGCAAATGCAATTCCTGAAAGCAAAACAAAACAAGCAATGAAAACAATCAAAGCAATTGTTTTTTTCATTTTTCCCACCCCTAAAATTCTTCTACTTCAAGCTGTTTCAAAAAGCCTCTCTTCTTCAGCACATCAACCTGTATTGGCTTGTACTTGAAGATAACATCTCCTTTCTCATCACCGCAGAACTCCCAAATCTCTATGAGCAGGACGTCTCCTTCTCTTATCCACAGCTTTCTTTTGAGCCTGCCAGGTATCCTGCATATTCTTGTCTTTCCGTCCATGCACCTTACTTTCATTCGCGAGCCGCCAACCCTCTGGTCGCATATGCCAAGAACTTCCCTGGTGCCTCTAGGTATTGGTGTTCGCCTGATTGACTCAATCTGCTCTTGCTCAGCTTCTTCCTTGCTGAGCGGCTTTTTATCTTTTTTAAACATATAGAGGAGAGTTGTTTCGTTGTTTATAAGGTTTTTGCTCAAATAGGAGAAAAACATTTATAAACCAGAACAGGAATTCAGATGATATGCAGAAAAAAAGAGGTTTCGACACACTGAGATTCATAAAGATACTTGCTTCTATTGTTGGCTTGCTGATAAGCGCGATATTCCTCCTCTTTGTCGGGTTTGTTTTAATGGCATTTATCTCGATGTTTATCACAACAGACAGCTCAATAACTCTTGGAGGGAATGTTGCCCTGATTCCAATACAAGGGACAATATCAACAACAGGCGTAGGCAGCAGTATTTTGCAAAGCAGCGGAATAAAATCACAGAAAATAGTTGACTGGATTAAGGAAGCAGAGGAAGACAGTAACATCAAGGCAATTGTCTTGGATATTGACAGCCCTGGAGGAACTCCTGTTGGCACTGCTGAGATTGCAGATGCTATTAGCAGGGCAAAGAAGCCGACTGTTGCTGTGATTCACGAGGTGGGTGCTTCTGGCAGTTATTGGGTTGCGAGTGCTGCTGATATTATTTTTGCGAACAGGATGTCTACTGTTGGCTCGATTGGTGTTCGCGGCTCTTATCTTGAGTATGCTGGCTTGATGTCCAAGTATAATGTTACTTACAGAAGGCTTGTTGCTGGAAAATACAAGGACATAACTTCTGCTTACAAGGAAATGACTGATGAGGAGCTGGAGCTTGTGCAGTCCAAATTAGACAAGCTCCATAATATTTTCATAAGGGAAGTTGCCCAGAACAGGAATATGAGTGTTGATAAAGTCAAGGAACTCGCTACAGGATACATATATCTTGGTGAAGAGGCAAAAGAGCTTGGCCTGGTTGACATGCTTGGCGGGAATGAAGAGGCAAAAGAGTATCTTGGAAAGATGCTGAACATAACAGTTGAGTTCAAGGAATTCAAGGCAAAGAAAGGATTGCTTGATGTTTTCTCGCAGACAGCATATGGGGCTGCTTACACAATCGGAGAGGGAATGGGTTCTGTATTGCTTGGAAGCACAAAAGATGAATTAGAATTCACAGTTTAATTATTGTTTATTATCAACTATCAAGAACACTGGATCATTCTCTCTTGCTTCAAAATTAAGCTTTAGTCCGACAAGTCCTTTTCCAGCTTCTTTTACTGGCTTGTTGCTTATCTCCATTGATTCTACTGTTTGCTCTTGGACGCCTGTTTTCTGGCCTTGGATCATTATCCTGTCTCCCACTTTTAATCCGCCTGCTTCTAGCTTTATTGCTGCAACACCTTGTTTTTTGTAAAAGTCAATCACGTATCCGATGTATTGCTTGACTTGTGTTGCTTTTGTTCCATGCGCGTCTGTGAAATCCTCTCCTGTTGGCATTCCTAGGTAAAATCCTGTTGAGAACCCTCTGTTGTATACTGTCTTTAGTTTTTCAACTAATTTTTCAGCTAGTTCTTTTGTGAATTTTCCTTCCTTGTGAGCATCAATTGCTTGCCTGTAGCATTCTGTAACAGTCTTTACATATTCTGGGCTTCTTGCCCTTCCTTCTATCTTAAACGCAGTTATTCCTGCCTCAATTAATTTGTCTATGAATGGAAGCGCGCAGAGATCTTTTGGTGAGAGAACATAATCATTTCCTATTATTAGCTCGTTGTTTTCTTCATCAACTATTTTGTATTCTCTTCTGCATGGCTGAAGGCATTCTCCTCTGTTTGCTGATTTCTTGAAGATGTGATGACTCATGAAGCATCTTCCGCTTACAGATACGCACATTGCTCCGTGCACAAATGTTTCGATTTCAACATCAGCATTTTTCTTGATTTCTTTTATCTGCTCTAGCGTGCATTCTCTTGCAAGAACTATTCTTTCTGCTCCAAGCTGTTTGTAGAATTTTGCTGACTCTGAGTTTGCAATGCTTGCCTGAGTGGATACATGAAAAGGAATCTTTTGCTTTTTACATTCCTGTATAACTGCAAGGTCCCAGCAGATAATTGCATCAACTCCTGCTTCTTTTGCTGATTTAATGATTTTTTTGATTTCTTCAAGTTCATTATTGTAAATTATTGTATTAAGTGTTAAGAATGCTTTAACTTTGCTTGCATGGCACTGCTTTACTATCTCTGGCAGTTCTTCTAAAGAAAAGTTTGCTGCAGTTGCCCTCATATTCAAGTTCTTCAGCCCGAAATAAACAGAGTTTGCACCTGCATCTATTGCTGCCTTCAGCATTATTCTGTCTGCAACTGGAGATAGGAGTTCTACCATAGAATTAAAGAGATACTTGCGGTTTAAAAAGGTATTTGGTAAAAATTCTCATAGAAGTCCTTCGGACAGTGAGTCGAGCAGCTTCACTGCTCGAGATTATATATTCCAAATAGTTAATCAGCATATGGAATTGTCTCTGCGCCCTTGGCGCCCAAATAAGGATTAAACAAGAACACATCTATTTCTCAATCCCTTCCCAAGAACTATGCAAATGTTTTGGTTTTACAGTTGTATCTGCATATATCTTGAATCCTGCATCTATTGCGTCTTTGCAGAACATCATGTCATCAAATCCGCCAGTATACCTGAATGCTATTTTCTTCAGGACGTCTTTGTGAATCAAAACACATCCAAGGGCGCATGCTTTTACTTCAATTAATTGCTGTTTGCTTAATTCTTCTTCATTAATGTAGTCAAGCCCTGTTGCATCGAGTTTGTGCGTAACATAAACCATCGGCATCATTTTTACTGTATTTCCGATAGGAAGATTATTCATCACAATTCCAGATATGATTTTTTTATTATGGCTTATTAGTTTCTTTAATGTGTTTGGCTCTGGAATAACATCCTGCTCAAGAGAAAAGAAATAATCATATCCATTATTGAGAGCATATTCTTTTATGAAGTTTCTGCTTGCAATAATTCTGTCTCTTGCTTTCTCATGCCAAGGGCCTTTGATTGCATTTAATCCTGCTTCTTTAATCGCAGTAATATACAAATCATCTTTTGAGTTATCAACAATCAGAACATCAAAGTTATCATAATCTAATTTCTTTATTGCTTCTGCATATTCTTTCAAGCAGTATTTTTTTCCTTCCCAGGTCGGGCATCCAACAAGGATTTTTGGATTCATATCTTTAAAGAAACCTCATCACCTATCTTGGCATTGTGCCTTTCTGAAAACCCTGCATTCAATTCCAAGACATATTTCGCATCTGCTTTTGGTGTGTAGCTTTTGCAGGGATCTTTCTTGCACGGCTCTGCTACTAAGATATCAACAATCTTGTTATCAGAATTTATGAACACCATATCCAAAGGAATCAAAGTGTTCTTCATCCAAAAGCTTGGTGTTCTCTCATTCTCAAAAATAAATAGCATTCCCCTGTCTTCTGCAAGATATTCTCTGTGCATCAGGCCTTTTGCTTTTTCTTCTGGAGTAACAGCTAACTCAACAAGAACTTTTGCATCTCCTATCTTTACAGAAGGCGCGCTTGTGCATGAGACAATTAATGCAAGCAATAAAACAATCAGCAGTTTTTTCATGGCAAATCTTCAATATTGACTATATTCCCTTTATCTTCTGAAATTCTTGGGCATGCTGTGTTTACCCAGCACTGGATGAATGGAAAGTTCTCTAAATCAGAAAGGTTTAGTGTGTCAAATGCAAATATGTAGTATTCTTTGTCTTTTTTCTTTGCAAGCTCAAGCGCTTTCTCGAGCTTGCTCTGGCCGTGTTTTGTTGATACAAGAATCCCTATTTTTTGTGAGGAAAGGAATTTTGCTAATGCTCCCTGCTTTCTTTTCTTGTGCATTTCAACCTCTTTGTCTTCAATAACAGAAAGCTTTTTTGCAAAAGGATTCCACTTATATACTGGTTTTCCTGTCTTCAGTGCAACAGCTATTGGATGGAACTCTCCTGTGCCTATAAACAAGAAAGTATCCACTTTATCAGTAATCTTTTGCGCTGCTTCTGCATTGCACCCAAGCACCTGCCCTCCTTTAACTGCTTCTTTCAATTGAGAAATGACTTCATCTAGTTTGTGCAGATGCTGTATTGTTGTGACCACGCCTATTTTTTTAGGCAGTGCATTTACTGCAGAATCACTTAATTTGATATCAACTGTTGATTTTGCATGAATGTGAAGTATTTTCATACTGAATAGAATAAGATAGGAGTATAAAAAGGTTTAGCCGACGTTTTGCAGCCTGTAAAGGGTTGCCCTGAACTGGCTTTCATAGCTGTCGATGCTTAACTCCATGTTCTCTGCAATCATCTTCACTTTATCTTGTAAATCAAGAGTGTCTTTTGCACTCTTTACATGTTCTAGTTCTTCGCGCACAAGCTCTGTCAAATACTCCTGTGCCTGCTCTTGAGGCAGGGGCCTTAATTGTATAGTACCATCTTTTGTTAGTACCGCACCAAGTTGAGCCTTGTACTGTTTATAAAAATATTTTGGATCTTCCACTCTTTCTTCACCCACAATATTGCTGATTTTGAAGGGTTATTTAAAGGTTCTGGTCATTGCTATGCCATAAATGTCTGCCACAATTGGTAAATGATTCCCAGCGCAAACATTATGATAAGCATTGCCGTTAGTGTCTTGCTTATGCTCAGGGAATACTCTGGTTTTCTGTCTCCTTTTTTCTTTGCTTTCCAATATGCAAGCATTATGAGTATTCCGTCTACTCCGCCTGCTATTGCTCCTGTGAATCCTATAACTGCAATAAAGCTTGTAAGGCCAGAAAGGGCGATTATCAGCGGCGGGATTATTGTTAGGAACAGGGCAAGTATTTTTTTTAGATGCAAATCATACTCATACATTTCTTTGAGTGCGAGCCCAAGGCCGATGAATGATGTGAACATTGCAAATGCGGCAAAGATGTTTGCAAAAATAGCAAGATATTTCTCAGAGAAAATGCTCAGTGCGACTGTTGCAATCTTTTCATTTGGCCCCAATAAGCTGAAATTGCTAAAGCCGACTATTCCAAGAACAATCAGGGTAAACAAGAGATAGAGAAGTATAGGTATAACACTTCCGATTATTATTGCTTTTTTTAGTTTTTGTTTTTCTTTTGCGAGCTCTTCCCTTAATTCTGGAATTGCTGCTGTTCCAACAAAGGCAAAGAGAATGACTCCGTATGGGAAAAACATGTTTTTCAGGCTTACCCCTGTGAAATAAGAGGGATTTATTTTGTCATAAGAGAGTGCGCCGATGACAAAAATAACGAGCACGAGAAGGGCTGTGATTATCAGCTCAAATCTCCCTGTTGCTTGTATTCCATGATATAATATCAGCGAAACAATTGCAAAAAATATCAGCGAATATATCCAGGGGCTTCCAAAGCCAAGGACAGTTGCAAAAATCTCACCTTCGCCAATGATGTAAGCAACAAGCGCTCCATAGATTCCAAAAACCATTGAGAATATCATGAAGCCCTTTCCCCATTTCCCAAGATATTTTTCCATGTATCCTGAGAGTTGGTGCAATCCATTTGTTCGCAAGGTTATCTCTCCAAGGCAGAGATGGAGCACAAGCAGTGCAAATCCTATGATTAGAATGTGGATTATGCCGATAAACAATCCGCTCTGCGCAACAGCATAAGGTATTCCCAGAACACCTGCGCCAACCACTGTTCCCATAAGTGTGGCAGATGCTATCCAGAGGTTATGCTTAGTAAAGAAATCTCCGTATTCTTTCTTCTCTCCTCTTTTTTTGAACATGGCACAAAGTTTACTATTGTTATTATTAAATCTTATTGTTTTCTTACTAATAAATAAAACCAAACCTTTTTAAATCATTTATCTTACTTTTCTAATATGCCTTGGGAAAACATACAGCATAAGGAAAGCTTTGGAAGAAAGCTGAAAAAGCTTGGCAAAGCAGTCTGGCACTTTATCTGGGAAGAGGACAGTATCCTCAGCTGGATTGTTAACATAATCCTTGCTTTTATAATAATCAAGTTTCTTGTCTATCCAGGGCTTGGCTTTGCTCTTGGGACAACACACCCGATAGTTGCAGTTGTCTCTGGAAGCATGGAGCATGATGCAAGCTTTGATGACTGGTGGCAATCACCCAGCTGCTGCACAAGCAATGGCTGCGACAAGAAAATAAGCCAGTCAGAAATCTATTCAGGATACGGCATTGACAAAAGCGAGTTCGCAGAATTCTCTTATGTAGATGGCTTTAACAAGGGGGACATCATGATTTTATTTGGCCCAAAAAATATTGCTATTGGTAACATTCTTGTTTTCATGGCAGACAACAGAGCAGACCCTATAATCCACAGGGTTGTTGGTGCTGAAGAGATAGATGGCAATGTATTTTATAAGACAAAAGGGGACCATAACTGCGGCTCTGCTGATTTTGAGAAAAAAGTCTCTAAGAATAATCTTGTTGGCAAGGCTGTCTGGAGAGTTCCTTTCCTTGGCTGGATAAAGATCGGGTTTGTAGAGGCATTAAAGCTTGTGGGGATAGTCTAGAATGCTTTTCTGCCCGAAATGCGGCTCAATAATGATGCCGAAAAAGATAAAGGACAAGACAGTGCTTTTCTGCCCGAAATGCGGCAACATAGCAGATGCAAAAGGGGTTGTTATTTCTGAGAAGTGCAATGCAAAACGGGAGTGTGTTGAGGTAGTTGAGAAGTTTGAGACAAGGCCTCTTGCTGAAGTAGAGTGCCCAAAGTGCGGCCATATGAAAGCAAGGACTTGGGAGAGGCAGATGCGTGCAGCTGACGAGCCTGCAACAAAGTTTTTTGAGTGTGAGAAATGCAAGCGCACATGGCGAGACTCCTTATGAATATTGAAGATTACGTAAAAAACAATTCTTTGAGAATAATCGTCAAGCCAAATGCAAGCAAAAGCGAAATTCTTGGCTATGATGAAGCAAGGCAGGCAGTCAAGGTTGCTATTGCAGCTCCTCCTGATAAAGGCAAGGCAAACAAGGAAGTAATTAAGTTCTTCTCTAAATTATTAAAAAGAAAAATAGAGATAAAAAGCGGATTGAAGAGCAGGGAAAAGATTTTGGTCTTTAGTGATTAAGTAGTCCTTCGTATTGTATAGACCCAATTTTCAAGAGTTGCTTATCATATTTAAAGAGGATGAGTTCTGTGATTCTGAATTCTTTTTTCGGATTTGTTTTTTCAATATCAACTTTATATGCATTTGCTTCGCACACAGCAATTCTATATTTTTCTGCCCCTGGAATATTATCTACTGAAAATACCCATGCAGGCAGTAGGTCTTTAACTCTTGTTTCTTTGCCGACTGCATCTTCTAATGTTTTTGAGAACTTTTTTACTGCATCACTCGAACCAAGCAAACTATTGAATTCTTTGGCAAGTTCTCTTATTTTGTCCATACTCCAATATTGATGCTCTACTGCACTAAACTCAGCAGCCTGCTCACCATTTAAAATTTGCATAGAAATGATTTTCACCATAGGAAAATCAGTTATTTGCTCAAATCTTCTTTCACAACAAGGGCACTTATCCATCAAAACCACCTCAAAATAAGGGATAAGGGCAGGGATTTATATTGTTTTATATGGTGAAAAGTATATTTTCTTCGGAAATCTTCTGAAAAACAGGTGTAAATCTTCCGGATTTTTCCTGCAAAAACATATAAAGACTAAAATCTTGAAATTTTGCATGAAATATTATTTTGACAGTTGTATTTTATTAAATCTTTTTAAAAAAGAAGGAGACGCAACAAAAGGGAAACCATATTGGGAGATTGCAAAAGAGTTTATAGACAAAGCCAAACTTTCAGATAGTACAGAGCTTTTCTGTTCTAGCTGTGTATTGCGAGAAGTTGAACTAAAACTGAACAATAAACAGACATTTATGGAAAATATGGATTTCTTAGAAAAAGAAACAGAAATGGCTTTCATCGAAGCAAATGAATCGGATTTTACTTTTGCAAGAAAACTGGAATCAGAATTGTTATATGAACTGAGCTTTTATGATTGCATTCATATAGCTATATGCAAGCGTTTGAATCTAATCTTAGTAACAAGGGACAAGGATTTAATTAGTTTTGCAAGAAGATATATTTTTGCCGCAAAGCCAGAGGATTTACTGGCATAGTTTATTGATTTCTTCTATATCCTTAAAACTCTTAATCTTTTTAGAAAGTTTCTTCCTTATTTCCCGTATCTCTTTCACAGAATCTCCTGTGTTTGGGATTGAGCCGATTATATTTCCCCAGTTTATCTTTCTGACAGCATCTCTTATAGCGTCAGACCTGTTTGCATAGAGCCCGGTATCAACTAGTTTATCAACTTTCTGGACAAGCCCCTTGCTCATCCTTACCTGAACAACATCCATTGTCATTGTACTACAATTGTAGTACGAACTTCTTAATAAATCTTTCGTTAAATGTCAGAAATCAGAGATTTCTGAGCATGCTCAAAAACCCTTGGTTTTTGACAAAAACCGAAAATCTTTCATTTTTGCTCGTAATTCTTCCGGGTTTTTCTGAGTAAAACATATAAAGACTAAAATCTGTAAATATGAGCATGTCAGAGATTCATTTTATTGTTGTAAAAGGAAAAAATATCTATTTTATGAGAAGGCACTACAGGAAAATAAAAGAAATGCTTGAATGCCCTGAAAAAATAAATTTAAAGAAAGGAAAGTATCTTGATGCGGGGTATATTCTTCTGGATTTAAACAGAAAAACAATAGTTAATAGGCAGGATGCTTTTGCTCTACGAAAATCAATCTATTGAACTGATTCAATTCAAATTTTGTACTTAAATTCAGACTTTTTTCATGAAGGATTCGTATGCATAAACGCCGCCATCATCAAAGCGCACATAATATTTATGCTCTATCTGTGGTGGTGTTATTCTTCCATCTGACTTGTCTTCTTTTCCTTTGTATTCTTCTACAATTCCTGTTCTTTGGGTGTGAGGCCCTCCTGGGAAGCTCATTACCTCTACTTCTACTTTCTCACCGATATCAAATGGTTTTTTTCCTTTCATTTTATCCCTCCAGCTTATTTTTTAGCATCAAAATTCTCCAGTTTGCTCTGTTTCTTGTCAAAATCCTCAAAGTATTTTGGCGGTTTTACAGAAACAAATGAATATCCCCAGTCATTGAGCATCTGCAGCGCATTTGGCGTTATCTTTGGTGCTGCAAGTATTCCTCTTACTTTGCTTATTCCTTTGCTTATCATGATTTTCTCAACATATCTTCTTAATTGGGTAACTGCACCTAAATCAGCAGAATATCTTTTGCATTCAACAACAGTCAGCACTCCATCTTTATCTATTCCAAAAACATCTATAAATCCGTATTTTGTCTGCTCTTCCTGCGATACTGGCTTGAATCCTTTTTCAATCATCTCTGGATTGTTGTAGAGCATCCTTGACATATCTTCTTCTGTTCCTGATATTACTATTGACCTTCCATCCTCTAGTTTATGGGCGTTAAAGAAATATACTCTTTCTATCTGTATATCCATATTCTCTTTTAAAATCAAATTTCTTGACTGCAAAACAAGTTTGCCATTTTCAACAACAAGCTTATGTGATGTATCTGGCTTCATGTAATTTATGGGTGCATTGCCAGACGGCTGGTGCACAAGCATTGCCCTGTCTGATTTTATAAGTATTATCCTATCGCCGTGCTCTAATAAGCTCTCTGCCCTTCCAGAATAGCGTATGCTGCAGTGGCACCCGAAAACAATTGTCTCGTTCCTATTTAGGGCATCATTCAATAGTGTGCAGTATTCTTGTAAATCCCACATCTTAATAGTTTTTCAGGTCTTCTTCTGTTATGCTGAACTTGTCTTCTTTTATCCAATCATCTACGTTATACTTGATTATTCCTTCTTTTGATTTTGCAACAACTGTTTTTATTCCTGCGTTTATTATTTCTCTTGTGCAGAACTTGCATGGCTTTATTCCAGAGATGAGCGCCCTGTCCTGGACATGCTCTCCGTATAAGTATAGTGTTGCGCCCATTGTTTTTTCTCTGCCTGCTTGTATTATTGCGTTTTGTTCTGAATGGACGCTTCTGCAGAGCTCGTATCTTGTTCCTCTTGGTATTTTTGCTTTTTCTCTAGGGCACTCGCCTACATCAACGCAGTTTTTTGTTCCTCTTGGTGCGCCAGTGTACCCTGTGCTTACTATCTGCCCGTCATTCACTATCACAGAGCCAAATATTCTTCTCAGGCAGGTTCCTCTGCTTGATACTTTTTTTGCAATGCTCAAGTAATATTCATCCCATGTTGGTCTTCTTATTATTCCAGTGTACCTGAATATTTTTGCTTTAAGATCATCAGTAGTCCCTTCATTGATTATTGTGATGTCTGCTATTGCTATTGGCCCTCCTTTCTGTATGTTTTCTATCTCTGCATGGTCTCTTTTTCTTGCTTCTTCATGCGTTAATGGCCTCACTGGCCTTTTTGCCAGGCGTTCATATCTTGTTTTTGGAGATGCCTGTATTGCAAGAATTTTCAATTCTTCGCTGAAAGTGTTTTTCAAAATCAGATACTCATCCCAGCTGTACAGGCCGTCTATCACAACTTCTTTGCCTTGTTCAAGCGCAGCTTTTATTTTTGGAAGGCTTTTTATTGCATAAGCTGCCATTCCATGCTCTTTTCTGAGCCTTTCACGCATGTATTTTTCGTTTGTCTCATTTATCTCCATTCCTGCTTTCTTCAGCTCTTCCTCTGTTATGTCACCAAATCTTATCTTTTGATAGTCCTCACTCTCAAGAATTTTAGCTGCCTCTGATTTTCCAGAGCCTGTTAATCCGACTATTGCAATAAGCTTCATTTTGCTACCCCCTGATTGCTTTTTAGCACTTTGGTTTAAATATATTTTGATACTGCAAACGATATTACGAATCAAACAAAAGAATATAAATGCCAGAGTGTTGCCTTTCTTTTGTCAGAAACAAATAAAAACAATACAACACTTTACTGGTGGGGTGATAGAATGGCAAACATGAATTTTGTATTTATTGACGCATTTGATATTAATGATGCCTGGTATCAATGTGTTAAGAGATGTGTAGAGGTCGGGCATGAATACTTGATAACAAGAGGGAGTTATGCAGGCCAGAAAAGAAAGGAGTTTGATTTTGTATCAGGCGTGATTAGAAAGCCCAGTAACAGGCCTTTGAATATAATGATTCCAGAAGGGTCAAGCCTGCCTGCTCCAAATGACGCGCCTTACATCGAGACTTATTTTGCAGAATACCTTGGTTCTGACACCAAGAAACCTCAAGAAGATTACACTTACGGAGAGAGGCTGAATAATCCCCGAATAAGGGGTATTGATGAAATCCTTGCTAAGGATGTTGCTGAGCTCGGGATTTCTCAGGAAAAAGAGGCTTCATTCAAGGAAAAACTTAAAGAAATAACTCTAGGCATTAGTCCTATTCAAGAAGTTATTACGATGTATGTTAACCAGGGTTTTGGCACGAACCAGGCAACACTGGAGATTGCTATGCCTTCTGATATCTTGCTGAAAGACCCTCCTTGCTTGAGATTGATAGACACAAGGATACGATATGGAAAGCTTCACTTTGCAGTTTACTTCCGTTCTTGGGATTTGGTTGGCGGATTTCCATCTAATCTTGGAGGTATACAGTTGCTCAAAGAAATGATGGTTCAGGATATTAATGCCGGCCTGGAAGCAGCAGGCAAAGAAGAAAGAGTTGAAGATGGAGAGATTATTTTTTCCAGCAAAGGCCTGCATATCTATGAGCATCAGTGGGAGTATGCAAACTTAAGGCTTGGAAGAGATGAAAAGAAAGATGAAAGGAAAACTGATAACATTTGAGGGTTGTGATGGCTGCGGCAAGACAACACAGTCAGCGCTGGCAATAGAATACCTTACTAAGAAAGGCTTCTGTGTTGTTAAGTTCAGGGAGCCTGGTGCAACAAAGCTCGGTGAACAAATAAGAGCTTTGCTTTTAGACCCTGCTCTGGAGAAAAGCCCAGAGGAAGAGCTTCTTCTTTATGAGACTGCAAGGTCAAGAAATGTGAAGCATAATATCCTGCCTGCTCTAGGGGAAGGCAAAATCATTATTTGTGACCGTTTTTATGATTCCTCAACAGCATACCAGGCATATGGGGGCAATCTTGATCCGGAATTTGTAACCATGCTTAACATGTTTGCAACAGGAGGCTTGAAGCCTGACTTGACAATCATTCTTGATATAGATCCTACAGCAGGCTTGGCAAAGGTTACTCGTAAAGAATTTGGCAAGATGGACTGGCAGGAGCAGAAGAAAATTGAATTCCATCAGAAAGTCCGCGAGGGTTATCTTACAATCGCTAAAGAAGAGCCAAATAGAGTAAAAGTCATAAATTACAGAGATGGAGATATAGACGGAATGCAGAATGAAATCAGAACTTACATTAATCAGCTGCTTGGAATAGACTAGTTCTATGGCTTTTCATTCTGTAAAAAGTTGTAATCTGCAACTGCTTGGTTAATCTGTTCTTTCTGGTTTAGAAATTGAAATTACTTTAGCGATTATTAATGGGCGTCTGAAAAAATGCTTGGCGTATTCTATTGCATCTATTTCTTGCATAGGATAATATGTTTTTGGAGAATACGCTGCTCTTCCATGAGGGTCTTGGCCATCTCGTAAGTGCAATGTGATTCCGCCTTCTTCTGCACCGATAAGATGGTATGAACCTTCTTTGTATTGGTCGAGTGTCATAAGCTCTTTTTCTGTTAATTTTTGAAGCAGTGTGTCTAGAAAACCATCAAAACCGTTTTTACCAAGATTTAGAAAGAAGACAGTTGGATTTGAAGATACCAAACCTCTGCGGAGTTCTCCAAGTTCAGACCATTTTAATGCCATCGATCTGTTATTATAAAATTCTTCTGGAGTATAAATTCGGTCCCGGTCATAGTCAAGTATGGTTGATTCTTGGGAATTCCATGTTTGTTCCAATTGCTGTTTTGATGTTTCTTTTCCTAGCTCAAGTAACATATTTTTTTGAAAGCATGAAAAGTATATAAACTTTTAGTAAACTTTTAGATTAGGAATATAAAAGGTTAAAAGTTAAGATTATAAATTTAAGAAGCAGATTCAGCCTATGTAATTAGAGTATTCATCATCATTTTTACTGCCATCATCGTCATCTTCTTTATCTTTTTCTTTATCAAGTTTCTGTTTCAAAATGGTCTCCTGCATCGTCATTTTCTTTTTCTGTTTCAAAGTAGTCTCCGAGGCGCATGTTCTTTTTTGTTTCAGCATATGTTATCGCACTCATAATATCACCTCTTTGACCACACCCTTTTTTTTAACCTATCACCTGCTGTTTCTCGCGCAAAAACAAGTAAACACAACTAGTATTTAAATAAATTGCAAATCTGAAATAGAACTGAAGAAATATATTCTAAAGAATTGATGTTGTTACTTAAGAGAAGTTTGCGAGCCGCTCCATGCTGTGCTTGAAAATTGTTCCGTCGACAGTTGAGATTTTTATGTTAATTGTGCCAAAACTTTGCGTCAAAAAAGTGATGTTAAAGACTGTCCCTTCAGGCAAGTGCTGAATTATGAAGAAGGATTTGAGAAGCAATTCTCTGGGGTAGTGCTCCTTTATGCAGGCTTTTGCTGCCTCAAGCGCCTTATCGACTGTAAGTTTTACATCAGCTGGTTTCAGTTCTGTTATCTGCTGTGAAGCCTGCAGGATTTCCTGCTCTGGAACAAATGCAACCTTCTCTCCTTCAAGAATGATTGTTGCAATTTTGTTGCTCTCCTTATTATAATAGCCTATCTGCCATATGTCCTTGTTTGGCTCATCAAGCATCACAAAAGCATGCGCCAAGTAATAGTGCTTGTGCTTGTCTTTCCACTCCTTGAATTCTTTCATTGATTCAAGCTTGTGAATAATATTCTCGAACTCCATATGCACTAAAACAATCCCAAACTTTAAATAGCTTTCCAAAACTAAATCAGGTTATGATATCAGGCCTTAGGAAGCAGGAGCTTGAAAAGCAGGGCTATCGTATTGTTGGCAGGCATAGTGCTGTTAAAATATGCACCTGGTGCAAGAAAGCAATCAGGGGCCAGGATACCTGCTACAAGCATTTGTTTTACGGAATTAACTCGTGGAGATGCATACAGATGTCTCCTTGGTTTGCCTGCACTCATAGGTGTGTTTTCTGCTGGAGGGATGTGAGGGAAAACCTTATCTCAGATAAGATTGATGAACCAAAGGATATTGTTGATGGATGTATCAGGGAGCACAAGGAAATCCTTAAAGGCTTTGGCGGCAACAGCGCAAGAGACAAGAAAAGATATGAAGAATCACAGAAACCGTTGCATTTTGCAATCTCTCTAACAGGAGAGCCCTGCCTCTACCCAAAGCTTCCGGAGCTTATTGATGAGATAAAGTCAAGGGGAATGACTGCATTCCTTGTTACAAATGGCACTGTTCCAGAGATGCTTAAAAAGCTAATAGAACACCAACCAACTCAGTTATACATTACCCTGCCTGCTCCTGATGAAGAAACTTACCTCAAGACTTGCAATCCACTAGTTGAAGGAACATGGACTAAAATAAAGGAATCATTATCATTGATTAAAAATTTCAAGCGAAGCACCATACGCCTCACTTTAGTCAAAGGAATCAATATGGTTAATCCAGAAAGCTATGCAGAACTAATCAAGCTCGCAGGACCGACTTTTGTTGAGCTTAAGGCATACATGTGGGTTGGGCACTCCAGAGAAAGGCTGGCAATAGAAAACATGCCTTTGCACAAGGACATTCTTGAGTTTGCAGAAAGTATTGCAAAAGCATCTGGCTTGAAAATAATTGACCAAAAGCCAAAGAGCAGGGTTGTTTTGCTTATGAAGAAAGATATTAAAGCCCGTATCCTGGTTTTCTGATTATTTTTTGGACACCCCTCAGTATTTGCTCAACTCCTCGCACAGGATGTATTGACACAAGCCTCAAAAAGACCTCTCCGACTGCGTGCTCTTTTTTTGCCCTCGGTTCTTTTATCGTAAACAAGAGTGCAGATGCTGCTGCCCTGAGAATGAATGATATTCCGAATACAAGAGGTATTCCTGCAAGTATAAATGCTGCATTATCTGCTATGTACCCGCCGATGACTGGCGCGATTATCATAGGAAAGGCAGTAATCATAGAGTACTCAGCAACCTTCATAGCCCTTTTCTCCTTGCCCATCAGGTCAAGCAGCAGGTTGAATGTGCTCAGGTCAGCTCCTGCCCAGAATATGCCTGAGATTATCTGTGCAGGAAAAACAAACCAATACGTCTCTTTTGTTATGAACATGAAAGCAAGAGGCACGAGTGCTGTTCCAAAAAAGCTTATTATTGCGACAGGCTTGTCTCCATACTTGTCGCTTATCTTTCCATACTGTGTCTGTGCAAGTATCCTTGATATTGTGGCGACAGCTGCTGCGACCATAAAAAGCGTGTAATTCATCCCTAAGTCCTTAAGCATATAGACTGTAAAGAAGGGGGATGCGATTGTTACTGCGAAATTGAAGAAGACAATTATAAATACAAACTTCCTGAAGTCTCCGTCATCAAACTTGAAAAACTCCCGTAAAGAATGATGCGCATGGTCCCTGTATTCTGGCTCTTTTATCTTGCCAAACGTACTCACTGCCCACAATCCAAAAACAATCCCCACGGCAAACATTGTTGAAAAGCCAAAGAAACTGTTTTTTGGGAAAAGGTCAAGGTATGCCGCTGCGATAACGCTGGTTATCATTCCAGCTATGCCCATAATCACGCTTCTTGCCGCAAAAACCTTGCCTCTTATTCTTACAGGAACAATGTCTCCGGCTAGAGAAACCCATGCAGGGTCAACGATGTATTCAGTGAATTGTATAAAGAAGTAATAAATGACGAGCGTAAGCACAGGATGCTTATTGAAAAATATTGGTATTAGGCAGATTGGAATCCAGAAGAGCCTGGATATTGCCAGCATCACAATGCAGATTCTTCTTCTTGAGTAGAACTCAACAAGCTTTGCTCCAGGATATTCTGCTAGAAGTATTGCAATATAAGGGATTGCTGCAAGAAAACCAATCACTGTGTTGGGCGCTCCTAAGGCTAGCGCGAACGCGACCAGGAATGCTCCTGTGAATCCATTGTAGACTGCCCAAAGCGCTCCTGAATTAACGAGATGCGTTTGGTTTTGTGTTAAGCTCATATCTCAATGATTTTCCCCCAAGGTCCTGGGTTTATTGTTCTTGTGCGGCCTATCTTGTCTTCATCCCCTGATGTCTCATGGAAGTGGCCGCATATGTGAAGCACAATATTCGGGTTAGACTTGATAAAATTAGTCACGGTCTTGTTTCCGCAATGCTCTTTTCCTATGACATCAAGCTTGGTTTTGTAGGGCGGCGCGTGCGTCACAAACACAACTTTCTTGCCTTTTATCTCGCTTTTTATTTTCTTTGCAAATTGCTCGAGCTCAAGGTCTGTTCTTGAGAATCCTTCTCCTGAGAATCCAATAAAATAAATATCATTGATTTTTACAATTTTTTTGTTGAAATAAATCATGTTTTCATAAAACGAGCACATTTTTTTCAGTACAACAGGTGTTTCGTGGTTTCCTGGAATCATTAATACTTTTTTCCCAAGCCTGCTTACCTTGTTCATCAGCACATCAAGATGGTTCTCAAAAATAGATATGTCCCCTGCGCAGATTATGACATCTGGCTTTTGCTTTTTTGCCTTTTCCTCAAGCTTTTTTAGGGCAGTCATGCTTGCATGCACGTCAACAAATGCAAGTATTTTCATAGAACTATCCCCCAAAGCTTAGTTGTATTATCCTTTGGTATGTCATGAAGTTATCAAGCACATACGTCTCTACAATCCCGCCAATCAAGAGCACAAGCAGGGCGAGCCCAAGTATCACGAGATTTACCAGAAGCACTTTTCCAAAACGCTTTGACAATATATGCTCTCTTGCAAGGGCGTTTGATATCACTGTTCCAGATATTACTGCAAGGATATAGCTTCCCATCTCAAGCAATACATGGGGGAAAACACTTATCATTATCAGTAAAAAGAGTACTCCTGAGCTTGCTCCAAGATGAAGCGCAGTTGTTTTTGCAAGTGTTCCAAAGACAGTTCCCCAGACAGATGCATTCCATATGATCAAGTAAATAGAGCCATTGCCTGCTATTATGGAAACAATGAAGCAGAGCATCAGCACCTGGAAATTATTGCTGAGCAGTTCCCATAGCAGGACCATTGAGAATTTTGTTCCTATGCCTGCTATTGCCCCTCCTGATACTGCTGCCATCTGCATCCTGAACAGATAGTTTGTTGCAAGCGATGGAAGCACGATGGAGAATATTGCAAAGGCAAAGAATGAGCCAAAGAACATGTATGTGTAAACCTTGAATAATTGCTTGTTTGTGATTAAAACATCTTTCACACCCATTCCTGCGATTTCTCTTTCCACTTTTTCTTCAAAGACTGTGAACTGGTAGAGCGAAGGTATGAGCAGTGTTGATGCCATTGCAACTATGACCAGTGCAGGATCCTGGGGAAAAATCATCATTCCAAAGAAAGTGGCAAAAACAGTGAATGCAAAACTAAGCAGCAATGCATATCTTGGCTTTTCTTTTAGAAACTCTATGGGGTATAGCTGCTCAAGTACCATTATGCACCTCTTTTACAGAATTTTTTGTTTTATGGTATTTAAATGTTTCTGCAATCGAAAGATTATTATAACACAGTACTTCAAAAAAGCATATGGCTCTGTATCATTTTCAAAAAAAGGGCAAAAAGAAAATTCTGATTTGGCAGTGGAGCAGAAAAAGAGGTATTAAAGAAGCAAAAGAAAGAATTGGGGATATTGTTAAAGATATCAAAGGTCTTCTGAAGAAAAAGAAAAAAGTAAGGGTTCTTGAAGTTGGTTGTGGTTATGGCAGGGCCTTGCTTGAGCTGAAAAAATTATTTAAAGATAGAATAGAGATTCATGGAATAAATAAAGAAAAAAGATGGAATCTGAAGTTAATTAAAAGATACGCTCTTCACCAGAAGATATTTACAAAGCAAGATATTAACCAAAATCTTCCAAAAATTTATATTGCAGACGCAGGTCAAAAGTTAAAATTTCCAAATAACTATTTTGATTATATCTATAGTCAAGCTTGTGTGCAATATATTGCGAATAAGGCTTTTTTTATGGAGGAAATCAATCGGATTCTTAAAAAAGATGGTCTTGCACGGCTTGATATACAACCTAGAAACATGGAACTTCCTGTTGAATTACAGAACCTTTTTGAGATTTGGGATAATAGTAAAAGAATTGACTTCATAAAATATGTTAAGCAATTTAAGAATATTAAAGTTATACATACTCAAAAAAGGAGTATTGGCGTCATCACCGTGCGCAAAGCCAAGAATTTTAATATGAATTTAAAGTTTATCAAAGACATATTTTTGCAGGATATTTGTGATGACTGGCATCCGCGCAAGGCAATTTTCAAAGTCAAGAAATAATTTATCTCACTGAATAATAATCTTCAAGAACAATCCTGTCAATATTCTCAAGGCCTTTGACAACGTAAAGCCTTCCCTCTCCAAGCAGGGCAATCTGTTTTGCCAGAGCCTCTCCTTTCTCGTCAAGCTTTATTCCGATTATTGATACTGTTATTCCAGCTGCTCTTGCCATTGAGACTGCCTTAAGCGTGTCTTCCTCTGGTTTTTTTCCAACTGTTGGCAGGGCATCTGTAAGGACAATAAGGTGTTTTGTTACATTCTCTGCTGGAAAGAGCTCTGCTGCCTTGTGCAGCATTGCGCAGAAGTCAGTCTGCCTGGAAGCTCTCACTCGCGTTATTTTGTTAAGCAAGAAGCCAAAGTCAATTGTTGGTACAACAAAGTCTTTGACTTCTGAGCCAAAAACAACCAAGCCAACTTTATCTTTGTCAGATATTGCTTTGTATGCAAGCGCTACCCCTGCTTTCTTGCAGGTCTCTATCTTGTCTCCTTTCATTGAGGCAGATGCATCTATCCCGTAAACAATGTAAACAGCGCCCTTGCTCTGCCTTTTTGCTGTCTTCAGGTCATCTGGCTCTATTCTATCATGCCTTCTTTTTATTGCTGTCCGCACAGAGCTTTTGATTGCAATGTCCTTATACCTGTCCCCTTTCTTGTACATGCTTATTTCGTCTCTTTCTCCGTAGTGTGATCTTTTTTTGTTTACTTTCTGCCCAAGAATTCCTTTTGATATTAACTTGTCAAGCTCCTCTACATAAAGAACCAAGCTTGCGAGCTCAATGCCTTTGTCAGTTATCTGGCCGTCCCTGTCAAGCAAGTTTTTGTCCTTTAGATTGTTTATGTTTTCCTGTATTGCTTTCTTAAGCTCTTTTCTGAACTCTGGGATTCCTATGTTTTTCTCAAGGTAGTCTGGCTCAACTCCAGTAAGCAGCCTTATCAGTTTTTCCCCAAGTATCTGCTTTGCAATAGAATAGTTCTTTACAAGCTGCTCAAAGAGAAGGTCTGGGACGAATGCGCTCAAGCCTCTGTTTATTGCCTCTTCAACAATCTTGCCTTCATCAATGACTTTTTTGTCGTTTTGCAGCACAGAGTGCATCAGCTTGTCTTCAAGAAGCTGCATCTCAAGTTTGCCTTGGCACTCTTCTGCCTTAGAAAGCTCTTTAACCTCAACATCTGGGCTAAAGGCAACCACCTTCGTGCCCGAGTTCCTTGTGCTCAGCACAATACTTCCTGAACTCTTCTGCTATAAACTCCTCAGTTGTTTGAAGGTATTTCACAGATGGCTTTAGCTCAATCCTGTGAGAGATGACTGAGATTATTGCTTTTGCAATGTCATCTGCTGTCACATTTGTTCTTTTTGCAAGGAATGCATTTGCCTGCGCCCTTTCATAAAGCCCGAGTGAAGCCCTGACGCTTGGCTTTTTTTGCAGGTCTTTGTGTTCTCTCAGTAGTCTGACAAAATCAATTGCTCTTGTTAGAAGTTTTTGCGGGAATGTGACATCAAGCTTTTTTCCTTTTTCAAGGACTATTTTTTGCTCTATCTCTTGTGTCTCTGGGTATGTCATGTGCACGACATCAAATCTGTCAAGGAAAACATCTGACAGTTTCTCTGTTGCTGCTGTCTCCTCTGGGTTCATTGTTCCTATGAAAATAAAGTTAGCAGGCAGGTCAACTGTGTAAGCTCCGATAGTTGCAGTTCCTTCCTGAAGGACTTGAAGCAGCGCGTTCTGCAGTTTTTCAGGGCACCTGTTTACCTCGTCAAAAAATAATATGCCTTTGTTTGCCTTGAATATTTTTCCAGGTGTGAATGCCTCGATTGATGTTGATCCGAACTTCAGCGCTTTAATCGGGTCAATATCTCCTAATAAGTCCTCAACAGTCAGGTCAGGGCTTCCCTGCAAGCGGATAAACCTGTCAACACCTTTTAGTTTTTTAGTTGCTGGCTTTTTTGCCTTGCAGGATGGGCATAATGGGTTTTCAGGGTCGCAGTGATACTCGCAGGCATTTGCAGTTATGTCTGGCAGTAGTTTTGCGACATTTTTTGCCATTGTTGTCTTTCCAACGCCAGGAGGCCCGACAATCAGTATGTGCCTGTCCATCAGCAATGCTGATTTTGCCTGCTCTTTGGTAGTATCCTGCCCAAGAATATCAGTAAAAGGGTCTTTTCCAGTGAATTGCTCTTTGAAGTTATGCTTTACCATATTATATTATGATTGTTGTTGATTTAAAAAGATTTGGGAAATGCATCAGCTTATGGAACTGTCTCTGTGCCCAGGGCACCCAAATAAGGATTTTTAAAAACAAACAGCCCAAAAAAAAATCAATAAAAATAAAAACTAAAAAATTTTCTCTATTTTTTCTTTTTCTTTGCTGGTTTTGCTGCTTTTGCAGCCATCTTCATCTCTGCTCGTGCATAGCTCTCGAGCTTTGCTTTCATCTTGCTGGCTTCTGCAAGCATTTTTCTCACAACTATCTGAACTCTTTTCTTGTCAGCCATCTTCACTTTCATAATTTGCTTTGCTTCTTTTTCTACCTCTATTTTTGCGTATCTTCCGATCTTTAATCCCAGCGCAACCAGTCGTTTTGCTATTTTCCTTTTTGACATTCTTTCACCTCTTGATTTTTATCGCTCAAGTTTCTTTCGCGGGCCATAAGCCAGGCTTGTCTCGCGCATTATTGAGCCTGTGAGCATCACAGTCATGAAAAATGCTGCTAAAAAAGCGGCAATTGAAACTATGGAATATCCTTTGAACTGCGGTAATATATTGATCAGTGTCGCACCGGTGAGCAGCAGCGCTGCGATAACAATAGCGTATGACAGCCTATTGCTGCTGTGATTGATGTCCCTTCCAAGGTGCCAGACATCAACATCATCGAGGTCGAGCTTTATTGGCTCTCTCTTGAATTTCTCGATAAGCTCAAGTGTTTTTTGAGGCAGGTCATACAGTGTTTCGCTGATGTTTTTTGATTTTTCCATGAACCGCTTTATTATTGCTGCCGGCCTTTTCTCGCGCTTCAGCACCTTTGCTATCTGCGGTTTTGTGTAATCAACAAAATTAAATTCAGGATCGAGAATCGCACATGTTGCTTCCATCGTGACCATTGCCTTGCCCAGCAGTATCAGGTCAGCAGGCATCCTGATGTGATGTTTTGCGCAGGAATTGAACATCTCGTGCAGCATGTGCGTTATTCTTGCCTCCCTAAGCTCTGCGCCATGCCATTTGTAAAGCGTGGTCTCTATTTCAGTCGCAAAATCCTCAAGGTTTGTTGCTGATGTCGGGGTTCCGACTTTAAGAAGTGTCCTGACAACATCTTTCGCATCCCTGTTGACTAGTGCAACAATCATGTCCATTGCCTGGTGCTTAAGCTCTTTGTCAAGCGCCCCGACTATCCCAAAGTCAAGCAGGCCAATTGCCCGCCCTGGCATGACAATAATATTTCCAGGATGCAGGTCAGCATGGAAAACACCCTCTTCAACAATCTGCTTGAAAGCAGCATCTGCGATATTGCCGACAATCTCCTGTTTTATTGTCTTGGAAAGATTGACCTGAAGCTCGGAAAGCTTTATTCCCTGGAGATAATCCATCACGAGAACATTGCCTGTCGTGTACTGGAAGTATACCTCTGGAACAATGATTCTTTTGCTTCCCTTGAACATCTTATGGAATATCTCTATGTTTTTTGCCTCTGCAAGGAAGTTCAGCTCATTTCTTGTGTATCTCTCAAACTCACGGACAATATCAACGGGCGTGACTGCATTCTTGAGGTATTTTTCAGCTTTGTAAGCAAAATAGTGCATTATCTTGATGTCAGCCTCAATCTGCTCCCTGATGCTTGGCCGCTGTATTTTCACAACAACTTTTTTCCCATTCTTCAGCTTGGCAACATGCACCTGGGCGATTGATGCGCTTCCGATTGGGTTTTTGTCAAATTCCTTGAACATGACATCCATCGGCACTTTCAATTCCTGCTCAATTATTTTTTTGACATGCTCATAGCTTATTGCAGGCACATTGTCAAGGAGTTTCCTGAACTCATTGCAGTATTCCTGCGGAACAAGGTCTGGCCTGAGGCTCAGCAGCTGCCCGAGCTTTACATAAGCCCCGCCAAGCTCTTCCATCGCAAGCCTAATTCTTGCAGGCACATCTTCTTCTTTCTTGTAAACCTTGAATTTTTTGTAGAAAGGGAGATGCCACTTCAAGCCATATTCCTGGACAAAATACCCCAGCCCCTGCTTTACAAGAACATTCACTACCTCAGAAGCCCTTCTTATCTCAGTTCTTGCCATTTGCCCTCTTTTTTCTTTTGAATGATTTATTATTGATTTCTCCTATATATAATTTGCGCTGGAAACAAACCTTTTTAAAGGAATTGTATTTTTTGTTAGAACATGTATGAATTGATCATAGCTGAAAAGCCGAATGCGAGTGCGATGGTTGCAGAGGCGCTTGCTGACGGAAAGCCGCTCAAGGAGAATTTCAAGGGCGTTCCTTTCTACAGGGTAACTCACAAGGGAAAGGATATTGTTGTTGGCTGTGCAGTCGGCCACTTGTTTGGGCTTGCTGAGAAAGACAAGAAGCCTGGCTTCAAATATCCTGTTTTTGATATTGAATGGATTCCTACTTATGAGATCAGCAAAGCGGCTGGTTTTGCAAAAAAGTATTTCATGGCCCTGAAAAAGCTGGCAAAAGACGCGAGCTCTTTCACAGTTGCATGCGATTATGATGTTGAGGGAGAAGTCATAGGGCTGAATATCATCCGCTACATCTGCAACAGGAATGAAGCTAAGAGAATGAAGTTCAGCACATTGACAAAGCCTGACTTAATCGAGGCATACGCAAATGCATCCCCTCATCTTGACTGGGGCCAGGCAGAGGCAGGAGAGACAAGGCATTTCCTTGATTTTTTTTACGGTATCAATATTTCGCGAGCGCTTACATCTGCAATAAAATCAACAGGGATGTTCAAGATTCTGAGCACAGGGCGAGTGCAGGGCCCTGCTTTAAAGATTATTGTTGACCGCGAGAAGGAAATCAAGGCATTCAAGCCAGTTCCTTTCTGGCAGATAGAGCTTGATGCAATGGCAAAGCAGAGCGCGATTATTGCCTGGCACAAGGAAGACAAGTTCTGGGAGAAAGAAAAAGCAGATGCTGTCATGAAAAAGGTAAAGGGAGAGAAAAAAGCAACTGTTGCATCTGTTGAGAGAAACAAGTTCCTTCAGAATCCTCCGCATCCATTTGACTTGACAAGCCTTCAGACAGAGGCGTACAGGTGCTTTGGAATCAGGCCAAAAGAAACCCTTTCAATAGCGCAGGATCTCTACACTAATGGAGTAATCTCATACCCGAGAACAAGCTCTCAGCAGCTGCCTGCTGCCCTGGGATTATCCAAGGTAATCTCTGCCCTGAGCAAGCAAAAATTATACTCAGATCTCTGCAAGGCCCTGCTGAAAAAGAAAGATTTAACGCCAAACAATGGCAAGAAAACAGATCCTGCTCACCCAGCAATATATCCGACAGGCATTACTCCAAAAGCTCTTGATGCAAGGTATGCAAAAATTTATGACCTGATTGTAAAGCGCTTCCTCTCAACTTTTGCAGATCCTGCTAAAAGAGAAACCATGATCATAGAGTTTGCTGTAAAGGGCGAGCCTTTTGTTGCCCAGGGCTCAAGGACAATTGAGCCGAACTGGCACATGTTCTATGCGCCTTATGTTAAGCTTGAGGAAATCGAGCTTCCGGCTGTTGAAAAAGGAGAATCAGTTGACGTAAAGAAAATACAGCTGCACTCAAAAGAGACGCAGCCGCCTAAGAGATACACTCAGTCTTCTATTATCAAGGAGCTTGAGAGAAGAGGCCTTGGTACAAAAGCAACACGGGCAGAGATAGTTGACACCTTGTACAGAAGGGATTATGTCACAGGCGAGAGCATTGGGGCAACTGACCTTGGAATACATATCATTGCAATCCTTGAAAAATATGCTCCGAAGATTGTGGATGAAGAGCTCACAAAGTATTTCGAGCAGGAGATGGATGAGATAAGGGAAAGAAAGACTAAAAAAGAAAAAATCATTGCAGAAGCAAAAGAGGTCCTTATAAAAATCCTTGATGATTTCAAGAAAAAAGAGAAAGATATTGGCGAGGGCCTGAAGACAACTTTCACAGAGACAAGGGCTGCGATGCAGACAGTTGGAAAATGCCCTGCCTGTAAGGATGGAACGCTTGTCATCAAGAAAGGAAAGTTCGGAAGGTTTGTTGCCTGCGACAAATACCCTGAATGCAAGACAACATTCAAGCTCCCTCTCTCGGGGCTGGTTCAGGTTGGAGAGAAAATCTGTGAGCATTGCAAGTATCCAATAATCAAGATGATAAGGAAAGGCAAGAGGCCTCAGGAGGTCTGCATCAATCCTGACTGCCCTTCTAAAAAAGTTGAGATAACGATTGAGAAGAAGAAATGCTCCAAGTGTGGTGAGGGTGATATGGTTCTGCGAAAGTCTGTTTATGGTGCTTTCCTTGCCTGCAATAAGTATCCTAAATGCAGGAATATAGAGAAAATCAAGCAATAGGATAGTGAAGCATAAACTATATATAGTATCATTTTCTGCTATAATTCGATGAGGGGGAAATGTGCAATATTATCTATACTCTTACTGCTCTTGATAGTTCCATGCGCCCTGGCTGCAAGCGAGAAGCAGGGAAACATCAAGCTTCTTGCAGTGCTTGATAAAGGCGGTGAAAAAAGCGGCACAACCGCGAACCTGGATCTTGAGCTTAAGCATGGGTCTGGCAGGGTCTTTTTAGAGACATTCCCGCTGACAAAAGTCTCGACTCAGGTGAGCATGAGGTTTGCGCAGCAGATTGCCTGCTCAGAGCTTGATATTGACTGCTCTGGCAATGATTTTTTTTATACAATACGCTCTCTGCCAGGAATTGTTGGCGGGCCAAGTGCTGGCTCTGCTGCAGCTGTTCTTGCAGCAGCATTATTGCTTAATCTTGATTTGAGAAAAGATGCTGCAATAACAGGCACAATTAACTCCGGGGGAATCATTGGCGCAGTTGGGGGCTTGAAAGGAAAGATAGATGCTGCTGCTGCGAATGGAATAACGCTTGTGGTCATCCCAAAAGGGACAAAGGTTTCAAAAGACATAGCAGAGATTGTGGAGAGGGCAGAGGATGAGGCAGTTATTGAGAATGCAGAAAATATCTCGAACATCACAACAGACCTTGTTGAGTATGGCAAAAAACTGAACATAACTGTTGTCGAGGCAGCCACCCTTGTTGAGGCGCTGGAATACATGTCCGGCTATAAGGCACCAAAAAACAAGGAGCCTTTTGTTATAAATGAAAATTACAAGAAGACAATGAAGAAAGTCTCTGTTGACCTTTGCAGCAGAAACGACGAGCTCCACAAGAGTATCATCAAAAAGAGGCTTGAGCTTGGGATTGCGCAGCAAACAACAGAAGAAGAAGCCTCTCTTAACAGTTCTGCGCGTGCAAAAGATGCATTTAATGCAGGAGAATACTACAGCTCTGCGTCTTACTGCTTCAAGTCAAGCGTTGAGCTGAAAAAACAGCTTTATGCATACAAGAATTACACGCAAAAAGAGCTTAACAAGTCAAGGGTTCTTGCTGAGGCAAAAATAAATGATTATGACGCGCTGATTAATTCAAAGAAAATAACCACAATCACTGACCTGCAGACATTCATGGCAGTCAAGGAGAGAATCTCAGATGCAAAGGAAATGCTTGAGGAGATGCAGAAAGAGAAGAACTTAACAGAGGCTGCAATAATGCTCGCGTATGCAGAAGAGCGCCTTTACTCTGCAGAGGCATGGAGCAGGTTCTTTAATGGAAAAGAGGTCTCTTTCGAGCTTGACGAGGAAAGGCTGAGGAACAGCTGCCAAAGCAAGATAGACGAGGCAGAGGAGCGATACAATTATCTGAAAGTGCTTTTGCCGGAACTAACAGCATCTGGAGTCCGCAAGGAGCTTGATGATGCATATAGCATGATGGTGGGCAAGCAGTTTATAACCTGCCTCTACACAGCAATCAAGGCGAAATCAGGTGTTGACATAATTCTTGGCCTTATTGGCGTTGAGGAATCGCGGTTTGATGAATTGCTAAATCTCAAGCTTGATGTTGTGAAGCAGACCCTTGTGAGGGTGCAGAAAAAAGGCATTTTCCCAATCATTGGATACTCATATTATGAGTATGGAAATTCATTAAAAGAAAGCGATAAATACTCTGCCCTGCTTTTCAGCGAGTATGCCCTTGAGTTTTCTAACCTGGACATATACTTCCCTAAAAAAGCGAATAAGTCGCTGGGTGCAATCTTGGATTATATCAACATAGAGCTTATTGTCGCGTTTGCAGCAGGCTTGGCAATCGGGCTTATTGTAATGTGGCCTGTAAGAAATCACAATAGTCACGATAGTAAACCCCCGCAAACACCTCGAAAGAGGCGCTTGCAAGGGAAAAAGAGGTGATAGTGAGCGTTAGGGATTATAAAACCCTCGCAGATCCCCCGAAGGAGACCTGCGCGGGAAAAAGAGGTGATAGATAATAAGTGAATAATGATTCTTTCAACCCACCCACCAATTGTTACTACTACAGTATAGTGTTACTTATATTTAAAGCTTTCGTTTTTTATAGTACTCCAGAGTAGTTGCACATACCTTTATAACACCTTTAAATAGCACAAGCACTATGAAATGCGTCAAATGCATAATGAAGGCAGGAATTGACCTGAAGCACCTAGGCGGCAGCCTCTGCCCAGGCTGTTTCGCAGAGGTCATTGAAAAGCGTGCTAGGAAGGCCTTCAGGGAGCATGCCTGGCTCAGGCCTAAAGACCGGGCTTTAATCATTGATGATGGAAGCACAAAAGCAAAGGCCTGCATTCTCCTTGTAAAGGCTGTATTTAAAGGCCAGCCATTTTATTTTGACACTAAAAAAGGCAAAATCTCAGATGCCAGAAAGCCAGCCAAGGGATATAAGAAGGTGATAATTCCCTGGAATCTTGATGACGAGATAGAGCTTAAGCTCAGGGCAATTTTTGAGGGCAAAAAGCCAGAGGAGTTGCCGTTCATAAAGCCCTTGCTCAACATCTCTGATGAGGAGATAGAGTATTTTGCCAGCATCAAGAAAGTAAAAGGCAGGAAAAGCCAAAAAACATCGCTTGGCAGGATGCTTGATGACCTTGAGAAAAAGTATCCTGGCTCAAAATTCGGCCTTCTGAAATCATTTGATGCCCAGTAATATTTATATACTCTACCTCTTAAATTAAGCGCATGCCAAATAAAAAGAGGTGGCTAGTTCCTGTAATCATATCAGCATTAGTGCTTGCTGCTGTTCTCGGATATGCTGGGTATTACTTTTATGCATTCACACAGCTTCAGATTACAGACATAGGTGTTACAAAACTAACTGATTTAAGCCTCAGGGGATTCTCCTTTTCAGGATATCTTGACATCAGCAACCCTAACTTTATTTCAGTAAGCATAAAGCGCGTAGAGTATGGTGTTGTTTTCGAGCCGACAAGCCAGCTTCTTTCTTCAGGAATACTTGAGGGCAGAAAGCTCTCCCCAAAACAAGTCACAAGGATTCCCTTTCACGAGAACATAAGCTGGGCCCCTGCGCTTTCCCTGATAATACAGCTGGTGACAAGCAAGGAGCCTTTAAACATAATTTTCTCAGGAAATGTCTATGTGACAGAGAAAATCAAAATCCCTTTTGTATACAAGATGGATGTAAGAGGGTATCTTGTGCAGTATGTTGAGTCGCAGAAGCAGGAGACAGTCGAGAAGGCAGTCCAGACAGTCGAGGAAAAATACGGACAGATAGCAGGAGCAATCGCAGAGAGAATTGCAGGATATTTCACTTAGCTTCATTAAACTTTAAATACATTGGACTTCTTATGAAGCATATGAATATTGAAGACTATTTAGTGAGTGAAGGTATTGGCACAGAAGTGAAAATTGGTTTCTTAGATTTACTTAGGGGACGCCTTTCAGAAGAAAAATATCTGGAAAACGAAAAGTTATATGAGGAGTCACACACGCACCCTTCAAAAACACTAAAACTGGTTCCTAAAATGTATGATTTTATGGCAAAGCATGGCGTGTTTACAGAGTTCTGGCAGGTGAATTTGGGCCACATGATTAACAACACGCAATTTATAACTGAGAACATTGCTGGGCAAAAAAGAATCTTGGATATAGGCTGTGCAGATGGCTTGAAAACAATTTACTATGCATTGAATTTTCCAGGCGCGCATTTTGTGGGGATTGACCGCTGTACTGATGCTATCGGCATTGCGCAGAAAAAAGCAGAGAAACACAGCCTCGGCAATATCTGCTTTGTTCCTGCAAATTTGTATCACCTTTGCTTTAAGCCAGAAAGCTTTGATTCCATTATTGCAACACAGGTTTTGCATGAAGATTATGCAGTCTTTGGCGACTACCGTGAAATGTGCCAAAAATATTTCTTTGATAAGCAGATAAAGTCACTATCTGAAGCTCTTGCACCGAAAGGAAAACTGTTAGTAACTCTTTTAGTCAATGATGCAGAACAAATCAAGTTCGAGATCGAGCAGGCAGCTGAAAGCGCAGGCTTAAAGCCAAAGCAAGTTTCAGTAAACAAATACCAGAATGGCAAAAACATGATAACAGCACTGAATTTTGTTTTACAGAAGTAAATACTGAAAATTCTTGCATAATCCACCAGCTTTAAAAATCCCCGCATTACTTCTTAGTTATGCAGCTTATAGAATATCTTAAAAAGGAAGATGTAAAGTCCAGGATAGATGATTTTCTAAAGAGCTCTAAGAAGATTATTCCTAAAGAGTCAGGAGAAAAATTAGAAAGGCTTTCCAACAGCTTAATTCAAGACCCTTCAAATGGAGTCTCATACTTAAATCAGCTATATGAATTTAAGACACAACACAGCTTGTTTTCGCTTTTTTGGAGAATGAACCGGCCAAAAATAATCAAGGATATTCCTTTTGTTGTAAAAAATGGCGTCAAAGGCTGCAAGCGTGTGCTTGATATTGGCTGCTCAGACGGCTTGAAAACAATATTTTACGGAATAGAGTGCCCAGAAACGCAAATTATAGGGATTGACCGGTGCGCAGGCCCCATTAAGCTCGCAAAAGAAAAAGCAGAAAAATACGGCTTGAAGAATACTGAATTTATCCGTGCAGATTTAGAGACTATTTGCTTTAAGCCAGAAAGCTTTGATTCAGTTATTGCCACGTATGTTTTGCATGAAACTTTCGATACTTATTTTATGTTCGAGCAGGGAATCGAGGCAGTATACCATTTTGACAGCCAGCTAAAAGAGATTTATCATATTTTAGCCCCGCAAGGCAAGGTTTTAATCTCATTAAAAGTAGGCAATGAAATGGCCAAGGAAATTGTTACAGGCCAGATACTGAACGCTGCTGAAAATGCAAAATTTAAAGAGAAAGCAAATTTTAATAACAATTTTGGAAAAGGAAAGAATGAAACTATAACAATACATTTTGTATATCAAAAATAAAAATAATTACTTTATCAACTTGTACTTCTTCAATAACTCTTTCAAATCATTGAAATCAGAGGTTTGCTTGAATTGTTCCATTCTCTCTTTTGGAAGCTGTTTTATCACAAAAAGAGTCATTTTTGCGAGGTCTCGTATGTCTTTCAGCATGAATTCTTTCTCGACCATTTCTTTTATCTTCTCTTCCTCGCCTTTTTCTGCAAGAATTGCTTCTTCTTTTTTGACTGCTTTGCTTGGCTTCAATCCAACTTTCTCAAGAATAGAATGCCAGAATGGCTTTGTTTCTGCCTCATATTCCTCTATTTCTGTTTTTGGCGCTTCCTCACTTGTTTCAATTATTGGCACTTCATCCACCTTCTTATCTTCTTTTTTCTCTGCCTTTTTCTCTTCCTCGTCTCCGTATGGCTGTATCTCTGGAGGCAGTTTTACTGGCGGCGGCGATGGTTTTGGCATCATTCCTTTTATCATTCCAACCACATCTATTTTCTTTTTCCGCTTGCCTTTGATATATTCTCCTAACTCCTGCTCGAGTTCTTGCTTTCTCCCCATATCACCGGAAAAATACACTGTGTTTAAAAACTTTATCATTTTAAGTGAAAAGATTTAAATATAGAAAAGATACCTTGCTTTAAGAGGTGACTTGATGAAAAAGCTTGTTTTATTTTGCCTGGTTTTATCTTGCTTATTCATAATAGGCTGCGGCAGAATTGGTGATGCAATTGCATCCACAAAATCAGTGTGCTGCTGCAGAGTAACTCCCTTGCCTAAAGAGGGAATGCCTTATCATGTATTCCAGCATTTCAGCATGTGCCTTCCTCCTGATTATGAGGTTGCCACAAATATGGATGCACCGCCATCTGTTAATAATAAACCTGAGCTGTGCGAGCAATTCTGCTCCACAATGGCTGCACTTGCGCGATGAGAGAAGCAGTTGTTTCAGGAAGTTTTTATGAAGAAGATTCTGGTTCTTTGAGAGAGCAGATTAAAAGCTGTTTTCTTTCAAAATTTGGCCCTGGAAAGCTTCCTGGCAAGGCAACAAAAGAGACTGCAGGAGTCATCTGCCCGCATGCAGGCTATGTTTACTCAGGCCCCTGCGCTGCTCACAGCTACAAGGCGGTTGCAGAATCTAAAAAGCCAGACCTTTTCATAATTCTTGGCCTTTCGCACTCTGGTCATGGCAGCTGCGTCAGCTTAGATGACTGGAAAACTCCTCTTGGCATTGCTAAAATCGACAAGGAATTTGGGAAGCTGCTTGTGAAAAATGGCCTTGAGCAAAATGAGATGGCCCATGAGGAAGAGCACTCTATTGAAGTCCAGATTCCTTTCCTGCAGTATGTTCTTGAGGATTTCAAGTTTGTTCCAATAATAATCTCTGACTATGCTGCAGCCAATGCAGTCAAAAAGGCAGTTGAGCAGTCAGGCAAAAAAGTTATGTTTATTGCAAGCTCTGACTTTACGCATTATGGCAGTAATTATGGCTATGCCCCATTCAAGACAGATGTGAAGAATAAAATGCACGAGCTTGATGCAGGCGCAATTGAGCAGATAAGGAAAATAGATGCAAAAGGATTCCTTGATTATGTGAAGAAAACAGGGGCTACTGTTTGCGGAAAGATGCCTATCTCAGCAATGCTTGGCTGCATAGAAGCAAAGAAATCAGAGCTTCTCAAGTATTATACTTCTGCAGATATCTCTGGCAGTGATTACTCGACTGCAGTGGGTTATGCCTCAATTAGATTTTTTTGAACTCAGAAAAAATATTCTTGCATTTTCTTATCTGCCCCTGCGATTTTGTTCAAGCTCTTCATCTTATATACTTCGCAAATTCCTTGATTTTAAGCCTGTCGTAAGAATAGCCAACGGCAATGAGATATGCGAGGAAAGCTATTGAGAATATTTTCAAAAGAAGGACTGGGCTGATGTACGGCACAGCATACGCAAGAATAACTGCGCAGGCAAGTGCTGCAATAATAATTGATGGCGCAATCACATCAATCTTCTTGCTCAGCACAATAAAAGTAACTGCGATTGCAACTTGAGCCACTGCCCATAACAGGAATAAAACCAATAACACCAGCAAAACAACAAGCACTGTCTTGTGCTGCGTTATTTCCTGCATATTGCCTGTCGTTGGCAGGAAAAAAGCGCCAACCACAAGAGCTATGATGATAATAATTGCAGGAATGGCTGCATAATTAATTAGGAATAGCCTCATCCAGTTTTTTTCTTTTGGCATAAGGTCAGATATTAGAAATATAGTATTTAAGCTTTTTTATTATTAGTACAGCCCTTCTTGTATGCAGAAAGCATTGTTTTCATTTGTTCAAGCGCTATGCCTGAAAGATCAGCTGTGGTAAAGCTGTATTTTTTTACTGTATTTTGCATAAGAAGAAAGCTGTATTCTCTTTGCACATAATCGTCTATGCGGCAGTACAATTTTTCAGGATTCCTCTCGTGTGTCTTGCCAGGAGAAAGGAATTTTCTCTCAGTTACATGCATTCTTTGGCCGACCTCGTTTCTTGCGCTTATGTGCTCTAAGTATAATCCATTCTCGTCTTGTTTTTCAACTATTTTTTCTATAAGCTGGTATGGCTCAATCCCCAAATCTTTAGCCTCATCAACCCATTTTAGTATGGCAAAGGACTCGAAGCTGTCTGTATGCAGCCGTTTGCCCACCCTGTAGTGTTCTTTTTGGTTTTTTCTGCTCATTATTCCCCCTGATTTCAAAAGAATTGCCAGTGGTTTAAAAGATTTTTGCCTAGAAAAGCATCAGCTTTAAAAAGCAAGAAAACTAAGTATGTATCATGAAGTATAAGTTTTGGCCGGTTGTTATGGCTGTTTTAATTAGCCTGCTCCCTCTTCTTTTGGTGCTGGCAGGAAGCTCAACAGTGTGGGGAAAAGTAAAATATTCTTTTGCGGTTGTTCTTCTAGGTGGCTTGATATATTATCTGGGCGATAGGCTAGATTAAGAACTTATTTAGAGTGTATTGAGTAGAACACTTCTGTTGATGGCACATCTGAAGGCTTTCTGTGGGTCACATCCTCTTCCCGCACTGTGTTTGAGCTTAAATCCTCATAGCTGTATAACTCCAGTATCCTTTCTCCTTGTGCAATCTCTACGCGTATTGGCAGGCCTATGGTCTCATCAAAGTACATTCTTGTCTCTTGGCCAGTATTTTCTTCATCATCAAAAACAAGCTTTGTTACTTTTCTTCCAGCATAATAATACTTGTTCACGCCAGCTTCAGACGGCGTCTTTCCGATATACTCAAACAGCCATTCTTCAGGAAGTTTTGTCTTGAAAGTTTCATAGCTTAGGGGGAATGGGACTTCTTCAAGTTTTAAAGTGATGCATTGCTCCTTGCCAAGCCTTACGCTTGTTCCCTCGCAGTATCCTGCAGAGGTTTTATCTCTTTTATTTAGGTAAACATTATCGTAGTAGAAAAGCATGTAATGTGTTCCGCCCACATTTACGTTGGTTGCGAGAACTGCGTCACGCAGTTTTAATTTTATCTTGTCGCCGCGGATATAATGCCAGTTTGCCTTGTAAGCGTATTTATATCCAGTGATTTTTTGCGCAAATGTTGCAGTGAGCCTTTCCATATCTGTGCTGTCTTCATCAGAAATAATGGTTTCGTTTTTAGTTGCAGGCGCAGGGCCTATTTTTGTTTGGTTTGTCTCTGTTTTTTCTTCCTCTGTTTCGATTTCCTCTGCTTCTGCCACTACTGGCTCTTCTTTTGCTTCAGGAGTTGCTTCTTCTTTCTCTGCCACTGTTGTCTTTGCTTCCTCTGTTTTGCTTGGTTCTGCTTTCTCCTCATCCTGGGTTTCATCGCAGGCGCCATTGTCATCTAGGTCCAGGCAGCATTCACCATCTGAGCGGATAAATGGCTTTTTGCATTCAGCGCTCAGGGCGCATCCAGAAATAACAAAAACTAATGCAAGTAATACTGTAATAATCACCAGCCATTTCATATTATTTTAAGTTTGATAGCAGGTATATAAATTTTTCCAAAAAAAACAAAAAATATTTATATATAATAGAGAATATTTAGTCATAGTAAGGTGATAAAATGAAGTCTGTCGGGATGGCTCGATTGCTTTTGGCCTGGTTAATATTCCTGTTTCATTTAAGAAAACAAATGAATATTTAAAAAAAGCTGAAAAACAAAGTTTAAAGAGGTTTATGAAATGAAAATTCAGATACCAATCGCAGTAAATCAGGGAGGCATCTGAAACTAATGAAAAATCTTGAGATTGCCAGGATTTTTTACGAGATAGCTGACATTCTTGAAATGCAGAGTGTTGAGTGGAAGCCAATTGCATACAGGCGGGCTGCAAGAGGGATCGAGACTCTGTCCAAGCCAATTGAAGAAATTTATGAACAGGGCGGCCTTAAGGCACTGGAAGAAATACCTGGTGTTGGCCAGAGATTGGCATTGAAAATTGAGGAATTCATAAAAACAGGCCGGGTCAAGGAATATGATAAATTAAAGCGCAGTGTTCCTTCTGGTGTTGAGGAGATGATGCATGTTCCTAGGATGGGCCCGAAAAAAGCTCTTCTGCTCTACAAAAAGCTTGGGATAAAATCAGTAAAAGACCTTGAGGCTGCTGCAAAAGCAGGAAAAATAAAAAATCTTTTCCGCTTCGGAGCGAAAAGCGAAGAGGATATCTTGAAAGGCATAGAGATTTTCAAGACAGGAGAGGAAAGGATGCTTCTTGGAAGGGCGCTGCCGATTGCGAGAGAGATTGCTGCCAGATTTAAAACATTAGCAGAAATAAAAAAGGTTGTTGTTGCTGGTTCTATAAGGAGAATGAAAGACACTGTTAAAGATATTGATGTTCTTGTTGTTTCGCCAAATTCAGCGAAGGTTATGGATTTCTTCACCAAAATGCCGAATGTTGCAGCTGTTTTTGCAAAAGGGCCGACAAAATCCTCTGTGAAATTAAACGAAGGGCTTAACTCAGATGTCCGCGTCTTTGATGAGAAAAGTTTTGGGGCTGCAATGCAGTATTTTACAGGCTCAAAAGACCATAACATCAGGTGCAGGCAGATTGCAATAAAAAAAGGGTACAAGCTGAATGAGTATGGCTTGTTTAATTCAAAGACAGAGAGGTATGTGTGCGGCAGGACAGAGGAAGAGGTCTATAAAAAACTTGGGCTGAGATACATAGAGCCGGAATTGAGAGAAAACAGAGGCGAGATTGAGGCTGCTATGAAAAACCAGCTCCCAAAACTTGTTGGCTACAATGATATTAAAGGAGACTTGCAGATGCATACAAAGCATAGTGATGGCGGCAATACAATTGAAGAGATGGCAAAGGCAGCAATGCAGATGGGGCACGAATATATTGCAATAACAGACCACAGTAAAGGAGAGAGGATTGCCCATGGAATGGAGGAAAAAAGATTCCTGAAATACCTTATGGAGATTGACAAGATAAGCAGGAAAATAAAAGGAATCCGCATCCTTAAGGGTGTTGAGGTTGATATCCTTTCTGATGGCGAGCTTGATTTCTCTGACAAGTATCTGAGCAAATGCGATATTGTTGTTGCTGCAGTGCATTCAAGATTCAAAAGCTCACAGGCAGAGATGACTAAAAGAATATTAAAAGCAATGGAGAACAGGTACGTGAATATTTTGGCTCATCCTACTGGCAGGCTGATTAATGCGCGTGCTCCTTATGAAGTTGACTTGGAAAAAATATATGATGCTGCTGTTGCAAATAATGTCTGGCTTGAGATTGATTCTTTTCCGACAAGGCTTGATCTCAGTGATACAAACATAAAGGAAGCTATTGCGCATAAGGCAAAGCTGGTCATAGATACAGACAGCCACAGCGCAGACCATTTGAGATACATGGAGCTTGGAATTGCAGCTGCGAGAAGAGGGTGGGCAGAGAAGAAAGATATCATTAATTCATTGCCGTGGAAAAAGTTCGAAAAGCTTATATAATAGGTTAGGGAGTGTGATATCATGGCTTTCAAAGACGAAATAAAAGAAAAAATTCCAGGTGATATCCAGAGCATGCCTGAGTTCAAGGTATTTCTTGCAATTGTTAAGAAAGAAGATATCAAGAGCACTGATTCTTTGAGAATGTATCTTGATACTAATATTGAGAAAATGAAATCTGAGTTCAAGGATAATTGCAAATCCTGCAGCTGCGGGACAATGAGCAGGAATACTAAAGAATTGACAAAGAATCTTGATTTTCTTCAACTGATAAAAGATAAAATTCTGAAATATCTTTAAAATGCCAATATTTGTTGTGCACAAGCATTCTGCAACTCACCTTCATTGGGACCTGCGCCTGGAGATGCACGGAGTTCTCAAGTCATGGGCTGTTCCAAAGCAGCCGCCTTTGAAAAAAGACATGAAGCGCCTGGCCATACTTGTGGATGATCATTCTCTTTCTTATGCGAAATTTGAAGGAACAATCCCTGAAGGGCAGTATGGCGCCGGCAAAGTGGAGATATGGGACAAAGGAACTTATGAGCTTCTGGAGCAGGAGAAAAATAAGCTTGTTGTTAAGTTCAAAGGGAAAAGATTAAAAGGGGATTATGTTCTGCTTCTTTTCCGGCCTCCTAAGAACTGGCTGTTTTTCAAAAAGTAGGGATGAATGGTTATGATAACAAACACAACAAAAAACACAGTGATTGCCACTGAGCACAAGAAATGCAGGAATATCCTGGCAAAGACATTTGGATTGATGCTTAAGAGCCAGATCATCCCGCTCGTCTTTATTTTCAGGAAGGAAAAGATAATTCCTATCCACACCCTGCTTGTCAGGAAGCCGATTGACCTGGTTTATCTTAATAGGCAGATGCGGGTTGTTGATTTGAAAGAAAACTTGATTCCTTACAGGTTCTACACGCCTAAAGCAAGGGCAATGTTTGTTATAGAGCTTCCTGCTGGCAAGATTGCAGAATCAAAAACAGATCTAGGCAATACAGTAAACTTTAAATAACATCTATTATTCTTATAGTACCATTGGGGACGTAGTATAACTTGGCTAGAATAGGGGCCTCCAGTAATCAGAGAGATGAGCCAATGATAATTGGTGAATGAACAAAAATCTCAACGAAGAAAGCCTCGGATGAGGGTTCAAATCCCTCCGTCCCCATTTTTTTATTTTAAGAACTCAATCCTAATAATCCTTTTCTTCCTCTTCCAGCCATTTCATTACTGGCTTCCTGAGCACCAGGAATGCAATAAGAACAATTAATATGATTATTCCCGCAAGCACAAACTTCATGTATCCTGTTGCTGCAACTGGAATTATCTTCTTTTTGACGACGAGCTTTACTGGGTTGCTTTGCGCACTTCCTCCTTTTCCGTCATCTGCTGTGAAGGTTACGATTCTCTGCCCAGACCAGTCATAGTCCGGTGTCAGGTATGCAACTCCTTCTTTTATTTGCACATCAATATTGCTGATTTTTGTTGCTGTGAAATTAAGCGTGTCACTGTCTGGATCGCTGAAGTATTTATTCAAGTCAATTGTCTGCTGCACATCCTCATCCCATACTTGCATAGGTATTCCTTTTGCCTGTATTGCTGGCTCATAGAGCATTTTAGCGCCAACACCTGCTGCAATCAAGACAAGAACTGCCAGAACAGTCCATGCAATCCAGTATGGCTTGTGCCTTTCTTTTGCCTTGGTTGTTCCTATTATGGCAAACTGGCCAAAGCAGTCTGCATTTGCCTTGTAGTAAACAAATTTGTCATCTGAAGTCTCCCTTACAGTCTTTAGCTTCTTGTAATTATCTCCTTTCAAGACAGCAAGCGCAACATCTTCTGTGTCAATCTCTCTCTGCTCAAGCCATTTCTTTGCTACCTTGAACCTGAATCTGCTCTCTTTTATCTCGTCTACAGAGCTCTCTGCCCTGAAATATTGGCAGACATAGTCTTTTGGCCTGAAATATCGGCCATGCCTTGTTCTCCCTTTCTTGATAACAGCTCTCAGTTTCTCTGCAGGAGAGCTTAGTGCAAAGCTTAATTGCTGAAGTCCTGCCCGCCAGTTAACATCGACGAGCAGCATTTCGTTTGCGAGCACAAGCCCTTTCCATCGAGCTGTTACCTTGTTTATTCCTCCCAGCCATTTTATTATAAGAAGTATTACAAGTATTACGATTCCTAAAAGCACATACCATTTGTTTGCAAGGAAAAAAGCCCTGAATCTTACTGCAAGCCCGATTATCGCAAGAAGGATTATGAATAAGATGAGGTTTACGAGCCATCTGTCTGGCAGTTTTCTTCCCTCAACAATATCTTCTTTAGGTATCAGCTTGTATTCTGATTTTATCTGCTGGTCATGTTTCTTTATTGCTTTTTTTCTTTCTGCCTCAAGCTGTGCTTCTTTTCTTTTCTTCTCGAGCTCTTTCATCCTTTGCTGTCTTGCTTTCTCTAGCTCAAGCATTTTTTTCTCTTTTGCTCTTTGCTTTTTCAGCTCTTCTTTCTTTTTCGCTTTTTCAGCTTTGCTTTGTGCTCTTGCGAGCTTTGCTTCCTTGCTCGTGTATTTTTTTGCAACAAAATATATGATGATTATCAGCAAAACCAGGATAATGGCCCCGTTAAAAGTCCATATTGGGTGCTCGAGCAGTGTGTCAATAATTGTCTTCTCCCCAAGCTGGACTGTTATCTCTTTTGTGTATCTTGCTCCTGTGTCTGCTTTTGCAAGGATTTGTATCTGGTATTTTCCTTTTTTTGAATCCGCATTTGGCTTGAATAAGAGCTTGAATTTTGCGCTTTTTTCTGCATCAACAGTTATTTTTTCTGGCTCAACACTCACCCAGTCAGCTCCTGCTGCAGCAAGCGCGTATTCTGTCTTGCTTTTTCCATTATTTGTTAGCTCGAGCTCTACACCTTTCTCAGTGTAATCTGTTTTTATCTTGCTTACCCCTGGTGCAATGCTTGCGATTCCTGTATTGTTTATCTGCAGGGTTAAGTCGATTTCAGCAGAAACCATTGTTTTTTCTGCTTTCGCAGAGAATATGATGTTATAATCCCAAGATACATCGCATTTTTCTGGCTCTACATCAAGTATTATGTCTTTTGTGCTCTTTCCAGGTATTGTGAGCTTTTCTTCGCTGAAAAATGTCTCGTTCTTGAACTTGTCAACAGATACTGAATATGTTTCTGTGAAATCAAGAGGATTTATTATTGTAAGATTATATCTTGCTGACTGGCAGGGATTTATTGATTGTGAGAATACATTCGCCCTAATGTCAATGTTCTGTGGCTTTTCAACGCTTATGTCCTGCGGTATTGATTTTTCAACCCCGTCTGCAGTCACTATGAATACATCAAGAGTATACTCTCCTTTAGCATCGCATGGGACATCAAGATAGCTTTTAACCTCTAGACTTTGGCCCGGGAAAAGAACGAATGTTGCAGGGGCAAATGATGCCCATTTTGCAGCACTCCCGTCAACCTCCATGAAATATGTGCTTGAAGTTGATCCAGAATTTATTACAGTTACCTTGCCTTCGTGCATGCTGCACTGGAAGGTATCTATTGAGGGCTGCCCATATGCATCAAAGTTTTCTTGGGCGCTGGCACTAGCTATGAGCGCCAGTGCGATTATCAATGCCAGCAGTAATTTTTTCATATTTTACCCCTACCTTAATCCCATTCTGCTAGGTGGTTTTGTTTAATCAATGGAGAAAAAAGAAAAGCCAAAGACTTAGTAATAAGTCTCTGTTTTTGCCTGCCCATCATCATCAGTATTGCTTCTTAGCTTGTTGAATCCGATGATCAAGCCGATTATTAATAGAACCACTATGAATGCTACCAGGATTACCTCAAGTACTGTCCTGATTAGGCTTCCTGCGCCTCTTGTCACGTTTGCGGTCATTGTAATCTGTTCAAGGGTCTCGCCGCTTGAGCTTACTGCTGCAGTGAGCACCTGTGCTCCTTTTGGTGCTTTCTTGCTTGCTTCCACAGCAACATACAGGGTCTGTGTTTTTCCTGCCTCAAGCACGATTGTGCTTGATGGTGTTATCTTGATTGCAGCCCACTCTGGCTGTGCAACCGCAACTGTGTAACTCTTGCTTGTTCTTGCATTGTTTGTGACTGTTATTGGGAATATTGCTGTCTCTCCTTGCTTGACATTCTCAAGCTGTGAGCCAAGGACTATTGTTGTTTTTGCTGCAGGAGTATATATGTCTCCCTCAATTACCTGTATTGTTTTCGTGACACTCTCTGTCATATGGCCCTCGCCGTACAATACCTCTACCTGCATGTCATAAAGCCCTGGTTTTGCATCTCTTGGTATTTTCACAAATATTTCCTCTGTCTCTTCTTCTTCATCAGAGTTCTCTATCTCTTTTATGTATTCTGTTGCGCTGACGCCAAGCTCTGGTATTGTTATCTTGACTTTTACATCGCTTTCATCCTTCTCTCCTTTGTTCTGGACGCGGACAGTCAAAAGAAGTGCAGATCCTGCTTTCACAGCGTTCTCTGGGTTTACGACAACATCATCAACCCTCAGGCTGTGTCTTGGAACATCAATTTTCAGGTTGTAGTTCTGGAGAAGCTCTCCGCTGTACCTGTCTGTGACAAGAACTCTCAATTTATAGTTGTCTTTCTCGAATTCATCTGATATAGGGAGTGTGAATCTGAATTTGTATGTGACATCCTTTTCTAGGTCTTTTACGCCAGAGATTGCAGATGCTGGCTCCCATTTGTTGTATTCAAATCCTGATATGAAAACTTGCACTTCAACATCATTAACGTTTTGAAGCGCTGTTATTGTGACTTCTGTTGGGACATCCTGGCCTCTCTCAACATCAAGCCTGTTTGTCTGGTCTGAAAAGATTTCTGTGTCATCAATCTCAACCCTGTCTATTGTTACAGGTATCTGTGCAGCAGATACTATGCCTGCCAGTGCTATTGTTAGTAAAATTGCAATCAATATTGTCTTTAGCGCTTTCATTTTTCAATAAACCCCCGATCTTTGCTTGTTGAGTTTGTTAAATCTGCTCCATATATAAAGTTTTCGGTTTGTAACCATTATGGAGTAGATACTTTCTATATTACGTAAAGCTCCCTGTAGACAACCCTTCTTATCTGGCTGTTGCTTGACACTGTGAACCTGAGCATGTATGTTCCTTCAGGAGCGTTTTCTGGTATCCTGAGCAGGAGCATTTTTGATACATCCCTGCCTTTGCCTAGGTCAAATGGGCCTATGCTCGTCCTGATTGCAAGCTCCTGGTTAAGGACAGTGATTGTTGTGTCATCAAGCTTCTCATTGCCATTGTTCTCTATGGTCATGTATATTGGCACAGCATTTCCAGCGCTGCCAGCAAGCGGGAATCTTGTTGAAAGTATTTTCAGTGAAACGCCCTGCTCTGCTTTTGTTGGCGGGCTTGGCTCTGGCTGTGGTGTTGGCTGCGGTGTTATCTTTACTTTTGTATTTGCTGTTGCAGAAACATCGTGCTGTTTGCCTGTTATAGAATCAACATATTTCAGGTTTGCCCGGAATACAAGGGTATCGCCGTCTTTAGCGCCTCCCCTGACAACCACATCTATTTTGACAGTTCCTCCTTTCTGAGGCAGGACTTTTCCAAATGTCCATCTGTCAATTCCTTCAGTTGGTTTTGGCGTTGCGCTATTATACCCTGTTTTATCATCATACATTACTGCGAGTGATACATCATCTGCATCAACAAATCCGCCATTAACATACTTTATTGTGTAAGTCAAAATAGTTCCTGGCTCTACAGGATCTTTGCTTTCAGATACAGATACATCCATGACTGCGTTTTTAGGCGGGAATTCTGGCGGGTCCTCTGGATTTGGCTGTGTTGGCGGTGGGAAATAGATTGAGTCATCATCCCCTGGTATTCCTGTTGGGAAGCCGTCAAAGCCGTCATCTGCATCATCAAGTCCGTCAAACTCTGCGCCAGTGTCTGAGGAGCCGATTCCATCAAAGTAATCTCCTGCTCCATCTCCAGTGCCGTCAAAGTAATCTCCTGCTCCATCTCCAGTGCCATCAAAATAATCGCCTGCGCCTTCGCCGGTTCCATCGAAGAAGTCATCTGCTCCCTCTCCAGTGCCGTCAAAGAAATCTCCTGCTCCGCTTCCGAACTCGTCAAAGAATGCGAAAGATGGGACTGCGATCAGCATTAAAAAAATAAGAACAGTTGATATTATTGGCCAAATGCTTGTTTTTCTTATCATTTTTTTTGTTTTGTTTTTTTATTAAAAATTGAAAGTTAAAAAATAAAAAATTTATTTGTACTCGCCGAACTTTGCTTCTTCTTTTGCTTTTTCGTCAGCGCTTGCTCCTGTTGTCACAACCTGAATATGTGTTGCTCCAGGCAGCACTTCCCTGTTCTCGAATTTTCCGTCAGTCAGGCCAGTCCACCTGTCTTTGCTCAATCTTGTTGGGTTTCCAGCACCGACTTTGTCTGTTGCTACGAGCGCAGCTGCTGCAGCTTGCGTTATCTCTGTCCACTGCCCTTTTGCCTCTGCCAGCTCTTCTTCTCTGTCACCGAAATCACTTTTCTGGGGTATTGGCGCGTAAGCTTTAAGGCCGTGTGCTTTTGCTTGTTCTTCGAGTTTCTTGTAAGCGTCCTCTCCGAGTTTTGCTTTTACATCTGCTTCTGGAAGATCAACTTTCTGCGGGTTTCCTGTCAAGCCGATATCTTGTCCACCGACAAGCCCGATTCCCACAAAGTATTCTTTGGTTGCTTTTTTTGCATAACCTGTAAGCTGGCCATCCAGCTTCCTGAGAAGATTCGTCAGTACAATCTGTGATACTGCGTCTCTATTCTCGATGCATTGCAGGTTTCTTATTGTTGCATTAACATAAGTTGCAATATTGTCCCTCTCCTCTGGGGTTATCTTTCCATCAGCGTATATATCATCGATGAATTTGTTGTATGCTGTGATGTGCTGCTGGATGTCTTCTCTTGCGAGCTTGAGAACTCCCTCTGGCCCAAATGGCCCTGTGAAGAGCTCTTCGTCTCCTGCCTGGAATCTTGCGACTCCTGTCTTCTCATCGTATGCTTTTGCGATTTTGCCGTCAAGCTCGAAGGTTATTGCCTTGTCTTTCTTGTCTGCAGGAAGGGCTTCTATTTTTGCCTTGAATGCCTCTTGCAGGAAAGCATATCCTGGCTCTCCTTTCTGGACAACATAGGACTCTGCTGGTTTGTCAAGTATTACTTTAACATCTGCATTTTCTTTTTTATCAACTGCCTGGCACCCTGCAAAAACAAGTGCTGCTAGTGCTGCAAGTTTGGTTATTATTCTCATCGTATATTACCCCCATACTGTTTTACAATTATAAAGTACACACCCCTTATTTTCACTCTAAAGTGACAGTGATATTTAAAGTTTTCGCTGTTCGTCTATTTTTTCTTTGGCTTCATTCCAAATGAAAACTGGAATCCTGCTGTTCCATAGCAATGCTGTTGCCCATCGTATCCTGTGCCCAAAGTTAAAGTGAGGCAGTCTCCGACTTTTATCCCTGCGTCAACGCCGATTCCGAAGTATATTTCTTTTTTGTCTTTTGCAAAAGGATAAAGATATTCTTCCTGCCTTCCTGTTAAAAGCACTCTGACAAAGTATGGCATTCCTTTTATTTCGTCTCTCCATTCCCCGCCAAGCTCTGCAGATGGTATTCTTCCTTTTACGAGGTTTTTGAATTCCTGCTGGTCATAGCCAACTCCTGCAAGCGCATAAACTCCTTGCCCTTTCTTTTCTTCCTTGTCTTCGCTTGATTCCTCATCTTCAGAATCAAAGTCCATTATTATGCCGCCTTTTCCTGTGATTTTCATTTTTCCTTTGAGTGAGATAAATCCTCTTGTTGCAATGTCATCAAGGTCTGCTGTGCCTAGTGTTCCTGAATATTCTCCTTTGCCAAATCCGCCTGAGAGCAGCAATTTGAGGTCAAGGCTTTTTACAATAAGCCCTAGCTTGCCTACTCCAAAGCACAGTGTCCTGTCAAGGTCAAGGTTGTCTCTTTCATTTTTATAACCTGTTCCTTCTGCAACAGCTGTGCCTTCTGCATATCCTGTTACATCTTCAGAAAGGTCATGGTATACGCCAACTCCTATGCCCCCTCTTACTGTTCTTGTGGTAAGTGTGTCTCCATCATCCTGCTCTGATTCAGAGTAGCTTCCTGAGAAATATGCTGGGATTCTGATTTTTTGTGTTGGTGAAACAACTATTTTTGCGCTTCCGCTTCCTCTTGCGAAGTCTTCTGCAAATGTTCCTCTGCCTGAAAGGTAGACTTTTAATGGGTAATTCTTGCCTGGCTCAGCAGCTTCTTTTCCTTCTGCTCGTGACTCAGCTTTTGCAGCCACTGTTGGCTTAGAATATTGCCTTAAGAATGATGGCTCTTCAAGTGTTGATGCTGACTTGCAGCCGCCAAAGGCCAGCACTCCGAGAAGGGCTGCTGGTATCAATAATGATCTTTTTAACCAAGATATTTTTTTCTTTTCCATGATGAATTCCCCCACAAGCTATATAATTGGATTCCAAATAATGTAAAATATATAAAGCTTTCGTTTTTGATACTATTCTGGAGTGATGAAGAACGTTTGACGTATGATGTTAGACGTTTGACGTTTTCCGAGTGACCGATTAACTGTTACGTCTTACGTCATACGTTGAACGTCTAACTTATTAGGTGCCAAGGGCACAGAGACAAGTGCATATGCGGAATAATGCGCCAAAAATATAGAATCGCAAAGTGTAAAGCACTTTGCCTAGTTCAAATACATCTGCAAAAGTTAACTTTGCCTTTATTGCCGAAGGCACCTTTGAGTTTTCTCCGCTTGAAACAAATAAGTATAAATAATTAAAAGCATTTCCAAAACTTATGATAATTGTAGTCGGCGCAGGCCCTGTTGGAAGCTTTGCAGCATATCTTCTTGCAAAAGCAGGATTTAATGTTGGCATCTTCGAAGAGCATGATAAAGTTGGCCTCCCTGTTCAGTGCACAGGCCTTTTGACTGACAAAATATCTGAATTAATTGAACTGAAAAAATCTTTTATTACAAACAGATTAAACAAAGTGAAGGTTTTTTCTCAAAACAGTTCTGCTGAAGTAAAAGTTAATGAGATTCTTGTTGACAGGCAGAAATTCGACCAGCACTTGCTTGATATGGCAGCAGATGCAGGCGCACATGTTTATTTATCTCACAGGTTCATCACATATAACCCTGCAGACAAATGTGCGGTCTTCAGAAGCGGGAATAAAATTAAGAAGTTCAAGACAAAAATCTTGATTGGCGCAGACGGCCCTCTCAGCGCAGTTGCAAAGAGCACAGGCATTTTTGGCAGAAGAAAATTCTTTATTGGAATGCAGGCGACAGTGCAAGGGCAGTTTGACAGCAAAACATTCCAGACTTTCTTCGGCAAGGTTGCCCCTGGATTTTTTGCATGGATTGTTCCTGAATCAAGCACAATTGCAAGAATTGGCTTGGCAACAAAACAAAACACAAGGCATTATTTTGAAAACTTTCTTAAAAGTAAAGGAAAGATTAAGGCAGTACAAGCAGGCCTTATACCAGTATATAATCACAGGCAAACTGTCCAAAAGAATAATATCTACTTGATTGGCGATGCTGCAACATTCTGCAAAGCAACAACAGGCGGAGGCTTGATTCCTGGCTTGCAATCAGCAAAAATTCTTGCAGACTGCATAATCAATAATAAGAACTATGAATCAGCAGTCAAAAAATTAAGGCGAGAACTATCGCTGCATTCAATTTTAAGATCAGTATTAGATAGGTTCAGCACAAGAGATTACAACAGTCTTGTCTCAATAATAAATAATCCAAAAATAAAAAAAGAGCTGTCAAAGCACAACAGAGACAACCCGATAAAGCTCCTGCCAAAGATTTTGCTGGCAGAGCCAAGATTATTGTGGTTTGGGAAGTGCTTGTGGCAAAAAAAGAAAAATATTAAATAAGTATGTAAGCTTCTAACAAAAAATGGGGGAGAACAAATGAAAAAAACAGCTTTAATCACTGGAATTTTAGGCCAGGATGGGCCATATCTTGCAAAACTCTTATTGGAAAAAGAGTATAAAGTTTATGGATTGATAAGAAGGCATACGAATGCAAATTTTGAAAATTCAGACTATTTAGGAGTAACTGACCATATTGATTTTATTTCAGGAGACCTGACAGATGAGTGCTCCTTGATGAATATTGTAAAAAACATACACGCAGATGAGGTTTATAATCTTGCTGCACAGTCTTTTGTTGCTGCATCCTGGGATCAGGCAAAATTCACAACAGAAGTGAATGCAATGGGCGTGCTGTACTTGCTGAATGCAATAAAGCTCTTCAGCCCAAGGACAAAATTCTATCAGGCATCAACATCTGAGATGTTCGGCAACTCTTCTGAAAATGGATTGCAGACAGAAAATACGCCTTTTCACCCGAGAAGCCCTTATGCGATTGCAAAACTGCATGCGTATTGGACAACAATTAATTTCAAAGAAAGCTATGGCTTGTTCACATGCAATGGAATACTGTTTAATCATGAATCTCCAATAAGAGGCAAGGAGTTTGTCACAAGAAAAATAACAGATACTGTTGCAAGAATTAAGTTTGGCTTGGCTGATGAATTAAGGCTTGGAAACCTGGAAAGCAAGAGGGACTGGGGCTTTGCAGGAGATTATGTCAAGGCAATGTGGCTCATGCTTCAGCAGGAAAAGCCAGATAATTATATAATCTCAACAGGAGAAACAAGATCTGTTAAAGATTTTGTCGAGTTTGCATTCAATTATGCTGGTGTAGAAGATTGGGAAAAATACGTTAAGATAGACCCTCAGTTCAAGAGGCCTGCAGAGCTATTAGTCTTGCAGGGCAAATCAGACAAGGCACGAGAAAAGCTTGGCTGGAAACCAGAAGTTCCGTTTGAAGATCTGGTCAGGATGATGATTGAAGCTGATTTGAAGAGGTATGAAGAGAAGTTAAGAAAGTAATAAAAAGAAACCTTTTTAAGTAATATGTATCTTTCTCGCTTCAGGGGGAGATTTATTATGGCAGAAGATGATGAAATTTCAATAGATTTTAGCAAGATTACAGGCTTTTTCAAGAGAAAGAAGAAAGATGAGATAAAGGAAGAGAAAGAAAAGATAAAAGAGCTTAAAACAGAGGAAGCTGAACTTAAATCAGAAGAAAAAGAAGTTAAAAAGGAGATTAAGGAAGAGCAGAAAAAGCTTCATGATATTGAAAAACACAATCCAGATGATGATGTTGCAATTAATTTTGGCAAGATAAAAGGATTCTTTAAAGGACTTGGCAGTGAATCAAAAGCAAGCAATAAAGATGATGAAGAGCTCTCAATTGATTTTGGAAGGATAAAAAATTTCTTAATCAAGTATCAATTACCATTATTATTAGTTCTTGTTTTAGTGCTTCAGCTAGTTCCTAATCAAGGATATTTGCCTTGGGGCGGTATCTGGATGCGAATGCAGACAGAGAATATTCCTCAGGCAGAGGACTGGGCAGCAAATTCAATTAACAATTACGTAAAAGCTCAAGTCAAGCAGGCAGTTGACAAGGAATATCCTAACTTACCTGACAAGAACAAGGAAAAAATAATCACAGAACAGTTTGACAAGCTTATGTTAGAGCAAAAAGCACAGATTGACCAGCAGAAAGTGCAAATTGTCCAGCAACTGAGAAGCCAGTTTCAGTATGATTATGAAGGAAACACTTATACTTACATGCCAGATATTGATCCATATACTTATTTGAGGTATGCGAGAAACTTTCTTGAGAAAGGGCAGTATTATGATGAGTTAAAGAACGGGCAGCCTTGGGATAACCATATGGTTGCGCCTCTTGGAGGCCCTGCTGGCTTCACTCTCCATAACTACGTTCTTGCATACATTTACAAAATAATGCACCTGTTTAATTCCAAAATAAGCCTTATGCAGGCAGCAAATTATTTCCCAGTGATATTCTCATTCCTTGCATTGATTCCTGCTTTCTTTATTGGAAGGAAATTTGCAGGAAATGTGGGTGGAATTTTCACTGCAACAATGGCTGCACTCAGTACAGCCGCTTTTGGCAGGACTCCCTGGGGCCATGCTGACACAGATGCGTATAACATGTTTTTCCCAATGCTTATAGTTTGGCTTTTTGTTGAGGCATTTTCTGCAAAGACAAATTGGAAGAAATATAGCTTGTTTGCACTAACTGGCCTTTCAATAGGCATTTATTCTATTGCATGGGCAGGTGGCTGGTGGTATTTGTTTGATTTCATTATTGCATCAATTGGATTATATTTTGTGTACCAGCTTTATGTATACAGAAAAGAGATTGTTAAAAAAATAAATATCTTCAAAACACCTGCTTTGAAAGATATTATTCTTGCAGGAATTGTTTTTGTTGTTGCTTCGGGGATATTTGTATCAGCATTCGCGGGATTTGGAACATTCATTAGTGCATTTAAAGCCCCTCTTGGCTTTACTATAATTAAGGCAGCAGCGCATCCGACATTGTGGCCTAATGTCTACACAACTGTTGCAGAGCTTAATCCTGCTTCAATACAGACAGTGATTGATTCTATGGGTGGAAAATTCCTTTTTGTGATTGCTGTGCTTGGAATACTTCTTATGATGCTGAAAAAGGATGAGCATGGAAAATATGACTTGAAATATTCTATACTATTGACAATTTGGTTCATTGGAACAATATATGCCTCAACAAAGGGTGTCAGGTTCACTTTGCTTTTAGCTCCTGCATTCTCAGTTGCTTTTGGGGCTGCGCTTGGCATTTTGTATGAAAAAATAACTGTTTGGTTTGATAAAGGGCTGCATGTAAAGGCATATATCACAGGTCCTGTTCTGATTGTGCTGTTTGCGCTTCTGTTTATTGCTCCTGTAAAAGCAGATATGGCCCAGGCAAAAGGAGACATTCCCATAATGAATGATGCCTGGTGGAATGCTTTGACTGCAATAAAAGACTCCTCACAGCCAGATGCAATAATTAATTCATGGTGGGATTTCGGTCATCACTTCAAGTATGTTGCAGACAGGGCAGTCACATTTGATGGAGCATCCCAGAATACTCCAATGGCTCACTGGATTGGCCATGTCCTCTTGACAGGCAATGAAGATGAAGCTGTTGGAATTTTAAGAATGCTTGACTGCGGTTCAAATACTGCTTTTGAGAAATTGCTGAAAGAAACTAATGACTCGCATAAGTCAATTGACTTGATTTACAAGATAATCGTGCTTGACAAAAAAGAAGCTGCAAAAGAGCTTGAGAAAGCAAAAATCAAGAATGTTGATGAAGTGCTTAAGTACACGCACTGCACTCCGCCTGAAAATTATTTTATAACTTCAGATGACATGATTGGCAAGGCAGGAGTCTGGGCGCACTTTGGCGGCTGGGACTTTGAGAAAGCAGACATTTGGATGAATATGAAAAGCCTTCCAAAAGATGAAATGATTGAAAAAATGAAGAAAAAGTTCGGATATGATGCTGAAAAAGCTGAGAAGATGTATGATGAAGTCGAGGCAATAAGCACTGAAACCGATGCAAACAACTGGATTGCATCCTGGCCAGGCTACCCTACAGGCATTTCAGGCTGCCACCCGGATAAAAATGAAATCATCTGTGATAACGGGCTAACTGTTAACACAGAGGATCTTAGTGCAAAACTGAAAGTCCAGCAAGGCGAAGGAATACCGCAGTCGCTTATTTATGTCAATAAAAACAAGACAATGGGCGAGAAAACAATGGAAGGAGCAAATATTCCTTACTCTGCAATCCTTATTCCTGCAGAAGGCGGGTATCAAAGCCTGCTTGCAGATCCTTTGCTTGCAAAAAGCATGTTCACAAGGATGTTCTTCATGGACGGCCATGGCTTGACGCACTTTGAGCTGTTTAATGAGCAGAGGCAGGTCACAGGCGGAATGATTTATGTCTGGAAAGTAAACTGGGAAGGCACAAAGCCAAGAGTGCACAGAACTCTTGTTGAGAAAACAATTGTCTCAAAAGGAGATAAAGTGACTGCTGATTATATTGGCTGGCTCGCAAATGGAACAATATTTGATTCAAGCATCAAAGACTGGAAAAGCAATAATGTAACAAAAGAAAGCACATTCTCAGGCAAAGAGACAAATCCTCTTGGCTTTGAAGTCGGAGCTGGGCAGATGATAAAAGGCTTTGATGAAGCTGTTGTTGGAATGAAGCTAAATGACATTAAAACAATCAAGATAAAGCCAGAAGATGCTTATGGAACAGATCCTAATGCTCACCCGCTTGGGAACAAGACTTTGAATTTCAAAATCAAGATGGAGAGTATTAAATAAAAAAGTATTTCTTGTTTTAGGTTATTTCAAGAAAGAAAAAGCACTCATTCCTGTTTCGAAACAGTAAAAATAAGGATAAATAAAGAAATAAGTATCAGCAATATTGGAGATAAATAAATAGAGATATTCAGCCCCATATTTAATAATCCTAAGAAGAAATAAAGTAGCGAATTTAGTAGAATTCCTGCGCATACGCCCATTAAAATAATAACAAGGGGATCTTTATTCTCATACAAAGCATATGTGAAAAAGATTCCAGGCATAAATAAGAATAATGTGAGTTTACTGGCTCGGATTAAATTGTTAAAAAAAGAATCATTATAAAAAAATACAGACCATAATATCAAAAAAAGCACATAAAAAATAAGTAAGCTCAATTTCATTTTTTTGATAAAATATTGTATATTAATAAGTAAATTATTCATAATGAACACCTTTTCTGGTTATTTCTCAGCAATAAAATACCATTAAAATTCTTTTCTAGACTAAAATTATTAAGATTCTGATTTTCTAACCAATTTGCATAATCCTTACTTAATGCTATTAAGATATAATCGAAATTACATAAAGGAACATTTTGTGATTTACATTTTATGGGTATATCTACTTTATTAAATTTAAAATTTTTAAATACGGTGTTAGGAAATTGACAAAATTTGTGACTATCTACATAAGTCAGGGTTAAATTATCAGGTACAAGCTTAGCAATATCTGATGGACCTAGAAATCTTGTGTGCCGTTTAAGACCTGTAACAACCGCATCCTGGTATAAATATTGGTCTACTAAAAGAACATTTGCATCAGCATCCGATCTCTCATTAAGATATTCAAAAGCAGTCCATTCTTCTTTTGGGGAAATAGACATATATGTGACCCCGCGCTGAGGGTTTAAAAAAGTCCAAATGGAGATAGTAAATACCATAAAAAGCAATAGTGAGAGAAAAATCGTAACAATCGGTTTATTCGCAAATAACATTCTGAATAATAAAAATATGGATAGTGCAAAAATACAAGAAATCAATGCAGGCCATAGAAATCTTAAAATATATGTTCTTTCTACTAATCCAAATGAAGCTAAAGCTGAAATCAGGAATAACATTAAGATAACAAATGTTTTGTCTCTTAGCAAGGTTTCTTTTTTTAATGTAACAATCAAATAAAGAAGTAATATGATTAAAGATATTGCCAAAAACCACAATCCAGATATATGAGAAAAAGTAATCTTTGCACCGTAAGGATCATATTTTCCAAGAAACCCTGATACTGGCGATATTGTCACAGAATCAGCTTGATTAAAAGCAATTATAAAATCAAGAAGATACGGCGCAGTTAACAAAAAAGTTAAAAAAAAGATTAAACTTAAATTCATAAAAAATGTTTTAGTGGTTCTATGGATAAAAAGTCTCATACAATATAAAGAAATCAGAACCATTGAAAGAAAAATGCCGTATATTCCATAGCTTAATGTTGCTGCTGTTAAGGCAATCACAATAAAAACTGAATTTCTCAAGTTTGGTTTATTTGCGATAAAAATACAACCAAAAAATAATGCAATAATACCCATAAATTGCCTCCAGAATCCCCATGTAAAAGACGCACTATACGGGAAAAAAGCTATTAGAAGGCAATACGATAAAGAAATAAAAGACACCATAGGATTTAGTTCGTAAAGAAAAACAAAAGCAATTAAGATAGTGCAAAGTATTAATAAAAAAATTGCAACAGTTGTCCCATCATAACTGGCAATATTCAACATATTAGTAACAGAAGCCGCAAAATAGATAAATAAAGGAGGATCGACCGGAGGAAATTTTTCTTTTGAAAAATCTGTGAACACTGGTGCTATTTCTCTATACGTTCCTTTTTCAGCAGTATGATCTACATTAGATAGTATCCAATAAGCATCACCGGCCATGTATCCTTGTGGAGATTCATGACTTATTTGTCCATTAAATAATATCGGATTGACAAAAATATAACATAAAAATATTATTACAACTAAAAAAAAGATTGCGCCTGCTTTTTTAATCTCAAAAAGGGTATACATTTTTTTCAAACTTTGGTAAAGATACCAAACTGTGATGTCTTAAAAAACATTTTTTTGTAAAATAAAAGTTTCATTGGAATTTCTCGCAAATCAATTAAATTTGTGTGACCTTCAAAATCTTGATTTTCCAAAATATGTAAAAAAACAAGTATGTGTCTTATAAAATCAGTCTTTGGTGTTGGGGTGGAGCAAATAAACACTCCATTTTCTTTTAAAACTCTTTTAATTTCTGTCGCACAGGAAACATGCTCAAGAACTTCTAATGCAATCACTACATCAAAACATTTATCCTCAAAAGTCATTTTTGAAGCATCCATAATAAAATCTGGTTTTTGCCCATTCATCCAAGAAGCAGTATCTAACAAGTCTATTCCAATAATGTTATACCCTTCATTTTTAATGGAATTCGTTATATATCTATTTCCACAGCCAACATCCAAAATGCGTATCTTTTGCTTATCTGCTTTTTTTAATTCATTTAAGATTAATTTGAGTCTTTGATTTGCAACAAACTTTGTTAAAAAGTGATGCCACTTCATTTTCCAAATATCACCCTTAAATAGCCAAAGAATGTTCCAAACATATTAAATTTACTTTGACCAATACTGCGTTTTTCAAAATTAATCGGAATCTCAAGCATATGATATTTTTTGGATTTATATAAAATCTCTGCCAAAAATTCAAAATTATTTGTTTTAAGCTTGCTAAAACAATCACTAATAACTTGTTTTTTATATAATCGATATCCTGAGGATATATCTTTAACTTTGAGTCCAAAAAGAACAGGAAATACCATATTTGCTGCGGTGCTTAACATACCTTTAATAAATTCTCTTTTATACATTTTGCTCCCGTGGATATACCTGGATCCCACTATAATATCACTATCAGTCTTTAAAATCTTATTGATAAAAAGAGGTATTTCTTCAGGCCTGTGATTTAAATCTGCATCCATTGTTAAAATATGACTGGAAGTTGTATCAACCATGGAAAAGCCCTTTCTAAAGGAATTTCCAAATCCCCTTGGTTTCATTGAAGAAGAAATCTTAAAAGTTTTATACTTATTTTTCTTAATTAAGTTTCTCATCGATTCTGCTGCACCATCATTTCCATCAATAACTAAGATAACTTCATAATTAATGTTTAATTCTTTCAGCACTTTTATTAGTCTTACAGAAAGAATCTCAATATTTCCTTTTTCATTATATGCAGAAATGACTACAGACAATTTGTTTAAATTTTCCTTTTCGCCCATGTTTCAGGTAATTTGATGGGTGTTTATAAACTTTTTTAATTCATAAACAAAAGTTTTAAAAAGCGCCTTCATTAAAAACAAGGTATGAATACTTGTATTGTAATAGCTGCTTACAATGAAGAGAAAAATATTTCTTCAGTAGTTAAGGGCCTTCAGAAAGCAGGCTACTCAAATATTGTTGTGGTTGATGATGGCAGCAGGGACAATACTTTTGCAGCTGCTGAAAAGGCAGGAGCAACTGCATTGCAACATTCAATCAATAGGGGGCAGGGTGCTTCTTTGAAGACAGGTATCGATTATGCTTTATTACAGGGAACTGATATTATTGTTACTTTTGATGCAGACGGCCAGCATCGTGTTGAAGATTTGCCTGCGATGATTAAGCCAGTTGCAGAGGGCAAGGTAGACATTACAGTTGGCTCTCGCTTTCTTAAGAAAACAAAAGTTCCTTTACTAAGAAAGTTTCTCCTTAAAGGCTCTGTGCTGGTTGTTTGGATTTTTTACAGGATGAAAATGACAGATGCACATAATGGCTTTAGGGCAATGTCAAGAAAAGCTGCTCAAAAGATAGATATTACCTGTGATAGAATGGCTCATGCATCAGAGATAGTTGAGGAGATACGCAAGAAAAACCTGAAGTACAAAGAGATTCCTGTAACAATAATGTATACAGAAGAGACTATGAAGAGAGGTCATGGCTCTTATTTTGGAGCTGTTAAGATATTGGGAAGAATGCTTTTCAAGAAATTTGCGAGGTAAAAAAATGATTTCAATTGAGCCAATTCAGGTAATTGCAATAATAATTGCATTGTTTGCAGTCAGCAGGGCTTTTCTTAGGCTAAGGGAACATAAGATTTCAGTTGTTTCTTTTATCTTTTGGGCAATTGTGTGGATTGCGGTTGTTGTCGTTGCTTTTATTCCAAATGCCACGTCTTATTTTTCAAGTTTCTTAGGTATTGGCAGGGGTATTGATTTCGTTGTGTATATATCTATCTTGTTGCTATTTTATCTTATATTCAGGATTTATGTCAGATTAGAAGCATTGAACAGAAATATTACAAAACTGACCAGGACAATAGCTATCCAGAGAGGCCAAAAGAAGAAATGAAAATAGTGATAATTACAGAATACTTTCCAGATTCTCCAAGTGCAAACATTACTGGGGGTGTGGAGGCAAGATGCTACAATGCAGCCAAAAGGCTTGCCAGGAGCCATGATGTCACAGTTCTCTGCTCTTACCAAAAAGGCCAGGAAAGAATCCAGCATTTTGATAGCATAACCGTTTACAGGTGCGGACTTAATAATCCTTACAGCCATAAAGGCAATATTCTTAATAGGCTTAATTTTGTTATCGCAGCATTATTCAGGGGCATGATTATCAAGGCAGACCTGCTTGAAGGATTTAGTTTCTTGGGATATGTTCCTGCAGGATTATTGGGCTTTGTGAAAGGTGTTCCAAAAATAGCCACATACCATGAAACATGGGCGGGCCAGAGTTGGGTCAAGAACAAGGGCTTGCTAACAGGAGGGCTTGGCAGCATCTGGGAGAGAGTAGCGCTCAAGCTTGGTTGGAACAGGATAATTGCAGTAAGTGAATTTACCAAAAAACAATTAGAAATTCAGGGAGTAAAACCTGAAAAAATAACAGTTATCCCTAATGGAGTGGATATTGAAAAGTACGAGCAATTTAAAGTATCAAAATACAATCTGCCCACAGTCTGCTGTGTTGCGAGATTAGTGAAAACAAAAAAAGTTGATACTTTAATCCATGCAATAGCGTTGATTAAAAAAGAAATTCCTGACATTCAATGCAGAATCATCGGTGATGGTGAAGAAAAAGAAAACTTAAAAGAATTAATAAAACAATTAAAACTTGAAAAGAATTTTACATTGCTCGGGTTTGTTGAGAAAAATGAAGATGTCATAAAAGAAATAAAGAAATCACACATATTCTGCTTGCCCTCTGCTGTGGAGGGTTTTGGTATGGTTGTCATAGAAGCAATGGCCTGCGGAGTTCCTTACGTTTGTTCAGATATTCCCCCATTAATTGAAGTGACAGGAAACGGTGTTGGCGGACAGATTTTCAAGTTGGATGATTATAAAGATTTGGCAGATAAAATTACAAACTTATTTAAAGATAAAAATGAATATACAGAAAAGATAAAGCTGAGCGAACAGTTTGTTAAAAAGTATGATTGGGATCAAATTGTATCAAAATTAAATAATATGTATGATTTAATTATTTAAAACAAGAATTTAAAAAAATGCTTGAAAAAATAAAACAAATAATCGTGGAATCTATCCAGACAAAAGAAAAGCTTCTTGAGCTTTCTTCACATATTGAAAAGACTGCAGAGGCAATGATTGCAGCATTGAGGAATGGAAACAAGATACTTGTGTGCGGCAATGGGGGAAGTGCTGCAGACGCGCAGCATTTTGCAGCAGAGCTTGTCTGCAGGTTTGAAAAAGACAGGAAGCCATTGCCTGCGATTGCTTTTAATGTTAACACGTCTAATTTGACTGCCATTGGGAATGATTATGGTTTTGATGATATCTTCTCAAAGCAGGTTGAGGCTTTTGGAAGGGAAGGTGATGTTCTGGTTGCTATAACAACATCAGGCAATTCTCCTAATGTTTTGAAGGCAATTGAGAAGGCGAAAAAAGCAAAACTAAAGATAATTGGCCTCACAGGAAAAGATGGCGGCAAGATGAAAGGCTTATGTGATCATGAGGTAATAGTGCCTTCAAGCAATACTGCAAGGATACAGGAAAGTCATATCACGATTATTCATGCTTGGTGCAAGCTGATTGAAGAAGAACTATTCAAAGAGTAAGCAGACTGGGGGTAGCTGCAGAATGAATAAAGCAGTTTTTTTAGACAGGGACGGAACAATCAATGAGGATATAGAATACCTGCACAAAATAGAGGATTGCAGGTTCATTCCAGGAGCTCTTGAAGCAATCAGCTTGCTTGCAAAAACAGATTACAAAATAATAATAATCACAGGGCAATCAGGGATAGGAAGGGGATATTATACTGAAAAAGATTATTTTGCATTGATGGAGCACATGACTGCAAAAATAGTTGAAGCTGGGGGAAGGATTGATGCATCTTATTTTTGCCCGCACCATCCTGAAAAAGCAATTGGAAAGTATAAGATTAATTGTGACTGCAGAAAGCCAAAGATAGGCCTTGTTGAGCAAGCAAAAGCTGACTTTAACTTGGACTTAACTAAGTGTTGGATGATTGGTGATAAGACAGATGATACTAAAGCGGGAGAGAATGCTGGCTGCAAGACAATACTTGTGATGACCGGAAAGGCAGGAAAAGATAATCACTATGAAATCAAGCCAAATCATATTGCAAGAAATTTATTTGTGGCTGTAAAGCACATCATTGAAAATGAACAGCAGAGAAATAATTGAGAACTTCAAGGGAAAAAGGATTCTAGTCATAGGAGATGTAATGCTGGACAAATATATTTACGGCAGTGTCACAAGGATAAGCCCAGAAGCACCTGTCCAGGTTGTCAAGGTTGAGAAGGAAAGCTATGTTCCTGGAGGAGCTGCTAATGCAGCATGCAATATAGCTGCTCTTGGCGGAACTGTTTATCTTGTTGGATTTGTTGGAAAAGACCCAGAGGCAGGCATTCTTGCAAATCTTTTGGCAGAAAAGGGAGTCATATCTGATTTTGCTATCTGGAATGCTCCAACAATCCAGAAAGCCCGTGTTGTCGGCCACACGCAGCAATTGCTCAGGATAGATTACGAAAGCGAGCCAAGCATAAATGCAAAAGATGTTATTGAAAAGATAAAAAAATTCATTGCAGCAGCAGATATCATTGTAATTTCTGATTATGCAAAAGGCATAGTGAATGAAGAAGTGATGAAAACAGTTCTTTCTTGCGGAAAAAAAGTAATTGTTGACCCAAAACCAAAGAATCTCAAGCTGTATAAGGGCGCATTCCTGATAAAGCCAAATTTCGCAGAAGCAAAAGAGATAACAGGCAAGCAGGATATTATGGAAATTGGCAGGGCACTTCAGGAGCAGACGGGCGCAAATATTCTAATCACAAGAGGAAAAGAGGGGATGTCTTTATTTGAAACAAATGGAGTTGATATGCATATTCCAACAGAAGCAAGAGAGGTTTATGATGTCTCAGGAGCAGGAGACACTGTAACAGCATCAATTGCCCTTGCCGTAGCTGTTGGTGTGGAGCTTAAAGAGGCAGCAATCATAGGCAATCATGCAGCAGGAATAAAAGTCGGAAAAGCAGGAACAGCAACAGTAAGCGCAAAGGAATTGTTGCAGAAGTTTGAGAAAGAAGAGACAAAGACAAAAACATTTGAAGAAATAAAACAGATTGCAGAAGATCTTAGGAAAAAAGGGAAAAAGATTGTTTTCACAAACGGATGCTTTGATTTATTGCATATAGGGCATACTCGGTTATTGCAGTTTGCAAAGTCACACGGAGATATTCTAATACTGGGGTTGAATACAGATAGCTCAATCAAAAAGTTAAAAGGCCCTTCAAGGCCAGTAACACCGCAGGAAGAAAGAGCAGAGATACTCTCCGCATTAAGCTATATTGATTATATTGTCTTTTTTGATGAAGACACTCCGCTTAACTTGATAACAACAGTAAAACCCTTTATCATAGTCAAAGGCGGTGATTATACAAGAGAGACTACTGTCGGCCATGAATTAGTTGAGAGCTATGGCGGAAGGATTGAGATATTCAAGACCCTGAATGGCTATTCAAGTTCAAAGATTATAGGAAAACTTCAGTGAGAACATGAAAAAGATTCTTTTCTTCAAATTAGGAGCAATTGGAGACACTCTGATGACAACCCCTTTACTTAGGCAAGTTAGGAAGAATTTTCCAGATGCTCAGATTAATTATCTTATTGGAGGGCATTCTGCAGGAGTGCTTGAAGGGAACAAGAATCTGGATAATGTAACTTCGTTTGATGAAAGCATATTTGTAAAGAAAAAACTATTACAATGGCTTAAGCTAATAAGAAAAATAAAGAAAGAGAAGTATGATATTGTTTTTGTTCTTGATAAGCATTGGATTTTCAATTTGACTGTATTTCTTGCAGGAATTCCTGTGAGAGTCGGGTTTGATAGGCTTGGAAAAGAAGGAATGTTTCTGAATAAGAAGGTGTATTATGACCAGACCAAGCATGACATATCGTATTATCTTGATCTTGCCAAAGCTCTTGGATTAAAAATAAAGTATGATGACACGCAGATGGATATTTTTATCTCAAAATACGATACGGATTGGGTGAATGTGTTTTGGAAAAAAAATAAGCTCGGCAAAAATGTTATTGGAATTGCTCCTGGCGGAGCAATCAATCCTGGGCAGACGCTCTTTGCAAAGAGATGGCCTACTGAGAAATTTGCACAGCTATGCCAAATATTATCAAGGAAATACCAAATACTTCTTATTGGGGGAAAAGATGATACAGAAGCAGCAGAGTTTATTGCAAAACAGTCCAAGGTGATTAATGCAATTGGCAAATCAAACTTAAAGCAGTCAGCTGCACTTATCAAAAAATGCAAAATTTTCATTTGCAATGACTCTGGACCGATGCATCTAGCATCTGCTGCGGGAATAGCTAAGATAATATCCTTGTTTGGGCCGACAGACCCCGGAGTATTAGCACCGATTGGAAAAAGGCATAAATATATCTGGCACGCAAAAAGTCCATCTTATGATATCTATGGAAAACTTAAATTTAATCAGGAAAATGATATTTCAAGAATAAGTATTAATGAGGTCTTGGAATGTATCAAGTGAATTGGAAGTATGTGCTAATATTATTTATTGGTGACATTATTGGAAATATTCTGTTCTTCTGGACAAAATTTAGGAGAAAATCAAAAACAATAAGGAAAGTGCTCTTTATCAGGCTAGAACATATCGGTGATATGATACTGGCAACTCCTGTTTTTGAAACTTTTAAGAAGAACTATCCTGATTGTGAAGTTCATGTTTTATGCAAAAAACTGACTACACCACTAATTAAAAATAATCCTTTTGTTAATAAAATAATAGAATATGATGCTCCCTGGTTCATACAAAGAGCTATCCAAGGCAGCAAAAAACTATCTGAGGTCGTAAAAGAATTAAGAAAAGAGAAATATGATCTTGTCTTTGAAATGCATGGTGATCCGAGAAACATCCGCTTGGCATACAAAACAGGAGCATATACCATAGGCTATTCTTGCAGAGGTTTTGGATTCTTATTGAATAAAATAAGGCCATATGATGGCAAGATTCATGTAATCAAGCAGAATCTGAAGTTGATTGAGCCTTTTTGCAATAATTTTAAAACAAAAAAAACAAAAATATTCATAGATGACAATGCAAAAGAAAACTGCAGAAAGTTGATGAAAAAATATAAATTACAGAGCAAAAAATTCATAATAATCAATCCAAAATCAGGAAGGAAAGAAAAAGATCTGACTGATGAAGAAATCATTAGTTTTATAAATAAAAACAAAAATTTTAAAATAGCGATTACTGGGTCAAAGGAAGAGACCGGACATAACAGTAAATTTAATAAACCAAGCATAATCAATCTGACAGGACAGACAGACTTATTGACATTAACAGAACTGGTGCGGAATGCAAAGAAAGTAATTGCACCAGATACAGGGATAGTACATATTGCTAAGGCGGTTGGGACAGAAGTTGAAGCAATTTATAAGACCACAGACAGATGCGTTTGGGGGTATTGAATGAAAAAATTAAATCTTGGTTGCGGAAGAGACAGTAAAGAAGGATATGTTAATCTGGATTGCGTTAAACTTCCTGGTGTTAATGTAGTTCATGATTTGAATAAGTTTCCTTATCCTTTTAAAGATGAAGAATTTGATGAAATTATATGCAAGCATATTCTAGAACACATAACTGATTTAAATAAGACTATGATTGAAATACATCGTATTTTAAAAAAAGGAGGTATATTAAAAATAACTGTGCCTCATTTTACAAGCTCATCTGCGTGGACAGATCCGCAGCATGTAAGAGCTTTTGGCTACTTTAGTTTCGATTATTTCCATCAAAATACATGCAATGAAGCGTCTAGGACATATTCTCATGAAACAAAAATAAAGTTCAATAAATTAAAGAAAAGATTAATTTTTGGCAAATCTTTCCAAATATATAACTGGATAATAGAATGCCTTGCAAACAAAATGTCTCATGCATATGAAGATACATTTTCACGAATTTTTCCTGCATTGGAACTTTATGTGGAGTTAGAAAAATGAAAATATACTTAGTTAGTGCACCTTCGGAAAATGCATTTAATGAAACATTCCTAAAGAAAATATTGAAGCCTTGGTATTTTAAGGAAAGATCTTATCCTGTGGGGATTGCATATTTAGGCACAATTCTTGAGAAAAAAGGACATGACGTAAGGTTATTTGATTTTTTTAATAAACCGCAAAATCAGATAGAAACTGAATTTTTAGATATAATCAACCAGGAAAAACCAGATGTTGTTGGTTTTAGCATATTATCGATGAATCGAGTTGCATCTTTTGATTTGATTAAAAAAATAAAAGAAAAGCATCCTGAAATTAAGATAATTGCAGGGGGCATTCATTGCAGTGTTTTATATGAACAAATCTTGAGAAATTTTCCTGTAGATGCAATTTGTGTAACTGAAGGAGAATCATTAATACATGCATTGGTCGAAAATATAAATAATAAAGATGCTTTGAAATCAGTTCCTGGACTTGCATTCATAGATAAGAATAATGAATTGGTTTTGACTAACCCGCCCGAGCCAATAAAAGACTTAGATATGTTGCCATTTCCAAAACATGAAGCCTTCTTAAACCCAAAATCAAAAAATGCATTTGTTATTACGAGCCGAGGCTGTGTTGGGCAATGTATATTCTGCTCAACAAAAGCATACTGGAAAACCTGGCGTGGGCGTTCTGCAAAAAATGTTGTTGATGAAATAGAACAAATTAAAAAACAATTCCCAAACATCAAAAACATATTTGTTCATGATGATACATTCACACTAGATAATAATAGGGTAATTGATATTTGCAAAGAAATATTGCAAAGAAAAATTAAAATAAATTGGATCTGCTCAGCAAGAGTTCATCCTATATCTCTGGAGATGTTAAGTTGGATGAAAAAAGCAGGCTGCCAAAAAATGATATTTGGCATAGAATCGGGCTCAGAAAAAATGCTTACATCCATGAAAAAATTCATCACAAGAGAACAGATAATAACTGCATTCAAGTTAACAAAACAAGCAGGGATAAAAGCAGATGCATATTTACTTGTTGGTCTTCCATCAGAATCAGATGAAACATTAAATGAGACAATAGATTTATTGGATAAAATTGGTCTGGCAGCCACAGCAAGTGCAGCAATTCTAGAACTTTATCCTAATACTGAAATTTATCGCACTGCTAAAGCGCAAGGATTCATAACTGATGATTACTGGCTCACAAATAAAAAAATACCCCTATATACATATGAACATTCCCTTTCTAAGCTTACTAAGATGAAATTCAGATTAACTTATGAATCAATTAGAAATAAGAGCTATTTGTTGCTGCTTCTTTTTGGATTAAAAAAGATAATATTTGAGCCAAAATTAGCATATAATAATATAAAAGCAATGTTTAGTAAATAAAATGTGGAAAAACCAGAAAGTATCCATCGTATTCCCCGCATATAACGAAGAAAAGAATATAAGATGCGCCATTCTTGAATTCTTTAGTTGTAAGTACGTCGATGAAATACTTGCTGTTGATAATAATTCTAAAGATAATACCGCAAATGAAATAAAAAAAACTAAGGCAAAATATATTTTAGAAAAAAAGCAAGGATATGGGCATGCATTAATGATGGGAATGTCAGAAGCTAAAGGGGACATAATAATTACGGCAGAACCTGATGGCACTTTTATTTCAAAAGATGTTGAAAAGCTTCTTCTTTATTCTGATGAGTTTGAAGTTGTTTTTGGAACTAGGACTTCAAAATCATTAATATGGGACGGGGCAAAAATGGATTGGTTTTTAAGGGTTGGTAATGTTTTTGTTGCGAAATTATTAGAATATGTACACAATGGTCCTTGCCTTACAGATGTGGGTTGTACCTTAAAACTAATAAAAAGAAAGAGTTATTTGAAAATTAAGAATCAATTAAATGTTGGTGGATCATATTTTTCTCCTGAATTCATGCTGGTTTGCATTAAAAATAAATTAAAATGCGTTGAAATACCTGTAAATTATAAAAAAAGAATAGGAGAATCTAAGATAACAGCCAATTTCTGGAAATCTTTTAAGTTAGGATTAAAAATGATTTGGTTAATATTTGATAGAAAACTCAGATGAATAAAATAAATAGATACTTGTTGTGTATTGCAATAATAGTTTATTTAATATTCACAGTCTCCTTTACAAATAAAATACCTTTTGCTGACGAATCTGATTGGCAAGAAAACTCTGAAAATTTAAATTATGCCACCAAGAGTATACCACATCCCCCATTAGGGGCGTATATTTACAAAGTATCAAATATTGTTATTAAAAATCTGAGATTTGTTCCTTTAGTAATAAATTTAATGTGCTTATTTATTTTATTTTATTGTTTAAAAAAACAGTATTCAGAAAAAGTAGGATTACTTGCCATATTTTTGGCTATTTCTACTTTTTGGTTTATATTTGCATCAACACAAATTGATTTGAATGGAGCAATATTGAATTTATTATTTTTAATAGGAATAATTATTTTAATTCAAGTAGATAATAAAGATATAACTAAAAAAATAATGTATGTATCTATAATACTAATTTTAATAATATATACTAAGTATGCAGAATACATTATATTTTCATTAATTTACGTTGCTTGGCTAGTTCTCCAAAAAGATATGCCATTTAAAAAAAAGCTTATTTATCTCTGCACTCCGTTTACCGCGAGTATTGCCTTATTTTCCCTTTTTCCATTAATTGCATACCTGACAAATAATTACCAAATTTTTTTAAATACAATACACCACGTGGGTGCTAATGCTTGGAGCATATCTTCAAGGCCAATACTTATATTATGTTTATATGGTTTTCTTTTTCTATTGATTTTGCCTTTAAGTTTCATAAAAATGCATAAAAAAGATACCCTTTTTTTTATATGGATACTTGCACCAGTACTATTTTATTGTCTAATAATTGGATCAAAAGCATTAACTTATGAAAGATACTTGATGATCATATTATTACCTTGTTTAATTTTAATTGCAAAATTCCTAAAGGATATTAAATATGATAAATACATATCTAATTTAATACAAATAACAATATTTTACTTTATTTTTCTGGCAATAAATATCCGTCAAGTTGAATACATACCGCACAATATTACAAATTATTTAAAAATGGCAATGTCTTTAAGTTTCTCATTTAATTTTCCATATTTTGGAAGTTCAGGTCCTTTTTTTTATATTAATTTCGAATCACTTATCCTATTATTTGCTGTTTCGGTATTCTTATGGATCATATACTTTTATATCAACAATAAAAAGATTTTATTTCTTTTAATTTCTTTAAATCTTGCATTTAATTTGTTTCTAATAACAAATTATGGTTTTAATCTTACACACTATGATTATAACAAAACAATGACTGATATAAAAGAATACTATAATACCCACAATTTAATAGAACCAGTATATGTGCCTTATGCTCAAAAAGGATTATTAAAATATTTAAATGTTAAACAAGGCATAGATATTTCCAGCAAGACTTTAAAAAGTATCAATAAATCTATTTCTGAAAAAGGAGGTACTGCAATATTATTTAATTTTCCAAAATTTGATCCGGAAAATGAAAAAATAAAGATTATAATACAGAATTGTGAATTAAATCAAGCATTTTCCGATAAGAATGATACAATAGCTTGGATTTACTTTTGCAAAACCAAACTCAAAAATTAGAATAATTTATCTTTCCAAGTTTTTGGTGTTTTTTCATTAATTATCTCCAAATCAAGGTGATATCTGAATTTTTTTACGCCCCTTTGTCTTATGTGATCAATCATTGATTTTAAGCCTTCTTCAAGAGTAACCTTTGTTTCATAGCCAAGCAGTTTTCTGGCTTTATCTGCGCTGCATGATGCAAATCTAACTTCCTGTGGTCTGTCAGGCATATACATTGGTTTCAAATCAAAACCTATCAAATCCGCAATAGTTTTCGCTAATGTCTTTATAGTTATAAATTCTTCATCAGGCCCTATGTTTATGACTTCTCCGACAACATTGTCTTGAAATGCAAGCTTTTCCAAACAGAATAAGTCATCTTGTATAAACGAAAAGCATCTTTTCTGCGCTCCATCACCATAAATAACTGGTTGCCGTCCTTGCAGCATCAAGTTTATCATTATTGATGCCACATTCCTGTAAGGATCATCATATTTTTGTCTAGGTCCTATTATGTTATGAGGCACAGCTATTACACACTCCATTCCATGAGTTTTAGCCAAGTTCCTTAACAGCAATTCAGCAGCATATTTAGAAATACCGTACGGATCTTGAGGCTTAGGGGTCATGTCTTCTGTGAAAGGCACCTTGTCCTGCGTACCGTATCTGGCCATGCTTGAGCAGTATACAAATCTTTTAATATTATTGGACACTGCTGCACTTATCATTGTGGCAGTAATCTGGTATGTATTTTGGCAAACAAGATGTGGTGAAAAAACGCTTAGGCCTTCATATGCAGTACATGCGCAATGATAAATAATATCAACGCCATTTGTTAGTTTTTTCATAGTATTTAAATAATTACAATCAACTTGATGAAAATCTACGCCTTCTGGAACATTATCTAAATATCCTCCAATCAGGTTATCGCATCCTGAAACTTCATGCCCTTTTGCTAACATAGTCTCTGCTAAATGACTTCCTAGAAAGCCTGCAACACCGGTTATAAATATTTTTTTAGACATATTTTCTCCCACAAATACCTACCTACGCCCAGAGTTTATAAATTTAATTGTTTTTAAATAAATAGTTTATTTAAAAATTATTGTTTCTCGGCAACAATAAACATTTGTCCAGCAAAAGGTTTTATTGGAGAGATTAAATACAGTTTTAACAGTATTTTGCTAATCGGTAATTGCGATGATTTCATTGAAAATGGCAAAAATTTCGGAATTAATTTGATTATTTTAAAATTATTATTAGTTAAAATATCTTTCATACTTTTTTCAGTAAAAATGGTTTTATGCGTATAATCATCAAAATAATCTCTGTAACAATATTTAAAGTTAGGTTGTAATATTAAGAGTTTACCTCTTTTTCGTAAAACTCGCCTAATTTCAAAAAGCGTTTTATAAAAATCAGGTTCATATAAATGTTCAAAAAAATTACTTGCGAATGCCACATCAACAGATTGTTCTTTTAGAAATTTCAAATTTATTGTAGATCCAATACGGCAAATAACATCAGAATGGGCATATTTTTTCAAATCTTTAAATAAATCAACAGCATATTTTTTTTTGCAGATAATCTTATTTATAAAAGTGCAATATCCTGCCCCCAAATCTAAAACCGCATCATCCTTTTTTACATAGTTTTGAAAATATGTGCATAAAACATCCCAAACAATATCTCTATTTTTATCAAATGCGAATCTACTGTTAAAATACTCAGTATTTGGTATCATTTTTGAATATTATTTTGAATATTTATTTACTTTTTCTTAAACAACTGTGTTTTAATTTCAATTAATTCTTTTATTGTAATTATTCTAAAAATGAATAGCATTAAAGTATTAGCTAAATACGTTAATTTATAAACTTAACTAGTACTATTAAAGAATAATCAAAAAAGATAGGTTATTACTCTTTAAGTAGCATTTTCATAAGATTATTTAGTAAGAAGTATAAAAAAAGTATATTCAGATATTTTCAATAATCTCACTTAAATGTTTACTAGAAGCTTCGTAAGTATAATATTTTTTGGCAATTTTTTTCCCTATTAATCCTTTCAACTTAAAATATGTGAGTGATTTTTGTTGCAGCAAAGGCAGTATCACAGAATATATTTTTTGGGGATATTCTTTATCATACAATCCAGAATATTCAATAGTTAAACCATTACCATACTGTTTAATTGTATCTGCAATTATTCCTATATTTGAACTTACAATAAATCTACCTCTGGCAAGATACTCTGTAAATTTACCTGTAGTTTTTGTTTTCGCTTCAGGCGTATCTGGTAATGTCACTAAAGCAATATCAAAAAGATCTAAATAATCATATAATTGCTCGTATGGAATTCGCCCGAAAAAAATGATGTCCTTTTGAAGTCCATACTTTTTAGTTTTCTCTTTTAAAACGTTTAATCCGGGGCCGTCTCCGATTATCAAACCTTTAATCTTAAATTTAGTTTTAGGATTATTTTTAAATAATTTTATCAACTCTATTAATTCCAAACCGGGAACTGTGCCATTTTTATAATAAACTAAAGATCCTAAAAAACCCATACACACACATGAATCCAGTCCTAAATCATGTTTCAAATATTTATTTGTTTTTATCTGGATATTATTGAAATTGATACAATCAGGGATAACACTAATTTTTTTATTTAATGACTTAAGATACTCTTTAAAATATATGGATCTCACGATAATGGTATCACTTATTTTAAAAGACAAATATTGTGATAAAAAAATCAATGTCTTTTTGAAAATAGAACAAGAATAATATTTTTTAATTTCGGTATACGGAATATCACCTACATCTAATAATATTTTAATTCCATCATTAAAAAAAGTATATATTATTGTTGCCAAAGTTGCAGGCAGATTTATTTCAAAAATATAAATTATGTGAGGTTTTTGCTTAAATAAAAGCCAAGTAAAAAATAAAAAATCAAAAACATTATTTAAAATAGAATTATTCATTTTATATTTACGTCGTATATTTATACTTATTTTAAAACGGTTTACATCAAAATATTTAAATAAATTTGTGGCTCTATAGTGCATTGCCGAATTTTCATAATTATATACTAAAACAGATAATGAAATAGTCATTTTTCTACTCTTAAAATAAAATACAGTTCACTAATTAAATTAGGTATGAAATAACTTAACAAAACTCTAAAAGTAATATTATAAAATGGGATTCTTATATCCGGAATGATATTTAAAAATTTAACAAAGGTAATTGTTTTTTTATATAAGATTGAAAATCTGATATTAGAATAATAATTTAATTTTTCATTTTTTAAAAAATAATCAAAAGTATAATAATGAAAAAAAAGTTTATGCGTCGGATCTCTAAATGCACCCTGCGAATGATAATACGGGACGCTTAATCGTAATATGGCTCCCTTTTTTGATATTCTCCACAATTCTTCCACCACTTTGATTAAATCAGATAAATGTTCTAAAATCTGTGCACAATATATTTCCTCAAATTCATTATCGTTAAATGGCCAAGGAAATTTATTCAAATCATGAACTACATCAACTCCGGGGAGTTTAATACAATCTAGATTAATGTAGCCTGCTTTAATATCTTTTCCACAACCTAAATTTAGTTTTTGAAGTTTCATTAAGTCTCCCACAAAATATATGAGAGATAGTATAGATATTTAAAAAACTTACTAAAAATATATTTTAAAACAAATAAATATCAAAAACAAAATTTTGGCAAACATAAACTATTTATACTATAGATAAGTATATACATACATGAGTGAATCAAAAGCACTGGTCAGAAATACAGCGTGGTTATTTAGTTCAGATATCTTAGTAAATATTCTCGCAGTAATATTAACGATAATAATAGCCAGAATATTAGGAGATACAAATTTTGGAAAATACTCCTTTGCTTTTGCGTTTGTGGGGCTGTTTCTAATTACTTCTGATTTAGGATTAGGCCAGTTAATGATACGAGAAATAGCACGTGATAAAAGTCAAACAAAAAAATATTTTTATAATATTTTGGGCATAAAAATATTTCTTTTAATAATAACATTGGTAATGCCTATATTCTTAACACTAATATTGCGGGAAACAAATGAAATAATAATTATAATTAGTCTCGCGTCACTTGCAACAGTTTTTCTTTATATTAGTCATTTTATGCGTTGGCTTCTCCAAGCATATGAATTGATGCAATATGAAGCATTAATCAAAACAATAGAGAAAATAATAATATTTATTCTGGCAATACTTGCATTAATATTAGAATCTGGTGTGATTGGCTTATTGATAGCGATCAATATAGCTTATCTTATTTCAGCAATTATATCAATAAGCATTGTCTATTTTAAAATAATTCAGATAAAATTTTCTTTTGATATTAAATATTGGAAATCTATGATAAAAGCATCATTTCCATTTTGGTTAGGTGCAGTTTTTTTCATCATTTATTTTAGAATTGATACAGTGATGCTTACGTATATGCAAGATTTTGATGCTGTTGGTTGGTATAATGCTGCATTTAAATTAGTAGAAGGTCTTTTATTTATACCAACTATTTTTATTACTGCAACATTCCCAGTAATGTCGCGATTTTTTGCAAATAATAAAAAGTATCTAAAAGAACTGATTGCAAATGCTGTACGGTATCTACTGATTATTGCATTGCCTCTTGCAATTGGAACAACAATAATTGCACCGAGAATTATTTCTTTTCTTTATTCAGAACAGTTTAAACCTGCAGGTCCTGCTCTACAGATATTGATCTGGGCAGAAGCTTTGCTTTTTATAAATTTATTTTTAGGATATGCTTTAAATTCAATTAATAAACAGAATAAATTTACAATGACTACGGCAATATGCGCGGTCATAAATGTATTGTTTAATTTGATACTTATCCCTAAATTTAGTTTTAAAGGTGCAGCTATTGCAACAGTAGTAACACAAATAATTAGTTTTATTTTATTGTATTATTTTCTTTCAAAAGAATATAGGTTTAATTTAAAAATTATAATTCAACCCGTAATAGCAAGCACAATTATGGGTTTTATTCTTTATCAATTTAAATCAATTGCAATATGGTATTCGGTACCGTTAGCGATGATTGTTTATTTTATCTGTTTGGTATTAATAAAAGGGATACATAAAGAAGATTTTAAATTGCTTGAATATATACTTCCTAAAAGATTTTTAGGAATTCCTCAGACAGAAGAAAAGTAACAAGAAGTAAATCATACTAATAGCAATATTTATAAATAGATTAAAAATAGTTGATTAGGGGGATTTAAACAGGATGAATTATACTAAACTATCAATCATCATTCCAGTATATACTGAGGAAAAAACAATCGAACATCTACTTAGCAAAGTAGTTCTAGCAAAAACTCCTATTGAAAAAGAAGTGATTTACGTGGATGATGGCTCAAAAGATAATACATTAAATGTTTTAAAAAAATAAAAGGAATCACGTTAATTGGAAAAAAACCAAGGAAAAGGTGCTGCGATAAGAACAGGAATAAAGCATGCAACAGGAAACATAATACTGATTCAAGATACAAACTTATAATATGACCCAAACGATTACTCAAAACTGATACAACCAATAATTGGTGGCAAAGCAAAGGTTGTTTACGGCTCAAGAAGATTAAATAAGGAGAATAAGCAACACTCAGGATTATCTTTTTTTATAGGTGTTGTCTTACCTGGATTACAAACATAGTGTAGTCAAAACTTGAGTTCACGCACCAAAAAGTAGTTATATTTTTATAATCAAAATGTTAGAAAAGTTTAAAGGAAAAGCAAGACAATTCAAGCTAAAGCTGTGGAGTCTACGAGAATGAAAAAGATTTTATTACTTGCACCTCCTGGAAAGAAAACATACATACGTGATTATTATTGTAGTAAAACTCCGAAAGCAGACTATATGAATGCCCCTGTCGATTTGGTTATTTTAAGCGGCATTTTGAACAAAAAGTTTTCATTGTTTCTAATAGATGCTATAGTAGATAACATTAATGAAAAACAATGTTTAAGACAGATTAAAAACATAAATCCTGAATTTATAATTTCGCTTGTCGGATCTGTTTCTTGGGAAGAGGATATATTATTTTTAAAAAAAGTAAAAACCGAATTGGGATGTAAATTAATTTTGAATGGCGATTTGTTATTAAGTAAAGCAAAGGAAAAGATGTTGGAACATAAAGAGATAGACTGTGTTTTAAAAGATTTCTCAGATAATAGCGTAATTGATTATATTTTGGGAAAAAGAGATAATCTCACAGGCCTTGTTTATAGAGAAAAGAATAAAGTAATTGAAAAGGAACTCAAGAAAGAAAGATATTTTAGTGCAGGAATGCCAAGACATGATTTATTTATTAAGAAGAAATATAAGCTTCCTTTTGTAAGAAGATTTCCTTTTGCTACAGTACTTACTGATTATGGATGCCCAAATCAATGTTCTTTTTGTATTATGAATCAATTAGGCAGTTATAAAGCAAGACCAATTGATGAGATTATTAAAGAGTTAGAATATTTAAAAGAATTAGGCGTTAAAACTATATTTTTTATAGATCAAACATTTGGATTAAATAAACAAAGAACAATAGAACTTTGCAATAAATTAATAGAGTATTTCGATTTTGAATGGTTTTGTTTCTCAAGAGTTGATGTTGTTGATATCGAGCTACTAAGATTAATGAAAAAAGCAGGATGTATTCTAATAATGTATGGGGTAGAATTTGGAAATGATGATACTTTAGCGGAATATAATAAGGGGTACAATACTAATCAAATTAGAAGTGCTTTCAAATTAACAAAAAAAGTAGGCATAGAAACACTAGGGACTTTTCTGATGGGCATGCCCTCTGAAAACAAGCAGAAATGCATGGATACGATTAATTTCGCTATTGAATTAGATCCGGATTTTGCATCATTTAATTTTGCTGTTCCAAGATTTAATACTAAATTAAGAGAAGAAGCTATAAAAAAAGGATTGATAAAAGAAAATTTTGAACACATGGACCAAGCAGGTTCTTTTATTTCTATGCCCACGTTATCTTTGAGTAAAAAAGAAGTTAAAGAATTAAGAAGAAAAGCAATTTTAAGCTTTTATTTCAGGCCGAGTTATATTATTAAAAGAATATTTAAAATAAAAACGTACAATCAATTAAAGGAATATGTATTAAATTTTATGTTCTTGCTAAGGGGAGTTTTAAGATGGATGTAAATACGATTAGAGTACTAGATCATGTTTTAGGTAATCTAATTTGTTTTTTTTTAGGAATGTTTAAAATAAAAAGAAAAATGCCCCCTGAAGAAATTAAAAAAATTTTATTAATCAAAATATGGGGCATCGGTAGCATCATTTATATAACCCCTTCAATAAGTGAAATAAAATCTAAGTATCCTAATTCTAAGATTTATTTATTAACTATGATTAATAATAAAGAGCTATATGAAAATAATAAGAAAGACATAGAAGAGATATATTCAGTAGATTTAAAAAATATTTTTACTTCTATGAAGAGCATATTAAAAAATATCTTTGAATTGAGAAAACAGAAAATTGATGTTTTAATAGATTTTGAGATTTCCCCAAATGCAACTGCGATTATTGGTTTTTTTATAAAACCTAAATTTTCAATAGGACATAAAATCCATAAATCTAAAGACAGACTATATGATTATTTGGTCCGATATCTTGAAAATGAGCATATAATCAAAATTTTTAAAGAAGTTCTCAAGCCTTTGAATATTGTTGCCTCTGATTGTAATCAATTTATTCAACCAGGGATATCTAACGAAGATAAAGAGTACGTAGAAAGCATGCTAAAAAATTTTAATATCCAAGAGTATATAATCATAAACATTAATGCTAGCCCAATTGCATTAGAAAGAAGATTGCCTTTGGAAAAATTTAAAGAAATCGCAGACTATGTTCTCAAAGAGTTTAAACTAAAAATAGTGCTGATAGGTTCAAATTACGAGACAGAATATGTAAATGAATTTAAAAAGAATTTTAAAGAAGGAGTTTATAATCTTGCTGGCAAAACCAATTTATTGCAGCTATTTTATTTAATTAAAAATTCCAGATTATTGATAAGTAATGACTCTGGACCATTGCATTTAGGTGTTCTTGGAGATGTAAAAACAATCTCATTTTTCGGACCAGAGACCCCTCTACGGTATGGGCCAATTGGAGAGAAACACAGTATAATTTATAATAAAGTTGACTGCAGCCCTTGTATGAGCATTTATAACTCTAAGAGAATTAATTGCCGATATAATGTCAAATGTTTAAATGAAGTACCTATCGGCACAATACTAAAAGCTGTAGATAGACAATTAAAATGAACTATAAAATACCTGTTAGAAGTGAACTTTATTCCAAAGAATACTACCTTAAGGATAATGAAGGCGGTAATGTTTATGTTGAATCACTAGGCAGAAAAGCCAGCTATAGACTTAATAGATGCATGGCGTTATCCAAATTAAAAAAAGGTAATAACATTCTAGATATTGGCTGTGGAAGAGGAGAAATTATAATTCAAGGTGCTTTAATTGGTGCGCAAGGTCTGGGGATAGATTATTCAAAGGACAGTATAAAATTATGCAATAGTATTAAAAAAAGATTTCCTAAAGAACTTAGAAATAGAATGAAATTCTTAAATTTAGATATTAAAAAAGCAAATTTTCATTATGATTATTATGATTGCGTTTTTATGTTAGACGTTATTGAACATTTGCATGATTGGGAGATTAAAATTAGTTTGGATAAAATTAAACAAAGTTTGAAAAAAACAGGTACCTTGATAATCCATACTACTCCAAACACTGATTTTTATAAGTATGGATATCCCATAATAAGAAGAATATATCCTATTTTAAGTTTTATATTTCCGTCTGTAAAAAAGTTAATTGATACCAAACCTAACTGGAAAAATAGAACATTTCTTCCAAAAGATCCAGAGGAAGGGCAAAAATATAATAAAGAAGGGCACATAAATGAACAAAATCCTGAAAGACTAAGAAGAATTTTAAAAGAAGCAGGATTTTATCCTAAACTTACATTAGTTCCTTTTACAAGAGAGATTAAAGGTCCTTTTATTAAAATAATTTATTTATTATTATCATTACCTTTAATAAGAAATATATTTTGTGCTGAAATATTTGCAGTATGTAAAAAATGAAAATTAAAATAGATTATGAATTGGTAATCTTAGTGGCTTTTCTTATATTTATTAATTTTATTGGCTATGCTAATTTAATGGATAATAAGATGATCCATGAATATCCTTTTGGATATAAATCAAATGATATGTTTGAAAGAGCTTTCCTTGCAGAGAGTATAAAGGATGTTGGGAACTTTAAATATTTAGCACCATATTTATCTCAAGGATTATCAAATACTGTCTCTCATTACTATCCTTTATTTGAACATCTTCCTGCAAGTCTTTCTATACTTTCTGGATTTGAAGTATATGATAGTCTATATTTCATCGTATTTTTAATGGTTAATTTAAGCATATTTATGATGTATTTCCTAATTAAAAATTTTAATTCAAATATTGCATTGCTATCTTTACCATTTATGTCTTTAATATATTTTAAAAAATTCTTTGTTGGAAATATAATTGGAATCTGGGGTTATTCTACTTCAGTTATATTTCTGATTAGCATATTTTTCTTACTTATGTTTTATGAAAAAGATAAAATCTATCTTTTGATTGCAGCATTATTTGTGATTCTAATACATACTAGAATAAGTGAAGCTATAATTGCCTTTGCTTTTCTTTTTATTTATCTTATTTTAAAGTTTTTGAGTAAAAAATGGGATAAAGAACTTACAAAAAAAAGCATAATCCTATTTTTAAGTATATTAGTTTTATCTTCATACTATTTAATATATTTTAAAAATCTTTCAAATACACTGGCCACAAATACTCCGTTAATTACATTTAACAGAGAACAACAAGAATTTTATGGAATTGAATTGAGCGATTTTGGAATACCTCTATTGATCGTACTATTACTGGGAATACTTATCTCATTCATCTATACCGCGCAGTATATGTATCCTTTACTTATTGGTATGCTGTTAATCGCATTCCATTATTCTAATTATCTTGGTGGAAAAATAAGTGTATTCTTCGGAAGTAGAACCTTTATGTTGCCAATATTTGTAGCTTTCTTTTTCGGGCTTTGTGTTTATATTCTAATATCAGTAACAAAGAACATAATTAAGATTGATACAAAAATAAAATCCGTTCTAGTTTTTATACTTCTCATGTGTTTAATATTCTTTACTCAATATACGCCCGTAGAAGGTACAGAGGGGTTCTTTAATAAAGAAAAATGGGATGCATTTAAATGGATTGAAAATAAGTCTCCGTTAACCGCCAATGTGTTTTTTATGTATGGAGATGGATATACTCAGACAAATATGATGTTATTTTTGAAAAGAAATCAGTTCTTTGTAGATTTAGATGAAGTTAAAAAACAAATATCTACAGGTGAATTAGAAAGAATACAAAAAATACAGCCAATCCATAGTGTTTTATTTTACAAAAAAGGGCTCCTTGAAGTTGGTAATTTGATGGTTAGCCAGAAGGGTTATGATGAAAGAGATCAAGATATAAACCACCTTAAGAGTAAGGTATTGAATTTAACCCAAGATATCTGTTCCTTTGATTATTACATAATAGATAAATATTCAATGCAACAAATTATTATTTCTAATTTTAATAATAAATTTAAAGAGCAAGTATTAAAAAAGGAATGGTTTGCCGTAGTTTATGATAATAATTTTGTAACTATTTTAAAAAATAACAAAGTGGGGGCTGATTGTATTGGATAAGGAATTTTTTTATGGCGAATTTAAAAAAATAGGAATTTCGTTTTTAATACTCTTTATGGTATTCCAGATTTCTTTTTATAAAGAATCATTTTTCAATATTATAAAAATGTTAATGTCTTTTTACTGGCTGTTTATTATTCCTGGCCAGGTAATGCTATTTAACTTCAAAGATACCTTCGATTTCAAAGTAAGATTGATTTTAGGAACTGTATTAGGATTGGGCATTTATGGAATCTTATCTTATTATATTGGTCTTATGGGAATTCAAGTCAAATATCATTGGGCCATTATACCTTTCTTGATTATGTTAGTTTCAGTAATCTTTCTGAGAATCAAAAACAAAAAGAATTAATTCCTTGCCTTTGTTAAAAAAGGCAAACAATGCGGTTGCCAATGAAAATATGAATACTATTATTGTTCCATAAAAAGTCTTTTTAGTGTAATTAGTCATCTACTTTCAATAAAACAAAAACCTTTATAAACCTTTGGCAATGAAAAGTTATTCATGAAAATCATTGATTTTATCAAGTTACTACGCATAACACAATGGTATAAAAATCTCCTTATTTTCCTACCTATAATCTTCTCTCTTAATCTTCTGCAGCCAGATAAATTGCTGCTAACCATTATTGGTTTCATCTCCCTCTGTCTAATTTCCTCTTCAAACTATATCCTCAATGATATTATTGATATTAAAAAAGATCGTGCTAATCCTGAGAAGAGAAAAAGGCCTTTAGCTTCTGGCGCAGTGAAGATTTGGCAGGCATTAATCATTTTTGCTTTGTTTTCAGCTGTTTCAGTCATACTTGCGTTGAATCTTAATATGAATTTCTTGTACGCAGTCATATTCTTATTTGGATTTACTTTGTTTTACTCATTAATCCTGAAGAAAGAGCCTTTTGCAGATATTATCGTGATTGGCATTAATTTTGTTGTCAGGGCAATGTCAGGAGCTTTTATCATTGATGTCAAAATTTCTCCATGGCTTATCCTATGCACTTTCTTCCTTGCAGTTTATCTGACTGCTGGCAAAAGGCATTCAGAGCTTGCTTTGCTTGGCAGAAAAGCAAAAGAGCACAGAGACACGCTGCAATTTTATACCCCTGCCCTGACCAGCGCTTTGATGATTATTGCAACAACAATCCTTATAATATCTTATAGCTTATATACCTTCTTAAGCGAGCATAATTATCTTATATACACTTTGCCTTTTGCTCTATACGCAATTTTCAGGTATTTCCAGCTTATTTACTCAGACTCAGAAATAGCAAGGCATCCTGAACGTGTTGTTTTAGACTTAAGAATGATTCTTGGCATGCTTTTATGGGCAGGAGTTACTTTTTATATTCTTTATTTTGTGTGAGCCACCGACGATATGTTTTTCCGAAAGCTTTATAAATCATCTGTTATTCTTAAGTTTTAGGACGGCCATAGGGGTCGGGTTCCACCTGGTCTCATTCGAACCCAGCAGTTAAACCGATTTCCGTATTGGACTGTACTGCATTATGCGGGAACTCCGATAAGCTGTCCACCTTTTTTTTTCAACACTGGCTGGAGTTTCTGTTTTTATTCATGATGACAGTTATGATTTCTGGGTGCCAGAGGCAAAGTAACAATTTCATAGTCTGATTGTTTATCAACAGCATACAACTCGCGAGTGTGCTCGCCTAGATGCCCGAAGGGCTTTTTACAAAGGATTTAACCAGAACCATTTTAACAGCAGACTGCTAACGGAAAGCATCTAACGTCTAACGTCCTACGTTTCACGTCCAATATGAAACATGCAAAGCTTTAAAAAGCAGTTATTGTTTCTCAGAGAGCATAAGGTGGGTATATTGGGGATTAAAGCAACACTGTTAAACATTTACGATAAAAAGTATAAAACCTTGATGATATTTACATTCATCATCTTTCTTTTAGCTATAGGCATTTTAATAACGAGTTACGTAAGGACAGGGGAGTTTGTCCAGAAGGGAGTTACCCTTAAAGGGGGAATCACTTTAACAATTCAAACTAATGAAGAGATTGACTTGCTCGCTTTTGAAAATAAGCTTGCTTCAGAGCTTCCAAATGCAGATATTAGCGTAAGGAAAACAACTGAGTTGGGTGTGATTAAGGCAATAATCATTGAAGCAGGCGATGTTGAAGAAAAAGAACTTTTATCTGCTGTTGAAAACACAGGCATTATCAAGCTTAAGGAAGGAGAGTATTCTGTTGAGTCAATGGGTTCTAGTCTTGGCACGCAGTTTTTCAAGCAGACTATTATTGCGGTCATTATCGCTTATATTGCCATGTGGCTTGTTGTCCTGCTCACTTTCAGGGAGCTTGTTCCTTCAACTTTTGTCATGCTTGCAGCAACAGCTAACATAATCTGCTCTCTTGCAGTTGTTTCTTTGCTTGGAATGAAGCTGTCAACAGCAGGCGTTGCAGCTTTTCTTATGCTTATTGGCTATGCATCTGATACTAACATAATGCTTACAACAAAGGTTCTTAGGAGAAAAGAGGGCACTGTGCTTGACAGGATATTGAGCTCGATGAAGACAGGAATGACTATGACAGCCACAACTCTTGTTGCGGCAACTGTTGCATATTTTTTCTCAACATCAGATGTTATCAAGCAGATAATGATTATCATGATAATCGGATTAATCTTTGACGTACTGAATACCTGGGTGCAGAACACAGGCATCTTGAGATGGTATCTTGAAAGAAAAGCGAGGAAGGCAGAGGCAAAATGAGCAAGATAAAAAAAGTATTCAAGAACTGGAGAATAATTATGCTTATTTGCTTTCTTGTATTGGCACTTGTTGCTATAAGGCCTAACCCTTTTGTTGAGGGAGTTTCCATAAAAGCGATTGAGAAGAACAGTTCTGCATCTCTTGCTGGAATAGAGCCTCCAAAGCCAGGCGGTTCCCCGATGTCAAAGGAAAGGATTATTTCTATGAATAATGTTCCTATCAGCACTGTCCAGGACTATTATGATTTTGTAAAAGCGCTTGAGCCAAACAGGACTGTGAGGGTGCAGACAAACAAGAACACTTACAAGCTCACGACAAAGGAAAAGTTCAGGATAGATGTCCTTAATGAGACTGAGAAAAAGGTTGTCCATGAAACAATTCAGGTGAATAAAACAGTAGATAATGAGACAATTCTAGTCAATAAGACAATAAATAAAACAATCCTTGTTAATAAGACAAAGGTGATTCCTCTTGGGACAGAAGACCTTGGCTTTAGCATCGCAGCAGCGCCAACATCTAACCTGAGAAAAGGCCTTGACCTTCAGGGAGGAACAAGAGTGCTCTTGCAGCCAGAGGAAAAAGTAAGTGACGATGTTCTTTCTACAATGATAGACAGCATGAAGGAAAGGCTTAATGTCTATGGCCTTACTGACGTCCTTGTCACAGAGGTAAGGGATAAGCCCAAGCTTCTTGGAGAGGGAAACAAGTATATCCTTGTTGAGATAGCAGGGGCAACAGAGGAAGAAGTCAAGGATTTGCTTTCAAAGCAGGGCAAGTTTGAGTCAAAAATATCAAACACAACTGTATTCAAGGGCGGGGATGACATCACTTATGTCTGCAGGACAGCTGAATGCTCTGGAATAGACCCGAACAGGGGCTGCAATAGGGTCCAGGGAGAGCAGGGATGGGCTTGCGGCTTTACGTTTTCAATATCATTAAATCCAGTTGCTGCGCAGAGGCAGGCAGATGCCACAAAGAATCTTCCTATAAAGACAGAAAACGGCGAGAAATACCTTACAGAGCAGATTGTTCTTTACCTTGATGACCAGGAAGTTGACAGGCTTAATGTTGCAGCTGACCTTAAAGGAAGGGCTGTTACAGAGATCGCGATATCTGGCTCTGGTATTGGGACAACTGAGCAGACTGCCATGTTTGACGCATTGAAAAACATGAAAAGATTGCAGACGATTTTGATAACAGGAAGCCTGCCTGTGAAGCTTACTGTTGTGAAGATAGATAATGTTTCTCCATTCCTCGGAGTCCAGTTCCTAAAGAATGCAGTCTATATGGGATTGCTTGCCACAATCGCTGTTGCGCTTGTCATTTACATAAGATACAGGAAATTTTCAATTGCCCTGCCTATGATGATAAATATAGCAAGCGAGATAGTCCTGCTTCTTGGTTTTGCAGGCCTTGTCGGCTGGAACCTTGACCTTTCTTCAATAGCAGGAATAATTCTTACTGTTGGAACTGGTGTCAACCAATTGATTATCATTGCAGACGAAACAATGCAGAAAAAGACAGATACAGAAAGCTACAGCAATTGGAAAGAAAAGATTGGACGGGCATTCTTTGTGATAATGGTTTCTTATGCAACAACTCTTGTTGCAATGGTTCCTTTGATATTTGCAGGAGCAGGCCTGCTGAAAGGTTTTGCCCTTACAACAATCGCAGGAGAAACAATTGGTGTCTTGATTGCAAGGCCAGCATACGCAGCGATAGTCCAGATACTTCTTGGAGAAGAGTAAAAGCATGGCCACAAAGCTGTGGGCAATTGGCTTGGTTGTTTTATGCACTGCATTCACTTCTTTTGCTCAGATTCTTTACAAGTATGGGGCAAACCGGCTTCCGGAAATAATCACTAATGTTCCGCTTATAGCAGGCCTTTTCTTGTATGGCATAGGTGCTGTCCTGCTTATTGTTTCTTTCAAGGGGGGAGATGTCAGTGTCCTTTACCCTATTATTGCAACAAGCTATATCTGGGTCAGTCTCTTGTCAAATCATTATTTTCAGGAGCAGCTTAACATGTACAAGGGGATTGGCATTGCATTGATAATTGCAGGAATAATTATGATAAGCTGGTCGAGCAAAAAAGACGCTGTGCGGTACATGGAGGCTGTCTGATGGAGACAAAGCTCTGGGCAATATGCTTGATCCTGATTGCAACAATTATCGGGGCTTTTGGCCCTATTTTCTTCAAGAAAGCCTCTAAGAATTTCAGGATGAGCATAAAATCTCTTTTGACAAACTATAACCTGATGATTGGCGTTGTGCTTTATGGGGTGTCAACTGTCTTGTTTGTTCCTGCATTACGGGGCGGTGACCTGTCTGTTCTTTACCCTTTTGTTGCGATTGGCTATATCTGGGTATGCTTTCTTTCAGTAAAGTTTTTAAATGAAAAAATGAGCCTTCTCAAATGGGCAGGGATAATTGCCATAATTGTTGGTGTGAGCTTTATCGGCCTGGGAAGTTAAATAAAAATCCAACCACCGCAAGCGGTGGGGTATTTTTAATGTTATGATACCCCACCAAAACAAAATGGGGATGCAAACAGTGGGGTATCATAACCAATGAAAAAAGAGCTTTCAAGCATTGAAATAAAATATCTTGTTGACGAACTGCAATACTTGCTTGGCTCAAGGGTGGAAAATATTTATAATCCTGAAAAAAAAGAGCTTTTGATTGTTTTTCATTCTTCTTCAGCTGGAAAGCAGATGCTAAGGGCTGTGATGCCAGGCTTCCTGTGGGTGACTGAGACAAAGCAGGATATGCCTGAAAGAATCAGTGGTTTTTGCGCTCTGCTTAGGAAATATCTTGACAGGGCAGTTGCCAGCAAAATAATGCAGCTTGGCAGCGAGAGGATTGTTGAGCTTGAGTTTGAGGGAAAAGAAGGAACATACTCTCTTATCTTAGAGCTTTTCAGCAAGGGAAATGCAGTCTTCTGCCAGAAAGGGGAGATAATGCTGCCTTTGGAATTGCAGGAATGGAAAGACCGGGCTGTGAAGAAAGGCGAGAAATATGTTCCGCCTTCAAGAGAGCATAGTGCATTTGAGCTAAGTCTTCCTGATTTCAGGATGATATTGTCAGAGTCAAAGGAAACAGTCTCGAAAGCAATGGCAACAGCAGTTGGCATTGGCGGAACATTTGCAGAAGAGGCTTGCTTGAGGGCAGGTGTTGACAAGAAAAAGAAAAAGCTTGATGATGCTGAGATTAAAAAATTGCATGAAGTTTTGATAGATTTATTGCAGCAGAAGATAGAGCCGAATGCTGTTTTTGATGACAATAAAGTGGTTGATATTGTGCCTTTCAAGCTGCAGCTTTATTCTGGATACAGGCAGGAAAGCTTCAAGACATACAGCCAGGCGCTTGATTCTGTTCTCTCTAAGGGGATTGGCGAAGAGAAATTAGTCAGGGTCGAGGAGCAGTTCAAGAGGCAGATTGAAAGGGTAGATAAAAAAATTGAGATGCAGGAGGAAAACCTCAAAGAAATTTATGAGAAAATAAAAGAAGAGCAGAGAAAAGGGGAAGTTATTTATGAGAAATACCAGGAACTGCAGAAATTGCTGGCTGAAATCCAGGAAATGAGAAAAAAATACAATTGGCAGGAGCTTAAGGAAAAACTTAAATCAGTTAAGTACATTAAGAAGATTGATGAGAAAACAGGTGAGATAACAATAGAGATAAAATGCTAGAGGAATTCTTCAGATAGTTTACGCCAGATTTCAGGTTATAGTTTGATTGTGAGCAGGGATGTGCATTAAAAAAACGCGCTCCACAATCCCTGATATACCTTTAAGCCGTCAAACATTGGTATTGGAAGCATGTTGAATATGAAAAGGAACAGGTTTATCTGCTTGGATATATAGAGAATAATTCTTGTTGATCTCTTGAGGTTTGGATTTTTCAGCAGCGCCCAGCACACAAGGAATATCAGCAGGTTTGCTGCAGGGCCTGCAAATGCAATCACTGCTCCGCTTAATGGCTTTAAAACGCATGGCTCAGCTGCGCATCCGATGCTTACATAAGCTGGAACAAAGAATATGAATCCAAAGTGCAATAGCTTCATTATCACTCCAAGCCCAAGCCAGGTATATGCTGCGTGGAATGTTGCCTGCATCCCGTAAGATATTGCGACAAATTTGTGCGCAAGCTCGTGCAGTATAAGCGCTGGGGCTGTTACAAGGCAGGCGAACTTGAATCCCTGCCAGTCAAATCCCATAATTATTTCTGTTCTGTGGAGCTTGAAAAGGTCCATGAAGATGTAGCCGACTACAGCAGTCATCACAAGAACATCAAGTATCTCGCTGAGCGACAATATCATGATTCTAAGGATTTATCCCGCCTTTATATTGTTTTCGATGAATGCAGAGAATGAGAAAAAAATTACTGCCTCGGTTATGTCGAGGCAGTGAAAGGTTAGCCAATCTATTTCTTCTTTTTGGCTTTCTTGCCGCCCTTCGTGGCTTTCTTTTTTTTAGCAGCCATTGCACCGCACCTCTTTTATTTTTTTATTTTTTATTTTATTCTTATTTTACTTTGAATATATAAATGTTTTTATTTTCTGGCAAGCAAGAAATTTATTTCATTTCAAAAACCAGTCTTTCAGTTTTCTATCGACGGCAAAAAGCACTTTTTCAAAATTATCGTAAGAGATGTTTTTGAATTCTTTGAGCACTCCGCCTGATGCGTACGCGTGCCCTCCGCCGTCAAATAATTTTGCCAGCTTGCCCAGGTCAATATCGCAGTCGTCTCTTCTTCTGAAGCTTATCCTGCCGTTCCTGTAGATTACAATAGAGACATCGACTGCCTGGTGCGCAGTAAGTATTTTGTCTCCTGCATCTGCAGTGCTCAATATGCTTGGCGCAAGGCTGAAGCCGAATTTTTTGTTGAGATATATTTTTACTTCGAGCTTCCTTAACAGGTCCATGAATGCTTTTTGTTTTTTAGCAAGATAATCTGCTCTCAGTTTTTCAAACCTGTCAGACCAGATAACCCCTCTTGACAGGGAATCAATGAGTTCTTTCTTGTCATATCCTGAATATATTAAGTCAGCAAGCTTTAGTGAGCGGTCATCCCTTCTTATCCAGAATTCTATGTCGTGCGCGATTTTTTTGAGATTTGTTGCCACAGAATCCATTGGCATGAATTTGTTTCCGACAAGCTCTGTCGAGCAGAGCATCAGCTCTTGCTTTGGTGTGTTTCTCAGTTTTCCTGAAAACTCAACTGTGTGCACGTATTTTTTCATTGCCTCAAGAATTTCAGCAGAATATGGATGGTGGCTGTTCCAGTAAACAATCCTGTTTTTTTGAGATATCCTCTTCAGTTTCTCCTCAAGCTCTTGTATCTGGTCTGGGGAGAAATCAAGGATGAAAATCAGTGCCCCTTTTAGAAGGGCCATCTCGGCGAATTTCTCTTCGATGTTTGTATATGTGAGGAATCCTCCGATTTTGCAGTCAGAATTTCTTAGGCGCGCATACCTAGAGATTATCGCAGCTGCTGCAATGCCATCAAGCTGCTCTGGGCAGTAAATAACGTACATATTGCTGGTTAATACTCTGGAAATATATTAAAGTTTGGCAAATTTGGCTTGCAAAAGTCAAATTCATAAACTTCGCAGAAATATAACAAATAGGCAAATTTTGTGCAAAAATTTATATACTGTTATCACTGTTGTATTTTTCATGACTTCGCTTGTTGCTTGCCTTGGTGCGGGGAAGGGGACTTGGGTGTATGTTTCAAGGCTTATAGAATGCCAGGAATGGGAGTCAATTGTTCTTATCACTAATCCTTTTGGCCTGGAGAATTTTGAGAATGCAAAAAATGCGCAGCTGGTGGTTATTGATGACAGAAAAGATATCCCTGGCCTTACAGAGGACATAGTGAAAGCTCTTGATGGAAAATTCTTCGGGGATGTTGCTGTTAATTTTGTTTCTGGCGATGGGAAATGGCACATGGCACTGCTTTCTGCCTTGCTGAAGCTTGGCGTGGGAATGAGGTTAGTTGACCTGACAAAGGATGGGCTGAAAGAAATTTAGTTTTTGCTCAGATAAATCCTGAATCCTGACTTTTTGCTTATCTCTTCAACATTTCCGAACACTTCCTGCATTTTCTTCTCAAGCTCTCTTCCGCCTTTCTGGTGCCTTGCAACAAGCTGCAGGGTTCCTCCTTCTGTGAGATGCATTTTTGCCTGCTCTATCATCTCAAAGCAGAGTTTTTTTCCTGCTGCCATTGGAGGATTCACGAGTATGGTGTCAAATTTTTCATCTTTAACATATTCATACATGTTTCCCTGGGCTATTTTCACATCAGCGCGGTTTAGTTTTGCATTCTTTTTTGCAAGCATCACTGCTCTCTGGTTTACTTCTGTCATGAATACTTTTGTTTCTGGAAAGATTTTCTTTATTGTTATTCCTACTGGCCCGTATCCGCAGCCAAGATCAAGTATTTTTGCTTCTGGCTCTATTACCGCGTCGTTTATGAGAAGCATTGTTCCGATATCAACTTTTTCTGGTGAAAAAACTCCTGAGCCTGTGTAGAAAAGAAACTCCTTTCCTCTCAGTATTGCCTTGATTTGCCTTATCTTTAGTTCGCTTGTTGGTTTCTCAGTGTAATAGTGTTCAGCCATGTATTTATCCGATATTGTTGTTTTTAACTGTTTGATTTGTCTCGATAATCTGCACTTGTATTATTTGGTACCAGATGTAAAGCATTTTGTCAACTGCCCTCAATAGCTCAAAGCCTTCTCCCTGTAAGGTCAGGCAGTTTCCTCTCAGTATTATTCTTGCAGGGCCTGATGCGTTGAGGAATATTACTGACTGGTTTTTGTCAGCGCATGACACGATTGGCCTGTCGAGGCAGGATTCTGTCTCGTTTTTCGTGCATGCTGCGTAGATTTCTTTTTCAAATACCTTTGCAAGGCTCTCGCCAAGTTCAGCTCCGGCAAGTGCCATGTATTTGAAGGACTTATCTTCAGACAATGGGTCAAATGTTATGTATATCTGCTTATCGCTGAAATTCTTGCCCAATATGCCGACCATTGAGACATTCTGGACTTCAAGAGGATTGTAACGCAGGGCTACTGACACGGCTTTGTCTCCTGCCTGCCAGTCTGTGTACCATGTTCCTGAGATATTCTTGAACTCAAAACCGCGGTATGTTATTGTCTGGTATTTTGGCTCTGATGGATAAATGTATTTCAGGCCGAAAAATATTGCAAAAAATAAGACTATGCAGCCAATTACTATTCCGATCGCGGCAATTCTGAGCGCTCTAGTTTCTTTTGAGTCGCTTGTTTCTTCTATTTTTTCGCTCTCCTTTTGCGGCTCTTCTGCTGGTTCCTGGCTTTCTTCTGTTTCTTCTTTCATTCCATTATACCTAGTATTAAGTAAAGAATTCTTTCATAAATCCTGTAAAAGTCATTTTCTGATTTTGCAGACGCAATTATGCAGTTGCCTTTCAGGGTTATTTCTGTCTCATTGCCTTCTTTTAGCTCAAGCACAGGAGCTCCTGCTGTTGCATTCTTGCAAGTCACCTCAGGTATTGTGTAATTAAAGTCTGCGCTTGTTATTCCTCTTGCAACATAGAGTTCAGTGTATTCTGGCAGGGACTGCTCTGCTTGGTACTGCACATCTGCCATTGCTTCTGCCCAATCCTCTCCAGGATTATAGGTTACTGTCATCATTTTTGCATTTTTTAATGCATCTTTCAGGGCTGTGCTCATATTTATGTCCTCAAGCTGCGTTGGAAAATTATTGAAGTATATCTTTTTCCCATCAATTTTGGCCATCGTGCCCTGGTCTGTTAATGTTAATTTATGGCCGTTGTATTCCTGCCTCTCCCCACTGCTTGTCTGGTAAGAAAATATAAAGCCAAAAGTGCTTAGCACCATTACAAATACAATAAACAGGGATATTAGTGTTTTTTTGTTTATCAGCGGTTTTCTCATATTATTTCCCCCTCTATTTGCAGTATTTATTCTTTATTTATATGTTTTTGGATTTCTTTAGTAATTAGCATAAACTTATTTGTTTTTAAAGTTTTTGCCCATTGCTTTAAGATATTGCTGCAGTTTCTGTTTTAGCGGTTCTTTTAGTTTTGCATCAATATCAAGCTTATCTACTTCCTTATTCCAGTCAATGTCAGGCATTTTTGTGAGCGTTCCTTTGAATATTCTGCCAGCTTTTGCAGCTCCCTCTTCAACAAGTTTTGCTTTTTCTGTTCCGAATTGTTTTGTTGCAGGGAATTTTGTTATTGCATTTGCGCCTGCCCTGAACAATAATTCTGCCTCTGCACATCTTCTGACAGTTGTTCCTGCAATGATTTCCAGTTTTGGGAATCTTATTCTTGTTTTTGCAATCCAATTTGCATAATATCTGCTTTCTGGCCCTTGTTTGTCTTCAAAGATTGTTCCCTTTACTGGCTTTAGCGGGTAAAATGTTATCCTGTCAAGCTTGTGATCTTCAATAAACTTGTGCAATAAGTTAATATCTTCTTCTTTTTCTCCAAGGCCTATGACTATTGTTATGCTTTTTTTGAAGCCAAGCTGGCCTGCTTTTTTCAGCATTTCAGAGTATGGTTTTATTGGCTTGTCAGGGCATAATTCATTGTGCAGCTTTTCCTCGACGGTCTCTATTGATGCACAGACTCCTTCAACAAACGGCTTTAATTTCTCTAATTGCTCTGGCTTGAACTCCCCAAGATTCACCCATATTTTTTTGCCATAAGCAGTTACAACTGTTTTTACTAATTCAAGAAGCTCTTCAAAAGGATATATGCCGCAGCCTCCTGTGAGAAATTCTATATTCCATCCAAGGTTCTTTGCGAGCACTGCCTCAACCAGTACAGATGGAATGCTTCTTTTTGCATTTTCTGCATGCTTTATCTTGTGCTTCACTGTTGACCTGAAGCAGAACTTGCATGTTCCTTTCTCACACCACCAGCTAAGAAAGATGCATCTGCCATAATAGATTTCTTTCCCCCAGGTCTCTAGGAATACTCTGTTTGCTTGCTCTAGTGTATCCATGTTCAAGCCCCTGGAGGGAGTTGCACCCTCGACCTGCGGTTCTTTCGCTTTTTGCTACGAAACCGCCGCTATAAGCTACTAAGCTACAGGGGCGTAGCAGAATTACTTTATCTGCTTCAAAATCTCTTCCTTTGTCCTGAAATTCTGCTGGCATTCAAAGCAGACTGTATGCCTCTTTCCTTTTAGGTCTTTAACATAAGTTCCTAGTATTTTCTTCAGGAAGGTTTCTCCTATTTTCTTATTGCATATCTCGCATTTCATAAGTAAAAAAATAATAGAAATAGTATTTAAAGCTTCTTACTCGAATTTCTTGTAGAGTGTCAGCATTACTATTCCTGCAATCGCAACTACTGCTATGACAGTCACGATATTGCCGCCAACTCCTCCTGCAGTAGCAACCGCAGCGCCTGTTGGTGCGACCATCTTGAATACGACAGCAAGCCCTACAAGTATTATTGCTGCTATTACAATAATCAGGTTAAGTTTGTCCATGAAATATCACCTCTTAGGCCTCATTTTATTCTGTCGTATTTAAATTTTTCGACAATATTTATAAACCAGTAGATTTTAAGTGCGCTCATGCCAAGAATATGTGTTGTACATAAAGACAAATGCAATCCTGTTGGTTGCGGGGGGTATCTCTGCATGCGTGTCTGCCCTATAAACAGGCAGGGAAAGGAGTGCATTGTGAAAGAGATAGATATGAAGGTTAAGATAGATGAAAAACTCTGCACAGGCTGCGGCATATGCCCTCACAGGTGCCCTTTTGAGGCTCTCTCTGTTGTCAATCTTCCTGAGGAGCTCACAAAGCAGCCAATCCACCAGTACGGCCCAAATGGATTCCATCTATATAATCTTCCGATTCCTATTTTCGGCCAGGTTGTTGGTGTTCTTGGAAAGAACGGCATTGGAAAGTCGACTGCAATACAGGTTCTTGCAGGTGTTTTGAAGCCAAATCTGGGCAGGGAGAATGGGGCAAGCTATGATGAATTGATTAATTTCTTTAAAGGCTCTGAGGCGCAGATATTTTTTGAGAAGATAAAGAAAGGAGAGATAAAAGCAAGCTACAAGCCTCAGCAGGTTGACATGATTCCAAAGTCTTTCTCTGGAAAAGTAAAGGATTTATTGAAAAAAATTGATGAGACAGGAAAGTTTGATGAGATTGTTGAAAAGCTTGAATTAAAGGACATACTTGACACAGATGTTAAAAACATTTCTGGCGGGGAGCTTCAGAGGGTTGCTATTGCAGCAACTGTCCTGAAGAAAGCAAACTTTTACATCTTTGACGAGCCGACATCTTATCTTGACATAAAGCAGAGAATTAAAGTGTCGAGATTCATAAAAGGGCTTGCAAAAGAAGACACAGCTGTTCTTGTTGTTGAGCACGACTTGATTATCTTGGATTACATGACTGACTTGATTCATGTCATGTTTGGAACGCCAGGTGTCTATGGTATTGTTTCCCTGCCAAAAGTAACCCGCGCAGGAATCAATGTTTATCTTGATGGTTATTTGAGAGAGCAGAACATAAGGTTTAGGGATTACTCCTTGAAGTTTTATGCAAAGCCTCCTGTTGCAAGCCACACAAAAACTGCGCTGACTTCCTGGAAGGATTTGCAGAAGAAGCTGGATAAATTCAGCCTGTCTGCAAAAGATGGCGCAGTTAACAGGAAATCAGCTGTCGGCATCCTTGGAGAGAATGGCATTGGAAAAACAACTTTTGTCAAGATACTTGCAGGCATGATAGAGCCTGACTCAGGGAGCATTCTGCAAAAAGTCAGTGTGAGCTACAAGCCGCAGTACCTTGAAACAAGTTCTGACACTATTGTTGCATCTTTCTTGAAGGAAGCTATTGATAAGTATGATGTTCAGATAATAAGGCCTCTTGATATCAAGCCATTGATGTTTAAGCAGCTTAATCAATTATCTGGCGGGGAGCTGCAGAGAGTTAGTGTTGCCCACTGCTTGTCTCAGAAAGCTGACTTGTATCTTCTTGACGAGCCATCTGCTTATCTTGATGTTGAGCAGAGGCTTCTTGTTGCAAAAGTCATCCGTGATGTTGCAGAAGATCGCGGCTGCTCTGTTCTTGTTGTTGACCATGACCTTGTGTTTGTTGATTACTTCTCTGATGAGCTTATTGTCTTTGATGGAATCCCTGCAAAGAAAGGAGAGGCAAAAGGGCCTTACACAATGGAAAATGGCATGAATGTTTTCCTGAGAGACCTGGACATAACCATGAGAAGGGACAAGGAGAGCAACAGGCCCAGAATTAACAAGCCTGGCTCTAGAATGGATAGGGAGCAGAAAGAGGCTGGAAAATTGTATTATACGTAGTTTTCTGACCAAAAGCTTTATTAAGTAGTTATACTTATTTTACTTATTATACTTATGGAGGTGTTTTTGAGATGGTAAACATGACATTAGCTGTTCCTGAAGAGCTGCACGAGATTATGAGGCAACATAATGAAATACGGTGGAGTGAGATAGCGCGCAAGGCAATGTGGGAGCAGGCCAAAAAGCTCGAGCTGATGGAAAGGCTGGTTGCAAAAAGCAAGTTAACTGAGGAACAGGCAGAGAGTATTGGAGAAAAGATAAAGTTGGGATTGCATAGAAGACACTATAAATGAGACTGATTCTTGATACAAACATTCTGATAGCCGCGCTTATACGAAAGTCAATCACGCGGGAAATTCTTATTCATCCAGATATGGAGTATTTGGTATCTGAATTTATATTTAATGAAATCGAACTGCATAAGGATGAAATCCTGCAAAAATCTGGCCTTTCAAAAGATGATTTGGAATCTCTTTTTGATCACTTGAAAGATAACCTGATTCTGATTCCTGATGAAGAAATAAAACACGAAGAAAAAGCACTGCAAATCATGCAGGATATTGATGATAAAGATTCTATATTTATTGCAATTGCACTCTCAACATTTAATGATGGCATCTGGAGTGAGGACAAGCATTTTGAAAAACAAAATTTCATCAAAGTTTGGAAAACACAAGATTTAATTAAACAATTAGAAATAGCACATGAATAAAAATATAAAAAACCACTCCAGAATTAACAAGCCTGGCTCTAGAATGGACAGGGAGCAGAAAGAAGCTGGAAAGTGCATTATACTTAAAATGAAAAATTTTGTTGGCATAATCATTGAGGAAAGCCTTGAAAACAAAAGTATTCTTAAAAAAGTTAAAATTATCAAGACAGAGATTGAAAAAGCCACAGAAGAGCATAAAACACTTTGGATTAAGCAGTGGACAATGCACACTGTTGAGATTCCTGAGAATCAAGCAGATGCTGTTGCCAAGGAGATAAGCAAATCATTAGACTCTAAGCATAACTGGTATGCTGATTTCAAGAATGAAACAACACACTACATCATTTTCCGCAATAAAGTCTTTAAAATTAATAGGTCAAAGAAAAAAGAGTATGACGCAGTTGTTAAGCATGGTGTTTCTCTAGGAATACCTGATTATCAGCTTGATTTCTCTCCAGAGGTTAAATAAAGATTATTTTAAATTTTCCAGAATTTCTTTTACTGTTTTCTCAACATTTTTCTTGCTCGTATCAATTATTGTGCCATAATCAAATCTTGAGACAAGATAATGAACTGCTCCTGCTGCATCTTTTCCATATGATTTCTTTCTCTTGCTATCTCTTTCTATGCAAACCTCTAAGGGTGCTTTTAGTGTGAATACATAATGTTCTGAAGACAGGGCTTTTATTATGTGCTCTATTTGTTCTTTGTGATAAAAGCATCCGTCAAATATTATGATTTTGCCTTTCTTTAGTTTTTCTTTTATTTCTGGCAGTATCATTTCATCTGCTTTGATGAAATTTTTGGCAGGAATGCATTCTTCATAGTGGTCAACTTTATCTAGGCCATATTTTTCAAGAACAGAGTCAATTGATACGTGTTCTGCTTTCAATGTTTTTGCAAGCTTTTTAGCTATTGTTGATTTTCCAATGCCTAATGGCCCTCTGATTATGATGTAGTAGCTCATGCCCTTCCTCTGCTCTCTCCTTTTACTAACCCTGCTCCAATAAGATGTGCGACTCGTATTGGCTCTGGTATGAATGAATGCGTGCATGTTATTCTTAATATATCTTTTGCTTTCTCAAGAGAGATTCCTATTTGCTGTATGTAGATTTTATTTACTTTTGTTGGCTTTGGCAATTGCTCGATGAGTTTTTTTTGTTTTGCCATCTTCAGATTGTCTAGCGCGGAATATATTTTCTTGTAGTCTGGAAAATTCCGTATCACAACTATTACCGGAATCTTTGTTTTCTTGTTCAGCTCAAATAAATCAATTACATTAAATCCGCCTACAGCAATGCCATTGAGAAATATCGCCCGTATCTGGGTTTTGAATTTGCTCTTATTTATCATTTGTGCTATCTTGTCTGTGCTGTCTCTGCCGTCTACTTTTGCTTTTGTTGACAGCACCCCGTCTATGAAATTTCCTCCGCGGTAGAGTGTTCCGATTACTAGAACTTCTTTGTCTTTGAACTTGTTAAAAGGGCTGTCATCAATGCCAATAACTCTTATCTCTCGTCTTAGCATCCTAGCCTCTTTAGGAATTGCCTTGGGTTTGCTTTTGAAAAGTCTCCTAGTGGGCTGTCCTTGCCTGGCTTCATCAGCTCGTAAATGTATTTTCCTGCGCTTTTGTTTTTCCACCATTGGTTTCCATATTTGTTTTCAAGATGATTATGCATTCCTGCAACATTTATGTCAGCAAGCATGTAGCTTGGAACATAAACAAGGCTCTCTGGCAAAATGTGGTGGAGCAGCCAGTATTCTCCTGGAATATTCAAGTGCATGCTTTTTTTTATTTCTTTTGCATATTCCTTGTTTGATTCCTCCATTGTGAGGTTCTTTTCCCAGTATTTTATCTTGAACAGGGAGTTTGCTGTGTAAAATGCCACTGTGTACATGTCAAGAAAGTTAATTCGCTTAATGAATTCGTCTGCAAAATCGCTTTTTAGCTTCAATTCTTTTGTCAGGTAATCTTTGTTTGTAAGGATTTTTTCAAAAAATATTGAGAATGTTTCGCAGAGGCCATTTGACATGCCGTATTTAATCCAGTATGGGAGCTTTGCGTCAATGCTGCTGCCGTGAATTGCATGCCCGAACTCGTGAAAGATTGCAGTTGTTGTATTCAATGGGTTTTCCATTTTGTAAGAAACCCTGATATCACTAGGTATCTTTGCCATCATGCAAAATGGGGATGGCTCTTTGTTTGGCCTGTCAGCATCATCAACTTTTATCTTATTTGGATCAAAGCTCAGTCCTCTTAATGTTTTCAATACCTGCGCTAGGGGCTTTACCTGCTTGAATCCTTCTGTCATGTCTTCGAAGACAATATTTCGCATGTAGTAGAAGTCATCATAGTATTCTGGTTCTCTTCCAAGGATTTTTTCAGTATAACCGCGGAATTCCTTTTTGTACTGTTTTCTTACTCCCTCCCGAAGCTCAACAAGAACTTCTTTCAGGTGTTGGCTGCTTATTTTATGCTCCTTAAGGTAATCTTTCAGCGGCTCAATGCCGTGCTCACCATATATTTTCTTGCAGGTGTCAAATGATTTTCTGATTATAGGAGAGATTATTGGCGTTTTCTTTACGAATTCATCATAGACTTCTTTTCTTGCTTTGTCAGGGGCATTCACAACAAAGGTTCTCCAGCTTGTCCAGCACACTGGCTTTCCCTTGAATTTGTGCTTGGCAGAGCATATTTTTGTCCTGCGGAGCTCGTCAAGCTTCAATGATAGCTTGTAGGTTTTTGCTCCTGCAACACCCCCAACGCAGTCCTCTACAAGATCTTGCGGTTCCTTGAATTTTTTAAGAAAAAGCATGCTGTGCTTTAGATTTGTGCTTTCAAGCTTTTTTATTTTCTCTTTGCTGTATTTCAGCCCGACATAGAGCTTGAAGTACTCTCTTGCACTATCTACTCTTATCTTTTCTGAGTTCTCACACCACTTTTTTAGTTCAGCTTCCATTTGGCTACTTGATTTTTCTTATGAATGTTAGGAATGCTGTGTGGCCTATTTCTGCACTGCTGGGCCTCAGCCTTCTTCCTTCAACTATCCAGTTTCTTTTTATTATTTCTATTGTGCTGTCAAATAAAAAAGAATCATTTTTCTCAATTGCATCAACAAACTGGCTTGCCTGAATTATTGTCGGAGTGTATGCAACAAGCCATCCTCCTATTTTGAGTGCTTTTTTGGCTGCGGCTACGGCCTGCCATGGCTCTGGAACATCGAGAGTTATCAAATCAACATTCTTTTCATCTATTCCTTTTGTTATGTCTTTGTTTTTGATTGCGACATTTTTTATCCCTAGGAATGCTATGTTTTCTTTTGCAACATCAATGTGCTCCTGCCTTATATCGTAAGTAATCACTTTCTTGCAGATGTTTGCGAGAGCGCAAGCCAGTGCTCCTGCTCCTGTTCCTGCATCAACAACTATATCTTCTTTGCCAAGGCCTGTTTCTGCGATTATTGCCCCGAAATCTTTTGGTATGACTGTCTGCGGAGCTCTTCTCAGCTTTCTGAAATCATCTGCGAACTGCGATGTAAATATGACAAACTCCTTGTCCATGCTGGACTTTATTGTGCTTCCATCTTTTTTATTGAGGTCTTTTTTAGAAATAACCCCATACTTTGTGTGAAAATCTTTGCTCAGGTCAGTTACATAATATCTCAGGGCTTTTACAGTTATAACTTCCCTGTCAAGCTCTGGGATGTATTCTCTTTTTCCTCTTCCTATGAGAATTTTTGGCATAATACTGTATTTTTAAAGCGAATATAAAAAGCTTATGATATAGATGCTTGCCCGTATATCTTGCTTTCTGACTTAGAATAAATCACGACTTTTTTGTACTTAGCCAGGTCTGTGTTCTCAAGAAGATCATACTGCTGCCCGCCCTCTCTTGATACTAGCTTTGCAACCTCGTATCCCTCAGGTACGCTCTGGTCAACAAGATATACATACAGTCCAGGGCCTGGCTCTGTCCTGAAACCGATAAAGCTGAGTTTTATCTTGTTTTCCCAAGACCTTACTATTTCCACACGTCCTGTGGTTGTTTTTGCCACGCTTGTGAAAACACCTGTCCTTAATGTTGCTGGGCCTATTGCAGATGGCCCTGCAGCTTCTGATTCAGGTGTATATGCCTCTTTTAATTTGATTTGTATTGTGGCTGAATTATACCCGATGTTTATCAGCTTGAGCTCTGCCTGGTCTCTCAGTATGTGCACTCCGTTCAGCATAAGGTCTTTTGTAACCTCGCTGTTGACTAAGAACTGTGCCCTGCTTGCTGCGCTCATGAGCTTTACTGCATATTTCTTGTCGCCGACTGCAATTGTTTTTGTCTCGCCCACAAGGATGAGCGCCTGCGCAACTGTCGGCTCTGTTGTCTCAACAGGCATCTCTTCTGGCTCTTGCTCTCCTTCAGCAACGATTGTGACTGCCTGAGAATCTTCTTTTTCTGGCTCTTCTGCTGCTGGCCCTGCAATAACCTCTTTTACAATCTCTTTTGCTGGAGCTTTTGTCTCGCTTACTTTTGCGCATCCAACTATGAGAATCAGCAGCAAAACCAGCAATATTGTTTTTTTCATGTTTTTAAAAATAAAAAAGCGGAGGATGGGACTCGAACCCATGATTAGTTGGGTTGCAGCCAACCGCCTTAGCCGCTTGGCCACCTCCGCGAATTTACATAATAAACTAGTGGAGACCAGCAGAAACTTGTTTCTGCACTGCCTCTGCAAACCCTTATTATTGAGAATACTTATCCCTTTTAAAAAGGTTTTTGTTTTTCAACAAACATTTTTATATAAGATGCTACAATAATCTTCTGCTGGGGGATTTTATGGCAGCTGTTAGCGGCTCAATATACAAGATTGAATTTCAAGGCAGGGAGCGTGATGTTCTTGCTCTTTATGCAGGAAGCGGTGTCTACCATACTCCGCCGCATAATCTTGCTGGCCTTTCTGCGAGGGTTGCTTTCATTCCGTATGGTGTTAATGTGCTTAGCAAAGGAATAAGCTGCTACCTGCTTGAGCATGACTATGTGAAAGCTCTTGCAAAAACACCCCTCCCAAAATCACTATCAAGAATTCTTCCTGTCCAGAAGAGTGATTTTGCAGAAATCAATGGCAAAGAATATTTTATTGGCCAAGGAACTCTCACCAATGTCTGCGAGGCTCATGATAACCCTCCTTTCACAGTAAAGTTTGATTTTGCCCAAGAGCTTCATTTTGGCGGGCCTATTGATTTCAAGAATGTAAATGAGTATCTTGAATGGCTTGCCGGCAGAGAGCAAAAAAATGAAAGCAATACTGTTGAGCATATTGATGATATTGTTGTTGAGCAGATGAAGCGCGCAGCAAGGCTTGATATTATTTATTGGAGGCTTGAAAGAAGAAGGGAAAAACATGAAGGACTGCTTTTTTGACAGGTATGAGGCAAATGGCTTTGACAATTGCTTGTACGAGGCAGGCAAAGGCCTGAGGATTGAGCGCAGGAGCGTGAGCACTGGCAGGAAGCGTTCTGTTGAGCTTTCACATCTTGGCCTTGAGCAGTTAACGTTCATTCTGCTGAAATATTTTGATGTGGAGAGCAATAATCCATGGCAGTTCAGCCCGCAGCATCCTTTTCCTTGGTATCTTCATCCTAACCTGCAAAATTTTGAGAAGATTTTGAGTCCTGGGGCTGAAAGCAAGGCTTATTATGAGCCGTTAGATAGAAACTGGAGTTTTGAGCATCCTTTGAAGCGGGAATATTTTATTGATGGGAAAAAACGAGTTGAGATTGATAGCCAAAATAATATTTACATCATCAGCCCTGATGAGAAAATTGTTTTTCACTACAGTGAAATCAGCAGGCTGCTGAGGGGGATACAGCAGATGCCATATGCATTGCAGGGAGGGCTTCTTCCTATTTTCAGGAAATGGCAGGAAGAAAGGAAATCTTTAGATAAATTGTTTGATCCTAAAAAAGTCAGGGGCATTGAGCGAGGCAAAGCTGATTTTACGCCCCCTGGAATCTGCATCTGCGAGCTAAACTATGATCTTGGCTTGAGCAGGTCTTGCTTTAACAAGATTGTTGGGAGCACCTGCAGCAAAGAGAATATCTGCATGTATTGTTATGATGCCAGGAACAAAGACCCTGTCCCATCTATGCACGAGTATGTTATTGATTATTCTCTTGCTGAGATGTCTGTTGTATTTGATGACATTAGAGAAAGAGAGCTTATGATTCCTTTAAGGTCTGGAAAGAATTGCGAGCCAGGCCACATTATTTCAAGGGCAAGGTTTATTGACTTTGTTGAGGAAACGCGCGAAAAGAATCTTTACAGGATTATCACAACAAAAAATCTTGGGATCGACATGCTTGTTGCTTCGAATATAGAGAGCTATAATAGCGTGCTTCAGTTTTCGCTCAGTGACATTCCTTTTTCAAAGCTCGAGAGAGGTGCGAATTACTGGTGCTGTGATAATGAGGAAAGAATCAGGGCTGCAAAATGGTACAGCGAGCAGGGCAATGTCTGCTTCAGGCTTGTCTGGGATATTACTGGTGAGAAGAGTGATTTTGTCAGGCATGTTGAGAAGACTGCTGAAGAGACAGGAATCAAGGTATTGCACACTCCAGCCAGGTTTGGCTCTGGCTGGATGGTGGAAGAAATATTAGGCATGTCCTGGGATGAGGTTCAGCGCAAAAAATATATTTCTTCTGTGAATGCAAACAACCATCCGGGCAATCTTGTTCCAAGAACCAGCGCGATTAATCCTGAGCTGCGCAAACAGCTGGGTGATAACATAGGTGAGCTTGTCAGGATGTGCGGCAAGACAAGAGATATGGTTGATGATGGCCACAAACAAGGCAACTTATTCGGACAGAGAGACCAGACTTTGTATTGGTGCGGCAAATGCTTCTCAGGCATTTCTGGCGGGATTTATGACAAGCATTTTCTTGAAAAGCCAAAGATTATCGAGCTCAGGGAAAAAGGTTTAACCCGCGAAGGCAGGAAAGGCAAGAAGCGTTAAATAGATTTAGAAAAAGCTTTATAAAAGAAATGCATATTTCATGCTTGTATGGGCCCGTAGCTCAGCCTGGATAGAGCGACAGCCTTCTAAGCTGAAGGTCGTGGGTTCGAAAACTTGGTTAAGGTCGAATTTCCCACCGGGCTCGTATTATTTTCTCGCCTTCAGATCGAACTTTCACTTCATAGCTCAGGGCAATTAACACCAATATATTCCATACTTCTCAGACACGCCAGAATTACTTTGCACAGATTATTCCTATAGGAGATGGATTTTTCCTGAATTTACCCCAGTATTCATTGCCGTACTTTTTGATTCCATCTTGGGAAATAATAGTGTTAATCCATTGAACAGATTTAAATCCTGCATTTCTTAAGCACAGTTCATATGTCTTCTTAGACCAATAATAATTAACAAACCCAAATGGTTTTTTGCCTTCTTCTCTCATTTCGCATTTTATTTGGTCTCCATCTTTAAATCGTTCTGCTCCAGATACGTTGGTAAATCTTCTTTCATATTCGAAATCAGTCATTGGTTTTAAGGCAGGGTTTGTTGTAATGGCGCAAAACTTGCCTCCTGTGGCTAAATAATCATAAATGTTTTTGCACATGGTTGCCAGCTCGTCATCAGTTTTGGAATAATTAAGCAAATAAACTGCAGAAACTATATCAAAAGTTCTGCCAGGTTTTAATGTTAAAACATTTCCTGTTTCGTAGTTTATGCCTAGTGGATTTTGCTCTTCTAATTCAATCGCTCTTTTGATTAATTTGTGGGAAATATCCACTCCGGCAACGTTTGCAGGATTTAATTGTGCTAATATTCTTGTAAAGAATCCCTCTCCGCAAGCCAGATCTAAAACAGACTTGCCTGCAACATCACGACTAATCTCTTGAATGTGGGTATAAGTACATATTTCTTTGTCTGATTCAGCATTTGAGAATATTCTTCTGCGATTTCGTCATATTGCTCTTTAGTCATGCAGTATTGAAAAAATCCATTATTTATAAATTTATTGAGTTCAAAAAACACTTCTTCGAACCTTCAATCCTGTTTTAATCTAAAGAATTACTCTATCCAATCTTGATTTTTAATCTTCTCTGGCAGGTATTTTTCAGAGATAAAGCTGATTCCTTTGCTGCTTAGTGACTGGATTTCTACTTTGCCTTTTAGGGCTTTCATGAGCTTGAATTGCTTCTGCCATGCCTTGTTCTCTTTGAACCATTCATAGTCCTGTATTTGTGCTATTCTTTTATAGTCATTTTCATTCAATGCTATCAGGTGCTTTTTGAGCCCGTATTTTTCGATGTCATCCATTGTGATACCGAGGTATTTGGCTGTTTTTATTGTCATGCTTTCTGCCATGTGCGCAAGATTGATTGAGCCGTATTTTAAAACACTGTAAATGTATGCTCCCCAGATGTCTCCATCGCAGAGCACATAAATTGGCAGGTTATGCTCGTCTGATAATCTTTGCAATAATCTTCTTATCCCTCTTGTTGTCTGGCCTTGTGATGTTACAATTAAGCAATTATGCTTGTCCCAGAACTTGTCCTCATGCAGTCTTTCCCATACTGCCTGCTTTTCCATGTAGATGACAAATTTTGCCTTGACTTTCTTGAATTTGATATCCTCGACATTGGATGGGATGCTCCATCCTCCTGAGCCCATCCTGCTCCAGTCAAGCTCGTCGCCCTTGTCCTCGATAACAACATGGCCTGCAACAGAGCCCATCTTGTTTGCGTTGATGTTAAGCTGCTCTCTTGAGAAATCAGTCAGCAATTCCAAGTCTTCTATGGCATCATCGCTCTCTGTCTGCTCATCAACCACGTTTGTTTTTGTGTTGGGTATTGTCCTCTTGACCATGTAAAAAACATCTCTGAGGCTTGCATGTTTTTCTATTTCCAGCAATTCTTTGCTTACTGCTGCTACCTCAAGTGTCTGCAGGAATTTTTTTGCGTGCGCAACATTGAAGAAGTTTCTCTCTGCTATTTTATTCCCCAGCTGAAGTGTCTGTGATTTTTTGTCAAAATTGATATTAGATAATGCCCTTATTGGAACCATCATTTTTGGCTGCTTGTTTGAAAGCACATCTTTCACCAGGTCTTTTCCAATGTTCTCTATTGCGTCTTTTGGCTTCTTACTCATCTTCAACCCCTGCCAGTTTTACTTGTTCCTCTTTTTCTTTTCTTTCTTTTGTCTCGACTTGGTGGGCTTCCTTGTGTGCTATTATGTATTCCTTGTTTTTCTCAAGCATTTTCTTCATGCTTTCAGTTATTTTTTCTTTGCCAACCCCGCTCAGTCTTGAGAGTGCGTCTGCAACCTCAGGTATGTAATTCTCAAAGATGTTCACTCTTTCCTGCTGTTCAGAAACCCTTCTTTTCTTGTTGACATAAGTTCCAAGCCTTCTTCCTGCCTCTTGCAGAGCGAGTTTCATCTCCTTGATTATTTCTGGATAGTGTGCTACTGCTTCTTTTGCTTCTGACGTGAATGGGGGCCAGACAGAGACCATTGATACGGCCAGTGTAAGAGGCCCGTGGGGAATTGCTCCTTGGCTCTGGCTCAGGCCATATGGCTTCCAGTTTGTCTGTATTACTGATTTTGTGCTGGCGCAGGAGCCTTGCTGGTAAAGAAGCGGAACCCTGTTTGCAAACCTTAGGAGATTTATTGGCCCGTCTGCCTGCTGCTCTCCGCCGTATGCAATCGCGACTTCTATAACAAAAGGTATTCCCTTGTAAACTTCTGGTGAGCGTGATACTGCTGTGTAGAATTCTGCTGCAACCTCTTTTCTCAGCCCTTTTTCAAGAAGTACCTCTCCTATCGGGACTATGCAGTCTGTGCTTGGAGCAATTATTTTTGTCTCTTTGATGGCTGCAATAAGTTTTTCGACGTGTGGTAGCTGCAGTTCTGCTGGCTTCATGTTTGTGAAAAGCCCTGCCTTGTCGCATATCTCTTTTGCAGTTCCTGAGCCAACCCTTGAAAATTCCTTGATGAGGAAGCTCTGCAGTGTCCTGCATTCTGTGTTTTTGAGCATCTTGAGCATTATTCCTAGCTCGATACCGTAAGGGTGCGGTTTTATTTCTTGAGGCTCTTTTGGAAGCTTGTCAGTCGCTCTTGGAAATATCAGCTGCTCTGCTTTTGGGTTTGTGTAGATTATTGTTACGTGCGGATTTGCAATTGCTGTCTGCTTGAGATATGAATCAACACTCTGGTCTCCTTTCTGGTAAGTTGCCTCTACATCAAGCTCGATTTTAACTCCGTGCTCTTTCTTCCAGTTTGCTTCTTCTTCCTTGACTATTTCAGGGCTGTTTTTTTGCGTGTCTATGTGGAGTTCGTAATAGTGTGCTGGTTGGGTTGGGGATATCCTGCTCCAGATTTTTGCAGGCCTTCCTGTTGTCAGCTGCGCGTATAGTACTGCTGCTGAGATGCCTATGCCTTGCTGGCCTCTTGCCTGTTTTAGTGCGTGGAATTTTGAGCCGTAAAGAAGCCTTGCAAAAACATTTGGTATCTGCTTCTTGACAATTCCTGGGCCGTTGTCCTCGACTGTAATCCTGAACCTGTCATTTCCCATCTCAACTATCTGTATGTTTACCTCTGGAAGCATCTTTGCTTCCTCGCACGCGTCAAGAGAGTTGTCAACAGCTTCTTTTACTACTGTGAGTAGTGCTTTTCTTTTGTTGTCAAATCCGAGAAGATGCCTGTTTCTCTCAAAGAATTCAGCCACACTTACGTCTTTCTGTTTTTTTGCGAGCTCTACTGCGATGGGTTCATTAGGCACTTTCCATTGTCCTCATTTTTAGTTTTTTTCTTGCTTTTTCAAGCAGCATGTAAACGTGAGCATGCGAGCTTCCTGCAAGCAAAAGTTCTATTGCCCTTCTTGCAAGTGTCAAATTTTCAAACTGGCCGATGATGCTTATTGTTTTGCCGTAAACACTTATGCGGCATTCTGAAAGTTCTTCAATGATTCTTCTTGCTTTTCCTTCCTCGCCGATAACTCTTCCTTTCAGCCTCTCTTCGTCATTTTTTGTTTTCGCGTAATCATTGATTGGCAGTATGTCAAAGCCATAATCTCCTTTCAACAGCAGCATTGCTGTGTCTGGATTAAAGCCTCGGCTGATTGCGCGGACTATCTCTCTTGCAGAGTATAAGTTTAGCGCGTCTTCACCGGTTATCTCGACATCTCCCTCTTTTGAATCGATGTTCAGTTTTGTTTTTGTTGCTGCTTCTAGCTGTTTTTTTGTTTCTCCTTTTGTTCCTATAAGCACGGCAACTCTTTCTTTGGGAATCTTCAGCTCGTATGAAAATTCTTCGATATCACTGGCAATCTCTGTTTTCTCGTCTCCTTCTGTTTTTTTTGGTTTTTCTTTCTTCATGGTGCGGGAAATTGCATTTGTTTTTTAAACTTAATGGTTTGCTGTGATTTTCTTAAAGATTTCTTCCTGGTCAGCTTTAACTCCGAGTTTGCGGAAAAAATTGCAGATGTTGCGTACATCTCTCTCTAAATATTCTTTTGCATTAGGGTCTTCAATTAGTGTTGCCTGGGATAAATCAATAAACACTGGTTTTTCAGCATTATTCAATATGTTGAAAGGGCTTAAGTCAGCATGAACCAGCCCTGCTTTGTAAAGCTTAGTGATATTGCTGATCACTTCGTTAAAAAAAGCTTTTGGGTTTTCAGGGATTGCATTATTCAGTTTTTGGGCAGGCCCATCGCTTCCGATGTATTCCATAACAAGTATGTTGTAACGTGATGTTATTGGTGTTGGAACTCTGACTCCTGCATCTCTTGCCTTGAGAAGATTCCTGTACTCTCTTTGCGCCCAGGCAAAAATAACTTTTCTTCTCTGCCTTTTTACAGCAGGAAACCTCGGGTCAGACCTTATATATTCATACATTCGCTTGAAGTCACAGGTGCTAAGCCTATAAATCTTAACAACTATTCTCCTGTCTCCCTTTTTGGCGCTGAAGACATTAGCTTCCTTGCCTATGAAAAGTGGGCTTTCCAGGCCCTCAAAATGCCCTTCTGATGTGAGCTTGAATATATTTCGTTCTGTAAAATCATCAAAAACGCCCTTTAGGGTCTTGAATTTTTCCTTGCTTGTTGGCATGTTTCTGCTAAAACCTGGTTTTTATAGAAAAAATTGCCTGAAAACCACACAATTCATTATGCAGATGAAAGGTGAGTTCATGCGATTTTTTCTATTCCACAGACTCGCTAACTATCTTAGCGAGCTTATTATATTGCTCAGCGAGTCTGTGTTATATAAGTTTTGCCCTATAGTATTTAAAAGCATAAGCTTTATATACTTCTATGCCATTATTTTTGCTTAGGGGTCGCTCTAATGCCCGTCATGAGAGTACCCAATGGAGCTTACGGTAAAACCAAGCAATGAGCTTGGGGGTTAGTGACGCGGGCTACAGACCCTTATTACAATACTAAAATCCGAACAAGAACATTCACTAATGTTCATTATTCACCATCATTGTGAAAATGAATCCAGATAGCCTAAAAAAACAGAAATAAATTGTCATTTTTTGCTAATTTAGACTGCAGCGGCAGGTAAAGTCGGTTCTTGTTCTAAAATTGGAGGGGTTTAAAATGGGAAAAATCAGCCCAGTTTCATCTAAATACATCATAAATGCATCTATTGAGATTGAGGGAGTTGTTGACAGGCCAGACGTCATTGGCGCAATTTTCGGCCAGACAGAGGGGCTTCTTGGAGCAGACCTAGAGCTTAGGGAGCTTCAGCGTTCTGGAAGGATTGGCAGGATTGAGGTCAATGTTGACACAAGAACAGGCAAGACACAGGGAACAATAGTTATACCAAGTTCGCTGGACAAGGCAGAGACGGCTATTGTCGCAGCTGCGCTTGAAATAATCCAAAGGATAGGTCCTTGCAATGCTAAAATTCAAGTTAAAGATATTGAAGATGTCCGTATAAGCAAGCGTAATTTTGTTGTTGAGAGAGCAAAAGAGCTCTTGAAGAAATTAATGGACCAGGTCATGCCTGACAGCCAGGAGCTTGCAGATGAGGTTTCTCATTCTGTCAGGATCATGGAAGTTGTTGAGTACGGCAGGGACAGGCTTCCTGCAGGACCTGCAATTGATGAGAGCGACGAACTCATTGTTGTTGAAGGCAGGGCAGATGTCCTTAACCTGCTCAAGCATGGCTTCAAGAATGTCATTGCAATGAACGGAACAAGCTGCCCGCAGACAGTGATTGACCTTTCAAGAAAAAAGGAAGTCATTGCTTTTGTTGACGGCGACCGCGGAGGAAACCTGATTATCAAAGAACTTATTGTTGTTGGGGAGTTTGACTTTGTAACAAAAGCTCCTGATGGAAAGGAAGTTGAGGAGCTTACAAAGAAAGAAATCCACAAGGCACTAAGGAGCAAGATAACTATTGAGCAGGCAAAGCTCGAGCTGAACAGCCTGGACACATCAGAGGCAATAAAGAGGCCTATGATTGCGCCGCGAAGGCCAATGATGGTTAGGCCTAACATAAGGCAGATGTCACGGCCTGCATTTGCATCAAGCACGCCGCCAGTTCCTGCAGCAGCTGCACCAATGGCCCCAAGGCCCGCACCTGCGCCAGTATTCACTCCAAAAAAAGACATGAGTGATGATGAGAAGCAGAAGTTCAGCGGAATGCTTGAGAACCTCATTGGAACAAGGGGAGCGTATGTTCTTGACAATTCCTTGAATGTTTTGGGAAAGGTTCCTTTCACAGAGCTTGCAACAACACTAAAGAGCCTGAACACAGGCGTTTATGCTGTTGTGTTTGACGGCGCTGCAGACAAGGCAATTGTCGATGTTGCCGCGCAGGTCGGTGTTAAGCACGTTATCGCAATGGACACAAAAGTCTCAGATGGAAGGCTTAATATAGTGACTGCAGGGGACTTGTAAATATTTTTTTATTTTTTAGAATTTTTTTTCTTTTACTTTTTAACTACGATAAAGAATTCGTTTTGTTTTTCGTTTTCTTCTTCTAAAAGCGCTTCATCAAATGAAACAATTTTGAAGCTCTGATTCTCTAGTACTGCTTTGATTTGGGGCTTTGTAAAATAATGAAAGTAAAGTGCGTGTTTTGGATTTAATGGCTCAGGTATTGTTTTTTCGCCCTCTCCTTCTATTACTGCAATAAATGCGCAACTTCCAGTTTTAAGTGCAGAATATGTTTTTTTCAAAACTTTTTCTATTTCTTCATCTTTCAAGTGTATTATCGAGAAACTCAATATTGCAGCATCATATAATTCAGCGCCATAATTAAATTCAGCAATATCTGCTAGAATGAAATTACAGTTTTTGCATCTTTTTCTCGCAATTTCGAGCATTAATTTTGAGAAATCTATTCCTGTGACTTGAAAGCCTTTGTCTGAAAGATATTTTGCAATATGCCCTGTTCCGCAGCCAATATCTATTATCTTAGAACTTGGTTTTAATTTGGCAACAAACTTGTCAAATTGCTTTTGAAAATATATTGTTTTGCAGTATGCCTCATCAAACTGCTTTGCAATTGCATCATATGTATGGCAGACTGTTTGCATACTATTGAGCTTGTCTTGAAGTTATAAAAAACTTTCTAAAAAGGGGGTGTAAACGGCAAACGTTTTTATACCAGTTCTTTCATCATTCAATTTAAAAAGAGGTAAATCATGGTTTATGAGATTGTTCTGGGCAGGGATGAGAAAGAGCGCGAGCAGTGGGGTACTGAAGGCTCGATTCTTCTTGCAAAGCAGTACGTGAAGATGGGCCCTGTTACAACACTGTCGCAGCCAGTGCATCTTGATATTAACAAAGCGCATGTTGTTTTTGTTACAGGCAAGAGGGGCAGTGGAAAATCATACTGTCTTGGCGTGATTGCAGAGGGAATCGCGACCCTGCCTGAAGAGCTTCGCAATAGGTTCTCTGTTCTTTTGCTTGACACAATGGGTATTTACTGGACAATGAAATTTCCAAACCATAAGGATGAGGAGTTATTAAAAGAGTGGGGTCTTGAAGGAAAGGCGATAAAGAATGTAAGAATCTTCACTCCAGCAGGCTTCTTCAAGAAATACAAGCAGCAGGGCATTCCAACAGATGTTCCTTTTGCAATAAATCCTGCAGAGCTTGGCCCAGAGAACTGGAATCTTACTTTTGAGATTTCAGACAATGATCCCCTTGCTGTTTTTATTGAAAGAACAATCTTGACATTGAAAAAAGAAAAAGAATCATTTGATATTGATGATATTCTTGCAGCAATACAGGCAGACAGCACAGAGCCTGTGCAAATAAAGAATGCTGCAACCAATCGTTTCAAAACAGTGAAAGAGTGGGGTGTTTTCTCGAAAACAGCAACGCCCATAAAAGAGCTTGCAAAGCCAGGCTATGTTAATATTCTGGACTTAAGCGCGTATGCTGTGATGCCTAACGGCTGGAAGATAAAATGCCTTGTCATGGGTGTTGTCTGCGAAAAGATGTTTATTGAGAGGATGGTTGTCAGGAAGGCAGAGGAGTTTGGCGCGATTCATTCTGCTGTGCACTACATTGTTTCTGATGAGACAGAAGAAGAGAAAAAGCTTAAGGGAAAAGAGATGCCTATTGTCTGGATTATGATTGATGAGGCGCATGAGTTCCTTCCTATGACAGGAAGCACTGCTGCAAGCTCTTCTTTGATGACTTTGCTTAGAGAGGGCAGGCAGCCGGGCATTGCCCTTGTTCTTGCCACCCAGCAGCCTGGAAAGATACACACAGATGCCATGACCCAGTCAGACATTCTTCTTGCGCACAGGTTGACTGCAAAGATTGACACAGATGCTCTCGGCTCATTGATGCAGAGCTATCTCAGGACAGGCCTTGACAGGGAGCTTGCTGAGCTGCCTAGTGTTCCTGGAGCAGCCCTTGCGGTTGATGACGTTAATGAAAGGATTTATCCCATAAGAATAAGGCCGAGATTCAGTTGGCATGGCGGAAGCGCGCCGGAAATATTAAAGCGCCAGAAACCTATTTTTTAGCCAAAGAAAAAAAGAAAGAAAAAAATTAAATTTCTATGTGAATGCAGGCTTAACGTCAGCATCACCGAGTGTGTTGAACTTGTAGTCTTTGAACTGATGCGTCTCTTTTGTGCTGTCATCATAGGTTATAACTAATTTTATTGGCACCCCATATGTATTGTCAATCCACATCTCTGTTGATGAGCGCGCATCATGGTACTTTACCTTTGTGACACCCCTGCCATCCATTAGTTCTGGTCCTACAATCTCTGCAAAAGTAATCTCCTTTACCCACTCGTATGATGTTTTTATCCTGTAATCATCATATGAGACATTGAATACTTTCTTTGTGTTGTCAACATTTGTGCTCATGCATCTTTTTTTATCTTCACATCTTCCTGTAGCTGTCTTTGCTTCTGTATCAAGATAAACCGCATCAAAGTATGCGTCAATCACATACGGGTCAACCTCATATAGGTCGACTTTTATGTATTTGCCTTTTACAAGATAGGTATTTAGGAACCTGTTTTGTGTGGTCGGTCCTGCATAAAGATATGCCATGCTCTGCAGTTTCCTGTCAGCTGTCTCAAGCAGTGTTTTAAGCTCGGGAGACACTTCTTTGGATTGCTCAACTATTGCAGTTGATTCTTGCGGCACTGGTTTTGCAGCTTCTGTCTTTGGTGCGGTTGTCGTTGTAGGCGTTTTTGTTGTTGCAGGCGCTGGCACAGCCACCTTTTCTTCAGCTGCTGCCGCTTTAACCTCTTCCTTTATCTCAACTTGAGGCTCTGCTTTTGCAGTTTCTTTTGTTGGCGCTGCCTCTTCTTTTAATGCTGCGCAGCCGACAATAAGCAGCGTTACTAATAATGCGCAAATTAAGCAATATATTTTTTTCATCTTATACCCTCCCACCTTTTTATTTGATTTTTTGTTTCTCGTGAAGCTGCATTTCTCCTGTGCTTCCTTTTGCCATTGAAAACAGTGCAGCAACAATCATCAGGAAAAATACGAGCCCGAATGCAAAGGCAAAGTTAAGTGAGTATTTTGGCAGGTATATCACTGATATCATGAACCCCAGTATTCCTGCAAGCATGAAAGACGTGTTTAGTGGCGCTATTTCCATAGACATTGTGCTGTCACCTCAAAATTTTGATTTTGAGACTTGCAGAAATAGTCTGCCTGCCTCGATTTTAAGTTATATTATAGTCTTTATATTCTTTTCTATTTAAAAAGGAAATTATTTGAATTTGATAAAGTTCAGCTTGTGCATGTGCTTTTTTGCTTCTTTTAGTTTTGCATTAAAGTCAGTCATGAATGCTGTAAGAATGTCGCATGCTTTTTGCTTGTCATCGCTGCACATCAGCACCCCGTTTTTGCAGTCAGTGAATATCTTGCTTAATTCTGCATCATCCTCTACCAGATGCTGCTTGTGCATCTCAAATATCATGCATTTCTCAGGTATGCCGCCTGTTTTTTTCTGCTCAATAATAGTGTCTCTTCCGCCAGTTTTTGCTCGCTTGAGCTTCTGGCATACCTCTTTTATCTCTTCTGGCAAATCTATGTTTCCAGCAGGGCTTGATTTTGACATTTTAATCGAGCCGTCAAGGCTGGGAGTGAACTTGTGGTAGATTGCAGAAGGTGGGATAAACCCGTATTTTGTTTTGACTCTTGCGGCGATGTCTCTTGTCAATCTTATGTGCGGGTCCTGGTCTATTCCGACAGGTATTATGCCTGGCATTTTCTTCTTTAATTGCGGGAAGAGTATGTCTCCGACTTGGGTCACTGCTGCCAGGATTCTTCCTGGGTCTGCATTGCCGTATATTGCCTGGAACTCGCTTAAGGTTATCTTTTTTGCAAACTCATATGCAAGATTCATTACTTCTTTGTTTTCAGATTGGAAATAGAATGTTGTTTTTTCAGGGTCAAGGCCGAGCGCGACATAAGCTGGAACATGGAACTCCATTGCCCTCTCTCGTGCCTGTTCAAGTGTGACTCCTCTTGTTGCTGCTGCCTCGAGGTCTGCAATCAGTATGTATGTTTCTGCGCCGTGCTCCTGGAAGTATCTGAGGTTTTCAACGACCATCTTGTTGCCTATGTGTATCCTGTCTCCTGTTGGCATTATTCCTGTAAGAGCATAGTATGGCTTTTTCTTCTTGATGCAGTCAGCAATTATCTTAAGGTCTCTTCCTGAGAATACAACGCCCCTGCGCATTATCTTATTCGGCTCTGGAAACAGGGAGCTATCAAAAACTTCGAGACCAAAGCTCTTGACTATTTTGTCATAATCCTCTGCCAGTTCAGATCCCCAGGGATCTATTATGTTTGTTGTCATATTCTTCTTCGTTTCATCATACTTTTAATAATTTTTCTATTGTTTCAAGCGCTTTTTCTCTTTTGCTTGGGAAAGCAGCAATAGATAGCGTTATGTGGTAGCAGTTTCCGCTGTCAGTAATATACAGTTCGTTGCTTTCGAGCAGCCGGTCTTTGTCGAGCCTTATGAAAAAGTTCAGCTCCTCATCAAGCCTTGACTCTGCCTGCCGCAGCAATAATTCCTTTTGCTCGCTTGTCAGCTTGCTTGTAAGGAACTTGGCAAACTCGTTTGCGTGCCTTGTTTTCTCCAGCTCTATCTTGAACACGCGTATTTGCTTGTCTTGGAAGCCAGTTGCTGTCTGCTGTCGTATCGCAATTTTTTCCTTTTCCAAGTCAAGGGGAACAAGAGATATTAGTGCTTGCTTTATCTTTTCCTGATTTTCATCCTCTTTGGCAAATACCGTTATCACAATTTTATTCACTGTCTTCATAGCTCCAATTAAAAAAGGGTATATTTATATATTATTTGGTAATTTTTGTGGACATGAAGCATACCTTTAAAGTGACTTTGTTTCTTGTTACTCTTTTCTTGTGTGCCCAGATACTGGGGCTAATAATTATCAATAAGTATGTTGATGTTGCAAAAACATCTGAAACGGGCGAGCTAAGCTGGCAGCCGCTGCCTAGTATTGGCGGTGTCTCTATTGCCAGGCCAGAGGTTGCCCCTGAGAAATCGTTTTTGTACATTCTTGGGGCCATTATGATTGGAACCATGCTTATACTTTTGATAATAAAGCTGGGAAGAATTACTATTTGGAAGCTCTGGTTTTTTATTGCCGTGCTTGTCTGCCTGCACATTGCTTTCTCTGCATTCATTCCAAGCATGTACTCTTTTGTTCTCGCGCTGCTGTTTGCATTCATGAAAATTTTCAAGCCAAACATATTTGTGCATAATTTTACAGAACTCTTCATTTATGGCGGCCTTGCAGTTATTTTTGTTCCGATAATGAACACGTTTGCCGCTGTTGCCCTGATGCTTGTGCTCTCAGTGTATGATATGTATGCTGTCTGGAAATCAAAGCACATGGTAGCGATGGCAAAATTCCAGACAAAAAGCGGGATTTTTGCAGGGCTGCTCATTCCATATAAAGTGCCTGCAATCTCTGTGGCCAGAAAAAAAGTAAAGATGGAGCCTGTAAGGACCGCAATACTTGGTGGGGGGGATATTGGTTTTCCTCTTATCTTTTCAGGGGTTGTACTGAAAAATTTTGGTTTTTATCCTTCATTGATAATGCCTTTTGTTATCTCACTTGCCTTGCTTATACTGCTTTTGCTCGGAAAAAAGAAGCATTTCTACCCTGCAATCCCATTCCTTACAATCGGCTGCATTGTGGGCTATCTTATTGTGAAGCTTATTTTTTCTGTTTAGAAGGAAAAAGATTTAGTGTCTTTTGCTTCATGCCAGCAGAGTATGATGTTGGCTCTAGCACCATTCCGTCTTCTGCTGCAATTACCTGAACCTTTGTCTGTTTCTGTATCTCCCTTGCCTCATATATCGGGTTTGTTGCAAGCATCTTGCTTCCGAAGTGTGTTATTATTGCCAGTTTTGGCCTGGCTTTGTTGATGATTTTCACAACATCATCGCTGCTAAGTGTCTTGGGGTCTTTTGTTTTGAATGGGAAGGGAACATTTAGGATTAGTATGTCTGATTTCTTGTATTGCTCGATAAGGTCTTTGTCATATTTTGTATCAGACGTATATGCCAGGACGAATTTTGGTGTGAAAAACTTGAAGCCAATGCAGCTCTGGTCATTGTGGCTTGTTTTCAGGGCGTGTATCTCTACGCTTTCCACGCCTATTTTTTTGCCTGGATTCGCGACTATTATTTTTTCTACGCAATTTTTGTGGAACTCTGTCAGGTGATTATTTTTCATAAATGAATCTGCTGCAATAATAACTCCGTGCTTGTCAAACCCATTTAGTGTCATGGCAGAAACAAGTGCATTTACGTCGCTGCAGTGCGCTGTATGCTCGTGGCTCACAAATATTGCTGTGTGCTCTCTTACATTTATGCCGTGCATTGCTGCCCTCACTAAGGCGCCTGGCCCAGGGTCTATGTGGAATTGGCAGTCTTCTGTTTTGATAATGATTCCTCCTGATGCTCTTGTTTGTTTTCCTGTGACTGCTATCTCGCTGCCTGTTCCGAGAAACAAGATTTTTGACTCCATATTGTGTTACATAGTTTGCATCTTAATATGGATTTCTATACTGCAAACAATACTAGACTTTTGCGGGGTATATAGAAAACTGGGCAAAAGTCTAGTGACCTGAACTTTTGCTCGAAGAGTGAAAATATAAATGCAAAAGTTCAGAAATAGAAACCTTTTTAAACACAAATTACCTAATCTGTCCTGGGCAGGCTATGCTGGGAGGTTAGCCGTCTCCTGTCACAGTAAATCGGCTTCATGACTGGGCGTATGCATGAGGAAAGGCTTAATGCTTGTTTGCAAGGTCTTGAGCTCAACGGTGAAATTCTGTCCTACAGGATTGTTGCTGTAGGAACTGCGCCAGGTCCGGAAGGAAGCAACGCTAACTGCTGTTATCAATGCTTGTAGGGTCGCGGAATGGAGAACAGTTCAAGGTCAACCTTCAGGCGGGTGTTATGTCGATCTTCATGTGCCTGCCCACTTTTTTTTCATATTGTTTTCAGTAAAGTTTAAATATAGTTATGGTATTTTCATTCTTAAAGCGATTTTACAGATAGTTTCTATCAAAAAACAAAAAAAAAGAAGGGGTGAATTAAATGAAAAAGATATTAGTAATTCTTGCTTTATTTATTTTGTTTAGCAGCATGTTTGTTTACGCGCAGACAACAGGAGCAGCAACCACAGCGCCGTCTCCTGCAGAGATTGTCAAGAGATGTTTAGATGCAGGCAAAAGCCGTGATGAATGCATGCGAGAGTGCATCCAGTACACAACATCAGATGAATGTGAAAGATTACTGCCAAAGCCAAGCATTTTTAGAAGAATAGCAGATGCTTTCAAGCCGACAGAGACCACTACGCAACCAACAGAATGCTGCTGTGCTGTTGATAACAAGTATTATTCAATGAATGAAAAAGCTTGCATGGAGCGCAAGGGAAGATGCACTGACTCATCATTATGCAGGGAGATACCTCAGACATTAAGGCCTGGGCTTGAAATAGGAAGGCCAGGAACTTGCGAGATGAAAATGCCAGATCCAGTGAATCCTGCAAGGGATGCAGCAGGATGCGAAGATTGCGCTGTCACTATCTGCTTTAATATGTTCCATCAGGAATTTCTCTGTTTGGATGGGTACAAAAGGTGTGCTGAGAAATATTCATTTTGCAGACCTGTCTTTTGTGAGCCTGCAAAGCCAGAGTGCGGTTCATGCCCAGGATGCCCGACATGCGGGCCTTGTGAGCAGCCAAAAGACTGCTGCTGCCAACCATATAACCAAATAATGACTGAGAATGTGTGCAGGTCAAGACAAGGAAAATGCGCTGATGTTTCTGCTTGCAGAGAGCAGGAGAAAGTCTGCTGCAGTTTCCCAACACCGACAGCTGTGACATACATGCCTACACCAGTCCCACCGCAAGTGCTAACATCAGATTTATGCATGGAAAAAGGAGGGACTCCTGTTGGTATGGATTACTGTGCTCCTGCAACAAAAGAGTGCTGCTGCCAGCCATACAATCAAATAATGAAGGACGATGCATGCAGATCAAGGCAGGGAAAATGTGATGCAGTAGACGCTTGCAAAGAAGTTCCGAATACAGAGAGAGTTTGCTGCCAGTATGGTACGAAATTTGAGTACTCAACATATGATGCATGCAAAAAGAGCCAGGGATTGAGGGCAGATAACGCGAATTGTGATATTACCTGCTGCAAATACCCGACGCCAACAACCACTGTTGCATATGTGCCTGCAAAATCTCCTGAGAATATTGCTCGTGGAACTTGCTTGAAGAATGGCGGCACCCCAACAACAGCAGATGTCTGCATGCCAAAATTACAGACAAGGCCATTACCAACACTGACTGTGCCTGATGTCTGCTGCGAGGTAAGGACAGGATACTATCAGAAGACTCCAAAAGACCAGTGCAAGCTAGCTGTTGATGAAAGCTACTGCGCGCCAAAGCTGACCACAGCAGGCACACCATTAACGCAGATAGCGACTGTAGCAAGGCCTCTGTATATGAAATAAGAATTTTTTATTTTATTTTTTTATTTTTCTTCTTCTCTCTTGAAAGGAGATTTGGTAGAAAGTATTTAGAATATAAGAAAAAAGTAAGAAGATGGATATGATACCATTTATTTTTCTAATTTTGTAAAATAATGATTACTTTTTAGAAATGTTTATAAATATCTTAAAGATTTTCATTCTTGGAGGCTAAAATATGGTAATAAGCAAGAAAGATACTGAAAAAAGATTAAGAGTTGTTAAAAATGAGGTCGCAGCTTTGGAAGCCAAATGCGCTGGTGGTCAAGGTAAGCAAGAAGATTACATCACTTTGGCCAAATTAAAGAAAAAATTGAAGTAAAATTCTTAGATAATGAAAAAACCTTAAGAATAATACACTCATAAACATTTTATCAGTTTTGGCTGTTTGTCTACTCAACAACAATCGCTGCCTTTCCTGGCATTGCCTGCTTTGCTTTTGCTTCTTTGCTGTCCTGCTCTTTTATTATCTTTAGCTCGCAGCCATATTCTTTACTGAAGAAATCAAGGCTGTCTTCTAGGAATTTGAGTTCTGCTTCCTGGTGCATAACAATCTTAGGCATCTTGCTTGGGTCATTGACTATTCTTGGGATTATTTTTGCTATCTCCTGGCCGCGTTTTTTCAAGCCGGTTGACATGACTTCTTTTATTATGTCTCCTGTGTTTCTTGTTTTTGCCAGCTTGTCTTTAAGCATCTTGAATAATTCGTATTTCCAGTCCTCTGCAACAAAAAGAGTTACTTTTTTTGGTTTCTCTATTTTGGCAAGCTTTAGTATCTGGTTTATGTCATCTAGTGTTGTTGATATTGCATTCTCTGCTGCGTCAAATGCAGGGTTTATGGCATTCTCATCATATTCTGGCCAGGCTTCAAGGCTTATTAAGTCTGGTTTTTCTATTTTGTGCCATATCTCCTCGCAGATGTGCGGCGTGAATGGCACCAGCATCTTTGTCTGCGCCTCAATTAATTTGTTGATTAACTGTGCATTAAACTTGCCTGCGCTCCTCCGCATATACCATTTTAAGTTTCTCTGCAGGTCAAAGAATCCTTTGAGTATCGCTGTCCTGAATAATGTTTCCTCCATTGCAGCAGTAGTATCTTTTATTGCCTGGTTAAGCTGTGATTCCATCCACTTGTCTATATCCCTGTAATCGCTTTTTCCTTTGCCGTAATTGTCCATGCAGAAGTTATACCAGTTTTCTAGCTTGTTTTTCGCAGTTATAGCCATTTCAGATTCCCAGCTGATATCAAGCAATTCCTCTCCTGTTGAGAGCACAGTCATTCTTGTTATGTCTGGGCTGAATGCTGCCACAAGTTCTCTGAGTGTCTTGAAGTTTCCTTTTGATTTTGACATCTTTATCTTTTCGACATTGACAAATCCATTCACGCCTATGCCTCTTGGCCAGCATTTTTCTGGGAATACTGCTGTGTGGTTGAAGACATAGAATGTCAGGTGATTCTGGACAAGATCTTTTCCCGAGTTTCTGAAATCAACAGGATACCAGTAACTAAATTCCGCCCGCATATGCTCAAGGAGGTTTTTTTCAATCTTTAATTCCTCTGGATTTCCTTTTCCGAGGAATACGTAATCAAAAAAGGCATTATTTACTTTGCTTAATGGTATTTTCTTTATCAAGTGCGCAATTGTGTAGTATGCCATGTACATTGTGCTGTCTGACAGGCTCTCAATCAGCCATTTCTTGTCCCAGGGCAAGTGAGTTCCGAGGCCAATCTCTCTTGTGCATGCCCAGTCTTTTAGCCAGTCAACAACATACTCGAACTGCGGCCTTATCTTTTCTGGATAGAACTTTATCTCTTCCATTGCTTTCATTGTTGTCTTTTTCCAATCAAGATCGCCATATTTTATGAACCATTGGTCATCAACAATTTTTACGTGGCATTTTGCCAGGCACCTGCAAACAACTGGATTCATTAATTCGTAGAATATCAGTGCCTTGTTTTGTGCAATCATGTCTTTTGTTAAGGGTTCTTTTGCCTGCTGAACAGTCATTCCTTTGTATTTGCCTGTTTTCTCGTTGAGTATTCCTGTGTGGAATTCTTTTTTGTAGATTTCTTTTGTTGCCTCAGCAAGCTTGTCTTCCTCTGCCTGGCTTTTTATGCCCATTTTCTGGACGATTTCTATTGCAGGATGCTCTTTGTATTCTTTTATCTTGATTAGCGAGATTGGCTTTACTTCTTTGATAGTCTCTGGTTTTACTCCGAATTTTGCTGGGTTGTCCTGGATTTCTTTGAGTGCTATCCAGTCATATGGCGCGTGGCTTGGGACGCTCATGACTACGCCTGTTCCGTTTTCAGGGTCTACAAAGCTTGCTGGAAGTATTGGGAGTTGTGCTCCTGTCAAAGGATTTGTGCACATCTTTCCGATGAGGGATTTTCCAATGATTTTTTGCATTGGATTGACTTTGTGCTTTTGATCCTGAAGTTTTCTCAGTGTTGGCTCTGTCACAAGCCATTTTTCCCCGTCAACCTCTGCCTCTACATATTCTATTTCTGGGTTTATCCACATGTTTACAACACCATATGTTGTCTCTGGCCTGTATGTTGCTGCTGGAAGCACAGTATCTCCCATTTTGAACTTGATGAGTATCATCTCCTCTGGCATCTCTCCTTCGCCTTCTGATCTTGCGTGGTCTCCTACTGGCGTGTTTTCATTAGGGCACCACACAACAGGGTGCTCTCCTTTGATCACGTATCCTTTTTCTTTGAGTTTTGTGAACTGCCATTGCACAAATCTAGAATATCTTGGAGTGAGGTCTGTTGTGACAAATCTTCTTCTCCAGTCGATTGATAAGCCGAATTCCTTGAAGTCTTTTATCGCTGCCTTGCTGAAGACATCTATCCAGTGCTTTGGCTCTGCGAATCTAATTATTTCCTCGTCTTTAAATCCCATTAATTTAAGCGTATCTATCTGGTTTTGCTCTCCTTCCTTGACTCTTTTTGCTGCAGTGTCTATTGGGCTTCCTGTTGCGTGAAATCCTTGTGGAAAGAGAACATTGTAGCCGCGCATTCTTTTGTATCTTGCAAATGCCTCGCACCGCATTGACGTGTAAGAATGACCTACGTGCAGGTATCCTGTCATGTATGGATACGGGAACGTGATGAAGAATTTCTTTTTGCCTGGCACTGCGTCTGACTCAAATATTTTTTTCTTATCCCAGGCTCTCTGCCATTTTTTAGCTATCTTGTGAAAATCAACCATACTTTATGAGAAAAGATGATATTTTAAAAACCTTTCTGCTTCTTCAGCATCTCAATAAGCCCTGGGGGAAGCACGGGCTCTCTGTTCTCAAGAAGGTATCTGTATGGAAGCTCCACTGATTCTCCTTTTGAGATGGGTATTTCTATTTTATCCTGGAATTTAAGCTCTTCAAGCGCTTTTCCGTGGTAAATCAGTTTTGTGACATGGACTGCTGTGTCTGTGCTCATCTGCGCCCTGCCAAGATTTCTTGTCTCGGTCTTTGGAAGCCTGTGGGCAAGCTCTTTTGTTCTTGCTCTTGGCGGGTAATCTCCAAGTATTCCTCCGAAGATAAAGCAGTCAAACTTCTTTGCATCTTTTGGAGTCAGCTTTTTTTTAGCACCTGGGTCAAGTATGCATGCTTTTTTCAGGTTTAGCTTCGCTTTCTCTAGGGGTTCAGAATAGATTTTTCCAATGCCTTTGATCTTTGCCTTGCCTTTTGTTATGCTTGTGAAGATGAGATTTGCCTTTCCAACTATTTGTGACATGTGCCTGTACTCAAGTATGCACCACTTGAAGAGCATTGGCTCCATGTGTTCGATGATGTATTTAGGCATTTTACAATAAGAAAAAAAATTCATTTAAATACATTTCGATACAAAGTCAAGCAATATTAACTTTGCTATGAAAACATTTAAATAAAATTCTATAATAAACCTTGTTGATGAGAATTTTAGCTCTTTATTTGAAAGAGGAAATAGAAACAAGAATTAACGGCAAGAAAAAGCTGATTGAGCGTATTCCTGCAAGTGATTTACAGGTATGCAAGGCTCTTGAGGAACTTGGCTATTTTGTTGAGAAGATGCCTTATGATTCTCAAAAAGGTTTGAAGCTGAACAAGAGCTATGATCTGATATTTAATCTGTGTGATGGATTGGAGAATGACCCTGAGTTTATTGAGTTTAAGGTTCTCAAGGATATTGAAAAGACAGGGCTCCCTTTCACAGGAAATAATCTTAATGCAGTAATGCTCTGCAATGATAAGAGAAAAATAAAAAAAGTGCTGGTGAGAAACGGGATTTTGACTCCGAGATATCAGGTTTTCACTTCGACAAAACAAATGTTGAGCACTTCCCTGAAATTCCCTTTGATGGTAAAGCCAGTCTGTGCAGACGGTGCTGTAGGAATATATGCTGACTCTGTTGCCCACAATGAGGATAGCTTGAAGAAGAACATCAAAAGGATTATCGAATACCACGAGCAGCCAGCTCTTGTTGAGGAGTATATTGATGGAAGGGATTTGATTACGCCAGTCATTGGAAAAAGTGAGCTAACTGTTCTAAACCCTGCAGAAACAAGGTATTTGCGCTCTTACAAGCACAGGCCAAAGATTCTCTCTCACTCTGCAAAATGGGATTCTGGCAAGCCGATCTACAAGGACTGCATAACTCTTGTTAAGAATGCAGAGAAAAGATTCACAGGGCAGGAGCTTAAATCAATAAAATCAACTGCGGCGAGAGTTTACAAGGCAATGGGCTGTGATGGCTATGCAACTGTTGACGCGCGTCTTGATAAAAATGGAAATCTGTATATCATAGAGATTAATCCTAATTGCTGGATTGGAAAAAATTCAGATACTGCGCTTGCATTCAAGGCAGATGGCCTTGATTATAATATGCTTATTGCTAGAATTATAAAAACTGCAATGAATAAATAAAAAAATTATACTTTCTTGAACTGCCCTGCTGTGTCAATCAGGTCAACGTGCCCTAATAGCATCGCCCTGCAGCAATACCTGTCAAGGCCTAAGTCATCAAGCACTTCTTTTTTTGACTCTCCCTTGTCTACTCTTTCCTTGAATTTGTCCCACAATTGCGCGATTGGTTTTCCGCAGCTCCAGCACCTTATTGGTATTATCATATTCTCACCTGTAGGATTTCTGCCTTTTTGCCCTTGCCTTTCCATGGCAGTTTGGCTTGTGTGTTTCTTTTCTTCTTACGTCTGCAATGAGTAAGGTTCTATCATACTCAAGGAATTCTTTCTCAAGTGATTTGTCATATACTACTAGTGCTCTTGCAATAACTAGCCTTGATGCCACTGCCTGGCTGCTTATTCCGCCGCCATTGACTTGTATGTCAATGTTTACGTCTTTTGCCCTGTCACCTGCAAGTATCATTGGCTCGCTGATCTTTGTCCGGTATAGTACTGGCTCGATAAAGTTCAGCAGTTTTGAGTTTATTCTTATGATCCCTGCGCCTGGCTTAAGGGTTGCTCTTGCAATTGCCCTCTTTCTCTTCCCTGAAACAGTTATGACTTTCATTTTCGCCCGAGTGCTTTGCACACCTCTCCAATAGATACTTTCTTTAGTGTTTTTAATCTTGAAACATCTGCTTCCTGTATCTTAATTAACTTTTGGTTTTTGAATTCAGCAGGAACTCCTATGTAGCACATTATTCTCTTATAAGCTTCCCAGCCCTTTGTCTTTTTGTGAGGAAGCATACCCCTTATGATTCTGCGCATGAACCTGTCAGGCATTTTTGAGTAAAATGGCCCTTTTGCAGGCCTTCCCATGCCGCTTTTTAGGTACTGGTACTTTTTGATAGTAAGTTCTTTGCTGCCTGAAATAATTGCTTTCTCGGAGTTCATTACCTTGACAGTGTCCCCTAACATGGCTCTTTTAGCTATGTATGATCCAAGCCTTCCAAAAATTGCGTCCTCTGCGTCAATATATAGCTCTGCCATTTTATCCGAGTATCCTCACATCTTTTCCTTTTGGGTTTGCCTTTACCAGCTCGCTGATTGTGGTGCACTTCCCTTTTGCATGCTCTATTCTTTTCTTTGCTGAATCAGAAAAGGCCCACGCGGCAACATGAACGCTGTGATTTACCAGCCCTGAGCCAAGGACTTTTCCTGGCACAACGACTGTTTCGTTTGCTTTGGTGTATCTGTTTATTTTTGAAACATTGATTATCCTTCTCTGCCTTGTTGGCATCTCAAGATCGTCTGCTATCCTGTCCCAGATTGCAGCTTTTTGAATAGTTGATTCTTTTCTCAGCTCTTGGATGAGCATTTTCATATGTTCGTTTGTTGGTCCTGTTCTTTTCATTGCGTTGGTTTGATAAAGGTAAAATAATCAAATCCTACCTGTCTTTTCTCATATTCTATTAAACCTTGATTTTGAAGTTGATTGAGTGCACATTTTAGTCCTTTGTTTCCAAAATCTCCTCGTGCTGAATTGCTAGCATACTTCATTTCAAGTGCTGCTAGCATAAAACCATCTCTGCCAGTATGAGCCCGGATGTCTTTCAATAATGCATTTGATATTTTATCCATTTTCGTGTTATTATTTGTTGTATGCGGGGGACGTGATTCGAACACGCGTACCCACTAAGGGACTAGGCTTTTGCACAGCCATTGGCTGACCTCAACCTAGCGCATTTGGCCACTCTGCCACCCCCGCGTGAGCGTGAGCGAACGCGGACCAGCAGAACCCGCAGATTCTGCGCTGCCCACGTGAGCATCAGCGAACGTGGACTCACAGAATCCGCAGATTCTGTTTTGCCCGCAAACTTTTGCGGGTATTTGCGAATGTAAATCTTACTTTATTTTTTCCTCAAATTCTGCAAGTGTTTCCTTGAACAGTTCTGCAGCAGTAGTTGCTATCTCTACAGCAGTCAACTGGCCCCATGGCTCGATGTAAAACACAAATTCGTCATCGCTTTTCGCGACCGTTATTGACTTGTTTGCAGCAATATCGACACATGCATTGCATAAGTGGCATTGCATCAAGTTTTCCTTGTTGATTGTGAGTTTTCCGTCCTTTGCATTGTAAACCTTTACAGGACATGCTTTTGCACATTCTTCTGCATTAGTGCATTTTTTGTCATCAATTGTTATGATTGGTTTTGCTTTATACCATATTAGTCCTGGGCTCCATTTTGCATGCTCCTTTCCTGTGCCGAGCACTGCTGTTGCCTCGAGTTCTAATTCCTGGCCTTTCATGAGTTTTACTATTGGCGTTTCAGGGTATACTGGTTTTACTTTTGGGTCTTTTGATTTTATCTCAGATGCATAAACTATGCCTGGTCCTTTTGCCTTGAGCGTTAGTTTCAGGGTGCACCTGTTGCATCCTTTGCCTTCGCACTTGCATTTTTTTGGTAAGTAATATGATTTCAGGTCTGTCTTAAGGGGGATTAGTCCGAGCCTGTTGGCAATTATTTCATCGTAAAGTATTGAGCTGTTTTTTCTTATCTCAACATCTTCTATTGCCATTGTGGGCACGTTGCTGAGCATTGTGCGTCTCATTGCATTAGCAAACGCAGCATTAGTTCCCTTTAGTATGAAGGTCACTCTCCCTGTTTTCTTGTCTTTGCCAAGTACCTGGAGTTCAACCATTTTATACCCTCCTTCCTCTTTTTCCGCCTTTCTTCTTGCATCCGCCGTGCGGCATTGGTGTTACATCCTCGATTATGCCTATTCTCAATCCCATTCTTGACAGCGCTCTAACTGCTGCCTGGGCGCCTGGCCCCGGATTATGCGGCCCATTGTGCCCGCCTGGAGCTCTCACTTTTACGTGTATTCCATTAATTCCTTTTTCCAGCGCTATTTCTGCCGCTCTTTTTGAGGCCATCATTGCGGCTGTTGGCGAGTTTTCAAGCCTGTCTGCCTTGACCATCATTCCTCCTGAAGCAACGGCTATTGTTTCTGTGCCTGTTATGTCTGTTATGTGAATTATGGTATCGTTATAGCTTGAGTAAATATGTGCTATTCCCCATCTTATGTTTTGTTGTGGCCTGTTCATCATTTTTATTATGCCTTCTTTTCAGTTTTTTCTTTAGGCTTGGATTGCCTTGTGTTTTCTCTGCCTCTTGTGTCTTGCCTGTTGTGGCCTCTTCTCTCTCCGCGCCTTTCTTTTCTTTTCTCTACTCTTTTTTCTTTGACAACTTTTGTCTTTCCCATTTTTCTTTCCGGGTGCTCTGCATCTGCTAGAGCAGATGTTGCTACAAAGTTTATGGTTGGCACTTCCTCGCTTGGAACAATATGTGATGGTGATGTTACTTTTTTGCCGTTGATTGTAATGTGGCTGTGAACTATAAATTGTCTTGCTTGTTTCATGGTTTTTGCAAACCCTTTTCTGCAAACCAGTGTCTGCAGTCTCAGCTCAAGCAGGTCTTTTATTGTGAGGCCGAGTACGTCTTCAAGAACAGCTTCCTTGCTCAGCAAGCCAAGCTTATTCAGCTTTGTAAGCAGCTGTGTTTTTTCTGTTTCTGATTGGGGCTCTCTTCTCAATGCGACAAGCCTCTTTGCCTGTCTTGCAAAGCCTTTAAGCTTTGACATTTGCCTCCATATCTCGCTCTTATTTTTAAGGCCATAATCCTGTACTAACTCTTTTTCTTGCTCAATCCTTTCCTTCATCCAGGGGTGGCTTGGCCCCTCCAGTCTTGATCTTATTTTTCTTGGATCGCCCATTTGATTATTACCTCATTACCTCATGTTTTTACTTGCTGGCCTTTTTTCCTGGCTTTGCTTTCTTGACGCCAAGAACTTTTCCTTTATTCTTTCTGAAGTTGCTTCTTGTTCTCTGGCCTCTTACTGTCAGCCCGAACATATGTCTTATTCCTTTGTAAAGCTTTATTTTCTTCATGAACTTGATATCATTTTCAACGCTGAACTGTAAATCGCTTGTTAGAAGGTGTTTGTTTTGCCCTGTCTCTGGGTCTTTTTTCCTGTTAAGCATCCAGACAGGGATATTATTTTTTACTGGATTTTTTGCAATTTCGTCTAATTTTTTAATTTCTGCATCGCTTAATGTTCCTATTTTTTTTGCGGTATCCATTCCTGCAACTTTGCAGACTGCATTGGCGTACATTGTTCCAACGCCTTTTATCTTTCTGAGGGCATAGAGTAATGCCTGTGTTCCCTTAAGGTCTGTGTTTGCAATTCTTACTAAATGTTTTATTTGCTCTTCAGCCATTGAATGCCTCATTAACACGAGAAAAATAAGCGCTTAACCCTAAAAACGCCATCTTGACTCGGGCTAGTATGTAATAGGATAAAGGGTTTGTTTATAAAGCTTTGGGTGTGGGCGGCTTTGTCCTGAATGTAGGTTAGTAGCCTAAGGTCAAATCCATTTTATAAAAAAATTGTGTGGGTTTATGTCAGTAATCAAAGATGCGCAGCGAGGATTTGAAGCTGCTAACCTGAGCGTATAGCGAGACTCAAGACAGTGCCTATGTGAGGGGTTAGTTTTATATAGTTTCATAATACCTGGGTTTATGTTTACAGCGGTAGTGGCGTAATGGTAGCGTAGAGGCCTGTGGAACAAGAATATGGAAAGCCTCCGGCCTGGGTTCGATTCCCAGCTACCGCTTCTAAGCTTAAAATCTCTTTTTATATTCAGTATAGATGTGCGGTATCAAGAATGCAGCAACATACGCTAGGCTTACGAGCCAAGGATTGTGTGTTGGGGTTAGCAGTCCAAGTTTTGTTTCAAGAACATTTGCAAGTTTTGTCATTATGTATATATTAATCAGCGCTATTGCTGCCATCAGAAGCCCTGGTATAAAGTGCCTTCTTTCCTCTATTTTTTGTATCTCCAGTATTATCTGGTTTATCAGCGCTCCGAATGCAATGCCTATGAGGAATAGTGCTGTGTATAGGTAAAATCCTGTTAGTATCAGCATGAGCGGCACGAGAATTACTGAAATGAAGAAGTTGCCGATAATTCCTGTGAATAACAGGAAGAAGTACACGAATTCGTCAAGAAAAAGAAGTGAGCCTGTTTTTCTCTCTGAGGCCCGGTCGATTATTTCTATTGTTCTCTTTTTCTCATGAACTGGCCAGGGCTTGCCAGAGATTTTTTCTTTTAGTTTCTCCATCTTATTCTTTTTTAACCATTTCTTCAATATAATTCAGGAATTCTTTTGTTTTCCTGAAGTAATCTCCAATAATGTCTATTGTGACTTCTGCATCTTTGTCGTCGATACGGACAGTCATTGTGACATGCCTTCTGTATTCCATTGCCTTGTCAAACTTTGCTTTCTCAATTTTTCTCAGGAGCATGAAAAAATCAATGTACTTCTGTATCTCAGGATCGTCTGAGAACTCTTTTTTAATTATTTCTATCCTTAACCTTGGAAGCTCTGGGATATCAGTTATGAGCTTTTTTTCCTTGCATTGGCGCAGGAGCGCTTCTATCCCAAAATCCATTGCATTGATTAATCTCTGGATGAGTGATTTTAGAACATCAACTGTCCTGGTGTACTTTAGGGTGACGTGGAAAAGATGGTCTGCTCTCCCGATTTCTTTTTGCGCATTGCTTAGTGATTCGAACAATTTTTTTACCTTAGCTTTTTAGTTGAAGTATCGCGGCAGCAAGGTCTCCTTTGTTCTGTTTTATTGCCTCGAGGCAGTCGTCATGATTCGCGCCAGTCTGGTCCATGACTGTCTGGATGTCCTCTTCGCTTATCTCAGGCTCTGACTGCAGAGGCCTTTCCTCGGGCTTTCCGATTATCTGGAATGTTTCCTGGCCCATGAGGTTTACCTTGCTTACCTTCGGGTTTTTGAAAACAAGCTCCTTGTCAGCTGTCTTCACTATGACTTCTTTTGCATCTATCTCAACCTGCTGTATTCCCAGTCGCTTCATGGCTTTGGCCATGTCCCTAGAATTCATTCCTGGAATCATGTTCTTAGCTCAGGCCTAGCAGCGCGCTTCCGTAGACATGCAAGGCAATTGTTATCAGCATGATTACGACCGCGAGTATTATCACGTGGCCTGGTTTGAACTCTATCTTGCTTCTGTAGTCCTCAAAAAATCTTGTTAACCCTGCTGTGCTCGCAGGCATGTTTACTTTTTTATCGCTCATTTTTATCGACCTAGTTGTTTTGAAAGTAAGTAGAGTTGGGCAAGCGTAAGCTACCTTTTGTCAGCCCCCTTTAAGCACCGATATTTTTCGATGCCAACAGTTTTACCTGTTGTGGACGGGCTGTCTTGACATTTTACTAAGCGCACGTTCTGTGCTTGCACCGGCCAGTCCTATCCGTTTCAACGCATCCCTTAAGCAAACTCAGCTGGTTAGCTGACTTCTGTTGCCAGAAGCTTCTCAGCATCATAGCGAATAAGGGCCGTTTCGTTTCTGTGATGTTGCCGCCCATTACTGGGCCTTCCTTCCGAAAGTGGCCTTTTGCGGTGGGTAGACTTTCCTCAGCCCTTAAGAATAAGGACCGTCAGTCAAGTGCTTTCCCAACCCTGTAAAATAGTATTACTCAGGGATATATAAAGCTATCGCTGGGAAACTGCCTTTAAAAAGGCTGTAGGGCTTGAATTCATGGGTTTTAGAGGGCAGAAAACACAGCCTGCAGCCCTTCCAGAGCTATTTTACTACTCAGGAGTGAATAAAATAGAAAGGTTTATATACTACCTTCTCTTAGATGGTTACTAAGGGTGATGACAAAATGAACAAAGACGTAGCTAAAAAAGGAATTACAGCATTAGTGCTAGGAACAACTGCTTATCTTACTGGTGTTTCCTTAGATAATGAAACAATGGCGGAGTTTTTCAAATACGCCACAATGCCAGAGTATGCTGCTGTAGCAAAGCTCATTGGCGCTGCGACATGCGCAGCAAGCCTTGCAGCAATGGCTCAGAACACCCTTCATGGGATTGTTGATTCCTTCTACAAAAAGGAAGACAAAAAGCCAGGGCCAACAAATTCTTACTAAAGCGGCAAAAATGAATAAGATACAGATTCGGGCAGCAAAAAGCGCGAGGCGCATCAGAAAATGATTATTTTGCAAATTTTAATATTGTCCAAGCTTCTTTTCCCTGCATTAGCTTTCGCTCTGCGGCGCATTTAAACTTGTACTCACTAGCCCATTTCTTTAATTGCTCAACACCTGATTTCACAATCAGTGCAACAACTCCTTTTTCTTTAAGGATGAAATCTGCCTGGTTAAATAACTCCTTGTAAATCTTGTCAGTAAGCTTTTCTGCAATTGCTTTTGATGGCTGTATTGGCTCTGTAACAATCAAGTCAACAGATTTCTCGCTGAACTTTATCTCAAGGTTTTCTAGGTCTGTCTTGCTGAAATCTATTTTTTTGATTACTCCTGCTATTTTTGCGTTCTTTTTTGCTGCCTGTACATTGTTGAAGGCCCTGTCACTTGCTTGTATGCTTGTCTCTTTCTCAAGATTGCTTTGCTTGTCAATTGCTGCAAAGAATTTCTCAAAATCAAAATCAGAAAACTTGGTAAAATGCACGAATGGAAAATCTTGTTTGTTGAAGAAGCTCTGGCTTAGCTTGCATGCGTAGAGTGCTGCCTCGATTGCTATTATGCCTGCCCTGCAAAAAGGGTCAATAATCACTTTTTTTGCATCATATCCTGCTATTCTCAGAAGGGCATACGCGTTTCCTGATTTTAGTGTTTCTGAGCCCATGAATATCCTGTACTGCTTTTTGCCTATGTCTTCTGAGAAATCAATGCAGAGATAAACTTCATTTCCGTCAAGGATCGCATAGAATGTTATGTCTGGCTTTGCAAGATTTACTTTTCCTGGAATGTGCTTCCCTATTTCTGCTTTAAGTTCATTCTCCTCGCATTCAACTGCAAATGTTTTGCCGCAAAGCCACTCCTTGAAATCCAGTTTTGATATCTCTTCTAGCTTGTCTTTTTTGAATCTGCCAAGGGCATACAGTGCTCTGTTAAGTGACTGTGAAGAATAGCTTAGCTTGAATAATTCCTTGAAATCGTTGAATTCAAAAACAACAAATCCTTCTTTTGTTTGCGAATCAGCACTTATTATCTCTTTAATCTCAAGTGCAGAAATATCTTCTATGCCTTTATTGGTTAGTGCTATTCCCTTCATCTGCTGGCTCTTCTTTTGCGATTTTTGCCGCTGAAACTACCTTGTCTCCCGGATCTAGCTTCATTACCCTGACTCCTTGCGTTGCCCTTCCTATTAGGCTTATGCCGCTTGCTGGTGTTCTTATGATTATTCCGTTCTGGCTTATTAGCATTAGTTCGTCATCATCTTTTACTGCCTGCACTGCAACTGCTTTCCCATTTTTGTCAGTTACTTTGATGTTCTGCACTCCCACTCCGCCTCTGCTTATTATCCTGTACTCTTGGACGTCTGTTCTTTTGCCATATCCTAGCTCTGTTACTGTGAGGATTGTTTTTTCTTTTTCGGCAACAACTGCGCCTATTACATTGTCATCTTGCCTGAGCCTTATTCCTATCACTCCCTGTGCTGTTCTTCCCATTGACCTTACGTCCTCTTCATTGAAATGGACTGCCATCCCCTGCTCTGTTGCGATGATTACTTGTTTTGTTCCGTCTGTCAGCAGGACTTCTATTAGCTCGTCAGCAGCATCAAGGCTTATTGCAGCTATGCCCCCTTTCCTTGGGTTTGAGAATTCCTCAAGCGAAGTCTTTTTGACTGTTCCTTTTTTGGTAATCATTAATAAGTACTGCGCAGGGTTGAAGCCAGGCACCGCGATGAATGATGTTATTTTCTCGTCTTTCTCCAAAGCCAGAATGTTCACGATTGCTGTTCCTTTTGCATACCTTCCTGCCTCTGGTATCTGGTAGACTTTAAGCCAATGCACTTTTCCTTTGTTTGTGAAGAACAAAACATGATCGTGCGTGTTGGCTACAAATAATTCCTCTACAAAGTCAGTCTCTTTTGTTTCCATCCCGACAACGCCCATCCCCCCCCTTCTTTGCAGCTTGTAGCTTTCTAGCGGCTGTCTCTTTACGTAGCCTGCGTGCGTGAGTGTTACTGTCATTGATTCTGGCTTTATGAGCTCTTCCTCCTCAAGCCTTTGCGCCTCTGTCTCCATAATTTGTGTTTTTCTTTGGTCTCCGTATTTTTGCTTTACCTCAATCAGCTCGCTCTTGATTATGCCAAGTATTTTTGGCTCGCTTCCAAGAATTTCTTTTAATTGCTCAATCAGCTTCAGGAGGCATTTATGCTCCTCTCTTATCTTGTCCTGCTCAAGGCTTGTCAAGCGCTGGAGTTTCATATCAAGTATGGCCTGTGCTTGTTTTTCAGATAGCTTGTAATCTTGAACAAGCCCCTGTTTTGCCTCTATCGCGCTCTTTGCTGCCTTGATGAGTTTTATCACAGGGTCAATGTTGTCAAGAGCTATTATCAGGCCTTCCAGGAGGTGTGCTTTGTCGCTTGCCTCAGTGAGCTCAAATTGCGTCCTGTTTCTTACAACCAGTTGCCTGTGTTTTATGAATTCCTCAAGGAGCTCTTTTATGTTGAGTGTTCTTGGCTCGTTGTTGACAAGAGCAAGCATTGTGATTCCGAAAGTTGTCTGGAGCCTTGTGTGTTTCATTAATTGGTTTATTACTATGTCTGAATTTGCCCCTGTTTTCAGTTCTATGGCTATTCTCAATCCGTCTTTGTCGCTTTCATCCCTTAAGTCAGAGATGCCGATAATTTTTTTGTCTCTTACAAGGTTGGCTATTTCTTCAACAAGTTGTGCCTTGTTTACTTGGTAGGGTATCTCTGTTATTATGAGGCCTGTTTTCTTTTTTGTTTCCTCAACAGCTATTTTTGCGCGGACAATGAGTTTTCCTTTGCCTGTCCTGTATGCATCTCTTATCCCTGAGCTCCCGCAGATTATTCCACCTGTTGGGAAATCAGGCCCTTTTATGATTGGCAACAGTTCTTCTGGTGTTGCGGTCGGATGCTCTATTACTTTTATTGCACCATCGCAAATCTCTAGCATGTTGTGCGGCGGTATGTTTGTTGCCATTCCAACTGCGATTCCAGAGCTTCCATTGATCAGCAAGTTAGGTATTTTTGATGGGAGCACAACTGGCTCTTTCAGGCTGCCGTCAAAATTTGGGACAAAAGGCACTGTTTCCTTGTCAAGGTCTTGCAGTATCTCTTCTGCAATCTTGTTTAGCCTTGCTTCTGTGTACCTCATTGCAGCAGGAGAATCCCCATCAACTGATCCAAAATTTCCTTGTCCTTCAACAAGGGGATATCTTAGTGAGAAAGATTGCGCCATCCTTACCATAGAGTCATAGACTGCTGCATCGCCGTGCGGGTGGTATTTACCCATGCAGTCTCCGACGATTCTTGCTGATTTCTTGAATGGCTTGTTGTGCAGCACGCCCAGCTCATACATTGCGTAGAGAACTCTTCTGTGCACTGGCTTTAGCCCGTCTTTTACATCTGGCAGGGCTCTTCCAACTATGACTGACATAGAGTAATCTAGGTAAGAAGTCTGCATCTCGTCTTCAATCACTCTTTGAATGATTTTTTCTTCTTGTTTTTCTGTTTTTTCTGCGTTGGAATCATCCATTTTATAGTCGAGAAAACAGTTTTTCTCTAATAAAAAAGAAATGCTGCTTGTTTATAAACCTTTTGCTTGAAAACAAGGGTTATAAGAGCTATAAAGGCAGTTTTCAGGGGTTTTGGCCCGTCGAGAAAAAAGGTAAATAAAATTTATTTTTTTCGCATTTTCTCTTTGAGCTTCTGCCATACTGATTTTCTGGCTTCAGAAAGTTCTTTTTCAATTGACTCGCAGTGTTTTATCGGGCTAACTACCAGCTCAGTATATGCTAAATCAAGAAGTTTAGCATATGCGTTTGTAACATCGTCTGGCACAGGCTCTCCGTAATTGCTTCTGCGTATTGTAACTGGATTTTTTCCGTCAAGTGTTGCAAAGAAATTTGGCTCTCCGCTAAGTCCAAAATCAACAGCGTACATGCCGAAGATTCCTTTTTTGTTTGAATGCAAATAAAGTTCAAGAGTGGGCTGTTTTGCAGTTGCTGGTGCGCCAGTAAAATCTCTTAGTAGCATTAATGTTCCTCCTTGTTCAGGATTAAGAAAAGAAAGTTTCAGCGTGCGTTCATCGTCTAAAATTAAATCGCAAATAACTTGTTCTGCCCCTGCACTATGTCTGGAATAATCAAATATTGCGTTATTTTGCTTGAATATTTTTCTGGAAAGGCCATACATTTCCTGCGGATTATAACTTGATTCAGCAAGTACATTGAATTGCAGAAGGTGTTCTACAATTGCAATTGCTTTAAACTTATTTGCACACTCACTGAACTCTGTTTTTGTTGCCAGCGGCTTGTCAAGCTTTGCTTGTAAAGTTGTTTCCATTTTAGCACTCCCCCATTCTTGTGTCAAAAACGGCAGGGGACCACCAGTCAACAGACTGGTGGCATGTTCGCTTCGCTCACCCCTGCCGTCTTTTGAGCATGCTCAGAAATATACCACCTTCTGCAAAAAGATGTGGATGTTGTCCACTGGTCATACAGACCAGTGGTATATTTCTGACATATTAAAGATGCGTAAAAGAAAGCGGTTTATAAAGTTTTACTCTAGTCTTCTGGCAACATAATTTCCTATCTTGAAGTTCTTGCCGCAGTAGACGCATGTTTTTCTTTTGTTTTTCAGAAGAGTGCTGTTTGTCTGGTATTTCATCTCGTTCTTGCACTGCGGGCATCTTAGAAGCAGCATCATTTTTCGGATTCTTCAGTTGATTCTTCTGGTTCTGTTCCTTCTTCAGTTTCCTCAGGTTCTTCTGTCTTTTCAGTATTTTCTTCTGGTTCTGTTGGTTCTTCAGTTTCTTCTGCTGTTTCTGTTTGCTCTTCTTCAGGCATTTCTGTTTCCTCTGTCTCGTCTTCTTTTGTTTCTTCCTCTTCTGCTTCTTTTTCTCCATAAACTATCTCTTCTGCTCTGTTAGAAATCTTTTTTTCAAGCTCTGTGGGTATTTCTCCTTTGAATAGCCCAGTAGATTCATATTTTTTGGGTTTTGTTTTTGCCTTGCCTGCTTCTTTCTCTATTTTTTCGACTGTTATTCTTTCCTCTTCAGGTTCCTCTGCGGGTCGCTCTTCTTCTGCTGTCTCTTCCTCTGTTGGCGTTTCTTCTGCCTCTTCATCTGCTCCTTCTTCAGCAGCTTCTGAAGTCTCCTCTTCTTTTCTTTCTTCTTTCTCTTTTTTCTTTTTGTGCTTTTTCTTGTGCTTTTCTTCTTTCTTTTCTTTTTCGCCATAGGTCTCTAGCTCGCCGAGCTTGTCCTCTGCTAGCTCTAGCGGAGGCGGAATTTCCTCTCTCTCAAACACCTCTGTTTTTGGCTCTTCATCATAGACTTTTAGTTTCTCTGCTTTTCCATCTGCTGCAACAAGGTCTACCTCTGGCTCTTTTGCAACAGCTGCCGTGATTTCTTCTGCTCTCTCAGATTCTGCTTCATGCTGCTCTTCTTTTTTCTCAAGCACTTTCTCTAAATCCTTGAATCCTTCAAATTTTTTCTTGAGCTCCTCGGGGGGGATATCAAAGTATTCAAAGAATTTTTTTGTGAGCTTGATGAGTTTTGTCCTTCCTTTTTTCTCTCTTGTTACGTAGCCGTCTTCTTCAAGAAAATCAAGGTGCTTGTATGCCTTGTTTGTCCTTATTGAGATGATTTTTGACTGCAAGACAGGGGCTTTGAATGCAACCACTGCGAGTGTTTCAATGACTGATTTTGGGAGCTCTGTCTGCGTGACTATTTTTCTTACAAATGGAAGGTATTTCTCGCGGATGGTCATCTTCCAGCAATCTCCTTCCTGAATCAGCATTATCGAGCTTCCTTTTTGCTCTTGCTCCATCTTGAGCTCGTGCAGGGCTTGCTTTATTCTCTCAAGGTCTCTTTCTTTTGTGAGCCTTGAGAGTTCCTCTAGTGAAATCTTCTGCCCTGCTGAGAATAGTATTGATTCAAGCCTGTACTTCAGGTCGCTCATTTTTTATGTATTTTTGTCCCTCTTTTTTTAATTTGCCAGCATCAACCAGCTTGTTAATGAAAGGCTGGAGGTGTGTTGGCTTTGCCCCGATGACTGCAGCTATCTCCTCTGTGGTTTTAGGCTCTTTGCTTGCAACATAAAGTATGAAGTTGTTGAACACAACTACTGCATTTGTGTCAAGCACTTTGTTTTGTGCTCTTACGCTTTTCACAATCATGTCAATCTCGTGAAGTTTTGACTGCATGTCATTCAGCAGCCCTGTTAATATTCTTGACTCAAACTTAAGTTCATCTGGCTCCAGTATTTCAACAGATGCTGGCATGGAGTCAAAGCAGAAATCAAGCAGTCCTGCAGTATCATTGAATTTTACTTCCAGCTCTACAAAGGCACCAAACAATTCCCCTGCTTTTTCTGCAGGCGCATAATCCTCTTTTGTTATCTGAAGGCCTTCTTTCTTGAGCTTTTCAATGTAATTCTTCAGCGTCTCTTCTATATACTCTTTTGGAGCCCCGAGCATCTGGATTATTGCCCTAACCACTAAATTATCTCCCATGAAAAATTAGATTTTAGAGTAATATAAAAAGGTTACTACTTCCATACCCCTGCTATCTTGTATCTGCAGTATGGGCACTTTTCATCCTTGATGTTGTTCTGGATTATGTTGAAGTAAGATCTCTCAATAAGCAGTTTTTTGCATTTAGGGCAGATTGTGTTTTCTTCAGCTGTTGTTATGACGTTTCCGATGTAGACATAGTGCAGGCCAATTTTCATTGCCATTTTTCTTGCTTCCATTAGTGTTGCTGCTGATGTTGGCGGCATGTCCTCGAGCTTGTATGCAGGATAGAATGCGCTGAAATGCAGGGGAACATCCTGGCCGAGGTTTTCTTTTATCCAAGCGCACATCTGACTTATCTTTTCCATATCATCATTCAGCTGGGGAATTATCAGGTTTGTTATCTCGAGCCAGACTTTTTTCTCCTGGTATGTCTTTAGCGCTTCAAGTATTGGTTCCATCCATGCGCCTGTGTATTTTTTGTAGAATTCATTGTCAAATGCCTTGAGGTCGACATTTGCTGCGTCCATATGCTTGCAGATGTCTTTTAATGATTCAGGATTTGTAAAGCCATTTGTTACAAAGATGTTTTTTATCCCTTTTTTCTTTGCAAGCTTTGCTGTATCGAGAGCATATTCTGCAAAAACAGTTGGCTCATTGTATGTGTATGCTATTGATTCGCAGTGCTCCTCAACTGCTTTCTTAACTATTTCTTCAGGGGTTAAGTCATACGTGTGCCATTTTCCTGGCTTTGCCTGGCTTGTTGTCCAGTTCTGGCAGTGCTGGCATATCAAGGTGCACCCGACTGTTCCTATTGAGAATGCTGCGCTTCCTGGCAGAAAATGATACAAAGGCTTTTTCTCAACAGGATCTATCTGCACTGCAGTTGCCTTTCCATAAACAAGAGAGTACAGCTTTCCTTTCTTGTTCTGCCTGACTCCGCAGAATCCCTTTGTGTTCTCTTTTATGACGCACCTTCTTGGGCAAAGGAAGCACTGCACGGTGCTATCTTTCAGCTTCTTGTACCATGATGCCTCTTTTGCCTCAATCATGCTGTTTAGGAGAATAACTCTCTATTAAAATGATTGTTACTATCCCGTGATAGTCCTAAAAGTTTTTAATAGTAAATAAAAATCAGAGGTGGGGGTGTTTAAAGAATGACATTATTTGGATTCTTAAAGAAAAAGGCGCCAGAGGAGATAGCACTGCCTCCTCCTCCAAGTCCGCCAGAGGCAGAATTTGCATTTCCTTCTGAGGCAGAGATTCCTCAGATACGTGCAGGAATGCAATTTGAAGAGGAAATAAAACCAGAGTATGAAAAGGAAGAAGTGAAGCCAGAGTATGAGAAAGCAGATCTCTTCCCAGAAATTCCTTCTTATGAAAAAGAAGAGGAATTTGAAGTCTCTCCTCATATGACAGAAGAGGAAGCTCCCAGGATCTTTGACAGAACCTTGAGAGAAGCGCTTCCGACTAGGGAAGATGTGATGACCAGGGAAATTAAGCCAATGTTTGTTGCTGTTGACGAGTACAAAAATCTTGCAACCAACACAAAAGTCATTAGGGCAAGGCTCATGGAAGCAGAGAACCATGTCACAAGGCTCAGCGACATAAGAAACCAGAAAGAAAAAGTTTTAGCGCGGTGGAGAAGCCTGATCGAGGACTCTGAGAAAAAAATATCTTATGTTGACGCAGTAATAGAAAAAGCACAAGGGTGATTATATGAATCAAAAAGCTCCTGTTTTCGTTAAAATCGAAGAGTACAAGGACATAATGGACCTGCTTGTCCTTATCAAGGAAAAGCTTAGCCAGGCAAAATTCCTCCTCGGCAAGATAAATGAGCTGAAGAATCAGGAGGATGCAGAGCTTGCCAGCTGGTCAAAAGACCTGGATGATGTTGCGGCAATGGTCAGTGATGTTGATAGAATGCTTCTTGAGCCAGAACTATGAAACAGACATTCTTTGTTGGGATTAAGGATCCTGTGAGAGTGAGGCGTGATTTGCTTACTTCATCAAAGGGCATCCTGGACTCCCTGAAGAAATATGATGATTTTGCTTCTGCGCGTGACGAGAAGCAGAAATACATAGTGGATCTCAAGAGAGTTATTGACGAGCTTATTGTTCTTGACAAGAAAGTAAGGGGGCATCTTCCTGCAACTCCTTTGAAGATTTCTGGCCTTGAAAAGCCAAAGATAAAGAAAGGCGCGAAGGAAGCAAAGGGAGAAGCAATTCCGATGGCCAGGTCAAAGCTTGACCTTCTTGAGCAGGAATTGTCTAAAGTTGAGTCAAGACTAAATGCTTTGGAATAAACTTTATATACTCACTCTAAATTTAATTCTATCATGCGGGGCTGCCGGAGTGGCCAAACGGGGCAGACTCAAAAAGTCGGTTAATGAAAATCTGCTGTCTACCATTCATCTTGGATGGTGAGATATCTGCTGGCTTAGTGCCTACGCAGGTTCGAATCCTGTGCCCCGCATTATGTTTTTTAATGGAGGTATGCTGATGGGAGAGAATAATACGGCTCGCAAACCTCAGTCTGCGGGTTTATCTGAAGCAAAACGAAGATCGTTAGCTGACTATGATAAAGAGTACATTCGCATTGAGGATTTTGTGCATAATGCAGAATGTTGCCCGCTAGGTTATAGTGATATTGATTATATCACCTTACATAAACCCAACGTGTGGACAAAGACAGATTTTGTTGATTTACACCAGCTCCCGCCCGGAACATTTGTCCATGCCTGCGGTGGCCATAATGAAGCAAGATATACTATTAGAATTAACAAGGACAACTTAGATATTTGGCAAGATTTAGGAGGCAATGGGTACAAAGGCTCTCTTGATTCCATTGTCTCTTTTGGCGGGGAAGACTTCTTTTTAAGAGGGATTCTTAAAACAAAATGCATGTTTATCATGCCTTATTTTCGTTTTGACTACTCTCGGCCTCCTGCAGATAGCCTGATTGAAATTATGGAGGAGAGTTATTGGAGTGATGCATATGAGGCTATTTTTGTTAAAAAGTAATTACTCCAGTGTGGATCTGTGCCCCGCATTTAATTTTTAAATGAAAATGAGAAAAGTTCAGATTCCGGAGCCTGTTGGCTTGCGAGGAGAATATGTATTAGAGAGAAATTTGTTGCGGTTTTCTCCAGCAGAATTAGATGAATTTTTGAATCATCTGAGCGAGGAACTTAACAATTTATGCAAAGATGTCTTAAGCAAAGAGGATGTTGTATTAATAGATGAAAGAATGTATGTTATACGGGCAAGCCCTGGTGCTGCCTTAAATTCTTACAGTGCTTTTTTGCCAGTATTTTGGGGATTGGAAATGGGCCCTTATTTTGAAGGGGGCTCAGATCTTCGGGATTTTAGAGATGATATCATAAATGATCTCAAGCGAAGATACACGTGCTTGTTTGATGAGACCAGAAAAAAGTTTAAAGATTTTGCACCTGTGTATCCTGCGCTGGATGTTTTTGTGGCAATTTATTGGTGTAAGGATTCTATTTCTCATGAAATTAAGGCAATTTCTCCTAAATCATAAAAACATTTATAAACCTTGATTTTTAAACCAGATAATATGTCAATTGAAATAAGAGCTATAGGCGGTTATGGTGAAGTCGGAAAGAACATGACTGCAGTAAGGGTAGATGATGAAGTTATTATCTGTGATATGGGGCTTCACATGCCGAACTATATCAAGTATACAGAGGAAGAGGGAGAGGATGTTGTAAAAATCAAGGCAGATGACTTGATTAAAGTCAAGGCAGTCCCGAACCCAGAAATGATAAGTGACTGGAAAGATATGGTCAAGGCCATCATCCCGACTCATGCTCACCTGGATCATGTTGGTGCTATTCCTTACATAGCAGACAGGTTTGATGCTCCTGTGATATGCACGCCATACACTGGCGCGGTATTGAGAGCAATACTGAAAGATGAAAAAATAAAGATAAGAAATGAAATAAAAATATTAAATCCGAATGCATTCTTGAAGATAAGCGATAAAATCACAATTGAATTCATCAGTGTCACGCATTCAACACCGCAGACAGTCATGATTGCAATCCACACAAAGCACGGGGTCATACTTTACGCGACTGATTTCAAGTTTGACAACAATCCAGTCATTGGAAAAAAGCCAAACTACGAGGCTCTTGAGGCAATTGGGAGAAAAGGAGTTCTTGTCGCCCTTGTTGACTCGCTTTATGCTCCTGAGGATGGAAAGTCTCCTTCAGAGCTTGTCGCTAAGGAATTACTGAGAGACGTGCTTCTTGGCGTTGATTCAAGGGGAAAGGCAGTTATTGTCTCAACATTCTCATCGCATATTGCAAGATTAAAATCAATCATTGAGTTCGGCCACAAGCTTAACAGGAAAATTGTTTTCCTTGGCCGTTCCTTGGCAAAATACATTGATGCTGCTGCTGAAGTGAATATCGCTCATCTTGAGAAGGAAGGAGAGGTTTGCAGGTTTGCAAGGCAGGTTGCCAGAAAACTAAAGGAAATCGAGAAAAAAGGGCCTGAGAAATATCTTATCATCGCAACAGGCCATCAGGGAGAGCCAAAATCAGTGCTCTCAAAGATGACAACAGGAGTTCTTCCTTTCCATTTTGAGAATGAGGACCATGTTGTTTTCTCATGCAAGATAATCCCAACGCAGATAAACAAGGCTTACAGGGAGATTCTTGAGAATAACCTCAAAAGCAAGGGTGTAAGAATCTTCAAGGATGTCCACGTCTCTGGCCACTGCTACAAGGAAGACATGAGGGATTTGTTAAAATACACGAAGCCAGAGCACATAATTCCCATTCATTCTGAAAAGCGCTGCATGGATGCATTCACAGAACTTGGTCTGGAGATGGGCTACAAGGAAGGCAAAACAGTTCATCAGCTTCTTAATGGCCAATCACTGATATTGTAGAATAATAAAATATTTATATTAGTTAATCAATTTCACTATTTGGGGGTGTTAAAATGAGGTTAGTTTTAGCAGATGCGACATATTTGAAAGACAGTATTACAGTTATTTCTGAATTGGTGCACGAGGCACGCTTCAAGATTAACAAGGATGGAATAGAGCTTGTGGCAATGGACCCGGCAAACGTGGCTATGGTTGTTTTCAAGCTTCTTTCAAGCTGTTTTACAGAGTATGATATTACAAAAGACATGGAGATTGCAGTTAATCTTGCAAACTTCAAGCAGATTTTGAAAAGGGCAAAGGCAAATGACATTCTTTCGCTTGAAATCACGCAGGACAACAAGCTGAAGATACAATTAAAATCAGGGACCATAAGGACATTCAGCCTGCCTATAATTGACATTGAAGAGAAAGAGCAGAGAGTTCCTAACCTGAGCTTTCCTGTTGTTGTCACAACAGCTTCTCATGTTCTTAATGATGCGATTGATGATGTAGACATTGTTGCAGAATCAGTTACTTTTGCAGCAGAGCAGGATAAGTTCAGCATAAGCGCAGAGGGAGACCTGTCAAAGGCAGACATTGATATTAAAAGTGATGACTGCACAAAGATTACGTCTGAGACGCAGGCGAAAGTCAAGGCCAAATACTCAATTGAGTACCTTAAGAAAATGATTCAGGGTGCAAAGATTGCAAACAATGTCAGCATTTATTTCAGCCAGGATTATCCTCTGAAGATTGAGTACAAGGTTGTTGACAAGGTCTTGCTTAGCTTTATTCTCGCTCCAAGAGTAGAGAATGATTAAAGGATATTGAAGAAATGGTGGTGGGATGGCTGTTAAAGAGTTAGACTTATTCGGCAAATTAAGCCTTGAAAAGCAAAGAGAAACTGAATGGGCTTTGTTAAGCGTTGATCCGCTTGATTCTAAGTACAGGGAAAAAATAACTCCTTTAATGAAGCATATTTCTTCTGCAGCAGAATGGTCTTATTGTGTGCGTGTGCAGCTGGCGCTCATGAAAGGCTTGCATAAATTCGGAAAGGCAAGCGAGCAGAATGTCAAGGAGCTGGAAGCTGCAATGGATAAGATTGTTCCTGCAAACATCAGCCTTCTCGAGGAGCAAGTAACACATCATGACCAGCTCGCAGTTATCCTTGAATGCATGCGTTATGTTTCAGAAGATACTGCATTAAAGATACATCCTGGAACAACATCTTATGACATTCTTGATACTGGGCGAAATTGGGCTTTTGCAGATGGCTGGCGAAAGGTTATACGCCAAGAATCTGTTAGCGCTGTAAAAGCTTTGGGTGAACTTGCAAAGACAGAGCACCTTAAAGATGCAATAATGGTTGGAAGGACACATAACCAGCACACATCCCCTCTTTATTTCAGCTACATGCTGAGTTGCTATGCTGTGGACATAATTAATGCGATTAATAGAGTCGATGCTTCTGCCTCAAATCTTGAAGGCAAGATTGCAGGGATTGTTGGAAGCAGTGCATCTGTTGCAGAGTTTGTCGGCCTTGAAAACCAAATGGCCTTTGAGAAGTACGTCATAGAAGATGGTATTGGGCTTAAGCTCTGCACAAATCCTACACAGATAATTCCTAAGGGAAACCTTGCAAATTTTGGCTTTAATGTTCTTCTATTAAATGGTGCTCTTGCCAACATGGCAAACACCATGCGCTTGCTTTATTCTGCAGAGATTGGTGAAGTTGTTTCATTGTCTGCGAAAGAGCGTCTTGCTGGCTCGAGTATAGATGCTGGAAAAAATAATCCTATTGATTGGGAAAATATTGCAGGCCAGTATGAAGTCGCTAAAGGAGGCGTTATGACCCTGCTTGCGCTCATTGTTTCTGACCATCAGCGGGACCTCAGAGGCTCTGTTCAAGCTCGCTATGAGCCGCAAAGAATAATGGCTATGACCTATGAGGCTTTGCTAAGAACAAACAAAGGAATAAAAGATTTGTATGTAATAAAAGAAAAAATGAAAGCCAATTTAGAAGGCATAAGGAAGAAGCCTTCAGAGGCAATGACAGGTATACTCAAGGCGCACATATTCAAGCATCCTGAATACGGCGGTGCTCATGAAAGCGTTGCTACGTGGGCGCGGAAAGCTCAAAAACAAGGCAAATTGCTGTTAGATATCGCCAGGGAAGATAGCACGTTCTGCGATTACTGGTCTAATAAACTTGATGAGCGGCAGCGCGAGATTCTCTCTGGCAAAATAGAAAGATATGCTGAAAGCTGCGCCCCTCGCACTAATAGGAACCTTGAAATAATTGAAAATTTCAAATAAAAAAATTTATTTCTTCCCGTAATAGAACATCTTTTCTATGGCTACATCTTCTGAAGTAAAATTGCCCTGCCTCGGATGTGATTTCTCGCTGCACTCTTTTTTCTCGTGCAGGACTGCTTGTTTTTCCTGCTTGGGCTGTGCTTGCTGCACTGCCGCAGCTCTTGCTGCACTGCTCTTCAACTGCTCAACATCTGATTTAAGCATTGCGACTGTCTCTTTTAATGCAAGTATTTCTTGGACAAGTTGCCTGTTCTGCCTTTCAAGGAGAACTTGATACTGATTGTCAAATCCTTGGCTGGTCGCTTGATTTGGCCTTTCAGGTGTCTCTGTGCTTGTTGCTGTGCTTGCAGTTATGCTTGTTCGTGCAAGAACATCTTTTAGCTCATCATCATGTACAACTGCGCTTGCTTTTGCGAATGCATCATCATGAGAAACAGCCAGTCCGTGCTTCTTAAACTCACCGCTTAGCTGGTTTATTTTTTTGAGTTTTTCTACATCCATTGTCTCCCACCTCATTTTTTACTGTTCTAGTATGAGATATCCGTCTTTGTCAATCGAATACTTAGTCTTGCCTGGCTGCTGCCCTTCTTTCATTGGCAAAGGAAATTCTGGCTTTGCCTGCGGCTTTACAGGCGGCACTTTGGCTCTTCTTATCCCAGAAAGCTGTATTGCACATTTCTCGCAGTAAAGCTTGCTGCCTTCGCTTTTTGCAACGCAGTTCTGGCAGAGCTGTTTTCCGCACCATTGGCAGGCTCCGACAATTGCCCTGTGATGTTTTAGGCATCTCATTTTCTTCGTATTTGCAGAAACAAAGCTCATATATAAATATTATTGTTAATGAATTACAATATACGGCTGCCGGGATTCGAACCCGGGCTTCCACCTTGGGAGGGTAGTTTGCTACCACTACAACACAGCCGTATGTACATTAGGCAATTTGCCTGTTGCCTGCCAAGCTAAATATCTTTTTAGCTTATAGGGATTATTTGATCCTATCTCCTTAAAAAACTTTAGTATTTCTGATGTTCTGTTTAATCTCACACTTTTGTGTTTCTTAATGGAGGTATAACCCAAGTCTGTTAATGCCTTAGCGATACTACTTAATAGATAATCTGAATTATTATAAATGGAAAGCCTTATTGCTTTATGATGTCTTATACTTAAAGACCCCTCAGTATCAAATAATCCTCTTAGGCATGCCCGCAATAACTTTTTATTTTGAAAAAAACTAGATGGAATTTTGTTGCTAGGATTATTTATTCTCCTTTTACTGGGCACTCCCATTTGCTGATTTAAAAAGTTAAATACTTTTTTAGAAGCAAAATATATTTGAACAGCTTTTTTGCCCTTAAAATGCCTTATCTTGGGTTCTAGCTTAAATAAGGTACTAAGAAGGGGTTTGACTTTATCATGTAAATATGCGGATTCTAATGCCGAATTAAGGGTAATAACTATCTGAAATTTAAACTTACTTAAATGCCCATCACCAAGAAGAATGCCAATAAACTCGGCAAGAGCTTCTTTGTTTCCAGTTGGAATTTCTGCAGCATTTTGCTGTTTTAGTGTGGTTTTAAAGGAGTATTGTGATTTTTCAAGATTGGCGTACTGAGCTAATAAATTAAAAACGCGCTCATTAAGAATATTCTTTTCTTTTAGATAATTATAGAACATTGCTTTACTGACGTGCGAATGACATATTATTGTCTTCCATGTTACACCTAGCTTAGATTTCGCGTCTAACAAAAACTTTTTTTGTTCTCCTTCAGCAAATATTAAAAACTTTTCTTGACGAATCATATTCATTGCATATATTTTAGAGATTTAGATTATCGAGTGCTGATGATTTATATACTCTGCGCAGGTATGTCCTGTGACTAGTGATGACTGTTTTCAAAAAAACATTGCATTTATGAGCAATGTTACTGCAATGCCGACTGCAATGCCCACGAGCGCCTCAGTCAGTGTGTGGTGCCTCCTTATTCTTATGGCATCATGCACGATGACTGCTGAAAATATAACGGCGATTAAAAATATTGCGGAGCCAAAGCCTTCAAGCAGGCCAACAGATGTGCTTAGGGCACTCACGAGGGCCGAGTGTGAGCTGGGCATTCCTCCGCATTCAAAGAAGCGTTCTTTCTTTTTCGCAATAATAACTTTTATTGCTTGATTAACTAGCCAGGCGCATACAGTACTTGCTAAAATTAAATTCATTCTACTGTTGTTTGTGGTTGCGCTTCTGTTTCGCTATAGCTCGGCATGGCTGTTTTGGAGATAATCATTATGTCGCCGATTGCTTTCACGAGTTGGTGCGGTACAATAACTCCTTTTGCACTGCCAAGAACCTTGTTTAAGAAAGAGTTCTTTGTTGCCCTTACCCGCCAGCCCTGGATTTTTGTTTGACTCATTTGGATCTCTTCAATATCTCCAAAATAGTCTCCTTCTTCTGTAAAAACCTTCATGTCATATGTTTCAGTTATTTTTTTCATTCTCAACATTTGCAAATCCCTCCTCTGATTATGATGCATTTTCAGAAAACAGCAGAATATATAAACTTTTTGCCTGGATAGCAAGTTATTTAAAAGGATTGTCCATTGCCAAGTAGCTATGCGGTATAAAAACCTTATAATAATCGGCACGTCGCATATTGCTCCGCAGAGCCTTAAGGAAGTTGAAAGCACGATTTTAAATGAAAAACCTGACATTGTTGCTCTTGAGCTTGACAGGAAAAGGCTTTCCGCTCTTGTAGGCAATATAAGCAGGAAGCTGCGCTGGAAGGACGTTTGGCGTGTGGGTATCAAGGGCTTTCTTTTCTCTATGATTGGCGCATGGGTTGAGCAGAAGCTTGGCCAGAAAACAGGCGTCGCTCCTGGCTCTGAAATGCTTCTTGCCTTCAAGACAGCACAAAAAGTCAATGCGCGGGTTGCACTTATCGACCAGGATATTGAGTTTACCTTGAAGAGATTTTCAAAGGAATTGAGCTGGAAAGAAAAGTGGTTTTTTCTTGTTGACCTTTTCAGGGGCTTGATTCTAAGGAAGTCTGATATTGATTTTGATCTGGCAAAAGTTCCGAAGCAGGAAACGATCACGAAGCTGATTAAACAAGTGAAAAAGCGCTACCCTAATGTTTACAAGGTTCTTGTTACAGAACGAAATAGTTTCATGGCAGCTGGCCTCGCCCATCTTTTGCAGAGTTTTCCAGAAAAAAAGATTGTTGCGGTTGTTGGTGCAGGCCATGAAAAAGACATTGTTGGCCTTGTTAAGCAAAAACTAAAAGTTAACTTTTGCAGTTAATATCTGCGTTAGGGGCAAAAGTTAACTTACTTGACTTTTCACAAAACTCTGTTTTGTGAATTTGGAAATTTTTTAAAATTTCCAATTTTGCCTTTTTTATATGCAAACCGCAAAAGTCAAGTAAAAGAATAATATTTATATACTTGATTTATAAATGACCTGCTGATGAGTTGGCAGAACTACAAGGATAAAATAAAGAGGTATTTTTGGTTTTCTGGTAAAGAGCTAAATGAACTGATGCTTCTCGCTCTTGCCTTTGCGTTCATATTCTCATTTAATGAATGGGGTGCTGTGACATTTGATGCTGCGGCAGGAATAAAGAACCTGCTGGTTGCTTTCATTATTGCAGTCATCTCGCTTTTAGCGCATCATTCTGCGCAGAGGCTGCTCTCTTTGTATGCAGGCCTCAAGCCAGAGCACAGGATTTGGTGGCCTGGTGTTCTTATTGGATTGATTTTGGTTCTTTTCTCAAACGGCAAGATCACGATTTTTGCTGGATGCTATGTTGCAATAACTGCGCTTGAGGTTCACCGCCTTGGCAGGTTTAGGCCAGGCCCTAACTTAAGGACGTGGGGTTATGTTGCAATGATAGGCCCTCTTGTAAATATTGCCCTTGCTGTAATTATACAGGCAATTAACCTCAGTGTGGGTTCTGCACTCTTGAGCAAGTTTGTGCTGTTTAATTTCTTGTTTGCAGTATATAGCGCTCTTCCTTTCCCCCCGCTGGATGGCTCGAGGATGTTTTTTGCCTCAAGGCTCGCGTATTCCTTTTTTGCAGGCGCAATCTACAGTTATCTTATAATGGTTTATGCCTTTGGCTTATCGTGGATTAGTTCGGTTCTGTATGCAGGAATGATTGGTTTTGTCTGCTTGATTGTCTTTTTTATTGTCTTTGAGAGAGAATCCTGGTCTCTTTAGAGCTTCAAAACGGTTATTGTGTTTATTTCTTCTATTCTTTTGCTGGCGGGCATTGCTGGCCTGAAAAGGCTCCAGAAGACTTTTTTGAGCCACTCCAGCCATTCAGTATCATAGATCTCGTAGAAGATGAATGTTTTTTTTGCCAGCTCCCCTTTTTTATAATTTGCAGGGTCTTTTATCTCCTTTAATCGCGCTATCTTGTTGTCAATAATTATGCATCTCAGCGGCTGCTCGCAGTGCCTTACCTCCACAGCCTCCCTGCCAAGCTTTTCATTAATCGGAAGAACTTTTTCTATGTTGCTCATGCTTGCAATGTCGACTCTTGTAAGTATTTTTATTGCTACTTTTCTCTTTGCAGCCTCTTCAAGAACATCAAGAACTTTCACTTTTCCTTGCACAGCATTTGCCCAGGACAAGTTTCCTGAGAAAATGAATATCTGCTCTTTTGCGCCTCTTATTAGCGAGACAATGTCCTGCTCAATCTTTGCGTTTTCATCTGCCTGCACCTCAAGGAATGCTTTTTTCTTATTGCAGTCAATATACTGGTAGATGTCCATCGGTGAGAAATCCTCTTTCTCCCTTCCTGACTCTATTTTCTTGAAAATTCTTTCCTGGAATTCTGTGCTGTGTATCTTCTCAATATTATTCCAGAATACCAGTTTCAGCGCCCCTCTTGTTCCTCCGCGAAAGGTTCTTGTGGCGATTGCGCCGTTCTCTTTTGCGATCTTCTCAACATATCTGTCTGCTGTTCTCCAATTCTTGTTTATTAGCTGCGCAATCTCCATGATTATTCTTGGTTTGGCATAGACAAAATCATTTATTTTTTTGGTTATTTTATCATCAAGCATGTTTTTTCATTGGTTAAGCTCGTATTTAAGCATTTATGTTCTGTACAACACTAATATCAAGTTTCTGGCAAAAATTGATAAAAATATACAACACTGTGTACTTTTGGGCACTGGACACTAGACATGGCCTTGCATAAATTATTTAAACAACACATGCTCCTTCGGAAGGCATGCTTAACAACTTTGAGCCAAGGCTTTACCAGGAAACCATACTCTCTACATGCGTTGACAAGAACTGCCTTGTTGTGCTTCCGACTGGGATGGGCAAGACTGCAGTAGCGATGCTGCTGGCTATCCAGCGCCTGAAAAATTTTCCGCAGTCAAAGATTTTGTTTCTTGCCCCGACAAAGCCTCTTGCAGAGCAGCACCTAAACACGTTCAAGAAATACGTCACTTTTGATGAAAGCAAGTTTGTCCTCTTTACAGGAGATGTTCCTCCGAGCACAAGGGAAGAGATTTGGAAAAGTGCAAGATTCATTTTCTCAACGCCGCAGGGCTTGGAGAATGATACAATCTCGAGAAAAATAACCCTTGAAGATGTCTCCCTTCTGGTATTTGATGAGGCTCACAGGGCTGTCGGAGATTATGCCTACGTCTTTATTGCAAAACAGTACATGAAGCAGGCAAAGTTTCCGAAGATTTTGGCCCTTACAGCTTCTCCTGGCTCTGACCTTGAGAAGATTGACGAGGTTTGCAAGAACCTTTTCATAGAAGGTGTTGAGATAAGGACAGACAAAGACCCAGATGTCCAGCCGTACATACAGGAGATGAGCATAAAATGGGTAAAGGTTGACCTTCCAGAGCAGTTCCTTGAGATTAAGCATTTCCTGGAGAACTGCCTTAAGTCAAAGCTTAATGACATGAAAAGTCTCGGAATAAACAGGTCTTTTGATTTTTTCTCAAAAAAAGACCTTCTGGCAATGCAGGCAGAGTTTCATGCAAAAATGTCTTCTGGCGAGAGAGACTTCACGATGATGCGTGCAATAAGCCTGCTTGCAGAGTTGATGAAAGCGCAGCATGCGCTTGAGCTTCTTGAAAGCCAGGGTATAACTGCATTGAATAATTACATGGAAAGGATTTTTTCAGAGGCAGGAACAACAAAAGTCAAGGCAGTAAAAAATCTTGTCCAGGACCTGCACTTCAAGTCAGCATTCATAAAAACCCAGAAGCTTTTTGAGGCGGGTGTTGAGCATCCTAAATTTGCAGAGCTTGAGAAGATTCTTGCAGAGGAATTCAAGGCAAACAATAAGGCAAAGATAATTCTTTTCACGCAATACAGGGATTCTGCATCAAAAATTTATGATATCATCTCAAAGATACAGGGTGTTTTTCCTGTCATTTTTGTTGGCCAGGCAAAAAAAAGAGAGACTGGCTTGAGCCAGAAGAAGCAGATAGAGATTTTGCAGCAGTTTTCAGATGGTTTTTACAATGTTCTTATCGCAACATCTGTGGCAGAAGAGGGCCTTGATATTCCGAGAGTTGACCTTGTTATTTTCTATGAGCCGATTCCTTCTGCAATAAGGACAATCCAAAGAAGAGGCAGGACTGGAAGACAGGAAAAAGGCAGGGTTATTGTTTTGATGGCAAAAGGCACGCGTGACGAGGGCTATCGATGGTCTGCTTTCAATAAGGAAAAAAGGATGCACACAATTCTCGACACTCTCAAAAATAAAGTGAGCGCACGCCTCTCTAGCCAGCCAACACTCTCAAGCTTTGCGCAGGAAGACAGCAAGATAAAGATTTTTGCAGATTACAGGGAGAAAAGCTCAGGCATACTTAAGGAGCTCTGCGATCTTGGAGTTAATCTTAAGCTTGAGATGCTTGATTCTGCTGACTACATTCTTTCATCAAGAGTTGGTGTTGAGGTGAAGCGTGTTGATGATTTTGTGAATTCTATTGTTGACGGAAGGCTGCTTCAGCAGCTCAAAGAGCTGAAAAGAAAGTTTGAGCGGCCCATTGTAATGATTGAGGGTGAGGAAGACATTTATGCGGTGAGGAACGTCCACCCTAATGCTATCCAGGGAATGCTTGCAACGATTGCAGTGAGCTATGGCATCCCTATCATAAAAACAAAAAACTCAAAAGAGACAGCAGGAATACTTATCGCGATTGCAAAAAGAGAGCAGAGCAAAGACGAGAATAAGGATTTCTCACTGCATACAGAAAGGAAGCCGCTCACACCCAAGGAGCAGCAAGAATACGTTATTTCTTCGCTGCCTAGCGTTGGCCCAAGCGCTGCAAAAGAGCTTTTAAAATATTTCAAGTCAGTAAAAAGTATCATCAATGCTTCTGAAGATGACCTCAAAAAAGTCGATAAAGTCGGTGACAAGATAGCAAAAGGAATAAAGGATACTGTTGAGAAGGAGTATGAGGACTGACTAGTTGGAAAGCCCGCCAGAACCGAAAGCTTTATAAATAGTCACCACGTAGTAGTAACGTGACTAATATGCTTTATAAATTAACTGATAAAGTCTGGGTAAAGAGCACTGCAGGAGTAGTTGAAGGCCCAGAATCTCTTATTGTTATTGATCCTGGATACAATAAAGAGATAGTTTCTGATATCAATGATCTCTGCATTACCTTAAGAAAGCCTGTTAAGCATCTTGTTTATACGCACCTTCATCTCGACCATACATTGAACGAGCGTTATTTCAAAGGCACCCAACACGTAGCTCCGCCTTCTTTTGATAATGTAAAAAAAGATAATGTTTCAATTGATCTTAATGGGGCTTGCTTGAATGTTTACAAGACACCAGGTCATTGCGAGTCTGGTGATATTTCAGTTCTTGTAGATGATGTGCTTTTTACAGGGGATATGATTAATAAAAACCATGTTCCTCTTGTTTTTGATTACGGGGCATTTATAAGCTCCCTTGGCAAGATTGGCAGTATTGATTTTAAAAAGGCTTATAGCGCACACAGCGGTATTTTTTCGCGCGAAATGTCTCTCGATGCAGTTAAGAAGATGATTTTTTATATTAAGCGCGCCAGGCAGCTTGTTGCTGCTGTCGGCCCCCGCATTAAGGGCAAGGATTACCTGGAAATTTATCTTTCTCTGCTTTCAGAAGCAGGCTTCTCCCGTGAGGAAATTGATGAAAAGCTAAGCACAAAGGACCGCAATAAGCTTACGCACTATGATTACTTCAGGGGTTTGCTTAGTGCCTTGTCTAAATCTATACCATTACAGCCTCAGCCTTAATGAGCAGATTATACAGCTACTGCTTCAGGCGCAGCTGCAGGTTTCTTGAGCACTGCTGTTCCATTATTACAAAAAATAAGATATCTTATGAGGTTGCCGTATGCCCTGTCCCAGAGCTCCTGCACCCCTTGGAGATAATTTTCGCGCTCATTTTTTTCTAAGTCAAAGAACAATTTTTTTGTATAAGCTCCTGCTTGCGCAGGATTTCCCTCACAGATTCCAAGGGCCCATTCAAGATATTCATCAAACATTGTTTTCTTTCCTTTCCCGACTCTGTTGGCGTAATAATTAACTGGAATCGGGTCGCTTCTGGTATAACTCCCGTTTGCTTCAAGAAGATACATCTGTCTTTCTCCTTTTTCTTCAATCTTGCCAAACACTATATCCAGCGCATGCGCCCCCATAGGGGATATCAGATTTATGAATTCACCAGCCATGTCTAAATGCGGATCTACATCTGAGAATTCTTCTTCTAAATCACTGAATTTGTGTTCGCGGAATTTGCCGAAAGAAATAACGCCCGCCACTTGTTTCATTGCTGTTCCCAGGCTTGCGATTATTGCTCCTTCTTCTGAGAGGGTTCCTATTTTGCCTGTTGGTTTTTTTGACATATAGTGCAGATCCGCTGGCGTGCCCATTACCCTCACTTCAGGGTTTTTCCAGAAATCCTTGAAGAAATAATATACTGTCTTGACACACTGTTTCCAGGCAACAGCTCCAACCACTGTTGTTTTGTGTACAACAGCTTCTTCGTATCTTTGTTCTATCTCTTTTGCTTTTTCAAAATCACGAACAACCGCTTGCAGAAGAATGCATCCTCTTGCCCCATAACGGGCATGATAATTTGTCAGTTCCAGCAGCCAGGTTTCTGGTTCTACATTGACATCAAGTAAGATATATGGGCAGTAGACATCTTGGCCTGTTGACAAATCAGTCATACTGCTTCCTCTGTTTGCTGCAGAGTAGGATCCTTTTACTATTACCTTTAAGCAGCCTATTTTTCTGAAGAAATCCATCATAACAGTTACTAATGTTTTGGTGAATCCTGTGGTGGCAGGTATCGAAACAAATGGCGGTATTAATTGCGCCATTTTGCCGTCATATTTTTCCACAAAGTCTTGTACTGCTCCAAGATACTCTTTTGGCATTCCTTTACAGTATTTTTCCCATTGGTTCAGCATGAATGGTATGAAAGCGAACTGCGCTTTCGTGAATCCGCCTGCATCGTGGCCTACAATGACTTTTCCTTCTTGGACTATTTTTGAAGCAAGCTCTAAGTCATATTTTTTTTCAAGGTCAAATGTTACGTGGATGTCAATTTTTTTGATTAGTTCTTGGATTAGAGCTGGGTTTTCTGCATAATCTTCTTGGAATTCCTCTTTTGACATGAGGTATACCTGTATTCCTAACTTTTTGGCGCCCATAAGCCAGAAAAATAAGTTATATAAATCGCCTGCATATCTTGATGATAGCAGTTTTTCGAATATAAAAATTTGATTTCTAATATTGAAATAGTTTTTGTGTAAATAAGCCAATGCTGATGTCAGTGCACTGTAAAAGTTTGCGGTGATTTCAGGGGTTATGTAGTGGTTTGCGCGTATGCAGTCCGCCATTGCATTTTTAACCTCATTCAGTTTTTGCCACAAGTTATCATTTTCCCAGGGCAGTTCCAGGCTTTCTGGCGGGGGAAATTCTGGGGGTAAAATTTTTTTGTTAAAAATTTCTGGATAGAGCTGCCTGGCATTTTTTTTAATGATTGCTACAACGTCGATTTCTTTCCCATTTTTTGTTACCCCGAAGAAATCGTTGTGATTGAAGAAGATTAGCGCGTTGGTCATTTTTTATGTACTTTTATTTTTTTTAACGGCTCTTTGTGAAGTTTCTTGATTTTTTCATGCAAGCCAGGAAAAAGATAATCTTCTGGAAAGAGAATTCTTTCAGACTTTAGGTTTTCCTGCGCTTTTTTCATGTTTTATCAATACATCAGTATATATGCATATAAATTTTACTTTTTTTATGACAGATGAAAAAGAAGCTGAACTTCTTAATTTTCTTCTTTTCCCACATCTTTAAAAAGCATGAGCTTCTTATTTCTATAAAATAGTGAGGTTGAAGACAAAATGAAGCAATTTTATCATCAAGAACATGAATACGCAGATGCACGTGTTTCATCTGCAAACAGATTTCAATACAAAGGAAAAGAAGTTCTTTTGGCAGGGTTTTCTAAGCCACTACTTGTTGTTGCGGGATTTATCTCTGGTGAAGTGGCGAGCCAAAAAGAAGGCTTCAGGAGGACAGCCATCACAGATATAGAGCCGATAATTGATGAAGCCCAAAGAGAAGAACTCAGCGGTTTACTTAGAGCAAAAGTAACAAATAAAGACGCTGTTGTTATTTTTTGGGATAATTAGAACTTTATTTGATTTAATCTTTTTATTCTTTCATCAGTCGACGGGTGTGTGCTGAATAATGTAACAAATCCTTTGGCAGTGAATGGGTTTACAATAAACAAGCTGCTTGTTGTTGCATTTCCGTGCCTTAATGGGTTCTGCCTGTTTGCAATTTCGAGCTTATGAAGCGCGCTTGCAAGTGCTTTTGAGTCTTTTATTGTTCTTGCTCCTGTTTCATCTGCAAAATACTCTCTGCCTCTTGAGATTGCAAGCTGTATTATCATTGCGATTAATGGAGTGAGTATTGCAAGCACAAGGATTGTGAGTGCATTGCCGCTGTTGTCATCATTCCTATTTCCCCCGAAGATTGCTGCGAATCTTGCCATGTAAGCAGCATAAGATATTACTGTCGCGATTGTTGCAGCTATTGTTGTAATCAGGATGTCTCGATTTTTAACGTGGCTTATCTCATGCGCAATAACTCCCCTAAGTTCTTTATCGTCGAGAAGTTTCATTATTCCTTCTGTGCATGCAATGACTGCATGCTTTGGGTTTCTTCCTGTTGCAAATGCATTTGGAGTTTCTGTAGGCACTATGAAGACTTTTGGTTTTGGTATTCCTGCATTCTGCGCGACTTCTTCAACAATCTTGTGAAGCTTTGGATAATCTGATTTTTTTGCTTCTTTTGCTCCGTACATTGCAATAACCAGTTTGTCTGAGTAGAAATATGACCCAAAGTTCATGAGGATTGCAATAGCAAGGGATATTGTCAAGCCATTCATTCCCCCGATTAAATAGCCGACTGCCAGCAATACTCCTGATAAAAGACCGAGCAAAATTATTGTTTTAATTTGGTTCCACATTTTGTATCCATTTCTGAAAGTAATATATAGCTATTTAAAGTTTGTGAATTCCAAAGCAGAATGTAAAAAAAGCCAGAAAACTGAATTTAGCAGTTCTTCATTTCTTTGATTATTTTGCTAATGTATTCAGCTAACCAATCTACAGTTTCGTGATGTTTTTCAAGAATTTCTACTGCGCTTTTGCCACCCCAACATTCCAATGCTCCGACTGCTGCATCACGAATGCGCAATTCTTCAGATTGAAGAGCTTTTGAAGCAATATCATAACCTAAATTGCCAACTAAAGTTTGTGGCATTCGCCCAAAAAGAATTAAAGTGTCAGCAATATTTCTCTTATCAGCAATGCTCAGATTTTCTTTCCTAAGAAGATATGATTGCAAATAAGCAAGGCCATCTATTGGATATCGGTTCAAAAAATCTGCAACTAATTCCTCTGCAAGATGAGACTGCCCGCTTTCTACGGGAGTTACTGTTAGTAATGCCTCCAAGTGTGCACGAAATGACTCACTAGCATTAAGCATGCGCATTTGAAATTTTTCTAAGCTTATAAAGTTTCAGGAAGCTTCGCCACATACCTTCTTATCCCCTCTATCTGCCTGAGCTTTGTCTCTTTAAACAAGAACTCCCTAAATTTTTTATCAACTCTCACTCCAAGCTTTTGCAGATCTTTGCTTAGTTTTGCGAACAGTGTTTTCCCTTCTTTGTCAAGGTCTGTCAGGATTATTACATCTTTTGCCTGTGCTGCAACCTCTTCAACAACTTGGAACAATGGTTTCTGCCGCAGGGTTATTATATTAGTCAGGCCGAGGCTCTCTAGTGCTCTCTTGTCTTTTATGCCTTCTACTAATATTAGTTTATTTTCTTTCTTAAGTTTTTCAAGCCACTGGTCAAATTCCATCGCAAAGCATATAAATATAATTTAGTTTTTAATCTTTTGGGGGAATTTAAGCTTAAAAAAATAAAATGCAAATACATCTGAGCACTTTACTGAAGTATTACAAAAGAGAGGATGTCCGCGCTGCTATTGTCGGGGCTGCAGAGGATAAAGAGGTTGCTATAAAATATGGTGAGAAAGGGTATGGCAAAAGGCCTGATGTTGTAAGGCACTCAAAGGATGTTCTTGAGTTTGTCAAGCAGGGTGCATCAAGCTTCCATTGCTCTGAAGAGTTATGGACAAACCCCCTGCAGCTAAACCCTAACCTGAAAAAAGAAGAGCTTGATGATCTCAGGAAGGGCTGGGATCTTGTTCTTGATGTCGACTGCCCTATTCTTGATTATTCAAGGATTGCTGCTGACCTTATTGTTCAGGCCCTGAACTATCATGGCATTGAAAACCTCGCTGTCAAGTTCTCTGGCAATCATGGATTTCACATCGCTGTTCCTTTTGCCTCTTTTCCTGAGAATGTTCACGGAAAGCCGACCAGATTCTTGTTTCCAGACGGGCCAAAAAAGATTGCGGTTTACCTTGCTGAAATGATACGGCCTCTTTTTGCAAAAAAGCTTCTTGAGTTCGAGGATATAGCGAAGATATGCAAAAGGACAGGCAAGCAGTTTAATGAGGTCATAAAAAATAAGGAGTTTGATCCCTTCTCTATTCTGCAGATTGATACTGTGCTTATCGCGACCAGGCACCTGTACAGGATGCCTTATTCTTTTAATGAAAAATCTGGCTTGATAAGCGTCCCTATAAAGCCTAACAATATCCTTTCCTTTGACACAAACGACGCTAACCCTGCGAATGTAGAGGTAAAGATGAAGTTCCTGGAAGAGAAAAAACCAAAGCCGAATGAGGCAAAGAAACTTATTATCCAGGCCTTTGACTCAAAAATAGAAGAGGAAGAAATCAAGATCACGAAACAAGAGGAGTTTTCAGCTCCTGAGGAGGCTGTTCCTGAGCAGTATTTCCCGCCATGCATACAGAAGATCCTCCTGGGCCTTCAGGATGGAAAGAAGCGCTCGCTGTTTGTCCTCGTGAATTTCTTGACAAGCTGCGGCTGGGAGCATGAAAAGATAGAGCAGCTGCTTGATGCATGGAACAAGAAAAACCCAGAGCCGTTGAGAGAGGTTATTGTGAAGGGGCAACTCAGATACCATAAGGCTAACAACAAGAAAGTCCTGCCGCCAAATTGTGCAAACAAGTCTTACTATCTTGATATGCATGTATGCAATCCTGACAATTTCTGCTCTAGGATTAAGAATCCTGTGAATTATTCTGTCCTTAAGCAAAAATTAACCAATTTAACCGATAACAGCAAAAAAGTTAGAAAGGTTAAATAAACTAACTTAGTGCTTACCTGCGGATAGTAATCTTTATAAATAAACCATGGTTTCTTAAACAAATCCGACTAGCCTGAAAAGAAGCTTTCAGTACAAACGTCAGGAGGTGGCATACATTTACTCTGACTTCTATGAAAGCTTCGCGAGGGTTTTGTCAGGGGGCAATCCTGTAAGCTACAGGGTTTTCAGCGTATTACATGCAACAACCTAAGGTAATATGCTTTTTCACGAGTGAGTTATATGCCTAGAACCAGAAGTCCAAGACGAGGATCAATGCAATTCTGGCCCAGAAAAAGGGCCAAGAGCATGTTAGCTAGAATTAGGTGCTGGGCTAAAACAAAAGACACAAAGCCACTATGCTTTGCCGGCTACAAAGTTGGCATGACTCACATGATAATAACTGACAACCGGCCAAACGCAATAACCAAGGGTGAGGATATCTCGTGGCCTGTCACAATCATTGAATGCCCGCCAATCAAGGTTGCGGGAATAGTTTTCTACCGTCAAACTCTTTATGGCCCTTGCACATCATCCCTTGTTCTTGCTGAAAAACTTGATAAAGAACTCGGCAGAACAATGCCTCTGCCAAAAAAACAAAAAAAGATAGAGGAAATAAAACCAGAGGATTACTCTGAAATCATGCTCCTTGTTCATACTCAGCCAAAACTTACGGGCATTGGAAAGAAAAAACCAGAGCTCTTTGAACTTGCAATTGGCGGGGAACATCTTGCATCACAGCTTGAGTATGCAAAAAAAGTTCTTGGAAAAGAAATATCCCTCACAGATGTTTTTGTAGAGGGCCAGCAAACTGATATTCACACAATAACAAAAGGAAAAGGCTACCAAGGCCCTGTAAAAAGATTTGGCGTTGCCATAAGGAGCCATAAATCTGAGAAGACAAAAAGAGGCCCTGGTAACATCGGCCCATGGCACGGCACAGACTATAACAGGGTTGCGCACGCAGGCCAGATGGGATTCCACCAGCGAACGGATTATAACAAGATAATACTGAAAATCAGCGACAAGACAGAGGAGATAAACGCAAAAGGCGGCTTTATCAGATATGGCGTCATAAAAAACAAGTACCTTCTTGTCAAGGGCTCTATATCAGGCCCTCCAAAGAGGCTTATCAAGATCACAATGGCAGTAAGACCAAACAAAAAAATATTCACGCATGCGCCTGCAATCGTTTATATCAGTCAAGAGGCAAAACAATAAAATGGAGCTTAAAATAATCTCGCTGCAAAACACAGAAGTCGGAAAGAAAAAGCTTCCGGCACAGTTCTCAGAGCCTGTGCGAATTGATTTGATAAGGCGCGCAGTAGATGCAATCGCTTCCCATAACAGGCAGGCTTATGGCCCTGACCCAAGAGCGGGCATGAAAGCAGTCGCTCCTGTCTCAAAGAGGAGAAGAAAATACAGAGGCTGCTACGGCCACGGAATATCAAGAGTTCCAAGAAAAGTTATGACTAAGAGAGGAACCCAGTTCAACTGGACAGCCGCACTTATCTCGGGCGCTGTTAAAGGAAGAAGGGCATTCCCGCCAAAAGTAGAGAAGGTTTATGCTCAAAAAATAAATGAAAAAGAGAGGAGAAAAGCAGTAAGGTCTGCGCTTGCGGCAACCATGGACAAAAAGATAGTTGCAGAAAGAGGCCATGCGCTTCCTGAGAAATTCCCTTTCCTTATAGCAACTGATTTTGAAAAGCTTGTTAAGACAAAAGAAGTCCTTGCTGCTCTGGAAAAAATAGGCTTGGCAGCTGACCTCGAGAGAGGAGGCAAGAGAAACATAAGGGCAGGGATAGGCAAAACAAGAGGAAGGAGATACAAGCAAAGCAAGGGCCCTCTGCTTGTCGTTAGCGGTGATTGTGACTTGCTCAAGGCAGCAAAAAACATACCTGGGTTGGACATTGTTGAAATCAAGAATGTAAATGCAAAGCTGCTTGCACCAGGGGCGCATCCGGGAAGGCTCACGCTATTCACAAATTCAGCAATAGAGAAACTGGAGAAGGAAAACTTATTCACGTAAAATGGAAACAGACAAAGTAATCAAATACCCGTTGGCGACTGAAAAATCGATCAGGCTAATGGAATCAGAAAACAAGATGATTTTCGTAGTCGAAAACTCGGCAACTAAAGAAGAGATAAAGAAAGCCATTGAGGGAATGTTCAAGGCGAAAGTAGAGAAAGTAAACATATCCATTTTAAAAAGCCAGAAGCGGGCTTATGTCAAGTTCAGCAAGGAAACACCTGCAATTGACATAGCAACAAATCTTGGCTTGATGTAGGGATAAAACATGGGAAAAAATCTTATTCAGCAGGCAAGAGGCAAGGGAGGCCCGAGATACAGGTCGCCTAGCTTTAACTTCCAAGGAGACATCAAGCTGAAGAGCCTGAAGGAAGGAACTATTACTGGCACAATTATTGACCTCATCCACTGCGCAGGACACTCTGCTCCTTTGATGCAGGTAAGATATGCTGATGCTGAGACCTGCTTGCTGTTGGCTCCAGATGGAATTAGGGTTGGAGATACTGTCGCGGCAGGGCCAGAGGCGCAGGTAATGCCTGGAAACATACTGCCTCTTGCGAATATTCCTGAAGGAACACCAATATATAATATAGAAAGCCAGCCAGGAGACGGCGGAAAATTCTGCAGGGCATCTGGCACAAATGCAAGGATGACTGCAAAGAAAGATGGCTCGGCAACAGTCTTGCTTCCCTCAAAAAAAGAAAGAAATTTCATATTAAAATGCAGGGCGTGCATCGGCACGATTGCTGCCGGAGGAAGAAGGGAAAAACCAATCCTCAAGGCAGGCCACATGTTTTATAAGAAAAGAGCAAAAAACAAGCTTTACCCAAGAAGCAGGGCATGCGCTATGAACGCTGTGGACCATCCATTTGGTAACAAGCGTACTGCAAGAAAAGCAAAACAAATAGCTTGCAATCACTTCGCGCAGCCTGGCCAGAAAGTCGGCAAGCTCTGGCCTAGAAGGACAGGCAGGAGGAAATAAGCATGGCAAAGATTTTCACTTACCGAGGGAAAACATTCGATGAAATAAAGAAGTTATCTCTTGGGGAGTTTGCAGAAATGCTTCCTGCCAGAGAACGAAGAACCATCAAGCGTGGGTTCACAGAACCGCAGAAAACGCTCCTGAAATGCATAAGGGAAGAGAAAAAAGACCCGAAAACGCACTGCAGGGACATGATAATTATTCCAGAAATGGTTGGAAGAATAATAAAGATTCATAATGGAAAAGAATTTACTATGACTAAAATTACAGACGAGATGCTCGGTCACCGCCTCGGGGAGTTCACGCAGACTAGAAAGAAAGTTGCGCACTCATCTCCAGGTATTGGCGCCACAAGGTCAAGCGCGAGCTTGTCGGTGAGGTAAAGAAATGGCTTACCTGTATTCAACAGCTGCTGGAGAAAACTGTGCGAAAGCTGTCGGCATGTCTTTGCCGATATCGAGGAAAAAGTCAATAGTAGTCTGCCAGTTCATCCGGGGCAAGAGCCTCCAGAAAGCAAAAAAGATGCTCACAGAAGTAATTAATCTTGCAAAAGCAGTGCCTTTCACAAGATACCCTAACGGGCCAGGCCACAAGCCAGGCATGGCTGCGGGAAGATATCCTGCAAAAACATGCGCGCACATACTTGGGCTGCTTGAGTCAGCAGAAGCAAATGCCCAGTTCAAGGGCCTTAGCACAGCAGATCTCATTGTAAAACACATAACCACACAGCAGGGCCCGAAAACATGGCATTATGGAAGGCAGTCCAGGCGCAGGATAAAGAGGAATCACGTTGAAATTGTGCTAGAGGAGAGAAAGGTTAAGAAAGAGGGCAAAAAATGATTGAAAGAAAGTTTGTGCGGGAGAAATTCAAGGAGTACCAGATTCAGGATTATATAGCTAAAACACTGAAGAATGTGGGGCACTCGCACACGAAACTAGTCAGGACTCCTCTTGGTGAAAAAATAGTCATTTTTGCGTCACGCCCAGGCCTTGTTGTTGGAAGAAAGGGCGAGAACATCAAAAAGCTGACAGCCACGCTGAAAAAGAAGTTCGGTCTTGAGAACCCGCAGATTGAGATTTCAGAGGTTGAGCAGCCATTGCTTGATGCGCAGATAGTTGCCGAAAGGATTGCATCAACACTTGAGAGGTTTGGCACCCAGAAATTCAAGGCCATTGGCCACAAGACCATGTCAGATGTCATGAATGCTGGTGCCCTGGGCATAGAAATCATTATATCTGGAAAAGTACCGAGCGCGCGTGCAAAAAGCTGGAGATTTTATTCAGGCTACTTGAAAAAGAGCGGAAGCATAGCTCTCACAGGAATGAGGAATGCCAATGCGTCTGCACAGCTGAAGTCAGGGACTGTCGGGGTAAAAGTTAAGATACTTCCTCCTGATGTCAAACTGCCTGATGATATCGAGCTCAAGCAAGAGGAAGTGTTGACTGAAGAAAAACCAAAGCCCAAGGCTTCAGATGAGAAAGAAGAGGAGAAGAAATGAAATTCAAGGAACTTAAAGCAATGCCTGCAGAAGAACTAAAAATAAAGCTTAATGATATTCGAAAAGACCTAATTAAAGATAACGCGCAGGTCGCCACAGGAACAATCCCAAAAAATCCTAGCAGGATAAGGCTTGCAAAAAAATCAATAGCAAGGATAAAAATGCTCCTTGCAGGCAAGGAGGTCATAAAAAAAGCATGAGTGTATGCCCAAGATGTGGCTTACCAAAAGAGCTATGCGTCTGTGAAAGCATAGCTAAGGAGACACAAAAAATCATCGTCAGGGTCGAGAAGAAAAAGTTTGGCAAAAAGTACACAGTCATTGAAGGAATTGACCCAAAAGAGATTGACCTTGAGCAGTTGGCAAAAAAATTCAAGGCACTCCTTGCGTGCGGAGGCACGGTCAAGGAAAACGTCATTGAACTGCAGGGCGCAGGCGGTCAGACGCTTGCTGCTGAGCAAAAGCACCTGCTGAAGATCAAAGGCGTGCTGATTGAATCCGGTTTTGCGCCGGAGACGATCGTGCTGTCAAGATAAGATGCCAAAATTTCCCGATATTACAAGGGACGAGCTAATAGGTCGTCCAATCAAGGTTACAGCTGCCAAGAACAAGGCAAATCTTGGCATCTCAGGCAAAGTGGTTGATGAGACCAAATACTGGGTCATCATCGACACGCCAAAAGGTCACAAAAAGCTTCCGAAGAAAGGAAGCGATTTCCAGATAATGTATCTGGGGAAAAAAGTTGATATCAAGGGCGAACTCCTCAGGGGATCACCTGAGGAAAGAATCAAAGGTGCAAAATGACAGAAAAATGTAATGACAAAAATTGTCCGAATCATGGTAGCTTAAGCCTTAGAGGCAGAATATTCACAGGCATTGTTGTTGCTGAAAAAATGCAGAAAACTGTGGTTGTTGAATGGGGCTGGCTGAAATATGTAACCAAGTTTGAAAGATATGAAAAAAAGACAACATCACTCAAAGCACATAATCCCGACTGCGTTGCCGCGAAAAAAGGGGACGTGGTTAAAATTTCGGAATGCAGGCCATTAAGCAAAACAAAACATTTTGTTATTTTAGAAAAAATAGGAAAAGAGCGCCTGTTTGCAGAGAAGGAAGGGCTGATGGCAGAGGCGAAGGTTAAGAAAAAGAAGAAGGACGAGGCTAAAGAAGTGGAGGAAGAAAAATGAAAGCAGTCAAAGCATCAATAGGGAGAGTGCTTCCTCATTGTGCAAATATTTTCGCCTGCGATAATTCGGGTGCAAGGATTTTGAAAGTCATAAGTACATTCGGTCACAAGACAAAAAGAGGAAGGTATGGGGCAGCAGGCATTGGCGACAAGATAACAGCATCTGTTGTTGAAGGAAGACCTGATATGAGAAAGCAAGTCGTCATTGCAGTTATTGCAAGGCAAAAAAAGGAATTCAGAAGGCTTGATGGAACAAGAGTAAAATTTGAGGATAATGCTGCAATAGTACTTAAAGACGAACTTGGCAACCCTAAAGGAACCATGATCAAGGGGCCTGTTGCCAGAGAGGTCTGCGAAAGGTGGCCTAACGTTGCAAAAATAGTAAGCATGGCAGTATAGGTGCAAAAATGAAAAGATGGTCAGCTAGCTGGAAATCAAGCAAAAAACCAAATAAACAGAGAAAATACGTGTACGGAGCTCCGCTTCACGTAAAAAGCCAGTTCCTTGGCAGCCATCTAGCTCCAGAGCTTAGGAAAAAACATGGCACCAGAAGCATGCGCATCAGAAAAGGGGATACAGTAAAAATAATGTCAGGCAGTTTCAGGGGCAAAACTGGAAAAGTGGAGCGCATTAGCGTGAAATATGCAAAAGTCTTCATAACAGGCATTGAGACTGTCAAGAAAGACGGCAGCAAAACACTTTACCCGATCGTCCCATCAAAATTAATGATTCAAGAGCTAAACATGAGTGATAAAAAAAGGATTAAGAGGACAAAATGAGCAAAGGATACCTTAAAAGATACGTTGCACCAAAAAGCTGGACGCTTTTGAGAAAGACGGAGACCTTCGTAGTGCGGCCAAATCCTGGCGCTCACCCCCTGAAGTTTGGAATGCCTATTGCTCTTTTGCTAAGGCAGCTTGGCTATGCCAAAACTACCAGGGAGATTAAAAAAATACTCAATACAAAAGAAGTATTGGTTGACAACAGAAGGGTAAAGGACCACAGGTTCCCTGTCGGCTTCATGGATGCGCTGTCAATACCTGTGACAAAAGAAAGCTTCAGAGTTATACTTGACTATAAAGGAAGGCTAAAGCTATTGCCAATTAAGAACGTGGCAGAGGCAGTCCTTAAGCTTTGTAGGATAAATGGCAAAAAAGTCATCAAGAAAGGCAAAATCCAGCTGAACCTGTCAGGCAACAGAAATTTGCTTGTTGAAAAATGCGAGTACGTGCCGGGAGACAGCCTCTTGATTGATCTTCCTTCACAAAAGATTGTCCAGCACATCAAGCTGGAAAATGGCGCGCTCATCTTTATCACAGGAGGCACGCGTGTCAGTTCAAAAGGCGTTGTTGAGAGCATTGAAGGCAACAAAGTCACATACTCAGCAGGTAAGGAAAAGAGAAACACGCGTAAAGAGTACGTGTTTGTTATCGGCAAAGACAAGGAGCTAATAAGCCTAAACTAAAATGAATCCCATGCAATTACCAAGGATAGAGAAATTAACCCTTAACATAGGGGCTGGCAAAGACCAGACTAAGCTAGAGAAAGGAATTGTCCTTATCAAAGCAATAACAGGCATCGATCCTATCAAGACAGTTACAAAGAAAAGGATTCCTGAGTGGGGCTTAAGGCCTGGCTTGCCAATTGGCTGCAAATTGACTCTTAGAAAGGCGGCAGCGATTGATTTGCTGAAACGGCTGCTGCAGGCAAAAGAATTGAAGCTTAAGGATTCACAGTTTGACGATGCGGGAAACATCTCTTTCGGAATAACTGAGTACATTGACATCCCTGGAGTTGCTTATGATCCTAAAATAGGAATCATGGGGCTGCAGGTTTGCGTCTCGCTTGAAAAGCCAGGCTATAGGATAAAGCGAAGAAAGCTTGCTCAGAAGAAAATATCAAAGAAGCATATTGTTACAAAGCAAGAAGCAATAACGTTCATGCAAAAAGAATACAATGTGCGCGTTGGTGAGGAAGCATGACAATAAAAGACTGGAGAAAAGCATTCAGGCAGCTAAAAGCCAAGCCTGTAAAGTTAAAGAAGTATATCAAGCATAACGCGCCAAAGGTGCGTGCCACAGGAGTCGCAAAAAAGAAATGCGCGCAGTGCGGCAGATATGGTGGTCACACAAGCAAGTATGGCCTGGATTTATGCAGGCACTGCCTTAGAGAGATCGTAACAAAGATGGGTTTTAAAAAATACAGCTAGGTGCTAAAAAAAATGAATCATGATGTATTGGCAAACGCGATGTCGGCGATACTGAACCACGAGAAGTCAAGCAAGAAAGAAATAGTCCTTAATCCAGTATCTAAAATAATTAAGCAGGTGCTAGCCATATTAAATACGCATGGCTATGTAGGCCAGTTTGAAGAGATGACTGATGTTAAAGGCGGCTTCATAAAACTGCACCTTCTCGGAAGCATTAACAAGTGCGGTGTCGTAAAACCAAGGTTCGCTGCAATGCTTGGTGAGTTCACAAAATTTGAGAAAAGATATCTTCCTGCAGAAGGAGTTGGCATAATAATAATCTCAACACCAAAAGGTCTGATGACTCTCAGCGAGGCCCGGGAGAAAAAAACAGGGGGCAAGCTGATAGCATACTGCTACTAAACATGAAAACACGCATTGAAGAAGAGATGGAAATTCCTGATGGAGTTCAGGTAAGCATAGGAAAGGAAGTCGCTGTCAAAGGCCCAAAGGGAGCTGTGAAGCGGGTGCTATATTATCCTGGAGTTGAAATAAAAGTTGAGGGGAAAAAAGTAACTTTTGTCTGCAAGAAAGCAACAAAAAGAGAGAAAAAAATGCTTTATACTTATATGGCACACCTGGCAAATATGTTCAAAGGGGTGCAGACCCCTTGGGTATACAAGCTTAAGGTGTGCGCGGGGCACTTCCCAATGACTGTCAACCTTAGCGGTAATGCTTTACTTGTCAAGAATTTCCTTGGAGAGAAAGTTCCTAGAAAAATGATAATAAAACCGGGCGTTACAGTCAAGGTTGATGGAAAAGACATAACTGTTGAGTCTGTTGACAAGGAGCTTGCAGGGGCAGCATCTTCTGAAATGGAGCTCCTTACATTTGTCAGCAAAAAAGATAGAAGGGTATTCCAGGATGGAATCTACATTATTGAAAAAGCAGGCAAACCACTAAAATGAGCATAGCAAAAAGCTTGGCGAAGAGAGAGAACTTAAAGAAGAGAACACCTAACTTTTTTAGAGAGGACTGGCATAAGAGGAAGGCTGCTTGCAAGACAAGCTGGCGCAAGCCGAGGGGAAAGCATAGCAAGATGCGCCATGGCTTCCAAGGTCATCCTGCATCCGCAGACCCCGGATATGGTTCACCGGGTGATGTCCGTGGGCTTCACAGTTCAGGGCTCATGCCAATAAGAATTCATAATGCACAAGACTTATCATTGCTTAATAAATCAGTGCACGCAGTCATTATTGGGGCAGCAGTCAGCATAAGAAAGAAAGCAGAGATTGTCAAGAAGGCATCATCGCTCAGCTTAAAAATAATTGGAATTAAAAATCCTGCAGAATACCTCAAAAAATTCGAGGAGATGCTGGCAATCAAAAAAGCAGGGAAAACCGTGAAGGCCAAAAAAGAAAAAACCAAAGATGTGAAGGCAGATGCCGAAAAGGAAGAGAAAAAAGAAGAGGAAATGTCTTCAGAAGATATAAAGAAAAAAGAAACAAAAGAGTTTGAAAAAGTGCTTACACAGAGGGCAAGATGAGACTTCAGAAAAGGCTTTCGGCAAAAATGATGAAATGCTCACATCAAAGAGTTCATTTCGACACAGAGAAGCTTTCAGACATAAAGGAAGCAATCACGAAGGCAGACATCAGGGGCTTAATTAAGAGAAAAGTGATCACAGAACTGCGTGTGCAGGGCATTGCACAAGGACGCGCGCGAAAAACACGGCTGCAGAAAAAGAAAGGACGACAACGCGGATTTGGCTCGAGAAAAGGCAGGGCCACTGCAAGAAACAACCCTAAAAAAAGCTGGATGAACAGGATCAGGGCTCAGCGAAGCTTTTTAAAGGAGCTTAAATCAAAAGGACTGATTTCACTACAAGATTTTCACTCACTTTATTTGAAAGCAAAGGGCGGGTTTTTCAGAAGCGTGGGGCACATCAAGCTTTACGCAACAGAACATGACCTGTTTAAGAAAAAATGAAAAAATTCACAGTACAATATAGGAGAAAGGCGGAAGGCAAGACAGATTACAGGCAAAGAATAAGGCTCTTGCTGTCCAAAAAGCTGCGGCTTGTAATTAGAAAAAGCCTGAAGAATATAACCTTGCAAGTTATTGATTTCACTCCTGTTGGAGATAAGGTTCTTGTCGCCGCAAATTCAAGAGACTTGGTACAGCACGGCTGGAAAGGAAACACGAACAATCTGCCTGCTTGCTATCTTTGTGGCTTTTTGCTCGGGAAAAAAGCGCAGAAAAAGAAAGTTGGCGAGTGCATACTGGATATTGGCATGCAGACCAGCGTGAAAGGCTGCGCGCTCTATGCAGCACTCAAGGGTGCTATTGATGCTGGGCTGAAGGTTGCGCACTCAAAAGAGATTTTCCCAAATGATAAGCGCATAAAGGGAGAGCACATTACAGCGTATGCGAAGCTGTTGAAGGCAGACAAGACAAAATTTGACAGGCACTTTGCTGGCCACATAAAAAGGAAGCTTGATGCTGAAAATCTGACCGCACACTTCACTGAAATGAAAGCGAAAATAGAGGCTGAAAAATGAACAAGGAAAAAGAAAAAACTGAGGACGCGGAAACGCATGCTCCAGAGGCTGCTGTAGTTGAGGAAGTAAAGCTTGAGGTAGAGAAAGACATAATCACTGACATTCCTGAAGAAGAAGCTGTTGTTAAAGAAAAGCCGCTGACAGAGCTCGATGCCTGGAAACCAAAAACAAGCATTGGCAAAAAAGTCAAGTCTGGCGAGATAAAGGACATCGATGAGATACTTGATGCAGGATTAAAGATACTTGAGCCAGAGATTACAGATGTTCTGCTTCCTAACATGGACACAGAACTCCTTATGATTGGGCAATCAAAAGGAAAGTTTGGTGGCGGAGCAAGAAGAGTATTCATGCAGACACAAAAGAAAACTCCTGAAGGAAACAAGCCGAGCTTCTCTTGTTTTGCAATTACTGGAAACAAGGATGGTTATGTTGGGGCTGGCTGCGGCAAGTCAAAGGACACTGTTCCTGCAAGAGAAAAAGCGATAAGGAAAGCAAAACTTAATATCATAAAAATAAGAAGAGGTTGCGGAAGCTGGGAGTGCGGCTGCAAGCTGCCTCACACAATACCTTTTGCTGTTAAAGGCCGGTGCGGCTCGTGCAGGATTAGGCTTTTTCCCGCGCCAAGAGGAAAAGGCTTGTGTGTTGAGGAAGAATGCGCAAAGGTTCTGATGCTTGCGGGAGTTAAAGACGTGTGGAGCAAAACCATGGGTCAGACAAGAGTCAAGAGAAATCTTGTAAAGGCCTGCCTTGAAGCGCTTAAAATGCTCACCAAAGTCAAAGCAAACCAAAAGGCAATCCAAGAAACTGGAATGATAGAAGGAAAAGCGACATCAGGTAAATAAAATGGCAAAACTTGCAGTAATAAGGATAAGAGGGCCAGTTCATGTCAAGGGTGAAATAGAGGACACTATGACTATGCTAAATCTAAGAAAGAAACTTAATTGCGCAATTGTTGATGATAATCCTTCTATCAAAGGAATGCTAAACAAGATACGATCTTATGTAACCTGGGGAGAGGTTAATGATGAAGTGCTCAAACTGGTTGAGGCAAAAAAGAAAAAGGGCATGAAGATTACTGCGCTGCACCCGCCCAAAGGCGGCTTTGAGCGCAAAGGAGTAAAAATGCCTTTCACAGTAGGCGGCGTGCTTGGTAACAGGAAAGACAAGATTAATGCTTTACTCAAGAGGATGCTATAATGGTTGTCAAGAGAAAAAAGAAAATAAGAAAGCAACGCGCAGGCAGAACATGCGGCTGGGGTCTTGTGCATAGAGGTAGCGGACAGCGCGGCGGCTTTGGAAATGCAGGCAGCGGAAAGAAAGCAAAATGCAAGATGCCGCAGAAAGGGCTCTGGTCAATTCAGCGCTTTGGAAAGCATGGATTTATTTCAAAAGGCCCTATTATTGAGCAGATACCAATAAACTTCCGCGAAATAGAAGATAGAATCGATGCTCTGGTTGCAGATAAAGCTGCAACTGTTGAGAAAGACACATATGTTATTGACCTCGAAAAGGCAGGGTATAATAAGCTGCTTAGCACAGGCGAGGTCACAAAGAAATTAAGAATAATTGTCCTTTTTGCTTCTAAATCAGCTGTTGAAAAAGTCAAGGCAGCGGGGGGCGAGGTTGTTTCGCCCGTTAAAAAAACAGAAGAAAAAGGTAAAGAGCAATGAGTTTTTTAAAAAGCCTGCTTTACAACCTTCCTGAAGTAAAGCCTCCGACACAAAAGAAGCTTTCATTCAAAGAAAAACTTAAATGGACCGGTATTGTTCTGGTGGTGTTCTTTGTTCTCGGCCTTGTTCCTTTGTTTGGCCTCGGAGCAAACGCGCTCCAGAGATTTGAGCTCCTGTCAATTATTCTTGGAGCAAAATTTGGCTCAATAATATCGCTGGGTATTGGCCCGATTGTCACTGCATCCATTGTTCTTCAATTGCTTAATGGTTCTGGCCTGATAAAGTTTGACTTGACGAGCCATGATGGAAGAAAGACATACCAAGGAGTCCAGAAGATTTCATCTTTCTTTTTCATCTTGTTTGAGGCAGCAATCTATGTTTTCATGTCAGGACTTGCTCCTCCTGTAGAGCTGGTAGGAACTGCTCTGTATTTCCAGCTTGAGCTTTTGCTAGTGTTCCAATTATTCCTTGGCGGGATTCTTATTATGTATATGGATGAGGTTGTGAGCAAATGGGGTTTTGGTTCTGGAGTCAGCTTGTTTATCGCAGCAGGTGTTGCAGAATCTGTCTTCATCCGTGCCCTAAGTCCCTTGCCTTCTCCAACTAACCCGTCAATTGCTACAGGCGCGATTCCTGCACTGTTCCAAAGCCTGGCGGCAGGAGACCCTCAAACGGCCTTGCTGATGATTGCAGGCGTGGCTTCAACCCTCTTGGTTTTCCTAATGGCAGTTTATGCTCAGGCAATGAAAGTTGAGATTCCTTTGAGCTTTGGAAGAATTCGCGGCCATGGAATAAGATGGCCACTGCACTTTATGTATACATCAAACATTCCAGTCATACTTGTCGCGGCGCTTCTTGCTAACGTGCAACTCTGGGCTAGACTGCTGCAGAACTGGGGCCTTCCAATCTTCGGAACTTTCGTGGGAAACTCCCCCGTATCAGGCCTTGTTGCATGGATACAGTATCCTGATGTTGTTGGAAAAGCAATCAGGGGCAGCCTTACTTTTGCGGATACAGGTCATGCACTTATTTACATCTTAATCATGCTTGTTGGCTCTGTTATCTTCTCATGGTTCTGGGTCCAGACCTCTGGAATGGATGCAAAGAGCCAGGCAAAACAAATGATGTCTTCTGGCCTTCAGATTCCTGGATTTAGAAAAGACGAAAGGGTTCTTGAAAGATTACTGCAGAGATATATCGGACCATTGACGATAATGGGCGCTATTGTCGTTGGAACACTCGCAGCTGTTGCTGATATCTCAGGGGCTTTGACCTCTGGAACAGGCCTATTGCTTACGGTCATGATTGTCTATCGCCTTTACGAAGACATTGCGAGACAGCACATGATGGATATGAACCCCATGTTAAGAAAATTCATGGGTGGCGCATGATGTTTTCCTCGCTATTTAGGGTATTGAGCGTAACGAAATACCCTACTGTAGACGGTTTGGTCAAACTTTGTAAAGTTTGTGATGGAGAGGAACCCATGTTAAGAAAATTCATGGGTGGAGCCTGAATACACCCACTTTAAAAAATGAAAATAAGAATACAATTTAGGTCTGGAGGAACTTCTTAATGGGCTTCTTTAGTTTTGTTGATCCTGCGCTTAATTTTGTTTTTGGCCCGCTGCTAAATCTGCCTCCATTGTGGGCTGTGATAATCATGTCTTTCTTGATTTCTTTAATTATCGTCGTTATTTACAAGTATGCAACAAACCAAAGTGTCATGAAACAGCTCAAGGATGAGATAAAGGATCTCCAAAAACAGATGAAAGAGCTGAAGAACGAGCCAGAGAAAGCAATGGCTGCCCAGAAGAAGGCCATGCAGACTAACATGAAGTATATGATGCAGTCAATGAAGGCAACATTGATAACTTTCATTCCAATAATAATTCTTTTCGGATGGCTCCAGGCGCACCTGGCTTATGAGCCGTTGATGCCAGGAGAGGAATTTAATACTTATGTGAATTTTAATGACGGCGCTAAGGGAAATATAACAATCAATGTGCCTGAAGGAATAACTCTTTTGAGCGAGAAAACAAAAGTGATTGATAACAGCAGGGTTGTCTTTAAGATGAAAGGGGACGAGGGAAAGTATACTGCGCCGCCGCTAGAATTTATTTATAATGATGAGACTTTTAGCAAGCCCGTGGTTATAACTAAAGAAAGAAATTATGAAGCACCAATAAGCCAGATAAAGCACTCTTCAGTAAAATCAATTGAGCTTGGCAACAAGCCGCAGATGATGCTGAATTTGTTTGGCTGGAAAATTGGGTGGCTTGGAACCTACATTATTTTCGCGCTGATTTTCAGTATGGCCTTAAGAAAAGTTATGAAAGTTTACTGATTGTATTTCTTTATGCTTTCGCCAGAATCATACTTTCTTATTTTATCAGGCTCGTCAGCTTCGCAGTTTTTCATTCGCCTTATTAAGCCTGGTTCTTGCACTGGCTGTTTGCTGTCCTTTTTGTTGGGGTTCAACCCAGATCTTGCATAATACGGTCTAAATCCTCTAAAAATCATTTTGCACTCACCCACCAAAGTTTATACTTAAAGAAACTGTGATTGGTTTTTAAAGATTATGTTTTTTATATAGAAAATAATAATCTCCATGGGAAACAGGGGGGTGTAAATCCGCAATATTTACGGGCTTAGCGCCGCAAGGCTTATAAAACCCAAAAACAACAGAGTTCCATAAGAAACGAGGGGGGTACTACACCTCCAAAATCCATATTTAAATACAAAAGTATTTAAATACTACCTCAGTATTAGTATTTAAATACTATTTAAACAAGCGTTTGATCGGGGGTGCGATTATGGTTAAAAAGGCAAAGAAAGTAACACACCAGGCTAAACCAGCTGAAAAAGAAAAGCCAGCAAAAGGTGTGAAAGAGATAAAAGTAGTTAACATTGTTGTTTCTGCATCACTTGGGCACGTCATACCGCTCGAAAAAATGGCGGCAACGCTTAGCAACACAGAGTATAATCCAGAGCAATTCCCAGGACTCGTCATAAGAATAAAAGAACCAAAAACGTCTGCACTAATCTTCAGCTCTGGAAAAATTGTGTGCACAGGCGCGCGCACCATGGCGAACGTGCACGAGAGCATCAGAAAAATAATCAAATCACTTGAAAAAATCAACGTCAAAATCAAGGGCTTCCCAGAAGTGAAAATCCAGAACATTGTTGCAGCAGGCTCTGTTGGAATGGATCTTAACCTCAACGTGCTTGCAATAAAGCTGGAAAACACAGAATATGAGCCAGAACAGTTCCCAGGACTTGTCTACAAACTTCCTGCCCAGAAAGCAACATTCCTTCTTTTCTCGAATGGCAAGATAGTTTGTACAGGAACCAAAAGCGAAGAAGAAGTCCACGGGGCGCTTGACATACTGATCGAGAACCTAAAAAAAGTCAAGCAAAAGTAGAATTCGCACTGGACAACCGCTCACAAGATTTAATAATTAGGTAAACCTATATTAAAATTAAAAAATAAAAAAAGAGAAAATGGAAGCAACAGAACTCATAAGGAAAGCGCAGGAATTTCTTGAAAAGAATTATTACGCAGAGCTACTTGAAAAAATCAGGAAAGGAGAAAAATATATTCTGATTGATTTTGCAAAGATTTCTGCTTTTGACCCTGCTTTGGCAGATATGCTTCTTGACCAGCCTGAAGAATTCCTGAAGGCAGGAGAGATTGCTGTTGAGCAGTTTGATGCGAAGGCAAAGACTTTTGTTCTTAGAGTGCTTAATTTGCCAGAGTCTGCCAGAATAATGATTCGAAACATAAGAAGCGTTAACTTGGGCAAATTTCTCAGTGTCGAGGGTGTTATCAGGCAGAAATCAGACGTGCGGCCCCAGGTCACAACTGCAAAGTTTGAATGCCCATCGTGCGGGAACAACCTAAGCATAATTCAGCTTGACACTAAGTTCAAGGAGCCCTTCAAATGCTCATGCGGGCGAAAGGGGAAGTTCAGGCTCATCAGCAAGGATCTTGTTGATGCCCAGGGCATTATTCTTGAAGAGATTCCTGAGCAGATTGAAGGAGGCGCGCAGCCAAAAAGAATCAATGTCTTCCTGAAAAATGACCTTGTAAGCCCGCTCTCAGAAAGGAAGACGAATCCTGGTTCAAGGGTGCTTATCACAGGAGATATTAAAGAAATTCCGATATTCACGCGTTCCGGAATTCAAAGCACGCGTTTTGACTTGCTGTTTGAGGCAAATTCAGTCAGGCCTGTTGAGGAAGATTTCAGTGACATCGCCATTTCAAAAGAGGATAAAGAAGAGATTGAAAAACTCTCTCTTGACCCCCTGATGCCAAAAAAATTAATCAGCAGCGTAATTCCTTCAATTTATGGCTATGAAAAAATAAAAGAGGCACTGCTATTGCAGATGTTTGGCGGGGTCAGGAAGGTTCGTGAAGACGGGGCTGTGATAAGAGGCGACATGCACGTCTTGCTGGTTGGAGACCCTGGCGGCGGAAAGTCTCAGATGCTAAAAAGAATTAGCCACATCGCGCCAAAAGGTCGTTTCGTCAGCGGCAAGGGCGTTTCTGGAGCAGGACTTACTGCTGCTGTTGTCAAAGATGAATTCCTGCAGGGCTGGTCTCTTGAGGCTGGCGCCCTCGTCCTAGCCAATAAAGGCATAATTTGCATTGATGAGCTGGACAAGATGAGCAATGAAGACAGGGCAGCGATGCACGAGGCGCTTGAGGGGCAGACAATCACCATTTCAAAGGCAAATATCCAGGCAACACTGCGCTGTGAGACAACTGTTCTGGCAGCAGCCAATCCGAAATTCGGCAGGTTTGACCCGTATGATACTGTTGCAAACCAGATAGACCTTCCTCCGACGCTTATCAATCGTTTTGATTTAATCTTCCCTATTAAAGATCTGCCTGACCCTGCCAAAGATGAAAAAATGGCATCGTTTATTCTTGACTTGCACCAGAACACTGTTGAGCCGCCTCCAGTGGATACAAAACTTTTGCGAAAATATGTTGCTTATGCACGCCAGAATCTCTTTCCGAAACTCTCTGATTCTGCTGTCCAGGAGCTTAAGGAGTATTATATAAAGATGCGTGCCTCTGCAGCAGGCCACGGAGTCAAGGCAGTCCCCATATCTGCGAGGCAGCTTGAGGGCCTTGTCAGGCTGTCAGAAGCTGCAGCAAAAATGCGCTTTTCAGATAAAGTCACTAAAAAAGATGCAAGAAAAGCAGTTGAGATGCTTGACTTCTGCCTCAGGCAGATTGCCTTTGATGAAGAGACTGGGACAATTGATATTGATAGGATTGCAACAGCTGTTCCTGCGGCGCAACGAAACAAAATAATTATCCTGAAGGAAATTATTGCAGAGCTGGAGAACAAGCTGGGCAAGACAATCCCTCTTGAGGATGTTGTTAGAGATGCGACCCACAAAGGAATGACTGATTCTGAGGTTGAGGAATTAATACAGAAGCTGAAGCGCTCAGGAGACATCTTCGAGCCAAGGCACGGGTTCATCAGTAGGATTTAAAGCAGGGCATCAAAACAAAAAATTAATATAGCTCCTGCGTTTACCAGAACAGCATGGAAACAATTTTTAAGGAATTTCCAATAAGCCTGGAATATGTTGTTTATTTTATTTGCACTGCTGTTCTGCTGCTTTCAATCTCTTTCCTAGAAGCAAAGGCAGGTGTTGCATTCATGGCATTCCTTGCGGGGATTATTGCGATATTTTTTGCAATGCTCACTTGCTGGGACTTAATGTCAATTGGAATCACAAAGCACAGGATTTTTGGGATTACATTCTTAATTATTACCTTGTTTCTGTTTCTTGGCCTAATCTATGATTTCATTCAGGCGCTTTGAGAACTAGGCATTTTTATTTGGTTAATATTTGCCTTTATCTGCTCTGTTTTCTGCAAAGAGTAGCATGCTTTTGACATATAACTGTTCTTTATCCTTGTGCAAACAGAGAAATCTCCTTCCAACGCAAAAGAGACGTAGCACCGGTCTCTGCTTTCCGGGTCCTGCACATTCTCGCAGAGAAGATTTTTGCCTGAACTGAGCGCGACCTGTGAAAAGCACTCGTCTGCCTGCGGCGCCCGCGTTATTGAACTGCAGACCGCTGCTGCGCTTTCCGGGTCTGTCTGCACAATCACTCTTGCCTTTGCTGTCAATTCTTCTGGCGTGTCTGCTCTTTCTCTGCAGTCATCAACACAGTTCAGCACGTTTTCCCCGCTTTCGCAAATTCCGTTTCCGCAGCAAGGCGTTATTGGTGCATGCCTGCATATTCCTTTTTCGCAGAAATCATTTGTGCACTTGTTGTAATCATCGCAGGTTGCAGGGCATTCTGCAATTGCCGCAGCTTCCGGCTCTGGCCCTTGTTGGGGCAACATTCCTGCCTCGGCTTTTTTAATAATTTTTATGTCAAAGCTTTTTTGTTCTGTCTTGTCTTCATAGCTAATGGTTGCCTTCAAAGAGTACTCTCCGGGCACTGCGCTTTCTGGAATCATAATCTCTGTTGTTATGCTTTTTTCCATTGCTATGGATAACTGTTCTTGTTTTGATGCGATTGCCTGGTTGTTTCTTTTGTCTGTTAAAACGCAAGTGAGAACAACTGAAGCCTCTCGTTCCTCTGCACTGGATAGCTTGCTTAAGAAAGATAGTTTTTCTCCCTGGTGAAGCTGTGTTTTTGAAGGAAAAACGCTTAACTCAATTATTTTTGGCTTGGGCGACAGTAGAATGATTCCGCCTATGACCAGCAGAATTAATAGTATTAATGCGCTTATTGCAATAATTAAGGTCTTGCCTGTAATGGACACTGTTTTTTGCCTGGAGGTTGCTGTTGATTGCGTGTACTCCATCGCCATATTAATCTCCTGCGGGGAGTATCCTGCGTTAAGTAGCGTGTTTCTTATGACGCCAGGAGCATAGCCTGCTTTCAGAAGCCTGGTTATGTATTCTGTTAAGCTTTCCCTCACCATCTTTTTTGCCAACCCTGGAAATATTATTGTGTTTATTAAAGAATACAAAAGTATATAAATGTTCTTGTCAAAACTCCTGCAGAGGGGGTGTTTATGGAACAGAAACAGCAGTTCAAACGAGAAGTTGCTGTAAAGCTAAGAGTCTCTGATTTGATTAACGGGCAGTACATCAAAGAAGAAGGCATGCGGCCAAATTATGTCCTGCTGAAAGACGGGCGAAAAGTCTCAAGGGTTAACATTCTTGGCACAGTTGTTTCAGTTAACTTGGACACTGGATACAAAAGTATTTACATAGATGACGGGACAGCAAAGCTCTCTGTGCGCTCTTTTGAGCAAAACATAATGCTTGATGCCAGGCAGGTTGGAGATGTTGTTTTTGCGATAGGAAAGCCCCGTGAGTACGGCCGCGAGATTTATGTCCTTCCGGAAATCATCAAGCCTGTGGCAGATATGCACTGGGTAGAGTTAAGGGCTTTAGAGCTGAACAAGCAGCCAGTTGCAGAGCAGGCATTTGAGCCTGAAATAAAAGCTAGTGCCGAAAAGGAAAGCATTGCAGAAGATTTTGTTGATGATGACGGCTCTGCAAAGAAAATTCTTGACCAGATAAGGAGCCTCGATGTTGGTTCTGGGGCAGATTACGAGGCTGTTGTTTCAAAGGCGGGCGTTGAGAACGCTGAAAAAACGCTTTTGAATCTTTTGAAGAATGGAGAGGTTTTTGAGGTAAGCCCGGGAAAACTTAAGGTTCTTGAGTGACGCAGACTTGCTGAAGGATATTAAAAGCTCGCAGTACAGTCAGTGAGTCTGCGGGATTAAAAAAAAATTGCGCACTAACGTAAGGAGTATCATTTGAAATGCAAAGCATTTCTAATGTGCTCAGAAACCGCGGGTTTCTGACATAAACCCGCACAATTTTTTATGACTAAAAGAACAAAGGCGTTATAAAAACTTCCAGGATTGCCGCGATAAAAAGCACAAATACAGATAGCAAGATTAGGTCAGAGGCATCAAGAAGTATTCTCTCAAAATTCTTTGTGCCAAACTCATGTTTCACGATTGCAACAGAAAGTATTCCCCCTGCAAGCCCTGCAATTATGTATGCGAGTATCTCAGGGATGCCGTGTATGGCATAACGCAGGATGCTGAGAGCTGTCGCATGGAAATAAGATGCGATTCTATAAACGCCTGTGGCTTCCGCATAGCTTGCAAGATGTGTTCTTATGAAGTTGCCTGCTGCCGCGCCTATGACGGATGCATTCCATGCGAGGATAAACATGGCGCCAAAGCCATAGATAACTGAGAAAAGTATGCAGAAAATCAGGACTTTTATGTTATTAAGGAATATTTTATTCAATAAGTTTAGTCTCGCCACAGATGCAGTCACCTGCTGGTTCAAGCTTGCAATTGTTTGCGTCTGCACCTTGAAAACATTGTTGGATAGGTCTGATGGAAGGAAGGTATACCAGAAGGAAAATGCAACAGTTATTCCCAGGAATAAAACCATCAAAAATATCACTGCTTTGCTGTGTTCCTTAAGCAGCTGCCTCTCTGAGTCAATAACATCATCTTTTTCTTCCTCTGCAATCATGGTTTGGTAAAATAAGGGAATGCACGCCATAACTGTGAGGAATACCATCACGAGGCTTGCATATTCCTCAAATATCCATAGGCTGAGAAACAGGGCAGCTGAGCTGTAAACTATGCCTATGATGAATGTTTCCCACGGTCTCTTGGATGCTGTAAATGGATTCAGTATTGCTTCAAGTACCATTGTTTCGATTGTTTTTAAAATGGGTATAAATACTTTTTGCTGAAAACCTTGCTGATGCGCTAAAAAGCGCCTAAAAGCATTAATTTTATAAACAAGCCAGCAATATTTTTAATAAAATGGAATATCAAGAAATGCTCAAGCGTGCAAGGCAGCACATGCCAGAAGCTGTTTTTGAGAAGGAGCGCTTTGAGATACCCAAAGTTAAGGGGCATCTGGAAGGCAATAAAACAGTCATAAGCAACTTTTTGCAGATTGCAAGCACGCTAAGAAGGCAGCCTGAGCATTTGCTAAAATATATCTTGCGAGAGCTTGCGGCACCTGGCGAGGTAAGAAGGGATTTGCTCGTTATTGGATCAAAGATTAATGCATCAAGAATTAACGAGAAAATAAAGCAATATGCGTATGAGTTTGTACTCTGTTATGAGTGTGGAAAGCCTGATACAGAGCTTGTTAAGGAAGGAGAATTTACATTTCTTAAATGCACTGCGTGTGGTGCCAAAAAATCAGTAAAAAGCAAGATTTAAGGCAAAAGTATAGTTAATACTCGTAAGCGATTAATAAAATTCCGCATGCACAGGCAGCGATCTTACATGAAAGTTGATAGTCCTGCCTGTTTTTCTTTTTCCTTGCCAAAAACGCCTTCTATCCTTTTCTGAAGAAGCTCTATGCTTTGCTGCAAATACGGTGAGACATTGTATTTCTTTGCAAGCTTTACAGTTGATTCGAGATATTTAATTATGCATCCTTCTGATATCGTGAATATTATTTTTCCGTTGCATTTTGTGCATTTCCCAACAAGCGGAGGCCGCCTAAAGATTTCATTGCAATTCACACAGCGGAAGGACTGCATCGAGAATTTTCTCAGGTTTCCTTTTGTGTCTTTAAGGAAATGCTTCTCTATCACTAGCCTTGCGACATCACTAGTATCAACTGCCCTTATCCTTTCTGCAAGAAGCATCTGCCCCTGGAGCTTCTCATCCATGCTGGGCAGAGTTTTGTATGCAGAGCATCTTACTGTGTTGTTCATATTGTCAAAGTCATGGGTGAAGCCCATTCCTTGGTATTGCTCTGGGGTGTTGAGAACATCTGTAATTGTTTTTACTTTGATATCCCACGGATTTTTGAACTCAAGCGCTGCCTCGTAAAACTGCAGCGGGTACCTCCACACAATATCCAGGTGGAATGCCATGTCGTCTACTTCTGCAGGAAGCAGCACCGATGTTAAAACGAGCGGCGCGTCCATGGTCGCTCCTCTCGTGTTCGGAAGGTATCTTCGTGAGAAGTTAAGGAAGGCATCGAGCATGAGTATGACGCATGCCTCGTCACCGTCACAATCCCTTCTTGTTGCGGCGTGGATATATGGGTGCGCAAATAATCCTTGTGTTTTTGAAAAGCCGATGATTCTTCCTGCCATTCCTGCAGAGGTGTGTGGAGCAAGGACGACAACAAGATTGCCAACAAGGTCGTTTTCGCTTTTGAGCTTATAGAATGGCGGAAGGCCGTAAAGGCTGACGAGCATGTCATCAATCAAATTTGCAACTCTGCAGAGCACTGCGCCTGCGCCTTCATCAGGGGACTGATCGCAGTTTGGAAGTATTATGTCTTGCGGAAGTATCTCAAGCACCTGATTTTCGTCTGCAATCTCCTTTCCGTGGATGTCTTTTGCGTAGCCGAGTTCTTTTAGCTTTTCAACAGGCGTTCCGATCTCGACTGGCTTGAAGTGTGTTATGGGCAGCTGGGTCATATCATACCTTACTGTGCCGTCCTTGTTCACGCATACGCTATGTTTTGCTCTGAGTATTCCTTTTGCAAGGTATTCTGGGGTATGGTCTTTGTTGCTTGTTCCCCTCACGCCTTTTATCAAGTCAGGATATGTCTTCATTCCGAGTTTTCCGAGGCAGTATTCAAAGTATTTCTTTATGTCAATATTTCTTTTTTCATACCCCTGGCATTCACCATGGGCCTTGCACGTCGGTTCAGGCATCCATTGCTTACAGGTCTTGCAGTAATGCTGGCGTGATGTTATATGCCCGCACTCTTCGCACGCGCCAAAGATTGTTTCTTTCTTGCACTTTGAGCAGTAATATTTTGGGAAGTCTGCATTTATTGCTCCTGTTTCAAGGGCGCTCTGGAAGCACCTGAATTTTCCCCCTTGTTCTCCGACTGGAAAAAGAACTTGCGGGCTCCCTGTTAACTTTCTCATCTTTGCTTTCTCAGGCCTGCCCATTCTTGAGCCAATAAAGGTTCCTGACTTGTCCCGCACCTTTATTTTTGATATTGCGTTGATTATGTCAAGGGCATTTTTGCCGTTGTTCAGCTCAATGACTTGTTTGATATCAGCGATTTCTTTGTTGTCCAGATCAAGTGTTGCGATGAGCCCGTATGAACTATTTTTATCGAGTATCACGAATTCATTCGTGGCAACTTGGTGCGGAACCCCGAGCAATTCAAGCACTCTTTTTGGCTTTTCCTCAAGCGGAAGTATCATCTTTTCAATTTCATTATTCTTATCTTTTGTAATGCTTAGCTTGCTGAACCAATCTACAAGGTCTTTTAGCTGCTCGACTGAAATGGTCTTCCAGTGGTATGTATAGCTTGGGTGCAGGGGTATTGAGAGTTTTTTTGAGATGCTTATTGCATAGGTTGCGCTGATTTTTGTTGCAAGCGGGTTCTCAAATAAGGTTTCCAGTATCTTCGCAGGTATCTCTGTGTGTTCTGAAAGTTTTTCAAAATCTATTGTTCCGAAAAGGCCGACAGTTGCTTTCTCTAGCTCTTGTATCCACCACTCCTGGCAGTACCCTGCTGGAACGAGGATGTACGCCCTGTCGAGGAAATCCCCATAATTGACAAGAAGATCCCCTAAGAAAAGAATCTCTTTTATGTCATTGACGCACTCTTTTGCTTTCTGCCTGCTCTCAAGCAAGATAACAGACCCGTCATTCAGCTTGACTATCGGCCCCTCGATTGTGTTGCAGGATGTTATTGCGGTTCCCTTCATTGGCCTTTCAAGTTTTAGCTGGGTTCCTGTTGCAAGGTATTCGTTTGTTACAGCCATTGTTGCAGGATGCACTGCGCAAGAAGAATATCCTGATGTTCTGCACCTGCCGTATCTTAACCTGAATCCTCCTGCCCTGAGAGGGTGCGTGAATACTGGCCTCCCTGCAACGATGTCGTGGATAAAGCTGTAGTCAGGCTTTATTTTTTCACCTGATTTTTGTTCTGTTTTTTGGCCCTCTCCTTTTGCCTTGGCTTCTTTCTGTATCTTCAGGAATTCATCAAGGAAATTCCACTGCTCCATGTCCATGTCTTTTCCCCATTTGCTTAGCTGCTTCCACAGCTTCGGTGCCTTTAGAGGGATGCATTCTGTCATCATCAGGCAGAACCCGCTTCTTATCTTGTTTGTTGGGACTCTTGGAAGGTCTTTGTAGTTTGATACATCAAATTTTTCAGAGGGCTCTCCTGCAACCTCTATGGGGATGTTTTTCATGATAAATTCTATTTCCCCATAAGCCGGAAAGTACTGTCTCGGAGCAACTCTGTCCCTGTAATCCTGCATTTCAGTGTATGTTCTTTTGATTTCAATCTCTTGCGCGTCATAGACATCATACTTGAATTTTTTTCTGATATAATCCGCGATAAGCATAGAGACTGCTGCTGCTGTTCCGCCTGCATTTCGTATTGGGCCTGCATAGCTGAGGCTCATGTACTCCCCGCGGCCATCCATTCTTTTCTTGAAGTCAATTGTTGCAATTCCCTCAAGCGGTGAAGAAACAACGCCGACCGTTACATACGCAAACCCTGCTCTTATGCCGACGCTTATTGCCTCTTTTTGGTCCTTGAACTTGCAGAATTTCTCCTGCGCAAGCTCCTCTGCTATCTTCAGGGCAACCCTCCAGTCCAGGGCTCCGTATTGTTTTTCCAGCTCTATGATTCTTTCAACTACGCCGCTGTTGACTAGCTGTGGAGCGATGATAGAAATAAGGCCAACAACCCTCTCTGCCATGTTCTCTGCGAGGCTTATCTCAACTTTTTGCTCTGGATCATATCCTTTTTTTCTTGCTTTTGTTGCAAGCCCGAATAACGCAGTGACATTTCTCTTGATGTGGTTGAAGTACTGTTGCATTTCTGGGCTTGCTATCATGTTCTCACACAAAATTCATTAGCTTTACTTCTCTTGTTTTTAGGTTGATCAAGGGGACTTTGCCTGGCTCTGCAACATGCCCGACTTTTTCCTGGAATGGGGTCTGAGACTGCCAGCAGCTCCCGCAGATTATTGTAACGCCCCTGTATGTTGCGACAACAGATTTGTGCAAATGGCCTGAAATAAAAAAGTCAGGCACTGTTTCTATTACTAATGGATCTGTTTTCGCATCAGGAATATAAAGTGTTGTCGCGTGCGTTGGGGCAAGGTGCCTTCTTTGGAGCATGTATTTCATGATCAGGCCTGTCCTGTCTGAGAGGTGCCTTCCGCTGTTTTTAATTGATGGAACATTTTCTGCATAGAAGTCATAGGAATAGCCGTGGTACAATAAAAAGTTAAACCCCGGAAAATCTTGTGAGGCGTGCACGTTTACGAAAGCGGGGTTGCATGTCATTATGGCATTTGGAATCTCATACATCGGTTTTGCATAATCTTCAGATAGCTTTAACTGCGGTTCTGATATCCTGCCTACATCGTGGTTTCCTGGGCAGATTATTATTTTAATATGCGCAGGTATCTGTTTCAGCAGCTCTGCACACTTCTTATACTGCTCCCGGACGTCAAGCACCTTAAGGTCGTGTTCCATGCCAGGATAAACGCCAACACCGTCAACTAGGTCTCCTAGGATGAAGATGTATTTCGTCTTCTGCGCCACTGCTTTCTGCTCGTCACTGCCTATCTCGCACCTTATCCACTTCAAGAATTTGCTAAATGCATCTTCAAGAAAGAATGATGAGCCAACGTGGGTGTCAGACAGGATTGCCACATACGTTTCATCATTTGCTTTTTTCAGTTCAGTTTGTATGGGTATGTCAGGAATAACGAAGCTGTTTGCAAAAATTATTTTGTCGCCGCTTGTCCCTGTTACGCCTATAACTTCATCAAGCATTACATCTTTTGCAGATTCAAAAAGCTCTTGCTTGTTTTTGCTGAAGAAGACGCTTATCTCCCCTGTGGCATCTTCCACTTTCATGATTATGTTGCCGTTGACTGTTACCTGACTGCTTCCGACCATGCCTATGACTGACACTGCTTCCCTGTCTTTTTTATTTGCCAATCTTCCGATTGATGTCAGGCTTTCAAGCTCTGGCCTGCCGGACAGCATTTTTTCCAGCAGCTTATATCGTGCATTAAAATAATTTACGAAATCCTGCATTGTGCGCTTTTTCTCTTTTTCTTTATAATCCCACAGGACTTTTACCTGATACTGGCTTTTTTGCTCGCCGCCGTCAGCTGCACTGCTGTTGATTGCTTCAGCGGCAAGCAGCTGTTCTGCGTTTGGCTGGCTCAATTGCGCATACAGCTGCTCCAGTCTTGCCAGGTCTTCTAGTTTTGTAAGAAAAGATGGAGTTACAAGTACCTTTTTCTTTAACAAAAATGATACTATTTCTTTTTTTTTCTGCTGTGGCTCGAGCATTTTAGAAGCTTAGGCAAAACCAAGCTGTTCTTCAAGTATTTTTTTGATTTTAGGATTGAGTTCTTCTTGAGTTGAGATGCTGATCTCCCGTGTCCTGCCGTAGCGCCCTTTTGAGATAACTTTTGCGTTTATGATGCCTAACATGTCCATTTCTGAGATAATGTCAGAAATCCTTCTTTGTGTTAGCGGCCTCAAATTTGTCTTGTCACATATCTTCTTGTACAGCTCATAAACTTCTCCTGTAAAAATAAGTTTTTTCTTCTGTTCGCAAATCAGGTAAATTGAGTATAGTGTTGCTTGGTATTGTTTTGGCTGTGTTATTACCATTTCAAGCACGCGGTCTTTCTCGATTTTTTCTTCTGCTTTGTCAAGGTGGCTGAGCATGATTTTTGTTTCATTCTGCCTTTCTGCAAGCTCTCCTGCAACCCTTAACAATTCAAGTGCCCTTCTGGCATCGCCGTGCTCTCTGGCAGCATATGCAGCGCATTTTTCTATCACTCCCTGCTCTATTACGCCGTCTTTGAATGCCTCTTTTGCCCTCTGTTGGAGTATGTTTTGTATCTGCAGTGCATTATATGGCGGAAACACAAGTTCTTCTTCTGAAAGCGAGCTCTTGACCCTAGGATCAAGATTTTCTGTGAAAATGAGATCGTTTGATATTCCTACAATAGATATCTGCGCCTGCTTAAGTTCTGAGTTTATCCTTGTTAGATTGTAAAGCATTTCATCTCCTGCTTTGCTGACAAGCTGGTCTATCTCATCAAGGATAAGTATGACTATATTTTTTTCTTTATCAACAATCCTGTAGAATATGTTGTAAACTTCATCTGTAGGTAGGCCTGTTGGTGGAATCTGTGTGCCAAGCTCTCTTGCAAGCTGGGCAATTAGCCTGTATTCTGTGTCAGCAACTTTTTTCAGCTTGCAGTTGAGGTAAATTATCTTGATTAAAAGCTCTCTTTCCTCTGCTATGACTTGCAACTGCTTTGAAACATATCTTGCTGTGAGTGTTTTGCCTGTGCCTGTTTTGCCGTAAATAAAAAGGTTTGATGGCTTTTCCCCTCTTAAGCATGGAGCAAGGATGTTTGCTACTGCTTGTAGTTGGTCTTCTCTGTGAAAAATTTTTTCAGGGCAGTATGCTGACTGCAGTGCAGACTTATTTTTGAACAATGGCTCCCTTGTTAAGAACTTTTCAAAATAATCCACCAGCCCCCTTTCAGACATAAAAGTTCCAAACGAAAGGGAGGTATTTATATTTTTCCATTTGGCCCTACCCCTTGATTTCTTATAGAAATTTAACTAATCATAAAACAATACTTGTGCATTAACTGCAACAATTATGTTAGATTGTGTAGTTGGTATTATGTATTAAAAATCTGTTAAGACAAATTTTATATATTAATTTATTATTTATTTATTATTTATTATTATTTTTCTATATAAAAAATAATATAATATAATATATAAAAACCAATGCATATAATATAATATATAATATAAAAACTAAAGTGAACTCGTCAAGTCATACAGCAAAGATATCTCTTTTTTCCATGCGAAATCATGGTCTCAGGGTCATAAAAGCCGCCTAAAACAGAAAGCTTTAAATACTTTTCACACCTGTGTAATGGTAACAAACGCAAAAAACGTAAAAACTCAATTTCGGAGGGATTTTCAATGTTAGTTCAAAAGGATTTTTTAAACAAACTTAAGGATTTTGGCTTAAATAGCTATGAAGCAAAGTTATGGACAGCACTTCTTTCCAGGGGTGTTGCTACAGCTGGCGAGCTTTCTGATATCGCTAATGTTCCAAGGAGCAGGAGTTATGATGTTCTTGAGAGCCTTGAAAAAAAAGGTTTTGTTATTATGAAGCTGGGAAAGCCAATAAAATACATTGCGGTTCCTCCAGTAGAAGTTCTTGAAAGAGTTAAAAAAGTGGTTCAGGATGATGCTGAAAAGCAGTCACAATTGCTCGATAACCTTAAAGATTCAGAAATTCTTACTGAATTAAACACAATCCATACGACAGGCCTGGAGCTTGTTGATCCAATGGATATAACTGGCGCAGTAAAAGGCAGGGGAAACCTTTATTCTCATCTCAGTGCAGCTATAAAGAATGCAGAGAAAAGTGTTTTAATTCTTGCGACAGAGAAAACGCTTCTTCTGAAAGAGGAAGCTCTGAAAAATGCACTTAATAAAGCTAAAGCTAAAGGCGTTAGAATAAGAATTGCAGCGCCTCTGACAAAAACAAACAAGGATGCTGCAGCATCACTCTCAAAATATGGCCAGATCAAGCACGTCGATGATGTCAAGGCAAGGTTTTGTGTTATTGACAGCAAAGCCGTGACTTTAATGGCTCTTGATGAAAGCGCCAACCAAAACAATGATTTTGGTGTCTGGGTGAATACAGAGTTCTTTGCAAAGGCTTTTGAGAACATATTTAACATGCTTTGGGCCAAAGGCAAGTAAAAAAATCCGAGTTATCTCCAACTAAAGCCTGGAGCTTTAGCATTCGGATTTTAAACTTCAAAAAGCCTTCATATCCGCACTTCAATGCGGAGCTTTCTGCTTATTTGAAGTAATTAAATAAAAACATTTTTATACTCCTTTTTATTTTATTCTCTAAAATCAAAAGAGGTGTTGAATATGGTTGAGGATGCAGTTTTAAGAATCACTCTTGCTGTTGTTGTTGGCACGCTCGCAGCAATTGTTTACAGCCTAAGAATTCTTGTGCTTATGGAAAGAAGAATAGGGCGCATCGAGATGCATATTGATAATGTTGCCCACAAAATCTTAAAGGAAGAACTAAAAATTGAAAAGACAATAAGGCGGAAAAAATAAAAACCCGCTTGCTTTTTCCCGCTAAAATGCCTGCTAAAGATGCTAGAGATATTTCTTTGGATTGCCTGAATAGGTTAAAGGTGATAGTTCTTCATCCTAAACTTGAGTCTGTTGATTTGCTTCAGAAGAACATCTCAGAGTTTGCCAAGGCAGAGTCCAAAATACATGAGCCTTACCTTGATAACGTGCTGAAATATTGTTTTGCCTCCGCAGGCAACAGAAATATACTAGAACTTAAATCTCTCTACCTTTTTAGGATTCAAAACGCGATAAAATCAATTGGTTCTGCAGATTCTGCAATTAAAGAATTTGTGTTGAAAAAAATCCCTAAAGGAGGGGTTGTTTTTGTTCACGGAGATGGCAGATTGCTTTTTGAGATTCTGCAGTCTGCAATGAAAAAAAAGGCATTTGATATCCTTACAGTTTCATCAAATGCTTTTCTGGTTTCAGAGCTCAATAAAGCCAAAATCAAGTTTCAATGCTTTCCAGACAGTGCAGTGAAGACTGCTGTGCAAACTGCAGACCTTGTTGTTATGGGATGCCGTGCAATCACGGCAGATAAAATAATACAGGCCGCTGGAAGCCAGCTGGTTGCTGAAATAGCGCAAGGCAGCAATATTCCTGTTTACATTTGCTCACCAGCAATGTCTTTTACACCTGTTTTCTCATTAGCTTCTTATAAGACCAGTAAGAGGGGCAGTGCGATTTACCATTTGCTTGAGCAAGAAGAGGTATCTCCGGGCAGTATAACTGGAATAATTTCAGAGATCGGCATTTACGAGCATTCTTCTTTTGTTGCTTCTTTAGAACAAGAAATGCCTTGGCTCTTCACTTAAGCTCTTTTTCCAGCTTCTTTATCTCTTTTTCCAGCTCTGCTTTTTTCTGCGTGTTGTCGACTTGGTCTAAAAGCTCTCCGCATTCAGGGCACTTGAACTCAAAGTCAGTTGCCTGCTCGAAGTTTAGCCTGATGCACTGGTTTTTGCAGGTGAAAAAGCTCGAGCTTTTTTCCCTCTCCAGCCTTTCTTTTAACTGCTCAAGTCTCTGCTTCTTTATCTGTTTCGCGAGGTATTTTATGCGGTCTGTGTTAAATGTCCAGTAGTAGATATACCATCCTTTCTTTTTGTCTTTTTTTCTGATGAAAGAAACAAGGCTAGAATCATACAGCCTGTAAAGCATGTTCCTTGTAAGGTTAATCTCTTTTTTTATTGAATCTGCAAGCGTAAACTCAGAAACATTTTTCTTGTTTTTTAGAGCTTTAATTAGCCTGACTACGTCCTCGCCCGCGACCTTGCTCACGACGTCTTCTATTTCCTCGTCAGGCAGCTTCATGTGTTTGTTGTTTGCGTCTGATTTTGGCGTTGTTTTTTCGCTTATTTTGCCGTGCGCTGTTTTTCTCTTTCGATTCATATGTCTGTCTTCACTCTCCAAAATAAATTTAGAGAATTCCTTATATACCGTTTTTTCTGTATTTAAACCTTTCGTTTAATCTATTTAACAAAAAGGGATTATGTTGGCTTATAAGCTTATAAATGACTCGAAGGATCTGCCTTTTTCTTTGGCGGTATCTATTGATGCAGTAAACAGGTTTTCAGTCTCTTTTAGGTCTTCTGGTCTCAGGAAATACCATTTGTCTCTATCAAACCGTAGTGCAAACCAAGGTTCTGCGCCAAAAAGCCTGGCATATGTTTTTAGCTGCTCAATCTCATCTTTTTCAAAATACTGGTATTTTCCTTTCAGTGATTTGCACTCAATTGCCAGCTTTCTTTTCTCATTCCCAGCAATTATGTCTGGTGAGGGATACTTCATCGAGCCTGAGCCAGCTACCCTGCATGCAGTCCACCCAGGTATGCTCCAGAGTAAATGGATTATTTCCCTTTCGGCATTGATTCCTTTGCTTTTGTGGCTCATGCATTTTGCTTGGCTGCTTTCCTATAAATACTTTGCCTTGGAAAAATTTAAATAATCAATCCCCTTTCTGCCAAATAAGGTGAAATACGTGTCAGATTCAACAAAAAGGCTCATTCCGCTTGCTGCAATGGAAAGAATCCTCAAGCAGGCAGGAGCAGAAAGAGTTAGTGATAAGGCAAAGACTGCGATGAAAGAGGTTGTTGAAGAGATTGTTGAAAAAATATCAAAGGATGCAATTCGTTATGCAGAGCATGCTGGCAGAAAAACAGTAAAGTCAGAAGACATTAAGCTAGCTGTAAAGCAGCGGTGAGTCTTTTTCTAGAATACTATTTTCATGAAGTCTTTTGCTGCAAAGCTATTATCAAAGACAGTTCTTGCCTCTGTCTCTAGCACGTGCGTGTCTTTGTATCTCGCGCTTAAATGAGTGAGTATCAGTTTTTTTGCGTTGTTCTGTGATGCTATCTGTGCTGCCTCTTCAGCAGTCATGTGCTTGTATTCCTCTGCTTTTGCTTTCTCGTCAGATGTAAAGGTTGATTCACAGAGCAGGACATCAGCGTCTTTTGCAATGTCATTGCATCCTTTGCTTGGCCTCGTGTCAGATATGTAGCCAAAAACACGCCCTTTTGTGAGTGTTGAGACCATGTCTGGTGTTATTTTTTTTCCTTTCACAAGGATGGGCTGGCCTTGCTGCAGTTTTCCTATCAACGGCCCCTCAGGTATTTCCATTTTTTTTATGGCGCTCATATTTATTCTTCTTTTGTCTTTCTCAACAAACCTGTAGCCATAGCATTTTGTGCTGTGAGATAGAGGATATGCCTCTACATAGAAGTCTTTGTTGTCAAGTATCATGCCTTCTTTTATGTCATGCATTACTGCCTCTATTCGGTATGATGATTCAAATGCATCAAGAAGTTTCTTGAATTTTTCTGCAGAGCCCGGTGGGCCATAGATGTGCAGGTTTTTTGTGTACTCGTGCATGGCCATGCTCTGCAAAAGCCCAGGAAGGCCGAGCATGTGGTCTCCGTGCCAGTGTGTGATTAGTATTTTTGTTATTTTTGAGAAGCTGATTCCAGCTATCTTCATCTGCCTCTGTATTCCCTCTCCGCAGTCGAACAGCAACCCCTCTGCATCATATGTTAAGAGGTATCCTGAGTGATTCCTCTCTTTTGTGGGCACTGTTGCTGATGTTCCGAGTATGGTTAGCTGCATTTTTATCACTTAGTCTCAATAAATATAAAAACCTTTTTAAATGTGCACTTTTTAAAGCACAATAATGGCAAAAACACCAGCAAACATCAAAGCAGTATTTGAGAACGGAAGAGTCATCACAGAGTGCTCTGGAGAAGCCAAGGAGCTCTTTGACCAAAGCAGATATGGCACTCTTCTTCCTGACAACAGGGTTCAGCTTTCGCTTCTTGAAGCCATGTATCTTGTAGAAAAAGGCAAGCTCCAGCTTATTGATGGCAGGAGTAAGGAGATAAGTGAAAAAAGTGTAATGAAAAAAGCGTCTCGCCTTGAAAAGAATTTCTGGGTAAGGTATAAGGTGTTTAGTGATATCAGAAGCAGAGGATATATCATAAAAACCGCCCTGAAGTTTGGTGCTGATTTCAGGATTTATGAGCGCGGCGTGAAGCCAGGAGAGGACCATGCAAAGTGGATTGTATATCCTGTTCACGAGTCAAATGCGCTAACTTGGCAGGAGTTTGCTGCTAAAAACAGGGTTGCCCACAGCACAAAGAAAAAGCTGATGATTGGCGTTGTTGATGACGAGGGTGACGTGAGCTACTGGGAAGTCAGGTGGATTAGGCCGTAATCTTGTCTAAGTATACTACCATAATTTATTTATACTCACTCGTTATTTGCTTTATTCATGGATTATCGCGATAGAATACTTTCGATGGCAAAGATTGCCCCAGTTCTTCCCGTCCAGGTTGCAAAGGCGCTTAACACAAACTCCTTGTTTGCCTCTGCAATGCTTTCTGAGCTCGCGTCAAAAGACCTGCTCAAGGTGTCTAATCTTAAGATGGGCAGCTCTCCATTATATTACATTCCTGAGCTGGGCGCGCAGCTGCAGAACTATACGGACCGCCTTAATGAAAAAGACAAAAAAGCGTATGACTTGCTGAAAGAAAAGAAAGTGCTGAGAGAGGATACGCTTGACCCTCTGACGAGGGTTTCAATAAAGAGCATAAAAGATTTCTCAAGGCCTCTGGAAGTCACGCTTAATGACAAAAAGGAGATTTTCTGGAAATGGTATCTTCTTCTTGATTCAGAGGCAGAAGTGATAATCAAGCAGATACTGAATATAGAGGCGCCTAAACTGCCTGAGCCAAAAGTTGTGCAAGAGCAGGCCCAAGAGCCTGTGCAGCAAGCTGTTGAGCAGCAGATTCAGCCAGCAGACGCACTCAAAAGTGATAGGCCAAAACGTGCCGCAAGGCAGAAAAAGCTTGTCGAGGCTCCTGCTGAGGAGAAAGAACTTGTTAGAGAGATTCAAAAGAAAGCTCCTGTCCAGCAGAAGAGAGAAAGAATTGAAAAAGAAAAAATAGAAAAGATTACAGAAACAAAAGTCAAGGAAGAAAAACAAGCTTTTGTTGCTGAAATGCCTAGCGCAATAAAAGCAGCTGCTGAGAGCTATGTGCCTGGCTTTGATTCATCAGATCCTTTCCTCAGGCAGTTAATGAGATTTTTCCAAAAGAATAATATCAAAGTCCTTGAGCAAAAAACAGTTAAGAAGAAAACAGATTATGAGTTTATTGTTGAGCTTAACTCAGTTGTTGGCTCCTTGACTTATTTTTGCAAGGCAAAAAACAAAAAAAGAGTTAGTGAGGCTGACTTAAGCAGTGCTTTTGTGCAGGGCCAGTTGAAAAAGCTTCCTGTGCTCGTGATTGCTCCAGGAGAGCTTACAAAGCAGGCTCAGGAAATCGCAAAAGAGCTGAAAGGCATTGCAGTCAAGATGTTAGATGGGAGTTAATATCAAGGATTTGTTGTTGATGCGGGAAATAAGCATTGACGAGTTGAAGGGAAAAGTTCTTGCAGTTGATAGTTTTAACATGCTTTACCAGTTCTTGACAACAATACGCACTCCTGATGGTAAGCCGTTGATGGACAGCAAAGGCAATGTAACATCGCACTTGATCGGTCTCTTCAGCAGGACAACCCAGTTCATGGCAAAAGGCCTCAAGCCAGTTTTTGTTTTTGACGGTGAAAAGCCCGTCCTTAAAGCATTAACGATTGAAAAAAGGGCAAAAGTTAAGCATGAGGCAAGGCTGAAATACGAGGAGGCAATGTCAAAAGAAGACATTGAGGCAATGAAGAAGTATGGGGGCAGGTTTGCAACACTGACTGCAGATATGGTTGAGCAGGCAAAAGAGCTAATAAATCTTCTTGGCCTCCCTGTTGTTCAGGCCCCTTGTGAGGGAGAGGCGCAGGCGTCTCATCTCGTGAAAAGAGGCGATGCGTGGGCCGTTGTTAGCCAGGATTATGACAGCCTGCTATACGGCGCAGACCGTGCAATCCACAACCTCTCAATTGCGGGAAAAAGGAAAAAGCTCGGTGCCTTGAGCTATGAAACAGTAAAGCCAGAGCTTATTGATCTTGCAGAGAACCTTAACCATCTTGGCATAGACCAGGATAAGCTGATAGTTCTCGCGATTCTTGTCGGGACAGATTATAATCCTGGAGGGATAAAAGGAATCGGCCCAAAAACCGCGATAAAGCTTGTCAAGCAGCACAATGATTTTGATAAGCTCTTTAAAGAGGTTAAGTGGGATGATTATTTTGATTTTGCGTGGACAGATATCTTTAATCTCTTCAAGAAGGAGCATACCACAAATGAGTATGCTATAAAGTTTGGTTATCCTGACAAGGAGAAACTTATGAAGTTCCTTGTTGACAAGCATGATTTCAGCACAGAGCGGGTTGAGAGGAGTCTTGCTCCTCTTCTAAAGCAGAAGGAAAAAAGGCAGCAGAAAAGCCTTGGTGAGTTCTGATGGTAACACTAAAGCAGGCGCTTGAACAAAAGCTTTCAAAAAAAGAGCTTGAGCTAGTCCCGTCAAGCTTTGATATTATTGGGGGCGTTGCAATTCTTGAGATTCCAGATGAATTGAGGAAAAAAGAAAAATTGATTGCAGAGGAATTTCTAAAGCTTTTCAGGCAGGCAAAAACTGTTGTTAAAAAGAGCGGAATACATTATGGCAAGTACAGGAGGCAAAAGCTTACAGTTATTGCAGGGGAGAAAACAAAGATTGCAGAGTGCAAAGAGGCAGGGATTGTAATGAAAGTAGACCTTGAGAATTGCTATTTCAGCTCGCGCCTTGGATCAGAGCGCCTTAGGATTGCACAGCAGATTAAGCCTGGCGAGAAAGTCTTGGTGATGTTCTCTGGTGTTGCGCCTTACCCTCTTGTCATCGCAAGAAATAGCAAGGCAGATGTTATTTACGGTGTTGAGCTTAATCCTGTTGCGCATAAGTTTGCAGAAAAAAATGTTGTCTTGAACAAGCTGGGGCATAAAATCATATTATTCAAGGGGAATGTGACAAAAGTTGTTCCTAAGCTGAAAGAAAAGTTTGACAGGATTTTAATGCCTATGCCAAAAACAGCCCTGACTTTTCTCCAGACAGCATTCAAGGCAGCAAAAAAAGGAACGATTATTCACTTTTACAGTTTTGGAAGAGAGGATGAGTTCAAGGATATTGTTGAAAAAATAAAGAATGAGTGCAAGAAGCATAAGAAGAGGTGCAAAATCCTCAATGTAGCAAAAGCAGGGCAGTATGCTCCGTATGTCTTCAGGGTGTGCGTTGATTTCCGATTGCTTTAAATACTAAGATTTCTTAATAACTTTTAGTGCAAAGCACGATGACGAGGTGAATCCCAATCAAGCCGCAGCAATGCGGCAATGAGATTAACTGGAAGGCTGAGTGCGCACAATTAATTATCTTTTTAAACCATCAGCTTCTTGGATGTATTATGAGCAAGATATTTTTGGCATACAGGTTCACAGGGGAAGATCCGAAAGAGCTTGAAACAGTACTTGGTAATATTCGCAACAGTCTGCATGTAGCAGGACAGGAGGTTGTCTGCACCTTCTGGCTGTCTGATTTTTTTAAAAGAAATAATTTTTCTATAGACCAGAAATATGAATACGGTCTTCAAAAAGTTGACGAGTGTGATATTTTTCTTGCATTTGTGAAATCCGCTGATGCAAGCAAAGGCATGCAAATGGAATCCCAAAGGGCAGTTGAAAGAAATAAACAGTATGTACTGGCAATAAAAGAGGGATTAAAATTTCCTGAATTCAGGTCATCAGCAAATAAAATAATAGGATACTTGCAATTAACTGATTTATATGCTGTGCTTAAAGAATTGAAATAATTTTACCCAAATATCTTCTTGTATTCTTGGTCTTCTTCTTTGGCCTTTACTTTCTCAATTGCTTTGTAGAAATCTTCCTCTGTCACTTTTGTTCTTTTTTCCCTGATTGCAAAATAGCCTGCCTCTGTGGCAACTGCTTTTATCTCTGCTCCTGAAAAGTACTCCATTGCTTTTGCTATGTTTTCAATATCTGTTTTGCCGATGCTCATGGATGCAGTGTGTATCTTGAATATCTCTTTTCTTGCTTCAACGTTCGGCAATGGAATTTCTATTAGCCTGTCAAGCCTTCCGGGCCTTGTGATTGCAGTGTCAAGGATATCTATTCTGTTTGTGCACCCGACTATTTTTACATTGCCCAGCGGCGCAAACCCATCTATTTCAGAGAGCAGCTGCATGAATGTTCTCTGCACCTCTCGCTCGCCGCTTGTCCCAATGTCAATTCTTGTTGCAGCTATCGCATCAAGTTCGTCTATGAATATGATTGACGGTGCTTTTTCCCTTGCAAGGTCAAATATCTCTTTCACAAGTTTTGCTCCCTCTCCTATGAATTTTTGCACGAGCTCTGAGCCGACAACCTCAATAAATGTTGAGTTTGTAGAGCTCGCAACCGCCTTTGCAAGCAGGGTTTTTCCTGTTCCTGGCGGGCCGTGGAGAAGTATGCCTTTTGGGGGCTCTATTCCCACTTTTTTGAAAAGCTCTGGGCTTTTTAGCGGGAGCTCTATTACCTCTTTTATCTCCTCTTCTTGCTTTTTTAGCCCCCCGACTTTGTCCCAGCTGACAGTCGGCTTTTCAAGTATGACAAATTTTTCCACGTCAAATTTTTTTGAGGTGGGTATTTTTCTCAGGATTGTGAGGTTTTTTTGCTCTGCAAGAACAGTGTCTCCTGGCTTTATTTTCTCGCAGTTCTCTGCTATGTCTACCAGGAATTCATTGCCGTTTGGAAGCTTGACTATTGCTTTGCCTTCAATTAAGTCCCTTATTTCGCAAGAAATTAGAGGCGTTTTCTTGAATTTCTCAAGCTCCAGCTGCAGGGCGCTTACGCTTTCTTTCAGGAACTTATTCTCCTCTTCAAGCCAGTTGGCATTAGTGTCATAGCCATAAACGATGTTGCTCATCTTTTTTATGTTCGGGTCAGTCATGTGCATGTTTAGATGATAAATCTTTATAAACCTTATGGTAGAAAATTTTAAAACTAAAAGTTTATATACTTTTTATTTTTTCAGAAACGCATGATGGACCAGAGGATAAAAAAAGCGGCAAAAATTATCGTTGATTATAGCACAAAAGTCAAAAGAGGGGACAGGGTTATAATTGCTGCGCAGGCTGCTGCAGAGCCTCTTGTTCTTGAGGTTTACAAGTTGTGCCTTCAAAGAGGAGCTCACCCTGTTGTCAGGATGCTTCTTCAGGGTGCGAACTACATTTTTTTTAAGCATGCAAAAGACCATCAGCTCAAGCGCTTTCCGGCAACAGCGATGTATGAGATAAAACGCACAGATGTTTACATCTCAATCTCTGCAAATTGTAATACGCGGGAATTTGCGAATATTGATCCAAGCAAGCTTGTTTTAAGGTCAAAAATAATGGCGCCAATCTCAAGGTGGCGTTCTGAAAACACAAGGTGGGTTCTTTTTGATTATCCCACAAATGCTTTTGCACAGGAAGCAGGGATGTCTTACCAGGAGTATGAGGATTTTGTCTTTACGGCAGTTAACCAGAACTGGAACAAAATAAAAGAAAGGCTGGCAAAACTTGCCGCAGTCATGGACAAGGCAAAAGAAGTGAGAATTGTTGGCACAGATACAGACCTTTCATTTACAATCAAGCAAGGGAAGTGCGCCATCTGTGATGGCTTGCGGAACATGCCTGGCGGGGAGATTTTTACAGCTCCTGACAAATATTCTGCAGAGGGGCATATCTGCTTCGATTACCCTGCTGTCAGGAATGGCAACATTGTCCGCGGAATATATCTTGAGTTCAAGAAAGGCAAAGTTGTCAAGTCAAGCGCGGAAAATAATAATGAGTTTCTGCGTGCAATGCTTCGCACAGACAAGGGTGCTTCATACATAGGCGAGTTTGGCATTGGCTGCAACAGGAACATAACTAAATACACTAATAATACTTTATTTGATGAAAAAATTGGCGGAACAATCCATCTTGCTCTAGGAAATGCATACAAGGAATGCAACGGAAAGAACAAGTCAGCTCTGCACTGGGACCTTGTAAAAGACTTGAGAATGAATGGGGCAATTTATCTTGATGGCAAATTGTTCCAGAAAAATGGGAAGTTCAGGGTTTAATTATTAGCTTTATCTTGTTACCTGGTAGCTCTGCACTTGCTCTAGAAGCTTTTTTGCTTTTGCATTCTTCTCAAAGTGTTTTCTTACTGGCTCTACAAGCTCATTGACATATTTTGCCACAGCAGTCTTTAGGTCCATTGGGTGAAGCCGCCCTTCGCTGTATATTTTCACAAGCTCATCGTAGCCTGTAATCTCAAGATTTCCTCCGAACTTCTCAGGCCGCTCTATTTTTATTGTCGGGAATCTTTCAAATATGATGTATTTGCAGTACTCCATTATAGGATTTTCAGCAACTTGTTTTTCAGGGCAGTATGCCTTGCTGATTTTTCTTTTGATATCTTCTTCTATGTCTGTCATGAATATTGCTGTCTCTGGCTTGGATTTTGACATCTTCAGCTCAATGCCTCTTTCTGCTCCTGTTAATCCTGTGGCAGGAGGTGCCGTCAATCCCATGAGCATGTGGTGGCTTACAATTACTGGCTTCCAGTATCCCAGCGCAGGGCCCGTCTCTCTTGCAAGCATGTTGACTTTTCTCTGGTCCATTCCGAGCTGGCATATGTCAATGCCAAGGTGGAATATGTCTGCGCACTGCATGCAGGGGTACAGTATCTGTGATGCCTGCTGGACCTCTGCCTCTTTTCTTCCCATTATCTGGCCGCACCTTATTATTCTGTTAAGTGTTGAGTTTATTGCTACCTGCATGACTTTTCTCCAGTATGCTTCGTCTTTTACCATGTCGCTCACCCAGACAAATTCGACATTGTCTAAGTCCATTCCGCAGGCCTTCCATACCTCTATGAAATATTTGCCGACAGTCTGTATTTTCTCAAGGTCTCCGCCCATCTTCTTGTTTGCCCAGGCATGCCAATCAGCGACAAGCATCTTGAATTTTGTTCCTGTGCTTGTGACCTTGTTTATGTTTATTGCCCTGAGAACAGCTTGTGCTATGTGTATCTTTCCAGATGGCTCAAAGCCGTCATAAGCAACAGGGTTCTTTTTTGTCTCAAGCAGTTGTTTTAGGTCTTCCTCTGAGATTATTTCTTCACCAACCTGCCTGAAAATCTCTAGTTTTTTGTTGATATCCATAGATATTCCCTTTAAATCTGCAATATAAAAACCTTTCTCCTTCCACTGGACAAATTTACGTAAGGTATATAAATCTAGCATCATACAAGGAATTTATGCTTTCAGTCACATCATTAACTGCCTATCTTTATTGTGCAAGAAAGCTCTATCTTCAGAAAGTTCTTGGTTATGAAGAGATTCCAAAGGAGTTTCTTGTCAGGGGCGCAATAAAGCACCGTGTCTTTGAGGAGATGGAGAAGACAGAGAAAGGCATAATCTGCTCTATTGACAGCAGCTCAGCTTACGAGCAGATTCTTGACATGTACAACAAGAGATATGCCCAGATTCTCAGGATGGTTATTATTCAGAGCAAGAACCAGCTGAAACTCGTCAGTCTTCTTCCAATGGATGCATTCAAGCAGTATATTGTGCTTTTCAGGCTTGAGGCAGAGGTGCGCGCAGCAAATCTTTTCTCTTTTATACAGAAAAACAAGGTTTATGGTGAAGATTTGTGGGAGGCGCTTACGCCAAAGCTCAAGTCAGAATACAAAATTGCTTCGCAGAATCTTTACCTTACTGGCAAGATAGACCAGGTCCAGGTTTTTCCAACAATGCTTCTTCCAGTTGAGCTAAAGACAGGAAAAGCTCCAAAAGAAGGAGCTTGGGAAGACCACAAGATTCAGCTTGCAGCATATGCCTTGCTGCTGGAGGATAGTTTTAAGGTTCCAATAAATAGCGGAATAATAAGATACCTGGATGATAACCAGGCAAGAAGCATTGAGATTAATCCTTTTTTAAAAGATCAGGTAAAGGAGCTTGTTAAAGAGGTTAGGGCCATGCTTTCGTCAGAGAAGCTTCCTCCTTTAAATAAGAATGAGAATAAGTGCAAGAGCTGCAGCTTGAAGGAGGTTTGTCATAACCCAGAGCTTGCCCAGAAGATACCGCAAGCAAAGGCTTAGATGCGCTAATACCATTTTAACGAAAGATTTAAATATGACTTGACCTACTTGTTTTGTATAATTATTAAGGTGAAAAAACAATGGCTGAAAACCCAAAAACATTCTCGAAAAAGCTGATCGGAAAGACAGTAGTCAGCAAGCTAGGAAAGCGTTTTGGTGAAGTGGGAGACATAATATTTGAAGCGAAATCAGGGGAGCTCATACATCTTGTGCTCAAGAACCCTACTGTATACACAGAAAAGCTTGAGCTGGAGAAAGACAAGGAAGGCAACTTGCTTGTTCCGTTCTCTGCAGTAATTGCTATGGGCGACTTCATGGTTATTTCTGAAGAAGACATAGTCTAAACCAAAATTATTTATAGTGTAGGTCTTTCAAAGTAGTAGGGGGAAGTATGTTAGGTGAAAGTTCAATCTGGACAGAGAAGTACAGGCCAACTGTTTTTGCGCAGGTCAAGGGCCAGAAGGAGATAATTTCTAAGGTGCAGGCTTTTGTTGCCCAGAAAAACCTGCCTCACCTTTTGTTTGCAGGCCCTGCAGGTGTTGGAAAGAGCACTCTTGCGCTGGTGATTGCCAGGCAGCTGTTTGGTGAGAGCTGGAGGCAGAATTTTCTTGAGCTTAATGCAAGTGATGAGCGCGGTATTGATGTTGTCAGGATAAAAGTCAAGGATTTTGCCAGAACAAAGGCAATGGGCGATGTTCCTTTCAAGATAATTTTTCTTGATGAGTGTGATGCGCTAACAAAAGAGGCGCAGCAGGCATTAAGGAGGACCATGGAAAATTATACGAGCACATGCAGGTTTATTCTTGCAGCAAACTACAGTTCAAAGATACTTGATCCTATACAGTCAAGATGTGCTGTATTCAAGTTCAGGCCTCTTGAAAAGCAGGACATTTTTGACATGGTTGATTCTATTGCAAAAGAAGAGAAGATCAAGATAAGTCCTGAGGCAAAAGACGCTCTCTTTGTTGTCTCAGAGGGAGACTGCAGGCGTCTTGAGAACATACTTCAGAGCTGTGCAGCCGTCTCAAAGAACATTGATGTAGAGCTTGTTTACTCTCTTGCATCTTTTGCGCAGCCAAAAGAGATAAAGGAGCTTCTTGAAATCGCGCTTAAAGGTGATTTTCTTTCTGCCAGGAAAAAACTTCTTGATGTCATGCTTAATTATGGCCTTTCAGGAATTGATGTCATAAAGCAGATTCAAAAAGAGATTTGGGGCCTCGGCGTTGATTCAAGGAAAAAGGTTGCTCTTATTGACAAGTGCGGTGAGATAGAGTTCAGGATGGTTGAGGGTTCTGATGAATTCCTGCAGCTAGAGGCTCTTATTGCGCATATAACTGCTGTAAATAATTAGCTTAATTAAAAAAGAAAAAGGAAATAAAAAAATACTTTCTATTCTCCAGAGCTTTTGACTGTTATCTGTGCCTGCTTGAACTCTTCATAGTCATATGTTCCTTCGAGGCTGACTACCTGTTCAAAGTCAGTTGATGTTGAGACTGCTTGCGTGCAGGTGATTATCTTGCTCTTGTCAAACAGTAAGACAAATCCTTCTGCTATCCTGCCTTTTGACTCGAGTCCTGTGCAGCTGAGGCCGTCAAGGTTTGTTGAGACTTTCACATAGACCTTGTTCTCATATCCTCTCATGCTTCTGTCGCAGACACTTCCCATCTCAAACAAGTCACCTGTCCCGACATTTTTGATTTCAAAGCTGAACCCTATTTTGTCTTTTGATCTTGACATTTCTTTGAAATCCATGAACTGTATGGGGGATCCTGAGTTAAACACAGGCTTGGTTTCTGTTATCTCGCATATCCCTCCTGCAGGGGGGTTAAGGATGTTTCTTCTGATGCAGAGTTTGCTTATTGCTTCTGTTGTGTACATGTAGCAGATATCTGCCCTTATTGGGAGGTCAATTCTTGCCCCTGTTATTTTTGCCGCGTGATTAAGCCCCTTGAACTCAACGAAAACAGGCGCGCTCGGAATGACATTTCCTTGTGAGTCTTTCATTTTTTCAGTAAGGCTGTCGTCAGGGTTTTTTGTCAGGTCCTGCTCTGTTTTTCCGAACTCTACAGGATTAAATCCAGATAGCTTTACCCTTATGTCTTCTTTTGCAATCTTTGATTCACCCTGGTTTTCAAGCTTTATCACAATATCAAAAGGGTCTCTTCCGTTGTCATAGACCTCTGCCCGGAGGTCTACAAAATCAGAAACAACGCCCACTGCTCCACCAAGGAACGGCGAGGTCATCGATGCTGTTTCTGCGCCCTCTTCAGTGGTGCAGCCCAGCACAAAAGCAAGAGAGATCAGCACTGCAATCAAAATGTTTTTTTTCATTTTATATTCACCTCAGTTTAGTATGATGAAACGATTTGGACGTCCTTAAACAGGATATTTCTGTATCCGTATCTTAGTGTTACTGTGATTGGTGTGGTGTATGCATCCTGTCCTCTTGTCATGAATTCGCAGAACGCAGAGCCGCTGCCGCCAGTCAGCCTAATGTGATTGTCATCCAGCGGCTTGCATGTTGGCTTTATTGATGTTCCTGAAACGTAAACGTCTGCAAGCTCCACATAATCTATGTCATTGAATGAAAGCGGCTGGGAGAATGGGCTGCACTTCATAAGGTAGTCTGCGCCATACCTGAAAACATCTCCCCCTCCAACATTTTTAACATGTATCTTGAATCTTGCCCTGCCAGGGCTCGAGTCTATCTCAACAAGATTAACTGCAACAGGCGCGCCCTGGCTGCTGAGAGATACTGATGCTGGCGTGCATATCTTTCTTATGTTTGTTGCATACGGGCTTGGGTCAATGCAGACATTTGCTGTAGCAACTGTTTCGTATGCATAGCATGCAGTCGCAAGCAGTTTTGCAGGGTACTTGTCTATATTTTTTGCCCTGAGCGGCGCAATCATTCCTTTGAATTCAACAGTATCAACAGTTCCCGTTGGCACGAATTGGCTTTTTCCTTCAGTTACTGGGATGTCTGCGCCCCACTGCGATATTCCTGTGATTATTGTTTGGTCAAATCCAGAAAGGTATACCTTGTCTCCTGGCCCGCCAACAGTGAAAGCTCCTAGGTTTTCTACTTGTATCATTGTAGTAAATTGTTCTGTGTCAAATAGCCTTGCTGGTGGAAGGTTTTGGACAAAGCTTAATCTGAGGCCTTCGCTTCCTGTCCTGTATTCTGGCCCGTATAATTGTTGCGATTTTCTTTGCTGCCCAGGCAGAGTGCCTGTGCATGCAGACAGCAGTAATAGCAAGGTAATCATTGCGAACAGGTTTTTTCTCATTTTATTCAAGCTTTGGTTCTCGTTTTTAAATATTTTTTTGTTATTTACTAATAACTGCTGCCTAGCAATCTTGTGATAGACATGGATTTTACTTTTCTGCTCATGTAGCCATAGTCCAGCTCAATCGATAATGGTGCAAGATAAGTTCCAAGTTCCTTGCTGATGCCGCCTGTTATTGTGCACACCGCTTTGTTTTCTCCTGTCACTATCTTTAATACAGATGGCTTGCATTCAAGGTATTGGTCAGAGAGTGATGCGCTGATTTTTACTGCATTCCAGCTATCCTGCCCTAATTTTTTGCCACTGCATGCTTCATATACTTTTTCTCCTGCAACAACATCTCCCACTCCGCGGTTTGCTATGCTTATCGTGAATTCAGGGGTTATCATGTCAGGGTCTGCATGAGGCAGCATTTTTGGCACAACAGATGTTACTGCAACAGGTGCGCCCTGTCCAGAGCCATGGCTTTGTGTGCTTGTCTTGCATGGCTTGTTTTTTACAATTCCAAGAAGGTCTGTGTCAATGCACACAAGCGCGGTTGCTGCTGTTTTGTATGCATAGCACGCGGTTGCTGTTACTGTTGTCGGATATATTTTTCCTGCCGCAGGGCTTAGTTTTCTTGCAGTTGCCCTGAACTGTTTCATGTCAAAGACACCTTCTGAGTTGTATGCTGATTTTCCTGCAAGGTCAAATCTCAGGTCTTTTTGTCCTGTGAGCTCAACATTTTGTTCCTCAACGCCAATTAGTAACATTCCGCCGCGAACATCATTTGCGCCTTGATTGTGAACCTTGACTATGATATCAAATGGGCGTTCTTCGTAAATCTCTGCAGGCGGCGCGTTTTCAAGGAATTCAAGAGTCACGCCATTTACGCCAGTGTGGATGTCAGGCACTGCTATCTGTTCTTTCTTAACAGGCATGAACTGGCAGCCGGTTATGGTGACAATGATTAATAGGAGTGCAATTGTTTTTTTCATGTTATGATGTTATTGTTAGTATGGATGGCAGTGTCGCAGGGGATGTTGTTGTTGGGCGGGATTTGACGCTGATTCCAAGCTCCTGCGTGTATTTGTAGTCATAATCCACTGTGACTTTGATTGTTTTTGGGTCGCTGATTAATTTAGCACTGTCGCTCACGAAAGTATGTGCTTCATATGTTTTGACTGTTGTTTGGCTTAGCATCTGCATCTCTGCAGGAGGCATCCTGTATATGCTTTCAAGATTGTCATCGCACCCGACGCTTTCTTCTGTGCGCAAGTCTGAGCAGCTTATTTTTAGTGGATAAACTCCATTTATATCTTTTATATCAAGGCCTTTTGGCGTGTAAATTACAAGATCTTTTACCTCTTTTAGCGTCCCGCCCCAGAAATTATCAACAGTTATTCCTACTATTGGCCCGTTTTTTCCCTGTGTTATTCCAACAGGCTGTGTTGGGAAGCTCTCTGTCATCCCAATCATTATTGGGCCTGGAGAGTATTGTGTTGTCGGCATTTTGTCAGTGTATCCCTCTAGGGGGTCTTTTCCTAAAATCAGGTATTCCTGCAGCCTCTCTTCATTCATGAAATAAACTCTTTGGTATGCCCTTGTTGCGAAATTAAAGTCAACAGTGAGTTTTGTTGTGTAGTATTTTGCAGTCAGCCCCTCAAAAACACAGGAAATTGGTTTTGTTATGCTTCCTACAACAGTGATATCTTTTTCAGGCTCTATGCTTTTTGCAGCAATGTTTCCAGGCTCTGCAATGCATGTTAAGTGGATGTTTATTGGCTGTGCAACAGTTGCTGCGCGTATTTGGCCGCGTATTGTCGCAGGCCTTCCCTCAAAAAATTCCTGCTGCACAGGCTTTAGCCCGTCAACGTAAACTCCTGTGATTTTTTCAGCGCTCTGGTCTACACTGCCTGTGTAATAATCACCTTTTGCAGCCTTAATTGACACCTTAATTTCTCTGCCCACTGTGCTGTACATGGATTGTACTGATTGTTTTGCATTCTGGAAGCCTTGCATCAATGCTGTTCCAGTGTACCTCACAACTATTCCTGGGGATATTGTTGGAAGCTCATATCCTTGTGTTGAGGCATAGTTTTGGATTTGGGGCATGTAAGAGAATGCAAGGAAGATTATCCAGAACATCATGTAGAGCCAGCTTGTCCAGGGGTAATACTCTCCGTGAAAAATTAGGAGGTAAATTATCCACGTGGGCATTAATAGCATGAGCATTCCAATAACAATAGAGCTTCTTGCAATGTACACGTATATAAATGGTATCACAAAAGCAGCGAGGCCTGATGCGATCGCCGGCCCCTTCCATGTTCCCAGCCTGCTCGTTCCCATTGTTGCAAGGATTGCATACAGTATAAAGAACATAGTCCAAACATAGAAGTTGACTTTTCCGCCAGGCAGACGCATGAACGCATCCATTGTATGTACAGCTGCGGCAAAGAAAAGTAGACCGAACATGCTTAATTTTGATGGTTTGTCGCCGGATGTTGTGGGTCCTGCCATTTTAAGAATTACTCAGGCATTATCTCGAGCTTTGCGATGTTTACATTTGTCAAAGGAGTCAGCTCAATATAGTTGTTGCCGTTCACAATCACCTTGCTGATATCGCGCTCAAATTTTGCCTCTTTCTGGTCAATGATGTCAAGCCTTCCGTTGAGGTTTGTCTGCACTCTTTTGTCATTAACTGCGTCAACAAATTCGATATTTAGCACAACTCTTGCATCGCCTTTTTTCACAGCAGCATAAAGCGACTGCGATACTGTGAAGAAATTGCTGTATCCTTTTGTTGGCTTTAGTGTTGTGTCAAGTTTTAGCTGCTCTATGCCAATGCTGCCTTTTGATGTCTTGAATGTAATCACGTTCTTGCCTGGCTTTATGTCATCCTGGAACAGGTCAAGCTTGCTAGGGCTGTCGCAGGAGGGCATTCCTGAAAATACAGGTTTGCTGTTGAAGCTTATCTCAAGCAGCCCTGCTGAAAGCTGGTCGCATGCAGTATAGTATGTTAGTGTTGCTCTTTCGAGATTATTGTATTCTGTGTCTGATATCGGGATTGTTTCTGTGGCAGTCATGCGCATTACATCAACAACATCGCCGATTACTTTAACATCTGTGAAGCTGTATTCTTTTTGTGGCAGGCCAAATCCCTTTACCTCAAATAAAACAGTGTTTATTTGCTGCAAGTAGTTCTTGTCTATGGAAATTGGCGCAGGATTTAGTTGTGTTATCTCGCCCTCAAATACATTATAGCCATTGAATATTACTTTGAGTGTTCCCTGCCTTTTGGGTGCTGCAAAGCTCAGCATCACGCTTTCTGTGCTTGCAGGGTCAGAAATTCCAAATGTAAAGTTCTTTGTTTCAGAGCTAGTGAGTGTTTTTTTAATTGTGAAAGGGCTCATCATGGAGATGACTTGCGCTGATTTAAGCTCTTGCAGATAAATATTAGGAACAGTGTGCTCTATCTCGTTTTGCGGAACTGTCTCAAGCCAACCGATTGCAGCTTGCAGAAGTGGCGTTTCTGCCTCTATAACTCCAGGTGCTTTTTCATCTGCCAGCAGTTCTTCGCGTTCTGCAGATGGCAGGAACAGAATGTAGAAAACGAAAAGCAGTGTTATGATGCCAACGAGTGTGGCTGCACTACCTCCGCCCGGTGCCTCTTGGCCTCTCTTGTTTGTTATCATGCAATCACCTTTTTTTTCAGTATTACTTACTTATGAGTTTTTATATTGTTTATTACCAGTAAAGTATATATAAATGTTTTGCTGGTTGCAGTGTGCTTGGGGTTTGTTATTCTTGGCTTTGTATCAGGCAAAGATTTAAAAGTCAAAGGGCCTTTGATTTTGTTATGAAAATCATAGGCACTAATTTCAAGCAAGGAGAGGTCAAGGTAAAGGTTGAGAACTCAGATGACCTTTGGTATCTCAGCCAGATAATTGATGAAGATGATTTTGTTAAAGGAAAGACCCTTAGAAAAATCAAGGTTGGAGGAGAGGAACGGGAAGCGATAAGAAAGCCCGTCTTTCTTGCTCTTCAGGTTGAAAAAATAGAGTTTTCAGCAAATGTTCTTAGGCTGTCAGGAAAAATCATAGAGGGGCCAGAGGATGTCCCGCGAGGAAGCTATCACACTTTCAATGTTGAGGAAGGCACCATAATCTCCATAACCAAGGAGAGGTGGCTCGGCTACCAGATGGACCGCCTTAAAGAGGCATGCCAGGCAAAGATGCCGAAGATTTTAATCTGTGTTTTTGACAGGGAAGATGCATTTTTTGCAATGATGAAGCGGGCAGGGTATGAGGTTCTCAGCCAGATAAAAGGGTCTGTTGCAAAGAAAGGGGTTGAGGGCGCAGTCAAAGGCGATTTTTATTCAGAAATAATTCACATGCTTGAGGAGTATGACAAAAGATACGAGCTTGACAAGATAATCCTCGCCAGCCCTTCTTTTTGGAAGGAAGAGCTTTTCAAGGTCTTGAAAAATGATGGATTGAAAAAGAAAATACTCTCGGCAACGTGCTCTTCTGCTGACCAGTCTGCAGTTGACGAGGTTCTAAAAAGAACAGAAGTTCAGCAGGCTCTGCAGGAGGAGAGGGTAAGCAAGGAAATCGCTCTTGTTGAGGAGCTTCTATCAGAAATCTCTAAGCAAGGTCTTGCTGCTTACGGATTTGATGAGGTTGAGCAGGCAGCCACAATGGGCGCAATACGTGATTTGCTTGTGACAGATTCCCTGATTGCAAAGACGCGGGAGGAGGGAACGTTCTCAAGGCTTGAGGCCTTGATGCGGTTGTCAGATGGCATAAAAGCCAAAATAACAATTGTCTCATCAGAGCATGCTGGCGGAAAGAAGCTTGATGGCCTCAGCGGTCTTGGCGCAGTTCTCAGGTTCAAACTGCATTACTAATATTGTAATACTGCTACTTTGGTTCAGCTGCATTTCAAAATCTATTCTCAATAACATAAATGTTTATATATCTGCTTGCACTTTCTCCACTATGAAATAGCGACGGTCTTGGCCACTATTATGTTCCCTCTTTGTAGTGCATCCAAACCGTAACATATAAATAGTGGTTAAGTTTTACCTCAGGCAAATAACAAAAAAAGGGGGGAGGCATACATGATTGTAAAAGAAGAATTTTTAAGCAAATTAAGGCGCATTTTTTCTCTGAACTTGTATGAAGTAAAGGTATGGGCTGCGCTTCTTTCAAGGGGTGTTGCCACTGCAGGAGAGCTTTCTGATATTGCTAATGTTCCAAGGAGCAGGAGTTATGATGTTCTTGAGAGCCTTGAAAAAAAAGGATATGTTATTATGAAGCTTGGAAAGCCAATAAAATACATTGCTGTCGCTCCCCAGGAAGTCCTTGAGCGAGTTAAGAAAAATTTACGAGAAGAGGCAACAGAACGGGTAAAGAGGCTTGAAGACCTTAAGAGCACAGATGTTATTACGGAGCTAAATTCACTGCACACGCAGGGGATAGAGCTTGTTGAGCCTTCAGAGCTCAGCGGCAGCCTGAAAGGAAGGCATAACCTCTACAACCATCTCGAGCTTGCAATCAAAAACGCGCAAAAATCAGTTACGATAATGACAACGCCGCAGGGTTTCATGAGAAAAGTTGAGGGATTGAAGCCAGTCTTTGAAAAATTAAAGAAGAAAGGCGTGAGGATAAGAATTGCAGCGCCTCTTACCAAAGAAACAAAGCAGGCCTTTAGTGAGGTTTTACCCTACGCAGAGGTAAGGCACACTGATTCAAAAGCAAGGTTCTGCATTGTTGATGGCAAAGAGCTGGTGTTCATGATTATGGACGACAAGGAAGTCCATCCGACATATGATGTTGGAATCTGGGTGAACACGCCATACTTTGCGCAAGCCCTTGAGAACCTGTTTGAGGCAAACTGGAAATCAATGAAGCATGTGAAGTAAAACAACAATTTTTTAATTCTTTTTTTTGACATGGACATAAAAAAACTAGCTGAGTCGTTACATCCTCTTGAGAGGAAAGTACTACCTGTTCTTGATAAGTATAAGACCCTGCCGCAGATTGTTTCAGCGACAGGGCTGAAGGATGTTGAGGTCATGAGAGCGCTGCAGTGGCTTCAGAACAAGAAGGCAGTGAGCATAAGCACAGAGCTCAAGGAGGTTGCTGACCTTGACATGAACGGCCTGAAATATCTCAAGGAAAAGCTTCCTGAAAGAAGGTTCATAGAGTTTCTGAAAGATAAGGAGCTTTCTCTCTCCAAGTTTGAGAAAGCAAACATATCCAAAGAAGAGCTTAATATCTGCCTCGGTGTTCTCCGCAAGAAAGCTCTAGTCTTGATAATCAAGAACAAGGAGCTGAAGGTAAAACTGACAGACCAGGGCAAGAGCTATCTTGAAAAAGAGTTTCTTGAAGAAGCATTTCTGAAAAAAACATTTCCTGTTGAGATAAAAGACCTAAACCCGGAAGATAAGCTCGCGCTTGAAAACTTAAGAAAGAGAAAGGATATTGTCAAGGTCGAGCTTCAAAAGCTTAAGAAGGTAGAGCTGCTGGATATAGGCCAAAGCATTATTGATGCAGGCATTGGCGGCGAAAAAGTAGCTGATGTATTGACTCCGCAGATGATTCGCAGCGGCGAGTGGCGTGAGAAAAGCTTCAGGCGCTATGATGTTCAGATAAATGTCCCGAAAATATTTGCAGGAAAAAAGCAGAGCTATCGCAGGTTCATTGACACGGTGCGTGAAAAATTCATTGAGATGGGATTTATAGAGATGAACGGGCCTTTTGTTGAGACTGCATTCTGGAACATGGATGCGCTCTACATGCCGCAGTTCCACTCTGCAAGAGATATCCACGGCGCGTATTATGTTGCACACCACAAATACGGGGCAGTTGATGAAAACCTGATCAAGAAAATAAAATCAGTCCACGAGACTGGCGGTGGCACAGGAAGCAGGGGCTGGGGATATTCTTTTGACGCAAAGGAAACAAAAAGGCAGTTATTGCGGTCTCAGGGCACAGCATGTTCAGCTAGAATGCTTGCATCAAAAGATCTCGAGATTCCCGGAAGGTATTTTGGCATTGCGAGGTGCTTCAGGCCAGATGTTGTTGATGCAACGCACCTCTCTGACTTTTATCAGACAGAGGGAATTATTATTGAAGAGGGCCTTAATATCAGGCATCTTTTTGGCATTTTGAAAATGTTTGCAAAAGAATTTGCAGGCGCAGAGGAGATAAAGATTGTTCCAGGATATTTCCCGTTTACAGAGCCAAGCGTTGAGCTCTTTGCAAAACATCCCGTGATGGGTTGGGTAGAATTAGGCGGGGCCGGAATTTTCCGCCCGGAAATAGTCAAGCCCCTTGTCGGCAAGGACATGCCTGTTATTGCCTGGGGAATAGGCATTGACAGGATTGCAATGTTCAAGCTCGGCTTGACTGACATAAGACAGCTGTTCTCGCATGATATTAACTACCTGCGAAACGCAAAGGTGATCTGATGCCAACAATAACATTTTCACTCGAAGATTTGAACAACCTCGTTGGCAAGAAGCTTAAGGAGGAAGAGCTAAAGAACCTTTTTGAGCAGGTAAAAGGGGAGCTTGAAGGAATTTCAGGAGATGAAGTTACAGCTTCGCTTAATGACACAAATCTTCCTTACCTCTGGTCTGCTGAGGGCCTGGCACTGATATTCAAGGGCATTCTTGGCAAGGAAAAAGGTGTTCCAAGAATAAAAATCGAGAGCTCTGACAACAAAATAGTTGTTGACAAGGCCTTGAAGGCAATAAGGCCGTTCATTGCTGCATTTATTGCAAAAGGGCAAAAGCTTGACGATTACCTATTGAAGCAGATGATTCAGCTTCAGGAAAAATTCTGCGAACAGTACGGCAGAAAAAGGCAGAAGGTCGCAGTCGGCATCTATCCCTGCAAGAAAATAACTTTCCCTGTAAGCTATGTTGCTGTCCAGCCAAGGACTGTTTCTTTTGTCCCTCTGGATTTTGACAAGGAGATGGACCTGCTGCAGATTCTTGAGCAGCACCCTAAAGGAAAGGAGTATGCGTGGATATTGAATGGCTGCAAGCGGTATCCTTTGCTTGTCGATGCGCACAAAGAAGTTCTTTCATTCCCGCCGATAATTAACTCTAATGCGACAGGGAAGCTTGAGATTGGTGATGATGAGATATTTTTTGAGGCAACAGGGACAGACCAGAGGGCAGTTAATCTCGCCGCAAATATTTTTGCAAATGCATTTGCCACGCGGGGATTTAAGATACATTCTGTAAAGATTGTTTATGCGCGCAAGCAGGAGGTAACCCCTGATACCAGCCTAGAGACAATAAAAATTGATAAGGACGACGTAAATAAACTGCTGGGCATAAATCTTAGCGATTCTGAGGTAAAAAAGCTGCTTGAAAAGGCAAGGTATGATTTCTCAAACTACACGGTAACAGTCCCTTGCATAAGACAGGACATAATGCATCCTGTTGATATTATTGAGGACATTGGCACGATGTATGGCTATGGCAATATATTGTCGCTGCCCCTCACAACATTCACCTCTGGCAGGACATTCCCAGTAAGAAAGTTTATTGACAATGTGAGAGAAGTTATGGTCGGCCTTGGCTATCAGGAGATAATGAGCCCTATTCTTGTCAATAAAGAATCATTGTACTCACGCATGAACATTCAAGATTTTGGGACGGTTGAGATAGAGAATTACACGTCCCTCAATTACTCTGCTGTGCGCTCTTGGATTCTTCCTGGCTTGATGGATGTCTTGATGCATAACAAGCATACAGATTACCCTCAGAAAATCTTTGAGCAGGGGCTTGTTACTGTCCAGAAAGATGATAAGGCTTTGGATTATGAGTACATTGCAGCGATCACCTGCCACACAAGCTCCAGCTACACCGAAATAAAGCAAGCTCTCGATTACTTGCTAAGAATGCTTGGTGTTGCGTATGAGATAGAGGATGCAGAGCACGGCACATTTATTCCAGGCAGGGTTGCAAGAATCATAGTCAACAAGAGGAAAGTTGCTTTTATCGGAGAGATTCATCCTGCTGTCTTGAATAATTTCGGCATTGACATGCCTGCAGCTGCTTTTGAGCTCAACCTTACAGAATTGTTTGAGGCAATTGGCCGCTGAGTTTTTTATTTAGTTATTTATGAGAATTCCAATCCCTCCCCAATCTTTGTCTTGAGGATCGATTATTTCTTTATACTCAAATGTGTTTTTTATCTCGTTCCAAAGCTTTTCAACCTGGCATTCTGGCACAGTGGGGTGAAAGCAGATATCATGAAAGATTATGATTCCTCCCTTTGAAACCAGGGGAGAATACGTTTCAAAATCTTTTTTAACCCCTCCGTATGTGTGATCGCCGTCAATTAGCAAAACATCAATCTTCTTGCCGCCCAAATGTGACACTAGTTGCTTCTTTGTTGATTCCTGGTGAGAGTCATCTCTAAGAAAAATCACTGTTTGTCCTTCTTTTGCGTATTTTTTTATTTGGCTGGACTCTATTTTAAATTCCCCACCAAATCTTCCGCCAGGAAGGTCTATGCTTATTATTTTTGCATCTGCTGGCGCAATCTGGCACAGGGCGTAAAATGTCCCGCCAAGTGCAGTTCCGATTTCAACAATTGTTTTCAGTTGCTTGTTTTCAAGAAATTCAAGCAGGCCTTGCAGTTCATATATTTTCTGCATTGCCTTCTTATTAATCGCCTCTTTTGCTATTAATTTCGTAAGAGAATACCTCGCTTGGCTAGTTGTTTCGCCCAGATTAAGGTTTACTGTGAATGAGAAGCTCATAGCATCTTCCATACTTAGAGATATGAGTGCCTAATTTATATTGTTTACGCCTTAAGCTTCTTTTTTCTCAGCAAGTTTCTTCGTGATTGCTTTCTTCGGTTTTGCTTCTGTTTTCACTGCTGGTTTTTTTGCAGGCGCTGCTTTTGGCTTCTCTTCTTTTTTTGAGGTTGCTGCTGCAGGAGCCTTTGTTGCCAGTTTGCTTCTTCTCAATGTTATCGGCTTTACTGTCTTTGCCTTTGCTTTTGTTTTTCTTGCCTCTACTCCTATTTTCTTCAGGGCATCTGCAACTTCATCATGGCTTGCGCCTTTCTTTATTGCAAGCACTTGGTCAAATGCCTCAATATGGAATATGTTGCACTTCCTTCTTCTTGTCTCTCCATCTATAAGAACAAAGTTATCATCAAGAATATCAACAATAACGCATTTCTTGCCAGCATCCCTGCCAGCTATCTTCACGCATAATCTTCCTATATCAATCATTTTTAACCTCCGAAACCTCGCGTAGTAGTCGCCTTAAACTACGAGGAGATTCTTGCTTTCTGAATAATCTTGGCGCGCATGCATCTTGTGCAAAGCACTCCGCCGTATGGCCTCTCTGGCCTCTTCATGGTCTTGGGCATGTTTCTCATCTTGTACACTCTTGCTTGCGGAACTCCTTTTAGCAATGCCCCGCAGTTGCCGCACTGTGCTTTGGCAGGCTTTCGCCTTCTATAGTGCAGTACAGTCTTTCCTCCAGGGGTCTTCACGTAAACCCTTCTGAAAGTTCGTGATTTCTTTTTGCCTTCGACCATACCTGCAAAGAATAATGAGCCATTTAAAAAGCTTGCGTACAAACTTTGGGAAAGTTTCAAAGAGCAACACTCTTTGAGACCACGCCGAACCCTGTTCGGCGCAGGTTTGATCAAAATGCGCTCCTCGTTCGTGCTTGAGAAGCAATTTATTGGCTGTTTTGCTTTGCAAAACAGAGGTTTTACTCTTCTGTCGGAAACTTGTAAAGTTTCCGAGCACCATCAGAAAACAAAGTTTTCTGAGGTCTCGCATTCACGATGTCGCGCGAACGTGCGGCATTAAACTTGCAAAAGGTTTATAAATCTCCATACAGTTATTTTCGTCAATGAAAATATATCTGGATAATGCAGCCACAACAAAAACATCTCCTGAGGTAGTTGAGGCTATGAAGCCTTTCTTTATAGAGATTTATGGGAACGCATCAAGCATCCATTCTTTTGGTGAGAGCGCAAAAGAGGCTCTTGAAAGCGCAAGAGAAAAAATAGCTAAGATAATCAATGCAGATCCTGATGAAATAATCTTTACAAGCGGCGGGACAGAGAGCAATAATCTTGCAATTAAAGGAGTTGCTCGTGCTTTGAAAAGTAAGGGAAATCATATCATCACCTCTGCTTTTGAGCACCATGCAGTTCTTCACGCCTGCCAGGCTTTAGAGAAAGAAGGATTTGCTGTTACTTATGTTGGCGTTGATAAAGACGGCTTTGTGAAGCTTGATGACCTGAAGAAAGCAATCAAGAAAGAGACAATTCTTGCCACAATAATGCATGCAAACAACGAGATAGGGACAATACAGCAGATTGACAAGATAGGGAAGATTTGCAAGGAAAAAAATGTCTTGTTCCATTCAGATATCGTGCAGTCCTTCGCTAAAGTTCAGATTGATGTTAAGAAGATAAATATTGATCTTGCTTCAATCTCTGCCCACAAGTTCCATGGGCCAAAAGGAATAGGTGCACTATATATTAGGAAGGGAACAAAGCCCCAGAAGCTTTTTGATGGTGGTGCCCAGGAGTTGGGCATAAGGCCAGGAACAGAGAATGTTGCAGGCGCTGTCGGCTTTGCAAAAGCCGCCGAGCTTGTCGCACAGAAAGATATTGAAAAAATGGCAAAGCTCAGAGACAGATTAATCAGCGAGCTGCTGAAAATTCCAGGAACAAGGCTCAACGGTTCTAGAGAAAACAGGCTGTGCAATAATGCTAATGTTTCTTTTGAGTACATTGAGGGGGAGGCTTTGCTTTTGAGCCTTGATGACAAGGGAATTGCTGTCTCAACAGGCTCTGCTTGCACGTCGCATAAGCTTGAGCCAAGCCATGTTCTTCTTTCTCTCGGCTTGAAGCCAGAGCAGAGCCACGGAAGCATAAGATTCTCATTGAGCAAATACACTACAGAAGAAGAGATTGATTACACAATCAAGGCAGTTAATGAAGTTGTTGAAAAGCTGCGGGCAATGTCCCCATTCAAGCAAAAAAGCGAGGCACACAAGTAAGATGTACAGCAAAAAAGTACTTGAGCATTTTAAGAATCCGAAAAATGTCGGCAAGATTGAGGGCGCAGACGGCATCGGTACTGTCGGAAATCGCGCCTGCGGTGATGTCATGCATCTATATATCGCTGTTAAAGATGACAAGATTGTTGACATAAAGTTTGAGACAATGGGATGCGCAGCAGCCATCGCAGCAAGTTCTATGATTACAGAGCTTGCTAAAGGAAAAACAATTGATGAGGCATCAAAGCTGACAAAAGACAATATTGTTGATGCTCTTGAAGGTCTTCCTCCAATAAAGATTCATTGTTCTCTTCTTGCAGTCGAGGCTCTGCACAAGGCAATTGAGGATTATAAGAAAAAGAAAAAATGATTATAGTCCGCTATGCAGAAATCGGGTTAAAAGGGAATAACCGCTCGTTCTTCGAGAAAACTCTGGTTAAAAACATTAAAGCCTGCCTTGATGCTCACAGGATAGCTTACAAAAGCATCACAAGGCCTTATGGCAGGATTATGATTGCAGCAAATGACCCCTGCAAATGCCTGCAGTGTGTTTTCGGGATTGCTTCTTTCTCGCACGCAATAAATGTCGGGTTTAACTTGGACGAAATCAAAAAAGCATCTTTGGAGTTTACAAAAGAAATCACGCCTGAAAAATCATTCAGGGTGACATGCCAGCGCATTGATAAAACATTTCCATTAACATCGCAGCAGTTTGAGATTGAGCTTGGCGCTTTCATCCAGGAAAAAACCAATGCTAAAGTCAAGATGAAAGATTTTAATGTTAATATCCCTGCAGAGATTATTCAGGGTTTCGTGTATCTTTTTGCTGAGAAAACAAAAGGCCTTGGAGGCCTTCCAGTAGGCATTGAGGGAAAAATACTTGTTCTTCTCGAAGATGACAGTTCTTTGCTTGCTAGCCTGCAGATGATGAAGCGCGGCTGCAGCGTAATTCCTGTGGCGTTTAAAACAAGAGATATTACTTTACTTCAGGGCTATTTTTTTGGTGAGAAGCTCGAGCTTAAAATAATAAAAGATTTTTCAGAGATTGATGCTCTTGCCAAGGAGACAAAAGCAAAAGCTATTGCAGTCAATGACACTATTGACAAATTGCGCGAATTCAAGCTCGAGACAAAAGTTTTGAGGCCATTGATTGCGTATGAATCAAAAGAAATTGAGGAAGAACTAGATGCTTTCAGACAAAAAGTTTGTTGAATCCTTTGAGAAAAAAGTGAAGGGCATGATAAAGAAATTTAATTTGATTAGCCCTAAGGATAAAGTTCTTGTTGCAGTCTCTGGGGGCAAGGACAGCACAACGGTTCTGCACCTGCTGAAAAAGTTTGGCTATGCCCTTGAGGCAGTGACTGTCGACGTCCTTATTGGAAACTACACAAAGCAGAATCTTGAGAGCATAAAAAAATTCTGCAAAGAGCAGAAGATAAAGCTTCATGTTATCTCTTTCAGGCAGAAGTTTGGCTACTCTTTATGCTACATCCAGTCCCTGCTTAAGCAGAAAGGGGTTGACATGCGCTCATGTGCTGTATGCGGGGTTCTAAGAAGATATCTAATAAACAAGTTTGTAAGAAAAATCGGGGCGACAAAGGTTGTGACAGGCCATAATGCAGATGACGAGGCTCAGGCTTACCTGATGAATCTTTTGAAGAACAAGCAGGAGATGAATGCGCGCCTTGGCCCAATGCCAGGCATTATCCGTGATAAAAATTTTGTTCCGCGAATAAAGCCATTGTATCTTGTTAAGGAGTCAGATGTTGCGCGATACTCAAAAATAATGGGCTTTCCAGTAAAATATGGCAGATGCCCCTGCGCGCATGACGCTTACAGGAATTACATCAGGAATTTATTGAATGAATATGAGCAGATTAATCCAAATGTCAAGATAAATATTGTGAAATATTTCTTGAAGCAGCTTCCAAAACTGAGGAAGAAATTTGTTACAAATAAAGAACTGAATCTTTGCACAGAATGCGGGGAGCCGAGCAAGGATGCGGTATGCCGGGCCTGCCAGATTTTATCTCACATGAACAAGGGCTCTCAGGCCATTTAGCTCCTCTCTTGAAAGAGCTCTTGCTTTTCCCAAGCCTAAGCTGCCTAATCTTATGTTTGCAATCTGGGTTCTGGTTAATCTCTTTACGTGGTACCCCATCTTTTCAAAGATTTTCTTGACCACGTGCTTTCTTCCCTCATGTATTGTTATCTCAACGCCTCTTTTTAGTGGCCTGTAATATTTTATTTTCACGCGCCTTCCCTCAATTGTTATCCCTCTTGTCAGCCGCCCGAAGTCCATAAATATCCTGTCAAGCTCAACCTGATATGTCTTGTAAGTCATGAATCTTGGGTGAGCTATCCTGTTGGCAAGCTCTCCGTCGTTTGTTAAAATCAACAGCCCCTCTGCATCCATGTCTAATCTTCCGACAGGGAAAACTTTCTGGGGGATTTTTATCAGCTCTTTTATCGTCCTTTTTCCCGGCTCTGAAAGGCTTGTGACGTATCCTCTTGGCTTGTTAAGTGCCAGATAGACTTTTTTCTCTGGCTGGATTATCCTGTCCCGGACTGTTATTATGTCTTGTTCAGGGTCTGCCTTTTCTCCAAGTTTTATTGTTATCCCATTTACCTTTACTGCGCCCTGAAATATGAGCTCCTCGCATTTTCTTCTGGCCGCAATTCCTGCTGCTGACATTATTTTCTGTACTCTTTCTTCCATAGTAGGCTATTTAAATGGCAAGATTTAAATAACTATCTCAATAAGACAAACCTGTGATTGATATTGTATTTCCTGACAGGAATGAGAAAGAGTTTGTTGAGGTAGCGGAAAAACTTGGTTATGATAGCTTGGTTTTTGTTTATCCTTCAAAAGCAGGGTTTGCTGATGCTGCAAAGCTTGGCGCAAAAACCAAGGTAATCTGCGCCCTTATTTCTGACCAGAAGAAAATCCAGCAGGCAAAGCAGAACTTAGTGCCTGTTTTTGTCAAGAGCACAGGTGATGACAGGTTTGCTTTTGAGAAATCAAGGCCGGACTTTATTTTTGAGCTTGAGGAAGCGCAAAAGCATGATTATATTCATCAGAGAGCATCTGGCCTTAATCACGTTCTCTGCACGTTGGCAAAAAAGAACAATGTAGGAATTGGCTTTTCATTCAGCTCTGTGCTTAATTGCTCTGGAATGCTCAGAGCCCAGATAATCGGCAGGATGCAGCAGAACATCTCTCTTTGCAGGAAATACAAGAACAAAGTGGTTATTGCTTCTTTTGCAAGAAATCCTTATGATATGCGCTCACCGCAAGATTTAATTTCATTCTTTGTTACGATAGGGATGCACCAGAAGGAAGCAAGTGATGGATTAGTATGGCCTTAATTTGGCCATACTTTCTGCAGCAGCTGTTGCCATTTGTTTGCACTCCGCATCTGCAGCATTAGAAACCCAATATTCTGCATTATTTGGAAATGCTTTTTTGCATTCCTCAGTATCTTGTTTGTCTAATCTATCGCAGACTCGCGGGTCTCCTGAAGCATACGCTAAGCACCAGATATCATCTTTTGGGCATATTGATGCATCCTGCAGCACTTCGGCACGGCAGCTTTCTTTAGTTGTTCCAGCCAGTTCATTACAGTATAAATCAGGATTCTTTCTTGCGTAAGCCAGGCATTTGTTTTTGAGGACTTGTTTTTCTTCACAGTATTTTTCATCACCTGTTCTCTGTGCCATCAGAAGAAGATACAACTCTTTGTTTTGTTCTGTGCATTCCTTTAGATACTCGTTATAATATTGTGTATATTCTGGCTGTAGTGCAATAAAATAGACCGCCGCAATAATTGCAATAACCACAATAAGGCTTACTGCGCTCATGAAAAAGTATTTTTTGTAATCTTCCTTTGAAGAACCAATATCTGTCATTTTTACCTCTTTTTATGATTCTGCTTTTTATAAACTATTTAAAACTTTCTTCATCCGCCGAAGTAAAATTAAATGCAGTCGTGTCCGCCTATGATATATGCAAAAGGTTTAAATATGAAATATAGGATTATCTTCTAAAAAGAGGGTTTATATGGGAAGCAAAAAGGCACTTTTGATAGTTTTAGGGTTAATTCTGTTATCAAGCAGTGCTATTGCTGTTGATTTTGAGTGGGCCCTTGGCAATAGTGCAACAGAGGATTCTTGCGGAAAGTCTATATTCACAGAGAGAGATTCTTGTTTTAAGGTTGAGTGCGAGAATATTAGGAACCTTCCTGCGCCTGTGATTGGAGTCTCAACTGCATCTAATGGGGGTGCATCCCAAAATCGATGTCATGTTAGGACTCAAGTGCAGCTTTTTTATAAGGATGCCCAAACTGCTTACTATAAAACAGGCAATTATGCTCGAGGATGGTCTGACCCTGCTAAAGGCCCTGATCCTATTATTGGTATTACTGACAAGGCCATTTTTGGAGGGAGCTGTGATTGGTCTGGTGAATATGATTGTTATTTTCATGGTAATATCTGGGTGAATTATGTTGACATAGATATCTCTGGCCTCGGTTCTGTTTTCAAGGAAGACCGTGTTAAATCAATTGGCTCAATCTATGACTTAATGGGTGACAAGCTTCCTCCTGCAGGAGAGACTGTCTATTTTGGGTTGAGCACTCAGAAGGTTATGGGCTGGATTGGCAAGGAAGGAGAGGAGTATAATGCTCAGAAAGAACTGCTTGATCCTGCAGCAGATGACTATTTGAATGTGTGTGTTGATGTTGATGCAAATGGCGAGTGTGATTACAAGCAGGCAGAACCATGCTTTAATGCAGGCGCAGACTGGTATAAGGGCGTATGTTGCGGAGAAGACCCTAGTGCAATTTATGCAGCAACGAATCTTGAAGCAGTTAACTGCACATATCATGATAATTTAAATGCATTCTGCGGAAAAACCCTTGATGGTAGATGGCAGTGGGTGCCTCTTAATGATGATTATGGTAATATTCATGAGCTTCTTGCATGCCCAGGTGTAAGTTTGGTTTCTGATAGGCGCGGAGGTTTCTATGGCTGCAAAGGGCAGTCTGTGCAGGGAGTTTCAGACACATTAGTTATGGCAGGAGGGATTCAGAGAAAGCTTGATTTCTCATCGCCATGGCCCGACTCAACAGGTTATTATAATATATTCACTAGCGCAAATATTTCAGGAACCCTCGGCACTCACGAATACATCTGTTCAAGCGGGGAGATTTTTGAATGCGCAGGTGACATTGCATCATATACATATGACCAGGATATTGTTGCAGAAACAGGCGTAACAACATTTGAGCTTCTTGGCTCAGGTGGGTGCCCTCCAAATATTCTTTCTTACTGGACTTTTGATGATGGCACTGCAAAAGACACAAAAGGAATTTTTAATGGAAACAACTTTGGCGCAACAGCATCAACAGGCAAAGTAAGTGGCGCTCTTTCTTTTGATGGCACTGACAGGGTTGAGGCATCTGGTAGTTTGGCTGCCGGAAATGAGTTCTCAGTTGAGGCGTGGATCAGGCCGACAGAGACATCTGGTGTGAGAAAAATAATTGAGAAAGGAAGCACTTTCAAGATTGCAATGGACGCAGGGCTGCTTGTGGGCGCAGTAAACACAGGAGCAGGCATGCTTGATTTTGGCTCGAGAAACGTTGTTCCAAATCTCTGGCATCATGTGGCTTTGACTTATGACGGCAGTGTTGCAAAACTTTATCTTGACGGGGTTCCTATTGAAGATGTTACTACAGGAAATATCTCCTGGTCTAGCCAGCCAATAATTATTGGCGGAAACTTCATTGGTGATATTGATGAGGTTGCAATTTACGGCAAGGTTTTACGGCACTCTCTTGTTACTCTGCATGCAAAAAATCCATCAAGCTACTGCCAGGCTCAGCCAAGCACAACTGTTGCAAATCAATACTGCGCAGCAGACGGTGACTGGACAGCAGACCTTGATATTAAAGACCTGAGCTCATGCAACAAGGCAGGATTTCACTGGACTGGCACAATGTGCTGCTCAGAGATGGATGACATCCCCACAGAATATTACAATGAGCATGATTCTCCAAGGGCAGACCTTGCAAAATATCCTCAAGGCAAGACAACTGCGTGGCATGCAGGTGCTCAGGTTGAATCAGCGCAAATCACTTTGAGCAATCTTGGCCATTATGTTACAATAAGCGGGCTTGCAAGGCTTGCTGTCGAGACATATTCTGCAGAATCAGCATCAGACATAGGCGCCTGCCCTAAATTAAGCACAGACATTGTTGATATTGCTCCATGGGAAAGCAAGACCATAAAGATACTTAACATTGGCGAGTCAGGAGACCCTTGCAGGTATCGCTGGAAAATAATAACCGCGCAGCCAATCCTTGCTCTTGGCGGGTGCTGGAACAAAACCTTTGTTGAAAGAGGGCACCTCTTGACCCCTAAAATATTGAACTATCAAGGAGCTTTTTTCGGATGTGCTCTTCCCGCAAATTCGCCTTTCCTTGCGCTTAAAGATACTCATACAAACACTGCTTTAGTTTCAAATCTTCCAGCAACATGCTCTAACATAAAGCTTGATGCAGCAGGCCCTGGCAATCATTCTGTCTGCGGCCCTGGCGGTGTCTGGCTTTACACAAATGATGCAGACGCGACTGTTTCAAAAAGCATAATCTGGGATCCTTTGGATTATGGAATTACTGTGCTATCAACAACAGGCTGCTGCAGCGATGACCAGTGCTGGGATGGCTTTAGGTGTGTTGATTCAGGTGATTATTACAGTCTGGGAGATAGTGCATTTATTTGCAGATAATTAAATTAAAAAAAGAGGTGAAGTGTTGAAGAAAATAGTTTTGCTAATCTTGTTAGCAATTCTTGCAGCCAGCTTTGTCTATGCAGGGGCTCAGTGGTATCCCACAACACCTAAGTATGAGATGAAGCAGAAGCTTTACCTTAATTACTGCCCTCTTGCATCACAGTGCCTTGTTGGCGTCGGGCCTGATTTTAATTCATCAGCTGACAGCCAGCCAGACAAGTATTTTGCAAGTGAAAAGCCAAGGTGCATAAACAACACTCAATACATTCTTGATTATTACTGCGATAACGGGGCTTGGGCATCAAGAACAAAGCTGATTGCCCTGACCATGATTAACTTTGCGAGAAGGGTCTCTCCTGGGAATTTTGTCCTTTACTGCGATAATTTTGATAAAGCGCTTCCTCAGGTTGATTATAATGTTAATGCAGGAAGAGTCAGTGCTTTTTTCAGTGAGTTCAGGTGCTTTAACCAGTCAGGGCCGTGCATCAACAATGTTTGCGTTCTTGAATATCAAGGAAGAGTGTCTGTCGGTGCAAGCATGAATGTTCCAGTTAATGATGCGAGCAATTCCTTCCTTCTTGCAATGAATGCATCGCCAAGCATTTGCAATGGTGTTTCATCATCTGCAGTTGATTTCACAAGATGCGGCTCAAGTGACTTCTTTTACAATCCCTCAATCAAAAGCGTGATTTATCTTCCGATAGACAACTTGCTTCCTGGAATAAATTATGCATCCCTGCACTTAAATTATATCAAGCCCAATTTTGACGTCTTAAGCAATTATGTCATGGCAAGGCTTCATGGCACTGCAGCCAACTTCTCATTTTTCAGCATAATGCCCTTGTTTAACAGGTTTTATTATGCAGAAAAAGGCACTAAAAGGATTTTTGCCTTTGAGGAAGTTGAGCAGACTGACCTGAGGCACAGCTATTTCGGGGTAAGATATCAGGGATATTCCTTTGGCAACAGCTCATGCACAAACATATTCAAGCAGTATGCAGAATCTGACATGGACATTTACTGCGACAGCCAGCCAACTGCAAATGACTTTGTTTTAATTGGCAAGAAAACACCAGGCACGGGAGGCATTGATGCATGGCAGGACCTTACATCAAAACTAAGGCCATGAAAAGAAAAGCGCAAATAACCATATTCATAATCATCGGAATAATACTTTTGATAGGCATAGGCATGATGATTTATCTCTTTTCTTCCAAAGCAGGGAAAAAAAGCGAAGAGGGCATGATGCAAAGCTTGAGACCAACTGTTGTCCAGCCAGTCAAGGATTACATAACAAGCTGCCTTGATGTTGCTGCCGCTCAGTCAATGGAGCTTATTGGAAAGCAAGGGGGCGTGCTTTATGAGAGCCAGGGCGGGATGATACAAGAACCCATGCCTGTTTTTAAAGGCAAAGTGCATCTTGATTATGATGGCCTGAAACTTATTTATGACATTGTTCCCCCAACAGGAAATGTGGGAAGCATTTTTTTCTCAGAGCCTCCTGAATACCCCTGGCAGATGTTCCCTTATGTTGCAGGAGGAAAGCAGGATTATGGGTATTTTGGTGTTTCAAAGCTTCCCCCGCTTTACAGGGAAATTAGCGGGACGCTCTCCATACAAGACCAGCTTGAAAAAAGCATTGTAACAAATGTTCTTAAATGCGCTAACTGGGGCACTTTTGAAATGCAGGGGCTTAACATTGATGCAGGAAAGCCATCTGTCCAGATGATTATTGCAGAAAACACAACGCAGCTCGAGGCTGAGGAATACATCTCATTTGTCCTCAACTGGTCTGTCACAGTCAAGGAATATGCAACACAGGCGCAGACAACACTTAACCAGTTTGTTGTTAGCTATCCAATCAGGTTTGGCCAAATCTATTATGCAGTGAAAGAAATCATTGACAGCGACATTACAAACATCAGTTATGAGCCGCAGGCAACAAGCGATTATTTTATTGCAATCAATAAAGATGTTTTTGGAAAAGATGATGTGATCATATATCAGGATGCAAAAGCAAAGCTCAAGGGCAAGCCATATGAATTCAGGATTGCGCGAAAAAATAGGGCGCCTGCGCTGCAATGGGTTAATCAGACAAAGATAGACCTGTACATGTACTGCATTGGAAACGTGGTTCGTTTTGGCGGAAGTCAGCTTACATTTGCCCCGCTAAAGGTCGTCTCTGCCGCAGCCCGTGAATCCATTCCTGTTGCTCAAATCTTTCCTTTAAAGTTCAATGTCTCTGATCCAGATAATGATAACGTGACTTACGCAATTAATCCAAGCGCTGACGAGATTGATGTTGATTACTGGGCAACATGGGCAGTTGCTTCTTATAACACAGACTCTGCAACAGGTGGCTTGAAAATAAAAGTGACTGCAGACGATGGCGAGCTGAAAGATTATCAGACTGTAAGGTTTATCCCAATTGCATGCAAAGAACAATGAATAAAAAAACATTATTGCTGGCAGCAATGTTCTTTATCATAGTCGCAGCAATAAGTGTTTATGCTCAGGCTCAGCAGGGCTGCTGCTGTGATCCTGTTACAGGCACAGGAACTTTTGAGAGCTATACTTCCTGTGCTGCAAAAAACTACAGGTTTATTGGCCCGCCGCAGAATATCACAACAACCTGCAACCAGATGTGCAATGCAACGCGTATTGTTCCGCCAGCCGCTCCGGTTGGGCAGTGCGGCGCTCCTGGGTACAAGCCAGCCCCATCAAACGCAGTTGCCTCTCCTGTCAAAGGCCAGAAGGCAATAAAGCTTGATTTTAATATGCCATGCCCTGCAGATTATGTGAAGATTTTCAGGTGCAAAGGGGCTGTTTGCGCGAATTTTACAGAGATTGCAAGAATTGCCCCCACTAACACATATACTGACAGCTCCCCTTCTTTGCTCTGGGACCAGGCATACACTTATCGCATCATGGCGCATTATAATATTGCTGGTGATTCTTTTAATGCATCTCTTACAGCAAATCCTGGTGATATTGAGTGCTGGGGGCAGCAGGGCACAAGCATCTTCTGCATCTCAAGATTTTTTTACAGCCAGGATGATATAAGCCTTTATTTGAAAGCAAATGGTTACAAGATGACAAGTGATGATGCTTTCACCTCAAACTTCAGCGACTCTGTCAGGAGCACCTTTAATTCATTGTTCGAAAAAGCATGGTTCTGCAACCAGGCAAACAAAGTAGCAAGGCCATCTCCTGCAACTGAATGCACTGGAAGCAAGATTTGTGTTTCAGACGGCACAGCCGCAAGGTGCGCAGAGCCATCTGCCTGCAATCTTGGCGGACAGTTAGGCCTTTTCCCAAATCTTGCCTCTTGCGAGGGCACAGCCACAGCCACAAAAAATTACTGCTTCCTTGATAGGTCAAAATCTATTGTTGATAAATGCTACCAGTGCAGCGCGCAGATGAAGTGCTATGATTATCACTCCAAGGCTTCTTGCGAGAGAGACAATTGCGGCATTGGCCAGTGCGCGTGGAAAGATGTTTTCCCTGCGCTTGGTGCAGGAACTTGTTATGACACCAGGTTTGATTCTTGTAATATCTGCGGAGCATCATTCACAACTAATGCAAACAACAAAGAAGGCTATAACTCTGTCTTTGATGCATGCACAGAAGAAAAAGCAGCAGCTCTCTCAACGCCTGCAAAGACCTGTTTTTTTGACAAGAACCAGAAGTTTGGAAAGAGCTGCGAATCAGCTGACTGCACATTATACACTCAGGCGCAATGCAGCAGCCCAGCAGGAGGAATAGCACTTAATCCTGATAATTCACTAAGGACTTTTAGCAGCGATCCGTGCGGAGTAAAGGTTTGCCAGTATTCTTCTGATACAGGCTGTGTCAAGAATGCAGATGGAAGCACAGGAGCTGGCTGGCAGGACTGCTATGGCGCTGATAATCCACAGGCCTGCGAGAGAGATTACCTGCCGCCTGAAACAATTCTTTATGCAACAGGCCTTAAGCCAGGAAGGCATGATTTCATTAACATAGTTATCAAGGACAAGCCAAGCAGGGATGTATCTCCGAGAGAGGTGCAGGGGCAGCTTGGGTGCAAGACATATCTCTGCATTGTCTCAAGCACAACTGCTTGCAATGCAGCATCTCAATTTACAATATCCACAAATGCAACGCAGCTTAACATAAATGACCTTAATTTGCAGGATGGCCAGCAGGTGATTGGCAGGCTTCAGACAGGCACGAGCGTAATCAAGTATTATTCTGTTGATAAGTACAAGAATCCTGAGGTGATCAACAAGAGCATTAATCTGCTTGCGTGCGACAAGTGCTCTGGCCCAAAAGTGCTCAGTGTTGCTGTGACAAATGCAAGAAAAGTTGGTGATGCATACTACACTAATTCGCTCCAGCCAATAATCACAGTCACATTTAACAAGCCTGCGCAGCTTACTGCCTCCAGCCTTGCAAAAGAGTCTCTTGGCGTGCAGATTGCCTCATCCCCTGCATCTGGCGCAAATTATCAATACACCTTCAGGCCAAACTCCCCATTGTCAGAAGGAAAATATGTTTTCTCGCTTAACTCTGTTGATAATAATACTGTTCAGATGGAGGATCCTCTTTCATTTGTGCTTGAGGTTGACACCACACCTCCTACTGTTGTGATTTCTCCGCCAGATGCGTCAGAATTCACCACAGCAAGTGTTGCAGTCGCGCTTAATTTTAGCGAGCCAGTTCTTTTAGGAAGCACAAGCCTTGATGAAATAATTTTTGTTGACAAGCTTGCCAAGAAAGCATTCCCTCTGGACCTTCCTGCAAGGCTCAAGACCACTGATAACAGGTCTTTTGCAGGCACTGTCTCTAACTTGAGGGAAGGGTTAAAGGTTGTTAATGTCAAGGCAACGGATTATGCATCTAACCAGGTTCTTGTTAAGTCATCTTTTTCTGTAATCACAGCTGCTCCGCAGATGAGGCTTAAGGCTCCGAGCTGGGGAATTGCGCCTGGCTACACATTTGATGTGATTGTTGAGACATCTTCTGCTGCAAGCTGCAAGTATATCTATGATGTTCCAACACCTCCGCCAGAAGACCAGTTTGATACTTTTGCTAACTTTGATTCAACAGGCGGGATTGAGCACAAGCTTGCTGGCTTTAACAAGATTCCCTTTGGTGATGGCTCTGTGCACAAGATGCATGTTTACTGCAAGACAGAAAAGTTTGGGACAACAAAAGAGAGCTTTGACATTCATGTTGATACCATACCTCCATTAATTGTTTCATCATATGCCCAGCCAAACCCCATAGTTGAGCCCATTGCTCCAAACACATCTGTTTATATGACGAGGCTGCAAGTCCAGGCAAACAAGGAAGGGTTCTGCAAGTACAGCCAGTCAAAGCAGAATTTTGCAGAAATGGAAGGATTCTTCCCTGGCTTTGATGAGGACCCAAAAAAATCACACTCTACTGATGTCAATGTCACGCAGACAACCAATCAGACTTTCTATGCCGCATGCAAGAGCCTTTCAGGATTGGCTTCACCGACCGTTATGATTAAGTTTTATGTTGACCTTACGCAGTCTTTCAAGATTACAAGCATAACTCCGCCGTATTCAAGTGATGGCATTTTCTTCCTGAGCATTGAGGCAAACAAGAAATCATTCTGCTATTTCGGTGAAGACGCGCAGGCAATCACTAACTGTTTTGGCAACTGCTCATTTGGCACGAGCCATGTCCAGCAGGTTTCAAAGCCAGCAGGGACTCATACTTTCTATGTGAAATGCAACACAGGTGCTGGCGGTGCAGTGAGCAATGTAACTGCAATCACAGTTGCTGTTGATAATACGCCGCCGTTCATGGTTTTGGTTGATGACAGCTCAACACTTCCGGGCCAGCCAGATATCTCCTGGTATTCAAACAAGCTAAGACTGAGATTCCTCGGAGGGGATAATGAGTCAAGGGTTGTGAGCTATTATTACATGCTTGAGGCTGCTTTCACTCGCGATGTTCTTGTCAACTGGACCCCTAGCCTCGAGCTTAATGGTAGCCCGATTTATGTTCAGGCAAATCTCACAGACGGCACAAGGTATATTTTCAGGGTCAAGCCAGTCAATATTGCAGGCCTTGAGGGAGAGCCAGTTGCCAGCGATGGGGTAACTGTTGATGCAACAAAAGCTCCCCCTGGCTGTGTTAATGGGGAGGCTGACCTTAATGAGACAGATATTGACTGCGGAGGAAGCTGCGCAGGATGCGCAGCAGGCAAGCTCTGCAAGGAAAATACTGATTGCGACTCAATGTTCTGCACAAATGGAACCTGTGCAGCAGCTGCTTGTGATGATGGCTTCAGGAATGGAAAAGAGACAGATGTTGATTGCGGTGGCTCGGGCTGCGCGAAATGCGAGCTTAACAAGACCTGTGCAGTTGATACTGATTGTGGTTCAAGCAAATGCAAGTATGGTCAGTGCATAATTCCAGGCCCCTGCGAGAATGGGGTGCTTGACGGCTCTGAGTCAGATATTGATTGCGGCGGCGCGTGCCCAGATAGGTGTGCAAGCGGGCAGAATTGCAATCTGGCGGATGACTGCCTGTCTGAATTGCGATGCGCTGGCAAGACCTGCCGTGATCCGACTGCAGAAGGCTTTAACATGGCAGACCTGTTCAGTTGTGATGATGAGATTGATGATGCCTGGAGAATTAATCATTTTGGAAGCGTGCTTTGTGATGGTGATGGCGCTCCTGATGCAGACCCAGACAAAGATGGCTTGAATAATATTGAAGAATACCGTGCAGGAACAAATCCAAAAGAAAGGGATAGTGATAAAGACGGCTGGTCAGACAAGCAGGAGATTGATGCAGGCACAAATCCTCTTGATAAAACAAGCCATCCGTCATCCATGTTCTTGACTTTCCTGAAAATAATTTTTATCCTTGCTCTGATTGGTGGTGCAGGCTATGGCGCGTATTATGGCTACACTAAAGGATATTTTGAGAAATGGATTGAAGAGATAAAGAAAAAGCTTCAGAAAGCCCCCCCAGAGGAAATCCAGCCAGAGATAAAGCCAAGGCCAGCTGCTCCAAAGCCCATGCCTATGGAGAAGATAAATCCTCTAAGAAAGCTTGTCAGGAAAAAAGAGGCTCCAGAAGAGTTCATTTCTCTTGAAGAAATCAAGAAAAGAATAGAGAAGCCAGGCGATTCTCTTGAAAAGCTAAGGGAGCTTAAGAAAAAGCCAAAACTTGTCGATAGAGTGCCAAAGGAAGAGGCTATCTCAAAGCTCAGGGATGTAAAGGCAAATCCATCAGAAGATGCCCTATCAAGGCTTAAAAAATTAAAGAAAGGAAAATAAGATGAGAAAAGCAAAAGCGCAGATGATTGGCCAGATTTTTATTTTTGTTCTAGCCGCGCTCATATTTCTTCTTATACTAATATATGGCTATCGTGCAATCTCAAATTTTCTCCAGCGCTCAGAGCAGGTTGCCCTGATTGACTTTAAGACAGATTTTGAGTCAGCTGTTGAGGTAATCAAAAGGGATTATGGCAGTGTGAAAAAAATAGAGTTAAGGCTGCCGAACAGGTACACAGAGGTTTGTATTGTGGATCCTGACAAGGCAAATCAGCCAGGCGATCTTGAGCAGGCAAGGCCCTTGATGTATTCTGCCTGGCAGGCTGGCAGCGAGAATGTTTTCCTTGTTCCCAAGCAGGAGGCCCCGATTTATCTTGAGGACATAGCTGTTGATGGCGGTTATGTCTGTGTTGGCGCAAGCTATGGCAAGATTGTCCTGAAGCTTGAGGGCCTTGGCAAGAAAGCAAAGATTTCTGAATGGCCTGCTGAAGAGCAAACATGAATAAAAAAGCTTTTGAGATGCAGTTTCACTGGGTCTTTATTTTGATAGCAGGAGCGATAATACTTGCGTTCTTTTTTTCTCTTGTTCAAAAGCAGAGAACTCTATCTGAGGATAAGCTTTCCATAACCCTCGCAACAGACATGGAAGCAGTCTTTTCTGGAGCTATTGAGAGCAAAGGCACTGCCCAGCCCCTCCCAGTGCCAAGGACCAGCATTGCATTTAGCTGCTCTCAAGCTTGTGAATGCAATTTCCTGATTGGTAAAAAGGCAACAGAGTTCCGTGACAAAATTATATTCGCGCCGAGCCTGATTTCAGGGCAGGACGCGATTGCCTGGGCTCAGGAATTCAAGATGCCTTTCAGGGTGACTAATTTTCTTTATCTTACCAATCCGAACATAAAGTATTATCTTGTTTATGATTCCTCAATCCAGGATTCAGCAAAGCTTTACAGGCAGATAAGCACTGAGCTGCCTCCTGGCCTTAACATTGCCTCAATTGATGGCCTTGGCAAGATAAAAGATGCGCGCTCAGAAGGCTTTCAGGAGACAAAGTTTGTTTTCCTTGATGTTTCAAGTGATGCAGAGCCTGCTCTTGAGGGCCTTGATGATTCTTTCAGGAAAGAAAAAGTTTCTGCAGTATCAATAGAATCATCTGCAAAGCTAGTCTCTTTTTTTGAGAAAGAAGAAAACGAGCTCATGTTTGTAAAAAGCCTTTCAATATTTATCGGGGAGCCTTCTATATTCGCAGCAATGTTTGCTTCTGATAAGATCCTGTATGAGTGCGGAATGAGGGCAGCTTTTGCGCGCACTGCTCACGTTGCCCAGGTTGTTTATGAAAGGGCGCAGAAGCTGCAGGAGACAATGCAGCAGCAGAACAGGACAGAATGCATCTACCTGCTTGATGACCTTGAGGCAATAAAAGAATCTGCAAAAATCATTTCAGAAGCTCCGCAGGTTTATGAAAAAATACAGGATGCAAACGCGCTTGTTGCAAAAAAAGAAGCTCTTGAGCGGGAGAACAGGAACATAATCTATCTCTCATGCCCGGAGATTTATTGATATGAGAAAGGCGCAGATAAAGATGTTTGAGACAATGGGTGTCTTGGTTGTATTTTTCTTTCTCCTTGTTGCAGCTGCATCGTTTTATTTCCAGATCCAGAAAAGTTCCTTGCAAACAGAGCTTGAGAAGCAGGTCCAGCTGAGGGCAATACAGGTTGTCCAGAAGGCACTGCACATGCCAGAGCTTGATTGCTCATTCGCAAGCGTGCAGAAAGACAATTGCTTTGACAAGCAGAAGCTTTCAATCCTTAGCTCGCACCTTGGCTTGAGCCCTCAGGAAGATTATCTTGTTGATTACTATAACCTGTTTGGGTTTTCAAATGTAATAATAACTCAGCTCTATCCCCAAGAAGAAAATCCGCTTGTGCTTTACAGGAACATTCCTGATAAGTACAGTTCAAAGATTTCAACGCAGAGCCCAATACTTCTCTATGATGTGATTGGCAATAGGTATGATTTTGGCATAATTGAGGTTGAGGTTTATGCAGAAGAATAAGTCCCAGATGGAAATCATGGGCCTTGTTGTCATAATCATTCTTATAGCTATTGGAATGCTTTTTGCAGTCCAGTTCTTGCTGAAAGCCCCAACCGGCAAGCCAGAGGCTGCTGTCAAGGAGAGCATTGTTGCAGCTAACTTCCTTAACACAATGCTCAGCACAACAACAGACTGCTATGGCAGGACTGTTCGGGACTTGTTGCAGGACTGTGCCCTGACAAGCGGCGCGACTGACTGCAGCGGGATTAATTCCTGTGATTACGTGAGCTCGCAGATTGAGATACTGCTTGACAGGACCATTATCAGGTGGAACAAGGATTATTATTTCTCAATAGCGGGAGCTTATGATGTTGAGCAGATAAAATTCGGTTCCCCTTGCCCTGGCGAGAAAGAGGCAAAGACCCATCCTGTTCCTGTAAGGCCTGGATTTGAGATAAAGCTGACTCTTGAGATTTGTGGCTAAACTTTATATATACTTATTGATTATTCTCTTTCATGGTTGGGGGATGGAAAAAGAAAGTATTAGGCTGTATTGCAGGAGCTTTGATTGCAGGAAGCTCTCTGGCATACACTGGCTATGTGGGTTATCTGAAGCCGAAAGCAGAAACTTCTAAGCAAATAGCTCTAGAATCTCCTGAGCAATATTTGAATCGCAAAAAAAGCAAGCAAATATTTTTTCCTTTTTTTCTGTCGATGCTGTGTGGCGTTCCTCTCTCTGCGCTTGGCGCATTATATCTTTTTAAGAAATACAAGCTGAAAAAAGAGGGCAGTTTTCTTGAAGCCGCAATCAATAATCCTGCTGCAGCATCGCTTTTCTGCATGGCAAACACAGCCCTGCTTTGTGCAGCTTCAGACAAGAGCTTTGAGATGTTGAACCTTGGTGCAATTGATAAAATACGCAGCACTTATTTTATGCTGACCGCAGTGAGCGGTGCATTTCCTGCGTTGTTTTTGCAAGGGCTTAATAGATTTAAGCCGCCAGAGTTATTTAATTATTTTAAATATTTTCATTACAGCCAAAAGCAAGCAAAATGTTTTGGTTTAGTGTCAGAGATAAGCAATCTGGATAAAATGAATTTGTATTTGAAAAGACCGCATAGGATATACGGTGAAAAAGCTTCAGTCTACTTGAAGTATGGAGAAAAAGAAAATGCCCTCATCTGCAATTCAAAGGCATTAAAAGGTCTCCTGGCTGAATTAAAAGAAAAAAACTTGTATGAGAGATATTATCATTATCCTGTTATTAAGGCAGTTTTGAAAATATTTCCCAGGCTTGGCCCGATTGATTCATTTTATGCTCTCAGCAAATTTGATTTTGTGCACGGCCTGCAAGCTTTTGAAGAGCTTCTGAAATATGATAAAAGCGTTTCAATGTGTTTTGGGTATGCTGAAACCCTGCATGTGATCTCAGATATTGTTAAAGAGATAGATTTGCCGCGTTCAGCAGGCAGTAAGCTGCAGGAGCATCTCAGCAAAGAGTTCGGCAATGAATCTCTTGAGAACTTGCTTGAATTAAAGACAGATAAAGAATGTAATTCAGCAATTAAAAATCTTATTGAGTTGCCTAATGTTCAGGATTATTTTGAGTCAATTGATGGCTACAGGGTTTTCAGGATTGTTCTTGACAAGTTCACAAAAGACCTGGTCATACTAAAGGAAGGAAAGCAGTATGAGCCTCTTTTGGAAGAGAAAAATCTCCTGGGCATTATTGGCAAGGCCCTGAGGAGGATTGGCCACAAGGCAATATATGCTCCTGGCATCCAGCCTCTTTATGAAAATTATTATCTCACAGAGTTTGCTGCTGCAGGAAAAAGATTGACTGAAGCTTATCTTGATTCAGGTGATGTAAAACTGCTTAAAGAAGCTGCAAAATGCACTGCGCTTATTCATGCCTTGGTTCCTCACAAAGGTGATACAAAGAATATTTATGAGGATATCAAGTCAAGCCTCGCAGTGATAGATATTCCTCCAGAGCTGAAGCAGTCTATCTGTGATTCTCTTCCTGCAATTATTGCAGGTTTTGATTCTTTTGGCCTTGTTTTTGATTCAGATGCTCACACAGGCCAGTTTCATTGCGAAGATGGTGGCTCTCTTGTCAGGTATGATACTCCTTACAGGGGAGCGACCTCTCCTGAGTCTGACCTTAACAAGCTGCTCAGAAGGGGATTTTTGTTTTCCAGGGATTCAGACGGTGACAAGGCAATAGATGATGTTATCTGCTCTGATTATCTTCCAACTTTCAACAATGCTGTTGGCAGCAGCCGCAGGATAAATGATACTGCTTTCTTGATTGAGTTCAGGAAGCGCACCCCGCTCAGGGCGCTTGCTTACTGGCTTTTTGCAAAGACAAGAAGGCAGAGGGAGATGCCTGCTGCACTTGATACAATTAAGAATGCATCAACAGATATTGAAACACTCTGTTCTCGGGGAGATATTTCTTTGGGAGAAGTAAAAAATTATTCTGAGCTGAATGCTGCTTTGGATCAGCTCAAGGATTATAGCTTCGTTGCATAGAATGGCCCTGCTGCCGCGTTTACTTGCGATGCGATTCCTGATATTGTTTGTATGAGCAGTGCCTCTTCTTTTGGTTTTGCATTTGTAAGGATGCTGCCTTGCTTTTTTATTTCTTCCCTGTGCCTTGAGAATATTTCTGCCCTGTCTTCTTTGAAATCATAAAATAAGTCGTAAAACTCTCTCACAAGATTATTTGTTTTTTCATAGAAAAGAATTGTTTCCCTGCTTGCTTTTAATTTGCTTTCCTGCATATTTGTACAGATTTTTGCATAAGAGTCTGCAATGCGCTCAAGCTCTCTTACTATGCAGTATTGCATTATTGAGTTCTGGCTGCAGTTTTTGTTAAGCACTCTTTTGCAGAAGTTTGTCAGCTTGTCGTTTGTGTGCTCTAGCAGGGCAATTTCATTCAGCCTGTCAAATTCCTTGTTTTTTATTGCTTTGAGGCTTTCCTCTCCCATTTCCAGGAGCATGAGGAATATTCTTCTTAGTATTACGTCATATTCTTCTTCTAAAGTGTTTGCTATGCACTTGATTATGCAGTGCTTCTCACCGTGTTTTACTATTTCATATCCTAGAAGCAGGTCAAGCTCTTTCTGTATTGCCTTTATTGCCTTTGGGTCGTCATAAGTTAGCTCGAGCTCGTCAAAGCCACGCTTGTATGCTGTGTTTATCCTTCTTCGCATCAGCTCTTCAGGGCCATTTAGGTGGATGCTGACTGTGCTCTTGCTTTTGCTTTGCGTTGCTATGCTTAGTGATTTTCCAGAGTCATCAACCTCAAGCTCATCCCCTTTTTTTATTCCAAGTTTTTTTACCCACTTGCTGGGCAGGCTCACAACAAATGTTTTGTGCGCCAGCTGTATTACTTTTCTTTTCATATTATACCTTATATGTCATTGCATATATAAATTTTTTGTTCTTATATAGTTATAAGGTGATATATAAGGTATAAGACAAAAATATATAATTTGTTCTTGCTTATACACATTATATCGCTTGGAGGTGATATATACATGATTAAGAAAAAAGATTTGATGCTTGCCTCTTACTTGAGGCAGGATGCGAGGATACCCTTGACAACCCTGTCAAGAAAGTCAGGCGTGCCTGTTAGCACGATATTTGACAGGATTAGGTCTGGCGCGGGCGAGGTGATTCTGCGGGCAACTGCCCTGCTGAACTATCCGAAGCTTGGCTACAATACTCGGGCAACTGTGCTTATCAAGGCAAGGAAGGAGACAAAAGAGCATATGCGGGAGTTTCTTATGCAGTCTGCCAATGTGAATTCCCTGTACAAGATAAACAACGGCTATGATTTCATGGCTGACTTTATTTTCAGGAATGCCTGCGAGCTCGAGGATTTTGTTGAGAGTCTTGATGACAAGTTTGATGTGAAAGTGAAAGACATCCATTACATAGTCGAAGACCTCAAGCAGGAAGACTTTCTTGTCAGGCCTGACATGGTTGACATGCTGTTCCCGGCAGCATGAATTTTTTATTTTTGTTAAAAGCTAATTGCCCTTCGGGCATCTAGGCTCGCAAAGCTCTGCTTTGCTCGCAGTTGTATTGTATGGAAAAACAGTCCGCATATACAGTTGTAAATGCCCGAAGGGCCTCAAGAAAGGGTACTGTACGTTCTCGTACTTTTTAATCTCTCGTCTCAATCAATGCAGGACATAAATAAATCATAAACTAGTTATGTCCTGCAAGCTTTAGTAAGCGATTTATATTATGAGTTATTTTGTCGCTTACTAAATCATCAAAAAGTTTATATACTAATTGGCTTAAAGTATCCTCATAAACTAATAGAGGTGTATGATTATGGATAAAGGTCAAGGTTTGCCGATAACAACAATTGTTATTGCAGCATTAGCACTAGTAGTGCTTGTTATTCTGTTTGCAATAACCACAGGAAGATTAGCTATTTTTACAGGAGCAGCTTCAGAATGCGGAGGAGTTTGTATCGTTAATGCTTTCCCAACAGGCATTAATGCGCAACCCGGCATTTTAGAAAAGATGGGTGATCCTGCTTCAAGAACCACTGCTGCATGTAATACTTATGAACAAAAAGTGCAAGGCGGGTATATTGCAAGAGGAATAAGAACACTAGCCCCTGATAACAAGCCGATTACCTGTGCTGCTTGCTGTATTCCAACAGCATACTAAATTACTTTTTTTTCTTTTAATTTTTTCTTTTATTTGCTTTTAACTTAATAACATGAAAAAAGCTCAGGGTTTGCCAATAACAACAATTGTCATTGCAGCATTAGCCTTAGCTGTTCTTTTCATTCTATTGTATGCTGTGATAAACAAGCTAGGATATTTTGGCAAGGGTACCAAGGAAGCATCTGAACTGAAAGAATGCCCTGCTGGCCAGAATAAGTCATTCTATGACTGCGAAAGGGCTTTGCTTGGTGATTATGGCAAAAAAAATTCAACAGGGCAGCTTGAGCCGCTTGGCTTTAATGAAGTCTGCTGTGAAAAATAACGAAAATCTTATATATACTTATTCTTACTTTTTAATATATGCAAAAAAGAGGGATTGCCTGGGAGCTAATCATCAGTCTAATCTTGATTTTGGTAATTTTCATAATGATACTTGCAGTTCTGAAAAGCAAGGGTGCGATATGAACAAGAAAGGCTATGAAATAACATCTGTTGCTGTTGCCGCAATTGCAGCAGTGATTGCTCTTGTTGTTTTTCTTTTCATTGTTCCTGAGTTCGGAGAAAAGCTCTATGCAGCTGGCTCAAAAGGAGAGTGTGAATGGAGTGTTCTTGTTTCAGCTTTAACAAGGACTCCTGGACTTGGCTTTGAGAATATTCCTGTTGAGTGCAGGGCAAAATACAAGAACGTGACTATGGCTGATTTGCAGGCAAACTATCCTTCTGCAGAAAAGATGATGCAGTTCTACAAGACAAAAGGCCAGAACTATGCTGCAATAAGCAATCTTTTCAGTGATCCGGTTAACCCGCTGATGCGTGCAGAGTGGTCAATGAACAAGATTGTGGCTGACGAAATGGTCGAGTGCTGGGACAAGGTCTGGCATGGAGAGATGCCTTTGTTTGATTCCTGGTACAGATTGATTGATTACCAAAATGTTGTTCTTGATCCAGCCACAGTCGCTAATGCAACACAGCAAAACATTTCTGTAACACCGGGAGCAATGACATCCCTTGACTATCTTAAAGTATGGAATCTTAAATTCCAGAGGCCTCCTGTTTTTTGCATTGTCTGCACAAGGTTGAAGCTTACTGATGATGTGAAATCACAGTTTGCAGCAAAACCAGACATAAAGTCTTTAACACTTTGGATGCAGTTTAATGCTGTTCCCGGGACTTCAGAGAGCTATTATCTTTACACACTTCCTGACTGGCTTAAGCCATTCCAGCAGAATTATGGCTATAATGTGAACCAGCCTATTGCTGTTGTTTACTCAAGGATAAACATGCATAAGATTGCAACAGTAACAAGCCCAATCGTCACTTTTTTAGGCCTTGGCAGTTCTGCTGATGCTCAGGACAAGGCAGACAAGATTGTTGTTGTTCCTTATGATAGTGTCATACTTCCTTTTAACAAGAATGGAGCTAATTGCGATTATGTGCTTGACTAAAATGAAAAATAAGAAAGCAGATATCCCCATCTGGGGATACATTGTTGGCTTAATCATCGGCTTGTTTGTGCTTGCATTGATTATTGTGATATCAATCAAGTCAAAAGGCGGAATGATTGGCTTGCTCGGCCAGATAAGACCATGAACAAGAAAGCAGTTGCATGGGGTGTAATCATAGGAGGCATTGCAGCCATAGTCATAATAGCCACGCTTCTCACCCCATTAAAGGGAGTTTGGCATATTGTTGGTGAAAGAATATTTGGAATGATTTCACCTCCTTCTGCAGAGCAGTTTGTTCCTGGTGTGCCTGTTGGTGATATTGTTGATTATTCAGCAAGGGCATTTATTTGCGCAGCAAACACAGTTGCCCACGGGCAAATTGATTTCAAGACAGATTGCTCAGATAGTGATACTACTAATCTAACCAGTTGTCCGGGAGTGCACTATGGTCCTGTTTGTGTGGACTGCAGTCTTGTGCAGTTAATCAATAAGAAAGCACCAAAATGCAAGGTTATTGGTTTTGAGCTTACACAAGACATACAGCCGTCTATGGTTAGGGATTGGATACAAGGCATAGGAGATCCTGCATACTTATTCTATTACGAAAGCTTTCCAGATGGAGAGGATAAGTACTGGAGCGCCAATATGCTCAGCACAGATGTTGTGGCAATTGCTGTTTCTGGCATAGTGAGCGCGGCTCTCGGTCCTGCGGGAGGGCTTGGTGGATCGACTAAGAAAGCAATAACTGAAGGCATGGGCAAGGATGCAATGAAAACTGCATTGAAAGAGCCATTCAAATTGATGCTTGCTCCATTTAAGGCAATGGCCTGGCCTTTCAAAAAAATGGCTAGGCTTTACTCTGGTTTTGGTGCAAAAAAGGCTGCAAAAATAAAATTAATTGATTCTTACTTGAAAGGGGAGCTGGGAAAATTGTGGTCTGTGTCAGAAAGGTATGCTTACAAGGCAGATGACTTGACTGCAATCCTAAGCAAGCACGTCGAAAGGGACGGTTCTATCAAAGCTTCTCAAGCTCAAATTAAAGACGAGCTTGTGCAGTATTTTGGCAAGAATTATGATGAGCTTGGCTTTACTGCGACTGCTAAAGGCATGCGGGGGGCAGATATTACGGCAATATCAAAAAGTGCAGATGAGCTTGCGCAGAACATAATGAAAGTAGCTACGCCTATTGGCAAGTCTGAACTTAAATTTGTTGAGCTAGTTGGCAGGAAAGAAACTTTCAAGACATTAATTGGGTCAATGGACGATGCTGCTGTTGCGCAAATGTCAAAGCAGATTGACAGCCTTGGCACACTTCCTTTAAAATCACAGGAAGCAATGTTCAAGGAATTTAACACAATATTTGATGACATGCTTGTAAAAAAGGAATTGCAAGCTCTTGATGCAACAGTTAGTCAGAGTTCAAAATTATCGCTTGCTGCGCTTACAGCATATTCTGAAAAAGTGTGGCTGATGGGGACAAAAGTGCCGTATGCTGGAAAACTGCTTTCTGCCGCAGGCTATACTGGCAAAGGTGCTGTTTTTGGCGCAAAACTTACCCGTGACCACAAGCTTCTCGTGATGCTCGGCACTGGCCTGTTTGCGCAGATGATTGACAGGATTAATGCGAGGTCTTTGAATGGTGGCAAAGATTCTATGTGGCTATCATTTGGTCCGGCCTGGCCTGCTCCATATCCTCTGAAGTATAATAACACGCCCCTGCTTCGCCTGCTGAGAGGCAGAGATTACAGTCCGCCTGGGCTGCGCTTCTATCTTGCTAGCCCATGCAAAGCAGACCTGCTTGTTCAGGGAGATGATCCTGCTGTCTGCTATGTTCAGGCAGAAGACCTTGGCTCTGTTGAGTTATACAATTTCCCAGAAGGAACAATGCCTGTTAAAGCTAACTCAATAACATTCCTGAATATAAGCGAGGAGATGGAAAAGCTCCAAAACGAGCTTGCTGTCGAAGTTAATTCCTTAGTGTGGCAGAAGCCAAGCAAAGGCAAGACAGGGCTTCTGTATAAAAGAATAGGAAATGTTCTTTATGCAAGAGATGGCGACAACAACTTGTTCAAGATTGATTCCTATACAGGAAGATTCTTTGCAGTTCCTTGGGATCAGGAGCAAGGATATGCCATACAAGCTGCAGTGATGGCTCAAGGCGCAAACAAATGGATTCCAGGAAATCTTGTTGGCGGCAAATATGACTGGGAGTATGCTGTTGCAGGAAATTATTTGTTTGCAAAGAAAGGAAGCTCATACACTGTGCTAACGAACAGCGGATTCGCAAGCTTGAATGATGTCTTGGTAAAAGATGCAGGATGGACTCCTGACAAGATTGAGGCAAAAGTTGTGAGCGAACAGCCTCAAACAATTACTGCAGGAAATAATTTTGCGGATTATCTTACTGTCAAAGCAAGATATTATGCATTGTATAACTTAAATGGGCTTTTCTTTATTGATTTCCACCGCGGTGAAACCGCATATGGAATCAAAAATTATGCTTTTGCCGGAAGCACAGATCCCCTCATCAAGGCTGATTGGCTTGCAGTTGCAGACAAGTCAGCAGAAAGTGCAGAAAAGCAGTATGAAAAAATCGAGCTTGATGTTGCTTCCTGCATTTCCCGGGGTGGCGCGACTTGTGGAAGAGCAGGATCAGGTTTAAAAGAACTTTACAAATATGTTGTTGATGAGGACAGGCCTCTTTACTATTCTGAAAAATTATTGGAGGCCCTTAAAAAATACCAGACAGAAGATTGGGAGATTGCAAAAACAAGATACACTCCTGCAAAGAAAAAGTATGCAGAAGTTCTTTCTTTACGTGCTTCGTGCTTTAGTACATTGGAAGGCGGTCGTGACCTAACTTCCTGTAAAGATTTTGAGAATGCATTTAATGAGCTGATAACAGATTTGGAATTAAATGAGTACCACAATGCCACAATACCTGATTCGAGCAGGCCTGATGAGAAATTCTACCACGATAAATATAGCGTTGGTGGATTCCTTCGTGACAGGGCTGTGCAATTCCATCAGACTATTGTTAATGACGCCCCTGATTTAATTAAATATCATCACCTTGCCGCAGACGAACTTGTTAATCTCGCAACTGAAGTTCTTGCAGCAAGGATGTATGCTGATGAGCTTAAGGAGAAACAAGGGTTCAGGGCTGAGTTTGTTGCAGAAATCCACAATGCAAACATGCTCAAAGACCAATGCGTTGCAGTTCCTTTTAATTCTCCTGTTACTGCATACGCTCCTTGTAAGGAAGCGCTTGATATCTATAGTAAGTATGCCTATGCTGACAGGCAGCTACTGCAGATGAGCCTGTTGTTTGATTATGATGATGAGGTTGATTACTTGCTGCGTGATGCAGAGGAAGGCATTATCCAGATATTTGATGTGGAAGTTACTGATGCAAGCCCTGGCGGCTGGGCAAAAGAGCTTTTCAGAAGGCTGCAGAGATATAATATTGGTGATCCTGGAACAGGATGCATCAATAGGGGAGGAATTGAGAGAAGAGTTCCTGAGTGGTCTGATGCGTATATGCAAAGGTTTGGCTTGCCAAGATGCAGGGTTGATAGTTATGAGGCATTATTGAAAGCATGGAATGCAGGAGCATTACAAATTCATTATAACCCTTTTGATAGGGCCCTGCTTGATTCACTTTATTTTGCAGGCACAACAATTGATGGCAAAGCTGTTCCTTATCTTGATGTCAGAGAGCAAATGATAATTGATCCTGCCTCTGTTGAAAAATTAAAGAAATTTTATGCCGCAATCAAAGTGTATAACTATCTTGATTTTAGTGGAGCAGATTACTCGCTTACAAAAGATATTGTCTCAGACCAATACAGAAGGGAAGTTTTGGGTCTTGAGCGGGAGTGGGCTCCATCTGAGATTGTCATGTTCCTTGACCAGAGAAATATGGATTGCATGAAAGCAGACCTGGAGATATCAGGGATAGCCCCGCTTAATTATTATTATACAAATATCATGAAAAAAAGTCCTGCAGACCTATGCAACAATGGCTATGATGGCCTCTACCCTGCTTTCCTTGAAGCGCAGCTTGTTCCTGAATTTTACAGCCTTAGGCCAGGAATGACTGACTTCATTAACTTTGATCACAATCAGATTCCAGAAGTAAGAAGGCTTGCCTCTGACAAGAATATGAATGATGAGCAGTATCCAGATCTTTTGGCAAGGAAAAAATATATTGAAAGGCTAAGTATGGCATGGGGGCGCGCTGAAAAAGATGCATTTGCATCAGACCACAGGCAATGGATAAAGCAAAACATTGTTGATTTGGGCAGGACTCATGAGCAAATAACTCAATCTGAATTAGATGACTGGGTTGAGGCCAGCAAAAGAGTGCTTACAAATTATAATGAGTACATTGATGAAGAGTATGCAACAAAAGAATGCGAGAAACCAAAAGGAACGTCGCTTACACCTGTGCAGTTCAAGCCCAATGTAATAACTGTCACAGTAGACAGGGGCAATTACCTTAATTACAGTAATGGATATAATTACTGCCATTCAGGAAAGCTCGGCTTAGGCAGCAAGATTGCTAAAGGGGCGATATATTTTAGCACACTCTTCTTAGATCCCGTGGTATATGTGACAGCAGAAGTCATGACAAAAGGCATGTGCAGAGGATTCTGTGGCAGAATTGTCTTGCTCGGCAAAGGTGCGGGTGAGGCGTGGCTTCTTCAGAAGATTGAGAAACAGGTTGCCTGGCCTAATCCGCCATAATCAGACGAGTCTTATGAATGTCTTGCCATCAAACTCATCATACAAAACATTATTCTGTTCAAGATTTCCAACAAGTATTCCGCCGCGGCTCTCTTTATAGTTATCGATGAATCTCTCAGGGTCATCGATTATCTCATTCATGTAAATGCCGTCTGCAATCGGCGTGTATTCAAATTTTTTGATGTTATCAAGCATTCTTCCCCAGATTATATTTGTGCTATCCCCTAGTTTCTGTCTCCAATCCTCATCAACAAAAATGTATGCTGTCACTTCGTTTCCTTTAATGTATTCTATAATGAATCCCTCCATCACGCCGTTTCCTGGCTTCAGTTCAGGCGTTATGTCTAATAGAGTATTTCCAGATAAAATATCTTTGTAAACGCTTGAAGAGAAATATTCTCCTTCGTAAGCCCCGTCATACCCAAATGCAGTCAAGACTTTGCCATCACTGTATTGGAGGCCTTCTGGGTTCAGCAATCCAGCTCCCCTTGTTGCTTTTGTTATGTTGACTTCTTTGGTTCCATCTGCTTTTTCTTCTATCCAGCCGCGGGGGTCTTCTGCATAATATTTTGGCTTAAAAGTAAAATATACAGAAACAGCAATTACAAGTATAACAACAAGTATTACTATCACCACTTTTTTCTCCATATCTCTATCTATCTTGGTTCTTTATTTAAATTTTGTGGAAACTTTTATATACCAGTATGCCAAAAATCATTTTATGCTTAACTGGAAAAAAAGAGCTGTTGAGATGTCAATGCAGGCAATTATTGTTGCAGTTATTGCTTTAGTGGTTCTTGTTGTGGTTATTGTTATTTTCAAGGCCCAGATTGGCAAGGCATCACAGCGTCTTTTTGGCATTGGTGAGCAGGCAGCTTCAGAGGCAAACACAACAAATAAGTGTGAGAGCTTGTTTGGCAACAGGAAATGCCTTGCGTCTTGTAATGCTGTTCCGATTCCTGGCACAACTCCGCCAAGGTCAATCTATTATGCTCAGCTTCCCGGAGACTGGGTTGACTGTAAATTGAAGAGTCTTGTCTGCTGTGAGCGCGTGGAATAATAGTAACTTTTATAAATCTCTCTTCTTAAATAAGGTATCATGAACAAAAGAGGTGCGCTTATCACTCTAGATGAGATTGTGAGCTTTATTCCTAAGTTTATGATTGCAATGATTGCGTTTTTTGTTCTTCTCACGCTCTGGGGCGCTTTCTTTACAGAAAAGATGAGTGCTGGCCAGTATGATCTGCTTAGGGTTCATAGGAACATGCAGGACCTAACTTCCGGAGAGTCATTTAATGTTTTCACAACAGGAAAGGATTACAACCTTGTGCTTCTTCCAAAGAACAATCCAGAGCCTGCTTGCAATAATGATGCCTGCATATGCGTGCAGGAAAAAACAGGCGGGGCTTATGCAACCACAAAGTGCGAGATTTTCACGAATGTAGACTGCACAAAAGCGCAGACAGACCCGCGCTTTATCTGCATAAGCAGCAAGACAGATATAACCATAATGAATCCAGACCCAATGCATAAAGATTATGTTACTGTGAGCAGGGCCACTAATGGGGCGACAGCCATCGCGCTTAACAGGATAACCATATGAAAAGGGCTGTAAAGTCAAAGAAAGGGGATGTTGACTTTACGCTCATAGCTGTTTTCATTACAGTTGTTGTTCTTGGCTTCATACTCTTGAGCTTTCTCTCAAAAATCAATGCAATGGGCACTGCATTAACGTATGAAAAGAAATTCCTTGCAACAGACATGGCTGTCTCGATAGACAAGCTGCATGGCATTCCCAGCAATGCTTACCTGCTCTACAGCAATCTTGGCAAGTTTAATCTGAGCTACAGCCTTGGCCCGAGCATAATTGAAGTATACAAGGGCAGTGATGTGGCAAAGGATGCATCAAAAGGATTTTTTTATTTCACAGAAGACGGCCCCAAAGGAATCTTTCTGCGCCACAAGGAATTGAAGCCTGCCAATAGCACAATAAGCTCAATTTTTATCTCAAAACAAGGCAATGATATCCTTTTTGACAGCCCGCAGCTTAATCCAAAATTCAAGACAAACCTCAACTATCTTTCATGCCCTAAAAAAATATCTCCTGTAAAAAGCATTGTCATTGATCCTGGCCATGGCTGGGATGATGCAAGCCAGAAAGGGGAAAAAGGATTTATCTCTCCGGGCAATAAGCCAGAGTCTGTTTTTGCTCTTGAGCTTGCAAATATGTTGAGAGGAACCCTGAGCAAGATTGCAGCTGTTGAAAGCACGCGCGGATGGTCTAATGACAGCAGCATTCCAATGGCGCAGAAAATTAATTCTGCAAAGGCAGCAGATGGCATAATCTCCATTCATCTTGGCAGCAATTCAGATGTAAGCGTGAATAATGCCCTTGCTTACTTTAATGTTCATTCAATTAAAAAAGAAGAGAGCATACGTCTCGGGTGCAATATTCTTAATGCGCTTTCAGATGTTTTCCCACAGATAACAGGGCTTGCTGTTGTTCCAATAAATCTTGATAATGCGGCAAAGATAAATCCAGAGAGCCAGTACAGTATCCTGCTTGAAGACAAGGTTGCTGTGCTGCTTGAGCTTGGCAACATCCAGAGGCCCCTGCCGAATCCTGTGCTCGAGCAGAACAGCCAGATAGAGATTTCAAAAGCAGTTCTTGAAGGTGTGGAGAGGTATAATGGCAAAGCCAGGTAAGAAAGGAATGAGCAAGTTTGCGTTCCTTTTGTATATGATACTTTTTTATATTCCCATGACTTTGATAGTTTATTTTTTGCTGATAAAAGTTCCAAATAACATACTTGATGCCAGAATATATGTTGGAGAGCTTTCTAACACATTCCTGCTTGACCGCCTGCACAGCAGAGTTTCTTATACAGACCTTAACACAGGAAGAATTCACCAGGGAATGATTGAAGATAAAGCATTATTTAATGAGTCGCTCATCGCAGACATGCTTTATTTTCATCCAGACAAGCCAATTGCTTTTAATCTGACAATGGAGAGCAATAAATCCCTTGTCTTCAATCCTGCTTATTATGAGATTGCATACCCTCTTGCGCCAATAAGATATGGGCTGCTCATATCCCAAAAAGAATTTATTGTGCTTAAGGATAAAAGCATAACAAACATTAATTTCAAGCTAGTCTCAGCTAAAAAACTAACATGAACAAGAAAGCATTTATAGAGGCATTTAGTGTTTTGATAGCAGTAGCAATAATAGCAACTGCCTTTTTTATCTTCTACACCTGGTATGGCTTTTCTGAGAAAGGAATCAGTTTTAAGATAAATGAGAAAACAGCTGATTTCAAGGATAGCAATGCCTTGATAACCCTGTTAAGCACGCCTGTTGGAAACATGACAATAGCAGACCTTATTGTCACAGGCAATTCAGATGCAATACTCGCTATTGAACATACCCTGCGCAGCACTTATGGTTCCCTGTTAAAATACAAGATAACTATGGGCGGCAATATTGTTGCCGAGACATCACAGTTGCCGCAACTGTCAACAAAGCAGGAAACAATCATTCCTGTTCCTTTCAAAAAGCCAGCAAAAATAATTATGGAGTTTGGAATATGAAGATTTTCAAAAGCAAAAAAGGGTTTGACTGGGGAGTCCTCCTGGCAGTGCTCGTTGTGCTGGTCTGCCTTGGCTTCCTTTTTTTCCAGCTCAATAAAAGAATAGGAAACTTCGAGTATGACATTGGTGACATGCAGATAGGCCTTATGCTTACCCAGCACTCTGCAGACAACATGCTTTTCTATCTTGACCAGTCTGCAAAATATTCTGCATATGCCTCAGCATATTCCCTTGCGTATAAGGGGGGTTTTGTATCAACAGCAGATGCTTGCGGCGGTGATGTTCAGGGCTATGCTGTCTGGAATACCTGCAAAGACCCAGGCAATATCTGCTTCCCAGGCATTTTTGATAACTTCAATAAAATAACTAACACTGAGCTCAACAATTATTTTGCAGATTATGCTGCAATTCCAAATGCACAGCCGTTCATAAAAGACAATTACATATTCACTGCGCATGACAATAAGCTCACAGGCACTGCAATAAAGAATATTGAAATGAATGTTGCCCCATACAAGCCAAAAGGCGCAATATACAGTGCAGGCAGGTATTCTTTCAAGCCATCTTTCTCAGTTGATTTTAGCTATGATTTTAGCAAATACTTTGAGCTCAAAGACCTTGCAGCAGATATAGCAAAGTGCGTAAGTTCGCTTCCTGTTCCAGGGCAGAAAGAGCAGTGTGTCCTTGGCAAGATGCCAACAGCTCATTTTTCAGGGAATTATGCTCTTTTTGATGTAGAGCAGCCTAACTATGTAGCGCCATATAGCAAGCAGCCTCCAAAGATAAGGTTTGGCCTCTGCCTTCCTTGAATCATTATCTTATAAAATACAAAAATATATAAACAAACACTCTAACCCAGAAGCATGCGGTGGTAGAATTGATAAGAATTCCTTTTAATGAAATGGTTGCAAAGATAAAAGAGAAGACATCTCTATCTGAGCAGGAAATTCTCGATAAAGTTAATGCAAAGCTGACACAGCTCTCAGGCCTGATAAGCAAGGATGGGGCTGCTCACATAATTGCAACAGAGCTTGGTGTCAAGCTGATAGAGTGTTCTGGCAAGGTAAAAGACATTTATTCTGGAATGAGGAACTGCGAGGTTAATGGAAAAGTACAGCAGGTCTACGAAGCAAGGGAATTCAAAAGGCAGGACGGCAGCGGCGGAAAGGTAGGAAACTTCCTGATGGGTGATGAGACTGGAGTGATGCGTGTTGTTTGCTGGGGAAATCATACTGAGATATTTCCGAAGCTTGAGCCAGGTGCAATCGTAAGAATCACCGGCGCCATGGCAAGGGACAATCAGGGCAGGATAGAGCTTCACATTGGCGATAATAGCAAGATTGTTATCAATCCAGCTGGTGTTAGCATAGGTGAGGTCAAGCAGAGAGCAAGTGCAGTAAGAAAAGAAATAAAAGAGCTTACAGATGGGGATGAAAATGTTGAGGTTTTCGGCACAATTGTCCAGGTGTTTGATCCTAAGTTCTTTGAGGTCTGCCCTGAGTGCAATTCAAGAGTTAGAGATGAGAGTGGAAAATACAACTGCAAGACCCACGGCAGCGTAACCCCGAGTCATTCTTATATTATTAACGTATTTCTTGATGACGGTACAGAAAATATACGGTGCGTTTTCTTTTCAAACCAGGCTGAAAGATTGTTGAATAAGAGCAAAGAGGAGATGCTTGCATACCGCACAGCTCCTGAGACTTTTGAGCCGATAAAGACAGAATTTCTTGGAAATCAGGTAAAGCTTGTTGGCAAGGCAAAGAAAAACCAGTTTTTTGACAGGCTTGAGTTCGTTACACAGCTCGTCTTTCCAAATATAGACCCTGGCGAGGAGCTCCAAAGGCTAAAAGCCGTGAAAGATAATGATGGCTAAGACGCACATGGCCTTCGGCCTGCTGTTTGGCCTAGCCTCTCTTTATGTTGTGAACACTGAAAACAAGCTTATTTTTCTAGCCATTGCGGTTTTTGCATCGCTTCTTCCTGACATCGATCACGAGGAGTCTTACATAAACCACAAGCTCAGCATACTGAAGCCACTCTCACATTTTTTCAAGCACAGGGGAATACTTCACACAATATGGGTTCCCTTGGCAGCATGGCTTATACTCTGGTTTGGTTTCGGCATAAATTACGGCTCTGCTGTCTTTATTGGCTACTTTGCGCATCTTTTCTCAGACGGCCTCACAAAGAATGGCGTGAATATAATACACCCCTTAAGCCAAGTGCGATTTCAGGGATTTATACAGACAGGTGGTGTTTTTGAGGTTGTTGTTTTCATATTTGTGCTCGCGCTTGATGCTGCCCTTGCTATTAGAGTCATATAATCAGATATGCACTGGTCACTGGACATTGCCGCGTAGGGTATTTAAATAAATCAGCACAGTATATTGCATGTTGGCCCAAAAGGCCACGCCTCCTCTCTGCAAAGAGAGATGAAAAAAAATGCGAATAGCAAGAGGTGATTTGCATGGGAAATAAGCCAGAAAAAAAGTTTCGTGCAGGCGCTGTGTCTGCAACAATATGGAAGAATGAAAGGCAGGATAATGGGAAAGCATTTGCCTTTCACACAATCTCGCTTGAGCGAGGTTACAAGGACAAGGCTGGAGAGTGGAAGTCCACTTCTTCTTTAAGGACAGCAGACCTTCCAAAAGCGTCATTGATTCTTGGCAAGGCATACGAGTACTTGATACTCAATGCTCCTGAAGAAAGCAGTGGTATGAGTGCTGTTTTGGAAGAGGAAATTGTAGCATGAATATTCAGCTGCGTTCCGGGCCAGCCCGAAAGTATTTCGGGTTTGAGGCTAAAACAGAGCCAAATTTCAGAAAGCTTCCGGATTTTTTGTTTGGCTTTCCGGAAAAATTTCACAAAGACATATTAACGACAGAAACCTCTGTATTTCAGAAATATAGAGGTGAATAAAATGGAAAAAAACATGCCTAAAAGAAAATTTAGGGCAGGAGGAGTAAGTGCAACCATCTGGCAGAATAAGAGCAAAGATGGAAAGGAATTCAGCACAGTGTCCTTTGAGAAAGGATACAAGGACAAGGAAGGTGCTTGGAAGTCAACCAATTATCTTGGTGTTGGCGATCTTCCAAAGGCAATGGTTGTCCTGGGCAAGGCATACGAGTTCCTGGCACTGAAAGAAACTGTTAAAGAGGCTGCGTAAGCCTCTTTTTTTTTATTTTTAAAATAGGTTTTTAGGTTTTCCAATTCAGAAGGTGATAATAATGGCAAAAAAACAAAATCAAGAACAAAATCAGGTTGAAAAAAAGGAGGATGATACTATGGAACAAGAGCTTGAACAGCCAGAGGTAGTTCAAAAAGATAAAAAAATACAATCACCAAGTGACTTGCCAGGCGTTGGCCCTGCAACAATTGAAAAACTGCAGATAGCAGGGTACAGTGACCTTATGAGCATTGCAGTCGCAACACCAGGCGAGCTTATAGGAGCAGCTGACATGTCAGAGGTAACTGCAAAGAAAGTTATTGCAATCGCCCGCGCAAATCTTGAGATGAATTTTGAGTCAGGAGAAGAGCTTCTGCTGAAAAGAGAGAGGATAGGCAGAATCACAACAGGAAGCAAGGAGTTTGACAAGCTTTTCGACGGCGGAGTTGAGACAGGTGCTATCACAGAGGCATTTGGCCAGTATGGCTCTGGAAAAAGCCAGCTCGCCCACGCGCTTTCAGTCAGGTGCCAGCTCACTGCAGAGCAGGGCGGGACAGGAGGGATGGCAGTATTCATTGATACAGAAGGCACTTTCAGGCCAGAAAGGATTGTCCAGATGGCAGAAGGGCTGAAGCTTGACCCAAAAGAGGTGCTCAGGAACATAAAGATTGCCCGTGCTTTTAATTCAGACCACCAGATGCTTCTTGCAGAAAAAATAGAGGACTTGATAAAAAACAAGGGCCTTAACATAAAACTGGTTGTTGTTGATTCATTGACAGCGCATTTTAGAGCAGAATTTCTTGGCAGGGGCACGCTTGCAGAGAGACAGCAGAAGATAAACAAGCACATGCATACCCTGCTGAAGCTCGCAGACAGGCATAATGTTGCTATTTACGTCACAAACCAGGTTATGGCAAAGCCAGATGTCTTTTTCGGAGACCCGACAGAGGCAATAGGCGGGCACATTGTCGCTCATAACAGCACATACAGGATTTACCTGAGAAGAGGAAAGAAAGGGACAAGAGTTGCAAAAATGGTTGACAGCCCGAACATGCCTGAAAGCGAGGCAATCTTTGTTGTTACAGAGCAGGGCATCAAGGATGCATGAATTTTTTTATTTTTTTTTATTGATGTAACAGTTAATTTTAAATACCTGCTCATTATTGTCCAGGGTATTGTGCTGTTGCACAAGAGAGCATTAAATAGATAGGTGAATTAAATTATGCAACAAAGGAGAAATTTTAAATCTAGGCCATCTTATGGTGGCGGTAGCAGTGGCGGTGGCGGTGATTTCGCCAGTTGTCCAGTTAAGGTGGGTGATGAGTTAGATGTGACAATAGAAGCTGTCGGCGAGAAAGGGGACGGTGTCGCAAAGAAAGATGGCTTTGTGCTGTTTATTCCAGGAGTAAAAGAAGGAGCACAGGTCAAGGTAAAAGTGACTAAAGTCCTAAGAAAAGTTGGCTTCGCAGAATTGCTTGGCAAGGGAGCAGCTCCTGCCAAAGAAAAGGGAGAGGAAGCCCCTGGGGAAGAATCAGAAGGGTCTGAAGAGGCGCCAGATGCTCCTGAGGAAGAGGAAGCTCCGGAAGCTCCAGAAGATTCTGAAACTTTTGGTGAAGATGAAGAATAAATTTTAAATTCTTCTTTTTTTAATTTTTTTAACATGAGAGCATTCATTGCGTTTGACATTCCTAAGGAAATTAAAGATTATTTCTTGCAATTGCAAAAGCAAATAGATACAGAATCTGCCCGTGTTGTTTTTCCATCTGATTTTCATCTCACGCTCAAATTTCTCGGAGATATTCCAGAAACAAAAATTGAAAAAATCAAAGAGTTCCTTTCAAAAATAAAGTTTGAGGCATTCACCGCAAAGCTTGACGGCACAGGAACTTTTCCGTCTGAGCAAAGAATTAATGTTTTCTGGGTCGGCATAGAGCCTGCAGATAAAATAACTTCAGTGCAGAAAGCAGTTGACACTGCCCTTAAAGATATTTTCCCGCCAGACAACTGGTTTCATCCTCACATAACTCTTGCAAGAGTGAAGTTCATCAAAGACAAGAATAAGTTTAAGGAGTCTTTGAAAAAAATCAAGATTGAGCCAAAAGAATTCAAAATAGAATTTTTCAAGCTCATCAAGAGCACCTTAACCAAGCAGGGCGCTGTTTACGAGGATATTGCAGAGTTCAAATCGGCTCTGTCCCGAATGTAGGTTAGCAGCCTAAGGTCAAATCCTTTCTATGTTATTATCCAGCTGACAAGAGGGTTGTCTCATACGGAGAATGTCAGCAAATCAATCGCAGAAGCGGGGATTTGAAGCTGCTAACCCGAGCTTTTAGCGAGATTTGGGGCAGAGCCGTTCAAATCACAATCTTTATAAACAAGCCCGCAGTTCTATGGGTCATTACCAAAGTCATGCGCCAGCTCGGTGCATGAGAAAGGCTGTTGAGGTAATAAAAAATACAGTCGAGGTATTAATTATGACAAATGAACAGGAATTTATGGTTTCACAGGACCAGTATCTAAAGTCAGGAATACATATTGGTACAAAATTCAAGACAAAATACATGTCTCCTTTTATTTACAAGACAAGAACAGATGGCTTGTCTGTCCTTAATCTGCAGAAGATTGATGAAAGGATAAGGCTTGCGGCAAATCTTATTGCTCAATACGAGCCAAAAGACATCCTTGTTGCATGCAGGAGAGAGAATGGCTGGAAGGCAGTAAAGGCATTTGGCAGGGCCACTGGCGCAACAGTTTTCCCGGGAAGGTATCCTCCTGGAATATTGACAAACCCAAAGCTTGCCAGGTTCATGGAAGTCCAGCTGATTTTTGTTGCAGATCCTTGGCCTGACAAGAACGTCGTCAGTGATGCAATGACTCTTGGAATTCCAGTCGTAGCCCTTTGTGACACAAACAACCAGTCAAATGGGATAGACCTTGTTCTTCCTTGCAATAATAAAGGAAAGAAATCTCTTGGCTTGCTTTTCTACATCCTTGCAAGAGAATATGTAAAGAAGAAAGGACTGGTATCCGGTGAACCGAAATTCACTGTCGAAGATTTCACAGAAGAATAATTTTTATTCTTTTTTTTTTAAATTTATTTATTTAAATTCTTAATTTATTTCTCTTTTCAATGAAATCGATTCTATTCCCGTCTCTACAATCCTGAAGAAAACTTCTTTCTCGCCTGCTATTGACCTGTGCTTTCTTATGATTGCTTTTCTCATGCCTCTGTGCCCTGCCTGGAGCTCGATCAGGCATTTGCTGCCGTATTTCAGTATGTCTCCGCCCACCATGTTGACCCTGTTTTTCAGCTCAAATGGGGAGTATACTTGGTTTGTTATGAGTATGGGTATGTTTTTTTTGCGTGCAATCTCTGTGAGAAGTCCTATCTGCGCTCCAAGCTCTTTGTTGATTTCGTGGATGTCTTCTTCCCTGCGCTCAAGCCTGTAAAGCATGGATATTGTGTCGACAACAATCAGGCCTATCCTGTCATTCACCAGGTTTTTCAGCCTCTCCATGTTTTTTTTCTGCTCTGCAAAGTTTGTTGGTGTGAGAAAGATTATTTTGCCCATGATTTTTTTAAAGTCAGGGTCTATCTGCTTGAGTCTTGTGACAGAGAAGCCGCCTTCAGTGTCTATATATACTACTTTCTTGCCCTGTTTTGCCATCTCAACAGCAGCGAGTATTGCAAGGTTTGTCTTGCCCGAGCCTGCTGGCCCGTATATTGTTGTTATTGCATCTGTCTCGTAGCCGCCGTCAAGAAGCTCGTCTATTGCCTTGGTTCCTGTCGGGATTTTTTTAACCTGCATGGAATTCTGTTTGATTCTGCCGTTTAAATACTTTTTGCAGAAAAACCCAGATATTTTACGGCACATCTATTAACCAAAAATCTTATAAACCAACATGGTTTAAGTTAGCATATGTCCAAATACTCTGCTGCCGTATTGTTATTAATATTTGCAGTTGTGCTTTCAGTCAGGCTTTACTTTGCCTTCAGCACGCCGTATTTCACTTCAGATGATTCTTACTTTCACCTTAGGCAGGTTGAGCATATACAAGATACAGGAAAGCCCATCTTTGATGATGCCTTAAGCTATTCTGGAAGAGCTTTTATTTTCAACCCGGTCTTTCATTACATTATTGCATTTTTTTCCCTTTTCATGCCATTAACTATTGCTGCAAAGCTTTTGCCAAATATTTTTGCTGCATCGCTTATTTTTTTTATCTATCTTATTTCCAAGAAAATAACAAAGAGCACAAATGTTGCTCTCTTTACAGCTTTTCTGTCTGGTTTTGTTCCTGTGTTTTTTGCAGAAACAGCAACAAGGCTCACCCCAGTAAGCCTTGCAATTCCCTTGATTTTCCTTTTGATATATGCGTTCATGAACATAGGCAGCACTTTTTGGCTGTACTGCTATCTTGTTGTGCTTGTTTTGCTGTCTTTTCTGCACCCCATTGTCTCCCTTTTTGTTTTGGGATTATTTATCTACCTGGTTCTTGTGCGTGTTGAAAGCCTGAAGCAGAGCAGGGATGAGATTGAGGTATCGATTTTCTCAATATTTTTTATTCTCTGGGCTCAGTTCATCATTTACAAGAAGCCCTTGCTCTATCACGGCCTCTCTGTTGTCTGGCAGAATATTCCTAAAGAGGTCTTGAGCGAGCATTTTGCAGCCACAACAACTCTTGGGGCAATCTACCAGATAGGCTTGATACCTTTTGTTATAGGCCTTTACGTTATTTACCTGTTCCTTTTCAAGAAAAAGCAAAAAGATATTTACCTAATCATGGCTTTTGCAGCATCTGCAGGGCTTCTCCTCTGGCTAAGATTTATTGAGCTTAAGATTGGTTTGATGTTTTTCGGGCTAGTGCTTGTCGTGCTTTTCTCGCAAGGGTATCTGCAGTTTGTAGTGCTTGTCAAAAACTCAAAGGTCTCGAGGTTTTTATGGCTTTTTGCTGCGTTGATTTTCGCAGCATTTCTTGTGCTATCTGTCTATCCATCTATTGCTCTTGCTCAAAAGGAATCGCAATCCATAACTCCTGATGAGATAAATGCGCTTGAATGGATTAAGTCAAACACGCCCCCGCAGGCAACAATTGTTGCGACAGTTAATGAAGGCAGCATGGTCACGGCCATTGCTCAGAGAAAAAATGTAATGGACAGCAGTTTCCTGATGCAGCGCGATGTTGCCGAGAGGTTTAATGACCTAAAGAGGATATATACCACAACTTTAGAGGTTGAGGCTGTCGGCCTTATGGACAAATATGGTGCAGATTACATTTATTTCTCTGGCAAGGCAAGAGCATATTTTAAAACAGATAAAATCAGGTATGCAGACGGAAAATGCTTTTTGAAAGTGTATGATGATCATGTCCAGGTTTACAAAAAGCTTCCAGAGTGCAGGGTGAAAACAGTATGAAAATACCCCCTTATGCTTATGTTCTGTTCATAGCAGCAATAGTGCTAATCCTGCTTCCTTTTGTGATGAGGACACTTAATGACAACAAGACTCTGCCTGGAGAGGAGGCATATTATCATGCGAGAATTGCAAAACAAATCAGTGAAACAGGTTTTCTAAAGCAAGATGATGCTGTTTCTTATGGCAGGCCGTATTATTTTAATCCATACCCTGCGGTGCTTGCAGTATTCTCCTATATCTTGGGCATGCTTAATGCATCTAGGATAGTTCCGCTTGTTGCAGGCATTCTATCTGTCTTGCTTTTTTACATCCTGCTTACAAAATTCAAGCTTGACAGGCTGACTGTCTTAAGCATTCTTGGGGTTTTTATCCTCTCACCGCTGTTTAGCTATTCTTTTTCATTATCAACGCCAGCGTGCCTCATGATTTTGTTCAACCTACTTGGCGTGTATTTTTTCACAAAAGACAAAAAATGGTGCCTTGTCCTTAGCGCAGTGTTCTTCAGCACCACTGCGTTGTTTGGACTTTTGCATGCGCTTGTGCCAGCAGCAATAGTTTCATTTTATGCAATGTATAACAGAAAGAAGCGTAATCATGCATACATCATCCTCGCTCTTCTCTGCATCGTGATATTTGCGCAGGACATTCCTGCATTCCTGCAGGAGGAAAGCATTGATTTTGTTCAAAAGAGCCATGTCACAGGATTTATCTCTGACCTTGGCGGTATTGGCGGTTTCAGTGCATTTACCCTGCTGCTCGCGCTTCTAGGCATCATTGGGCTGTGGAAGTACAAGAAAGAGCATTATCTTCTTTACGCAGCATCAATATTTCTTGTTGTTTATTCATTTTTTGATGCTGGCGCGATGGTTTATTCTAACTTTATCCTTGCTTTTTTAGCAGGGGTTGCTTTTTCAGGGCTTGCAAGAATGAGGTGGCATCTTATTCAGGTCAGGAATTTCAGCCTGATTGTTCTTTTCTGCGGGCTTTTGTTCTCCGCAATCTCTCACGCAGTTGCGCTGAGCAGCCTTCAGCCTGATAGTGACATGCAGGATGCACTGCTCTGGATTGCGCATCGTTCAAAGGCAGGTGATAGGGTGTTTTCTCACTATTCCAAGGGATTTTGGATTGAGTTTTGGGCAGAGAGGCCTGTGCTGATGGATGGCCTGCTTAAGCAGACGCCAGATGCAGGGATTCTTTATGATGATTCTAACGTTATCTTTAACTCAAATGATATCACCCTTACAAGAGCGCTGCTGTCAAAGCACAGAATTAAGTATTTGTTTATGACTCGTGATATGGCAGAGGGTCTTGTCTGGGCAAAGCAAGGCCAGGGTATTAATTTTTTACTTACTAATAGCGAAACCTTTAAAAAGCGCTACGCCAATCCTTGTTGTGAGATTTACGAGTATATATACCAGGAAAAATGATTCAAAACATATTATGGGTGCTATCTTTTTTCAGCCTGTGGATGACTATTGTCTGGCTTAATTTTCTTTACATGGAAGAGCGCAGGCCAAAGCCAGGCCTTGCAAAGCTTCCTTTCATAACAATAGCAGTTCCTGTATATAATGAGACAAAAACAAACATTGCCCGCACACTTGACTCTCTCATGAGCATGGATTACCCAAGAGAAAAATTTGAGGTTATTGTTGTCAATGATGGCTCAACAGACAGCACTGCAGACACTGTTCGCAGCATAATCAAGCAAAATGCTATGTTCAGCATAAAGCTTATTGACAAGAAAAAGAATGAGGGAAAGGTCGCTGCAGTTAACTCAGCCCTGGAGGTTGCATCTGGCGAGTTTTTCAGCGTTGTTGATGCTGACTCAAGGGTTGACAGGGTTGCGCTGAAAAAGATTCTTCCTCATTTTGCTGACCTTAAGATGGGCGGCGTTATTTCAGTTGTCAAGGTTGATGAGCCAAGAAACATTTATGAAAAGCTCCAGCGCGTAGAGTACATCCTGAGTAATCTGATAAGAAGATTGATGGCATCGATTGATACATTATTCTTGACGCATGGTGTTCTTTGTGTTTTCAATACTGCAACACTTAGGGGAGTTGGCGGGTTTTCCAAGGATAGTGCAGGCACAGAAGACCTTGAGCTTGCGCTAAGGCTGAAGAAAAATGGCTACAAGGTCAGGATGGAGTGGGGTGCTATTGGTTACACGCATGTTCCTAATAACTGGAAATCTCTCTGGCGCCAGAGGGTAAGGTGGTTCAGGGGGTTTATCTATAATCATTTGAAATATCGCTCAATGTTTTTTAATAAAAAATATGACTTGTTTGGCATGTTTCAGCTTCCTGTCAATGTCTTTGCAGTGGTTTTTTTGATAATAGCTGCAGGCCTGGTCTTTTACGGGGGCGTGGCTGATTATTATGAGCTTGTCTCAAGAAGCCTTGCAATACCAGGTTATTTTATGGAGCATGTGCTTGACTTTCCAACCCTAAAGCAGTTCTTGCTCGGCCAAAATATCCAGATAACCCTGCCCATACTTGCAATAACATTTCTCGGAATCTATGTCATTTATGTGGCGCACACCCAGATGCAGGAGAAGATGCTTCGCTACACGCACTGGATTTTCCTTTATTTCCTTATTTCGCCATATGTGACAACTCTGCACTGGCTCTCTGCAATTGCCCAGGAGATGACAGGAAACAAGAGGAAATGGTGATTTTTTTGAAGAAGCAACTTTTTTTGAGCACGCTTCTTTTGCTGGTAATCGCATTTGTGATAGGTATTATTGTTGGCAACAGTTTTGGGAACTCAGAGCTTACAGAGGCCAATCGTTTCATAAAGCAGAGCGAGCTCACAACAGAATCCTATCTTCTTGAGCAGGAGCTTCTAAAAGGATTTAACCAAAGCTGCGATATTGCGCAGACAAGGCTTGCAGCCCTCTCGAGTGAGCTCTGGCAGCTTGGCAAGATTCTTGGGACAGATACTGCAAAGCAGGATCTTGGTGAGGAAAACTATCATTTCCTGAAGCTAAAATACCACCTGATGCAAATAAAGACATACCTTCTTTATTATACGCTGAATAAAGACTGCGAGCTTGACACACCTGTTATTATTTTCTATTACAAGCAGAATGATGCTGCATCAAAGGAGCAGGGAAAAATACTTGACGAGCTTGTTGAAAAATATGACATAAAGGTCTTTGCAATTGAGCTTGATTACTCAAAAGAGCTGAAGTTCATTGAAATGAACTACGGCATCGAGCGCGCTCCAAGCCTGATGATCAACTACAAGACAAAAAAATCAGGATTAACTTCGTATGCTGACGTAAAGCAAATTTTAGGTGTAACAGACTAAAAAATGAAGCACAAAAATGTCCTGTTAAACAGCTTTCTCTTGACGTGCCTGATATTTGCCGCAGGAATACTCCTGAATTACGGCCTTGATTTCATAAGGATTGATGTAATAAGTACAGTCATGTCAGGGCATGAGCTCAGCACGCAGGCATACTTGCTTGAGCAGGAGATGGCAGGCTTGTTTGGTGGCAACAAATGTGAGGCAATGGCCGCGCGCATCTCCAGCCTTAAAGAAGAAATACGGCAGGTTGGTGTTGACTTAAGCAGCTACTCGCGCTTTAGCTTTTTCAAGAAGAAAGACTTTGACTACCTGAAGAGAAAATATTTCCTGCTTGAGCTCAAGTTTTTCTCGCTAGTCCAGAAATATAACCAAGACTGCGGAAGAAGCATCATCCCAATCCTTTATTTTTATGAAATTGACCAGGATGCGAGCGAGAGGCAGGGCTTTATCCTTGAGGATGTTGCAAAATCATTTGATAGGCAGGTTATTGTTCTCACGCTTGACAAAGACTACAAGGACGAGCCATTGGTAGGCTTTCTTGCCCAAAAGTATAATGTAACTATTGCTCCAACAATAGTTTTTGATGGCGTGAAGAAAGAAGGGTTGACCTACACAGGAGAGCTCAATGCAACGATACTAAAGCTTGTTCGTGAAAATAGAAAATGAAGCTATGGCCATTTTTTTCAAAACAGTTTTCAAAACACACTTCCATCTTGATCATACTTGTTGTTGCGCTTATCATGCATCTTGTTTTATTGCCAGGATTTCATGAGGTATGGTGGGATTCTGGGGTTTATGCAGGCATGGGCAAGCATATTTTTTCAGCAGGAAGCTCTGGCTTGTGGGAGCACATAAGGCCTCCTGTCCTGCCTGTCGTGCTTGGCCTGCTCTGGTTTGTCAATCTTGATCTTTTTATTTTTGGGGAGGTGCTTATGCTTGCCCTATCATTAGGGTGCGTATTCCTTCTTTATTTGATTGCAAAGCAGTATTTTGATGAAAAAACAGCCTTGCTGTCATCTGCCTTGTTTGCGTTCAGCTCAATTTTTTTTAACCTGAGTTTTCATTTATATTCAGAAATTCCTGCGCTTTTCTTTGTTCTTCTTTCAATATACTTATTTGGGCTGAAGCGGTTTTATTCTGCTGGTTTTTTCATGGCCATTGCTTTTCTCTCTAAATTTCCTGCAGGAATCTTCATAGCAGTACTTGGCATTGTTCTTTTGTTTGGCAAGGACATTAAAGGCTTGCTTAAGCTTGCTGTCGGCTTTGTTGTTCCTGTGATTCCTGTTCTTGTTGTCTACCAGGTTGTTTATGGGAGTGCCCTTCTGCCTTTTATCGAGGCAAGGCAGACAATACTGGCTGTTCTTGGGTGCAATGTTCTGTGGTATAAGCCTTGGTGGCATTATTTCCTGGTGATTTTCACAGAGAATTACCTTCATGTTTTTGCGCTGGCTGGCCTGCTCGCGTATTTTATCAGCTTCAAGAAATCAAGGCTCCTGCCATTGCTTGCTCTTGCTGTTCCGCTTGCTTATTTCTCGCAGATGCATTGCAGGGATTACCGTTACCTCACAATGTTCATCCCTTTTGTTGCGCTTTTTACAGGACTTGGAATTAGCTGGCTTGTAGCCTGTGTTGCCAGGAAATCAGAAAAGCTTTTTGGCCTTGCATTGGTTCTTGTTTTGGGATTTTCAATATTCAGCTGCGCACAGTTTTACATTAGCAAGGAGAATACAAAATACGCTGCAGAGGAGATGGGATACTTCAAATACCTTGAGGGCAGGGAAGTGATCGGGGAGATATGGTCTGCTAATCCAAGCATTGCATTTTTCACTGATGCAAAAATCAACAAGATATACTATCCTGTTTATGACCAGGGTGTTTCTGCAGCATTCAACAAGTATCTTTTGAAAAGCAAGGGCAAAATAGAGTATGTCTTGCTTGATAATTGCGGCGGCGGAATAATCTGCCCCCCAGACGAGCCAGCCTGCGAGGCTGAAACAAACTCAACGATTAGATTCCTTGAGGATAATTTTGAAAAAGTTTATGACGAGAAAAAAGGAAGATGCTGGTACAGGATATTCAAGAAGTAGTCTAAGAAGTAATCTAGAGTTTTAGCACATCCCCTATGGTTAGCCCGTCTGATTTTTCTTTTTTGGCAGGGGCCTGTTCTTTTTCCTGCTCTGTCTGCTCAATGAGTACTATGTGCAGTGTCTTCTCAAGCTTTTTTGCAAGGGGTATTGGTGGCTCAAAGCTTCCTGTCTCGAGTTTGTGCAAAATTGATTCTTTTTCATTGATTTTCTTTGCAAACTCTTTCTGCGTCAGGCCTGTCTTATCTCTTGCCTGTCTTATCCTTGCCCCATAATCCTCAACAATGGCCTCAACAATCTCTTTCACAGCCTGCGCTGCTCTGGCTGGCTCTGTTTTATTTGGCTTCTTTTGGATTACAATTTCTGGCCGTTTGATTATCTTGCCTGCCGCGCTGCATTTCTCGCATACTTTCAGCTCAGAGCCCTCCACAAGCACAGTGTATAGCAGGGCATCCCTGCCGCAAATATCGCAATTCATTAAATCACCATCGCACGTATTTTGAATATACCTGCGCTATTTTTTACCTATATATATAATTTTCTGAGGGATTACTAAGCAATGGTAACACTAATTTTTAATTTATTGCCCCTCAAATACGCAATAATGGCAGAAAAAGAGGCCTTAAAGATTAAACTAGACCATTCTATAGTAAATGCTGCTCCAAAAGGAGATGCGCGAACCCGGCTGCTTACTGCCGGCTGGCCTCAGAGTTTAGTCGATGAATATCTTGGTAAGATTGCCAAAAAAGTCAAGAGGCTTGAGCAGCTGCCAACAAGCGCGCTCATAACGCTTAATAATGTTGCAAAAAAATTTGACAGCAAGATAGTTCTTGAGAATGTTAATCTTGAGATTGTTCCTGGGGAGGTTTTTGGAATCATCGGGCTTAGCGGAACAGGGAAAACAACTCTGCTTAACCTTATTGTCGGATTTTTAGAGCCAGATTCAGGCAATATTGCCGTGAAGCTCTCTGATGGCTCAATAACTTCAATAACCAAGAGTCCAGAGCTTGTGAAGGCTTTGTATGGGTTTTCAACACAAAACACATCTTTTTATGGAAAGCTTACTGTGAGGGAGAACCTGCAGCATTTTGGCTCGCTTTACGGCATTAATCCAGTGATGCTGACTGCCAGGATTAACGACCTTGTAGAGCTTGTTGGGCTTAAGGAGTCTGCAGACGTGATGGCGCAGCATCTTTCAGGAGGCATGCAGAAACGGCTTGATATCGCATGCGCAATGATTCACGAGCCAAGAGTATTGATTCTCGATGAGCCGACAGCAGACCTTGACCCGCTGCTTAGAAAACAGATGTGGAATCTAATAGAAGAGATAAATAAGAGAGGAACAACAATTATTGTGGCATCTCATTTTGTCAGCGAGATAGAGGATGGCTGTGACAGGGTTGCTGTGCTGAGCAACAGGACAGTGAGCAAGGTTGGCACTGTTGACGAGTTGATTGATGTTTACTCAAAAGATTATGCACTGCAGGTTGAAACAAAGGCAGGAAAATATGATTCCCTGGTTAAAGGCATTTCAAAGATTAAGAGCATTTCAAGCTATCAGGTTCAGGGCAACAGCCTGATGATTAAAACAAGAAATCCCAAGCAAACAGTCACCTGGCTTTCAAATTATATTGAAGATAATAAAGACAAGATAGTAAGGTTTAACCTGTCAAGGCCATCTCTTGGAGAGGTCTTTGAAAGCATTGTGAGCAAGTAAAAATGAAACTTCAAAAAAGCACTCTGGCAAACCTGGCTGCGCTGGTCAAGAAAAATATAAAGATGCTTGTCAGGGCTAAATCATCTGCCTTGATTATAGTGCTCGGTCCGCTTCTCATAATCCTGCTGGCAGGACTTGCTTTTGATAATTCAGACCTTTACTCTGTTAAGATAGGTGCTTTTTCAGAGAGGTACAATGATGTTTCAAACTCTTTTATTGAAAAGCTCTCCCAGAAGCAGTTTAAGGTAGTGAGGTATCCTGATTCAGCTACGTGCACAAAAGGGATAGAGCTTGGGGAGGTTCATACTTGCATTGTTTTCTCTCCTGATTTTGAGATTGCCAGCAACAACTCAAACAAGATAACTTTTTTTGTTGATTACTCGAAAATAAATCTCGTCTGGACCATCCTGAACGTGATGACTGCGAGGCTTTCTGAGAAATCCATGGAGCTCAGCAAAAACCTCACGACTATCCTCGTGAATGCGCTTGAGTTTTCAAGCAAAGAGATAAGCGGGAAAAAGCCGTCGCTCGTGCAGTTAACAACATCAAATGATGAGATGGGCAGGCGAGTCACAGACATAAGTGTCCGCCTCGAGGAGGTTAATCTTGAGTTTGATATGAATGAGCTTGGTGTCAATGACCTTGACAGTGCAAAGAACAAGGTCAAGCACTGGGTTGATAACTCCCTGAGCATTGGGAAGCAGTCTCTTCAAAAAGCAAAATCATACATTGATTCAGCCGGGGAGAGCCTTCCAAGCAGCTCCCTCAGTGATGCCGCAAAGCAGAACCTGCTGGCTTCGCTCAAAGAGAGTGTTGCTGATATTGGAGCTCTTGAGGACAAGCTCAAGACAACAGAGAATCTTGTTGCCACAGAGAATACTGAATTTGAGGAAGCTGTCGACAATATTGTCGGAAAGCTCACGCAGACAAAGGCCCAGCTTGATTCTGCTGTCCAGGAGCGTGACTCAATGCTTGACGAGATAGCTATGATCCGCGACCAGCTTGACGCTTCTCTTAAGAACTTGCTTAATGTGCAGAAGACCTTTAATAACATTGAGAATGTCATACGGGCAGTGGAGGTAAAAGACCCTGAGGCGCTTGCCCAGCCGATTGTCACGGAGATAAAGCCAATAACCTCTGGAAAAACATATCTCAATTATGTCTCTCCAACACTCATAGTGCTTGTCCTTCTCTTCACAGCACTGCTGCTTGCCCCGACAATGATTATGCTTGAAAAGACATCATCTGCTTATTTCAGGAACTACATGATGCCTGTCAAAGACATAATTTTCATACTCGCGACATTCTTCAGCTGCTATTTCCTCATGCTGCTGCAGCTTATTGTCATACTCGCGATTGCTGCCATCTTCTTCAGCTCGCAGATATTCACAGGATTCCATTACACGATTCTTGTGCTTATCGCAGTAATTACTGCCTTTACTTTTCTTGGGATGATTATAGGTTACCTGTTTAATTCAGAGGAGACAGCAGCACTTGCAGGCATATCTGTGGGGAGTGTTCTTTTGTTCCTTTCAGATGTTATAATCCCGATAGAGAGCATGCCTCCCCCTCTGCTCTCGCTTGCAGAGTATAATCCGTTTTTAATTAGCAGTGATCTCCTTAGGAGCACAATGATTTATAATGCATCTTTTGTTGACATCTCTGCAAAATTCTTCACATTGATTGTGTACTGTATCTTGTTGGGGGCTCTTGCGCTCGCGATTTATTATTCTTCAAAGCAAAAAACATTCTCAAAGTTTTTTGATAAATTAAAGGCAGGCAGGGCAAAACCAGGCAAGACTTAACTTTTGTCCATTAGTGCATGCATGAAACGCAGAAGTTAGCCAATAAATAGCTTTTTAAACAAGGAAAGCATATCTCGATTTATGATTGACTTTAAGAAACTCAGGGAGCAAAATCTTGCAGTCACAAAGAAAGCAGTTAAGAGTTCCTTGGCAAGGGACTTGCTTGCAATACAGGCAATTAACTGCATTGAAGATATTGATAAGGTTTCAAGCATCCTTGCGAACAGGCTCAGGGAGTGGTATGGGTATTACAATCCAGAGTTCACAAAATCAATCCACTCAAATGAGAAATTCTCACAGCTTGTTGTTTCGATGTCAAGAGCAGACCTTCTGAAGTCATTAAAATTAGATGAGGCCCACAGCATGGGCGCTGACCTTGAGAAAAAAGACCTTGATGCAGCTCTTGAGCTCGCAAGAAACATTAATGACATTTATTCATTCAGAAAATATCTTGAGCATTACCTTGAGAAGGCAATGTCAGATATCTGCCCGAACACAACAGCCATAGTAGGGCCGCTGCTCGGCGCAAAGCTTCTCTCTCTGGCAGGCTCGATTAAAAGGCTCTCAGAGCTTCCTTCGTCAACAATACAGCTTCTTGGTGCTGAGAAAGCTCTTTTCAGGCACATCCGGGGCCTTGGCAAGTGTCCAAAGCACGGAGTTCTTGTCCAGCACCCTTTGATGGAAGCTGCAAAGATGAAAGACAAGGGCAGGGTTGCAAGAGCGCTTGCTGACAAGATATCAATTGCTGCAAAAGTTGATTACTTCAAGGGGAATTTTGTTGGAGACAAATTAAAGGCAGGGCTAGATGCAAGGTTTAAGAAAAAATGAAAGCAATACGGGAATCATTTTTCAAAGGAATATTTGAAATGAAGCAGGGAAGGAAAAGAGCCCTGCTCACCAGAAATCTTGCTCCAGGAATCTCTGTTTATGGAGAGAGGCTGATTAAGGAAGATGATGCTGAGTACAGGGAGTGGAGCCCATTAAACAGCAAGCTCTCAGCAGTAATAATAAAAGGAATAAAACAAATCAATCTTTCTCCAGGAAACACGGTTCTATATCTTGGCGCAAGCACAGGAACAACAGTCAGCCACGTTAGTGATATTATAGGAAAGGATGGATTTGTTTTTGCTCTTGATTCAGCTCCCAGAGTTGTCAGGGATCTTGTATTTGTGTGCGAGCAGAGGCAGAATATGGCTCCGATTCTTGCAGATGCAAACCAGCCAGGCACGTACAAAGACAGAGTAACTCAAGTTGACTGGCTTTATCAGGATATTTCCCAGAAGAACCAGGTTGAGATTTTCCTTAAGAATGTGAGCTTGTTCCTAAAACAAGGCTGTTTAGGATTGTTTGTTGTAAAATCAAGAAGCATTGATGTCACAAAACAGCCGGCAGCATTGTTTGACCAGGTCCAGAAAGAGCTTGAGCAGAAAGTTGCAGTCATAGAGAAGATCCTGCTTGACCCTTATCAGAAGGACCATTGCATGTTTGTCTGCAAAAAGAAATAAAAAATTAAAAGAGATAATTTTATATACCCTCTATATTTGCTTTTCATCATGGCACTAAACCTGTTCAATACATTATCCAGGAAAAAGGAAGAGTTCAAGCCAATTAAGCCAGGCTTTGTTGGGTTGTACTGCTGCGGTCCTACTGTTTACTGGCATCAACATGTGGGAAACATGAGAACATATATTTTTGAGGATATTCTAAAGAGGGTTCTTTTTTATAATGGTTTCAAAGTTAAGCACGTAATTAATGTCACTGATGTTGGTCACCTGACTTCTGATGCAGATGAGGGAGAGGATAAACTGGTTAAGGCACTCAAGAGGGAAGGTCTGCCTCTGACTAAAGAATCTATGCTGAAGCTAGCAAATATCTACTGGGAAGAATTCAAGGATGATTTTACCAAGCTCCATATCTTGCCCCCAGATATCTGGTGCAAGGCAACAGAACATGTTTCAGATATGCTCAAATTAATTGAGAAAATCCAAAAAAATGGGTATTCATACTCTGCTGGCGGCAATCTATACTATGATATCAGTAAGTATAAGGATTATGCCAAGCTTGGCAAGCTCAAGCTCGATGAGCAGAAGGCAGGCGCCCGTGTTGAAATTGATGTTGAGAAGAGGAATCCTCAGGATTTTGTGTTATGGTTCACAGAGTCCAAATTTAAGGGGCACATCATGCTGTGGGACAGCCCCTGGGGCACAGGGTGGCCTGGCTGGCATCTAGAGTGCTCTGCTATGAGCATGAAGTATCTTGGTGATCATTTTGATATACACTGCGGCGGTGTTGATCATATCCAGGTTCACCACACTAATGAGATTGCGCAATCAGAAGGTGCAACTGGAAAAAAATGGGTAAACTACTGGCTGCATGGTGAATTTTTAGTTTCAGACAAAGGAAAGATGGCAAAGTCAGCTGGCGAGTTTATTACACTCGCAACTTTGATAGATAAAGGGTATGATCCTCTTGTTTACAGGTATTTCTGCCTCACTGCGCATTATCGCTCAAAGCTTTCATTCAGCTATGATGCGCTGGAGAGCGCCAAAAATTCATTTAATAGCTTCAAAGAAAGAATACTTGAGATAAAGGAAAATCTCGCTTCAAAGCCCAAGGATAATGATTATAAATGGAAGTTTGCCGATGCAGTCGCTGATGATTTGAACATGCCTATCGCATTGTCTGTTGTCTGGGATGTGATTAAGGACAAGGATATTGGCAATAATGAAAAATATGAGCTTTTGCTTGATTTTGACAAAGTTCTTGGCTTTGATATTAAGGATTTCAAGAGGACAGAGATAAGCGGGGGCATCCAGAAGTTAGTTGATGAAAGAGAGGCAGCCAGGAAAGCTAAAGATTTCAAAAAATCAGATGAGATTCGAGATAAGCTTAAAGCGCAAGGTATTGTTCTCGAAGACACTCCCCAAGGTGTGCGATGGAAAACAGCATGAATTTCTTTCTTGAAAGATATGAGCAGCTTGGCGAGACATTAGCCCCTCCAATTGAATTAAGGCAATCTTTGAGGGTTAATACGCTTAAGATAACAGATGCAGTGCTGATTCAGAGATTAAGTGCTCTTGGAGTCTCTCTTGAAAAGATTCCTTTCACAAGGCATGGCTATTATTATTCCTCTAATTTCTCTCTTGGCGCGATAACAGAATTCCTGCTCGGATATTTTTACCTGCAGGAGGCAGCTGCGCAGGTTCCAGTAGAGCTTCTTGACCTAAATAAAGAAGATATTGTGCTTGACATGTGTGCAGCCCCAGGAGGAAAGACAACCCAGATTGCGCAGGTGATGCAGAATAAAGGTGCAATCATTGCAATTGAAAAAAAGAGGCACAGGCTTATTTCATTGAAAAGCAGCCTTGAAAGAATGGGTGTGAGCAATACAGCTGCTTACTTGTTTGATGCAAACGATGCTCGGTTTCTTGGGATAGAATTTGACAAAGTTCTGCTTGATGCGCCCTGCTCAGGTAATTTTGTTACAGACCGGAACTGGTTTAACAAGAAAAGCTTTGAGGGTATACAAAGGATGGCTGAAATGCAGAAAAGCCTGATTAAAAGTGCCCTGTCTGTCCTTAAGAAAGACGGCATTCTTGTTTACTCAACATGCTCTCTTGAGCCAGAGGAGAATGAGCTTAACATGGAATGGATGCTTAAGCATTTCAAGGTGGTTATTGAGAAAACAAACCTGAAAATAGGGAGTGAAGGCCTGACTAAAGTGTTTGGCAGGAAACTAGATCCTTATATTGCCAACTGCAGGCGTTTCTGGCCCAACAAGACAAAGACAGAAGGGTTTTTTATTGCGAGGATTAGGAAGCTTTATGATTGAGTTAATAAAGAAGTTTACAGACAAGGAAGTAATTGATTTTACTAAGATGATTAAAGTAGGGGATGAGTTCTATCTTGTTGAAGCTGGATTAAGGAAGATCAGGGCGCAAGTTAAGAGCTTCCCTTTTTTTATCGGCGCTTACCTTGGCAAAAGAGACAAGCCAAGCATATTCCTGCTCCAGAAATTAGCTGAAGTTGCAGAGAAAAAAGTCTGGGTTAATGAAAAAGGGGAATGGCTCTTTATCTGCGGAAGGGACATTCTGGGCCAGAGCCTCACAAAAAAAGCAGAAGGCATAGTGAAAGATGATTTGGTTCTTGTCTTGAACAAGCATGATGAATGCATTGGCTACGGAACATTTATTAACGACACTAAACCGAATAAAGCAGCTGTCCAGAGCATTTTTGATATAGGTGATTTCTTAAGAAGGGAAAGAAAAGGAAAATAAAAAATAAAAGTAATTACCTGTTCATCTGCCTTGGGCCGTCTATTCTTGATTCGCGCTTGCTTGCACCGCCATGCAGATTGTCTGAAATTGCAGATGCTTCCTCTATGGCGAGTTTTTCCAGGTTTTCACCATCTACTGCCTCAACTAGCGAATCATGGTCCAGCAGTTGTACTGTCAATAGCTTTGTTGTTTTTCTTTTAGCAGTATCTACCAGGTACTTATTGAAGCCAAGTTCTTTGACTTTAAAATCCAGATTTGTTAGGACATACTCGCGGAATTCTGCGCAGAGTTCAGGTGTTGCAATTGCATCAGCAAGTTCCTGGCTCACTGTGAAGTACCTGTCGTCTTTTAATATTTTCTCAGCACCTTTAGAAAAAGTAAAGTTGCCGTACATTCCTGCAGAGATTGTTCTGTTGCCATGGTACTCTGGCTGAAACATCATTTTACCTGCGTCTTTATCTTCTTCACTCACAATTCATCCCCCCCAGCAATTATTTGATTCAATTAAAGTACAATCTTTGTTTCTTTTCCATAGCTCAAGGATTGTATTCTATGTGTTAGCTTAAGGTCATGTTCTATGCATTTAAAGCTTTCGGGTATTACAGCCTCTTTTATATCTGCCTTGAGGCTTAATCCCTTGTCTTTTTTTGCTTTCCAGATTATTCCGTCAAGCTCCATCAGGTCTTCTTTTGTGAATGCCTGAGTATACTCCTTCTTCACTTCTGGGAATTTTTCAAAATGAATGTCTTTTCCCCTGAGCTCTTGGTATATCTTGTATGTTATCATTGGAAGCATTGGTGCAAGTAAATGCAGCAGGACATCAAGGCAGTAGTGCAGCGTGTACAGGCCTCCGTTTTGTTCTTCTTTGCCGAACCTGTCTCCTTCATTATATGCCCTGTTTTTTACAAGCTCTATGTAATGTGATGCGAATGTTTCCCAGATGAAATTCTTTATTGCTGTTGCAGGAGTGTGAAAGTCATAATGCTCATAACTCTCTTTTGTAAGCTTTGCCAGGTTGTTTGTTTCTTGGAGTATCCATTTGTCTAGCTCTGTGAGTTTTATTTTGCCTTCTGGCTCTGGGAACATGGATATGAATTTTGCAACATTCCAGAGTTTTGTGAGTGTTTTTCCAGCTCCCTCTATCCTGTCAAAGCTGCATCTGAAGTCTTGTTTTGTTATGTTTCCCTCAATAACTGCCCAGAGCCTGAATGGCTCTGCACCAAACTTGTCGAGAACGTCTTTTGGGTCAATCAAGTTTCCTACGCTTTTTGACATTTTTTTCCCGCACTCGTCAAGAATGTGGAAGTTTATCCACGCATCTTTGAATATGATTTTTCCAGTGAGCAGGTGGCACTTAAGCAGTGTGTAGTAAAGCCAGGTCCTTATGATTTCTTTTCCCTGCGGCCTCAGGGTGCACGGCATTGCTTTTTCAAAGAACTTATTATCTCTGTTGTATTTTAGAATATACAGTGGGCTTATTGAGCTGTCAAACCATGTGTCAAAGACTCTTTCCTCTCCTCTGAATTCCTTGCCTTTGCATTTTGGGCAGCTTTTTACAGGGGGGCTTTCTCTCCATGGCTGATAATATCTTGGTTTCTTGCCTATGTCAGGAATTATTGGTTCATTGCAGTTCTTGCAGTACCATAACGGAACTTCTGTTGCATAGTATCTTCTTCTGCTGATTGGCCAGTCAATGCTTACTGACTCAATCCAGTCAAGCAGTCTTTGCCTGCTTTTTGGGTCAAAGAAATTAAGCTGGTGTGCAAGCTCTTTCATTTTTGTCTTGTATTCAATTTGCTTGACATAGAACTCAGGCATTGCAATGAATTCTATTGGGTCTTTGCTTCTCTCGCAGATTGGAGACCTGTGCATCACATCTGTCTGTTTTACAAGGATGTTTTTCTCTTTGAGGGTTTCAATCATTTTGTCTCTTGCTTCCTTGACTTTTAATCCCTCAAGGAATCCTGCGTGTGCATTCATTGTTCCGTCTTTGTTGATTGCAATGATTGGATCTAGTTTCATCTCCCTGAAGAATTGGATGTCTGTTAAGTCTCCTGCAGAGCACATCATGGCAAGCCCTGTTCCTTTGCCCATCTCTGCAAAAGTGTGTGCTTTTATTGGAACCTCTTTGTTGAATATCGGTGTTACTGCTGTTTTTCCATTAAGGTGCTTGTATCTGTCATCCTCTGGATTGAATATGACCATTGCGCACGTGCATACAAGCTCTGGCCTTGTTGTTCCGATGATTAAGTCTTCTCCTGTCTCTTTGCACTTGAATGTTATGTCATTGAATTTTGTCGGGAGCTCTTTGTAGATAACCTCTGCATCTGCAAGTGTTGTCTGGCATCCAGGGCAAAAGTTGTTTATTCTTGTGTCTTCATAGATTAGTTTTTTGTGCCACAAGTCAATGAATGTTTCTTGGGTTAATGCCCTGTAGTCAGGGCTGTCTGTCTCGTATATCTCTCCTATTTCTGTGCCTATCTTCCATGAACTGAAGCTGATTCCGCATCTCAAAAAGGATTCTACGCTTGCGAGGCTTGCTTCTTCAAGTATTTTCCTGCACATCTCTATTGCTTTTTCCCTTGTGACTTGTGTGAGTTTTATGTTGAATTTTTTTTCAGCAGCCATCTCTATTGGCAAGCCGTTCCTGTCAAGGCCTAAAGGAAAGAGAACATTGTGGCCAGTCATCCTTCTGTATCTCGCAAACATGTCCATAAGAACATATGTTGTGGTCTGGCCAATGTGGACAGGGGCATTGACATAAGGCGGCGGGGTGTCTATTGAGTAAATCTTTTTCTTTCCTTTCTTTTCAAACTTGTATAATTCTTTGGCTTTCCATTCTCCGTATATCTGCGGCTCAAATGCCTTGTCCCAGTTCTTGTCTTTGAGTTTTGGTTCCATTGCTTCTCTACCCGAAGTATGTTTTTGTTCCCTCTACTTTTTCCTTTTTCAGCCAGCCTTTTGCCTGGGTATCAAGGAATCTCTGCATTATCGGTTTTACTTTTTTCATGTAGAATTCATATGCCTTCTTTATGGCCTCAATTCTTTTTTCCCTGTTTGTGTATGCTGCTAGGTGCATTTCGTGAACAAGTGATATTGATTCTTTATAGAAAGGGAACAGTTCTGTTTTTTCTTCCTCTGTGTGGAATTTTGATTCCATTGCATCAGACATCCTTGTCGGCTGGAATACTACCTCAACATGGCCTGCAGCCTGCCCTATCCTGTCAAGCATCACAGACATCACAGAGGCTATTACTGGCGCAGCAACCCTCCACTCAAATTCCTCTTCAAACTCCTTCAAGTCAGGCAGTCCTGCTTTCTTTCTTATCTCTTCGTATTGCCTTATTCCTTCCTCACGAGCTTCGTGTATATCTTTCATATATCTTTCGGACTTAAATTGTGTTTAAAAAGGTTTCGTTAACTTAGAAGAAATCATCGTCTGAGTAAAGATCGTCTACTGTCCTTTTAAGCGTGTAATGAACAAGCCTGAGATGATGTTGAGCAGTATCCACGAGTGCACCTGCTAGTATCCCACGCGCTGTGGCAGAAGTATCTCCTGTTATCAAGGTTGCCAAACCGCCAATTGCAGCACCCACAACAGCACCCCTGATTACTGGTTTTATCATATAGTAAATTCTGCCTGCCAGAAGATTAGCTTTATACGACAGGTATTCACCAATTTTCATTTTTCCGATAGGTTCGTCCAGGTCTATGGTCCATTTTGCCTGTGCGATATCTTTACTATAATCCAGTTCTGCAATTATTGTGTCTAATCCTGCCATAGTTAAATATAATCCTGTAAGATATAAAAAGATTAGTGTTTTAAGTTAAGTATATTCTCCATTTCAATTAAATATTTAAACAGCTATTGCTTCTCTGTTTTTATGATTCCTTGGATTAATAAGCACCTGCCGAAGAGCTCGAGTGATATTCCTCAGCCCAGTGCTGTTTCTGATCTCAGGAAGTTTGTTTCTGAGTTTAAGAAGCAGAAAAAGAAGGCTGCTTTGCTGTACGGCCCGACAGGAACCTGCAAGAGCTGCGCTGTTTATGCTATTGCAAAAGAGCTTGGCTTGGAGATTGTTGAGATTAATGCCTCTGACACAAGAAATGCCGACCAGATTAATGAGAAAATAGGAAATGCGCTTAAGCAGAGGTCTCTTTTTTTCAGCGGAAAGATTGTTCTTGTTGATGATGTTGATGGTGTTGCAGGACAGCAGGACCGTGGCGGTGTTTCTGCTCTTGCTTCTTTGATTGCAGAGGCTGCTTTTCCTGTTGTGATGACTGCAAATGACCCTTGGGACAAGAAGTTCAGCCCTCTGAGGAAGAAATCTGTCATGATTGAGTTCGAGGCATTGAATCATCTCTCAGTATACGCTGTCCTGAAAGGCATCTGCGAAAAAGAAGAGATAAATTTTGATGATTCTGCCCTTAAGATGCTCTCTCGCCGCTCTGGCGGTGATTTAAGGGGGGCAATCAATGATTTGCAAACCCTGGCTCAGGGAAAAAAGGAATTAACAAAAGAGCTTCTCGATGAGCTAGGTGACAGGAATAAGCTTGACAGCATTCATCAGGCATTAATCAAGGTCTTGAAAAATTCAGACCCTTTGATTGCTCTTGGCGCTTTTGATACAGTTGATATGGACCTTGATGAGTGCATGCTCTGGCTGGACTATAACCTTCCAAAAGAATACACAAAGCCAGCTGACCTTGCAAGAGCGTATGATTTGCTTAGCAAGGCAGATGTTTACAGGGGAAGAATACGTCGATGGCAGCACTGGCGCTTCCTTGTCTATGTAAGCGCTTTGATGACAGCAGGTGTTGCAGCTGCAAAAGACACAAAGAATGCTGGAGCTGTTAAGTATGAGCAGACAACACGCTTGCTGAAGATTTGGCAGGCAAACATGAAGTATGCGCACAGGAAAGCTATTGCAGAGAAGATTGCAGAAAAAACACACTGCAGCATCAAAAGGGCAATTAAGTCATCCCTTCCTTATCTCAAGGCAGCATGCAAGGAAAGCAGCGAGTTTGCAGGGCAGCTTTCAGAAGAGCTAAAGCTTGATGAAGAAGAAATTGATTGGCTGAAGAGTTAAATATTTATACTCTGCTCTAATTTGATTCTTGTATATTAAGAGGTGATATTTATGGCTGAATTTAAGATGCCTGGCGAGCACAAGAGCAATATGCTAACATGGATAATTGTTATTTTAATAATTTTAGTGATTGTCTGGTATGCAAACAAGATGGGCTATATTACTCTTCCTTTTGCGATTCCAGGATTTGGATAAGTGATAATCAAAAGTTATTTAAACCAATTATTTCTTTCTTTTTGTTATGACCAAATATGAAGATGTTGTTAACCTTGCAGTAAGGAGAAGTATTTTTTATCCTGCCAGCGAGATTTATGCAAATGCTCCTGCAGGAATGTTTGATTACGGCCCATATGGCGCTTCAATCAAGAGAAAGGTTGTTGAGCTCTGGAGAAAAGAGCTTGTGCAGAAAGAAGACTTTATGGAGATTGATGGAGCCCAGATAATGCCAGCAGATGTTTTCAAGGCATCTGGCCATTTGAAGAGCTTTGCAGATCCAGTAACGCAGTGCAAGAAGTGCAACACAATATACCGTGCTGATAAATTGCTTTCAGAGGTAATTGGAGAGAATTTTCCAGAGGCGATGCTTCCAGAAGAATATACAAAAGAGATTGAGAAGCACAAATTAAAGTGCACAAAATGCAAGGGAGAGCTTCTTCCTGTCGTTAAATTTAATCTCATGGTAAAAGCAGAGGTTGGCATCAGGTCAAAAACAGAGTGCTACCTCAGGCCAGAGTCATGCCAGTCTATTTTTGTTGATTTTGCCAGGATGAACAAGACAATGAGGATGAAGCTGCCTAAAGGAATATCGCAGATTGGCAGGGTTTTTAGGAATGAGATTTCTCCAAGGCAGACACTGATAAGGACGATTGAGTTCTCGCAGATGGAGACAGAAATATTCTTTGACCCTGAAAAAATTGATGAGATAGAGAATTTTGATGAAGTCAAGGATTACAAAGTCAGGCTTGCAAGAGTCGGCAAAGAACAGATAGAGGAAGTAAAGGCAGAGGATTTAGTAAAGAAAAAAATTGTCTCAGGAAAGCTTGTTGCGTATTATCTTTCAAGAATCCAGCAATTGTATGAGGCTTATGGAATTCCTCTTGAGGCAATGCGCTTCAGGGAAGTGCCAAAAAATGACCGCGCTTTTTACTCAAAAGAAACATGGGACTTTGAAGTCTTGACTGCAGTCGGCTGGCTTGAATTGAACTCAAATAATTACAGGACAGATTATGATCTGAAAGGCCATATGGAAACCAGCAAGCAGGATATGCATTTTGTTTATCCAGATGGCAAAAAAATAATTCCTCATGTTTTCGAGAATTCAATAGGTGTTGACAGGACTTTCTATGCGATTCTCGAGCACGCATATAAGGAAGAGGAAAAGAAAGGTGAGAAAAGAATCTTGCTCTCACTCAAGCCATATCTTGCTCCTCTTGCTGCAGCTGTTTTCCCGCTTTTATCAAACAAGCCAGAGCTTGTCGCAAAAGCAAAAGAGGTTTATTCCTTGCTCAAGCCTTGTTATGTTATTGCATATGACGAGTCAGGTTCTGTTGGAAAAAGATATGCAAGGATGGATGAGATAGGGTGTCCTTTTTGCTTGACAATTGACTTTGATTCCTTAAATAATGATGATGTTACGATCAGAGAAAGGGATAGCACAGAGCAGAAAAGAGTTAAGATAAAAGAGCTCTGCAATGTTCTTTTCCAGCTGATTACTGGGCAGACTATGGTTAAAGATTTAAAATAATTTTTTTGTATTTTTTTTAAAATTCCTTGTAATGGTCCTGGCGGACATCTAGGCTCGCAAAGAAGTTGCTCGCAAGTATATATTACTGATAAACAGTCTGCATATGCAATTGTCTCTGTGTCTCTGGCACCCAAATAAGGGATTACTAAAAGCTGCATTATTTTTCTAAGCGAGCGAAAGACTTTTAAAGACCTAATTTTTCTACATCTGTATGGGGCGGTAGCTTAACCTGGGAAAGCACACAGCGTTAATAGCGCTGGCTCAGACGGCTGAAGTTAGGAAACCACCTGGAAGTTCGCTTTCAGTTACCGTGGTACCGTGGGTTCAAATCCCACCCGCCTCACTTTTTTTATGATACTTATTGCTTTCTTTAATTTATTTGGATTGGAAAATCCAATTTCTTTAATCCATTTTGCTAGATTTTTTCTCCCGTTTAGTGGAACTTTATAAGTGGTTCTTCTGCTTAATTTTGATTTATACTGCCATATTTTTGCTACGCGAAATTTTCTTTGTGTGAGATTTTGTTTTAGTTGTGTTGCAAGCGAATAGCTTGAAGTCGTAATTTCAATAGATGGATAGTTTTTAGCTCCAGGCTTATTTACTGCAAAAACACTTCCATCGGTATCAACAATTCCTCTAATTGTCCATTTTGCAAATTTCCATTCTTTAGCGATGGTTTCAGGGATTTTTACGCGTTCACATTTTCCTTCACCATATGGGAGCCCCAAATCATAAACTAACTCTTCAAATACTTTTTTAGACCCGAAAGTAATTCGTAATCCGCGCCCTCTTTTTACTATCTTACTTTGTTTTCTCCACACAATCCAAATTAAGTTTTGGATACGTTTAAAATAACTTTTATCTGTTTTTGGATTCCCTGTGAAACCAATTCGATAACTATTTTTATGGCGACAAATATGGCCATCTCCAATTATTATCCCAACCAGTTCAGCTAATTTTTTAGTTAGCTTCATTTTAGAAATACTAAAGATTGCTTTTTCTTTAAATATTCTGCGTGAGGATGTCCAGTGTATTTCTGGCCAGTGTTTATTGACGATAAAAGTCCGGAAAACTTTCGGAAATGTCCAGTAAGAAAAATGTATAAGAAATAGGACTATCTTTATTTTCTTACCACAAACAGCCTATCCGCCAATAACTCCTGTTGCAGTCACTATTTCTGATGCTATCATGTTGAATATCAGCATTACAGCCAGCGATATCAGGCAGTACATTGTTGTGCTTCTTACGAGGTTTATTCCAAGATTATATCTCTCGCTTAGCTTGTCTGCCCCGTTCTCGATTCCGTTTGCGATGACAGTCAGTAAATAAATCATCTGGAACACATAGACTCCGACAACTATCTGAAAATAGAATGTGGGTATCCCGTCTCCGAACAATGATGCAATGTCCCCTATGTTTGACATGCCTGCCTCTGTTGCCCCCAGGTTTCTGATGTTTCCAGAGAGGGCTCCGAGGATGTATGTTATCATTGATGTTATTCCAACAACTATCCCTGCTATTGCTGGCGTCAGGAATGTTATTTGCGATTTCATGTCAGATATTATGTCTGCAAGCAAATCTTTTAGCCGCTCGTTAACAGAGTGTATTTCCTTTATGTATCTGGCGACATTCATCAGTGCCTGTGCAGCTATGAGCGGGCCTTTTTTCACGCTCTCAATCAAGACTTTCATCGAGCTCTTGATGATATTTGATGGGAAATAGACAAGCGCTCCTGTTTTTTGGTTGAAGATTGCATCTTTCACGCTCATTCCAAGTCTTGATATGTTTGTTGCCACAAGCTCGAAGAATCTTCCGCTGATGCTGTCTGCCATTACATCAGCGACTTTTTGAAAGGCAATCTCTGCAGGAAGCCCATCTCCTAGCCTGTTGCCGAGCTGGAAAAGGGCAGATGCAAACTCGTCCTCAAGCTTTTTTGTCTCGTCTCGTATTTTTATCACATTCTTGCTTCTCATTCTGAAATAAAGCCCTATGCTTAGTGCGAGCGAAAGGGGGACAAGAAGGCTTAGCAATGCTGCGCCGAGGCCATAAGGCCCGAATATGATGCCAGGCATGGTTGTGCTCTCCCTGTACTCCAGAAGTTTTATCCCGAATGGGAGCTGGATGTCAAATGCTGGAGACGGGTTTACCAAGTGCAGGAGCAGCGGTGATATTCCTATCAGGAACAGGGCTGCGCCGATGAGCGTTGTAATAAATATGGGGTGTATCTTGAGTTCCAGGTTTCCTATTTTGATAATGATGTTTCTGTATTTTTTAAGCTCAGGATTTATCTCTGCAATATCTGTATCTCCATAGCCTGTCGGCCTTTTTGAGAGTATGCTCTTTCCCATATAGTAAACAATCAATGGCAGCACAATGTTGTAAAGTATTGCTATGTGCCACCAGCGCACCTGCTCCATGAAGCTTACAACAAGAGGAAGTATGACAAGCCCAAGTATCGGGAGGATTACTCCAAGCATGTGGAGTGTTGTTATTGGTGACTTAAGGTTTTGTGCGTAGTGAAGCATTTTTTCATAAGTCTCTGTCAGGATTACATCGAGTGACTTGTCAAGCAGCGACAGTCTTCTGTCGTCAGATGTCTCGTACAGCGAGCTTTCGATGAGGTGGAATGCCTCAATGAATTCATTGTTCCATTTTTTCCAGGTCTCCAGATAGGTGTCAAGCGATTCTTTTACTGATTCATAGACTCCTGACTCAACATCCCATAGGACTTTTTTCAGGTCAAGCGACAGCGGGGGCGAAAGGTGGTCTGATGCGAATTCTATTGCATTCTCAAGGTTTGATGTGTGCCTCATGTATGTGACCACGTAGAATATGCACAGCACCATCTGGTTGCTTGCTTTCATTCTCCAGCTGTTTGCCAGGAATTCAGGCATCTTTCCCAGGACAACAATAAGCACAAGCCCAAGTATAAGAACAAATGATGTCAGGAAAATTGAGCTCAGCAGTGCCTGGCTCACAAACACTCCAATGACAAGAATTGTAAGCGGCAAAAGATATGATAGAGAGACCACGCCTGATGGTGTTATCTCAAGATGGCAGACATTGATTGATTCTTGTATCTGTGCAGCTCTTTCTGGCTTTACCTTTACCTTGAGCAGCCTCTCGCAGAAGTTGCACGCGTTTTCATACCACCCGATTTGAGGGGGCATTGCCTCTTTTCTGAAAACCTTGTATTCCCTGGTCACAGGCCTTTCAAATGGCTCAAGGTTTTTGAGGGAGAGCTGTGACTGAATCTTTTTTTTGTATCTTGCAACAAGGTCCTCTGGTTTTTCCATCTTACATGCCCATCTTTTTCACGTTTCTTTTCAGCCACTCGTTCCATCTGAAGAGTATCTTTTTGCTGTCAAGGGCGCCTGTCTCTTCCTTTACCTCGTCTGATATCCTATGGAACTCATCATTGGTCAGCACAACAAATGGCGCCTCAAGCAGTTCAGGCCTTTTTGTTTTCTCGGCAACATCAAGAATTGTTTGCTTTATCTTTGCCCTAAGCTCTATGTTGTCCCATACAGCATCCCAGTTTCCAGCCCACTCCCTGACATTTCCCGCAATTGCTTTTATCACGTCAGAATCTCCGTTAAGGAGGTCTTTGCTTGGGATGAGCTGGTCTGTTTTCGCATCATACTTGAAGAGGTCAACAAAGCCGCCCTCTGCCAGCGGATCCTCTTCCCAGTGCTTTCTTATCTCTGTTATCTCTGTGATTCTTCTCCACCTGTGCAGGCCATCTGGGCTTCTGACAGGATTTGCGACGCACACAACATCAGTTGCCTTGAAGCTTGTCCTTGGGACGCCAAGGTCATTGACAACCCTGTCAAAGACACCATAAGGGCTATCACCGTGTATTGTTCCTGCAACAACATTCGCTAAAGCGCCAATCCTCATTGCTTCGTATAGTGCCTTTGCCTCAACGCTTCTGACCTCGCCGACAATCAAGCTGCTGTCTCCCATTCTTAAAGTGGCTCTTATTCCCTCGTCTGCGCTTACCTCTGTTGTTCCTCTTGTAAGTGCAGATGCGACTTTCATTGACTGTATGTTATAGTTTAGGTCTCGCAGCGCGCTCACAGGAAGCTCTAATGTGTCTTCAATTGTAATTATTCTTCCTTTCCTCATTATCTCTACCATCAGAGAGCCGAGGAATGATGTTTTTCCTGCGCTTCTTGTTCCAGCGACAAGCAGGGTTCTTGCTCCGTCTATGAGAAAGCTCATCAGTCCGGCTGCCAGGGGAGTTATCATTTTTGTCTTTAAGAATAAAGGCAGGGTCCAGGGCTTGTCGCGGTGCCTTCTCAGAGCAAATGCCAACCCAGAAGGGTTTAGCGGCTCTGTTATCACTGCGACTCTAGCTCGCGCTTCTGGCAGGACCAGTTCAGTATCTAGAATTGGGTTTGCCTCGTCAAGAGGCCTGCCAGAAATCATCCTGAGCTTAGACGCCCAAGACTCTGCTTCTGTGGGGGTTGAAATTATGTTTGTGTAGCAATCGCCATAGTCTTGATGTATCAGGAAGATTGGTGTTCTTCCCATAGGGCTGTTTATTGTGACATCCTGGACTTTCTCGTCCTGCAGTAGTGTTTCTATCAAGCCAAAGCCGACAGTGTATCTAACAAGAATCCGGGTCAGCTCATCAATGTCTTTGTTTCTTAAGGTGTATCCCCTGTAGCTTGCCAGCTCTTCTATGAGGTCTGCTCCGACATTGCTGAACACCTCCCTCATCCTTTGCGGGTCAACAAACTCGCTTCTTTTTGGCTTGTGCTCTGCCATTATCTTTCTTGCTGCATCAAGAAGCTCGTATTTTTCTTCTGTAAGCCTGAATTCAGGGGGGACTATGTGGTAGAGGTTTTGCACAGTGTCAGGCATCGAGAATATTGTCACCTCTGTCCCTTTCACGTCATAGCTGTCAATCTCCTCTGCTTCAGGAGGGTATGATGCCATTATCTTTGTGAACATGAAGTCTGGCTTTATGAGCGGCGCGAATATTTTCCTGTAGACATCTCTCTCGCCAAGCTTGAACCCAGCAAGATGGGGTTTTGCAAGCTGCACCATTTTTGTTTTTTCAAAGCTGGTAGTTATCTCATTCAGCAGCTTGTAGAATGGCTGCAGGCACGTGATTCCCTCTTTTGTGATTAGCCCCTCTTCAGCCATGCCGCGTTCCCTTCGCTCGATTCTTTTAAGTGTGACATATGCCCCAAGAGGGTCTGCTTTTAGTGTTGTGTAGATTATGTTGTGGAGCTCGATGTATCTTGGGTTGACATATCTGCTGCAGGCAGGTGATGAAAGAAGTGTGTGCGCCAGTTTGTGCTTCAGGAGGTCTTTGTATAGCTTGGCAATCTCGACGAGAATCTGCGTTTGGCCGTATTCGTACTCGTAATCTCTTTTCTGCGCAAAGACGAGCTTTGTGGCGTTTCCAGCCTCTGCAAGAGTTTCTATTGCTAGGGACATTGCATTTGGCTCGTCTTCCACAAAAGGGATAAAATTGCATTCCTCGCAGTCAATCCTGACTGTTATTTCCTCTCCTTCCCGGGATATTTCATACTCCCCACACTTTTTTGGCATTTTAGTCCTCTTTTTCTTCTGAGCGCATATTTTCTAGGGCTGTCTCTATCAGGTGTGACTTGTTTCTGTACTTAGTCTTCTCCTTAGAAACTTTTTTTGAAACCCACTTTATGAGGTCTTCATCTATTGTTGCGGAGATTGGCTTTTTCATGCGTTATGCACCATGCGGAAAATATACTATTTTATATATTTTATACTTTTTTATATTTTATTATATTATTTTATATTATGATTTAATTAACCTTGCAACTACTCATGTATAGTCACACAACTTTATTACTGCCCTATTATTTTGTGGGAAACATGCCAGAAGAATTTGCGCCGACAGGGGCTCCAGAGCCAAAATCAGGTTTTGGCTTTTTTGGGAAGCCAAAAGAGCCAGCATCTCCATCCCCTGCAGTTTCTGAGCTTACCGATAAGATTAACAATCTTGCTGCGCGGCTGAGGATATCTGAGGAAAGGTATGGTGAGCTGAGGAAAAAGCTGACGCTTATAGAGCAGAATATGCTTGTTCACAGCAAAAAGGCAAATACAGACATAAAGGCCATTGATTCTGAGATGACTGAGATAAAGCATTCGATTACTGAGATAGAGGACCGCATAATCACAGTAATTAAAGAGCTGAAGCTTACAGCAAAAAAAGAGGACGTTGGCGTGATGAAGCGCTATGTTGAGCTGTGGGACCCAATGCGGTTTGTGACGCGTGAAACAGTTGAAAAAATAGTTAAGGAAATTCTTGGAAAGCCAGAAAACGGCGATGAAACATCAGAAGAAGCTGAAGAATAGTAAGATTTTTCTTTAATAGCCAATTGCAATTAAAAAGTTCAGTTATAAAAAAATTGCGCGGGTTTATGTCAGAAACCTGCGGTTTCTGAGCACATTAGAAATGCTTTGCATTTCAAATGACACCCTGCACTTTAGTGCGCAATTTTTTTATCCCGCAGACTCGCTGACTATCTTAGCGAGCCATAATACTCCGCTCTTCAGAGCGGAGATATGGCGAGCATGTATATATATCAATCAGCGAGTCTGCGTTATTTTTGCAATTTGCTAGTTAGCGAATCTCACAAATTTTCAATAATTACTGAGATTCGCTATAAAATTACCAAAAAGTTTATAAAAGTTTAAATAAATAATAAAAAAATAATTAGTAATATTGCAAAAAAACCGCGTGAGTGCTATTTTGAGGCACTTGGCAAAAGGAGGTGAGCTAGATGGCATTATTGGACATTTTTAAGAAAAAAAGGAAGGAAGCGCCTCCTGAAATGTTTATGACTTCTGATTTTCCAGTATCGCCGCCTTCAGGGCTGCCTGTTGAGCAGGTAAGCTACATGAAATCTCAGGGCATGGCCAATGAAGAGATAATCAGCTCACTGCAAACGCAGGGATACACTCCTAGACAGATATACAATGCTATTGCGCAGTTTGAGGCAGGCCCGCCAGCAACTCCAACAGGGCCAGGTGCATTTCCTGAGATGCCAGAAGGTATTCCTGAAACAGCTCCATCTGCCAGACCAAGCGCAGGCTTTGAGGAGATTGCAGAGACAATAGTTGAAGAGAAATGGACAGAGCTCACAAAGGAACTCACCAAATTCAGCGAATGGAAGGAAACCACTGATTCCAGGGTTGACAGGATAGAGCAGTCAATTGCTGACCTGAAGTCAGATCTTGATAACCTGCACAAGGCAATTGTCTCCAAGATAGGCGAGTATGACACAAATCTTCTTGATGTCGGAACAGAAATAAAGGCAATGGAGAAAGTTTTCCAGAAAGTTCTCCCTGAGCTCACATCAAGTGTACAGGAGCTTGGCAGGATAACAAAGACTGCTAAAGCAGCAAAACCTGCAAAGAAGTAAAAAAATCTAGCTTTTTTGTGGTGCTGATGCAAGTTTCATTATTGTAAACATTGCAACAAGTAGCAGTAGTGCAAGTCCAAGGACTTTTGGGTTGAATAATGTTTCCCAGAATCCTGATTTTTCCCCTCCTTCTGTAGAGGGCGCTTCAGTTGTCTCGCCGCCCATCGCAGTAAATCCTTTTTCTTCTGATATCACTGTTGTCAGCGAGCCAATGCCGATGATTAAGACCAGTGCAAGGATCCAGTACCCGAAATCAGATGCGTACTTTCCTTTTGTTACTGTATCAAGAATGGTCTCTTCCTTTACTCCAAATGCCATGTATGCCATTAATACAAATATCATAAAGATAAATAAGAGGACAAACCATGGTGCCATCATGTTTATTGTTCTTACAGCAACATTGTTGAAGATTGTGAGTATTCCCAGCGCAAATGCGATTACAAAGCAGAATGCTTGCTTGTCCTTGAACCAGCTTATTCTGCTAAGCGCTACATAAACCAAAACTAGCACTAGCAAGAAGGGGAAGATTATGTCAAACTTCTGCAGTAAACTTGTATCAAGTGGTGTTGCCATTTTATTTAAACAGTTCTTTTGCGGCTTTGATAGCTCCAGTTAATCCTTCTCCTGGTTTTCCGCTGCTGCTGCCCACATAAAGGAAGATGATTCCAAACACAAGTATTCCGACTATCAGTGTTATAAGTCTCGGGTCTAGGCCGGATATTATCGGTATTGGTGTTATTGTCGAGAGGAATATTGCGGCAAGGATTAGTATCGCGATTATTGCGACAACTCCTGTGAACAGGCCTTTTCCTGGTGCAGTGCCCCATAAAAGCCCTGTGAGTATCAGAAGTATCACAATTGCAATTATCAGCAGTGTTGCCTCTGGAAGTGCAGTGTTTATGATTGTTATTATGTCCAGTCCGGGAGGGTATTTTCCCAGGGCGTGCGGTATCACTGTCATCAGTGCAATTGCCAGTGCGATGATGCTATTGTATTTGTTTTCTTGGAACAATTGTATTTTTGATAGCACTGCAAAAATTACTGTGAATATGAGTATGAATGGAAGTATGACCTCACCAAATCCCCACTCTTCCAGATAATAGAATAAATCCTGGAAGCGCCCTCCGCTGTATTGAAGCTGGAACATTCATTTCACCTCATTCGACTGTTTTCTTTTCTTTTGCTGGTTTCGTTGCTGGTTCTTCTGGTTCTCTTGGTGCCCTTGGGCCCCACACAATGAAGTACATGAAAAGTATGATTCCTAGTATCATGATTATTGATGCTACTGCTGTGCTTGTCCAGAAGCTCCTGAGCCAGTTTATGAATACCATCAGCCAGCTCTCTCCTGATTGTGTCCTGATTGCATCAAGGAATATGAATACAATTCCGACAAACATTATTATCATGAAAAGGTATCTCCAGAATCCTTTCTCGAGCGCAACCTCTTCATCTTTCTTGAAGAATGACCCGACAAGCATCAGGAAGAATACTGCGAGCAGCAGGAGAACAACGATTTGTGAAGAGACTCTTGTTATTGCCTCAACAAGCCTTGCAGATGCTATAACAAGGAAGCCGATGACAAATGCGACCATTGCATTAAGGTTTTTTCTTGTGTACTCTTCCTTGCCTATTTTCTCCATGCCAAGCACTCTTGTTTTTTCCAGTATTGCAAAGACGATTGTGAATGTGAGTAAGAATGGGAGCACTACATCATAGATTCCTATCTTTTCAAAGAACAATACAACATTGCTTAGTACAGATGCCATTTATTCATCCCTTTTTTGTTTTAGTTACAATTCTCTCAAATATATATAAACTTTTCGTTACTTTTGCTTTTTCCGATACATTTATATTATTCAGCTTTTTAAAGTGCTCTTATGAAAGCACTAACATTTGATAAAAAAGCATTTTCTGAAATGCGCAAAGAGATGGAGCTTTTTGATGCTGCAAGGGAGCAGATCATAAAGGATTCCAGGGATGTTTTGAAGCAGTCCAAGGGAGCGATATATTCTATTCATAGGCACGATCTCGCAGAAGCAGAGAAGCAGCTTGAAAGCGCAAAATCAGTGATAAAAAAGCTTAATGCTTGCATAAAGAAAGACGAGTCTCTTGCAAGTGTTGGCGCTTACTCAGAAGCTCTTGAGGAATATGTTGAGGCATCATGCTACTTCAGCCTTGCAAAGAGCAATAAGCTTCTGACTGCAAAAGAGCTTGATGTCTGCACTCACACATACCTTCCAGGACTTTGCGATCTTGTCGGAGAGCTTGTCAGGAAAGCAGTGAACTCAAGCATTAAAGGGGATTTTGATACAGCTCTTGAGATAAAAGATTTTGTTGCAGAAATCTATGAGGAGCTCATGATGTTTGATTTCAGGAATATTCCAGCAAGAAAAAAGTTTGATTCCATAAAGTATGGATTAGAAAAGCTTGAAAATCTTGTTCTTGAGCTGAAATTGAAGAATAAGATAAAGTGAGGTGTAGCATGAGCAAAGCAGCACAAATAGCACTTAAGCAGTGCATGGGTTTGACTAAGAAAGATTCTGTTCTGATTGTTACTGACAAGCCAAGGAAGAGAATAGCCGAGGCTTTTTTCTATGAGGCAATGAAACTTGCAAGAAATGTTCTATTAATCACAATCCCTGTCGGCAAGATTGATGGTGCAGAGCCATCCAAGCTTGTTGCTGAGGTTATGAAGAGAGGATATGGTGTTATCTTACTGGTCACAACAATGTCATTATCGCACACAAATGCAACAAAATGTGCAAGAAAAACAGGTGCAAGGGTTGCATCAATGCCAGGGATAACAGAAGGCATGATGAAAAGATGCATACCTGTTGATTACAAAAAGATAGTCCTGCTGAACAATAAGCTGGGGAGGATTCTTGAAAAAGCAAGAACAGTGAGGATAACAACAGCAAAGGGAACTGATTTTACTGTTGCTGTTTCAAAGAAAAGAGTGCTCGTTGATGACACAGGTATTTACTCAAAGCCAAAAGGTTTCGGAAATCTTCCTGCAGGAGAGGTTTGCTTTGCCCCTTTAGAAAACAAATCAAACGGTGTTTTTGTTGTTGATGCCTCTATGCTTGATGAACTGATGAAAACGCCAATTAAGATCAAAGTTAAGAATGGTTATGCTTATGAGATTACAGGCGGCTCACAGGCAAAGAAACTTCTCAAGATGATTAAGCCTCTTGGCAAAACAGCTTTTAATATTGCAGAGCTTGGCATTGGGACAAATCCTAAGGCAAAAATAACAGGCAATGTTCTTGAAGATGAAAAAGTCATGGGCACATGCCACGTTGCTGTAGGCAATAATTCTGCACTCGGCGGAAAGATTTATGCAAAATGCCACCTTGACGGCATCATGACAAAGCCAACAATATATTTTGACAAGAAGTGTGTTATGAAGAACGGAAGATTTTTAATATAATTCTTCCTTTTTTTCTTTTGAGGTGAAATGATGGCCAAGATCCTTTTTATTGTTGCACAGAACAAGTTCCGTGATGAAGAATTCTTCCATCCAAGAGATATACTGAAATCACATGAGATAGAAGTCGCTAGCCTGACAACAAAAACAGCCACAGGAGTTCTCGGAGGAGAGATAAAGCCAGACCTTGATATTGAGGAAGCCTTGAAAAGAGTCAAGGACGATGCATACGATGCTGTTATTTTTGTTGGAGGCCAGGGAGCAATAGAGTATTTTACTCATCCTGCCGCTCTTGATATTGCAAGGACTGCTGCAGAGAGTGATGCTGTTAAAGTTCTTGGTGCAATCTGCATTGCTCCACTGATACTTGCTCATGCAGGGGTTCTTGATGGCAAAAAAGTAACCTGCTGGGATGATGACAAGGGAACCAAGAAGAAAATCATTGAGAGCAAAGGAGCTGCATTTGTTGCAAAGGATGTTGTCGCAGATGGCAAGATTGTGACTGCAAACGGCCCTCAGTCTGCAAAGAAGTTTGGTGAGAAAATATTTGATATGCTGAAATAAAATATTAGCAACATTTTTAAACCAGTCTAAACTCTTGAGAATAACATGGCAAAGAGAACATACATAGCTGAAGTTGATTTAAGCTTGGATGGCAAAGAGGTAGTTATTGCTGGCTGGGCCCAGGAAGTCCGTGATTTAAAGAAAATAAAGTTCATTCTTTTGAGAGACAGGACTGGGAATACACAGTGTGTTGCACTGCAGAATGAGGCAGAGCAAGAATCATTTGACTTAATCTCGCAGGTTACAAAAGAATCTGTTGTTGAAGTAACAGGTGTTGTCAAGAAAAGCGACCAGGCAAAAAAAGGATTTGAGGTTGTCATAAAAAAAGTCAAGCTTTTCAGCAAGGCAGAGCCATTGCCGATAGACATCTCTGGAAAGATTGAGACAAATCTTGACAAGAGGCTTGATTTCAGGTTCCTTGACACGAGAAGGCCTGAGATAAATGCAATATTCAAGGTCCGTTCTGAGATTTATGCAGCAGCTGTTGAGTTTTTTGAGAAGAATGGATTCATAAACATAACCACTCCTAAAATAACAATTATCGGTGTCGAGTCAGGCGCAGAGCTTTTTGAGGTAAACTATTTTGGCAGGAAAGCATTCCTGTCGCAGAGTCCGCAGGTCTACAAGGAGATGATGGTTTCAGCTGGCTTTGAAAAAGTGTATGAGATCGGCCCTGTTTTTAGGGCAGAGAAATCACACACAACAAGGCACCTCACAGAGTTTACTGGGATTGATTTTGAGATGGGTTTTATCAAAGACGAGACTACTGTTATGGATGCAATTGAAGATCTGATAACATACATACTTAAAAAAGTTCAGAAAAATTGTGCAAATGAGCTTTCTTTGCTTAAAGCAAGCATATCTGTTCCTAAAAAAATGCCTCGCGTTCCAATGAGCGAGTGCAGGAAGCTTCTTGCAGAGAAAGGAAAAAATCTTCCTGAAAATGAGGATCTTGATCCAGAATCAGAGAAGATGCTTGGCGAGATTGCAAAGGAAAAGTTCGGCTCTGACTTTATTTTCGTAACAAGATATCCTTGGGCAAAAAGGCCTTTCTATCACATGAAGCCTGACAACAACAAGAATGAGACAAAGTCATTTGACCTCATATGGAATGGTGTTGAGGTCGCGACAGGAGCTCAGAGAGAGCACAGGTTTGAAATATTGAAAGCTCAGGCAAAAGAAAAAGGCCTTGACCTTGAAAAGATGGAAGATTATGCTAATATCTTCAAGTATGGTATGCCTCCTCACGGCGGAGTTGGCTTTGGCCTTGACAGGATGACCCAGAGAGTTCTTAACCTTGATAATGTCAGGGAAGCAATCCTGTTGCCAAGGGATCCTGAACGGCTAAGGCCATGAGTGAAGTTGTTTTTTCTAAAATCAAAAGCTTTTTGGACAGCAAGGAATTAAAGTATGAGATTATTGTGCACGAGCCAGTCTTTACTTCTGAACAGGCTGCAAAGGTGCGCGGCACCGAGCTTAAGTCTGGGGCAAAAGCAATGGTTTTGCGCTCTAAAGGCAAGTTTTTCATGTTTGTTCTTTCTGCTGATATGAAGCTTGGCATGAAAAAGATTGAAAGAATACTCAACACAGACAGATTGTCTCTTGCAACCCCTGATGAGGTTCTAAAAATCACAGACTGCAAGGTTGGCAGTGTTCCTCCTTTTGGTAACCTGTTCGGCATTCCCTTGTATGTTGACAAGTCTCTTTTGAGGAATGAGATAATTAATTTCAATGCAGGCCTGCACACGCATTCAGTCAAGATGAATTGTAGGGATTACACTAGTGCAGTTAATCCAATAATTGGAGATTTTTCTGCTGATTTCTCTTAAATTCCTCAAATCTTCCTTCTTTTATCGCATTTCTTATGTCTTTCATAAACTTCTGTATCCATGTAACATTATGAATCGTCTTGAGTGTGTGCCCTGTCGGCTCATTCAGTCGGGTCAGGTGATGCAAATAAGCACGAGTGAAGTTCTTGCAGGTAAAGCAGTCGCACGTTTCATCAATTGGTTTTTCATCGAGTGCAAAATCTTTTTTGTCAATGTTTATCTGTCCTTTGCTTGTGAAAAGTGTTCCGTTTCTTGCAGTCATTGTTGGGTATCTTGAGTCAAAGCAGTCAACTCCCATTGAAACTGCTTCTAGTATTAATTCTGGTGTTCCCACGCCCATAAGATATCTTGGCTTTTCTTTTGGCACGAATTTTATTGCAGCTTTTACTGCAGCAAATGTTTCTTCAGACGGCTCTCCTATTGCCAGTCCTCCAAATGCATAGCCGTCAAAATTCATTGATGTTATTGCTCTTGCGCAGAACTCTCTCATTTCAGGGTCTGTTCCTCCCTGGATTATTCCAAACAAAAGCTGTTCTTTTTTAATTTCATCATGATGCTCTTTGCATCTTTTTGCCCAGTTTATTGTCTTGAGCACAGATTCTTGTATTCTTTCTTTTGTTGCTCCATACAAGGGCATGTCATCAAGGCACATGGCAACATCACTGCCAACTGTGTTTTGTATATCCATTGATTTCTCAGGAGTTATCAATAGCTTCTGGCCATGAATTGGGTCTTTGAAGTGAATTCCTTCCTCTGTTGTTTTCTCAAGGAATTTGTCAGAATACATCTGGAACCCTCCTGAGTCTGTGAACACAACCCCTTTGTAATTGATAAACTTATGTATCCCGCTAGTTCTTTTAAGAATATCAAGCCCTGGAGCTATTGAGAGAATAAATCCATTGCAGATGATTGCTCCAGATCCTACTTGTTCAAGCTCTTTGTTGTTTATGAACTTTGCAGCGCCTTTTGTCGCAACAGGCATGAAGAAAGGAGTCTCTACATCTCTTCCATTGACTTTCAGCTTTCCTAGCCTTGCAGTTCCATCTTCAGTTATTATCTCAAACATAAGAGTAATTAGGCTGTTTTGTTTTATAACAAATTCGAATCCTAAAAACACATCCTTTAGGTTGTGAATACTGTGTTCTGATACTGCTCGAATTTGTTACAACAAAATTCCGCGGAATTTTGTGTACACGAAAATCTTCGATTTTCGTTGTATCCCGCAGACTCGCGGACTATCTTAGCAAGCCATAAAATCCGCTCTTCAGAGCGGAGATATGAGCGTGTATATATACCATAAGCGAGTCTGCGTTATAAAGATATTGAAAACAAACAAGCAGCACATGCACTTGTCTCTGTGCCCCTGGCACCCCGACCTATTTTTTACAAACTTTCCTTAAGTTTGTGATTTTTCCGCAACATATTTAAACTAAACTATATGAGGTGAACTGTATGGCAAAACCAATAACCATTGAAAAAGCAATGCAAAAAGGCAGCGGCAAAGTAACGATTAGAGGATGGGCTAGAAGAGAGAGAAAATCCAATGCTTTTGCGTTCATAGTCCTTCGTGACTACACAAATGACATCCAGTGTGTTATCGAGAAAGGCAAGGTCTCAGAAGAGGTCTGGAAGACAGCAGAATCAGTCACAATAGAGTCATCTTTGATTGTTGAGGGAGATATTCTTAAAGACGAGAGAGCGCCAACTGGCTACGAGCTTCACGTCAGCGCAATAAAGATTGTTGGCTTGGCAGAAAGGTTTCCAATCGCAAAAGACCTTAGCCCAGAATTCCTGCTTGATGTAAGGCATCTCTGGATGAGGTCAAGAAAGCTTGTGAGCGCTTTCAAGGTGAGAGATACTGTTCTCTCCGCAATAAGGGATTTCTTCCACAAGGAAGGATATTATGAATTCAGCCCGCCAATATTCACTCCGACTGCTTGCGAGGGCGGAGCAACATTGTTTGAATGCAAATATTTCAATGAAAAAGCATACCTTACCCAGTCCTGGCAATTATACGGAGAATCAGCAATCTTCGGTATGGAAAAGATTTTCACAATCTCGCCTTGCTTCAGGGCAGAGAAGGCAAAGACCTCGAGGCATCTTGCTGAGTTCTGGATGGCAGAAGTAGAGACAGCCTGGCAGACCTTCCCAGAATTGCAGGAGCAGGCAGAGGAACTTGTTGCTTATATTGTCCAGCAGTGTGTCAAGAAAAATGAGAAAGAGCTCAAGGAGCTTGGCCAGGATGTTGAGAAGCTGAAAAAGATAACCCTGCCTTTCCCGAGGATAACTTATACAGATGCATTAAATCTGTTGAAGGAAAAAGAAGGGCTTGACATTCCCTGGGGCAAAGACCTGAGGACAATTGAGGAAGACATGATAACAAAATATTTTGACAGGCCAGTCATTGTAACAAATTATCCAAAAGAGATAATGGCTTTCTACAAGCCAGCTGACCCTAAAGACACGAAGACAGCATTATGCATGGACATGCTTGCTCCAGAGGGCTATGGGGAAATAATGGGCGGAAGCCAGAGAGACACTGATATTGAGGCAATGAAAAAAGCCTTGATTGATTCTGGGCAGAAGCCAGCTGACTATGAATGGTATTTTGATACTCGACGCTTTGGCAGTGTTCCGCACTGCGGCTTTGGTTTGGGAGTAGAGAGAGTTATTGCATGGATTTGCAAGCTTGATAATATCAAGGATGCAATACCTTTCCCGAGGACTATGCTGAGAAAAAGTCCTTAGGCTTAGAATTTAATAAAATGTGGGATATTGCGCTGTTTAGCTATTTTGAGCACCTTACTTACCTCGCGCTAGTTTTGATTCCAATTGCCGGGAGTATTGGCCTCCCTTTCTCAGAGGAGTTGCTGCTCATGGCTGCAGGATATCTTGCGTACACAGGATTCATCCGCTTTGATCTTGCGATTGTTTTATGTTTTATCGGCGTCATTGCAGGAGACAATGTCGGCTACTTTGTTGGCGAGCAGGGAGGTTTTCTTCTTGACAAGCTTCTCACAATGCGAAGAAGAAGGAAAGCCCAGAGGTTTTTTGACAGGCACGGCGCAATGGCTGTGTTTTTTGGCAGGTTCCTTGTTGGCCCAAGATTCTGGATGCCATTGATAGCAGGCGCTTCTGGAATGAGGTGGAAAACCTTCTTTACCTGCACTGCGCTCGGCACAATAATCGTTGTTCCTTTCTACATGATTCTTGGCTATTTTGTTGGAAAGAACCTAAATCATATTATTGCAATCTCTCACAGCGTTAGTGATTTTATTGTGCTATCAATACTGATTCTTGCAGTTCTTGCTTGCATGTACATCTGTATTAACAGGAGAAACTTTAGGCAGAAAATAAGGGAAGACAGTGTTCTTGATGACTGGCTTGAGAGAGATGAGCCGTATCAGGTTGCAACCTTTGGTAACCCAGAAGAGGGTGATGCAAAAAGATTTATTGCAAAAATAAGGAAGAATGACGGCAAGGTCAAGGTTATTGTCAGCCAGGTGCATGACGGCGCTGTTAAAAAATTTATAAAATTGAGGAACTGGATTTCTTTAAAGAAATACCAGGCTATGATTAAGTTGCGTGCAAGGCTTTCAAAGCCAAAGATAGAAAAATGGGAGTAAATAAATTAAGCATTAAACTGAGTCAAGACTTTTTTTAGCTCTTCAGGATTGTTGATGTAATAAATATTTCCTCCTAGCTTTTTGATATATGCTTCTATTTCATAATTTAGCTTGTCTTTAATGAACGGCTTGTAAAGCAGGACTGTGAAAGGAATGATGCTTCCTGCTCTTATTGCTGGATGAATCTTGCTTTTCATGACTTCAACTTCTTTTTTGGCGCCAATAAATAATTTATACAGATAATAGCCATAGACCAGCTCTCCAAGCGCGCCAAGGCTGTTTCCAAGCATCAGCACAGCATCCCCGAATGTGCAGAGCGTTAAGTCCTGCTTGTACCAGTTTTGTGTATCTATTTTTTCATCGATTACTTTTTTGCCGTCAATCTCTGCATTAATGTACGGCTCTAAATGTTTTATTCCAAAGTCTTTGTCAGAAGCAGGGATTGTTCCATAAACTTTTTTGCCATTGTTCTGCTTGTACAGCTTTGCAAGCTCAATGCATACTCCTTTATCAGGAAGCAAAACAAGCTCTGCATTGCAATCTGCAAGAACTTTTGCAATTTCGCGCAGCTGAGTGTTGAATTTTTCTTCTGGGATTTTAAGCAGTTCAAAATAGTGATACTTGATGTCTCCTGCCCCGATTAAGCATATTCTTATCATTTCTTTCAAATCTGCAGTAACGCATCCACATCTGCTTTTATTCTCTTTTCAAAGTCAGCTGTTTTCTCTCCTTCGTCTTTTTCTGTGCAAAGAGTTCTTATCATTTCTTTTGCAAGCTCCCTCTCTTTCCCAGCTTCAAACACTCCAAGCTGTCCTGCATGCTCATTTATTGTGCTCTCTTCGATTTCTTCGACAGAGTTCTTGCTGACTTTTATTTCCTGGAATTCTTTTGAGCCGAGCTTGTTTGTGTTTTTCATTACAAAATAAGCTCCTGCCAGGTGCAGCTTGTCAAAGATTTCCTTGAATCTTATCTCAGATGGCTTTCCAGAGCCAAGCACCCCACCCAGCCGTATTGTTATTATTGCGTCTTTTACTTTCACTCCCTCAAATTCTTTCATTATCATCTCTTCAGCTTCCGCAGGCGTCTTGTTATCGCAGTCAAGCACGATGCTTATTACAGGATATGGCTCTACTTTCATGTGCATTGGCTCGTGGTCCTTGAATATCACAAAAGAGCCGCGCTTTAATTTCTCCAGCTCTGAGAAGCTGTTTGGGAACAATGGCCCAGGATAGACAATTTTCAGATATCCTGGAAAGCTTTGCTTGTCAATTATGTGCACGTGCCCTCCTGCGTAATAATTAAATCCTTTTGGAAGCAAAGAGACAGGCATTGAGTCCATGTCTGCCATGTCTTTTGTTTTCAGTTCAGTCAGCGCAGAATGGAACATGAATATCTTGAAGGTCTTCTCTCTTTTCTCAAGCTCTTCCCTGTCAAGATTGTAGAAGTAATTCTTCTCAAGCCCTCCTTTCTTGCCAAGCAAGCCTGTTATTTTTGCCCCTGTGTTTTTGTCTATCGTGAAATTCAGCTTCAGCTTTCCACCAATGTCCTCTCCTTTGCATACATTACTGGTTAGGCCTGCGCTCTCCAGGACATCAAGCATGGTTTTTCCAGAGGGGCTGAAGTCATGGCTTCCTGCAATCGTGTATACAGGTATGTGCCTCTCTTTCAGCTGCCTTAATTTGTCAACAGCAATCTTTAGGCAGTCCATTGCAGGAAGTGAGTTATTGAAAAGGTCTCCTGATATTATGACGAAATCTGTCTTTGCCTCGATGCAGTAATCTATCACAGACACAAATGCTTTTGCGTTAACTGCTCTTAATTTTGGCTCTCTCCACCCTCCAAGGTGGCAGTCTGCTAGGTGTGCGAATATCATTCTAGTTTCACCCCGTCAAATGAAGTTCTGACTTGTGTCTTTTTTGCCTGCCTGACAACGTCGTCAAAGAAAGGAATCTGCACAGGCGTGGCAAATTTTGCGAATGTTGAGCTAATTATTGCCTCTCCCTTGTCCAGCGATGCAATGCTTCTCTCGTCTGCGCTCAGGTCCTGCGCAGCGCTCTCGATTATTGCCTGCCTCTCTGGCTTGAGCTCTATGCCCAGGATTATTTTTGTGTTCATGTTTGCAAGGACTTCTCTTGGAATCAGGCTGGGCAGCTGTGTTATTGCAGTGAGCCCTATCCTGAATTTTCTTCCTTCCCGCGCAATTGTTGAGAATATGTTCGGAGAGTGCTCAATAACGTCCTTTCCGATAACCCTTAGCGCTTCCTCGAGGACTATGGATATCACTGGCTTTTTTCTCAGTTCATCAAAAGAGTAATTCTTGTATCTGTTAAGAGCGCTTGTCGCAATAAGGCTTCCCACAAGTATTTCTTCTGCGCCCCCGAATTCTGAGGTGTCAATCACAACCTTCTTTCCATTTTCAAGGTCAGAGACAATGTCATTTGTTGTGTTCTCCCCTGCGTTGGTATCAAAAATCCCTTTGCAGGTGATCATATCATTTTCCACGCTCAGGTTCAGCAGCTGCAGAAGCCTTCTCTTTACCACGTCAATTGTTGCCTCTACAAATTTTAGCTCAAGGGGCTTTTCAAGCGCGACTGCAGATATCCATTCGTCTTCATACTGCCTGTAATATGCTGCAAGAGCTTGTTTCTGCGGGTCGCTGAACTCAATGACTCCATTAAAATGCGAAGGCTGTATTGTCCTGAGATTAATCTTCAGTGTCCTGCATCCCTGCGGGGGGTTTCTTGGCGTGTAATAAACAAGCTTTTCCCTTGCGCAAGGGTGGTCCTTGAGGCCGAGCTTGCTTCTGCCATAATATTCGTCGTGAGGGTCCAGCACAAGCACCCCGCAGTAATCCTTGTCAATCGTGTTCCAGAGCAGGTTGCTCATCAGCACTGATTTGCCCCTTCCCGTTGTTCCTGAAATCAAGATGTGGTGGCTAAGCACCTTTTCCCCGTCTAAAAAGATAGGAAGATCCAGTATTTTTGTTCCGCTCCTCAGATATCCGAAGAACAGGGGGTTGCTTGTCTTCTCGAGCAGGAATCCAAAGTCTTCTTTAATGACAGCCCTGACTTCTGAGAAAAAATCAGGGAGTGTTTTTGGGGCAATTGCCCTGTTCCCTTTCACAGTAATGAGGCTTTTCAGCTTTGCAAGGTTATAGCTTCTGATGTTCGCATCCATCAGCTCAAGGCTGTTGTCCTCCTCGAGCTTTAGGCCAGATACAAGTTCAAGGTTCTGCTGGCTGAGCTGCGAGCCGTAGACGAGGTCGAATACTTGGAGAAAGATTTTTCCCTGGGGCATATCTGCTACAAGGAGCTCCCCGAGCTCGAGCTTTTCGCCTGCTTTCTCTCTCACGATTATGTTGCCGAACTCCCCTGATATGACCAGCCCCTTCGCCATGCTTAGCAGGATTACCTTGCTTTTTATAAATATTTGCAGAAAAGTTTATATACTATTTTTTCGCACGTGTTTGTATGGTATGTTTTTTTAAAAAAAGAGGGACAAAAAAAGCTCTTGAAGAGGCAAAGATCCTCGAAAAAGAGCCAGAGCCAATTCCAACAAGACAAGACGAGGCTGAGCTGCTAAAGGATACTGTCTCGCTTTCTGAGAAGCTAAAGAGGCTTTTAAAGCCAGAGTGGTTTGTCAAGGACGTCCACAGGCCCTGTGAAAAATGCAAGAAGGCAAAGCCCGCAAAAAAACGAGTAAGGGCAAAGCCTGCCCGCAAAAAGAAAAAGTGATTTTCACGACGAAAAGTTTATAAATAAGATTGCTTTTTAATGCTAAATAAGGCGAGAAATCGTCTGTAATAGGGGTCGTGTGGTTTCACGGTCCAAATAGAAATAAAAAGGAGGGTGTAACATGGCAGAAAAAGTAGCAAAAGTCGGCGTAAAGAAAGTTGCCGGATATCTGTATTTTGTAGACAAGCAAGGCGATGTTTCCAGAGCTAAAATGGCAAGAGGCCGAAAGAAAGGCGCTGGGAAAGTAGAGAAAGTCGCTAAAGCAGGCGTCAAGAAAGTAAAGGGATACCTGTACTTTGTTGACTCAAAAGGAGACGTCTCACGAGCTAAGATGGCTCGCGGCGGAAGAAAAAAGAAGAAATAAATATTTTTTCTTTTTCTATTATTCTTTTATTTTTATTATTTCTTTTATGATTTTTTTCTATTATTCTTTTCATTTCTTCAAATGCAGATATATCCATCTTCTGCAAAAGCGAAAAGTATATAAACAAATCAGTTGCATGAATTATTCACAAAAAAGGTGGTTTGAGTGTTTGATGCATTAAAGAAATTTTTCAGCAGGTTCGTGAAATTCAAGGCAAAGAAAGACCTAAAGCTCGGGCTGTACGGCCCCCCAAATTCTGGAAAGACAACTCTTGCCAATAGGATATGCAAGGACTGGCTTGGGGAGGAGATGGGCTCTGTGAGCAGCATTCCCCATGAGACAAGGGAAGTGCAGATAAAAGAGCAGATAACCTTGAAATCAAAAGACGGAAAAGAGCTTCTTTTTAATCTTGTTGACACGCCAGGCATTGCGACAAGGATTGATTACGAAGATTTCCTGAAGGCAGGGATGAGCGAGAAAAAGGCAAAGAAACGGGCGAAAGAAGCAACAAAAGGAGTCATAGACGCAATCAAGTGGCTTGATGAGATGGACACAGTGCTTGTTGTTCTTGATTCAACAAAAGACCCTTACTCGCAAGTTAACATTACAATCATCGGCAATCTGGCCGCAAGAAACATTCCAGTGCTGGTTATTGCAAACAAGGCTGACCTTAAGAAGGCAAACATAAAGAAGATACAGGCAGCATTCCCGCAGTACCCTATCGTGGCTGTTTCAGCAAAGTACGGTAAGAATATCGATGAGCTGTACGAGCAGGTAATAAGCACTTTAAGGTGAAAAAAAGATGGTGACATTACAAATCATTCCATACACTGAAATAGAGGAATTGAGCTCTATCGGAAGGATAAGGAAGATTCTGAACATCGCTAAGCAGAACAAGATAGTTCTTCTGCAGGGAAAACTAAGGAAAGATGAAGAGACAGAGCTTATAAAGGCGACAATGGAGGAGATAAACAAGGAGTTCAAAGGAATAGAGCTTGCTGTGATAAACCCTCAGGAATCAGAGCTTACCGGGTTTCAAAAAGTCAAGAATGATTTTGCCAGCCTGCTTCTCGGGGACCGCTCTGGGCTTACTATTGTTGGCCCGGCAAATGTTGTCAAGGCAATCAAAAAAGATCCTAATAAGATAGAGCTTTATACAAGAGATAGGCGAGTCAAGGGCAAAGGGAGGAAATAATGCCCCACCAGTGCGTTAGGTGCGATATTCTTTATGATGATGGCGCAAGCGAGATTCTAAAAGGGTGCCCTTGTGGCGGAAAACTTTTCTTTTTTATAAGGAAAGAGCGGATTGCCGAGCAGAAGGCAGAAGAGGAAAAGATGGTTCTCACCCAAGAGCAGAAATCTAAGATAGAGCAGGATGTCTATGAGATGACTGGCATTGAGGACAGAGATATGCCTGTTGTTCTCGACCTTGAGTCAATACGCGTTCTAAAGCCAGGGAAGTTTGAGCTGGACTTAGTGCGCTTGTTTAATGGTGATCCCCTTATTTTTAAGCTTGCTTCTGGAAAATACATTATAGATGTTGCAGAAACCTTCAGGCAGTTTAGGAAAAAGAAGGAGTAAAGACGAGATATAAAGAAAAGATTTATATATACGAATTAAATACGTAAAAGAAACAATAATCAAAAATTAAAAATCAGAGGTGATTTTATGGCTGAACAAAAGAGTATGGCTTTGGTCATTCTTGGAGTAGTTGCAATACTTGCTATTGTAGGATTAGTACTTCTATTTACAAGAAGCGGCTCAACAGGAGGAATTGTTACGATGGCTGGATGCGATTCGCCGTCGACACCGGTTCTTGCTGAACCAGGGCTTAACCCGACATTTTTAAAGATGTGGCAAGAGGCAGGTTACGCATGTGTTCCAGCGCCTGGGCATGATGCTTTCCTTGATACAGGTGGATTTGCAAGGCAACCAGACACAGGATTTGTAACTTGGTGCTGCACTCCCCCAAGTGGAGTTCCAGTAGACCCACACTATAATGTTGGAGAGGCACCAATAACGCCTTTAGAGTATCCAGGATATCCAGGATATAGAGGGCCTTGGTAATTATTTTTTTTTATTCTTTTTCTTTTAGCTTAATTTTTTAATGCTATGACAAAATATCTTGTTGGTTTATTGGTTGTTGCTTTTGTTGCAATAGCTGGGCTTACTTTCTATATGCGGTCTGAAAATACAGCAGATGTTGTCCTTGCGCCGCGATGCTTTAATTATGCAAATGATTATGCGAGGGTTGCAGAGAACACCCTCCTCAGGGTTTACAATGAGCAGGGCTACAGCGCCCAGGAAGCTACTACTTATGATTACTGCACTGGGGCAGAGCAGGCAGGTGTGGCAATATATCTTGTCCAGAATCCTCCTTTGAAGAATTACCACAGGTTTGAGTGGCTAAATGGTGATGTTTATGGTTATCTTGGCGGGCCAGAGCAGGTGGTTGGAAACGTGCAATATTTCATCTGCAGTGATGGCAGGGCTCGCGTGATGCTTTCTGGCGTGCAAGTCTGCAGCACAATGTAATAGCCTTATTCCTTATCTATCGTTATTCTCGCTATATTGCTTATTATTGTTGCAATTGCCTTAAGGTTTTCAACAAGCTCGACAAGCTCTGCCCGGGAGTTTTTTGTTATCAGTGCTGCGCACTCGCTTACAAGCTCTGCCCGTTGCCTTGCTGTCTTGTCTGCAAGCTCCTTGTTTGAGGTATGGTATGCTTTCATTGCCTCTGCATAGCTCTGGCTGATTTTATGGAGTGCCTTGGCCACGCTTGTAAGGTTTTTTTTGTCCATCTCAGTTATCAGTTCGCAGATTCTTTTCACATCATCTGCAAGGTTTTCAAGATTTATTGAGAGATACCATACTGAAAGTATATCTTCTTTTTTTATGCAGATGCTCTCTGCCATCGCGTTGTTTTTTGTTGCGCTTCTCAGCAGCCTTGTAAGAAGGAAATAAAGCTTGTTGATATCAAAATCCCTGAAAATTATGCTTTCATGAACCTCTTTTCCGTCGATAACTGCAGTGGTGTCTTCAAGCATTGTCCTTGCTATCATGTCCATTCTTTTAATTGTCTTGTCCACAGAGATTTCTTTCAGGTTGAGAAGGTCTTTTGCAACAATCCTGTTAGAGGTCTGCTCTGTTATCTCAAGAGCTACAAAATCATGGAGCATCTTCCTTATCTCTTTTGTTTTCGTTGCAACACTGTCTCCTATTATTTCTATTGTGCTGTAATCATTCAAGTATGCTGCAGTTATCTCTCGCTGTATCGTGTCAATCTCTTTTTTGTCTGTTGTTATCGTTATTTCTTTTTGCCCTGCTGTCTGCTCCCGCAGGTCAGGTGTTATCATGATTTCTTGGTCAGAAATCTCTTTTAGGTAGATGATGTCTCCTCTTTTGAGATTGTTCTTTTCAAGCCAGTTCTTCGGTAAAGAAATAGTGTGGCTTGCCTGTCCTGCCTTAACTAGCCTTCTTATGTGCACAAAATCACCTCATCTTGTATGTACAACCGTACTTGTAGTATAATAAGTACGTTAAGTATATATAAATCTTGTGTCATAGTAGTACTTAAATGTGTAACAACATATAGGACAGGTAGCTGTGATGCGGGCGTAATTCACAAGCACCTGAGAAGGTCAAGGCTGAGCGCCTAGCTAAATGCCTTGCCCCTTCCTTTTATAATCATATGTGATTCAAAAATCACGATATGTGAGAAACAGTGGAGGCTTACAGAAATTGTAAGTTTGGCGTAAATAATGGAATTGGCAAAGAAAACACACAAATAAACACACACATCTCACGAATTCGCAAGGAGCGAGTCTTAACGGCTATCCTCGCTCCTTTCACTATCACTAACATGACAATCACTCAACCCCCCTCAAAAACCCAATGGCGCGGAAAGCAAGCTAGTTCTTTTTCACGCGCCACTTTTTTTTTATCCGCAACCCCTTTAATAATCATAAACAGGCCTGCCTTTGTTGAGTTTGTAATCACAGGTCTGAGAAAATGAATTATAGAAACCCGGCACTTCTAAATCGTTTCAAAAAATTTATTTCTTCAATCACTCCAAAGGACCGTGTTGCAGTAATCCACCACACAGACCCAGATGGCGTCTGCTCAGGAGTTATTGTATCAAAATTGATTGAGAGGCTGAGAGGCAGGAAAATTGACTTAAGGCACAACCAGAAAGGAAACATCCACTTTATAACGCCCCAGACATACAACACGCTAAAGTCAAGAAAGATAAATAAGGTTATAATCACAGACCTTGCTGTTGATGACTTTCCAGAACTTGTTAAGAGAATAGAAAAATTTGCTGATATCCTGATTCTGGATCATCATCCGATATATCATAATTTAAATTCCAAAAGGACTGTGATGGTTAAGCCGCAGATGTTCTGCGATATTATTCCAAATAAATATCCTGCTTCCAAGCTGAGCTATGATCTTGGCAGCATGCTTACGGACTTATCAGATCTTGACTGGGTTGCAGCAATAGGCCTTATTGGCGATATTGCGATAGAGCCCTGGAATAAATGGATAAAAAATGTTTTCAAAAAATATAAAATAAGCCTGAACAAGGATTTTTTCAAGACAAAACTTGGCGAGGCATCTATCATCATAAGCTCTGCAGAGTCATATGATGTCAAGAACGTGAAACTTTGCTTTGATTTAATATGCAAGGCAAAATCATATAAAGATGTCCTAAAATCAAAATTGACGAAATTCCGAAAAGTGATTGATGATGAGCTAAATTATTACATAAAGAATATCAAGAAACTGGCTGTCTTTGAAAAAGATTTCATCTATTATGAGGTAAAGCCAAAGTACCACTCAAAATCTCCGCTCAGCACAATCCTTGGGCTGAAATACCCTCACAAGTCTGTGATCATTGTTGATGTGCGGCAGAATCCTGTCTCAGTCAGCGCAAGAAGAAAGGATGCCAAGGTGAAAATAAATAATGTTCTTGAGCATGCGCTTAAAGGCATAAAAGGCGCTTCTGCAGGAGGGCATATTGTTTCTGCAGGCGCCCTGATTCCAAGAAAGGATTTCCAGAAATTCAAAATCAAGCTTTTCAAGATTCTAAAAAAAGGAGGTGAATAAGCAATGAACAAGAAGACGCAAATGTCAGGGCATACCGTAGCAATGGTAATCTTAGCCATAGTTGCGTTGATTGCAGTGATTGGACTGCTGCTTTCATTAGGAGTCGTTAAGACAGGCAAGGTTTGGCAAGCACAGCCAACAACACCGCCCTGCCCTCAAGGATGGATACAAGCATGGGCTAGCTCGACTAACCATACGGATATGCTAAAATCAGGCTATGAATGCACACAATCTATAGTCAAAGGCATGGTTTGCTGCGCGCACTAATTATTTTTTTTATTTTATTATTTACTTTGTTTTTAGTGTTGTGGTGTGATAAAGTATTTAAACTAGTTTTCTTTCTATTAGCATATGGATGGTAGGGAGCTGTTAATTGAATTCCTTGACTTGCTGAATTCAGCAATGCACATAGAAAAGCTTATTCAGATTAGCTGTGACTTCTTTTATAACAAGTTCAAGCTGAACAACTGCTCTATTTTTTATGGGGAGATGAGGCATGCCCAGAACGTGATATCTCCTGACATAATTGCGGTTTGCTCTTTTGTTGAAAAGCACATTCTTGAATCAAACTCTTTTCTCTTGATAGCTGACCCTAAAAAAGAGGTCTTGCTTCAGGGCATTGAAGGGCAGGACAAGATTAGCTGCTCGCTGCTTGCATTTCCAATAAGCAGCAAGAATAAGGCAGAGGGTGCCTGTATCTTTTACTCAGATGAGAACCTTGGCAATTATGTTGAGTTAATTTCTGTGATGCTGTCGAAGTTATCGATTGCAGTGTCGAGGGCGCAGTATTTTGAGGATGCAAAGCATTACGCAATAACAGATGTGCTCACAGGATTGTACAACAAGGCGTATTTTGCAGAGGCTCTTAAGAATGAGGTTGCTAGAGGACAGAGAAACCAGAGGCCAATCTCCTTGATAATGCTGGACTTTGATGATTTTAAAAAGTTCAATGACACAAAAGGCCACATCGAGGGCGATGTTTTGCTGAAAGAGGCTGGCCAATTGATTCGGGAAAACATCAGGGCGCTTGATGTTCCCTGCCGTTATGGCGGGGAGGAATTCACAGTGATCCTTCCTGAGACATCACACGACAGCGCTTATGATGTTGCAGAACGGGTAAGAAAAAAAATTGAGGAGCATGGCAAGACAAAAATTTCTCTTGGTGTTGTTACCTGCATGAATTCGAGTGTCAGCCCTGGCACGCTTTTGAAAGAAACAGACAAAGCGCTCTATAAGGCAAAAAACCTTGGCAAGAACAGGACCGTGAGCTTTGTTATTGTTGACAAGAGCATAAGCCCGATAGATGTCCAGGAAGCAACTGGAAAATCATAATCACTTTCCGCTTACTATCTCTACAACATCCCCTTGTTTCAGGATGTGTTCTTTTCCCACTGCTCTTTTTGTTTTTACGTCAATTGCCCTGATAAAATTCTTCCCAAGATCTGTGTGTATCTTGTATGCGAAGTCAAGTGCTGTTGAGCCCTCTGGGAGGAGGAAGCAGTCTGGCAGGATATTGCCGTGCTGGTCTGCGAGCTTGTTGATTCCTCCTGGAAAGATTGCGATGTGCTTCAGGAGCTTGAACGCTGCAGTGTCAACTGCCTGCTGGACTCCTGTTGTCCCGTATTTTTCAAGTATGTTTTTCTTTACAAACTCAAGGGCTTTTGCCTGCTTCTCATTTGGCTTTCCTATTATCTCAAAATGGTCTTCTCCTGGAACATAATTTATCAGCTTTGCTTTTGCAGCTTCCTTAAGCGCGAGTTCTGACTCTGCAGAGCAGGGGATTATTGTCATTTCTGGAAATTCTTTCTTGATTCTCTCAAGGTTTGTTTTTGCAGCCGGCAGGTCTATCTTGTTTGCAATAAGTATCATTGGCTTCGTCAGTTTTCTGAACTCAACAGCCATCTTGTGCAGATGCTCTTCTGTCCAGTCAACCGGCTTTGTCGGGTCAAGGCCAAATTTTTTCATCACGCCCTCAACCATCATTTCAGTGACATTAAGCCCAGATAGCTGTTTTGCAAGGGCAATAGTTACTGCAGTGTGCTCCTGCTGTATCTGCCTTGCAAACTTTTCCCATCCTTTTTTGATTATCGAGAGATACCACATGTCAATCTCAAATTCCAAGAACTTTATGTCAAATGCGGGGTCGTATGTGCCTGGCTCTATTGGCTCTCCTTTTTCATTCGTGCTTCCTGCCATGTCAACAATATGGATTAGTGCCTGTGCCTGCCTTAAGTCATCCAGGAACTTGTTTCCCATGCCTTTTCCTTCGTGAGCTCCTGGGACAAGGCCTGCGACATCAAGAACCTCTACTGGGACAAATCTTTTGTGCTCTAGGCAGTAGCCGAATCTTGGATTGCACTGCACGCCAAAAAATGTGTCAATGCAGTCAACTTTTACAAATGCAAAACCTTTGTTCGGCTCTATTGTTGCAAACGGATAGTTGGCTATGAGAACCTCTGCAAGGGTCATTGCCTTGAAAAAAGTGCTCTTTCCAACATTTGCCTTTCCGACTATTCCTATTAACATAACCCTCGTTATTTGGCAGATTTATAAAAACCTTTTGAATATTTGAGTAAATACGTTTATATAGCAAGGATTTTTCCAGCGTTCTATGCTCAAAAGCGATCTTCACCTGCACTGCAAAGGAGACCCAGAAGATGATTATATAGAGGATACTGCCAAGGATTACATAAATTATGCTGCAAAGCTTGGCTTTAATGTATTGTCTTTCACAAATCATGGTGATATTCTTGATATCAAGCCATTTCAGAAATATGCAGGGAAAAAAGGTATTGTTCTTATCCCTGGTGCAGAGGCGCATATTGAAGGAAAAGATGTTCTGCTCTACAACTTCACAAAAAAGCAGGTTGCGGGAATAAAGACCTTTGAGGATTTAAGAGCAGTAAAATCAATAAATCACCTCGTAATCGCTCCCCACCCATTCTATCCGCACCGTGAGCCGCCTTTTTTCAGGAACAGGTCACTGGGCAAGTTGCTGCTGGCAAATATTGACTTAATTGATGCGCTTGAGTTCTGCAATCTTTACACAAAATACATGACTTTTAATACAAAAGCTGTCCTGGCTGCAAAAAAGCACAAGCTTGCTTTGGTCGGTAATTCAGATGCCCACAATCCCCGTCAAATGAACACAACATACTCCTTGATTGACTCAAAGCAAAATATTCCCGACATAATTAAGGCCATAAAGCAAGGGAAAGTTGAGGTTGTCTCAACTCCCCGTTCTGCCTTTTCTTGTGTTAGTATTCTGCTTGGCCATGCAAGGCACATCAAATTTTAACAGAAAAACTTATAAATGCTTTTAACAAATGCTTTTTTAAATGGCGCTAATACATAGGTATACTGGCGTTGAGGCAATCAACGTCACTAATTTTACTGTAAACTTCAAAAAAGAGGTTTTCAAGCTCGAGGACTTATACAAGGTTATGCACGAGTGGCTTATAGAGAATGGTTATGCAGTAAGGGATGATTCTGTTTTCCCTGAAAAATACTTCCTTCACAAGGTTGGCCCTGCAGGAAAGGAAATCTGGGTCAGGTGGAGGCTTCAAAACAAATCTCCTCTGTCAGGGGGGGTTCAGGAGTTCTGGCGTTTTGATCTTGATGTTGATATGCACGTCCTCGGGATGCAGGATGTTGAGGTTATGGTTGACAACAAGAAAGTCAAGGGAAACATGGGCGAAGTTGAGGTTAATGTTGCCTCGTATCTTGTAATGGATGCTGCGAAAAAATGGAAAGAAAAGCCCTTGCTGAAGCCATTCAGGAATTTTTATTTCAACAGGGTCATTCGCGGAAAAAAGGATTTGCTCATAAAAAAGCTTTACACAGATACCTTTAATTTCAGGGACGCCATAAACAATTATTTAAGGCTCGAGACTTTTATACCTGTGCGGGGCGCAAAAGCAGAGTTCTGGCCGAGGAGAGCATAAAAATGGTATCTCACGGCATGCCTACAACTTACATAAAGCATAAGGGCTTTCTTGATGTCTCAAAACTGATACAGTCTGTGAGAGGATGGTTCATTTCAAACAGGTATGATTTTCATTTCTCTAAGCAGAAGTATGCTGGCCCTGTGGGTGCTGCAGAGCAGGAGCTGGAGATGTATGGGGAGCGCGAGATGACAGAGTATGTTAAGTTTAAAATCACGTTGCTGATGAGGATTTGGGACATTAAAGAAGTTGAGGTTGTGAAAGACGGGGAGAAGACACAGGCCACAACTGGCAGGATTGCTATTGAGCTTGGCGGGGAATTTATACTTGATTATAGGAAGCGTTTTGGAGGGAGCAAGTTCCTTCAGGGGCTGCAGGACTTTTATCATAAATACATAATAAAAGCCACAATCGAGGAGGTCTGGGAGGAAGGATGGTTCCTGCATGTTGTTGATTTAGGAAAATTAATAAGGAAGCAGTTCCAACACGAGGTAGTATAAGAAAAAAATGGCAGAAATAAGGTCAGTCCCAGGGAAAGAGTCAATAAAATATGATGGCCTGTTCTCCCTTAAAGAGTTCTATAAGCTGCTTAACCAGATCCTTGATGACAGGGGATACATTCCTGTTGAACTTTCTGTTGAGGAGACTGTTGAGAAAACAGGCAAATCAATCGAGGCAGACCTTGAGCCATTCAAGAAGCTTACTGATTATGCCAAGTCTGTGATAAAAATCAAGATTCGCGTGTCTGACCTAAAGGAAGTTGAGGTTACAAGGGATAAAAAGAAGCAGAAGCTGAACAAAGGCAAGATTCTGATTGAGGTAGACCCGTATCTCGAGACAGATTACGAGCACAGGTGGGAGACAACTCCTTATCTTTATGTCCTGAGAACCTTGTTTGAGAAGTATGTTTACACCCCTTTCCTGAGCAATTTCAGCCAGCAAACAAAAGATGATACTGACTTTATCAAAAGCCAGGTAAAGAGTTTCTTGAATTTATACAGGCTGTATTAAGGGCAAGTTTTATAAATCGTCATATAATCCTGAATTTTACTTATTATGCCTCCGTAGCTTAGTAGCTATAGCGGCTGACTTGTATTAAGAAACAAGCCATCAGCAGGTCGAGGGTGCAACTCCCTCCGGAGGCTTACGGTTCCTTATTAAAAAAAGAGTGATATGAAACTATTTCAACCAGGCGAATTAAGGCTGCTGTGGCCGTTTTATCTTGACGCGGTATTATCTCCCATGCTTTACTTTGCGCCTGCTTTTTTTGTTCTTTATTTCAGGGGCATTAACCTGACCATCACTCAAATTAGCATTCTAATAGCAATAGGCCCTCTTTTCTCGCTTATTTCAGAGGTTCCAACAGGTGCGTTTGCAGACTTGTATGGCAGGAAAGCATCTGTGCTGCTTAGTTATTTCCTTGCAGCAATAGGCTATGGAATGCTGATTTTTTTTAAGGACTTTTTTGCCCTTGCAGCAGTTTTCGCGTTTATCGGCATTGCCATGACTTTTTCATCAGGCGCAAAAGAAGCCTGGGTTTTTGACTTGATTCGGAACAGGTCTAAAAGCTTATTTGCGCATTATACTGCAAAAATACAGGCAATTAACGCCTTTGGCTTGATTGCCTCTGGGCTTTTGGGAGTTTTGCTTGTTAAGATATTTGGGCTTTTTATCATCTGGCCAGCAGTAATGTTTTCTTATTTTGTTTCATTTGCTGTTCTTTTGGCTGCAAGAGAGAAAAAAGTGCAAAAAGACACGCATGTTGCCCACACGATTACAGAGTTAGCAGTGCAAGCAAGCACATCGCTGAAATTTTGCTGGAAAAAAGCAATACTTCTCAAGATACTTGTTGCAGGCGCAATCATTCTTTTTGCATTAAACTTTGCATCAGTAATTAGCTGGACTCCATTCCTCACAGATGTAGGCTTGCCTGATTATGCTTTTGGCTATATTTGGTCTGTTATGGCTTTGGCATCAATGCTTTCTGCAGTTGCTTCTCACGTATTTTTAAAGCCTGGCAAGGAGCGTGCATTTATACTCGCATCAATCATATTAGTGGCGCTTGTTTCATCTGTTATTCTGTTTGTAAACAACCTCGCTTTTGTTGTTATTGTGTTTGCGTCGCAATGTTTTTTCATAGATTTAATGCATCCGTCAACACGTGTCTACTTCCACAGGTTTATTCCTTCAAAATTGCGCGCAACAATAGGCTCAGTAGAAGGCATGCTATTATCTTTAGTAGGAATAATTTCAATGCCTATATCAGGAATACTTGTTGATAGTATTGGCGCGCGTTACACTATCTTTTTGACAGCACTGCTGCTTATGCCTGCTGCCGCGATTTATTTCTTAATAAAAGAAAAATAAGATTAGTATTTGTAGCAAAGCATAAATATAAGCACTTTTTCTTAAAATCAAGGTGATATTATGGTCAAGAAAGATTATGAAGTCTTAAAGAAGAAATACAACTTGCCTGATTTTGAGGCTCTTGATAAGGAATTTGAGATATCAACACTTGAAAAGCCAGATTTCCTGCTTAGAAGCATCAAGAAAAAGATTTGTGAGAAACTAGAGCTTGCAGCAGACCTTCTCGCAAAGCTTATACAGCCAGAGACATCCTTGATTGCAGACCTTTACGAGTATAGGTGCTTTAGTGATAAAGACAAGAAAAGCATATTTGAGCTTTACAGCAAGATATTGTATCTTCACAGGAAACTGCTTGAAACAGATTTTCTTCTGGATGATGCTGAAGATGCGAGTATCATCAGGCATGCTGCCAAAGAATGGCCTGTGTTAAGAAAGCAGATGATTCCTTTTGTCAAGGCATTAGAGGCGTGCTGGGAGAAAACACCTGAGTCAGAGCACGTGCACAGGGAGTATCTGGGATGAACATAATCCTTCTTGGGGCGCAGGGCTCTGGAAAAGGGACGCAGGCAAAATGCATCTCCGAAAAATACAGCATATCTCACATAAGCACAGGAGATATTCTCAGGGAGGCTGTAGAGAAAAAAACAGAGCTTGGCCTGAAAGCGAAGAGCCACATGGAGAAAGGTTCTCTTGTTCCTGACGAGATAACAATCGGCATTATACAGGAGCGCATCGCAAGGCAAGACTGCGGGCAAGGGTTTGTTCTTGATGGCTTTCCAAGGACTCTTGCGCAGGCAGAGGCTCTTGATGATGTTACAGAGATTGATTTTGTACTTGAGCTAAGGATACCAGATGAAGTTTCAATTGAAAGGTTATCTAAGCGCCGGGTTTGCGAGAAATGCCAGTTGCCTTATGGCTATGAGGCAAAGATGCCTGCCAAATGCAAGAAGTGTGGCGGAAAGCTGATTCAGCGTTCTGATGACAAGCCAGAAGCAATAAAGAAAAGGCTTGCTGTTTACCATGATGAAACAGAACCGCTGCTTGAATATTACAGGCCGAGAGAAATTGTTCATGTTATTGATGGCACAAAAAATGTTTCAGAGGTTTTTGCAGAGATTGTTTCAGTTCTAGAAGAATAACGCAAAATTGCCTTACCATATTGCAGGATTACAAAATTCAAAGTCTCTGGTCAGATTCCTTTAGCTTGAATTTTGTAGTAATGCTTTAATGAATTCTGTTGCATAGCTTCCTTTTGGCAGCTTGAATTTTATCAATGCTTTTTTCTTTCCTTTGTTTAGCTCGTCTTCTTCAAGCTTTCCTATCTCTAGGTCTTTTGCTTCTGCTGTGAAATTCCTGCAGCTTCCTTCTGAGCTTAGCTCAGGCATTTCTCTTATTATGAAGTCTCTTGGCTCTATTTTTTCTTTGAGCAGGAAGTCTGCCATGCATTTGTCCTCGATTATTGTTCCAAAGCCGACAAGCTGTATTTCTGCTCTTTCATTTTCTTTGTGCTCTTTTGCTATCTGGTTCCATATCCAGCTTTGGTATGCGTGGATGTAAAACTTGAGAATTTTTGCAGGGATTGTCCTTAATGCTCCCACGTGATTTGTTGGGTTTTTGGCAAGGTATTCTTTTATTCTCTTCTCAACATCTCCTTTTCCTTCCAGCAGCAGTTCAACTGCTTTTTTGAAGTCTTTTTTCACGATTGTTTTTCCTATCTCTGCATTGTTCTTGCTGAATCTCTGCTCTCCAAAAAGATTGACAAACTTTGTTTTCGGTTTTGGTTTCTTGTCTATGTTTCTTACTGTTATCTCAAACGCGTTTCCCTCAAGTATTCCGAGGCTTATTGGCTCGTCTCCCCTGCCGAGGAATTTTATCTCAATGTCTTTTAGCTTTATTCTCTCAAGTTTTTCTTTTCCAACATTTTCAGCAGAGCATGCTTGTTCTGTGATTGCAGTCTTGTCTTTATTTCCTGCAAAACCGAGCTTTTTCAGCTGGATGCATATTGCTTGTGCAACATGCTCTAGAGCCCTTATTGTCGTGTAATTCTTTTTCTTAAGCAAGAAATAGCTGTATTTTCCTTCTTTTCCTGGCTTTACAGTGCTTATCTCTTTGACTATGAAGTCTTCAGGCAGTTGCTTTATTTTGTACATCTATATGACTCCCCTTGGGAAGATGTATTCTTTTTCTTTGAAAGAATAAAGCTGTGCAGGCCTGTGCGCTCCTTCCATCTTGTGCTCATGAAGTGCCTGCAGTAAATTTAGAGAGGCTATTTTTTTCCTGAAGTTTCTTTTGTCAAGCTTTTTGTTAAGTATCATTTCATAAACTTTCTGCAGCTCTGTCAGCGTGAATTTGTCTGGAAGGAGCTGGAACCCGACTGTAGTGTATTCTAGCTTGTATCTTAATCTTTTTAGCGCATACTTCAGGATTTCTTCGTGGTCAAATGCAAGTTTTTTCGGCAGGTCATACATTGAGTGCCACTCTGCTTCATACGCATCTGTTTTTGCAATTGGCTTTACTTTTGTTGAGTCAACAAGCGCAAAATAAGCAACAGTGATTATTCTTCCTCTTGGGTCTCTTTTTGGCTCTCCAAATGTGTATAACTGCTCGAGATAGACATCTTTTACTCCTGTCTCTTCCATCAGCTCTCTCGTTGCTGCAGCTTCAATGCTCTCTTGTTCCCTGACAAAGCCTCCTGGTATCGCCCACATATCTTTGAATGGTTGGAGCTTTCTTTTTATGAGAATTACTTTCAGGTCATTATCTTTTATTGTGAAGATGACAATGTCAACAGCTACTCCGACTTTATCGTAGTACATTTTCCACCCCTTTTGGGTTAGTGTGCAAATATCACTATTTAAATCTTTTGTCAACTGATTTTCCTGACAATTGGCTTTCTGAGATTACTGCAATACATCAGTCTCTGCTCATTGTCAAAACCAATTACGTTCAGCGGAAAATCAGACATAGACACCTTTATTTTTGTTCCAAATGTGAAAGGAAATTGCTTATGCTTGCCGTCTACTGCAACTGTTGCTGTTCTGCTTTTTGATTCAACCTCGATACTGTTCGGGTGCCTTATTATTATTCCATCTGTCTTGTAGATGCCGAGCTCCATATCATACCTGCTGTTGTAATTTGCCCTTGTGACTGCCTGGAATGATTTTTCTTCTATGGGAAGAACTGTTCCTCCAGGGTATGACATTGCCCATGCCTCTTGTGGTGTGGCAATTATCAGTCCGCTGCTGAACTGGTCTTCCTCAAAATCTTTTGCTCTTATCGTGTACCTTACTGTGCTGTGAGGGTCTTCTGGCCCGACAGAAACTTCGTTCATGACCAAATGCTCGACTTTTTGTGATTCGTATTCAAGAAGCAGTCTGTTTAGTGCAGTTGCTTTTAGCTCTCCTGCGATGAATAATGGAAAAATCTTGTCAAAATTAAAAGGGTTGATTGCTGCATAGAATCCTTCGCTTCCTCTTCTTTTGCCAAGCGCTTCATCGAAATAAACCGCAGTGTTTACTGCTATGATTGGTGTTTTATCTTTTATGTGGCCTGCTGCTTCAAGAAAAGTTCCATCTCCTCCTATGGTCATGACCTGGTCATAATGTTTTATTAGCTCTTCGCACAAGTCAGCTCTGTAGTGTGCATCATATTTTATCCCTGATTTTTCAAGCGCGTTCAGTGTTTTTTCAAGATTTCTATTATGCTCTTCATCAAGTTTTAGCAGGTGATGCCCATCAGGTGTTTCTTCAAGGAATTTTTTCAGGGCAGGATTTTCTGGATCTTCCTTTAAGTGCGACAAGTATATCTCGTACCTGCTTTTCATGTAAACAACAAGTAGCTTGTTCATTTTTCTCCCACCTCTCTATATCTGCTTTTGTTGGTTAATAAAGCTGTTGCTAGTATCTTGTTTTTGCATTCATCTAAGTTTGTGCTTTGTGATACTGATATTTTTCCTTTAGTCTCAAATCTTATTAATTCAGGTTCTGCTGCAGCAAGAGCTGTTAAGGGGTCATAAAGATAGCATACCTCTTGTTTTCTTGCTTCCATGTACTGCATTGCATTTTGATACAAGTATTCTGTGAATGGTTTTCTCTTGTCCTTCAGCCCTGCAAATTCTTCTTTTGATATGCTGATTCCTTTTGAGAGCTCTGTTGTGATTATTTTCAGCTCAATTCCAGAATTAAATACAATATCAGCTGCCTCTGGGTCAACTTTTATGTTGTGCTTTTCATAATTTGGAATAAACATGCCATTTTTTTCAACAGCACTTCCCATGAAGTAAATCTCTTTAATCTGTCTTTTTACTTCTGGTTTCTGCTGCAGCAGTGCTGCAATGTTTGTCAGGGGCCCAATGCACACAAGAGCTGCATCTTTATTTGCACTTATTGTTTTATACAGTAAATCAACTGCGCCTTGCTCAACTGATTCTTCTGTTCCATCAAGAGTTCCTTTTCCTTCATGGCCCATCCAGTATGTTTCTTTTTTTGCAAGCGGCTTGTCTATTCCAGCAGCAATAGGAATCTTTCTGTCTCCGATGTATTTCTTTGCTATTTTTGCTCTTAGCTGTGAATTGCCGTGCACTGTTGTTACCGCAAGCAGCTCTATCTCTGGATTATTCAGGCAATACATCAGTGCTATTGCATCATCAACATCTGTTCCAATGTCCGTGTCAAGTATTATTTGTTTCATTCCTTCCTCTTGTATCTTTCAGCCATTGCATGGAACAGGTTAAGCCCGCTCATTATCGAATCTCTTTCCATGCATATGTCATCTCCGAACATGAATGTCTTGTAGCCCATCCTTAGAAGGTTGTCAGCATCTCCTATGTCTTCGCATGATGGCTCGAGGTCCTCTGATAAGGAGCTGAAGATTCTTGAGGCAGCAATTGCGCTCTTGTCTGCCCTGACAATGTCCTCAACTGCCTCTATGATTTTGTGGGGCAGCGCTAATTCAACAAACAAGTCTCCTCTTGCTGCCATCAGCCTTGTTTTTCCATCATACGCTTTTCTTACAAAGCTCATTCCTTTTATGGACTCTATTTTTGCAACAACTTTTGCTTCTTGGTCAAGCTTGTAAAGCTCGTCAATGTCTTCCTGCCCTTCAACAAATGAAAGCATGTAGTTGTGCACTCCTGCTTTGGTGCATGCTTCAATGTATTTCCTGTCTGTGTCAGTAAAGTAGCCTTCTATCTCCAATGACCAATCTGGTATGTTTACTGCCTCTCCTGGCCCAACAACCCTTCTTGGGCCTTCCTGCATTATCAATTTGTTCTCATTGACTGAAAGCACTGTTGCAGTTTCCTTTCCATTCCCAAAGTATGCCCTTGCTGGAGTGTTTACGCTTATTTTGTGCGTGAGCTCTATCTCTGCAAATGGCGGCACTGCATAGCTTTTTACCCTAAGCTGCCTGCACTTTAAGTCAACCCAGAGTTCTTTCCCGTGCTTTTTTGCCTTGCTGTCAAGATTCTTTAGGACTTCCTCTAGAGAGCCTTTCACGGGCATAACTGTGTTAAGCCTTATGCCTGACACAGCAGGGTGCCGCAGCACCTCATCTATGTAAGGTGCGTACGGTGGCATTGTCACGATTGCGCTTATCATTTTTTTTGCCTTTTCTCCTAACTTCTCTTGAAGATTATTGTGCCAGGATCAAAATGTGCTCTTGGTGCATCTTCCCTTTGCGCTAGTGCATCATAGACAGTCTGCCTTGTGCTGCCATCTCCCTGCCTTGCCTCAAGGTTGTTCCTAAAGTCGTCGTACTTTCCCCATTGCCTTGCGACAAGAGCCATGGCAATGTCAACTGCGCGCTCTTTGTTTGGGATTTCTACTATTTTCTGCTCGCCTATCGCATCCGCCCAGTATGCTATTACTGCGTCATCTATTGCAGACTGCTGTCCCTGGCCATATGGCTTGTGCAGCAGGTACACATTGAATTTCTGTGCAAGCTCTCTGAAAACTTGTTTTGAGTCAAGAGCCTGCTGTAATGTGTCGCCTATGTACTGCCTGGCCTGTGCAGGGTCTACTCTGTCGTAAGGCCTTTCATCGCCGAAGATGAACAAGAATGGCTGTCTTGCATTTGGCGTGCTGCAGTGCGTGTTCATGAAATGTGCAAATAACTCATAGCTTTCTGTTATCTGTCCTCCCCCTCCGCCTTCGCAGCCAATTGCCTGGATGTGGCTTTCCAGTGCAAGTTCTTTTCCAAAAGTGTTTACTTGCAATGGATGGTTGTCGCATGTTGCATCGCCTATTGCGCCAAAACTAATCTCTACGTCTGGCTTATACTGCGACAACGTTTGGTAAAGCAATGGCGCCCTGTCAAAGAACTCTCCTGGCCATTCGCACATTGATCCTGTTACATCTATTCCAAAAATTATTGGATTCTGGCTATCGCTGGATATTGTCTTGCGCGCAATTACTAGTTCTGAGTTTGGAACCCTGTTAAGGCTGTATGTTCTTGGCCCTCTTTCGCTTGACTCTTTTGAAAACTTGTCTAGCTCTTTGCTTCTTGACTTATCGTAGTTGTACTTTCTCTTTCCTCTCCAATCAGAGGTATCTCCGCCCCATGAATACATTTTATTTTCCTCCTTAAAGCATAGCTAAAGCTAGCTCTAAACTAAATCTGTTTTCGGCTTTTCAAGCCTTACTTCTCAAATGTATGCAACCTTTCCGCCCAGGTATCTTCAGGTTGTGTGTAATCATTATCTGCAAGCTGTGCAAGCGTCTCAAGTCCGAATTCTTTTTTGAATCTTTCATCAAGCTCTTTTTCCTTGATGTATTTTGCAACAGTTTCTGGAACAAGGCGCTCCCATGGCATTCCTTTAGCCATCTCAACTCGCACCATTGTTGCTCTGAGCATTATCCATTTGTCCTCAGGAATCAGTTCTGCGGGGTGTATTATCTTGTAATCTTGTTTCAGCAGTTCTGCTGTCCATTCGTTTCCTGTAACAAATGCATCAAGGCTTCCAAATGTCTTGACAGCTTCTTCCTTCCATTTCTTTCCATCACTATATTCTGGAATTTGTGCGTAATCTTTGACAAATACAATCTCATAATTCCTGAATCTTGGAGATAAATACGCCTCAAGCATCTCTTTTGTCTCTTCTGCTGTGAAGGGGTTTCTCATGTTGTACTTGTTTGGGCTTCCTATTCCTATGATGACATGCTCTGCATTCTCGCATACTGTCTCAAGCAGCAATGCTCCTCCATTATGTAGTGGCTTGAATCTTCCTATTACTCCGAGCTTGTGGAATTTTTTCATTTTTCACCGCCATGCATTATTTCTTCAACTGCCTTGATTGCCTGTTCCAGCCTTCCATCCCATGTTGGGCTGTCTATTAACACATACTTTCTTCTTCTGCTCTCAAGCTCTTGCGTGCATCTCTCAATAGACAGCTGCCTTGCGTTATCTCCATATCTCTGCTGGTCTGGAACAAAAGGGACATTTGTGCCGCACAAGAGATACAGATCATAATTTCTCTGCTCTGCTTTTTCTTTTATCCATTCAGGGCATTTTCCAAAGAGTATTTCACTCCAGATTCTTGTTGTCAAGAGATCTGTGTCGCAGAACAGCATTTTATTTGCCTGCAGCGCAAGTGCCTCTTCTGAAGCTATCTGCCCTTTTGCTATGATTTCTATGTCTTCATAATCGCACTTTCCTTCTTTTAGGTTCAATAGTTCGCGCGCATATTCGCTTGCGTAGACTGTGTTGAAATGCTTTGCAAGGTCTTTTGCAAGATTTGATTTGCCAGTTGATTCTGGCCCGAACATACAGACTCTCTTTGCAAAATATGGTCTTGCAGATTGCAGGATGTAATCCCAGTTCTTTATTGGGTCTTTCCTGACTTCTGTGCCTGAGGTTGTGACAAGCTCCCTGCTTATGTTTACAGGTAGGAATTTCATTCCCAAGACATCTGCCAGCTTTACCCCATACTGTTCTGATGCAAAAAGATAGTCAGCTCCCTCTGGCACTGCTTTGAAGATGCTGTCATGCCATGCTTGCCAGAACTGCTTATCATCATCTCCCTTTGGTTCTTGTGGGTTTTCATCAGTCACATGGATTACATTTGCATCTGGGAATTCTTCTTTCATCCAACTGTGCCTGAGCTCTCCTGGTATTTGCTCTGCTTTTATTGAGCAGACTAGCACAGTGAGCTTGTCAGCGTATTTTCTGGCAAAGTCTATCAAGTACTTGTGCCCTTTGTGCGGCGGCATGAACTTGCCTATGATGAGGCCGCTTGTTTTTTCATTGAGGTGTGCCATTTTATCAACCCGATTATCGCTAGTGCGAGGAACAGCACATAGAGTCCTGCTGTGAAGTACAGTCCTTTCAGTGCGTAGATGTTTGTAGAGATGACATCAACTGTTATCCAGAGCACCCAGCTCTCCAATACTTTGACTGATAAGAACCATTGCGCAACAAGGCTCATCACTGTTGTCAATGCGTCAAGATATGCAAAGTCAGCATCTGTCTGTGTATCCATGAAGTAGCCTGTGCCAACTGTCGCTATTGTTATGATGCTTGCCCAGATGAATACGCTTTTCATGACAAGTCTTGTTACAGGAACCTTGTCCTTGTTTGTTTTCTTGCTTGCATAAATCCAGTAATACCAGCCATATGCCTGCATGAAGATGTAGACAAAGTTCTCAATCATGTCAGAGTATAGTTTTGCGTTGAAGAATATTATCACGTAAAGTATGACCATTGCTATTCCTGTTGGCCAGCACCATATGTTCTCTTTTGTTGTCAGATACACGCTCAGCAGCCCAAGGATGACTGCTGCGATTTCAATTATGGTCAGTATTTCCATTTTTCTCGCCTCCTATTTGATGTATCCTTTTTGCTTTAGGCACTCAATTATTATCTGCTCATGGTCAAATGCAAACTGGTTCATCCCTAGCATGTGCAGGATTTCTTTTATTGTGTAGATATCAGCATCTTTTGCATCATCTCCTGCTTTTAGCTCTCCTTTTCCTTTTGCAAAGTAGAGATTGCTTATCATGTGCCCTCTTGGGTCTCTGTCTGGGCTTGAGAAAACCAATGGCTTGCCTGGATTCTCAAGCTCAACCTCAAGATTTGTCTCTTCTTTTGCCTCTTTCCTTGCATTATCCTCGAGGGTTATTCCGTATTCTGCAAATCCTCCTGGCAGGGCATATCCTCTTGGGGGGTTTTTTCTTTTTATGAGCACAATTCCTTTCTTTCTTCCATTGTCATACTCGATGAATATGTCTGTTGTTGGTACTGGGTTTCTGTAAATCTTTATTTCGTCTAGTTTTGGCATTTTATTCACCTGTATTCCAGTGTTACCTTTGCTGCTGGCGGATGCACTATCTTCATTTTTGGCAGTGCGCTCGTGTAGTGTCTTCTTAAGATGTCATCAACCACTTCCTCAACTGCCTTGAATTTCGTGCTTGCTTTCAGCTCTGGCTCTGCTTGTGCCTTGACTTGAGAATGCACTGCAAGCTCTTCTTGTGTGAAGCCTTGGTAGAATCCTTCCAGCACCACTTCTGCTGTCTCATAGCTGTAACCTAAATCACCGAATGATGTCTGTCCTGGCTCTAGTCCTGCGCTTGGTGCTTTGTCTGCTATCTCTGCAAATCCAAAGTATCTTGCTATCTGCCTTACGTGTCTTTTGTTGAGATTTCCTACAGGGCTTATGTGCACTGCTCCGTCTCCGAAGAGAGTGTAATATCCCACTCCAAAGTCTTCGTCTTTGTTTCCTGTTCCAAGAACAGTCTTGCGTTCTGTTGCTGCTTTCTGGTGCAGGACAGTTGCCCTTATTTCAGATGTCAGGTTTCCTCTGTGAAATTTTGATTTGATTGAATCTGCATTTGTTGTTTCATATGCATTTACTATGGGCTCTACACTGCGGAATTCATATTGTATTCCTAATTTTTGGGCAACATTTATTCCGTCATCTGTGTCTTGTATGCTGTTTGTCTTTGATGGAAGAATGTATCCGACTAGCTCTAGCTTTTTGTCTGGGTGCTCTGTAGTGTATGCATCAAATGCTTTTTTTGCTATTGCTGCAACGCATGTTGAGTCAACTCCGCCTGACAGCCCGATTACTGCTCCTGTTGAGCCAACTTTTAGCAGTGTGTCTATGATGAAATCTCCTATTTCTTTTACAGCTTGCTCTGGCTTTATTTCTGCAAGTTTTATTCTTTTTTCTAGACTCATCTTAGATCACCTTCCCCTCAAGGACATCTGAGGTTTTGACGAATTTTGCTCCTGCTTTTACCATCTCTTCTAAAGCTGATTTTGTTGTTTCAGGAGCAACTCCAGAGATTGCATCTTCAACAACATAGCATTGGATTCCTCTTTTCTGCATTCCAAGAACAGCAGCTTTTACGCAGTAGTCTGTTGCTACTCCGTAGACCACTGCTTCTTTGACTTCTGCTGCAGTCAGAAGTGCCTCTGCCTGGGGATTTGTAAAGACGTCATAACTTTGTTTTTCTATGAAGTGGCCCCTCCACGGGCCTTTTTTTAATTCGTCACAAATCATTTGAATGTTGCTTTTGTCAATGCCTGTTTTTCTAAGCTCAATTGTTCTATTGACTCTTTCAAGCAGCTCTTTATTGCCTGCCCTGACTAATTCTTTAAATCTGCCAATCTTATTTTCAATTGATTCACCATCTTGATACATTCCATAAGACAATGCTGCGCAGATATTGTTTTCAGCAAGAACATCTTCTACAGATTGGTCTTTGGTAAGCAGGTGTGCAAGAAAACGATCTCCCCCGCAATAGCTATACTGTCTTGATCCTGGCACTGGACCAATCATTGTTTCAAATATTTTCATCTGGCCAAAGGTCCCATCCATGCAATGGTCTGGGAATGGCCCGCCCCATCTTGCAAGTTCGCCTTCTCTGTGCTTGTATTCTTCTGTTCCAAAGTGTAGGTCTACAGAGCCGAGCACAGGAACTATTATTTTTCTTGCAAAATTTGTAATTAAGTTTAATTCTGGTTTAATCAGTTCTGCTCCTGGAACATATAGTGCTCCGTCTTTGTTCATAAAGTCATTCTGTGTGTCTACATCGTAGAATATTTTCATTTTCCCACCTCAAAAAATTTATTTTTTGAGGCTTTCTGAGCTTCGCTCAGACTTGCCTCCAAAGTTTTCTTTTGGCTGTATTTTTCAGTCAGAACTTCTATTGTTTCAGAAATGCCTGCGCTTAGCTCTACTTTGTATTCATCAGGCGCTCTGATTCTTTTGTACTGAGCAGGCAGTTTTGTCAGCAGTTCTTTTGCTCGCTTCTGTATCTCTGGGAGCTTTGGCTGCCTGTAAACAACTTCTCCGTCTTTTATTACAGGAACAAGAAGTGGCTCTCCTTCTACTTCTTCGCTTTCAAGAGCAAGTATGTCTTTGACATACTTGCCTTGCTCATCAGAAATCCTGTATACTTGTTTTCTTCCTGGAAGTGTTTTCTTTCCTTCTGATAGCTTTATTTTTGCTTCCAGTCTTCCTTTCTCTTCACTCTCAGATAATTTGTAAACTCCAGATACAGCAGGGCAGTCTTTTGAAGTAATCATCTCTGTTCCCACACCGAAAACATCTATTCTTGCTCCTGCTTTGAGCATCTCTTCGATTTTGTATTCATTGAGGTCATTGCTTGCTACGATTTTTACATAGCCAAGCCCGATTGAATCAAAGTATTTTCTTATCTGGATGCTGTCTCCGCACAGGTCTCCTGAATCGAGCCTCACTGCATAGAGCTTGTGTCCTTTTGTCTCAAGCTCTTTTGCAACAATTGCTGCATTTTTCGCCCCCTGCATTACATCATAAGTATCGATCAAAAGTGTTGCACTGTCAGGGAATGTTTTTGCATATGCTCTGAATGCATCTATTTCCTCGCCAAAGCTCATCACAAAGCTGTGCGCGTGTGTTCCTTTGATTGGTATGCCGTATTCTTTTCCTGCAAGCACGTTTGATGTTCCCACTGCTCCTGCAATGTATGCTGCTCTTGCTCCTTTCATTCCAGCATCATTGTCATGAGCTCTCCTTAGGCCGAAGTCAATGACGGCTCTTCCTTTTGCTGCTTCTACAACTCTGCTTGCTTTTGTTGCAATCATTGTCTGGAAGTTTACGACATTGAGAAGGAAGGTCTCTATGAACTGTGCTTCCATTCTTGGTGCAGTCACTCTTGCTATTGGCTCGTTTGCAAAGACAGGTGTTCCTTCTGGAACTGCATATATGTCTCCTGTGAACCTGAATTCTTTCAGTGATTCTAAGAATTCCTCTTTGAAGAGGCCCTGTTCTCTCAGGTATGCTATGTCGCTCTCATCAAACCTGAGGTCTTTTACGTATTTTATTACGTCTTCAAGGCCTGCTGCAAGGAAGTATCCCCTGTCTTTTGGCAGTTTTCTTATGAACATGTCAAATGTTGCTGTCTCATTGTCTCTTCCATTGTCAAGGTAAGCTGCATTCATTGTTAGTTGATACAGGTCTGTAAGCAAAGTCTTATTGTGTTTTTGACACTTACTGTCTGTTAAAAAAATGTTTTTTTCAGTTTCCTTGATTTTTTCCTGGAGCATTTTTCCTGACCTCCTTGTTTGTGTTTATTTGACACTTAGTTTTTGATAAAAATAAGGCACCAAACGTTTGTTTGATGCCTATTAGTGTGTATATAACACTAAGAAGTATATAAACCTTTCGTTTTCTGGTGTGGTTTTTTGTATACTCTTGGATGAACAGTCCGCATATGGAATTGTCTCTGTGCGCAGCACCCAAACAAGTAATAAGTTTTCCCAACTTCAGAGATACCTTTAAAAAGCGAATAATTTTAGCAGAGATTATGCACCTGTAGCTCAGCTTGGATAGAGCGTCTGCCTCCTAATCCTTTTGGAGCGAGCAGAAGGCCGTGGGTTCGAATCCCATCAGGTGCGTTGTTAAGATGTATTCATTTATCTGAGGGCTGGCGTTATTTCAGTTGTTCTTTGAAGCGGAAGCTCTATGGCCCTAAGCAGTATCGCGGAAGTGCTGAGCTTATCTGCAGGCAGATTATTGAGGATTGCTGGAATGGCTCTTATTTCATGAATTCAGCAGGGCATTTTCATGAGTTCTGGGCAAGGGATTTTGGCTTTTGTGTTGATTCCCTGCTAAAATTAGGATACACAGCTAAAGTAAAGAGAACCCTTGCTTATGCTCTTAAAAAATATTCAGAACACGGCAAGATAACAACTGCAATTAATCCGCAAGGTATTGCTTTTGATTTTCCAGATGTTTATTCTCCTGATTCAGTTGCTTTTTTCTTTTATGCTTTGCAGAAGGCAAATGCAGGGTATCTGATAGAGAAATATAAGGCCTTTCTTAACAGAGAAATAAAGAGATTTTACTTAACAGTTCTTGACAAGAATACAGGCCTAGTCAAGAGAAAAACTCATTTCTCAGCTTTGAGAGACTATTACATCAGAGATTCTTCTTGCTATGATAACACAATGGTAGCCCTTCTTGCAGAAACCTTGAAGAAAATAAAGATTCTTGACAATCCTTTCAAAAGATTTGATTTCAAGAAGATAATTAAGGATAATTTCTGGACAGGAAGTTATTTCCTTGATGATTTAAGCGGCAAAAAGCATGTTTCAGGTGATGCAAATATATTTCCATTCTGGCTTGGCATCTTTGATGACAGTAAAATGCTGAGTTCAGCAATACAAGCAATGCAAGATGCAGGACTTGACAAGCCATTTCCTTTGAAGTATGTCTCTGGAAATCCTAAAGAGAAGAAAATCTTTATTGAGTTTCTTGTTTCTGATTGGGAAAGGAATTGCATCTGGCCGCACATGGGCCCGATGTTCATCTCTCTTGTGAAAAAGATTGATGAATACGAGGCAAATACTTATTTTTTAAGTTACAAGCATTTGATACAGAAGAACAGGAACTTTTATGAGCTTTATACCCCAGATGGGAAGCCTTATAAGAGCTTGTTTTACATGGCAGATGAAAGTGTTATTTGGTGTGCAAACTACCTGACAATATGAAAATACTTTACGCAGCTTCAGGTGAAGGCTATGGCCATGCAGTAAGGTCAAAGCCAATCATTGATTTTCTTAGAAAGAAGAATAAAGTAAAGATTATTGCTGGCGGAAAAGCAAGAAAATACTTCTTAAAATACTATCCTGTCTCAAAGGTTGCAACATTAAGATTGATTTATGTGAATAACAAAGTATCTAATATATTGACTGTTTTGTTTAATGTTATTCAGTCACCTTTAATTCTGTTGAGCATACTAAAATTGATTTATATCTTCCTTTCTTTCAAGCCAAGTGTTGTTGTGAACGATTTTGAGGTATTATCTCACTATATTGCCTTGCTTGCAGGGATTCCTGTTATTTCTGTTGACAATCAGAACATACTTGTGCAGGCTAAAATTACTGTTCCCCATGGCCGCAAGCTTAATTATTTCAAGACATTGCTTACAATAAAGCTGTTAAGTCCGAGACCTTCTTACAGTCTTGTTCCAACTTTCTTTTATCCTGTGGTAAAGAATGATAAGACTTCTTTGCTTTATCCTGTTCTCAGGGAGCAGATATATACGCTAAAGCCATCTAACAAAGGCCACCTTCTTGTTTACCAAACATCAAAGACAAATAAAGTTCTTCATGACGTTCTTAAGAAATCAAATCATAAGTGTATTATTTATGGTTTTGATATTGAAGAGACTGACTGTAATCTTGTTCACAAGAAATTCAATGAGAAAGAGTTCTTTGATGACCTTGCTTCCTGCAAAGCCTTGATTACAAATGGAGGTTTTACTTTGATTTCAGAAGCCTTGCATCTTAAGAAGCCGATTCTTTCAAATCCTATTGCAAGCACTTTTGAGCAGGTTATGAATGCTTATTACCTTGACAGGCTTGGTTATGGATTGATGGCTGAAAAGCTTGATTCTGCTGTGCTTAATAGGTTCTTAAAGCAGCTTCCAAAATACGCTAAAAATTTAGAAAGTTATAAAAAGGAGAGCAACTCTTTATTCTTCAATAGGCTGGGGGAGTTGATAAAGATTGTTTCACAGGGATAAGTTACTAAACATAACAACTTTAATTTCATTATTTATCTTTATAGCTTTCTTGCTGTATGCATATTTTGCTGATTTGTGGAGTTATTATGCAGCAGATGGCTTTATTTTTATTGCATTTACGTTGTTCTTTTATCTTACTTACACTGACTGGAATCTTAATCTTCCTGTTTTTACCATGCTTATGTTCGGCTTTACTCTGCATATGTGCGGTGTTTTTGGCTGGTATAATATATCCCCAGTATTTTTGCAGTGGGATCACATAACTCATCTTGTTCCTATGTTTGCATTCACTTGCATGTTTTTCTGCTTTGCTAATAGGTTCATGAATAGGAAATTCCTTACAGGCAAGAACCTGAGAGTATTTGCAATCATTTTTCTTGCAGGCCTTGGCTGTGGCGTGATTATTGAGCTTTCTGAATTTGCTGGTTTTGTTGCCTTCGGCTTTGGTGATGGCGGATTTTTCTTTGGCACAGGAGACTCATTCCAAGGCCAGACTGTTTACAATATTGAGCAGATTGAGGAATACGGCGGCGGATGGTTCAACACAATGTGGGATCTTGTCTGGAACACAATCGGCTCTTTGCTTGCAATGATTGTCATGTTTATTTCTTATTTTATTTTTAGAAGAAGAGAGAAGAATTTGTTTGATGATTACTAGATATTCTTATGTTCATACAGATATGCTGCAATAGCAGTATATGCCTTTAATTTCTCTTCAAGCTTCAGTTTTTTGGCAATCTCAAATGCAGTTCCCAGATAGAGCATTCCTTCTTTTTGGTTTATTGCTTCTTTATAATATTTCTCTGTGTCTTTTTTACTACCAAGTTTTTCAAATACTTTGGCTCTTGTCAAGAAGTCTTTTGGGCGCATATTCATAGCATTATCCAAAAGCAAATCATATCTAAGCTCTCTATCTTCCTTTTTGTCCAGTGCTGAGGCAAGCGGTTCTTCTAGTATCCATTGTTCATTTGTGCCCTCAAAGAGCAGTTCTACTGCTTCATCATATTTGCCCAATATTATGCAGAGTTCTGCCAGAGTTTCTGCTTGTGAGCTTGTTTCTTCAGCTGCGCATTCTAATGATTCGCAATCTGCTTTGCCTCTTTTAGAAATGTAATATTTTTCTTGTTTTTCATATGTGTCATTCAATCTTTTTTTACTTTCGCTGTACAGTTTTTCGAGTTTTTCTTGCTGCCCTAGTTTTTTTGCAATGATTGCTTCAACGAGTGTTCTTTTTATGTTGCGATTCTCGTATTTTTCAAATAGTGGCTGCATTTCTTTTTCAATTTCTTGTTCTGAGAAGAATTCTGCGGCTTCTAAAATACCTTGGTGGAACCAAAAAGAGAATCTTTCTGTTTTTATTGCTTCTCTTGCATAATTCCTTGCTTCTTCTAGCGCGCCTTGTTTTCTTGCTGCTTTTGCTGCCTCAAGATAATGGTCGTATCTTGCATAGATTTCTTTTGCAGCAGAAGGATTCCCCTGTTCCAATAAAATTTTTGCAATAGAGCAGCCAAGCCTTTCTGCATTACTTATATTTATTGCACCATCCAAGCTCCAGCTATGTCTTATCTCTCTGCTTTCTTGTTCTTCGTTTAATTTTCTTTCGCGCTCTTCCCAGGTTAATGTGCAGAGTGCAAGTATCTTTGGCCTTGCCTCTAGAACCAGTTGATTTACTAGATTTACAATATCTTCTCCCATCCTAGAATGAAGATTTGATAGCATTTATTTAAGCTTTTCCCACAGAAACTAATAAATATCTGATTTGATTTCTGCATAGCATGGTTGAGTATAAATGTCGTATCGCAACTGCAAAAGATGTAACAGGTATTTTTAGGGTTATGAAGAATGTTGGCTACATTGCTGCGTTCTATGGTGATAAGCCTGAAGAGGCAGCAGTTCCTCTGCTTCTGGATAATCTTTTTGATTCAGACCAAGGCATAACTGTTGTTGTCTGTGAGATTGAGTGCGTTGATGGCAAGGATTGTTTTAATGGCAAAATGATTATTGGCTATTCTATTTTCGGGCCATATCAGGCATATAAAAAAGCAATTTTTCCAGACGAGCCAGAGAATTTTGCTTACAGCATGGGCATAGGCATTCATGGCGATTTCCAGAGCAAAGGTTTAGGGGCTTTGCTAAAGCAAGCAGCAGAAAACTTTGCCATGAAGCAAGGCTACAAAGGAATGTATACTGATGTGGCTACGACAAATAAGTCTTCAATAGGTCTTCAAATAAAAGCAGGTTATGAAAAAGTTGCAGAGCTTCCTGATAAAAGCAGGCCAAAAGGAGTTAATACTATTCTGTTCAGGAAAAGATTCTAATTATTAGAAACATTTTTATAATCTTTTCATAACTTAATCGATATGACTTGGTGCAAAAATAATTTTCAGCTGGAGATTTATAATGAAAGTACTGGTAATCGTATTGTCCGTTGTCCCCTTACTTCTAGAATTTATTATGGGCGGGGTTTTTTAGAGCTAATTGATTTCCGGGGGAATAAGGGGGATCAAATACATTTTTTCGGAAAAGAGTTTAAATCACCAGCCGAAATTATCCCGTTCTGCATAAAGCAAGGCTGGATTAATGAGGAATGGCAAAGATGTGCTGATTGGTTTTGGGAAAATAAGAACCTGATTTATGGGCAACCCAATACCTTGGGACAAAATGCCGGCTTTTTGTGGCGTGGTATTCATCCTGATCTTTATGAGAAGCTATTACTTTTAGGCAGCACAACTGCAGACTTAATTGATGAATATGAATATTCCTTTGGCATTCCTGATAAAAGATTTACTGATGCAAATCTTCATAAATCTGATTATGTTTGGGCGTCTAATTTTATAGAGAAAGCGTGGGAAGTCTCGGTTATAAATAAGTATAATCCTGCAATAATTGTAGCTTACAGACCAGAGTTTTTCAGGCAATTTGAAAAGCATGAATATACCTGGATTAAGAAAGATAAAACCATGGATTACAAAGATACTGTTGAGGCTATTTTTAGGGTTTATTATGTTTACTGAACCATCTTCCTTAACATTTCAGAAATCTTCTGCCCAGCTGCTTTTCCGCGTAATTTCTTCATTGCTTCTCCAATCAGAGCATTGAACTGCATTCCTTTGTTTTCATCAACTATTTTCTTCAGTTCTTTCTCCAGCTGTTCATCTGACATTAAATGGTATTTTGCAATCACTTGAGAAACAGGCTTGTTCTCTTTCAGTATGTCAAGAACATTTTCTTTAGATATATTTTCAGAGCTTAATTCATCAAATAATACTTCAAAGTCTTCTTCAGTTGGGTTTATCTCTATCTTGAACTGCCGATTTATCGTTTTGTCAGCAGTCATTACAATCTCAGCAATATACGCTGGCTTTATTTTCTTGTATTTCTCGATTAATGAATCAAATAATTCTGCTTTTGGTGATTTTGCAGTCAGTTCAGCAAGGTCTTTTGCAATTCCCATTTTTTCATATCTTTTTGCCTTGTCTTCAATCATTTCAGGTAATGTAATTGCATCAATCATCTCTTTAGTGATTTTAATGGGCGGAATATCTGTCTCTGGATACATTCTAGCTGCTCCTGGCATCTGTCTTTCATAGCTTGTTGTGTTATCCTGGTTTGCCTTGCGGACTTCCATTGGAACTCCGTCTATTGCCTGATGCGCCCTATTAATCACTGCTTTTAGTGCTCTTATGCTTCTTTCTTTCTCATCTGCAACAAGAATAAATGCATCTTCTGCACCACATTCAAGCTCTTTCTTAAGTATTTCTACTTCCCTGTCTGTTATTCCATAAGCGGGAAGCTCATCTGAATGGATTATTCCTCCTACTCCTGATGTTACTTTTGCCCTGTCAGAGAACTCTGTTCCTAATCTTCTATTGGGCTGGACTTCTTTGCCAGTGAGCCCTTTAAATCCAGCTAGCTTTATTCCGAGAACAACATTTCCTGCCTGCAATGTTTTGGTGATTAATTTTGATCCTGAGTGCCTTACTGTCTCGCTTACATCTTTTATTTCAGGCTCTTCTTTTCTTGCTTTTCTTTTCAGCAGTTCTTTTTTTATCTCAACAAGGTTTGTCTGCCTTATTATCTCAAGCTCAACTAGTTTTGCTATTGCTTTTATGTCCTGGAATCCTTTGACTTCTACCCTGTTTCCTTCTTTTATTGATACATTGACATCCTGCCTTATTGTTCCTATTCCTCTTTTTGCTTTTCCAGTGCTTCTCAAAAGCATTCCAAGTTTTTCAGCGACTTCTCTTGCATGCTCTGGTGTTTTTATGTCAGGGTCTGTTCCTATTTCCATTAATGGCATTCCTAATCTATCTAATCTAAACACAACTCTGTCTTTTTCATCTTTTATTGGCCTGCATGCCTCTTCTTCTAGTATTATTGTTGGGATTTTTACATCTCCCTCGCTTGTTTTAAGCACTCCATTTCTGGAAATGAGGCATGTTCTTTGAAATCCAGAGGTGTTGCTTCCATCAACAACTGTTTTTCTCATCACCTGAGCTCCGTCAACGAATTTTCCTTCAAGAATTTTGGAAACCTGCAGTGCAGTCATGAACGCATCTTTATTTATTGGGTTTGGCGGGCTTTCATCAAGCTCAACAAGGCATGTTGTGTCATGGTATCCTTCATAGACATAGTATTTTCCTTTTGCAGTCTCTTCTGCAGCAGCAATATCAATCTTGCCTGTCTCTCCAACAACAGCTCTGAGCCTTCTCTTTATGCTGAAGTGTGGTTCATCTTCCCGCATCTCTGTCGGGCACTCACAGAATAATTTATGGCCTTCTAGCTGCTGATGTACTTCTATTCCGCATTTGAATCCTAGTCGTTCAAGATCCGCCTTTTCCATACTGTCTCTCCTTTTTTCTTCACAAGCTTCATCCTGTGAGTCGGTATTTCTTTCTCTTCTCCGTCAATCTCAATTGTTATGAAATTCTTGCTTGTTTCCTTGATTGCTTTGTAGGGGAACTCAACAAGCTTTCTTGTCATGTTGTCCCAATAAGCTAAAATATAATCTTCTGGGTTTTCTCTTTTGTCCCACTTTATTTTGTTGATGAGTTCTTTGAGTCTTATCATCGCTTGACAAACTTTTCCTTGTATTCTATTCTTTCAGAAATTTCGCCTGCAAGGTTCTTGCTGATCATTTCTTTTATTTTCTCTTTCGGATAATTGCTCAGCAGCCATGCGAGCTTTATGTAAGCTGTCTCTGCAGTCATGTCGCAGTAATTTCCAAGAATCCCTGCTTCAATGAGTTTTCTTCCTGTGCTGTATATATTCATGTCAATCTGCCCAAATATTGTCTGTGTTGCCATCACTACAGGTATTCTTGCTGTTATTTTTTTGATTGCCTCAAAGATTTTTGTATGTTCCTTAGTCAAAGTATCAATTTCATTGATAGGCAAATGTCCCAAGCCTGTTCCCTCTATTATCAGGCCGTCAAATACTTCATACATGCTTAGCTCGTCTGCAAACATGTTTGGCCTTGCCTTCAACATCCCTATCTGCAGGTTATCCTTTATCAGCATCAGTTTTAATGGTTTTTTAGATGTCTTGTTGTATTCTGTTTTGAGCATGTCAACTTTTTTCTGCGAGTAATTCACAATTGCCCATGGCTCTGTGTTTATTGCCTGGAATGCATCTCTTCTGCTTGAATGCATCTTCCTGCATTTTGTTCCTGGAAGTATCACGCAAGTCTCGTCTTCTGTATTTGCATGCATGCATACAGCCACCTCTGCAAAATGCTTATCTGCTGCTATGAAGAATGCAGCTGAAATGAGGTTTAGTGCAGCATCGCTGCTTCCCCTGTCAGAGCTTCTCTGCGCTCCAACAAGAATCACAGGAATAGAAAGGTCTTGGAGCATAAATGAAAGTGCAGCAGCAGTATAATGCAGTGTATCTGTTCCGTGCGTAACTATTACTCCGCTTGCTCCTGCTTTTATTTCCTTGTCAATCTCTTTTGCGATTATGTTATAGTGTGAGAACCTCATGTCTTCTGAGAACATGTTGCTTATCAGCCTTGATTTTATGTTTGCAATCTCTTTTAGCTCAGGGAACATTGCTATTATCTCTTCTGGCTCAAATCTTGCAATGACTCCTCCTGTCTCATAATCAACCTTAGAAGCAATTGTCCCCCCTGTGTGCAGTATTGTGATTGTCTGCAGGCCTGGTTTTGAAGCTTCTTTTGGAAACTCTGCTTTTGCCTGCTCTTTTTTTCTTCCCATTGGCTTTATCTCTTTCACTTTTTCCTTCTTGATTCCCATATTGTATCCAGTGTCAAGCTTGACAACAATGAATTCTTTCTCTTCTGGCATCAGGATTCCTTCTACTTCTTCTTCTGATGTCATGATTTTTACTCTTTCCCCTGGATTTGCCATAGCATCTGGTTTAGATTACGTATTTAAAAATGTTACTAAAGAAAGAGAAGAAAAAAATAAAAAATTAAAACGTTACTTTAGGTGCGTTTTCAGCTCCTTCTGCTGCTTCGAACATCTTCTTTTCTTTGAAGCCGAACATTGATGCTATTATGCTTGTCGGTATCCTTTTTGTCGCGACATTATACTGCTTTACTGCTTCATTGTATCTTGTTCTTTCGACAGACACCCTGTTTTCTGTTCCTGCTAATTCATCTTGTAATGAAAGGAAGTTTTCGCTTGCCTTTAGCACAGGATAATTCTCTACAACAACCAACAATCTTCCTATTGCTCCCTCAAGGCCGTTTGCTGCAGTTACTTTGTCATCAATCGATGTTGCACCCTGCCATCTTGATCTCATCTCTGTGATTTCTGTAAACAATTTCTCTTCATGCGCAGCATATCCTTTTACTGTGCTCACAAGGTTGGGTATCAAGTCAAATCTTCTTTGATATTGTGTTTCTACATTTGCCCATTTTTCTTTTGCATTTGCATCAAGGCTTACCAGCATGTTGTAGCTTCCTATAAACCATCCAACAAGTGCAAGCACGATTATTGCAATTACTCCTAGTGTAATCCATAATTTCATTTTTGATTTTTCTTTTTTTGCCATAATTTACACCTCAATTGCTTGTTTTAATGATTATTTAGTATAAAAACTTTACCAGCCGCCTGAGCTTCCTCCGCCACCAAAGCTCCCTCCGCCAAATCCTCCAAAGCTGGTGCTGCTGCTTGAGCTGTCGCTGTTGAATGTTCCCCACCAATGGTTTTTGCCTTTTTTCCCTCTGAACTTGAAATAGAATAATAGCTGGAGTGCTATTACCCAAAAAAGTATAGACATTGCTATTGCTATTGAAAAAAATACTATTCCAAGAAATGCAGAGCCTATCAGTACAAGAATGTCAACACCTGCTCTTATCTTCCACTTGTGCTTTTTCCTTTTTTCAGTCAGGATTAGCAGTGCAATAAATCCAAGCCCGTATCCTATTGCGACAAATCCCATGTATGATTCTGATTTATCTTCTTCATATTTTGCTATTATGCTAAGGTCATTTGCCAGAAGTCCTTGTATCTCTTTTACTGCTTCATAAACTCCCTGCCCGTATTTTCCCTGCTGGAAGTATGGTGTTAATATTGTTCTTCCTATTCTTCCTGTTTTTGCATCAGGCAGCACGCCTTCAAGTCCATAGCCTGTCTCAAACCGGTATTTTTTGTCTTTGTATGCAACGAGAATCAATAGTCCGTTGTCTTTCTCTTTTTTTCCAACGCCCCAGCTCTGTGCAATCTCTAAGGAGTATTCTTCAAGGTTTCTTCCTTCAAGGCTATCTATTGTCAGTACTGCAATTTCTGCTGTTGTATTTTTCTCTATCTCTTTAATCCGTTCTTCTATCTGTGGTGCCCATTCTCCAAGAACATTTGCATTGTCAGTTACATATCCTTTGTATTCTGGCACGGCTATGGCTAAGGGGAGTATCATCAAGAAAGTGATTGCAAGTGTGATTAGTGTCTTGTTAATCATCCGAAGTATGATGGTGCTTCTTTTTGCATCTCTTTTGCTTTTGCTGCCTTGAATTGGTCCTGCAGGTCTGCATACATTTTTTCTATGTCTTTTGTTACAGATGGCCTTACTTTCTTTAAAGCTTCATCAAAGTGTTTTTTATGTATTTCTTTTGCTTTGATGTCTTCTCTTAATGCCATTATTGCAGCTTCTCTGCAGATTGCTTCTATGTCTGCTCCGACATAGCCCTCTGTTTTCTTTGCAAGTTCTTTCACATCAATTCCTTTCAGCGGCATTTCTTTTGTGTGAACAGCAAATATTTCTTCTCTTGTGCTTGTGTTAGGAACTGGTGTCAGTATGATTCTGTCAAACCTTCCTGGCCTTAGCAAGGCCGTATCTACTATGTCTGGCCTGTTTGTTGCTCCTAGTATCACGACATCATGCAGGTCTTCCAGCCCATCTATCTCTGTTAGTATCTGGTTCACGACTCTTTCTGTTACGTGGCTGTCTGAGCTTGCACTTCTTCTTGGCGCGAGGCTGTCTATCTCGTCAAAGAATATGATTGTTGGTGCTGCCTGTCTTGCTTTCTTGAATATTTCCCTGACAGCTTTCTCGCTTTCACCAACCCATTTGCTGAGCAGCTCTGGCCCTTTAATGGAGATAAAGTTTGCCTGGCACTCATTTGCTACTGCTTTTGCGAGCAGTGTTTTTCCGGTTCCAGGAGCGCCGTAAAGCAGGATTCCTTTTGGCGGCTTTACTCCAAGCCTTCTGAATGCATCTGGATATTTCAGCGGCCACTCAACTGCTTCTATTAGCTCTTGCTTTACTTCATCAAGGCCTCCTATGCTGGTCCATTTTATATTAGGAATTTCAATGAATACCTCTCTTAGTGCAGATGGCCTCACAACTTTCAGTGCTTCCTTGAAATCATTTTTTGTCACAAGAAGTTTTTCAAGTATCTCTTGAGGTATTGCTTCTTCCTTGTCATACCCTAAGTCAGGAAGGACTCTTCTTAGGACAATCATTGCAGCTTCTTTTGCAAGGCTTGAGACATCTGCTCCTACAAATCCGTGTGTTATTGCCGCAAATTCTTTTAGCTCAACGTCTTTTGCAAGAGGCATGTTTCTTGTGTGAATCTTCAGGATGTTTAATCTGCCTTCTTCATTCGGGACACCTATCTCTAGTTCCCTGTCAAACCTGCCAGGCCTTCTTAATGCAGGATCAAGTATGTTTGGGACGTTTGTGGCTGCTATGACAACAACCCGTCCTCTGCTTTTTAGGCCGTCCATCGTTGCAAGCAGCTGTGCAACAACCCTTCTTTCCACTTCTCCTTTTGTTTCCTCTCTTTTTGTGGCTATTGCATCTATCTCGTCTATGAATATGATTGCAGGAGCATTCTTTTCAGCTTCCTCAAATTTTTTTCTTATGTTTTCTTCAGACTGCCCGTAGTACTTGCTCATTACTTCTGGGCCGTTGATTAAGATAAAGTGCGAGTTTGTTTCGTTTGCAACTGCTTTTGCAAGCAGGGTTTTTCCTGTTCCTGGAGGGCCGTGCAGCAAGACTCCTTTTGGCGGCTCTATTCCCAATCTCTCAAATATCTCTGGATGCTTCAATGGGAGTTCTACCATTTCCCTGATTTTTTTGATTTCATCGCTTAGCCCGCCGATGTCTTCGTATGTTACCTCTGGGGCGACATCTTCATCTTCTACCTTGACTGCTTCTGGGTTTAGTGAGATTTCTGTTGCGTCTGTGATTATGACAGCTTGTTTTGGGTTTGTTTCTGCAACAATGAACTTTAGGTCTCCAAAGCCAAATGCCCCGAATGGCCCGTTGTTTCCTTCCATCATGCTGAAGATGTCGTCAAGCATAGGGTTTCCCATTGCTGTTGTCCTTCTTCTTCTTGTTCCCCCGACTGCAATGATGTCTCCTTTGACTATTGCTCTTCCTAGAAGCCCTTGCTTGAATATTCCTGGATTAGAAGTTCTTACAACTACCCCTTCTCTTGCAGGGGCAATTATTATTTTCGTTGCTTCTTTTACCTCTGTTTTTCTTACTGTGACAAGCTCGCCTATTCCTGTTTTTGCATTCTTTCTCAGGATTCCATCCATCCTTATGTGGTTTAGGCCTATGTCTCCTGGAAGTGCCCTGTCTACCATCGCGACTGTTTTTCTTCCGCCTTCTATCTCTATTATGTCTCCTGGCTTTACTCCCAGGTCTCTCATGAATCCAGAGTCTATTCTGATTATGCCTTTGTTTACGTCATCCTGGATTGCTTCGATAACTTTTAGTTTTTGTTCTTTCATTTTGTCTCTCACGTAAACAAAGGCCAGTCAAAACTTGTTTTGGCGCTGCCTTTGTTTGCGTCGTCCTGGATTGCTTCTACGACCTTTAGTCTTTGCTCGTTTGCCAGGTTTCTTCTTTAAACTATCTTAATGATGTCTGCAGATTAAGAAGCCTTTAAGCAACGCCTTTACTTGATTTGCACTGTTGGCAGCTGCATTGGCGGTGGAAGGTTTACTTCCCTTGAAAGCAGCAGTGCCTCGATGTTGCATTTTGTCAGTATATGGTTGAGCACTGGAGTCATTACTTCTTTCGGAAGTTTCTTGTCTTTTTTCCAGGATTTTTCCAGCTCATCTATTTTTTCAGGAGCATCAAAGTATGTTGTTGTTCCTGTGAGCAGGATGCTGGCGATTTTTGGCTCGTATTTTGCTGTGAACTCGAACTCGAATCTTAAAGCGTTTTGCTTTACTTTTCCGACAGCCATGTCTGTCTTCTCAACAGCCTTTACCTGTATGTTGTTTGTAACACTTATCTTGCCTTTTGGCATTCCTTCTCTCTCAACAACTATCTTATTGAAGTTTAATCCAACTACCGTCATGTTTTACCACCTACCACTTGTTTTTTGAGGCCGATATTTAAAGGCTTCGATTAATTGAAGCTTGCAATAGTATTTAAAGTTTTCGGTCTTTATTACTCCGAGGTTACAAACAAAGAATATATATTCTCGTCTGAAAAAGAAGTATTATGCTGGAGTCAATAATATCCAACCCTTATTTTTTTAACATCTTTGTCATAATCGCAAGTCTCTTTATAATTGCCAAGGCAGCTGACCTTCTTGTTGATGGCATTGCAGATTATGCAAGAAAATTTGGGCTTAGTGATTACCTTATTGGCCTGGTTGTTGTTGCAATGGCTGCCTCTATGCCAGAAGTCATTTCCTCTCTGACAGGCCTTGCGATGAACGAGATGGGTGTGATGTTTGGCGCTATTCTCGGGACAAATATGGTTCACATGGCTCTTGTTATCGGCGTTCTTGTGCTTGTTGGCGGTAAAAAGCTCAACATTGAGTGCAAGCTGCTTGAGAAAAGAAAAATAATGCTTTGGGCAATGCTTATGCTTCCTTTTGTCCTGCTCCTGGATTCAGAGCTTTCAAGGCTTGATGGGGTAATTCTTGTGGCCGCATTCGGGTTCTATCTCGTTACTTTATGGCGTGCTGAAGGAACTTTTGGCAAGATAAAGAAGCAGGTAAAGCTTGAGAGGCTGTGGAAAGACATATTCCTTTTTGTTGGTGCGCTTGTTGCTTTGATTCTTGCAGGAAGGTGGCTTGTCTTCAGTTCAACAATAATCTCGCATAATCTTGGCATTCCTCCTTATTTCCTTGCTCTCACGATTATCGGCGTTGGAAGCGCGCTTCCTGATTTCATGGTCGGCTTCAAGTCTGTTCTCAAGGGCCATACTGGCATTGGCATTGGTGATGTCCTTGGAAGCACTATAATCGAGCTCGTCCTTTATTTTGGTGTTGTTGCAATAATACATCCGATAAAGATTTCCATTCTCACAATCTGGCCTGTTCTTCTCTTTTTGGCAATAAGCATCACTGTGATGATGTTCTTGCTGCATAAGAAGGTAGTCACAACAAGATATGGCCTGCTGCTTGTTGGGATTTATGCTGCGTTTATTCTTGTTGAGATTGGCAGACTGCTGTTTTAACCATTACTTTTATAAAACCCTTTTAGTTATTGTTATGTAATGAATCCCATAAAGCATATAGAAGTAAAGAAGGGAATGAAAGTCTCTGAATTAGTCAGCCAGATGTCTGCTTCTGGTGTTATGGGCGCTGGAAGGATTGCAAAAGCATCTGCTGTGATGAAAGATATGTTTGCTGACAAGGAATGCACTGTTTTTCTTGGGCTTGCAGGAGCAATGGTTCCTGGAGGGATGAAAAGCATAATAATTGACATGCTTAATTCTGGGAAAATCAAGATTTTTGTGACAACAGGAGCTAACCTTACTCATGATATGTTTGAGGCTCTTGGGTTTTCGCATTTTCAGGGCACTCATAATGTTGATGACAAGGAATTGCATGACAAAGGGATTGACAGGATTTATGATTCTTTTATGAAAAATGAGGTCTATGAGTCATTAGAGGATTTCTTTGTGAAGCACTATGATGAGATAAGCAAGGTGAAAACAATAAAAGATTTTCTTTGGAAGCTTGGTGAATTAATTCCAGGAGAAAATTCAATTCTCAAGGTTTGCTTTCAGAAGAAGATTCCAATATTCTGCCCAGCTCTTGCTGACAGTGGAATTGGATTGATGCTCTGGGGCAGATTAGCAGCTGGAAAGAAGTTTGACCTTCCTGTCATAGAAGATATGAAAGAAATAATTTCAACTGCTTGGGGCAGCAAGAAGAACGGAGTAATATATATCGGCGGCGGAGTTCCAAAGAACTTTATCCAGCAGAGCATGCAGTTCAGCAAAGGGGCTGATTATGGTGTTCAGATATCAACAGACATGCCTCAGTGGGGCGGAAGTTCAGGAGCTGAATTAAGGGAAGGAATTTCCTGGGGCAAGATGCATGAGACAGGAAAATTCATTGATGTTTATTGCGATGCAACAATCGCTTTGCCATTGATTTGGGCCAGTGTTAAGGATAACCTGTAATGTTACCTTACTTGTGATACTTCTCTCCTTTTATTATTGTCATTGCACGATAGATTTGTTCTATTAGCAAAAGCCGCGCTATCTGGTGTGTGAATGTCATTCTGGACAGGCTCAATCGATAGTTTGCTTTCTGCAAAACTTTCTGGGAAATCCCTTTGTCGCTTCCTATCACGAATGTGATATTTTTTTGCATTAATTGCCGTTTAAGCATTACTGCAAGTTCTTCTGAGTTGATGTTCTGCCCTCTGACATCAAGCACTATAAGATAATCTTCTGGTTTCACAAGGTTTAGTATTCGTTCTGCTTCGTCTTCTATATTTCCCATTTCTTTTTGTTCAAATACTTCTATCTGGCAGTACTTAGGTATTCTTTTGAGCAGTTCTTGCGTCCATTCCTGCGTGAATTTTTCCTTGATTTTGCCTATTGCGATTATTCTTATCTTCATGCCAGTATTTAATAGCTAAAAGTATTTAAATAATCGGATTTTATTGTGTCTGCATGAACCTTGTAGATGTCCATTGCCATCTTAATCATGATAAGTTCAAGAAGGATATAGATACAGTCATAGAGAATGCTAAGAAAGCAGGTGTCAAGGCAATTATTGTTTCTGGTGTTAATGTTCCGACAAACAGGGAAGTTCTTGAGATGTCTAAGAAATATGATATAGTGAAGTGCTCCCTTGGTGTTTATCCGATTGATGCTCTTAATGTTCATATTGAGGCTCTTGATGAGGTTGGCTTGACAAGGCAGCCGATTCCTTTTGATGTTGACAAGGAATTGGAGTTTATCTCTTCTAAGAAAAAGGAGATTATGGCTCTTGGTGAGTGTGGCATGGATTTCAAATACTTGAAAGAGCATGAGAAAAAGCAGAGAGAAAACTTTCAGAAATGCATTGATTGTGCAGAGAAAATAAAGAAGCCGATTGTTGTTCACACAAGAAATGCAGAGCTTGAATGCGTTGAGATGCTTGAATCCTCCAGCTTAAAGAAAGTAATCCTGCATTCATTTGGTGGAAGAAAGTCATTAATCAAGAGGGCTGCTGACAAGGGATGGGCGTTCACTGTTCCAGCAGTCATTGCACGGCTTCAGCACTTTGAGACTTTAGTTTCCATGGTTAATATTAATCAGCTTTTGACAGAGACAGATGCTCCCTGGCTCAGCCCTGTTTCTGGAATGAGAAACGAGCCTGCAAATGTCCTTGAAAGCATAAAGAAGATTGCTGAAATTAAAAAATTCAATGTTGAAGAGACAGCTGATTCTATTTTCCTTAATTATCAGAGAATGTTTCTGTAGTTATCCTGTTTTAAGCCCTTCTTCTCTTTCGTGAAACCCGCATCTGCCGCAGACATATTCTATTACTTCATCTTCGTCAGTATACCAGATTCCTTTGGATATCAATTGTGCCATCTCAAACCCGCATTTCTTGCACTTGTGCGGCTGTGTTGCGAGCGGGTTTATTGTGTCATGTATCACTTCTATCTCTTTTCTCGGCTTTGTTTTTTCTTTTGTTTCTTTTTCCTCTATGCTTTTTTGAAAGCCGCAGCTGCAAAAAAGAAGCTTATCTTTTGATTGCAGTATTGATTTGCATTTCGGACAAAATTCTGCCATGCTTATTTAGTAATAAGAAAAGTATTTAAAGCTATGTTGTAATGCTATGAATTGCTTGAACACTGGACATTTTGAAAGATTTCCGGATTTTTATAGTCAATAAACACTGGTCAGAAATCCACTGGACAAGTACTCGTGAAATATATAAACCATATTTCTTAACTGTTTTGAAAAGAGAACACGCAGAACTGCTAAATAATGATTTTCGGTCTGCGATGCGAAAATCAATTATGCAGTTCTGCTCAACGTTCTCTTTTCTCGATAAAAGCGAGACTTCCTATAATTTAAGGAAGTCTCGCAACAGACGAGATTCCTTGGAGAAATTAAAATGAAATTAATTGATTATCAAAACTTGCCAAATACATGCATGGTTAAACTAACTGATGCTTTCAGAATGCGATTATTCTCTGGTTTTACAGCAAGACGGCTTGCCGCAATTTTTCCAAATTCTGAATCCAGCTTTAAATATTATAAACGCGGTATGAGTTCTATTCCTGTGGATTTATTAAAAAGGTTATTGACTCTGCATGATTTTGAAGAATCTGAAATTAATAGCAATATATCTGAAATCAAGAAAAAGTTGTGTGGCAAACCTATACGCTTAATTCTGCCCATTTTTGCCTCAGCAGAACTGGCAGAATTGGTAGGACATACGTTTGGCGATGGCCACATTTCTAAATTTGGGCGATTTGTTTATGTTAATACATCCCAAGCATTGATTGAGCGAGTTATATATTTGACGCGCAAAGTTTTTGACAATTCTGTATACTTTGATTATCGAGAAAGAAAAGATGGTTCAATGAGTATACATTATCCTTCTGCTCTGGGGGAATTGCTTGCTGTTTGTGGATGTATTAAAGGTAATAAAGTTAAACAGGATTTTGATATTCCTGGCTGGATTAAACAGGGAAGCAAAGAAGTTAAAAGTGCATTTATTCGTGCTATTTTTGATGATGAAGGAACTATTAGCCAAATAAGAATAGCAATAAATATGGCTAAATTAGATTATCTGGATTGGTCATTAAGGAACTTTTTTAATTCTTTGATTAAACTTTTAAATGATCTTAATGTTAGAACAGGGAATGTTGTTATGTGTGCCCGAAGGAAAAATAAAAATGGAACTTCTTCCATAGATTTGCTTTTTGTTATTTGTGGTTTTAAAGAAATGGGCAATTTTTATAAAAATATAGGATTTATACATCCCCTGAAACAAGAGAAATTAATAAACAAAATTAAATCATTTGTTCAACCGAACTATCATAACGGTGAGGCGCGAACCATCATTTTAAATAGTATTTCTGGGTTAATGTCTACAAAAGAGATAAGCCAATTCATTAAAAGAGGAACAAAGAATACAAGATATCACCTTAAATTATTAGAAAAAGAAGGAAAGCTTAAAAAAGTAATAGTTCATCAGAGCAAATGGCTATGGCAATTAGAAGACGAATCGAAAAAACAAGCTACTTCTCTCATCTAATTGGAAAACCTGCTAAAGGTTGTCAGCTTTGTGTTCGTGGATTTAAACTTGTAATTTTTGTCACAGGCCTCTGCCCGAACAAATGCTTTTTCTGCCCAATTTCTGAGAAAAAGTCAGGCAAGGATGTTGTCTATGCAAATGAGTGGAAGATTGCAAGGGAAAAAGATATTCTTGAGGAAGCAAAGCTGACAAATGCAAAAGGTGCAGGGATAACAGGCGGAGATCCTTTAGTGAAGCTTGACAGGGTTGTGAAATACATCAAATTATTGAAGCGAAAGTTTGGTAGGAAATTTCATATTCATCTTTACACTCCGCTTAATTTAGTTACAGAAGAAAAGCTGAAGAAACTTTACAATGCAGGTCTTGATGAGATTCGTTTTCATCCAATGCTTGACAGGCAAAATGAGTGGCCAAGGATTTTGCTTGCAAAGAAATTCAAGTGGGATGTTGGAGTTGAGATTCCGGTAATTCCAGGCAAAAAGAAAGAGACAATAAAACTCATTGATTACATAAAAGACAAGGTTAAGTTCCTCAATCTTAATGAGCTGGAGATTTCAGACACTAATGTCAATAAGCTTGTTGAGATGGGTTTCAAGCCAAAAGAGGGGATTTCTTATGGTGTGAAAGGAAGCGAGACTCTTGCAAAGGAATTATTGAAATATTTGCAAAAGACTAAATTAAATGTGCATTATTGCACCACAACAACAAAAGACAAGGTTCAGCTTGCAAGAAGAATCAAGAGAAGGGCTGTTAATGTTGCTTTGAAGACAGATTTCATAACAGATGAGGGTTTGCTTGTCCGTGGAGTTATTTATCTTCCTGAACTAAAGCCAGGATTCGGGTATGCGCTTCAGGTTGAGAGCATTGATAAAAAGAGGTTTGCTCGAAAACTAAAACAAATTAAAATTAAGTTGCAGAAGCAATTGAAGATTCCATCATCCTTCCTGCACATAGATACTTTGAAGCCAAGAATTCTTACATCTATTGTTATTGTTGATGAATTTAAAGATGAGATAAAGAAGATGAAGATTGTTCCTGCAATTGTTGAGGAGTATCCTACTTGGGATTCTTTAGAAGTTGATGTTCAATTTCTTTAGGTTTTGCAATAGCTTTATAAGTCTATAAATATCAAATAACTGCATGAGAACTCTTCTTGCAAACATTATCAAGAGTGCAAAAAAAGAGATTATTACTTTAGTTGGTGCTGCCTTGCTTAGTTGTTTTGCTGTTGGCTGTGAAGATGGCAGTCGTTTTGAAGGCAAATCCCTGGAAGAGATTGTTTCTATGGTTGATTCTGTTTCAGAAGCCCAGCAGTTCATTAATGATGAGATTGATTATGCTCATTGTGATGTTGACGGTGGTTATCAGAGGCCTGTGGCTTTGAACGGTGCTGAAGTTCAGGGTTTCAGGCGTACCTTTGAGAGGAAAATGGGTGTTTGTCGTGATGGTTCTGTTGCAGTTGCCGCAATGCTCCAGGATAATGGTTTTCCTGCCTTGATTTTGGATGTTCATTATGATGCTGACGGGTATTCTGTTTTTGTTTATCAGGATGAGCAAGGCAACTGGGGTTCTGCAGGTATTAACGCTTCTGACAGGAGGCATAGTGTCTTTGGTTCTTTGGAGTCTCTTGCAAGGGATGTTGCCAAAGGCAGGAATTATAAGGGTTTTACTCTTTACGATTTGTCTTTGGTGAATCTTGTCGAGGGTACTAATGGCGGCTTGGTTATGAAAGAGGCTTTTAAGAAAACTCAGGTTACTTCTGAGGGTGTTGTTGATTACCAGGTTGAAAAGGCAGGTGATGGTTATTCACGTAAGTGGAAGGCTCTTCTGCCTGAAAACGCTTCTTATCATACTATTTATACCAGTGATTTGTTTGAGGATTTTACTCATAATGTCACCGAGACTCCTGAGGGTGTTGTTGATAATACTTGGCAGGTTCTTCAAAGGGCTTATTCCATGTTGCCGGTTAATTCAATTACGACTACTGTTTCCAATGGTGAAACCTGCACGAGCCAGGTCTGGACAATGTATACTTCTTTTAACGAACTTCTTCAGAGGAATATTGAATTCAGGCGTTCTGGTGTTTTGAAAATGTACGAGGAGGACAGCAGGGAGTATACTGGCAGTTCTCTTTCAGCCCAGATTGTTAAAAGAAGCAACGATGGTGATTATATCTTTGATAATATCACGCGTATAGAGCTTGGTCCTGATGGCAATACTGTTTATTTTGACAGTAATGCTGATGGTATCTGGGATTCAATAACTACAGGCTGATTTTTATCACAAATCTTTTAAAACAAGCACGATTATTCTTACATAGAACTGGGCTCGTGGTCTAGTAGCTATGACAACACACTCACACTGTGTAGGTCGAGGGTGCGAATCCCTCCGGGCCCATTTATTTTTACAATCCTTTAGGTATTGAATAATCATACCCAACAGGTGTTACCATAAAAGCTAAAGGAACTTCAAATCCTTCCTTATAGAAAGTTGTTCTTTGCGGCATGAGGATTGGCGGGTTTTCCACGGTTCCAAGTGAGATTCTCGTTGGAAAGCGTGCTGCTTTTTTTAGCCCGCTTTTAAGATTTTGTTTTGTTACTGCATCAAATGAATTTTTTTCAACATTATATTCAATGATTTGTTGCGCAACCTTGTGCCATAGGTCAGTAAGTGCAAGTCCGGGATATGAAAATATATTTTCTGTCTCTGGATCTTCTGGAGAGACTATTTTTACATTTTGCACACGTGGTTGGGCTCTGCAGTAGTCTATGAACTGTCTTGCTTGCGCCATATACACCTGTCCGTACAATCCATCGTTCCAGTTCATGGCAGTGTTTGCTTGAGCATGTGAGCCATTATTCTGGTTTAAGGCCAGCAGCATTGCTAATCCGGAGAGACAATGCTCTTCTTTCGTATCCGAACAATAGCCTAAAACAAATTCCCACAGCATTTCGTATAATACGCTATGACCCATTCTGAAGGTCATATAGTTTGACTCTGCGCCAAAGATTGGAAAATGTATTGGTGCTGTTGTGCAAATGCGGTGTGCTGTCAATTCTGGAATAAGCTCTTTATTGCTAAACTGGTGCCCTAGTTCGTGGCAGATTGTTTCTAATGTCCCGTTTGGATCTTGCCTTTTCTCTATTTTCACTGTTATTGTTTTGTTATTATGGCATTCTGTCCAGCTGAACCTTTTCGTTCTGCAATACCGTGCGAATTGATATCCTCCTAAAGGGGCATCAACAAAATCAATGCCTGTGTGATGGTCTATTGTCTGGTCCATTTCTTTGGTCCAGACTTCATTCAGCAGGTCAGCTAGTTCGTCATCATATGACGTGACTGTTTTCAAGGTTTTGAAATAGTCTGCAGTGGTTGGCAGAAGCTGTCCGTCTGTTGGCCGTACTATTTTTACTCCTTCAATTTCATAGTCTGTGCAGCTAGGAAGGTACGCGCCAGCAGCAGCGCCCCCAATTAATGCGCCAGCCCATTTCAGAAAGGTCCTTCTGGATGAATTTTTCATAATGCTTTTTAATACAAGCGTTTTATTTAAAGATTCACTTTTAAATTATTTGGATTAAAGAGGCAAAGAGAGGGGAGGTGAACCCGTTTGCTTTGCCTCTTTGTTTTATTTTTTTCATCCAAATATTTTCTTGAAAAACTCGAATATCTTTTCGAGTATTCCTTTCTGTTCCTGCAAGTCTTGCCTTATGCCTTCTATCTTTTCAGATATGCTCTGGCACACCCCATCGTTGCAGCTATTGCTCAGGCACTCATAGCTGTTCTGGCATGCTTTGTCATTCTCCATCTGTGGCTTTAAAGCACTGTCAATATCGCAGTATACTGGAGTCTTGTTTTCAACAAGCCTTATTCCAAATTGCATGCATGCTCCGTTCTTCTTGCAGCCAACACATTCTTTGTCTTTTGTTTCGCTTATTGGCGGTTCTTTCTCTGTCTCTGCTGGCTCTTCTGCCTCTTCTGCCTCTTGCTCTTCATTCCCTTTTATGCACGCCCCATATTTGCAGCCGTTAGGGCAGGGCACATATTTTATCCCGATTACAGTCTTTTTTAATGACTCTGGCTGGGAGCAATATGTTTCAGTTACATAGCATAGCTCATCTGCTGTGCAGGACTCAACAGTGCTTCCCTTGTTAGGAAGCCCGTTTTCCAGCAGTTCTGCAGGAACATAGCAGGTGTCTTCTTTTTTCTTTATGTCATCTGAATCTGGTATGTAAACCTGTCCTGTTTTGTACGGTTCTATGCCTCCATCTGAATCTTCACAATACAATTCCACTGTATGCGGTCCTGGTTGAGGCATCTGCCCGTCATTAAAGTTAAGCAGTTGTTTCATTCCTTTCATTTTTTGCATACTTAGTGCTCTTGCAGCCTGCCTTGTTTCCACTTTTGAATAGCCGAATACAAGCATGTGCGCAAATCCGTTGTAATCAAACAAGTATACTATTGCCTGTCCTGGTTTTAGTCCATATGAGCAGTCAGAGTCATAATCACTTATTCCATTAGACCTTAGTATTTGTGCTGTCACCGCATTGTCGCAAGGCCTTCCTACGCTGATTATGTTCCTGTAAAGGCTTCTTTCCTCATTCGGTTTTAACTCGCTTGCTAGTGCAGCTGGCTTTGTTTGCTTTTTTTCAAATGAAACAGTGATGTCTGTTGCTGCAATCACATCCTCTGCAGGGGCATTATCACCCACAACCATTACTGCATTAACAGTATCTCCCTCAAAGAAAAGCTGAGGATAGTTAGACAAGTCAATTTTCATTGTTGGATTGCCATATCCTGGCGTGCATTCACTGAGGCTCATCTCATATCTGGGTGTTCCCTGAAGGTTGTTTATGCACTCTTCCATTGTTGACAGGAATTTGCCTTTTGAGTTCTGGCAGCAAACCCTGTTCTCACTCAGCTGCGTTATTGGCCTGTTGCTTGTGAGGCAGTAAGTCACTACTTTTTTGCCATCATCATCTTTTATTTTAGTAACAGTAATCTCTGTGATTTCAGAGCTATCTACTGTCACCCTGTGCTTGCTTCCCACGCTAAGAAGATTAGTTACTTCCCCATTTAATTTAAACCTGGCTTTATTGCCATCAAAATAAAATGCCTCAATAACTAATTCTTTAAAATTGACTAGGTGTGTAAATTTATTGCCTTGAGTGAGTGATGTTAGTTTTCCTTCGCAAGGAATATCTGCCTGCTCAACAGGCCCGTAGAAAGTAAATGCAACAGCAGAGCCAGCATCCTGCCATATTCTGTTTACGTATATTATTGAGCCGTCTGCCAGCAGATCTTTTTCTCCTGTTCTCAGTTCTTCTGTTACCTCTCCATTAACCCTGAATTTTACACTGCCCCTGCCGCCATCTGCTGTCTCTGATATAACCAGCACCTCTATTTCATATTCTCTGTTCTCTATGTAGATTGTCTGTACTGCGTTTTCCACCATTTCTGAAGTCATGCTTGAATCAGCATTTGCAACTTGTATGCCAACCAGGCATAGCAAAAATATAAACGTTAATCCCAAAACTTTTTTCATTATTTCATCCTCCAAAATATTTATTTTGATATTGGTAAATCTGGGCAAATATATATTGCTTGAGTGGAACAAAAATCCAAAGAAGCTCATTTAGGCCTTATTTTTCAAAGAAAAACTCTGTTTACTGCCCATTTAGCCATTTTCAAGAAACCAGTCTGTGAGTGATATTTTTACTGCTTTTCCTTCTTTTCTTACTTTTATTATGTTTTTGTTCTCAAGCGATATCATTATTCTTGATAGTGATGTTCTTGGTATTCCTGTGTTGTGCCTTATGCTTGCCTGGTTTATCTCTCCTTTGTTTAACTGGAGGTAATTCACAACTTCTTTTTCTTTTTGGTTGAGTGTTTTGATTATGTCTTCGCTTCTTTTAGAAACCTTTTGTTCCTGCTTCTTTTCTTGCTTTGCTTCTTTTTCAGGTGCTTTTTGTGTGTGTGCTTGTTTTGTTTCTTTTCTCACTTTTTTTACTGTATGTCTTGCCTTCTTTCTTCTTACTGCAAAATAAAGGATTACAGCAAGTATTACTGCTGCAATCAAAACAGCAATTCCATAGCCAGTATAGCTTTTCTTTTCTTTTATTGTAATGATAGTCTTGTCTAGTTTTATCTCAATATCCCTCAGCTCTCCCTGCTCGAGTGTTATCTCCTCAAAGCCAAGTGCGTTTTCATAGCTTGCATAGACCTTGCATTTTCCTGTTGGTGTTATTGTTGAGAATGTTCCAAACTTGTCTGCCTGCAAAGGATGGCTTATTTTTGGCAATGGCTTGCACGCAAATTTCAGCTCTGCAAATCCCACGATATTGTCTAGGCTGTCTTTTACTATTCCTCGCAAAGATGCTGCTGGGAAGAGCATGATTTCTTTCTCACCGCCATACTCAATTGCGTTATAGTAATCCTTGCCTGATGTTTTTGTGCTGTCTGCAGTAAGCTCTATCTGTTTTCCTTCTGTTATGTTCAGGCTTATTGTCCCATTAGAATCAAGTGTTTTTGTTATTTCTTTGCCGTCAATATTTATTGTGATGATTCCGTGTATTCTTGCTCCTGCCTCGCTGTCCCTGAATGTAAGCTCCGCAGCCTGTGCAGTTGCTGCCATCAGGATAATCATTGCAAATAGCATGGCTATTTTCATAACGCTTTTAAATAAGGGCGTTTTATTTAAAGCTTGTGCCGGGGTCGTGGTCTAGCTTGGTAGGATGCAAGGTTCGGGACCTTGAGATCGGGAGTTCGAATCTCCCCGACCCCATTTTCCGATTTTCGTGCGACATCGTGAAGGTGAGAGAAGAGTCTTACCTCTGTTTTCGCAGAAAACAGCTGATGAATTGCTTCTCGAGCCTGAACGAAGAGCACCTTTTGGATCCTAACCTTTCCTAAAGGTTAGGTGGGAATCTCCCCGACCCCATTTTTTTAGAAAAACATTTATATACCAAAATTTAAATACCTGCTTATATGAAAATAACAATCGATACAGGGCAGGATTCTCACACAGATATAAAGAAGGCAATAAGATTGCTGCAGAGCATTGTTGATAACCATGAAGTCTACACAAATGTCTCAAGGAATATCTTTGATGACTCTTCTCCGACAGTTAATCAGCAGCAATCATCTGCGCCAACAACTGCGTTTACAAATCTGTTTGACAGCCCTGCAAAGCCAGAAACTAAGGAAGAGAAGGAAAAAGAATTCAAACTAGAGCTCTACTAACAATGAAAAAGTTTGATATCCTTCCTCACACTGCAGATGGAAAGTTCAGGGCATATGGCAAGACTTTGGAAGAAAAGTTCAGCAATGCCCTTCTTGCAATGTTCTCATTTATGTTCCAGACAGAAAAAGTAAAGCCAAAACTAAAAAAGGAAATAAAAGTAAAAGGCAAGGATGAGTCTGCATTATTATACAACTGGCTTGAAGAATTTCTTTATCTTCTTGACACTGAGTCTTTCATTCCATGCAAAACAGAAAAAATTAAGATAACAAAAACAGAAAAAGGATTTGAATTATCAGCAACTGTTCTTGGAGATAAAATGAATGAAAAATATGAAAGCGTTGGCTCTGTAAAAGCAGTAACTTATGCTCAGATGGAAGTAACAGAGAAGTATGTTCAGGTTGTTGTGGATTTGTAGAAAAATATAAATAGTCTTGTTCTATTTTATTCTGTATTCGAGGTGATATTTATGCCAAAATATGGAGCAGAACTAATTGCGGATGAGGAAATTCTTGAGCTTTTAAAAGGGATAGGAAAATACAAGGGTACATCACAAGAGCAAAGAAGAAAATTATGGAATGCTGAGGTTAAAAATGAAACAATCGTGCCAGAAGACTTATTTATGACTTGGCCAGGCGGGGGGGCTAAAATTAATCTTACAGGTGCGGAACTTGAAGGCTTTAACTTTGTGGGGGCTGATTTAATAGAAGTCAATCTGGCGAAATCCGATCTGAGCGGTGCAAACCTAACCGCAGCAAACCTGAAAGGTGCTAACCTTGCAGGGGCTATGCTTATAGGAACTGTCCTTGTAAACGCCAATTTGTCTGGTGCCATTTTAAATGGGGCCTGCTTGTGGGGCGCTGATCTGACAGGAGCAAACTTGCGTCAAGCCAACCTGGCTGGTGCCAAACTAAGTAACGCCAAGGCAGCATTTAGAGATGCTCCAATTGAACAAACTCCTAAAGTTGTAACAGCAAATCTTAGTAATGCTAATCTGGAAAGAGCCAATCTGCAGAAAGCTGACCTGCAGTATGTTAAATTGAGTGTAACCAATCTAAGGGATGCCAATCTGGAGGGAGCTGATGTTGAGGGAGCCAATTTTGGTTCTTGCTCTGGCTTGACCTATGAGCAAATTTGCAGTATCAAGAATCCGTGTACTTTAGCCAGCGTTCCTACTGCGCTCAAAGAACAGTTAGCTAGGGATTGCAATCGCTTGCATAAAAATCCTCGCAAGTACTGATTTTTTTTTAAATTTAATTTATAATTTCTTAGAAAATATTATCTCTTTCTGCCCTTCTTCAAACATGTCATCTACAAACCCGCATCTTTTGTAGCCAAGCTTTTGCTGCATTTTTATTGATGCCTTGTTTGATGGCTGTGTTGAGCTGAATATTCTTCTTGCTTTTCTTTTCCTTGCATCCTTCTCAAACGTTTTTATCAGTTTTGTTGCAATGCCTTTTCCTCTATATCTCTCATCAACAACAACCTCATCAAGATAATCAGCCCCTCTCCACCATGCTTTTGTGAAAGAGACTATTCCAATCATTTGTTTATTCTCAATCACAACAAATATCTCTTTGTTCTTTATTTTTTCAGAGAAATAAGCTTTCACTCTTTTCGGGATTTCTTTTGGCCAGATTTTGCAGTACAGCTTAGTAAGCGCTTTAGATTCCTCTTTTTTAGCTCTTCTTATAATCATACTTACAAAAGAGGATAATTAGTATTTAATGTTTACTGCAATTTGTAGTAACCTTTTTAAATAAGTCTTTCTTCGGTTAGCTTATGGAACTAAAAAAAGTAAATGAGTATACCTGGGAGATTCCGAAGACAGGAGGAATGCGTGTTCCGGCAATAATATACGCCTCAGAGGCGCTTATTGCGAAAATCAAGGAAGATAGGACGCTTCAGCAAGCATCTAATGTGGCTTGTTTGCAAGGCATCCAAAAAGCATCTTATGTCATGCCAGATGCTCATGAAGGTTATGGTTTTCCAATTGGTGGTGTTGCGGCATTTGACCTGGATGAGGGAGTTATAAGCCCAGGCGGTGTAGGCTATGATATTAACTGTGGAGTCCGCCTTCTGAGGACAGACTGGACAGCAGATGAAGTAGAAAAGAAGCGCCAGGAATTACTAGACATGTTTTTCAAGGAAGTTCCTGCTGGTGTTGGCAAAGGCGGAATAACCGCTATGTCAAAAGATGAATTATTAGAGATTCTAAAGAACGGCTCAGAATGGGCCCTGAAAAATGGCTATGGATCAAAAGAAGACCTGCAGAGGACAGAGGAAAATGGAAAGATGAAAGAAGCAGATCCAAATGCCTGCTCAAAAAGAGCTCTTGCAAGAGGTCTTCCTCAATTAGGAACACTTGGTGCAGGCAATCATTTCCTTGAAATTCAGAAAGTTGATAAGATTTATGATGAAAAAATAGCTAAAACCTTTGGTATTGAAAAAGAAGGCCAGATAACATTGATGATTCACTGCGGCTCTCGAGGCCTTGGCCATCAAGTGGCATCTGATTACATCAAGCTGATGGAAGACAAGTATGGTTACGAGAAACTGCCAGACAGGGAGCTTGTCAATGCTCCTATTAATTCAGAGCTTGGCCAGCAGTATTACAAGGCAATGTGTGCTGGAATAAATTATGCATTCTGCAACAGGCAGATGATTACCCACTGGGTTCGTGATGTTTTCAAGAAAGTGATGGGCTCTTCAGATGGCATGAAGATGGTTTATGATGTCTGCCACAATCTTGCCAAGTTTGAGAAGCATGATATTGATGGCAAGATGACTCAGGTTTGCGTTCACAGGAAAGGAGCCACAAGGTCTTTTGGCCCTGGAAGAGAGGAAATTCCAGAGGTTTACAGGAAGATTGGCCAGCCTGTTCTTATTCCAGGTTCAATGGGAACTGCATCTTATTTGCTTGTTGGCACAAAGACAGCTGAAAAAATATCCTGGGGCTCAACTGCCCATGGCGCTGGAAGGGTTGCCTCAAGGTCGTATGCCTTACAGCATTTCAGAGGAGAGGAAGTCAAGAAGAACATGGAAGAGATGGGAATAAAAGTAAAGGCAGGCTCGCTGAAAGGGTTGGCTGAAGAGTGTCACAAGGTTTATAAAGACATAGATGAAGTAGTTAGAGTATCAACTGAGTTAGGGCTTGGAAACAAGGTTGTGAGATTAATTCCATTTGGGGTGATGAAAGGATGAGTTTTATACTGGCGGGAAATATTGGTGGTGCAAAGACAAAGCTGGCTTTGTTTGAGTACTCAAATGGCACTTTGAAGAAAAGGGTTTATGAGAAGTATGATACTAAGAGATTCAGTAATTTCTATATTATTGTCAAGAATTTTCTTGAGTCAATTAATGTGAAGCCATCTGCAGCTTGTTTTGCAGCAGCAGGCCCGTGCTTTGATAATATCTGTAAGATGACTAATGTTCCCTGGACAATTGATGCTGCAAAGATTAACAAATTGTTTGGAATAAAGAGAGTTACTGTCATAAATGATTATGTTGCCATTGGCTTTGGCGTTGAGGTTATGCATAAGAAAGATCTTGTGCAGATTAAGCAGGGCACCCCTATAAAATTCAGCACAAAAGCAGTTCTTGGTGCAGGCACTGGCCTTGGTGAGGCAATTATTGTGTGGAATGGACATGATGATATTGTTATTGCATCAGAGGGAGGCCATACTGATTTTGCTGCTCGCACTGATTACGAGTGGAAACTTAAGACTTATATCAAGAACAGGACAGGATGGATGGATTACGAATCTTTAGTCTCTAAAGGCGGTTTGTATAATATCTATGCTTTCTTGATTGAGTCAGGTGAATTCAAAGAAAATCCGAAAATAAGAGAACGTCTGAACAAGTTTGAGAGGCATGAGGTTATTGCAGAGGAGGCTTTGAAAGGTAAAGATCCTGCTTGCAAGAAGGCTGTTGACATGTTTGTTTCTTTCTATGCTGCAGAGGCAGGCAATCTCGCGCTGAAATCAAAGGCAATTGGAGGAGTTTTCCTCACAGGCTCATTGACCAGGCTGCTTGCTAAGAAGCTTAAGTCTCCTGTTTTTACAAAATCTTTTGAGGAGAAGAGCAAGATGGGGCCTTTGCTCAAGCAGATTCCAGTCTATGTTGTTATGAATGAAGAAGTTGGGCTGCTTGGGGCAGCTAATCTGGCAAGCAAATTATAACTCAGAATCACCAGTGATTCTGAGGGATTAAAAAATTCAGGGAATTTTTTTTATAATTCTATTATTTTTCCTTTTTTTCCAACGTTTATCACAGTTGTTTTTCCTATTTTTTCTTCTATGCCTTCTGCCTCATGCACATGGCCGCAGATCAGGATGTCTGGCTGGAATTCATCTATAGCTTTCTTTAGCCCTTTGCTTCCTACCACGAATTGGCTGAATTTTTCTATCATGGTATTTGCAGGATGCATGTGCGTGACCATGACTTTTTTCTGTGATTTCTTTACTCTTTCAAATCCGCTCTTTAATGCATAGAATGTCTCTTTGTCATTTAGCTGGTTCAGGCCCATATTTGCCCCGCCGCAGCCAAATAAGCCAATGTCTCCTAGCTGCATAGAGTAAGCGTGTATATTTGTGAAGCCGTAGAGGTCTGCAAGGAATTGTGTTGTTGCAGGCATCTCATGGTTTCCTGGGAGTATGAGAACTTTTTGGTTTTTTTCCTTGAATATCCCGACTATTCCCTCAACATCCCCTTCTTCTACAATATCTCCATTGAGTATGACTAGGTCTACATGTTCCTTTACTGCTCTTTCAGCCAGTTCTTTGGCTGCTTTTTTATCTCCATGTAGGTCTCCTGCAGCAAGTATCTTCATTTTTATATAGCCTCTTGTGCCAATATTTTCATTGTAAGAAAAAAAATTATCTTTTGATTATTCCTCGTTTTCTTGCGAGGTCTACGATTGTGCTCGGCCTTCCGTTTTTTTCTCCTTCGTAGATTATGAAATCCATCTTTTTCTTGACATTGACGTCAAGGTCTTCCATTGATGTCATGAAGTTTCTGCCTGTTATGTTTGCTGATGTTGTGATTATCGGCTTGTTCAGGTCATTTGTTATCTCGCTTATCCAGTGGTCAGGCCTTCGTATTCCTATTGTTCCATCTCCTGTCGGATTGACGTTTTTTGCAACTGCATTTGGATTTTTTAGCTTGAGTATGACTGTGTATGGTCCTGGCAGTTTTGCAAGCCAATCCTCTGCTTCCTGGTCAACTATGCAGTTTGCCCTTACCCAGTCTCTGGATGGTGCAATTATGTTGAAGGGCAGGTCTTGCCTTTGTTTTGCATCCCTTATTTTTGCGACAGCTGCCTCGTTTGTTGCATCGCACCCAATACCATATATGGTGTCTGTGGGGTGTATGAATACAGCTCCCTCGTCTATCTGTTTCAGCATTTTGCCTTTATCAGCATGATAATCGTCTTTATTTAGTATTCTCATAGTGTATTTTATGAATATAACTGGGTTTAAAAAGGTTTTGTTTTAATTTTATATAGACAGAAATGGAGGTAATAAGCTGTCCTGCTGGACATTCTAGGCTCGCGTGAAGCGCTCGCGATTGTATAAGTCTAGAACAACAGTCCGCATACGGAATTGTAAATGCCTGAAGGGCCCAAATAAGGATTAAATAAAAAGAAATAAAAATTAAGAAGCCAAGTATCCAACCATGAATCCTAGCTCATCATCTGATATTGAGTCATCATCAAAGAGTGTTTCAGCTCCTTCTTCATCGTAAATATCATTCTCTCTAAGCAAAGGATTGAAATCAAGGTCATCTTCTTCATCCTTTAGTATGTCATCCTCTTCTTTTATTGGCTTTATTCCCTGCAATTCTAGCAGGTATTCTTTCTCAATCTCAAAATTGTCTTCTTCTTTTTGTTTTGCTTTCATTCTCCTCACCTCTTTTTTTAATAGCTTATAGAAAAAATCACATTTTTTCTATCCCGCAGACTTAGTAAGTCTGCGTTATTCTGAAGTTTCCGCCTGCCCTGCAGCTTGCTGCTACAGAGAGCGCTCTTATTTGCTGGAAAAACAGTTTTTGAATGGTTTTGTTGCTCAAATCAATCATGAATGATCACCTCTTGTTTTTAAGACGATAAAGAACTAAATTGCTGAATTCATTTAAATACGCCACGACAGCATGTCCAGTGTCCAGTGGCTTGATTCTGGGAAAATAGAAGAAAATTAAAAGAAAAAATTACTTTCGCATTTTATCTAGCCAGGAGCCGATGTATTTTCCTATAACAAATGCTCCTGTTGCTGCACAAAATGCTACAGGCAGATTTAAGCCAACATACTGGAATATGGCACTATTTGCTGCGGCTTGTGTTTCTGAGTTGTATAATTGTGCGTAGACTCCTGCTTTCTCAAGCAACGAATACACAGTACATGAATTCAAGCTTAATATGCCCATTGTTCCTGCCAGCGCCAATATTGCTTCTAAAGATCCTTTCTTGTCTTTGTTTGTCTCTGTTTTGTCTTCGTTCATGTTAATCACCAAATAGCTCTACGTTCCATAACTACTTAAAGTATAGTTGTTATTAAAGATAACAACAATTTTATATACTTCTGCGTATTCCTTCTGTCTATGGAAGCATTTGAGGAAAGGTTGCAGAAATCAGGGCTTACTGGTAATGAAGCCAAAGTCTACTTGGAATTGCTTAAATGCGGCTCTATTTCAGCTAATGATTTGGCTAAGAAACTTAGTATGGACAGGACTCTTGTTTATACTATTCTTAATCATTTGATAGCAAAAGGCCTTGTTAGCCACATCGTTAAGGCAAACAAAAAATTCTTCTCACCTGCAGACCCTGAAAACCTGCTTAATCGTGTTAAAGAGGAAGCTGCTTTTATCAAGGATTTGATTCCAGAGCTGAAGAAGATTGAGAAAATCCAGGAAATACCTCAGGAAATTAATGTTTACGAGGGAAAAGAGGGAATCAGGGCATTGATTAATCTCGCTCTAAAAGAAAAAGAGTTCTGTGCCTTTGGCTCAACAGGAAGAGCGTTTTATGCATTATATGAGATGCCAAGGATAGCAAAACAGGTACTAAAATCTAATACAAAAGTCAGGATTATTTTGAATGAAAAATTAAAAGAAGCAGAACCATTTGCTTTCAAGAAATTTGAATACAGGTTCTTGGATATTGACAGCGAAGCTACTACATGCATATTTGGTGATTACATTTCTATTCATCTAATAAAAGACAAGCCTTTGGTAATTATTATAAAGAATAAGTTAATTGCACGGACATACAAGAATCATTTTGAAGTGTTGTGGAAGATTGCAAAAACAGCCAGAACTTAATCATTATGAAGCTTACTAAAATCGAAGTTGTAAAACTATTGAATAATTATTCTGTTGGAGATTTCATTAGCCACAAGAAAACACTGGCCGGTGTTGCAAATCATAATTGGATTATTCAAACAACTAAAGGCAAATTTGTTCTGCGGTGTGTGCCCGGATGGAAAAAAGTTAAAAATCTGAATTTTGAATTTGAGTATATTACTTATTTTAAAAAGAAATTTTCATACCAAATTCCAGAACCTATGAAGAATAATGATCAAGAGTTCATAACTAAATATAAAAATAGGCTTTTTTGGATGTACCCTCTTATTGAAGGCATTACAATCAAAGTTTTTTCAAAGGATGAACTTCGTGAAGTTGCTAGGCTGATGGCTGAATACCATAAGATTTTGATTAAATCAGGATTAGATAATGAGAAAAAAGTAACTAAACCAAGCAATCCCCATATTCTAAAAGAGTTAACTGGCCAGCGTAAAAGAGCGCCTCTGAAAAAACTAAAGAATAATGTGATTTATCTGTCTGAAGTTGATGATTTGATTAAGATATACAGGCAGATTCGCTCAAAAGAGTATTTTGCCATTAAAGCATATCCGCTTCACAGAGACATCAACCCAGAGAATATTATTTTCAAGAATGGAAAAGCTGTTGGCCTCATAGATTTTGATAATGTAAGCTTTTACAAAGAACCCCTGATAAAAGATATTGTTATTCTCTTGATGTATTCCTGCAGAAATAAAAGAGACAGAAAGAAATTGAATTTAGAGTCCGCCAGGTTCTTCCTCAAAGAATATCAAAAATACCGTAAGCTTTCCATTAACGAAATCAGATTAATCCCTGATTTAGCAACAAGTAATGCAATTGAAGATTTTAGTTATGTTCAATGGTTATTTGAAAATGATAGAAAAAGAGCAAAATTATACAGATTAAGATTATACACTAGCATTGCCAAATGGTTTTGGAATAATAAAGAACTAATCATTAAGACTCTTTCTGGCTAGAACTCAGTCAGATCCCAGAGTCAAGTTATTGCCTCTTGAAAACAAGGCTTTTAGGCAGTATAAACAAAGAATTCGTAGGTTTTAGGTTATGTATTGTTAGCCAAAATAAAAATGGCTCGCTTGGTTGTTATCGCAACAGATAGTCTAGCTTTCAGCGAGAAATTTATAGAAGGTTGGGGGTGACGAACGAAAGATTTATATAGTTAACTGGGTATACTGAAGTTATGGCAAAAGAAACTGCAATAAAACTTTCAGAGGATTTCAAAAGATGGCTTGATTCGGTTGGTAAAAAGGGAGAAACATATGAGGATGTAATTAAAGCCATTATATTTAAACTTCCTCCAGAAAAATTCGAAGAATTGTTAAAAAAACACGCGTATTCTTATCATAGCTTAGCAAAGAACTTAGGTTTAAGGCTAAGAGAAGATTAAGAAAAAAGAATTAAAAAATTCAAAGAAAAATGAGAAAAGGTTCTAAACAAACAGTAGAGGCTAAAAGAAAAATGAGCGAATCCAAAAGAGATAAAATGATTGGAGAGAAAAATCCATTTTATGGGAAAATCCATTCTGAAGAAACAAGAAAAAAAATAAGTGAAGCCAATAAAGGTAGATCCTCTCCAATGAAGGGAAAGAAAACAGGAAAACCCGCTTGGAATAGCGGGAAAAAAGGGTTACATGTTGGATGGAATAAAGGAAAGTCTGCTTCTCCAGAAGCCATAAGAAAAATGGTGGAAACAAGAAAGATGAATGGTTCCTATAAACATACTGAAGAGCAAAAGGAAAAATTGAGGCAAACTATGGCTAACCCTGAAGTAAAGAGGAAATATAGAGAGTCTATTCAGAAAGCGTGGGCTAATCCTGCTCTAAGAAAAAAGCAAAGCGAATCCCATAAAGGGAAAAATATTGGGAAAGATAATTATTTCTATGGGAAAACTCACTCAGAAGAAGCCAAAAAAACGCACTCCGAATATATGAAAGAATATTTCCGGACCCATAAACATCCCATGATTGGTAAAAAAAGACAGGTATGGAATAAAAATAAGAAAGGTTTACAAATCGCATGGAATAAAGGTAAAAAAATGCCTGAACTTTCAGAATGGGGAAGAAAAAATATTTTAAAACAATATGAATCGGGGATTTTTCCAAAACAAGAAAATACAAAACCTGAACGGCAGATAAAAGCAGAACTAATCAAAAGAGCCCATAAAGAAGGCATAGATTTCGTTCACCAATACAAATTTATGAATAAGTTCATGTGTGATTTTTGTTTTCCTAAACAGAAAGTTATTATTGAAGTTTATGGCGATTTCTGGCACGCCAATCCAGAAATATATCCTGAAGGTATTAAACTTCATCCTCATCAAATAAAAGGAAAAAGAATCGATAAATCAAAAGAAGCCTATATCTCTAAAGTTGATAACCATTCTTGGACGTATCTTGTTCTTTGGGAAAGTGATATTAAAAAAGATGTTGCTAAATCTGTTGATAACATTGAAGAAATTTTAAAAAAGAAAAAATAAACTAACGTTCCCAACCTAACGAACTAAAAAAAGCTCGCCATTTTTACTCCGCGAAAACCTTCGGTTTTCTTGCCTCGCTCACTTCGTAGGCTCGGTCGGCTAACAGGAATTAGTTGCAATATTACTCGGTCAGCCCTAAGAAGATTTAAATAGATAAAAGAATTTTTAGCATCATGGAAGAAAATGATATTAAGGAAATTTTGCAAACCATTTTAGATAGTCTTCAAGGCAAAGAATTTATTTGGAGACTTGAAGGAAGTGCAAATCTCAAAATTCAAGGCGTTGATGTTTCTGTTCGAGATTTGGATATAACTACAAATAATGATGGAATTGAGATTTTCAGAGATGCCTTGAAGAAATTTATTGTGAAAGATTTTTTCAGTCAAAAAATAAAGGGTCTATCATTAGTTTGTGATATTAATGGTTTTGAAGTTGAGATAAATTCTTATGGCGATAGAAAATTAGATATGTTTGATAAGACTAAAAAAATCTTATGGCAAAAGTTACAAATTCCAATTCTTCCTCTTGAATATGCTAAAAAATTCTATGAACTTATTAATAGAAAAGAAAAAGTCGATTTAATCTCGAAGTATTTAACGGGCTGACCCGCGTCATACTGTCGGTCGCTACGCTCCCTCGTTCGCCTCGCAGGCTCTCTACATGATAGCGATCAGTTTCAGTTTGAGTCAGAGCCGTATGCTTTATATATCCCTTCAATATTAATATGTATTATGAAACTGCCATATTTTCATGATTCAGATATAATTGGATTAAGTATAAAGTATGATGCTGACTTAATTATTACTTTCAAATTAGATCTTGGATGTAACAAAAAAGAGATATTCACTTTCTATTTGCAGAATTGCAAGAATGCTAAGTATTGGTATAACCATCTCAAGAAATATGATTTTGATGGAGTTCATTATAAGGGCCACCACTATTCTCCACCAAGTATAAATGATTTAAAATTAAAAAGAAATGAGCTTGTTATTTACCCGCATATAGATAGAAAATTGACAAAAAAAGAAATTGATGAGTACAAGCAAGTTTTTGGTATTACCACAGCCTACTCTTTTGTATATGGCACATTTGGCAGCAAGAAATCAGGAAGATTGCCTAACCCGCCACAATATAAAAAGAACAGAGTAATCAGAATTAGATTTAAAACAGTTATAACTAGCTGAATTTATTAATGCTCAGAATTCAGTCAATTTCTTAGTATAGCTGACAATTGTTGTATTTCCTTCTTTTCCGCATATTTTGTTTGCTGTTATGAATCCGCCTTCATTTAGCTTATCTATTCTTCTCTGGAATGTCTTATAGCTTCCCATTCCGCCCTTCTCTTTGTAAATATTGTACAAGTCTCCTATTTTCTGTCCTGTGTTTTCTTTCACTACAGAAAGAACTAAGCGGGAGTCATCCTCTAGTTCAGCTGAGTTCTTTATCTTGAAATCACTTAGTTTTTCAATTGCTTTTTGCGCGTGCTCTGGGAGTATTTTTTTAGAGCTGTTATCTTCTGCAGCCCTTCCAGCCTCTCTTAATAAGTAAAGCCCTGCTCTTATGTCTTTAAGTTCAGCTGCCTTGTCAACTACCATCTCAAACGCTTTATTGTCCCACACTCCTGGAACAAATGCATAGCTTATCCTGTGCTTCAGTATCTCTGCGGTCTCATTCCTGTTGTATTGCGCAAACTCAATGGCTTCTGGAAGAAGCCTTGATTTTATTCTGTCTTCGAGCTGGTCAAGCCATTCCTTGTAATTGGTTATCAGGAAAACGCTTCTTTTGTAGATGTCATTCAGTATTGAGTAAAGGAAGTCAAAGTCTTCTGTCTTGTCTATTTCGTCAAATGCAAATACAATTGATTTTGTGGCGAGTATTCCCTGCAATACCTTGAATAATTCTTCTGTGTTCTTGTTCTGCGTGAATCTGTAGCCGAGCTGCTCGCATATCTCAACAATAATCTTGTATGTTGTGTTTTTCTGCCAGCAATTGATGTAAATCGGGACTACTGTTTCTGTTGTGTCTTCTAAATCCCTGAATACCCATCGCATTGCAGCTGTCTTTCCAACTCCAGGCGCTCCATAAATGAAGAGGTTTCTTCCGTTTCTTTCCTGCAGCAATGGCTTTATGCATGTTGCTATGTGTTTCTGCTGGTTCTCCCTGTATGGCAATAGCTTTGGCACAAATTCAGTATCAAGAGCATCTTCATTCTTGAAGAGCGATTCCCCAGCTCCTAACATTCCCTCGAATAAACCCATATTATTCACGATGAATTAAGAATATATAAAGGTTACTGGTGTTTGGCGTTAGTCGTGGGATGTTTGACGTTGGCTATTGTGTTATTTGATTCTGCATTAAAACCAAAAAATTATTAAGTATTATAAATATTAACTGAGAATTATGAAAAAGAGGTTGTTTATTCTAATATTAATAGTCTGCATGATATTCGGTTCTGGTATTGTTCTTGCAGCAGGTGATTATCAAGGCATCTCAGCTGCTGATGCATGGCGAGACTTGTTGCAGGGAAATCAGCGTTTTATTGCTGGCGAGCGGGCTGTCATGGACTTTCCAAATAAGCGTGTTGAATTGATTGCTGGGCAGCATCCATTTGCCGCAATAATCAGTTGTTCTGATTCAAGGGTTCCGCCAGAACTATTATTTGATCAAGGATTAGGAGATTTGTTTATCATTCGTGTGGCAGGCAATGTGGCTGGCCCAATTGAGCTGGGCTCTATCGAGTACAGTATTGAGCACTTGCACACTCCTCTGCTTATTGTGCTTGGGCATCAGAGCTGTGGAGCAGTTGATGCAGCAGTTCAAGGCCCTGCTGGAGGGAATATTCAGAGCATCCTGAATGAAATCAAGCCAGCAGTCGAAACAGCTAAAAAAACCCACAGAACAGTGAATCTGGTAGAAGATTCTGTTGATGAAAATGTGAAGCTGGTCATTAAAAATATACTGAAAAGAAGTCCAGTTACAGAAGAGTATGTTAAAGAAGGAAAACTGACAATCATAGGCGCTAAATACTTTTTTGATACTGGAAAAATAGAAGTCATAGAGGTAGTGGATGATGCATCTGTAATACCAGATGCTCAGAGCTTTGAAGCAGTCATTATTCTTGCAATTATCATTGCAGTGGCATTCTTTGTGTCGAGAATAAAAAGAGATTAATCGCAGCAAACAACAAAATAGAATCTATCTCAGTCTTCTTCCGCATCCCCAGCAGAAGCTGTCTGATATCCTGACAATTCTTCCGCACCACCGGCACTTGCCGTACTGGCCGTGGACTGGCTGCACAGGCTGTGCTCTTGGTGATGGCATCTGCATCTGTGCTTTCTCTGTTTTTTTAGATTTTCTCATGATAAACCAGAACAGTATTTTTGCAACTCCAATCACAATAAATAATAATCCCAGATAAAAGAATAATGCTATCTTGCCGCCCACATAATAAGAGCCTGCTGTGATGATGATTCCTGCAAATAGCCAGAGCCAGCTTGGTATCTGTGCCATTATTTCTTGTGCACCTTTTTTTCAGGAGCTTTCTTTTTTGAGGGCTTTGAATAACTGTTGTTTTTGCTATTTTCATTCAAAGTGCACTTAGAGAAGTTTGGCTCTTTGGATTGTTTTTCAAACTTCTTTTTTGGCATTATTTTTGTGAAGCCAGTGTATTTGTGCAGTGCCTTTGGTATGTCAATAGAGCCGTCTTTGTTCTGGAAATTCTCAATTATAGCAACCAATATTCTTGATGTTGCAAGCGCAGTGTTATTCAGCGTATGCACTAGCTGTTTGTTTCCTTTCTTATCTGCAAATTTTATGTCCAGTCTTCTTGCTTGGTAATCAGTGCAGTTTGTAAGTGAGCCAACTTCTTTGTATGCCCCTTGTTTTGGCATCCATGCCTCTACATCAATTGATCTTGCTTTTAATGGCCCAAGGTCTCCTGAGCAAATCTCTAATACTTGGTAAGGCAGCTCTAATGCCTGCATGATGTCTTCTGTGTTTTTGAGCATTGCATCAAAGAAGTCCCAGCTTTCTTCTGGTTTGCACAGGACTATCTGCTCTACTTTGTTGAACTGATGCGTCCTAAACAGTCCTCTTGTATCTACTCCGTGGCTTCCTATCTCTTTTCTGAAGCACATGCTGTACCCAACTAGTTTTATTGGCAATTGCTCTATAGGAATGTTTTCATTCATGTACTGCGCAATAAGGCTGTGCTCGCTTGTTGCAATAAAATACAGGTCTTCATTATCTACTTTGTACATGACTTTTTCAAAGTCTTCCATGTCAACAACACCTTCATATGCTGATTTCCTGAGCATTAAAGGAGGCTCAACATAGGTGTATCCTTTTTTCATCATGTGGTCTATTGCAAACCGTATTAATGACTGGTTGAGTATTCCTAATTCATTCTTCAAGTAATAGAATCCTGCTCCAGATACTTTTGTTGATTTCTGGAAGTCAGCAATGCCAAGCTCTTCTGCAAGCTCTCCGTGGCCTTTCAGTTCAAAATCATATTTTTTTATCTTGCCCCATTTTCTTTTTACAATGTTTTTGCTTGCATCCTCTCCTATCGGCACATTCTTGTCCATCATGTTTGGCAGGTCCATCAAGTAGTGCTTTATTCCGTACTCTAGCTTGCTTATCCTTTCTTCAAGCTCTTTTATCAGGCGGGGTACTGCAGATGCTTCTTGTATTTCACTGTCTGCTTTTTTTCCTGCTTTCTTGAGCTGGTTAATCTTTAGAGAAATCGTGTTTCTTTTTGCCCTCAGGTCATCGCTCTGCTTTTTGAGCTCTTTCCATTCCTTGTCTTTTGCAAGCAAATCATCTACTATGGGTATTAGGTCTTCTTTGAATTTCTTCTTTAAGTTATCCTTTACAAGTTTTGGATTTTCCCGCACAAGATTTATGTCGAACATATTTTTAAATGCAGAACTTGTGGTATATATAATTTTCCATAAAAACGTGTCAAAAAGCTTATATATAGGAAATACTTTTGCTTTATAAAGAGGAACAGTAAAAAAAGAGGGGAGTGCGTGGAGGCAGTGCTTGTATAAATGCAAGGAACTTAGTGAAGTTGAGCGCGTGCTCTGTGAGCTTCGGGGAACTTCTAAACTTAATGAACTTGAAAAGCAGGCAAGCTCTGCTATTGAAAACATTTGCGGCAGGATTGGCATGGAAACTTCTAAGAACTTGAGTGCTGTTCTGCAATACATAGCGCAGAATGGTTACCTGCCTGAGGACAAGCCATTGCTTCAGGAGATTGTAACAAGAAGGTATCTTCGCGGCTTCAGGGTATAAGAATCCTTATCTTCTCACCATACTGCTGGGCATTCATGATTGCTTTTCCAAGAGGATTGTTCTTCTTTATCCTTATCGATCCTTTCTTGCCGATGTTGAATGTTGCCAGGTATTCTTTTCCGACATAGATGTCAACATCCCTGCCTTGCATTTTTTCCCCAAAGTATAGCTCAAAGTATTTGCTTGCTATGTTCAGCTCAAAATGAATTTCTTTTCCTTCTGGCTCTTTTTTTGCCCCTTCTTCTTCGCCAAGCTCTCTTATGTCAAGGCCTATTCCTAATTGCTCTTCGAGCTGTGTGACTGTCCTTCCCTCTCTTCCTATTATTCCAGCTATGCAGTCCTTTGGGACATATACAACTGCCTTGTTTTCAGACGGCAGCTCTACTTTTATTTCATCTGCGTATTTCTGCAGCGCCCTCTCAATTGCTGCTGCAGCCAGTTTTTTTGCTCCTCCAAGTTTTGCAGATTCTTCTGTAACGGGAACAACAACTGTCTCCTCTCCATATGAGTATATTTCTGCAGCTGGCTTTCCTGTCTCAAAGTCAGAGATAACTATTGTCGGTCTTGCAAGGTCTGCTTCTGTCATTCCAGCAGGAACCTTGACAACCATTGCTATTGATAATACTCTGTCTATCTGCCCGTTTTTTATGAACACCAAGGTATCAATGACATGAGGAATGACTCCAAGGTCTATTTTTCCAATGAATCTCTGTATTGCATCTAGGGGGCATGTTCCGTGGACAACTCCGACCATTCCCACTCCTGCAAGCCTGAGGTCTGAGTATAGCGCGAAATCTGGTGGGTTTCTCATCTCGTCAAATATTGTGTAGTCTGGCCTTGAAAGCAAAAGCACGTCGTGGACTTCTTCTGGTGTTCCCCTGCTTATTGCGAGCTGTGTTATTTCGTCTGGCAGAACTAGGTCTCTTGGTGCCTCAACTGTTTTCACGACTTTGTTTTGTTTTGAGAAGTATTCTGCAAGTGCCTGGGCAAATGTTGTCTTTCCATGGCCTGGGGCTCCTGCTATCAGTATTCCCTCTGCCTGTTCTGCAATCCTTTTCTGCATCTTCTCGCTCAGCTTGTAGTCTTCCATGCTTAATTTCGTTATTGGCTTTACTGCTGTTATCTCCCACCCGTCTGAGAATGGCGGCCTTGTTATGACAATCCTGAACAAGCCAAGCTGCAGTATTGTGCTTCCTGCTCTCTCTATCTCTACAAAGCTGTCTCTTCTTGATCTTGATTCCTCAATCAGTTCCCTGCTTATGTCTTTTATGTCTTCTGCTGTCAGTTTTTTGTCAGCAACAGGCACAAAGACCCATGCTCCTGGCTTTCCTTTTTTTGCTTTGGGAATGACATTCTCTCTGAGGTGGACGCTCATTGTTGTCTCGTCAAAATACTTTTCTAGCTTTAATTCTCTTACAGGAGCAGCTTCCATCTGTATGTACTCTACTTTTATTCCTCTTGCTTTTGCAACATGCGCCTGTGTCCTGTCAGCTGTCATTAGTGTTGCTTCCTCTTCCCATGCAAGATGCCTTATGAGCGCGTCTATCTCTCCTAGGCTTGCATATTTTATTTCAGAAGCATTTGGCCTTTTGCCTGTGAATCTTATTGCAATGACTTCTTGTTTTGCCAATTCTTGGAGTGCTGTTAGTTCATCTAAGCCAATAAGTCCTGTTGCTCTCCCTTGGTTTGCCTGGTGCTCGAGCTCTGCAATCACAGCTTCGTGGATAATAAGTTCCTGCACAGATAATTCATTGTTTTTAATTTTGAATGAAATTAGCCCTTGGATTATTACAGATGTGTCTGGCACTAGCTTGTCAAATGCTTTTGCGCCTGTTTTTTCAGTTTTTGTTTTAGCCATTTTACCCCTCAATTGTTGTTCCGATAAACTCTTTGTTATGAAGGAATTTATCTATCTCTTTTAATTTCTTTCCATTTATTATGATGACTTTCAGGCCGAGCTTTTGCGCTTCCCTGCTCGCCACAGGGTCAAATGGTGCATTCATTCCATATCGCCAGGTTTTGGGTATTATGCTCCTGAACTTTTTCCAGCTTACTTTCTTTAGCGGCTTTGCATCCTTGTATTTTCTTGGGTCTTTGTCATAGACATAATCAATGTTAGTTAAGTTCAGCACAGTTGATGCTCCTATTGTTTTTGCAATGATTACAGCATCAAGGTCACTTGAGCATCCTGGCTGGTATCCCGCTGCCATGATTATTTGCTTGTTTGTCGTGATTTTCTCATGCGGGTTCTTTATTATTTTTGGATAAGCGTGTTCTCTGAATATTGTTCTCAATAAGTGTGCATTTAGTCTTGTGCAGTGTATTCCCAGCCAATCTCTGTCTTCAAAGTTTATCTTGCCTATCTCTGCAGCAGCAGATGCATATTCTCTTGCTACTTTTCCTCCACCTGTTATTATGTAGAACTGTTTTGTCTTTGTATGCCTGAGAATGAATTGCTTGAACTCCTTTAGAAAAGCTACATCTATCTTGTCTGGAACTATAAGTGAGCCTCCGAGGCTTATCACGATTTTCTCTTTTTTCATTTTTAAAATACTACGCCACTGCCCAACGATAAACTTTTTGGGGCAGATTATCGGATATTTATTTCTGTATTTTCTCAATGATTTTGTTCATTTCCTGAATGAATTTTTGAGCTCTATTGAGCGATAATTGCGCCACGTGCTGTTTTGCGCTTAAAGTAATGTCGTACTGGAATTCTCCTCTTTTCTTTCTCTGGTAGTCAAAGCTTGCAATTAATTCATTGGCTTTTATTTTGAATTCTTTAAGCAGTTCTTCTTCATTAAGGCCCATTACTGTAAGCACTTCGTTTTTTGCTTCTTTGTATTCTTCCAGCATTGTTTTCGCAATGCGATTATTCTTGATGAAGTATGCGAGAAGGCAATCCTGGGTGATTTTATGGGCAATTTTCTCGCCCACTTTCAGGCCTATTTTTGCCAGCGCGGCATTTGCAGTATAAAACATGCTATAATACGACGTGACCACGACCCACAGGAAGCATTCGAAATCTGAAGGAAAATTGTTCTGCTTTTTTAACGATGGATCTATTGAGAGATTATGCAAGTGTTGCGCAATAAGCAGGGACATTTTGGCATTGCTTATGTAGAACGGAACAAATCTCGGCTGTTCTGGCTTTTTTGTGAGCAGGTTCTCGCTAAGGTAGTTCTGGACGTTTCTTTCGGCCTGCTGGACGTCTTTTTCAGTAATCATATTGTTTGCCTTACTGCATTATAAAAAGCTTCAGTCCCTGCAATAATTATGTGGTTTTTTATTGCTTCTGTTGCAATGCTTGGCTTTTTTTCTTTAAGGCCTGCGGTGAATTCTGCTTCTGCCAGGACTATTGCGTGGACTTTTGTTTTAAGAAAAATTGTTTCTGCACTTATAATTCTTTCTATCTCCTCTCCAAGCTCTCTTGACTGCGCGATTATTAACAGGTCAAGGTCTGAATGCGCTGTTTCTGTTCCTTTTGCATAACTGCCAAAAACAATTAAGGAATAAAAAAGTGTTTTAACTTTTTCTTTCACACTGTTGAAAAATGAGATAAGCTCGCTGTGCGCCTTTAAGAAATCATTTGCGCGCAGCATTTCTCCGCAATAAACCCACGTTAAGTCTCTCTTAATGTTTAGTGAGCACAAGTCAAGATTTGCCTGGCGCTTCTTAAGCAACACGCCCTTTTTTGCAAGCCTCTGGACAGCAGTATGAACCATCTTATAATCAACCCTCATTTTTCTCGAAAGCTCCCTAACACCAAAACTCTCTCCCGCATGAGCTAAGAAAAAAGTAACGATTCGCACTTCCAACGCTGATGGCAATTCATACATCAACTGATGATAAAATAGACATCATATATAAAGGTTGCGGAAATGCAAGTTAAGGTCCATCAACGAAGGGTATTTAAAGAACTTAAGAATATTAAATTAATATGAAGATTTGGCAATGGGTGTTTCTTCTCTTGCTGATAGCATTTATTATTTTAGGCCTTCTGCTGGGTCCTTGGTATTACGCGGTAGTTTTTATTGCAGGATATGGTATGCTTGTTGGCGGTTTCTACCTCGTCGCCAAAGAACACGTGAGCAAACGTTGGCCCACAACTCAAGGGAAGGTAACTGCCTCCAAAGTGGTAGCCGTAGTTGACGAGAACGTCTATGGGTATAAGTGTACTCCAAATGTGCGTTACAAATACTCCGTCGATAGCCATAAGTTTCAGGGTGACAAGATTTCATTGACACATAGAAGTCCGTTTTCATGGAAGAGAGTAACAGAAACACTCCGTGAAACACGAGCCTATAGTTCTGCCGAAAAAATCGTCAAACGCTATCCTATAGGATCAAAAGTTCTTGTCTACTACAACCCCCACAATCCAAAAGAGTCTGTGCTTCAACTTGGAGTTGAATTGTGGATTGTGTTCTTTTTCTTTTTCGTCTCTGCTGTTTTTATCGGGCTGGGCTTGTTAGGATTTCTTGGAATTTTGAAATAAGCTATTCAGAATTTAAATTTCTCATCTTACCGCGTAATAGTCTTCCAGCACTATGCATCAAGCTTGGTCTGTGATTACCAAATCAGCAGCCGTATATCCAACACGTTAATACTATTCAATTTCTTGGAATTTGCAGCTCAATACGCAGGTTTGACACTTTTTCACTATTTTGATTGAAAAAATTTCTTTGACTTTTTCTATTTCTCATCACCAACACATACTCGTGATTTTCATTCGGCTTGTTGTTTTCAATATTCCATTCTTGTGGTGTTATTCCTTTGTAGAAAAAATCGCTTACTGAAGCACCAATCAAGCGATTTTTTTCTATCACAAATTCAAACGTGAATTTGTGATTTCACAGAATTGCCGTGCAATTCTGTGCTACCCCGCAGACTCGCTGACTAGAATATGCGCCGTACTATCACTCGGCGAGTCTGTGTTGTCCCAGATTATTGCTGTTTTGGACTTAAACCCACAAAAATCCGCCACAAAATAAAAACACCAGAACCCCTAAAAAACAGGACCATAATCGTGCATAAAAAGACTAAGAAATATATGCCTTTTTCCTGGCACAAAATGTTATACGCCGTCGCCCGGATTCCACGCAGGCGAAGCCGAGTGGTGCCGCTGACGTAGTCAGCGAGCATGTTCAAATCCGGCTAACTAAAGTTATACGCCACCGCCCGGATTTGAACCGGGGAATCCCTTGCGGGAAACGGGATTAGCAATCCCGCGCAGTACCAGGTTGTGCCACGGTGGCATTTTGCGCGCCTCACATTTGCACAGTCCATTGCGGAAAGTGCCAACGCAGGTGGCGAACGTAAGTGAGCCGGAGCTGGCAGCTACAGAACTTGTTCTGTGAGCATGCCACGACGGCATTTGCGCATCACCAGCGTCAGCATTGCACTTGTGCAAATGCCGGCGCAGACGGCAATATAATAAATTATGACTTCTTAGATGTTTATAAATCTTGCCCTTGCCACTTAGAAAAATTTAAATATTTACGTATTCATTATAAAAAAACATGTATGAGAAGACTTTTTTGTTGGAAATTTATGATCCTGAGATCTGTGGTATATTGCGTGAGCAGGATGATTTCTCGCTAATGCATTTTACAGTTCAATGCATAAAAAAAGAGCCTGATTTTTTTGAACGCTGTGTTAAAGAAGGGAAACTGAGTGAGGATTGGGTTGCTTTTAAAGAAAGAGTTTTATCTGTTTTTGATGAATATGCGCGTTGGAGATTTCGTGGCATAGCAAATTATAATGATTTAAATTTAAAATCACTTATTGATAAGGGATATGATCTTGGGTTGGAAAGAAAAACTTGGGATCAGTATTTTGGGTGGCAGATTTCGCCTGGTCGCGACTATATATTTATAGCTGATGAGGGTAAAGCATGGGAGTATCTTGAGTTTCACGGTTCCAAAAATAATAAGGGCCTATTTCTTGTTTATGATTTGCGTAAGCTAACCATTCCACCCAGGCCTACGGGCTCGGGCGTCCATGAGATAGATTGGGATAGGTTTGTGCGTATGCCTGCAGCGGGATTCACATTTAGTGATGCATTATTGTTTATTTTGGTAATACATTTGAAATATTAGTCATTATGTATATATGCAATTGTCTCTGTGCGGAGCACCCACCTTGGAGTAACCTTTATAAATAAACAGTAGTTCTTTCCTGGTATAATAGCGGGGTAGAGCAGTCAGGAGTGCTCGGAGGGCTCATAACCCTCAGATGAGATTAAACTCATGTGAGATAACCTCAGAGGAAGTCGTTGGTTCAAAAATGGACCACGTATTAGTGGCCATCTGAAACTCCAACCCCCGCTATTTTTATTTTATTTATATTTCTTGGGTTCCAAAATCCTATTTTATCAATCCATAACTTAATGCTGCTTTTACTGTTAATTTCTATGCGGCTTATTAAAAAATAGCCAGCTCTAAATCTTATGTCTTTCACCCTGTAATCATATACTTCATAGAATTTGAAGCCCATCTTTTTTAATTCATCAGCAATTTCTTTCATAAACCTTTTTGATTTTGAAGCACCTGTGATGCAGCATCTGTTCTTTTTCTTATATGTGACACAGAAATCTGTATCAGCCAAACCTCTAATAAAAGGAATTATTAGTCTTTTCTTTCGGATTATTGTCGGGATTTTAAGTTCCTCATATTTCTTGCCTATTGGAAGCTCAAATGTTTTTGTAACGTATTCAACTAATGCTTTAGAATAGATATAGAATCCATATGTGGTGCCAGAGTCCTGTTCTCTTACATCTATATTGATATTGAAAATATTTTTAAAAATCGGTTTTAATACGTGATTATAAAATTCCACTTCTTTCTTGGGATCACCGACGCATTTTATCCTGTAATCATTCTTATAGTTTCTTACGCAGATATTTCCGTCTCCTGCTAGAACTCCTACGAGATATGCCAATTCTTCTGTGATTTTAGTAGGTAAGCGTAATCCTTTGATTTTATCTTTACGACTTAATTCTATAGTTTTCATTTAACAGAAAAGATGAGATAATTTTGTTTAAATACTTTACGAGCGCTTGTCCAGTGGCTTCTATTCGTAAATCTTTCCTCTAGTAACATCAGAATGAAACTTGTGCTTTATCTGCTCTTTTATGTCATTGAATGCCTTGTGGAGTGCTCTTGGAAGCTCAAAGTCATCTGCATTGCAGCTCTCGATTGTTGCTGTCGGGCAGATTACTCGTAAATGTATTGAGTATTTCTTTCTTTCCCCGCCTTTCTCATGCTTCTTTACATGAATGACAAGGCTTGTTAGGTTTTTCATTGCTCTCTTTATTTTCGCGTAGTTCTCTGTTGATAATAGCTGCACTGTCTCCTGTTCCATTGGCTCTAGCTCAGAAACTCCGACAAACTGTATTTCTTCATGCGTTCCGAATTTAGGTATCTCTTTTTCCATATTATCACCTTGTGGACTGCTTGTATTTATATTTTTTGTGGTATGCTAAAGGAACAACAGGTTATTTGCTTATTTTATTATTTTTCTCATAGCTATCATATGTTCTTCAATTAATTTTATTCTTTGCTCCATGGTCTCAGTGTATTCTGCAAGGTAATTTACCATAGTTGCCAAATCCCCAATGTCCTTACCAACTTTAACAAAGCTATTCACAATAACTCCTTTTAATGGTTCCTTAATTTCGTTAATATCAGTAGGTATGATACTTAACGACCATTTTTTAATTTGTGCAGCTTGTACTTTAACTCCTTCTAAATCTTTAATATTTAAATTGGACATTTTTATCTACCTCCAAAAGTTATGCTACTTCTTTTGATTAAGTACTCTGTATAAATAATTTTTGTTTTTTGTAGTAATGTTTAAAAACAGGAATTGTTTTGGTTCATTCTATGGTCTTACTTTGCGGTATTGAAGAAGCGGGGAGGGGTCCAATTGTAGGGCCGATGGTAATGTGCGGTCTTCTCATTAATGAGGAAGATGAGCCTAAACTTAAGGCAATTGGTGCAAAAGATTCTAAGATGCTCACTGCAAAGCAGAGAGAAGGCTTGTTTGACAAGATTCTCAAGATCTCAGTAAGGCATAAGGTAGTTATTCTTTCTCCTCAGGAGATTGATGCTGCTGTCGGCAGGGGAAAGGACTGCAATCTTAACTGGCTTGAGGCAGAGACCTCTGCTAAGATGATTAATGAGCTAAAGCCAGACAAGGTTTTGGTTGACTGTCCCAGTCCGAACATAAATGCATACACAGCAAGATTAAGGAAAATGCTTGAAAACAAGGAAATAAATATCTTGTGCGCCCATCATGCTGATGTTAATTTTCCAGTTGTATCTGCAAGTTCAATCATTGCAAAAGTCACAAGAGATGCAGAGATTGAAAAAATAAAAAAGAAAATAGGCAAGAATTTTGGCTCAGGCTACCCAGCAGACCCTGTGACAAAGGAGTTCGTAAAAGAGCATTACATGGATTACCCTGATATAATCCGCCATAGCTGGGCACCTTATAAAGAGATAATCAAGCAGAGGGACCAGAAAAAGATTGGGGAGTTCTAGCTTGTATTTAGTTTATAAATACTTAATCGAAGACTTTATATATACATAATTTCTACGAAAATCATAATGGTAGAGGTAGCTGTAGCCGGTGATTTGAAGGTCACGCAGATAACTAAGCTAGTCCTGGATGGCTTTAAGTCCTTCGGGAAAAGGACAGAGCTGTTGTTCGAGCCAGGGTTTAATGTGGTTCTTGGCCCAAATGGCAGCGGGAAGTCGAACGTCCTTGATGCACTCTGTTTTGTTCTTGGAAAATCATCATCAAAAGCCCTTAGGGCTGAAAAGTCAGCTAACCTGATTTACAATGGCGGAAAGACAAAAAAGCCTGCTAACACAGCGGAAGTCAGCATCTTCTTGGACAACAAAAAAAGAATCTTTCCTGTTGATGATGACACTCTTAAGATTTCAAGGATAGTCCGCAATGACGGCGCGAGCAAGTACAAGATTAACGGCAAGACAATGACCAGGCAGGAAGTTACAGATACTCTTGCGATGGCAAAAATCTATCCAGACGGCTATAATATTATTCTTCAGGGAGATATTGTTCGGCTTGTTGAGATGAGCACAATAGAGCGAAGGCAGATCATAGAAGAGATTGCAGGAATATCTGTTTATGAGGAAAAAAAGCAGAAGGCTATTAATGAATTGCAGAAGGTTGAAGAAAAATTAAATGAAGCTGAAATAATCCTGAAAGAAAGAGAGACGTACATCAGGGAGCTGAAGAAGGACAGGGACCATGCCTTAAAATACAAAAATCTGAGTGACAACATCAAGAAGAACAAGGCATCATACTTGAAAAGGCAGATGGTGAAAAAAGATGATGAAAAAGCTGTTCTGGAGGAGAAGAGCGGAAAAATAAAGTCCCGCTTTGATGCAATAAAATCGCAGATTACAAAGCTGAGGGAAGAGATTGCGCAAAGGAAAGAGCAGATTAAGCAAATCTCAGATGAGATAGAGCAGAAGGGAGAGGTTGAGCAGATAAAGCTCCAGAAGGAAGTAGAAAAATTAAGGATAGATGTTGCCACAAAGAAAACCAGGGTAAGCTCCTGCCATAATGAAATATCAAGAATTGCCCAGAGAAAAGAGCAGCTGAAGGCAAATATTGACGAGCTTGACAGCAGAGTGAGTGGCCTTAAGGCTCAGAAGGAAGAGCTTTCCGGCAAAGCTAATTTTTTTCAGAAAGAGATTGCAGACCTTGACAAGAGAATATCTGACTTCAAGAAAAAGCACAAGCTTGGGGAGGGAAACGAGTTTGAGCAGAAGCTGGAGAAGATAGATAAGGACAGCGAGGAGCTGCAGAAGCAGATACAGTCTTTAAGAGAGCAGCAGCAGAACTTCTTGAGGGAGAAAGACAAGTGCGAGTTCCAGATAGCGACAATAGACCAGCAGATAGAGAAAGTTCTTGAGCTTGAGAAAGAGCACAAGCAGGAAATAGAATTATTAAAAAAGAAAAAAGAGCAGTTCAAAAAATTAGTTTTTGAGCTCAATGATGTCCTTAATGCAGACTCCAAGTATGCTATTGACCTGTCCAATGTAAAGTCGAGAGCCCTTAAGGTAAAAGAGGAGCTGGAAAAACTTAAAGTTAAGAATGCTGGAATCAAGGAGAGCCTCTCAGCAAACATTGCTGTAAAGAAAGTTCTTGAGAGCAAAAGCAGGCTGGGTGAAATCTATGGCACAATTGCAGAGCTTGGCATTGCAGACCAGAAATATTCATTAGCGCTTGAGGTTGCAGCAGCGAACAAGATACAGTCCCTTGTTGTTGAGGATGACATGACAGCAGCCACTTGCATTAAATTCCTGAAGCAGAACAAGTACGGTGTTGCAACATTCCTTCCATTAAACAAGATAAGGCCTGCGAATAAGGACAAGAAAATAGAGGGGCTGGCAAAGCAGAAAGGTGTTATTGGCTTTGCAATTGACTTGATAGAGTTTGACCCTAAGTTCAAGGATGCCTTCAGCCATGTCTTTGGAAACACCCTTGTTGTTGAGGATATTGATATCGCAAGGAAAATAGGAATTGGGGTGGCAAGGATGGTATCTCTTGATGGGGACCTTGCAGAAACTTCAGGAGCGATGATTGGCGGCTTCAGGCATAAGAAAGATATTGGCTTCAGGCAGAAAGATCTCTCAGAAGATATTAATGAAAAGGAAAAAGAGGTCAGGGAAGCTGAAAAGCACTCTTTATCGCTTGAAAAGATTAGGGAAGAGAATGAGAAAAAAATCTATGCCCTGAGAGAGCTCAAGGCAAATCTTGAGGGGGATATAATAAAGACAGAGAAGAGCCTGCATATTGACTCAAGCGACCTTGAGGCGTCAAAATCATACAAGGAAGAATTAAGGCAGAATATTGAAAGATTAGGAAAAGACATTGCAAAGACAGAGGATCAGAGTGTTGAGCTGATTCGGGAGTTGACAAAGCTCAAGATAGAGAAGCAATCCTTGAGAGACCAGATGACTGAGTTAAGGAATCCGAGGCTTATTGCAGAGCTGAATGCATTTGAGCAGAAGAAAAAAGAATATTCAGAAGAGCTGATAAAAGCCACTGCAGAGTTGAAAAATCTTGATGTGCAGGAGAAAGAGATTACTGGGCGGGACAAGGAGAACACAGGCAAGATACTGAAGGAGATTGAGAAAGAGGAAAGCACTTTCAAGCAGGTGATAACAGATTTAGAGGGGCAGGTTAAGGTGCAGGATGCTGAGCTCAAGAAAAAAGATGAGGAGCAGCAGAAATTCTTCTCGCAATTCAAATCATTGTTTGAAAAAAGAAACAAGGTCAGCGATGAGATAACTGTGCACGAAAGCAGGATACTCACGCTTGAGGAAGGCTCAAGAAAAGAGGAGCTTGGCATGAATACCTTGTCTATTGAAGAGGCCAGGGTGAAGGCAGAGCTTGCTGGAATAAATGCAGAGTTCGCGCAGTACGAGGGCATTGAGCTTGACATGGAAAAGCCAGAGGAGAAATTAAAGAAGGAGATTTCTGACTTTGAGAAGATGATGTCTGACTTTGGCTCTGTCAACATGAAGGCTCTTGAGATTTACGAGACTGTTGAGAAAGAGTATGGCATTCTTGTTGAGAAGAAGAGCGGGCTTGCAAATGAAAAAGATGATGTTGTGAAACTGATGGATGAGATAGAGCTGAGCAAGAAAGGCTTGTTCATGAAGACTTTTGATGTTGTAAATGAGAACTTCAGGAAGATATTCACTGCCCTGTCAACAAAGGGAGATGCGTACTTGGAATTAGAAAACCTTGAGAAGCCGTTTGATGAGGGGCTCAGGATAAAAGTCAAGCTTTCTGGAATGAAGTTCCTTGACATAAGGGGCCTTAGCGGTGGTGAGAAGACAATGACAGCTCTTGCATTCCTGTTTGCTATCCAGGAGCATGAGCCTGCTTCATTTTATGTGCTTGATGAAGTTGATGCTGCCCTTGACAAGGCAAATTCAGACAAGCTTGCAAAGCTCATAAGGGATTACTGCAAGAATGCTCAGTATATTGTCATATCCCATAATGATGCTTTGATTACAGAAGCAGATACTTTGTATGGTGTTTCAATGCAGCCAGAGGTTGGGATTAGTAATGTTGTTAGCTTGAAAGCGTAGTTCTTTTTGATTGATTTGTTTTTAACTCTTAGTAAAAGTCCTTCGAACAGTAAGGCTCGCAGCTTTGCTGCTTGCGGTTATATTCTGCAGATGAACAATCAGTATGCACTTGTCTCTGTGCGGAGCACCCTAATAAGTATTTAAAAAAAGTAAAAACTGTTTAATGCTAATACTGCCTTTGTTGCACTATATCTTCTATTAATTTTGATACTGCTTCGCTGCCGTATTCACGCACTTTATTTTGCCCTTCAAAGAATGCATAGGGTGATGGTGCAAATTGTGCTTGCCAGTTCGGAAATCTTGCAGTATCTACTTTAAGATTTTTCACTTTGTTTTCCAAGTCTTTCGCCAAGTTTTCAATGTCTTGGTTGTTATTGCCTGTGAAGATTATGCTCAATTTCATGATTTAAGTAAGGGTGTGCCGATTAATATGTTTTTCTAGTTTTGAGAATGTATTTTGCAATTGATCTTTAGATTCCAATAAGGATTTAAGAAAATTACTGTATCAATCTTTTCAATCTGTTTTTATACTTTCTTTTAATTGATGTTGGCAGATACTTAAAGTATTTTTTCTGGATTTTGATTGGCTGCTTGAAGAAGTCTCCTGGTATTTTTTCTCTGCATTTCTTGCTTCTGCACATGCATTTCATCACCCATAAGGTTTTTCCGAACTGGTCTAGTGCATTTGCCCCGTAATCATATGTTAATTCCTCTCCTTTCTTTATGTCTCTCAATGCATAGAAATCGCTTTTTGCAATGGTTATGTGCTTGACAAGTATGTTTGGGCTGCAGGAATGGTTAATGTAAGAATAAGGATGAAAGCTTATTACGTATCTTCCTCTGCCAACATAATCGCAGTGATCTGAGTTAAGTTCAGCCATCTCTTTTCTTGAATAGGATTTCTGCTTTGTCAAATCAATGCTGAAAAGTTTCTCTACTTTCTTTATGTTTCTTGCTGCAAAAAGCCCCTTGCCTGTCTTTGATTTTTTAATAAGAAATTTCTTCATTTTAGAAGTTCTTCATCACATTTATTATCTCTTTGACAGTCTCTGACCATTTATGGTCTTGTATTATTGTTTTTCTTGCTTCATTGCCGAGTTTTGCCCTGAGTGTTTCATCGTGCACAAGCCTTTTGAGATACCTGTACAGTGCGCTAACATCCCCTCTTGAGAATACAAGACCATTCTTGTTGTGCACAACATACTCTGGTATTGAGCCGACTGGCGTTACAATGACTGGAAGCCCTGTTGCCATTGCCTCCATTGTTGCAAGAGAGCTTGTTTCTGTCAAGGAAGGAAGCACAAATATGTCCATTGCTTTCAAATAATCATTCACATTGTTCACAGAGCCAGGGAGTATTATGTTCTCCCCTTTCAGCTGCTCATCTATCCCTTCACCTACTATTAGCAGCTGGACATTCTTGTTTTTCTTCTCGAGTTTCCTGAATGCATTTACCAGTGTTGGTATGTCTTTCTCCCTTCCTATTCTTCCGCTGAATCCGATAATAATCTTCTCTGGATTTATTTTTAGTTTTTTCTTTGCAAGTGCTTTTGATACTGGCGGGTTGAACTTGTCTGTGTTTATTCCCAGCTTCACAACTTTTTTCTTTGCAGTTATTTTGTTTTCAGTCAGGATGTCCTCAACAATTTTTGACGGCAGGATGAGCAGGCTGCATTTGTTGTACAGCTTTCTTGCCATCCACCTTACTGCGTGCCATATTTCGTTTTTGAAGTGTTTCATTGCTTTCGCAGTGAGCTCCCACTCTATGCTGTGCACGTAGCTTATTACTGGCTTTTTTAGTTTGCTTGCAGCCAGTATTGATGATATTCCTATTGGCCCTATTGTCTGGTTAAAGATGATGTCTGCCTTTTCAGCATGCTTTCTTACCTCTTTGAAGTTGAACCATGAGAAGTAGATGTCCCCGAATCTTAGTCTCATGAGTGGCATTCTTATTATTTTCACTCCATGAATTTTTTGGAACTTTCCCTGGAATTTTGGCGCTATGACTGTAACATCAAAATGATTCTTTAAGCTTGGCAGAAGCTCTGAGAGAAATCTTGCAACCCCATCCCATCTGGGAAGGAAGCAGTCTGTTGTTATTAACAGCTTTTTTGCCATCTTTTTTTAGATTTTGTCAAATATCTCTGCATACTTGCAGTTATTGTTCCATCCGCTTATTACTGCTTTCAAATAAACAGTCCATAGCAGGTTTAATATTGTTACCTGCTGGCTCTTGTGCGCCTTTATTGACTTTATTTTTGTCTTGAATGTTCCTGTTATGTCAACAACAAGCCTTGGAACCATTCTCTTTCTGACTCGTATTATTTCCCATACGTCAAATGAGTAGACATCGCATTTTATCTTTCCTTTCTTGACTAACGCGTTTATTAGGTTGTACACAGCAAAATGGTCTGGGTGCGCATCATTTGCACCATGAGTGAATATCTTTGACGGCTTTTCTTTTTTAATTATGTCAAGAAGCCTCTGCTCCACATTTTTCTCTTTTATTTCCTGAGGGAAGCTTCCTTCATTAACTCCCAGGTATGCAACTCCCTTTCCTCCAAGTATCTTGTCTGCTTTTATTGCTTCTTCGACTCTTTGTTCTATTATCACTTCTGGTTTCATGTGAGGATGGCTTAGCTCCCCGAAGGAGAATATGACTGTCTTTATTGTCTTTCCTTCCTCTGCATACCTGGCTAATGCTCCTCCTGCCCCAAAGACAGGGTCGTCATTGTGTGCGCCTATTGCGAGTATTGTTTCTTTTTTCATATTAGTTTTTTCACTTCTTTTTCTTCTGCAATTATTTTTCCATCGCTTCCTAATTGGAGTGTGACATTCTTGCCGCCATTTGAAATTATTGAGTGCTTGCACTGCACAGATGTGTCTGCATATATTTTAAATCCTTGTTTTTCTGCCAGGTAACAGAACCAATAATCCTCAGAGGTTTTTTTATCCTCTGGCATTGCAAAGCTTATCTTAGCAAGAACTTTTCTTTTTACCAGCATGCATCCTGCTCCGCATGCAGCGATTTCATGCAGCCCAGGTGTTTTTGATTTTGTTTTCATTATTTTTCTTGTGGTCTCATTGTTATACTCGAATAATATGGGCCGGATTTTTGTCTGGCCTTCCAGGGTCCATATCGTGTAGACAACTCCGGATACTATGTCTTTATCATGCTTCACAAGTTTCTGCAATGCATCTGCAGGCACCATAACATCTGAATCAATGAAGAACAGGTAATCAAAGTCTTTTGCAAGGAAGTAGCTTCTTATTGCATTTCTTGAGCGTATTATTTTGTCATAATAGTCTTTTGCTTTCAAGTACACTGTATTGAATCCTTTTTTCCTTATGATTTCAGCATGCATCAAGTCATCTGAGTTGTCTATGAAAATAATCTCTTTGTTGGGATAGTCTATTTTCTTTATTGATTCTATGAATTCATCTAGGCAATAGTCTTTTCCATTATATGTTGGTATTCCTATAAGGACTTTTGGCCATTTGTTTTCCATATTGTATTTCCTAACTCTGGCCCTTTATAAAACTTTTCAGAAAAATGAATGTATGCGCCGACTGGGATTCGAACCCAGGCACGCGGCTCACATCATGCCTTAATGCATATGGAAGGCCGCAGTCATACCATTAGACCATCGGCGCACAGTCGAGAATAATTATGCAGGGCTTTAAAAAGATTTCTATCCCTGAACTTTTGCGTTTCGTATATTCGATAGGAGCAAAAGTCAAGTATCTTCTAATCGTCGTCAGTTCCTGTGCAGAATACAGCATATACTGGCCTGTGGTCTGAGACTGCTTGTTTTGCCTCGTCTGATGTCAGTTTCATTATTTCATCAAACAGGTAGATTCCTTTTGCTCCTGTGTATTCTTGTGTTGGTGTTTTTGTGAATATTATGTTGTCATAAAGGTTTCCGCTGCTTCCTAGGGTTGTTTTTCCTTTTGATATTGCATACCAGCTGTCTTTTATCTCTTTTATGTATTTGAAGTTGTCTTCCCTTGGCTGTGTGTTGAAGTCTCCTGTTAGTATGACGTCATTTTCAACAGGGTCTCTGCTTTGCAGGTAGTTATAGACAGATGCTATCTCTTTCATCTCTTCTGTCCTGTCAGCAGGCCCTTCGCCGTATACTATGTGCACAGTCATCAGCACGAAATCAAAATCAAATGCTTTGAAGACAGCAAAATATGGCTCTCTTATGAATTTGTTAGATACATCTGCATAAACAGCAGGCTCTTCCTGCAGCCATACCTTGTCTTTGTCAAAAATAAATGCATATCTTTCTTTCTGGACATTGCCTAATGGCGCGCTTACCTCAAAAAGATAATGCCTGCCTGTCTTGTTGTTTAGCATATCCACTGTCCTGTTAAGTATTATTGGGTCTCCAACAACCTCCTGCACTGTAATCAAGTCAAATTTAGAGAGAACATCTGTTACCATAGAAAGCTCCTGGTCTGTCCTTGTCTTGTCAGAGAAATCCTTCAGGTTAAATGAAGCGATTGTTAAGTTAGGAGAGCAAAGCTTTATTGGCTCCTCTGGCTCTTTCTGTGTTTCACCTGCTTTCTGTTGAATATCTGCATCTGTTATAGCATATCCAGACATATCAATATTGCATGCAGTCAATAGAAGTAGTAAGCTTATGATAATTGCAATCGCTTTCATATTTAGGTTGTTTTTCTTTGCTGGTATATATTTTTTTCTAAATTGCAAGAATTATATCTCTTTCCCTAAATTCTCTATGAACCTATTGAAGTCATGCTTCTTTATTGCTGCTCCGCAGGCGTGCTCATGTCCCCCGCCATATCCTTCTATTCCAACAAGGGCTTTTTTAACTGCCTGCAGCAAATCTATGTGCAGCCCTGTTCTTATGCTGCATCTCATCTCTCCTGATTTGTCTCTGCCTAAAACTATCAGGCTGTTAGGGAACATGTACAGCAGCTCATTTGATAAGTCTTTAGTTAAGCTTAATTTATCTTCTGTGTAAGTGAACACAAGGAGTTTTCCATCTGTTTTCTGCTTCAAAATCCTTTCTTTGAGCTCTTCATATGCTTTGTTTATTTTCTCGTATTTCTTGTAGACAAATCTTCCTTTTGGCGTTTCCTGGTTAAGGATTTCATAAGGGTTATCTGCGCGCGTCAGTATTTTCATTGACTGCACAACTTCAGATGTGTTCTCTTTCAAATTAAAAGAAAACAGTTTTACAAGTATTCCCATCCTTGACTTGAACAGGAAATCCCCCACACTTATTTTTTCAGGCATTAAATCAGGGTATTTTTTCTTGAAATCTTCCAAAAAATCAGGTATGTACCAATCTCCAAGGCAGCCGGTCATTGCTATCCACATGTCCTGCTGCACAACCTGGTAGCACAAGTAAGCTGCAGGGACATTAAGTGATTCCTCTTTCAAGCGAGGGTTGTAGTACTTTACCCGGTCTCTCGCTACAGGTGTGTGGTGGTCTATCCATATCACAGGCACTTTTACTTCATCTATGAATTCCTGCTCAACAAGTGCGATATCAAGGATAAACACCTTGTCTGCTCCGTAATCAATTGCTTTCTTGGCAAGCTGTGCCTTTAGCTCTGGAAACGCTTTTAGAACAATGCCGCGGCCTTCTTTTATGTATCTATATAATAGTAGAAAGCTCGCCAATCCATCCTGGTCATCGTGGAAGAAGAATACAGGCCTTTTGCAGCTCTCAAGCTCCTCCCTTATCTGCTTTACTTCTTTATCGCTGAGCATGTTTAAAAGGAGATTCAAAACCTTTTTAAATCTTGCCTTATTCCTTATGTTTATGGCAGTTTGCGGCAAGTGTTGCAATAATGAGAGTTTTGGAAAGAAGTGCTGGTATTTCTGGGAAGGAAAGAAGAGGTGCTCTCAGTTCAGGAAGAGTTTTGATGAAGAGCCTTGTTTCAGGGAAGAGGAATGATTTTTGCTTTCTCTATTGCTTCTTTGATTGGCCCTTCAAGGTTTGCTTTCTGCTCAATCTCTTTTATCTCACTTAGTCTTGACTTTGTTTGCGGATGCTTTGCAATGAGATAAGAGCAGCAGTCAGAATAAGGAAGTATTGATGCCTCAAATGTTCCTATCTCCTGTGCTTTTTTGATAATATCAATCTTGTCCATTCCAAGCAGGGGTGTTAGCACAGGGTGTTTTGCAGCATCATGTATCACATTAAGATTATCCAGTGTCTGTGATGCAACCTGCCCTATACTGTCTCCTGTCACAAGGGCTTTTGCTCCCTCTTTTTTGAGTATTTCTTCTGCTATTTTGAACATTACTCTTCTGTACACTATCATTCTTACGTCAGCAGGCACCGTCTTTATTATCTCATGCTGCAGCTCCTTGAAGGGTACTATGTACAGTTTTGTTTCTTTTTTAGAGAGCTTTGCCAGAATCTGCGCTATCTTCACAACCTTGTTTTCCACATATTTCTTCTGTATTGTCTGGTTGTGGAAGTGGACAAAGATTACTTCTATTCCTTTCTTTATGAACATGTAGCTGCTTACTGCAGAATCAATTCCTCCGCTGAGCAAGGAGATTAGTTTCATTTCGTCTTAAACTCCCATACCCCTTCCCAGCTTTTTGGCGGAGGGCTTTTCTTGAATTCTTCGCATCTTTCTATGAATGCTTTTGCTGCATAATCATTTGCTTTCTTGAACTCTTTTATTGCATCTTCCCATTTTCTTTTCAGATAGAGCTCAAGCCCTTTCTCATAATGCTCTATTAGCTCTTTTTGCTCTTTTGTCAGTTCAGTTTGCATGCATACAAGCTCGTATATTTTGATTGGCTTTTTCTTTCCTTTTACTGTCACAATGTCAAGAGCTCTTGTTATGAATTCATTGCTTATTTTTGCTTTTGTATTTTCGCTTATTATTATCGCTACTCCGTATTGTTTTGTCAACCCTTCCAATCGAGAGCCAAGATTTATGGTGTCTCCCATTGCAGTGTAGCTTAGCCGTTCATACGAACCCATGTTTCCTATGACCGCAGGCCCTGAATTAAGGCCTATTCCTATTTTTATTTCAGGTGTTCCTTCTTTTCTCCACATCTCCTGAAGTTTCTTGAGCTCTTTCATCATTTCAAGGCTTGTGAGGCATGCCATTTTTGCGTGCTCTGGCTGTTCTAAAGGAGCGCCCCAGAATGCCATTATTGCATCGCCGATGAACTTGTCAACAACACCCTCATGTTTCATCACTATGTCAGTCATTGCAGTAAGGTACTCATTCAGAACATGCACAAGCTTTTCTGGCGTGAGCCCTTCTGATATTGTTGTGAAGCCTCTTATGTCTGAGAAAAATACTGTTATGTCTTTTCTATCCCCGCCTAATTTCAGCTTGTCAGGGTCTTTAAGGATTTCTCCAAGAACTTGTGGTGAAACGTATTTTCCAAATGCATTTTTTATCTGCTGTTTCTCTTTTTTAGTGCCATAGTAGAGATACAATACCTCGCTTGTGTATGTTATGGCAATTGTTAAAGGAACATATATGAGATTCATTATTATTCCATAATTGAAAATGTAAATTGAAAAGAAGACGTATGCTAAAGCAAGCACAGGTACTGCTATTGTTGCGATTCTTATTCTTGTTGTTATGATTATGATTGTGAGCAGGAGTGCTGAGATTATTATTGACAGTATTGCAGTGTATCCTGGCTGCTCTCTCAGGAAGTCTTTGTTTATGAGTGTCTGGATTGTGTTTGCGTGAACCTCTACTCCTGGCATTGCTTTTCCTTTTGATGTCGGCACAAAATAGTCATCATGCATGTCCGGAGAGGTTGCTCCTATCAGAACGAGCTTGTCTTTGAATTCATTCTTGTCTACGCGCTCATTATAGATGTCTGTGAGTGAGTAATATGCATAGCTTCCTGGGGGGCCTACAAAGTTGACTATGAATCTGCTGTCCTGCCTCTGGCTTTTCTTTCCCCAGTATATTTCATAAACCGCGTTTGCAAAAGCAGGGTATTCATCGCTGACATCCATCTTGACTGCTCTTGTAACACCGTCTTTGTCTGTCACAACATTGACATAGCCGTATGCTTTTGCTGTCCTTAGCTCTGGAACTGGCTGGAGCATCTCTTTTCCTATGACTCTGTCTCCTGTTTTCTCGAATTTTGTGAACTCAACAGGTATTGCTGCATTGCCTGCTCTTGACAGTGCCTCTCCAAGCATCATGTCTTGCTCTGTTGTTGAGCTTTCAAAGAATGCGACATCTATCCCTAATGCCCTGCTTTCATTCAGGAAGTCAATTGTTTTTGCAAATATTGTCCTGTTCCATGGCCATCTGCCTATTTCTTGTAGTGACTTGTCATCTATTGCTACTATTGTTATGCTGTCTAATGGCTGTTTTTCTCCGTAGAGGTTGTCTGTCAGCTTTAGGTTTATGTTTGATAGGAATCCTACATAGAATAAAAAAGAAAGAATAATTGCGCAGCAAATTGCTATTGCTGCGGCTATTTTTGTTTTTCTGTCCATTCTACTTTTGGTTTAGTTTCTGCAGTTCAGCTATTGCCTTGTTCTGCTTGATTATCTCTTCTGTTATCAGTCTTATCTTGTGCACTGCTTCTATTTGTATTGGTGATTTCTTTTCTAATTCTTCAAGGTTTAGCTCTCCCCTGTCTGCTTTGCCAAGATATTCTTTTATCTGGTCATCTTGTATCTGATATTGTTTCTTTAGCTGGTTTGCTAGGAAGGAGTTCTTCTGTACTTCTCTCATCCTTAGGTTTTTAAGCTGTTCAAGTGTGCTCTGCATCTGTGCTGTTATGTCTGCAAGCTCTTCTGCTGTGAGGTCTTCCTCAACAAGCTGTCCGTCTTTCATTGTGGCTTTCTTTCCTGCTGTTATTTCTATCTTCTGCCCGTCTTTTTCAACAACCACAATTCCTTCTCCGACAAGCACTGCCTGCATTCCGACTCCAAAGTATGTTCCTCTTACTGTTGCGACTGTTGTTGGTGTCTCAACGCTTAGTGAGCTTACTCCTGCAAGATTTGTGAATTTGTTCCATGTCTGTCCAGAAGGCTGCCCTATCTTCAGGCTGTTTTTGCTCAAATCTTTTAATGAGATTTCTGTGTTAGGCTCAAGTGATATTATTACGCTTTCATAAAGCACAACACTTGCCTTTCCTGTTCCTGTCCTTATCTTATCAGCCAAGCCAAGCTTCATCTGGTCTGTTGCTGGCTGCCATCCATTTCCTTTGTCAATCTCAACTGCTCCGCTCTCTATGTTCAAGAATGCTGTTGTTGTAGAGCTTTTGAAAATCTTAAAATAAGCCACTCCTGCTATTATTGCAATAACAAGTATTGCCCCAAGTAATATGTATGCTAGTTTTCCCATGATTTCACCCTCCTAATTTATAGAAAAAATCGCCTGAAAACCGCATAATTCCTTATGTGGATGAAAGATGCAGATCCTGCGATTTTTTCTATCCCGCAGACTCGCTGACTCTCTTATTGCGCCTTAATATTCTGCTCTTCAGAGCAGAGATATGGCGAACTTATAACATCAATCAGCGAGTCTGCGTTATTACTTATTTTTTATTTTCAGTATTTAAATCCATCGCTTCTACCACAAGAATCCTTAAATATCTGCTTTCATTCACAATTCCCATGAGGGTGCCGTGTATTAAGTGCAAAGGTAGGGATCCTTCTAATTGTGGAAGAAGTTTTTGCCCGATTACTGCTAAGCATCAGGCATTGTTCAAGGTAAAGGATAAGCTCAAATCAGAGGATTTCTTTGGCAGTTCTCCTGCTCCTTTTGTGGGAAGGTTTGGCTATCCTTATGTTAATGTCGGAATCCTTAGCCCGCCTGAGCAAAGCCAAGATGCCTGGCTCTATGATGCTCCCCTGCACTGGTCTGCTAATGAGTTTAATATTCCCCAGATTGTTGACCTGCGCTCGTCTCTTATCAATTCAAGGTTTAAGGCAAATATCAGGCAGCAGGATAAGATGCTCAGCATCTCCCAGGAAGTCGGAATGGCTTCAAAGCCAGTTGATGTTGAGATTAATCTTGAGAAAAAGCCTTTTTTCAGGCTGAACACAGATGCTTTTGCAGCTCCTATGGGACCTAATGCTCAGCTAAAGAAGATTGAGATTACATCTAATCCTCAAATTCATACAAAAGTTGACAAGGTTGTTTCAGATAAAGAGCTCAAGGCAAATGATGCCCTTAACTATCTTCACTCTCATGGTTTTGATGAGAATTTTCTTTCAAAGCTTTTGAGTGTTGGGACAGTTGGCATAGGCGCGAATAGGAAGCTTGTGCCGACAAGATGGTCAATAACTGCAGTCGATGATATGATTGGAAAGCAATTAATCAGTGAAATAAAGAATCTGCCTGTTTCCAATTATTTGGCCTTTTTTGGAGGATATCTTGGGAATTATTATCTTATTTTGTTTTTTCCTGAAGTTTGGTCTTACGAGCTATTTGAAACATATATGCCGAATGTGAGTTGGAATGTTAATAGTAAAATAAGTTATACCACTGATTACGAGGATTATTATGGGCGGAAAACTTACGCAGATTCCTGTGCAGGAGGATATTATGCAAATCGTTTGCCCATTCTTGAAAAATTATCAGAATTGAAACGTCAAGCAAGTGTTTTATCATTGAGGTTCATTACAGGAGAGTATGCTCTTCCTTTGGGAGTATGGGTCTGTCGCGAGAGTACACGTAAGGCAATGAATAACAAACCGATTCATTTTGCATCCGAAGAGCTCTTGCTTAATTATGCAAAAAAACTTGCCAAACTCAAGTTCGGCATTGATTTGCAAGTCTTACTAGACAATAGTAAGGTATTGCATACTTTTGTTCAGCAAAGAAAACTCTTAGCTTATTTTTGAGTTAATGCCCAAATAAGTCTTCGATTTTGCCATCCTGCGCGTCTTATGCTTCCTTGAGCTTCTAATTTTGCAAGTAATTCTCTTAAAGATGATTTTCCTATTCCTATTTTCATTACGAGTTCATCGGTTGTTGCCGAATTTTGTTTAAGTGCATCTATAATTTGAGTAAGCCCAAGGCCATCTTTCCTTTTCTTACCCCCTCGTTTGACTCTGTTTACTTGAAATTCGAATAGATTCTTTTTGTGTGCAAAATCGCAAGTTGGAAATTTCTTTACGAGTTCTTTAATATCCTCATTAATTTTTAGATAACTTTTCGGAGAAATTGAAAATCTGTAACAGTCTAAAGCTTTATTATGGTATTTTGGTCTTATTGGTAAACAAGAATAACCTAACTTTTGTGTTATTTCCTGGATATCTGATAATAATCTTGGATTTTTTGAATAAATTTGTATAACTTCTCCAATGCTTCCTTCATCGATTATAAATGCGACAAGTCCTGCTAATAGAAATTCATTAGGTAGATTCTTTATATTTTCAGGAATTCTTGCTTCATCCCATCTGCATGAACCTAATCCAAAAATATGCTTGTATAATTCACCAATAACTCTGGGAATCTCAAGTTTGCCAGATTTAAATGAATTTTGGCAAAGTTCAAAATTTCCAAAACAATTTCGTAGTTTTTCATATACTCTTTTCAATCCAACTAGATTGATCTGTCGATATGAATGTGCCACGTGTTTACGAAAACTTAAATGGCCATCACCGCAGAAATTGAATACAACGGATGTAAGTTCAGGTGTTATCACAATAGGCAGTTTTGGTTTTTTGATGCAATATGTTCCACCCCAATTACATTTATAGTATTTTATTTCTTTTTCAATTTTTGTTAAAAGAATTTTTTGATTTGTTTTATCTGGACTAATTATTTTCACTATTTCTAAAAGTACCCATAACGGAACATGTCTGTTTTTTACAGCATTTTTTCGGTGTTCAAATCCATATTTCCATAAATATATCATTCCGTGATTATATTTAGATTGCTTGCCATGCAATTTAGAATTTTTATTCAAAAGCACCGTTAATTTTTGTTGCGATCCTGCAGTTCTTATTGCTTTATCAATAAGCCAATTCCGTATGCTTTTATTTAATGCAAGCCCTATTTTTGTTGGGGGCAGTTCCCAAAAATGAATTTTCTGGTATGCACGCATATTCATTTTTAAGTCTGGCTCATTTATATGTTCTGTGCACACATGTCCAGTGGGTTGTGGATTTGATTTAGCAGGGTGGTATCAATCCTTTCATTACGCAAAGTTCTTCATCAAGAAAAAATTCAGCCAGGATATTGAGAACCTGACTAAGCATAGTATTCTGTTGAAAGAAGTGGGGAAGCAGAAAAAGCTCATGACTTTCTTCTAGAACCTATTTTCCGCCCATAACCAAGGTATATTTTTACCAGTTTCAAATCTCTTCTGAATCTTTCAATTTCTTTTGGCAGAAGTGCAGGATTGCATGGCACATGCTTGTAGTAGCTTATGTTTTTCTTGCCCAGCTTCATTCCTATCTTCAATGGCTCTTCATATTCATCTTCTCCAGAACAACATGGGCAGTAATACTTTCCAGGAGGCTTGTATCCTTTTGGCTTGAAGTCGTATGCGAGTTGTATTGATTTTTCACCGTCATCCCAGAGCAGGGTAATTTGTACATCCTTGTCTTTTATTTTTGGTGCTAATATCCAGGGGTGGAAAAGTCCGCCTGCTGTAAAATAGCCTTCTTTTTCCAGTTTGCCCATTGCATCACAGTACTCTTTTTCTTTTCCCTTTAGTTTGCAGACTTCTTTTCCTTTTGCTTCCATTTTGCTCATTTCCTTTTCTATCCTGTCGATAAGCGGATTTCTTTTGGCGCAAGGTTTCTTTCCTGCAATCTTTTCATCCAGATACAGCTTTGCAAGCTTGACATCCTGCTTGAACCTCTCTATTTCGAGGGGAATTGCATTCATATAGCGCTCAATGTCGAGATTTTTTTTAATCGCTCTTTTGAAATTTATCCATTTGTGTTGAAATGAAATGTCCAGAATCATGTCATTTGCAATATCTCTCTTGAGCACAAGTTCTCTGGTGTCTGTATCTTGCCTGTTATAGAATACGTTATAGAGATCATATTTTGGCTCGTAGCTTGTCAATAATTCTGCCTGGCCGCCAGGATAACTATCTTTATGTAATTTGTCATTCTGATATTCTGCTAGGGTCCTGAAGCATACATCATCAGGGTCAATGATTATTCCTGGTGTTATTCTTATGCCTCTGTATTTGAAAGGTTTGCCAAGGGCATTAAGGGGTCTTATGTCTTGAATATAGACATCATGTTTTTCTTCCAGTTCTGCAAGAGCCTTGATTAAAGGCCTCAGTCTTTCGCGTATCTCTTTTATTTCCCTGTCAAGTTTTGCAATCAGGCTTTTGTCATTCATTTTTTTCTTATTCTTCCAATATTTTCAATTCAAAGTGCGCTATTTGAATCGCGCATTGTGGTTGGCGGTTTATTTCTTTGGCTAAGTATATGGCGCGTTCCAAGGAATCAAATGTTCTGAATTCCGTATGCATCAGGAGTGCTCCGGGCAAAGGATAATCTCCAGGCCTGCCTTCTACAACAGGCCCATATAACTCCCTTTCTATTACAGGAAATGCATCATTTATCATGATTACTGCAAGTGATTTGCTGTTTTTTATTTGTTCAAGCTCAAATTCTTGGATTTTTTCAGCAATATCCATATGCAGTTTTGCAATTTTAATCTGGGCAAATTCTTTTCTCTGTTTTAACTGCTTCACTCCCTCGCTTGCTGCTTCTTTATTTGTATAGACACTAATATTATTTGTTACTAAATTTTGAGCGCACCCAATTCCATTTCCAGTATTTGGGCCAAAAAGAATAACTTGTGTAACTGAGCCATCAAATCTGGCTGCACAAACATACCCGTCTATTATTCTCATTTTTCTCCCACCTTAATAAAAAATAAAAAAATTAAATTTTAGTACAGCTTTGTATCCACTACTTTAGCAAGCTCAACAAGCTTTTCTTTTGTGCAGAGTTCTGTTGATGCTGCTATTCTCGTGAGGAATGTTCCTCTCAGCCAGACAATATTTTCCCTGTTTACCTCTGCAAATCCGTAGTTCTTGTCTCCGACTGTTGTTTCTAGTGTGGCCCTTCTCATCTTTATTCCCCTATCAAACTCGCTGAATGCCTCATCTACTTTTACCCAGTCAACTATAGTGAATCCTGCTGTATACTTCTTTGCCATTTTGTCTGTGAATGATACCCAGCAGGTGCGCTCTGATGCTGTTGCGGTTTTCGCTATTCTTGCTGCATCAATTCCGCATATGCTTGCAAATTCCTCTGCAGATATCATTTTGTTGCATGCTGCTTTTAAGTCAGCTGCTGTTGCTGTTGTTTCAGGTGCGCTTTCTGGCTCAACAGGCAGTGTTTCAATCACTTCTGGCTCTGCTGCCATTTCTGGCGGTGCCTCTGCTTCTGGCAATGGTGCTGTTATTCTCTCCTGGGCTTCAGGAGCTTTCTGCTGGCATCCGATTAGAAAGAAGCATACCAGCAATGCTAAAATTATTTTTTTCATAAAATCACCCCTAATATTAGCTTTTTACTTTGCGGTATTTAAGTTTTTTGCTCTAAAACGTGCTGTGATTGCCTATGGATAATTTTTTGATTCTTCTCTCAAGCTCATTGAGTGCATCTTCTGTTTTTTTATAGTCTGCAGGATGCATCGGCTCTCCTATGTTCACAGTTATTTTTCTTTCTTTGTACCAGAAGTCTTTCCAGAAGTGGAATGTTCCTTCGATTGCCACAGGGATTATTGGATTTTTTGACTTTTGCGCTATAAGCATTGCGCCTGGCTGTAATGGCTGCATCTCTCCTGTTTTTGTCCTGTGCCCTTCTGGAAAAATCATGAGGATATTTTCTTTTGCAAGATTTATGTATTTTTTAAGATCTGATTTTGTCACGTTTTTTGGGTCTATCCTTTCAGCGCCCCACTCCAGGATGTATTCTGTGACTATCTTTCCGCATTTTGCAGCGCTCTCTCCAAATACTGCTGCAAGATGCATTTTTCTCATTGCTTTCCTGCAAATAAGTTCGTATTCAAAAAAAGCAGGCTTTGCAAGAAATTTCAGCTTGTCTGGATAAAATGCTTCTCCAAGCACAAGCATGTCAAGAAAACTCGTATGATTTGAGCACACAATGTATTTTCCAGGGGGTATGTTCTCTTTGCCGTTTACACTGTAATCAAAGCAGTCTCTTAGGAATTTTGAGGTCACTTTGTAGCCTTCATCATAGTTCAGGGGCCTCTTGTATGTTCGCACATACTTCAATAGTTCATACGCCAGTCTTGGCAGTGTTATGCTTGTCATACTAAGAACCTCTTTTAATGATTGAAAAATTAAATAATATAAAAAACTATCTTATTGCCTTGCCTGCATTCTTTGCTTTTCTGAGCTGGGATTCTGTCATTCCCATTGCTCCAATGAGGTTTGCTTTCTCGAGGTTTGCTCCTTCAAGATTTGCTCTGAATAGGTTTGCTTCTGTCAGATTAGCTCCTTTTAGGTCTGCATTTTTCAGGTTTGCTCCCTCAAAATCAGCTCCCTTGAGTTTTGCCAGGGATAGTTTTGCATTCATTAGTTTTGCATCTGTTAAATCAGCATCTTCAAGCCCTGTTTTTTCAAGTTTTGCCCCTGTGAGGTCTGCTTTTGCAAGGCTTGATTTTTTCAGCACAGCCCATGTCAAGTTTGCGCCTCTAAGATTTGCCTCATCTAGGTTTGCCCCTGCAATGTTTGCTTTTGTTAGGTTTGCTTTTTCAAGATTTGCTCCAGAAAGGTTTGCTTTGAATAGTTTTGCGCGAAAAAGATTTGCCTCTTTCAGTTTTGCTCCCTCTAGGTTTGCTGACTCTAAGTGTGCTTCCTCAAGGTTTGCTTTCTCTAGGTTTGCGCCCTCAAGATGCGCCCATAACAGGTTTGCTCCTTTTAGTTTTGCCCCTTTCAGGTTAGCTCCCTCTAGCTTTGCTTTGCTGAGATTTATTTTTCCGCCTTTTTTGATAATTTTTAGCAGTTCTTCTTTTTCCATAAGTATCACCTTTTTTTGAAGTATTATTTTGTATCATAACAAATTCGAGCCTTAAAATATCATCATTTCGGTTGAGGATACTGGCAATGCTCGAATTTGTTATTCTGCAGACTCACCGACTATATTAGTAAGATTAATACTTCGCTCTTCAGAGCGGAGATTGAACAAACATATAATCTTGCTCAGTGAGTCTGCATCATAGATAAATATATAAACTTTGTTATCAAAAGCAGGATCATGTCTTTTGAAGCATTTAAGAGGAGCCTGAATGACCTTAGCGCAGCTCTTGATAATCTCACTGCCAATAAGCTTACTCTTGACAAGCCTGCAAAGTCAGCCATGATTTCTGATTTCAAGAAAAACCAGGATGATTATTTCAGGGGTGCTGTGCATAATGCAATTTCTTTTGCTGAGAACTCTGCAGAAAAGCTTGATGTTCCTCCTGAATATGGCGCTGTTGCAGACCAGATAAAGGCAATTGTCAAGAAGCTTAATGGAACAAAGAATCTTGGCGAGCTTAAATTCATGGTCAATCACATCGCATCTCTTGCAGCAAAGATTAAAGTCGAGGAAAAGCCAGCTTCTTTCTCATTGTCATCTGTTCCTATTGATATCCAGTCAGACATCAACGCAGATATTGATGAGATGCAGAGATGCTATTCTGCAAACTGTTACAGAAGTGTTGTTATTCTCTGCGGCAGGCTGCTGGAAACTGCTTTGCACAGGAAGTATTTTGACGCGACTGGCAATGATCTGCTTGAGAAAGCTCCTGGCACAGGGCTTGGCAACCTTATTGCAAAGCTGAAGGAGAGCAATGTTGATTTAGACCCTGCCCTGACAAACCAGATTCATTTGATTAATCAGGTGCGTGTTTATTCTGTCCATACAAAGAAAGATGCATTTGCTCCGAGCAGGGAGCAGGCGCATGCCATGATGCTTTACACCCTTGATTCTTTGAGCAAGATTTTCAAGAGGTAAAATGATACTTGAAATAATTGCAGTAATCATTGCTTCGCTTGTGGTGCTTGTTGGCCTTGTAATAACTTTGTTTGGCCTTCCTGGCACTTTTGTTGTTCTTTCAGCAGCTATTATTTACGACCTTATTACATGGTCCTGGGGTGTTTCCAAGCTTGCTCTTGTTGTCCTGCTTGTGATTGCGCTCTTGGGAGAGCTGCTTGAATGGGTTTTTACTCTTTATGGTGCGAAGAAATTCAAGACATCTAATTTCGCAATCCTTGGATTGATTATTGGGACAATTGCTGGCGCAATCATCGGTGTTCCTATTCCCATAATTGGTTCTGTGTTTGGTGCTTTGCTTGGGGCTTTTATTGGCGCTTTTGTTTTCTCTTATATTGAGCACAGGCGCTTCCAGAAATCCATGCAGGCAGGCATTGGCGCTTTTTTGACGAGAATTGGCGTTATTTTTATGAAATTATTCCTTGCAGTTGTTATGGCTGTTGTCTTTTATTTGGCACTTTAATATTTGTACTTTCTTCTTATTGCGAGTATCACTAAGCCGTGCTTGTCTATTTCTTTTTTTGTGTAGAATTTCTCTATTGCTTTTGTGTTGAGCTTGTATAGCACTTCGCAATTGAGTTTTCTTCCTGTCAGTTTTTTTGTGCCTTGTTTTTGTTCAAGCAGGGCTAAAGTATCTCCTGGCTTGCACCTGAAGTCAGCAAGTCTTACTTCAAATGCTTTTCTTCCTTCAAGTACATCAGTGAAGTATTTTTGCTGGACTTTCTTTTGGATTTTCATAGAATTTTCCTTATTTGAACTCTTTCAGTTTCCCCTTAAACTCTTCTAATTCTTTCTTGAATCTTGAAAGTACTGTCATTAAATGTGGAACCTGTGTCTTTACAAGCTCTGCTGTTTTTGAGAGCACATCTCCTTCATATTCTTCTTTGCTTGTCAGCTCAAATGCTTTGAGGTCAACTGGCTTTGCTTTCTCTGCTGCTTTTCTTGCCTGCTTCCACTTAGTAAATAATTCAAGTGCTCTTGCAGGTATTTGTTTTGGTGAAACTCCAAGCAGTTTTGCAACTTCATCTATCTGCCCTGTCTCTTTTTTATCGAGCTGTCTTGCTGCGTTTCCTGCTGCAAACACTATTCTTACAACACCATCTTTTACCTTGTTTGTCTTTAGCAGTTTTATCTCTTCAATCTCAGAAGTATTATTCAGGTGCGTTCCTCCGCATGCCTCTGCGTCAACTCCTGGAATCTCAACTATTCTTATTATTTTTCCAGGAACAGCTCCTCCCTGGTAGATTTCCATCCCGTATTTTTGCTCTGCTTTCGTTCTTGAAAGAAACTCGAGTTTTGTTTTTATTGCCTGTTTTATTATCTTGTTTGCTTCTTTCTCTATCTGCTCAAATTCTTTTTCAGATATCAGCTGATAGTGAGTCACGTCAAGGTATGCCTTGTCAACATCTTTCTTAGCGCTTGATTGATTGATATGCTTTCCAAGGATTCTTCTTGCAGATGCGTTTACAACGTGTGTTGCTGTGTGATGCTGCGTCAATTGCTTTCTTCTTTCAAAATCAATCTCTCCTTTTACAGCAGCCCCCTCTTTGAAGTTTGGCTTTTCTGCAAGAACCTGTATTATGTTATGCCCTTGCTTGAACACATCAGCAACAGGAATCCCATTTATTTTTCCTGTGTCATGGTCCTGGCCGCCTGATACTGGATAGAATGCAGTCTGGTCAAGGACAATGTTATTATCGACGATTTTCAAGACTTTGGCATCAAACTTTGTTGCTTTCCAATCATCAAAGTAAAGTGCTTTTGTTTCAGGAATCTCTCCTATCTCTACTTTCTCTGCCCTCTCTGTTGCTGTCTCAGATTCTTTTTGCTCGTGTTTTGCAGCAACAAGCGCATAGAAGTTCTCTGGAATCTTGATTTTCTTGCCTATTTTTCCAGCCTCTTCTTTTATCAGCTCTGGTGTTATTCCCTGGCTGTCATACAGTTCAATCAGTTCTTCTGTTGTGAGCTCTGTCGCGATTATCCTATTGATTATTTCCTGTGTCTTTTTCTTTGTTGCTTCATACTTTTCTTTTTCAGCATCAAATATCTTCTTTATATCATCGAGGTTTTCTGATAGTTCTGGGAATATTGGCTTTAGGTATTCTGCATGCCATTTGCAGACTTCATGTAAGTTGATGTTCCAATTGTATTTGTCAATAAAGCCAAGTGCTCTTCTGAGTATTACCCTGAGATTATACATTCCTCCTGCATTGCTTGGCAGTGCTCCGTCTGTTAGTGCGACAAGCAGTGCTCTTGAGTGCTCTGCAACAACATAGAGCGCTGTCATTGGAAGGAGTTTTTCCTTGAACTCCTCTGTTTTCATTCCCATTTTTTTCGCAACGTCTTTCCATGCCTGCTCTATGTCTTTTGCTTCCTGCACATTAAGGCATGGCGCGTGGGGAATGAATTTTTTTATGAATTCTTGGTCGATTTTCACTCCTGTTTTTTTCTCAAGCTTCTCAAGGACAGTTGGGAATGTTGCGTCATAAGCAGTTGGGCATCCCTGGGTGAACCATGCTGCTCTTTCATGTCCCTGGCCCATGTCCTGGACTTTTATCTTGAGCTCTTTTGGCCCTTCTGGTGTGTTTTCATACTGCATGTATACCTGGTTGCTTATCTCAAGCCCGCGGGAGAAGAACTCTACGCATGGCCCGAAGTTTCCTCCTCCTGCCCATGCATCTTCGTGTACTGTGATTTCATTTAGTGGCAATCCCATTCCTTCCTGCAGCCAGGTAAGGTGGTCTTTTAGCAATTTGTTTATGTCATATTCTTTTGGGCTTACAAACCTATGCTCCCCAAGCATTACAAAGCAGACAAAGTGGCCTGTTATGCCAACATTGTCAATATCTGAAAATCTTAGGCAGAACTGTGGTATGACTAATGGATTTGCAGGCGGCTCTACCTCTCCTGATACAACAAATGGCTGGAATGCTGCTATTGATGCGATAGTAAACTCAGTGGTAGGATTCCATCTTGCAATAACAGGGTATCTTTTTATTGGTGTGTAGCCTAGTTTCTTGTGTATTCTTGCAAATTCTTCCCATACTTGTATGTAGCTTAGCTTCTTCTTTGCAGGTGAATTACCTATGAACCTGAATCCTCCTGAGCATGCTGGCTCTCCGCATATCTTCTGGTCTTTATTCACTGTCCAGAACCATTGCCCGCATTTGCACTGTTTCCTGACAAAACCTAGCTCTTTCAGGGTTATCACAGGGTAGTGCTTCTCGTAATTCTTGCTGCACTCTGCTTTGAACCATTTCTTGAGCTCATCATCTGACTTGAAGTACTTCTTTGATGGGCATATCTCAGGATGAAATGATTCAGTTGCTTTCTTTTCTTTATGCATAAGATAGAGGGTGAGTCTTTTGTTTATAAAGTTTTTTAAAATACTTGCTACGGTCCTGCGGACATAGAGTCAAGCAGCTTTGCTGCTTGAGGTTATATTATGCGGATAAACAGGCTATATATGCACTTGTCTCTGTGCCCCTGGCACCCAATAAGGATTAAATAAGAACAGATGTTAAATCAAATAAAAGAGAATAAGATAAATAAAATAAAAATAAGGAGTTTAATACTCCTCTTCTTTCTTTCCTAGCTTGCTGAAACCAATTATAAGCCCGATTATGACAAGCAACACAACAAGCACTACAAGCGCTACTTCAAGCACTTTTCTTGCTGTTGAGCTTGTTTTGACTGGGGGTTGTGCCTCAGTTCCTGTTGGCTTTGTTGGCTCAACTACTGCTGCTTTTACGCAAGCCTTGTTCTCTGCTACGTTTATGTATCTTGTCTCTGATACGCTCTCATGGCCATCTGCGTACTCCACTTTTATGATTGCCTCATGAAGTCCTGGCTCTGCGCACTCTGGTATTACCATGTACATCTCTTCTGTCTCTTCCTCATCAGTAGCTTCGATATCATTTATGTAGCTGGTTGCAGTGAGGCTTAGCTCTGGAACTGTGATTGAGACCCTGACATCTTCCTGGTCCCTGTCACCATTGTTCTCTACTCTGACTGAAGCAAGGAGAGCCTCTCCATCCTTCACATTGTTCTCAGGGTAGAACACAACATCCTCTATCTTGAGGCTGTTTCTTGGAACATCTATCTTGATCTTGTAGCTTGCGATCTCTGCATCATTGTTCCTGTCTACAACAAGAACTCTTAATAGGTAATTGTCTTCCTCAAACTCATCTGAGAACTTTATGTTCATTTTGAAGTTTCTTGAGCTGTTTGCATCAAGATTAAAAGGCCCATATTGGTCTTGTGCTGCATCTGTTGCAGAATATTCAAATCCAGAAACAAAAACCTTCAGCTCTGCGTTCCTGATATTCTCCAGTGCAGTGAGCTTGACCTGGACATCATACTCTTGGTTCTTCTCGATGTCAAGCCTGTTTGTTGCTCCTTCTGTCAGTGTGTTTCCGTCCAGCTTAACCTGCTCTATATTGACAGGCAGTGCATACGCACTTGCTGCGAGAGCAAGTATCATAAAAAGACATAACATACCGATTGTTTTCGCTTTCATAATTAAACCCCCCCAATCAATTATTTTTTAATCGTGTTACTACCCAAAAAGAGTATTTGCTATATAAAGCTTTCGTTTTGTGAGCATTCAGGAGTAGCAAAAGGATATTTTTTTGATTAGTTTTTTAAATTGCAGCATTCTTTTTCTGCTCATGAAATCATTTGTGTTTTTATATCCCATCCCTGAATATTTTAATGCTGAAATCCAACGATGGGGTTGGCGGGTAGGGGACGGCTTCAAAGAAAAATACAGCCGTATGCTCAACCAATGCATTGATGCGCGTTACAGGCAAAAAGGCTTTGAAATATGTTATGCAATCTTTGATAATCATGAGATTTCTGACATAATCAATCTTCAGCAATCAGACAGGATACTGCCTGTGGGGATTGACTTCAAGACTCACACATCAGACCCTCCTGTGTATCCAGATCCCGACGTTATTATTTCTAAGCTCGGAAACCCTCTTCGCATAGCTGGCTTTCATATGTGGGATTGTGTTCAGAAAGTTGCGCAAAGGGCTTATGAAAAAGGCATTGACACTCTTGTTGATGAAGACCTTACTGAGTTTTTTGCTTTTAAGGTCGGATGGCGTGATTCTTTTGCGATTGACAGGTATCCCTCAGATGACCCGCGAAAGAGGTATGAATATGGGAGTGACTTTGAATTTTTTATGCGCGCCCGAAGAGGAAAGCCCTGGCTGTGGCAGGACTACTGATTTTCTCCCAAACATTTTTAAAACACGTATTGTTAACTGTTCTTTATGATTCGCCAGCCGATTGTTGTTGTTATGGGCCATGTGGACCATGGAAAAACTCTTCTTCAAGACAAAATTAGAGGCAGCGCTGTCGCTGCAAAAGAAGCAGGCGGAATCACTCAGGCAATCGGCGCCTCAATCATTCCTTTGGACACGATAAAGAAAATTTGCGGCCATCTTCTTGAGAAACTAAAGCTGGATTTTACAATTCCAGGCCTGCTATTTATAGATACTCCTGGCCACGCAGCTTTTGTGAGCATAAGAAAGCGAGGAGGAAACCTCGCTGATCTTGCTGTTCTTGTCATTGATATCAAAGATGGCTTCAAGCCCCAGACCATTGAGTCTATTAATATACTGAAGGCATTCAGGACTCCTTTCATCATCGCTCTTAACAAGGTTGACTTGCTTTCTGGATGGCGCCATGAGAAGAAGCCATTGCTGCAGAGCATTCCAGAGCAGGATACTAGTGTGCAGCAGGAGCTTGACAAGAAAATATATGAAGTTGTCGGGAAGATGTTTGAGCTCGGCTTTGAGTCAGAGCGCTTTGACAGGGTGAGTGATTACACAAAGCAGATTGCAATTGTTCCGACTTCTGCGGTTACAGGAGACGGAGTTCCAGAGCTTTTGATGGTTCTTACAGGGCTTGCCCAGAGATATCTTGAGCAAAAGCTGAATGTTGATGTAAAAGGGGCTGCACAGGGGACTGTGATAGAGGTAAAAGAAGAGAAAGGCCTCGGAAAAGCCCTTGATGCTATAGTATATAATGGCTGCCTTAAAGTGGGTGATACTATAGTTATTGGGGGAATGTCAGGCGCGATAACTACAAAAGTAAAAGCCCTGTTCCTTCCAGCTCCATTGTCAGAGATGAGGGAGAAACGGACCAAATTCAAGTCAGTGAAAGAGGTCAGTGCAGCAACGGGGGTGAAGATTGTTGCTCCTGGGGCAGAGGATGTTGTTTCTGGAATGCCGATGCGCGGAGCTGGCAATGACTTAGATGCAGCAAAAGATGCTGTTCAGAAAGAGGTCAAGGAGGTCCTGCTAGAGACAACCCAAGAAGGGGTTATAATAAAGGCAGACAATCTCGGCTCTCTTGAGGCCCTGAGTGTTTTATTGAAGGAAAAAGGCATTCAAATACAGAAAGCAGGTATTGGTGAGATAACAAAAAGGGATATCTCAGATGCAGAGGCGAATTACAAGAACAATCCTTTGAATGGAATAATTCTTGGGTTTAATATTCCCCTGCCAGAGGGCTTGCCGCCGCAGGTTAAGGCAATAACCCACCCAGTCATCTACAAGGTCATTGAGGATTATGAGGCTTGGATTGATGAGACCAAGAGACAGATGGAGATGTCTGCTCTCGGCCTGCTGATAAAGCCTTGCAAGATTCAATTGCTTAAAGGTTATGTTTTCAGGCAGTCAAACCCTGCTGTTGTCGGTGTTGAGGTGATGCAGGGAACACTTACTACAAATATTCAATTGATGAACAGGGACTGCAAGATTCTGACAGCTGTAAAAGGAATACAGCAGGAGCAGGAGAACCTTGCTTCTGCAGAGAAGGGAAAGCAGGTTGCAGTATCGATGCCTGATGTTGTTGTTGGAAGGCAGGTCAAGGAAGGAGACGTGCTTTATTCTCACATTCCAGAAGATGATTTCAAGAAGTTCAAGGAGTACAAGCAATACCTTACAGCAGATGAGAAAGATTTGCTTAAGGAGATCGCAGAGATGATGAGAAGGAATAATCCTGTCTGGGGGGTTTAGATGAGGCAATCCATAAAGATTCTCGCAAGTAAGGAAAAAAAGCAGTTTCTTGCATTGATTAACAAGCAGTGGGGATCTGATTTCAAGCCAGACTATGCATTTCTTCTTAGCGAGAAAGAGAAAATGTATGTCATCCATCCAGATGTCTCTAAGGTTGACCTTTCCTTGTTCAGGATAAACTCTGTTGGGATGTATTTTGCAGAGCACAAGAGAGGAGAGCTAAGGCTGAGCATTGAGGGCTCTCAGATTATCGGGCCTCTTGCAACAAAAAATGTTCTTGAGCTGAGTGATGAAGAGGCAATTGAGTGGCTCAGGGGAAAAGACTTTGAGAAAAAAGGAGACTGGTCTGGTTTTGTGATAATGAAGCATAATAATGATTTTCTTGGCACAGGAAAATATACTGCAGATGGGAGGATTCTTAATTTTGTGCCTAAATCAAGACGGCTGATTGCTGGGGAACTGCCATAAAAAGCAAATTTTTTTATAGTTATTATCATTACTTCTCTGCATGGCTCAAAAAACTTTGGATGAAATGCACGACATGACGTATGAACTGATATACGATAAATTCATGGAGCCATCGTTTGTAGAAGCATACAGGGCTGTTCTCAAATCACTTAATGAGCTGGATTTCTTTAGGAATGAATGGTTTCATCATGGTGCAAGAACAGAGCCTTTTTTTGAGCAATGCCTGGAAAAAGAAATTGCTAAAATGCTTGCTAGCGATGAAAGAGAGCATGTATTTGTTGGCGCGTATGTTGAGAATGATCCAGAATCAATCCGCGTATATTCATATATCCCATATAGGGTGGCGCAAAAAATCAAAGCAAAGAAGAAGCTTTTACTGGCTCCCCTGCTTACGCCATTTATTAGCGTAGACATATGGATAGGAAGCAGTTCTCTTGAAGGCATGGATGTATTTGCTTGTGCTGAAACTAGAAGTGGCCGCCATATTGATCTTCCAAAAGAGATGAATGGCTTTCCAGTAGAATACTGCCTGTCACAATCAACTCGCCGGTACCGGGGATTTTTATAAATTCAAATTCCATAACTCATCACCAACATGATGAATATTCTTTATGACTTTTCCGCTTGTATGCGCCCTTAATTCATGGCTGTCAAACAGCGCCTGCCCGACTGCCAGTGGCTTCTGGTTTTTCTGGTCAATAATGGATATTAGCTCGTCTTTTTTTATCCCTTCATCAACAGCAATCACTCCTGGCCTCATTATGTCAGCTCCCTCTGCAACAAACTTGACTGCTCCCATGTCAACTGTTATTTTCTTCATGAAATTATTTTTCAGCAGGAATTTCAGTGTTGGAACAAGCATGTCTCCGTAATAAAAGAATGCAGGCTCATTGTCAAGAAGAAGCATCCTCTGATGCTCATTCACAAAATATTCTACTTTTGCTTTTTTGCCGAAGAAATTCTCTAAGCCATAGAGCTTTTTGATATCTTCATTCAATTGTTTTATCTCGGTTTTGCTTAGTTGCTTTCTCATTTTTTTATTTCTTTTCTTCTATCATTTAAGTATTTTTCATAGAGTTTTTTGGTTGTTTCAGTCGCGAAAGGTCTTTTGGCTGGTTTTTCATCTTTTTCTAGGTATTCTATCATCTCTTTTTTGCTGAGATTAAGTATTTTCCTCACTGCAGGGAATCCTTTTGGGGTTGCTGTCCAAATGAAATCCAAATCATTGAACACGCCCAGGACTTTGTCAGTATTATACACTTCATCATCGCCTAATGCCCAGTTGTCATGTATAGACACATAATGCGCTATTTTCTTTATTTTATCTTTTGAGTAATTTACTGATTCAAGGATTTGCCTCGCTATTTTTTCGCCTTCAGCCATGTGTGCCTTTCTCAAATTAATATTAAATGAATTGCCTTTAGGAACTTCTGCATACCCCACATCATGCAGGATGACTAATGGCAGTAGAATTGTGTCATCAATTTTTTCTTTTTCACAGACTAGCAAGGCATCCTGCATCATCCACTCTATGTGGTCAATATCCATAGGCCTTCCTCTTTCATAGTAAGGCTTTGCAAGCTCCCAGATTTTCTTGTAAATTTCTTTCATAAGGTTAGCTTTATATACTAATAATTTAAATGTTTTGTTATGGCACTGATCCCAGAAAAAGACTGGATAAAGAAAATAGTTCAGCTTGAGAAGGAATCCAAGAAGTCAACAAAGAAGAAAGTAGAGAAAGCATTAGTTACTGCTGTGCAGAAGAGGATTCCTAAGGAAAAGTTTGGCATTCTTTTGTCAGGCGGTGTTGATTCTTGCTTTATAGCGTTTATCTGCAAGAAGGCAAAAGCTGATTTTATCTGCTACACTGTTGGCTTGGATAACAGCCCGGATCTTCCTTGGGCAATGAGTTTTGCAAAAAGATTCAGGATTCCAATTAAAGTAAAGACTTTTTCTCTTGATGAGGTTCATGAGCTTTTCAAGGAAGCAAAAAAAGCATTAGAGCACATTGATATCTTGTCTATTGGTGTTGGCTCTGTTATTCTTGCTGCGATGAAGATTGCGAAGAAAGATGGAATAAAGACAGTTTTCTCAGGCCTTGGCTCTGAAGAGATATTTGCAGGCTACCATCATCACGCAAAAGTAAAGGATGTTCATGCAGAGTGCTGGTCCCGCCTGAAAACAATGTGGCGGCGTGATATGAGAAGGGATAATTCAATTGCAAGCTCTTTGGGAATGGAGATTGTTGCTCCTTTTCTTGATGATGACTTGATAAGGGAAGGCATGGGAATCTCTCCGAAAAGAAAGATTAGCGAGGAAGAAAAGAAAATAATTCTGCGAGAGATTGCAGAAGGCCTTGGACTGCCGAAGAAATATGCCTGGCGCTCAAAGAAAGCAGCGCAGTATGGCTCATGGTTTGACAAGGCAATGTATAAGCTGTCAAGAAGAAAAGGCTTCAAGAAGAAAGATGATTATCTGAGGAGCTTGTAAAATGAAGAACATTATATCAAAAGAAGTCATCGGAATTGTTGGAAAGAAAAAAATAAATTCGAAATGTCTTGAAAAAGTTCTTAAGAAATCCTGGCGAAAGGATACTTGCTATCGTCCGATGAGGAAAAAATACACTAAGTCAAATCCTGCATATGGCCAGTGCTATTGCACTGCTTTGGTTGTTAATGATTATTTTGGGGGAAAGATATTGACAGTTGAGTTTCCAGAGGGTGGTGAGCATTATTGGAATTTAATACGCGGCAAAGAGATTGATATTACTAGATGCCAGTTTGATAAAAATCAGAAATTTCCAAAGCCAAAAATTATCAGAAGAAAGAATACAAAAAATACTAAAGCATATTTACTCTTAAAAAAGAGAGTTCAGAGATTCTTGGCAAACACCAACCACTAACGACCAACGTCATACGTCTAACGTCCAGCGTCTAGCTTATATGTATCTCAACAATATCTCCGTCTTCTAGATGCTTATCCAGGTTTCTCATTGCCTGGCCTGGGAATTTTGCTGATTTGCCCCAGACTCTTGCGAACCTGAATTTTTTCACAAAGTCCTTGTGGATTTTCGTGCAGACATCCCTTATTTTGTTCCCTTTTTGCATTATCATAGGGACATCAAGGTCTGGCTTTTCATTCACTTCTTTCAAATAAATCCTGATGAAATTAAGTTTTGTGAATATGTTGTCCCTGAGCTCGTCTATGTTGGTGTTTTGCTCTGCGCTCACGACAAGGTCTGGCTTTATTTTTTCAATGATTTCTTTCTGCTTTTCAGGGCCGAGCATGTCTATTTTTGTTATTATCGTCAGTGCTGGCGTGTATCTCTTGTTTCCTTCAACTGCATCAATGAACGAATCAATGTCAACACGGCTTCTTATCAGGACATCTGCATTGCTTAGCCTGAACTCTCGCAGGATGTCTGCCATTGTTTTCTTGTCAAGCAGTAATGGGACTGTGCTTCCTATTCCTATTCCTCCGCGGGCTTTCTTTGTTATTCTTACATCAGGCGGTGTCTGGTTTATTCGCACTCCTGCATCAGTCAATTCTTTTAGGATTGCCCTGTGATGCTCTGGGTGCATTGCATCAATCAATATGAGTATCAGGTCAGCTCCGCGTACAATAGAAAGGACTTCTTTTCCTCTTCCCCTTCCTGCAGATGCTCCCTCAAGTATTCCAGGAATATCGAGAATCTGTATTTTTGCCTGGTTGTACTTCATGACTCCAGGGATGACTGTCAGTGTTGTGAATTCATATGCAGCCACCTTGCTTTTTGCTGCTGTCAGGACATTGAGCAGGGTGCTTTTTCCGACAGAGGGGAAGCCGAGAAGGACAACTGTTGCATCCCCTGATTTTTTGACGCCAAAGCCAGCCCCAGTTCCTTTCTTTGATGCCTGTTTCTCTATCTTCTCCCTTAGCTTTGCTATCTGCGCTTTGACAACGCCAAAATGATGCTCTGTTGCCTTGTTGTATTGCGCATCTCTGAGCTGGTCTTCAAGCTCTTTTATTTTGCCGCTTACGTCAGCCATATGTGTATTTTTGAAGCAAAGGTTTAAAAACATTCTGTTTTTTATTGAGGGTATGGAATGGCTTGACAAGATATCCTCATACATGGGGTCAACACTTAACAGCATCATCACTGCTGTCGTGATTCTTCTTATTGGCTTTATCCTTGGAAAGCTTGCAGGAAAGCTGATTCAGAAGGTTCTTCATGAGGCAGAGCTCGACAATATCCTTAAGAAAGCAGGCGCAAAGGTTTCTTTTGAGAGCGCCCTTTCACAGCTTGCAGAATACTTTATTTATTTTGTTGCAGTCATCTTTGCGCTTAACCAGCTTGGCATAACAACTGTCGTGCTGTATATCATTGCTTTGGCTGCAATGGTCCTCCTTGTAATCTCAGCCTTCCTTGGCTTGAAGGATTTCATACCTAACTTCATTGCAGGGATATTTATTTACAGGAAAGAGCTGCTCAAGCAGGGTGACAAGGTCAGTATTGACAATGTCTCTGGCAAAGTTGATAATCTTAGCCTTTTAGACACTAGAATAAAGACTGCAAAAGGGGATATTATTTACATTCCTAATTCTATTGTTATTAAATCAAAGATTGTTAAGAAAAAGTAATCAACTAAAAATGCACGGTTTGGCTCCGCTCAACAACCATTTCAAGCCCAGGATCTTTTGACCTTGATGTCCTGTCCTCTATTGGCTTTTTATACCATTTAGATTCTGCTTTTGCAATCTCTGTTGCGCGAGCATACATCTTGTCCTGCAATTCCGTTTCATTATGCGCTACTATGGGTGCATAAGAAACTCCTGGGTGAGAATAGCCCTCTTTTACTAAAGCAACTAAGTGTTCTCCATCATCAGTAGGGTTATAAAGCTCAGGCACTATACGGAAGCATGATGTATCACTACAATATATGCGCTCTTTTCCATTGCCACCCCACGGCGTGATCCTGCAACAGCCAACTCCATAGCCCTTTGATTTATCAGGCAAAGAACCCCAATCAAATATAACGATTGATTCTCTGAATGATTCCATTTTAATTTTAGTGGTGCCTGATATTTATATATTTTATTGTGCTGAAATAGTTATGTCCGGAAGTGTGGCTCGCAACGAAGTTGCTCGCTAATATATATTTAGATTTAGCAGTCAGCATATACAATTGTCTCTGCACCCCTGGCGCCAAAATAAGTATTTAAGAAAGTAACAAACAGATTATAATCTTTGCCCATACCTATCTCTTACAAGCGCTCCGTCTTCATCAACATACATTTTTCGCCTGCGGTCATATCTTAGTTTGTGTGCCTTTGCTGCATTCTTGTTCTGAATATTATACCATTGCATATCAGGATCAAATTGGGGTTTTGCATCTTTGACTTTATTTTCCAAGTCTGTTTTCTTGTCTTTATTTTCCATGTTAAATCAGAATTAAGTGATCTATTTAAATTTTTTCAAGAAATCTTAATGGTAAATGCTTACGGCACTATCTCAAGTGTGCTTACAATGCTTAGTATCTGCATTCTTGTGTGCGGCTGCATGTTATTGTCTTCTGTTATGGATTCTAGCTCATTCATTGCCCTGCTGACCTTGATTGATATCTCGCAGCCGGCTGTCTCGAGGACTTTTATTGTGCTTGTGACTCTTGCCTTTACGTTTTTAGGCACAGTAGAATCTTCCTCGAGCTCTTTGAGCATTCCGATTACTGCTATTAATTGCTCTTCCCCCATCTTGCTTATTCCTTCTTCTTTAATGCGTTTAGAACTTCTTCCTGGAGCTTTTTTGCCTTCTCGCGCACTTTTTTCTCTTCGTTCTCGATATTCTTTACCCTTAGCTCCATTATTTCCTTTTTCTGCTTGAGCTCTTTTTCAAGAAGATCTTTTTTAGAACTGACCATGATGTTTCCGATGATTTTGTATGCAGTGTTTGTTGTCTCAAGCTCTTTCAATGCATTCTCAAGCTCAAATAATTGTGACTGGAACTGTTGTCTCTGGGCCACAAGAGCTTGTGCCTGCTGTTCCATTAGCTGCAGCCTTCCGATATTCTCCTGTGCTTCTTTTTGTTCCATTCTTTTATCTTGCTTTGATTTTTGTTGTAGTTTCCCTTGACTTGTATAGAATTTTGCTTCCGCAGTAAGGGCATCGCACTCTTTTTCCAAGCATCTCTTTTGAGATTTTCTTGTTGCACATAAAACAAGTGTACTTTACCATGTTCTTATTCTGATTCCTCTTCTTTTTCTTCAGGCTCCTCAGGAGTTTCCTCAACTTTTGGGGCTTCTTTTTCCTCTTCAACGCCAACCCCTGCTGCTTTTATCAGGAAGAATGCTCTGCCTGTGAATTTTGCATTGCACCTGCTGCACTCATAGACTCCTGCAAACTTTTTTTTGGCTTTTAGTTGCTCGCAGTATGGGCATAGTTGAAGCTTTTTCTGCTCTTTCTCTATTCTTGCTAGCCTGTCTTTTACGGTTTTTCCGTATCTTACCCCAAATCTTTTTACAGACCCAAGCCCTTTCTCTGCTTTCATGCCTCTTGAAAGTTATGGCTTATTTAAAAAGGTTACTAAAATATATTGGTTTTAAGACTACATGTGCTTTATCAGGTCTGCCTTGGTTACAACCCCAACCAGTCTCCCTTTCTCTTCCACTGCAATGATAGGGTAGAATTCAAGCAAGGCCTTTATCACAGAAAATTTTGTGCTCCCTGTAACTATGGGGGGCGCCTCTATCATACATTTCTCTGTCGTTTTTCCTTTTTTTTCAAGAATGCTTCCCTCTGTGACGAGGCCGATGATTTTTTCTTTATCCAGAATAGGGACTTGTGAGATGCTATGCTTGGCCATCAGCTTGATCACGCTCTCAATCTGTTCATCAGGGCTGGCTGTTATTGCCTTTTTTGTCATTATGTCCTTTGCCTCTTTCTCTTTCTTTCCTTTTAACAGCGCTATGGCATGCTCAATCTTCACGACATTAGAATAGCTCGGGTCGAGCCTTCCTGACTCTATTTTTGCCACAAGACTCTGGCTCACTCCTGCAATATGGGCGAACTGATTCTGTGTTGCCCCAAGCTTTATCCTTATTTCCTTTAGTTTTGTCAGGTCAAGTACCATACTTTTTAGGAATATTTAGTTGTTTATAAATATTCCTATTGGAATAAAAGTGTCAGGTAATTATTTAATATGGAATAACCAATTGATGTTCATGGCAATCATTCAGCTTACGTTCAAGAATGGCTCTGTTTCCTCTAAAAATGCAGAATCTATTGCTGATAAGCTGAGGCCAGGCAAGAGATACTTGCTTGATATTGCTTCTGTTGAGAATGTCCACTCGTCTTTTTATGATGCTCTGCTGGATTTTAGTGCTTCAATCATAATACTTGATAAGGTTAGCGACCAAGAACAAAAAAAGTTATGGGACACGCTTTATGAAAAATACAAGGATAGCCCAGATAGCCGCGAGAAAAACAACAACATTTACAGGAACACAAATGAGCAGCTCAGGCCTTATGGCAGGAAGATTCCTTCAAAGCTTGAGGTGTGGTATAAGAATGCCATGCCGCAACTGGGTGATGCTGTCTACGATGCGCGCATTGCGCCTAAAGGATTCAAGGTATACCCAAATTTTAAGGATGGCTTTGAGCATTGGAAGGAGTTTGTGAGAAACTGGCATGATGAGCAAAAGCCAGGCCAGGAACATTATCTGCTTCTTTTTGGACTTAAGGAATACATGGGCCCAAGGCTTCATGGCGGAGGGATGTTCACAGAGGCAGAAGTTTATGATATCTACAGGTCGTATCATTGCGGCGAGGTTCCTTTCAAGCTTTTCAGGATAAAAGAGGGCGGCACGCATGAGGAGATTGACACCTCTCCACCTGCGAGGTTTACCTGGACAGCGCTTATGGAGAAGTATCGCTCAAATGTGTGGGGAGGCCACATCATTCCCTCAATATATATTATCAGCAAAAATGATGTTTACACAAGCACAGATTCCCTGCCCTCTGCAAAAATCATCTTTCAGAAAAGACTTAAAATAGTTAAGGAAAGGACATACAGCAGGTTTGCAGGTTTTGGGATTGATGAAAAGGATATTTTTACCTCAACAAAAGACAATCTTGAAGAGACTATTGAAAAAGTAAGGCAGAGTCCTGGAAATGGTCTTGGGGAGTTTATTGTACAGATTAAGAAAAAATCTTATTTTTGGCTGAACACAGTCCTGTCCAAGGAAAAGTTTGAGCAGATACAAGAAAAAGATACAAAGGCATTCCAGTCAAAGAAATTCTATACCCTCGACGATTTGATAAAGAAATATGGCGAGGATGTGCATAAATGAAAGGCCTTGAGTTTCATGAGGAATCTGGGCAGATAGGGTTTTCATTTGAAAAGCCATGCAGGCACGGCGGTTATTATTCAATACGCAAAACAATTCCAACAGGTATTGTCAAGCAAGGAAAAAAAGCAATGTTATATTATGCTTTACAAAAGGTTGAGGAAGCTGAAATGCAATGGAGAAATGCAGAGTTTATAGAGAATGATATACGAAAGAAGCACATATACATACAAGCTATGTATAAAGATGGAGCATCTCTTGAGGGCCGGATTGTCGAGGCAACAAACCGTTTTATACGCGTCGAATTAGACAGGCCATTAAAAGGGGAGAGCAGCATTAATTTCGGATTTGCATCTGCTATGGCAGGCCATTACGTATTTACAGCGGGGCATAAAATATCTTCTGAAGGATATGATGGGGCTCGCACAGCTCTTTGCTGGGCTTATGAAGCTGCTCTGCACAAGCCGCAAAAAGATTTAGTGAAAATTTTAAATCAAATGGTTTGATGCATGGCAATTAGAACGCCAAACGTCTAAAGTCATACGTCCAACGTAAAAACCTTTATAAACAACCCCACTAATATTTTCTCCTATGGCATTAGCAGCGTATCAGAGGCATGAGCTGAAAAAGTTCTTGAAGGAGCTTGAATCATACAAGGCTGCGCACACAGAGTTTGTGACAGTCTATGTTCCGCAAGGGTATGAGCTGAACAAGATAGTTGGGCATCTGGCCCAGGAGCAGGGCACTGCAATGAACATAAAGTCAGCTGCTACCAGAAAGAATGTCACAGATGCTCTTGAGAGGATGATTCAGCATTTAAGGATTTTCAAGCATACTCCTCCAAACGGCCTTGCTGTTTTTTCAGGCAATATCCTTTCGAGGGAAGGAAAGACAGATGTCAGGGTCTGGAGCATCGAGCCCCCTATTCCTTTGAATATCAGGATTTACAAGTGTGACAAGAATTTTGAGCTTGAGGCATTGAAGGATATGCTTGATATCAAGGAGGTTTACGGCCTTATTGTGATGGACCGGCGGGACGCAAACATTGCGCTGCTGAAAGGAAAGGCAATTATTCATTTGCTCAAGACTCACTCGCAGGTTCCTGGAAAGATGAAGGCAGGAGGACAATCGGCACATCGCTTCGAGCAGAATAGGGAATTGGCATTAAAAGCCCACATAAAGAAGGTTGCTGATTATATTAAAGAACAGTTCCTGATGAGGGAGAACCTGAAAGGCATAATTGTTGGCGGCCCTGGCCCGACAAAGTACGCGCTTGTTGAAGGAGACTTTCTTACAGGGGATATCCAGAAGAAAATCATTGGCATAAAGGACTTGTCATACACAGGGGAGTTTGGCATACAGGAGCTTGTTGACAGGAGCGATGATATCCTTGCAAAAGAAGAGCTTGTCGACGAGAAAAAAGTCATGAATGCGTTTTTGGAAAAGCTCGGAAAAGATCCTGACTTGGTGAGCTATGGTGAGCACGCAGTCAAGAAAGCCCTAGAGATGGGTGCTGTCCAAATACTCCTGCTTTCTGAGCAGCTTGATGACCAGAAAATTGATGAGTTTGAAAACATTGCAAAGCAGTATTCAACAGAGGTAAAGCTTATTTCTACAGAGACGCGGGAAGGGGTCCAGCTGAGGGATATTGGGAAAATCGGCGCTATCTTAAGGTACAAAATCAGCACGTAAGATGAGCCTTATAGAAGAGTCATTCAAGGAAATCTTTCCTAGCTTGGAGTTTGATTTTGATGCAGGAATAAAGTATTCTGGTCATTTTAATGGCTATAACGCGAACATACGTCTTGACAAATTTAGGAAGAAGCTTATTATCAATATGAGCAAGCAGTGGAGGGGTGTTGACAGGGAGATAAAGAAAGGGCTTATCCAGGAGCTTTTGTGCAAGATGTTCAAGAAAAAAGCAAATACGAGAAGCATTGACTTGTATAATATTTTCATAAAGCAGGTTCATCTTGCTGTCCCTAAGACAGAATCCCATCCTGTTCTTGAGACAAGCTTCAGGAGAATAAATGATGGGTATTTCTATGGGATGATTGACCAGCCAAATCTTGTACTTGGCGAAGGCCTGAGGACTTTAGGGCATTACAATTACGGCACAGATACCATAACAATAACAAAGCATCTAATTGATTATCCTGATTTGCTGGATTATGTCATGTATCATGAAGTTTTGCACAAGAAACAGCAGTTCACAAGCAAGAATGGAAGGCACTATCATCATACATCTGAGTTCAGGAAGAAAGAGAGGGAATTCCCTAATTCAGAAGAGATGGAAAAGAAATTATCAGGAATAATAGGAAAAAAGAAAATAAAATCCGCTTTTAGAAGAATCTTATTTCTTGACTAGGCCTTCTTTCTTGGATGCGTCTTCAGGAGAATCTTCTATCTTGACTATGTCTGCCAGATTGATACCATATTTGAACTCATATCTCTGCAGAGTATCTATTCTTTCTATGTCTTTCTCGATTCTGTTGTGAAGCACATATACATAAGGTCTTCCTTTAAGCCTGTCTTTAAGGTCAGCAAGGAATTTTATCCAGCTTCCCACGTATAGCTCATCTCTCAAGATCAAGAGTTGTTTCTCTTCTATTGTTAAATCGCTTGCTTTTGTATATCTCTTTTCTGTTTCTGTCATCATCTTCATTTACCTCACGAATATTACTATATATTGTATCGGCAGGTATTTAAAAAGGTGATGCTTGTTTTAGTCCTGGCGGACAGAGAGTCAGCAGCTCTGCTGCTTGAGATTACATATTGCTGCCAGATATTCTGACTATGTATTTGCCTCTGTGCCTCTGGCACCCAAGAAGGACTAACAAAAGATACTTGCCTAATACTATCAAAAGCTTTATAAACAAATTAAAAATCCTCTTTTGTATAAAGGTGTTATGAATGGCTACAAAAATAGTAGGGGCAGGAAGTATTAAGTCAGGCAGTTTCCTTATTGTTGAGGGTGTAGCCTGCAAGGTTGTTGATGCACAGATTTCAAAATCAGGAAAACATGGCCACTCAAAAATAAGGATTGTGGCAATCGGCTTGATTGATGACAAAAAGCGGGAGATTGTCATGCCAGGTGGTGACAATGTTGAGGTTCCAATCATCGAGAAGAAGAATGCCCAGGTGCTCTCTGTTTCAGGTGACATGGCAAATGTTATGGACGTGGAGAGCTACGAGACATTCAACCTGAAGATTCCAGAAGAGCTCAAGGGAAATGTTGTTGAGAACAGCCAGGTGCTTTACTGGGACATAATGGGAGAGAAAGTCATGAAATCAGTGAAAGGAGCAGAATAAGATGATAAAGCATCAAAAATCAAAGATTCACGAAAAAATGCCATGCATTTTTTGTGCCCAGAAAAGCAAAGCTTTTCTTGGGTTTGAGCCTCACCATTTGGAGACGCCCAAATGGTAAAGTTCCCAGAAGCAGATGTAAGGTTATTCAAGAACAAGTACGTTTGCAGGAGATGCGGGCATGTTATGCGCTCCCCTCCAAGGAAGATGATTGAGGGCAAGATCAAGTGCAGGCACTGCCAGTCACACGCCTTCAAGCCAAAAAGAAAGAAGTAAACTTCTAAAATGGATGTTCAAGGTATTGCAGCCATTGTCTTTATACTATTGATGGCTGCTTTCTTATATTACAACAGGAAGAAAATCACGATGCAGGGAATATTCTTTCCGCTGCTTTATTTTGTGATGCTCAAGTCGCAGCTTGGCATAAAGTCAATGGATTATATTGCAAAAAAATTCCCAAGGCTGCTAAGCTTTCTTGGAACACTTGGTGTTATTGCAGGCTTTATGGGTATGGCTTTCATCTGCTATGAATTAGTGAAGAACACTTTTTATCTTTTTGTAAGGCCTGATATTGCTGCAGGTGTCCAGCCAGTGCTTCCTTTTGAGGCAAAAGGTGTTTTCTTTGTCCCGTTCATCTACTGGATAATCAGCATTTTCGTTATTGCAATTGTCCACGAGTTCTCTCATGGCATGATGGCCAGGGTTCATGGCCTTAAGGTAAAATCATCAGGTTTTGCTTTCCTGGGAATAATACTTCCTCTTGTTCCTGCTGCTTTTGTCGAGCCAGATGAGAAAGCTCTTGTAAAGAAAAGCGCAAGAGCGCAATTGTCTGTCTATGCAGCAGGCCCGTTCGCGAATGTTGTTGTTGCCTGCTTGATGATACTGCTCGTTACTTTTGTAGGCGCGCCTATTGCAAAAGCTGCGTTTGAGCCAATGGGCGTAAAAGTTGTTTCTGCTGTGCAAGATGGCCCGTTCTATAACGCAGGCATACAGCCAGATGAGATTGTGACTCAGATAGAGGGCATGAATATTATTTACGTGGCTAATCTCACCAAAGCCCTTGAGAAGTACAAGCCAGGGCAGAGGATTTTTGTAAAGACAAATGTTTCAGCTTACACAGTTGAGCTTGGGAAGAATCCAAAGAATGAGTCAAAGCCTTATATCGGCATAGGCTCAAGGCAGTATACAGAGCCAAAAGCTGAATTTGTTGCAGTTTATGGCAGTTTTGTTCCAATGGTTATCACATGGATTATTGGCTTGGTTTACTGGCTTTTTATCCTGAATCTTGGTATTGGCTTGTTTAACCTGATGCCAATCGGCCCGATTGACGGCGGAAGGATGCTTAAGCTTGCCTGCCAGAAGATTCATGTGAAAAAAGGAGAGTTTGTTTTCAAGGCAATAAGCATATTTTTCCTTGCAGTTGTTCTGTTTAATATTGTGGCTGGATTTGTTTGAAAATGATATCAGTTATCCTTATCGAGCCGTCTAAATCAGGAAACCTTGGTGCAATAGCCAGAGTGATGGCTAATTTTGGCTTTGATAACTTGATTCTTGTCAATCCTAAGTGCAAAAAGACAGCAAGGGAGGCAATAAAGAGGGCAAAGCACGGCCTTTATGTTTTGAAGAAAGCAAAGGTTGTGAAAAAGCTTCCTAAGATGGAAGTTTTAATTGCAACAACTGCAAAGCTTGGCACTGATTATAATATCCCAAGAAGCCCAATCTCTCCTGCTCAACTTGCTGAGATAATTCCTGAGAAAACAGACAGGAAAATCGGCCTTGTTTTTGGAAGCGAAGGGCATGGCCTGACCAATGAAGAAGTCATGGCTTGTGATTTTGTCTGCACAATACCTAGCTCAAGCAAATATCCTACTTTAAACCTGAGCCACAGTGTCGCAATAGTTTTGTATGAGCTTTCAAAGAAGATGCCAACTAAAAAAGTCAGTGAGCACATTATTTTTGCATCAATTGTTGAGAAAGAGCAGCTCAATAAGATGCTTGAGAAAACACTAAAACAGCTTCCGTTCACAGCAGAGCAGAAAAGAAATACCCAGAGAATGGTATGGAAGAAGATGATTGGAAAATCTTTTTTGACCAGAAGGGAAGCATATGCTTTGATGGGTTTTTTTAGGAAATTAAATTAAAGCATTTTTCCTATTATTAAAATCACGAATATTCCTGCTGTGTTCAGCAAATATGATATTATCATGAATTTTCTTATCGATATGTGTTTTGCTGCTGCGAAAAGCGAAACGCCTATCTCATCTGGCAGGGGTGATGCTATAATGAACCCTGCAAGCACAGGGATGAGATATTTTTTTAATGCTCTTGGGGTTTCATGATTAATATACTGGGATATTTTCTCGTTTGACAGTTTTTTCAGCTCATCTGCAAGAGAGTATCTTATGAACTTGAATATCAGTAGGTCGCCGACAAGCGCTCCGAGCCCTCCGATTAATCCTGCAAGGAGCAGGTTTTGTTCTTTTGCGAGTATGAGCAGCACTGCTGTTGCAGGCGCTGCAGTGAATCCATATGCAAACAGTATTCCTGCAAGGAATGTTCCGAATAATCCCAGGACAAGCAGTGTGTCATGGAAAGGCAGATATGATCTCTGGCTGAAAAGTATATAAGCCAGCACAAATGTAATCACAAGAAGTATCAGTTTAGGGTATTTTATTCTTGTTAAAATGTCCATTTTCTCTTATTCTTGCTATTTGTATTTAATAATCTTTGTATGCTGCTTTTTTTGAGAAAATATTTTTTTTAAAAGAATTAAAGCTGAAACCCTTTGAATATTTCTTCATTTGTTGTGAAGTCAGTTGGTATGTTTTTTTCTGGCTTGTATTTGCCTGTAAAGTATTTTTTCGTTATCTCCATGAATGCAGGGATTTTTGTGTTGATTTCTTCCATTACTCTTTTGAGGAGGGCTTGCCCGAAATGCAGTGCCTGGACTGTTGTTTCTTCATGGCCGTTCATGCCATTTGTGTCAGGCAGATGCCCGTTTGTTAGCTTTTCTTCAATAGTCTCTTCTTTTTCACCATTTTCTTTCCAGGGCTCTTCTGTTTCTTCTATTTCTTCGCCGCAAGTATCGCACTTTTTGTCTTTTCCATTGACTGAGTCAAGGGTATACTCCCTGCCCTGCACCATCATCCTGGTTACTTTTTGTGAAAGCTTGCCTTCTGTTTCCAGATCAATATTGTATCTATCATTATTTACAGAAACTCCTCCAGTTTCATGGTTTGTATAGTATTCAAATTGGAAATTGTTGAGCTTTCCTCTTATGATGAAGGTTCTGTCTTCTTCAGCAATATCTATAAAGTATTTTTCTGTATTGCGCGCTAACTCAAGCATGTCTACAAATGCTTTGTAGGTTGCAATATTGTCTTCTATGCTTTTAGATTCAGTATTTTCTTCCTCGTTCTCCCCCATACAGTCAAGAAAATATGCGGTATTTTTAAATCTAATGATTGGAACGGCTCTGTCCCGAATGTAGGTTAGCAGCCTAAGGTCAAATCCTTTCTATTTTATTATCCAGCTGACAAGAGGGTTGTCTCATACGGAGAATGTCAGCAAATCAATCGCAGAAGCGAGGATTTGAAGCTGCTAACCCGAGCTTTTAGCGAGATTTGGGACAGAGCCGATTGGAATCATGCACGAGTTAACAAAAAAGTATATATAATAGGGAATAGACTTTCCTCATATGGCCTTTTTTGACAAAAGCTTCAGGGAAATATTCCTTTCGCAGGTAGTCTCTATTTCTGGGGGCTTAATTGTAGGAACAGTTCTTGCAGTGTATATTGACAAGATACTTTTGATTCCAGGAATGTTTATTCTTCTTCCGGGCTTTCTTGAGATGAGGGGCAACATAAGCGGCTCTTTTGCATCAAGATTGAGCTCTGGCTTGTTTCTTCATGTCATTAACCCAAAAAAGTTTGGGACAAAGATGATTCGCGGAAATCTTTTTGCAGCTGTCCTGCTCGCGATTATTGTTTCTTTTGCGCTTGGCATTGTTGCTTTCCTTTTCAATTACTTTTTGTTTCACGCGTATACTCCTGAAATAATCCTGATACCCTTGATTGCAGGAATTATCGCAAATGTGGTCGAGGTTCCTCTCGCCTTGTTTTTCACTTTTTATTTTTTCAGGAAAGGCCATGACCCGAATAACATAATGGGGCCTTTTGTGACTTCAACAGGGGATATAACCAGCGTTATTTCATTACTGATTGCAATACTGATAATATGAAACAGATAAGAAAACACCTTGAGGCATTGGCCGCTAAAAAGCGAAAGCACTATCATCCTCTTATTGAGACAATCCACAAGAAGCATAATCTCTCAAGGAAAACATTATTTTATATCAAGGAATATGGCCCGCACTCTCATGTTGCAAAGACAATAATAAAAGAGAGCATATGGATTTTATTGTTTGCATCTCTGGTCAGCTCTCTTGGTGGCCTGGCTCTTGAAAACATCAAGACAGTATTTGTCTCAATTCTTCCATTGATTGTCCTTCTTCCTGCCCTTAACGATATGTTCGGCGACTATGGCTCTATTGTTTCATCAAGGTTCTCTACAATGCTCCACAAGGGAGAGATAAACAGCAAATGGTGGCTGAATCAGGAATTAAGGAAGCTTTTTGCCCAGGTGCTTGTGATTGCAGTTATTCTTGCAATAGTTAGCGCAGTAGTCTCATTAATAATTACAGGATTTTCTAATTATGAAGTTAGCCTGACGCTTGCTTTGAAAATAAGTAGCATTGTTATTGTTGATGCAATCTTGCTTGTCAGCATTCTCTGCATCACTTCTGTTGTTGCAGGAATATATTTCTTCAAAAAGAAAGAAGACCCTAATAATTTCCTTATTCCGATAGCAACTTCGATTGCAGACTTTGGGAATATGGTTCTTCTCTCGCTGCTTGTGCTGCTGGTCTTTTGAGTCAAAAGCTTTAATAACTTTGTTTCGTTATGATCTTGCATGGCAGAAATCCCTAAATTCAATTCCTTGAAAGAGATAATTCTGCAAATAGGAAAAGAAAGAGCGTGGAAACTGCTTGGTTCTGAGGATCACTTTAAGTGTGAGCCTGGCTATTGCCGAGTTGATTATGATGAGTGGGACATGGGCAGGGCTGGAGGGGAAGGGATTGATTTTGTACTTAGCTATTGGGATAATATAACTGATTTTTGTATAAGAAAATCTGGCTCAGGCTATGATTTTTTTCATTACACTGTGCGGAGAGCTTATTTGGAGGAGCAGATTCTATTCTTAAAAAAAATTGATTCAGGCCTTGCAAGAATACTGGCACATTTAAATGAAAAAGACTGGATGCAGGGTGACATAAAGAATACAGAGGTTTGGTACTCTATGAGCTGGAGTGATTATTCTGATGTTTATGCTTTCCTGAAACAGTATATTCAGTTAAGGTTTGAAGAATTTTAGTTTCAAATGAAGAACAAGGAATTATTTTCTATTAGATATCTTATTCTTTATGAACATTATTATGCATGAAAGCAAATACCACCAGAATATTGCCATTATCAGGCTAGGAACTTTATCAAGCCAAGGGCCGCCCATATAGAATTTGTGTATTACTGTCACATCATCTGTTCCTAAGATCATGGATAGTATTGCAAAGAATATTCTGGCAAAATCACTGTGCCAGTATATTTGTGAGAATATTGCAGAAAGGTTGGCAAAAATCAGGAACAGAATAAAGAGAACCCCCAGTATCTTATATTTTGCAGGTGTTAGTTCAAAGAATGTTTTGATTTTAGGAAATTTTGCAGATAGTTTGTCATAAATATAAAATATCATACATGCAATAAGATAGAATAGTGCAATGTTCAGGATAAAATTCAAAATGTGGGCTAATGCAAGTATTGTTATTGAGACTTGAAATGGCCCTATTATTGAAAAAATAAGTCCGATTATGAATTCCGCAAAATCAATAAATTGTTCGCCGAACCAAAAGAATAAAACCAGTCCTATGAACCAGATTACTTTGTATTTATTTATCCTGAGAAATTCTTTGAAACTCATTTAGACTTGCTCTCTGATTGTGATTTTGAATTTTGTTTTTGCGGCTTTTGCTTCTCAAAGAAATCTTTTACCCTTTGCTCTCCTTTTGGCTTTGCATTTGGCCCAAGGGCATAGTATTTCTTTTCAACAATGGTTCCCCAGGAATAGTCTCCTTTTTCCTGCTTGATTTCATCTAGCTTCAGTTCTCCAAGTGCAGCTCCTTTTCTTAGATTGTAATACACATTTTCTCTTGTGCACTGGGGAAATATCTGGTTATACCACTTGTGTATCAAGTAGCCATATGCTTTTCCAGCTACTGCAAGAATTTCTATTATGTTCTGTCTTATCTCTGATTTTACAGGCCTTCCTCTTTGCATTTTGTATATGGTACATATGTTCTAATATAAATATTTTTCTATATGTAAAGAAATAAAACTAAATTCCCATATTTTCTTTCAGGTATGCTGCAATCATTTTTCCGTATTGAGAAAATGCTTTTCTCACTGCAGTTGCCATCTCACGTGAGCCTTCATCAACCTCAACAATCCCTTGTTCTGTCTCTTTGACTCCTGAAATACCTGACTGGTAATACCAGCTGGGTATTGCCGGAGTGACTGCGTGATACTTGCTTTTCTTGTTCTGGGCTGCTGAAAATGCAACTGGTATCACTTTTCCATTTCTGCCGACAAATGATGAGAGCAATTCATAAGCAGCAGTCATTGTTTCTCCATAAATTATACACTCATCAATCAGCAGCACGTTTTTTCCAATCAGCTCTTTTTTCTGTTTTTCAGAGTATAATACCCCTACCTTTTCGGGCATTAAGCTTTTTGGGTTTATTGTTTTTACATTCATGAAATAAAATTTTGCTTTTTTTGATAATCCTAGGTTTGCGATGACACAGAAGAATAAATAGCCTAGAATTCTTCCGCTTTTATCAATCGCATAAACCACCTCGATGTTGTTTTGCAGAAATACCTGTACCAGGTTTTTCATAAAAGGAATAAGCATTATTGCATCTGGAACATATTGTGCTGATTTAAGTATGCTTACCAGTTCTGGCCCTAGGCAGTTTTTAATGTCTATTATGTCTCCTTCTGATAAATTGCGTATGTTTTCTACATATGCATAGAAACGAGGTATTTTTGCTAACTCAAGCACATAAGGCAGAGTGCGCTCATCTATTATTACGCGCAATTGCATGAATTTTATGCCAAACCATTGATTCGCATCTTTTGTTGTTGATAACTCAATTAAGCTTTTTACTACGCTGGGCCAATTTTTTTCAGTGATGTACTTTCCAATTGTCGGCATTATGCATTGGAATAGGCTTTGTACTCGCTCGCCAACAGATTCTGCAAGAATTTGTGTATCTTCCCAGTGCAGTATCAAGAAGTCTGTCAGCTTTCTGTCTTCCAATGCAGCATACTTCCATTTAGCAAGCTGTGCCAATCTTTGTTTTCTTTCTTCATCATTTAAATCTTCTGCCATAATCGTTAACTTCCCATATTTTCTTTCAAGTATTCTGCAATTAGTTTTCCGTATTGAGAAAATGCTTTTCTCACTGCAGTTGCAATCTCACGTGAGCCCTCATCTACCTCGACAGGCCCATGCTCTGTCTCTTTTATTCCTGCAAAAGCGCCTTTGCCATACCAGCTTGGCAGCTTCCATGTGACTGCATGATAAGCAGGCCCTTTCCATTCTGCTTTTAGCTTAGTATTCACTGAAAACACAGCTGGTATCACTTTTCCATTTTGGCCGGTTAATGATAAAAGCAGTTCATATGCAGCAGCTATTGTTATTCCTACATCTATGTAATCATCAATCAGCAGCACATTTTTTCCGGCTAATTCTTTTTTTTGTTTTTCAGAATACAATATTACTGTCGTGTCACTTGTTCGTACATTCATGAAATAAAATTTTGCTTTTTTTGCTAATCCCAGATTTGAAAGTACGCTGAAGAATAAATAACCGAGGATCCTTCCGCTTTTATCAATCGCATAAACCATGTTGATGTTGTTTTGCAGGAATAGCTTTAGCAGGTTCTTCATGAAAGGAATAAGAAATATTGCATCTGGCAGGTATGGCATTGATTTTAGCATTTTTATCAGTTCTGGGCCGAGGCAGTTTTTGATGTCTGTTACTGCTTCTTCTGACAATTTAGGTATGCATCCTGCATACGTATAGAACTTGCGTATTTTTACTAATTCAAGCACATATGGTAAGGTGCGCTCATCTATTAATCTGTATAGATATCTGAATTTTTCTTCATATAGCCAGTAGTATGTATCATTTTCTTCATAACTTTCATCATACTCAGGTATTGATATTTCAATAAGGCGTTTAATGATTATTGGCCAATTTTTTTCAGTGATATAATTTCCTATCGAAGGCAGCACGTGCTTGAATACAGATCCTCGCCCAAATTCATCCATGGTCGCTCTTAGATTCTTTGTATCTTCCCAATGCAGTAGCAGGAATTCTGTCAGCTTATTGTTTTTAAATTCTTGATTACAGTCATAACTCCATTCATCCAACTGTATCAATCTTTGTTTTATTACTTCATCACTTAAAACTTCGGCCATAACCTGCTATTTAATAGTAGCAGATATAAATATTTCTGATTTTGCAGGTGAAATATTCTAAATGCCAAACTTTTTATAATGAAACACCACTTTTTGTTATATGCAGTTAATATTTCAGTTATCCCAGCAAAATCTTGATCTTAGTAAAGCAGAGGTTCTTGCAATCTTTCCTGGCAAATCAAAATTGATTGATAATCTTCTTATTCTTGATTCAAAAGAAAAATATTATGATAGGCTTGCATATACAAAAGCAGTTTATCAATTTTTGTTTGTATGTAAGAAAACTCAGTTAGAGAATAAAATAAAATCTTTCAGCTGGGATACGTATTACAAGAAGAATTTTTGTGCCAGGACTCCTGGAAGGGGTGATGCTTTTGAGCGCGAGATTGCAACTCTTGTCTGGAGGCAGATTAAAAAGCCTAAAGTAAATCTAAAGCACCCAAAGACAAGCTTTTATTTCTTCTTCACAGAAAAGTTTGTTGTCTGCGGCCTGCTCATAAAAGAATTGACTGAGAGATTTGAGGACAGGAAAGCTCATTTAATGCCAGGATTGTTCCATGCTGCAATGCATCCACGGCTTGCAAGATGCATGGTTAACCTGACGGGTATTAAAAAAGGTGTGATTGTTGATCCTTTCTGCGGAGCAGGGGGGCTGCTTGTTGAGGCAGGGATTATTGGCCTTAAAACAAGGGGTTATGATATTGATGAGAGCATATTGAAGAGAGCAGAAACTAACTTAAAGCACTTTAAAATCAAATACAAGCTTCAAAAGGCAGATGCAACAAATTTGAGTAAGAAAATACTGTATCTTGTGGCAGACCCTCCTTATTCAATAAGCACAAAAGGCAATAATTTAGGGAAGCTTTATTCTGATTTCCTGATTAACCTGAAAAAGATATTGGGAAAAAGAGCTGTCATCTGCTTTCCAAGCTTTGTCAATCATCAAAAATTGATAAGAAAAGCAAAACTGAAATCAAGGCAGGAATTTGTTTATTACCTGCATAAGAGCCTGTCGAAAACTGTTTGCGTGATTGAGCCATAGAGATATTGCACCAGCTTTTTAAATCACAATCATCTTCTATTCAGTATGAAATCCAGTGATTTTAAAGAGCTGTTTGAAAAAGCAGAAGGCATTGTTAAATTGCTGGAAGGAATTTCATCAAGATTCCCTAATTTTCAATACAGGCCAGAATTTTCTTTTTTCCCTGACCAGAAAAAGATAGATCTCTTTGTGTATTTGGATATCACTTATGCTGCTTCAAATGGCAAGCAAGAGCTTGAGGTTACCACAAGAGCAGGGCACTCCCAGTTAACTGCAGCTATTAGTGAGGATGAGGCGCCAGTTAGTGGGGCTGAGAAGCCAGTTAATGAAGCTGAGGAGCAGTTTAGTGAGGATGAAGAGCCGCTTAGTGAAGATGGGATGCCATTGATTTCATCAGAGGTCCAGGAGCAAATAAATTGCAGAGAAGAAAAGACAGAGCTTAGTGACAGGATTGCTGAAGTTCTGGCAGCCAATGGAACTGTTATTGGAAAGGATTATATCCTTAATTTTGAAGATCTTGATGTAATGAAGTTTGACAGGAAGCCGCACAGTTTCAGGGGATGGACAGGCGGCTACATGGCTTATCCTGATTTTTATGGGCAAAACAAGTTGCTTAATCCAGAAATGGATCTTGCCATGGAATGGCAGGCAGGAAACCAGTTTGCCAATATAATAACAAGAATCCTTTCTCTAAGAAAGTTGTATGACTTATTGCTAGAGAACTTGCAGAAATTTAATTTGCAAGAAAAAAAGCCAGAGCTAAAAGACAGGGCATACATAAACATGTTCAAGCAGATGATTGATTCTGATTTTTGCAATAGCTTCTTGTCATACAAGCAGGAGCTTAATTCTTTGCTTGGGCTTGATTTTGTTCCGGAATTAAAGAGTTCTGGCGCGATGACTTTTGATTCCAAAGAGCATGTTGAAATGGACCGTTTTCCGTGTAATATTGCGAATTTTAGAATCGCAAAAGATTTTGAGTCAAAAGATAAATTTAATGCTCAGCTATTGATTTATCACCAATTTCCTTCTGCTGAAACCTTTGAAAAGGCAAAAAATGCAATAAGCCAGTATGGCCTTGGTGAAGAGCATGAGGGCATTGTGCGCGGATATAAATATACTGGCCTTGAGTTTCAAGTTATAAGAAGAGAAAGGGATAATTTCTTTGTTATTGAATTTGAAAAAGCAATGGAAGACAAGAATGCATTATTTAATGAAATGAAAAAAATAAATCCAGTGATGATAGAGTTCTATACGCTGATAAAATGAATAAACTGATTATCTTTTCCTTCTTAATCTCCTACATGTCTATTTCTTTGCCAGGTCAGCTAATATCTTATCTAATTTAGCTATTTCGCTTTCAGGCCGGTTTGCTTTTACTGCTGCGGCTCTTTCTTGCGAATACCTTTCTGTAAATACCTCTCTTTGGCTTGCCATTATTGCTTCATATATGGCTTTGGCGCCCTCTTGAGTTGTTTCACCGCTACCTGCATTTTCTAGTCCTTTATACGGCTCGATTGCCGCAATATAATCAAATGGTTCTTTTTTATCTGTAGGATTCATTTATTTTCACCTCAATTAATACATGGAGGTTTTGCTATAAATATGTTTCGGCTTATTTTTTCCTTCTTAATCTCTTCTCCATATCAGCTATAGAAAGAGTTGTTTTTACAACAGCATCTGGTGATAATGAAATACTGTCTATTCCGCACTGCACAAGGAATTGCGCAAAGTCAGGGAAAGTGCTAGGTGCATCGCCGCATATTCCTATTTTTCTCTTGTTTCTCTTGGCTCCATCAATGACATATTCCACCAGTCTTTTCACTGCTTCATTTCTTTCATCATAAATGTCTGCGACTAATTCAGAATCTCTATCAAGACCCAAAGTTAATTGTGTCAGGTCATTTGTTCCTATTGAGAATCCGTCAAATACTTTTGAGAATTCATCTACAAGAATAACATTTGATGGAATCTCGCACATGACATAGATTTGCAGCCCATTCTTTCCTTTGGCTAATCCATTCTTTTTCATCTCTTCTATGACTTTTTTGCCTTCCTCTACTGTCCTGCAGAAGGGTATCATTAATTTGATATTATTCAGGCCAAATTCTTCTCTTGCTTTTTTCATTGCCTTGCATTCTAGCGCAAATCCTTCCCTGTATCCTGGCTTGTAGTATCTTGATGCTCCTCTCCATCCTATCATGGGGTTGTCTTCTTTTGGCTCGTATGCTTTTCCGCCAATAAGGTTAGCATATTCATTTGTTTTGAAGTCACTCATTCTTACTATGACGTCATTTGGCCAGAATGCAGCTGCTATTGTTCCAACTCCTCTTGCTAATTGGTCTATGAAGTATTGTGTCTTGTCAGAATACCCCTCTGTGAGATCATCAATTTGTTTTTTCACATCTTCTGCTAGTTTTTTGTAGTCCAGGAGTGCTCTTGGGTGTATTTTTATGTAAGAATTGATTATGAATTCCTCTCTTGCCAGGCCTACGCCTTGGTTTGGTATGAAGCTTAGGTCAAATGCTTCGTCTGGATTGCCTATGTTCATCATTATTTTTGTTTTTGTCTGCGGCAGTGTTTCCAAGTCTATTTTTTTGACTTCAAACTTCAGTAATCCGTCATAGACTTTTCCTTCCTCTCCTTCTGCGCAGCTTATTGTTATATTTTGCTTGTCTTTTATTTTTGCTGTCGCATTTGTTGTTCCCACAACACAGGGTATTCCTAATTCTCTTGAGATAATTGCGGCGTGGCAAGTCCTTCCTCCTTTGTCTGTCACTATGGCTTTTGCTATCCTCATTATCGGAACCCAGTCTGGGTCTGTCATTTCAGTAACTAGAACTTGCCCTGGCTTGAATTTTTCTATCTCTCTTACGTCTTTTATTACAGCTGCCTCTCCTTGCGCTATCTTGCTTCCCACGCTTTTTCCTACTGCAAGTAATTCTCCTTTTTGTTTCAGGTAGTATTCTTCGAGTATGTTTCTCTTTTTTTGGCTCTGCACAGTCTCTGGCCTTGCCTGGACTATGAACAGTTCATTTGATTTTCCGTCTTTTGCCCACTCTATGTCCATGGGGGTCCACTGCATGCGCTTTTTTGTGTAGTGGTCTTCTATTATGCATCCCCATTTTGCTAATTGCAGAACCTCTTCATCTGTTATGCAAAATTGTTTTTGCCTTTCTTTTGGTGTTGATATGTTTTTTGTCGGCTTCAGGCCTTCTGCGTATATCATTGTCATGCTTTTGCTGCCGAGTGTTTTTGTGATTATTGGCTTGAATCCTTTCAATAGTGTTGGCTTGAATACGTGGAACTCATCTGGGTTCACTGCTCCCTGCACGACATTTTCTCCTAAGCCCCATGAAGCTGTTACGAACACAACATCCTTGAATCCAGATTCAGTGTCTAGTGTGAACATGACTCCTGAGCTTGCTTCATCACTGCGAATCATTTTCTGTATTCCAATAGAAAGATAGACTTTGAAATGGTCAAATCCTTTTTCTTGCCTGTATGCTATTGCCCTGTCTGTGAATAATGATGCAAAGCAGTTCTTGCATGCATCAATCAATGGCTCTTCTCCTTTTATGTTGAGATATGTTTCCTGCTGTCCTGCAAATGATGCAGATGGAAGGTCTTCTGCTGTTGCGCTGCTTCTCACTGCAACATCTGCTTCTGCTGCATGGTAATGCTTGCTTAGCCTGCGGTATGCCTGAGCAATAGCATGAATTAATTCAGGCGGGAACTCGCACGCTCTTATGATGTCTCTTATTTTTCTTCCTCTTGCAGCGAGATTGCTTATGTCTTGTACATTCAATCCTTTCAGGATGTTTTTTATCTCCCCTTCCACTCCTGCCTTCTCAAGAAGATATCTGTAAGCATAAGACGTTATTGCGAATCCGTATGGAATCCTCACTCCTTTTTTTACTAATTCCTGATACATCTCTCCTAAAGAAGCGTTCTTTCCGCCAACCAGGCCTACATCTCCTATGTCTACTTCATCGAACCATAGAACAAATCTTTTGTCTTTAGGGATCAAACTAGCATTACCTCTTTTTAATTGAATTTTTGTGCTTTGATTATTTAAATGTTTTGTCTTACTAATAGAACTTGTATCTCAAATCCTCTCTTTTGTTTCTTCTGAATTTTAAATCCTGTTTCTTTTAGTAATTTCATTATTTTTTTGAAATCATAAAGATATACTTTTGTCTTGACTGATTCTGATTTCCTCTTGAACACTTTTGCTTCCTTGTCTGTCTTGTCAGGGAAGTCAATGATTGCTCTGCCATTGCTTTTCAGCACTCTTCTGAATTCAAGAAGTATCTTTTTAACATGCGATGCTGGGTAGTATTCGAGCATGCCTATGCAGGTTATCCAGTCCAATGAATTGTTTTTGTAAGGCAGACTGTCAGCATCTGCCAATTGCAGCTCTTTTACATTTTTGAATTTTTTTGCTTTTCTTTTTGCGACTTTCAGCATCTTTGGAGATATGTCTGTTCCATAGCAGGCTGCCCCTTTTTTTGCCGCAAGCAGGAGATAGTTTCCTGTGCCTGTGGCTACATCCAAGAGAGTGCTGCCTTTTTTGATTTTTAGGATTTTATTTATCCCCTGCATCTCTGCGCTCATCTGTTCAGCGACAGGCTTTCCTCCCCAAGTATCATACTTTTCTGCAGTCTTGTTATACCATTTCTTGAGGTATTTCTTTTGTTCTTTTAGCATTGTTTTAGCCTGCTTCTTTGATTTATTTAAATGTTTTGATAGAAAATATTATATACACTAAACATCAAATCTCTTTCTATGCAAAAAGAGAAGCAATTGCTTATTGAGTATTGGATTAAAAATAATATTGTAAGTGATAAAAGAGTCATTGATGCTTTCAAGAAAGTAAAGAGAGAGGATTTTGTTCTTGCTGCTTTTCGCTCAGATGCTTATGAGGATGTTCCCCTGCCAATATTGAAGGAACAGACAATCTCCCAGCCAACTACTGTTGCTATGATGCTTGAATTCTTGGAATTAAAGCCAGGATTAAAAGTTTTAGAGATAGGCGCAGGCTCTGGCTACAATGCTGCCTTGATTGCAGAGATTGTTGGAAAAGAAGGTTTTGTTATCACAACAGAAGTCATTAAGGAGCTTGCTGAGTTTGCAGAAGAAAATCTCAAGAAAGCAAAGATAAAGAATGTTAAAGTCCTTCATACAGATGGCAGCAAGGGCTGGCCAACAAATGCTCCTTATGACAGGATTATCTGCACAGCAGCTGCACCTAAGATTCCAGAAGTTTACATCAAGCAGTTGAAAGAAGGCGGTATAATAGTAATCCCAATCGGCCCTCAATATGGCCAGTCAATGATTAAGGGAAAGAAAGTCAAAGGAAAGCTGGAAACAGATAATTTAGGCAGTTTTATGTTTGTTCCTTTGGTTGGGAAGTTTGGGCAGAAATAAAGAAAGTAAAAAAATAAAATAAAAAAAAATATTCTACCAGCTTATTTGTTTGCTAGTGCATAGACTGCTTTCAAAGCGACAATTAGTGCAGCTGGTGCTACGATTGCTACTATGTTTGCAAGGATTGACAGTACAATAACACCCAGTGCTGGGATTGCTCCTGCGCTTCCTACAATCATAAGTGCGATTGTTGCAACCAAGAACTCTGTTGTCTCTTTTGCCTGGATGTTTAATAATCCTACAATCAGTCCAATAATAACAAGTACCCAGGTTATTGTTGGCGTTTGCCAGGCAGGCACTAGTCCAGCGATTATGGCTAGAAGTATGCCTATAATAAATGCCCAATGTCCTATTTTTGAATCCATCTAAAAACACCTCCGTTATAGATGTTATAGCAGTATCTTTCAGAATAGTATATAAAAGATTTTATCACTATTATAGAATAGTTAACTTTTGCGTTTCTTTATTATACGCAATAGGAGCAAAAGTTAATTTACTTGATTTTTTGCCTATTTTCATATATGAACTGCAAAAGTCAAGTTATGTTAAAATATTTTGTTGAGAGAGTCATGGGCGTCGATGCTTGCTAGGTAGTTCCTGAACTTGTTGCCTCCTTTGCTCATGAACATCAATCTCAGCTGCTCCCTCTCTTTGTGCGTGATTCTTGCAAATCGGTCTGCATCAATAAGGCCGTAAGGGTATCCTAGGAAGCAGGGGTCTTTGCTGTTCTCTTTCAGTAAAGGAAGTATTTTTTCAAGGTGTTTGTAGTCAAACACATCAATTCTGAAGACGTGGCTTGATTCCTTGCGAAGTTTTGCAAAGCTTATGTTTGGAAGTGCAGGATAGACCCATTCTCCTTCTGGCGCTATTGCGCTGAGCGCTGCTGTCACGCTGCTTCCTGTGTCTGTTATTATCCTTGTTGTCTTTGACAAGCCGCACACCAGGACTCCTTTTTTAGTTGCTTTTTCTTTAAGCAAATCATAATATTCTTTTTCGTGAGTCACGCAGCAGTCAAGGTCTCCGTCTCTTACGATTATGTCTCCTGAATCAAGCTCCTCAACTAATCTTGCTGCTGTTTTTAGCTCTGCGAATTTCCTTATCACTTCTGCTATCTTTGCAGGCTCTGCCCTGTGCCCTGCCTCTGTTAATGTGTTGTCTAAAGAGTCAAATTCATGCTCGAGCTTCATTGTTGTGTTGAATGTCTCTATCTTGTAGACTATCTTTCCATCTTTGTTCTTTGCTGTGACCAGGACGTAGAATTCCTGTTTGTTGTTCTTGATTCTTTTGTTTTTCTGGTAAACCGCGTAATATATTCTTACAAGCTGCAGCGAGAAGTTTGCCGCATCCATTAGTTCTGCGTTTCCGCCGTCAACAAAAGCAATCTTGCTCTCAGCTGGCTTGTCTGATATCCCGTAGAATCCTTTCTTGTCAAGCTTTGCTACCTGCGAGTTATTGAACAAGATGCATTTGCCATGGTCATTCAGTGCCTTGTTCAGGTGCTCGATTATTGAGTCAAATATCATCATAAAAATAGATTTTGGCTGGAATATTTAAATTCTTTGTAGAAAAATAAAGTAAAAAATAAAAAAATTTATTTTTTATAATAGTGGTTGTACAGCATGCTCAGTGCTATGATTACCAGCACTACTGGTATCCATGGTACTTTTATGCTTATCAAGCCCACATCATTCAGCAGCCACACTACGCCGACAACAAGCAGCAATACTGAAAATGTTGGGAATTTAATTCCTTTTTTCATTCATATCACCTCTTTTTACTTGTTTTTTTCTTTTCAGGTATTTAAATTCTTTGATTGTTATCTTCTCTGTGATTCCAGCATGCTTCTTAGAATTTGTTTTCCTTCATTTGTGTTCATTAAGTACAGGCTTGCATCATATACGCTATTGAACATCTGTCTTCTTGGATCTTCAGTTCCTCTATCCACTTTTTGTATTGAATATATTGCATACTGTGGCTTAAATGCTGCTGCTGATCTCCTCATAACTGCTGCATAATGCCCAACAGGCTTATCCAGGATGCAGACTCCAGGGGCTCTTAGCCTATTATCTTTAAGAGTAGGGTCATGATAAATCACGGCAGCATAACGTTCTGTTTTAATAATATTTTTAATTTCCGTGAATGTTAAATAGCGGGAATCTTTTTTGTCATAAAACAGATTGTATTTTGTTATAAATATGAATTCACCGCCGCCTTCTGGCACTATCGCAAAATTCAGTCCCCTTTCCTTTGCTTCCTGCAATACATCTGCAAGGCAGCATATAAAAGCAGGATTGGTTGTGCCTCCTGAATGAACCTTATTTATGAAGAACCAAAGGCCGCCTTTGCGTTCAAAGAATAATCTTGTATTTAGAATTCCACAAACACCACCCTCTCCCCCATAGGCAACATGGCATAAATAATCTTCACGGAAAATCTCAATATCCCTTCCAGCAGACCGTTCTAATAATATTAAATTTTGTTCTGCTTTTTTTATAAATTCATAAACTGAATAGCCAATTCCGCCAAAAATTATCTCGCCATGTTGATTTCTGACTTCATTGCTTAACAAAGAAAAAATCTCATTATATATTTTGAAGAAATCATGAATTTTTACAAGCTCATCACGAGTCAACTGTCGGATATCAACATCACGTATAACACCAGACTCCACAATAACTTTAAAGAATTTAAGCTCTTCAGGAATATTGACAGAATTAATCATTTTAATGATTGGGGAAATTCTTTCGGTTTCAGGCACTGTCAAAGCGCTTAAGTTAATAGGAGAAAGGCCCATTTTTAGCACATAAAACGCAAGATAGCATTCATTTCTTTCCAGCGCTTTATTTGCCATTTTATAATAATACTTGAAAATTGCATTGAGGCATTCAATTGCGCAATAATTTATTTTAATAATCCATGCAGGGTTTTTAGCAGTTCTTATATCTGCAATGCATTCATTGTATATCTTTAATAACTGTTTAGAATCAATATTGTCTGGCAATCTAAAATAATTATATTTACTCTCAAAAGCTAATTCTTCTGCAGACTTAGGCTCTTCAAGCCCTGGCGGTAATACTCTTTCAGCAACTGTCTCTTCTGCTTTTGAAGGAAAAAGCCAGCTAAATATTCCCATGCAATATAAAAATGCAGAATGCGTATTTAATTCTTTTCACTAAACAGGCATTTGTGTTTCTTTTCATACTGATCCAGTATCAGGACTATTGTCACGCCAATCACTCCAAAGAATAATGTCAGGCATATCTGAAGTGCTCCCCATTCAATTGGTGTATTGACTATTTTTTCAAACGGTTGCCTTAGTGCTCCAAGCATCAAGCCGACAAGAATGCCCATTGTTGGTGAGTGCCATCTCTTAAGAAGATATGCAAGGATGTGCGATGAGCCAAGCAAACTTATTATTGCTCCTGCCATGAATGACAATATATACCATATCTTCAGCCCTTTTAGTGCCTCAAGCATGAATTGATACTGTCCTAGCATAAGAAGCATGAATGCTCCTGATATGCCTGGCAAAAGCATTGCGCATATTGCTATCATTCCGCAGATGAATATGAACCAGTATGTTGGTGCTGTCTGCAGCGTTTTAAGCCCTACAACCCAGAATGCAAATGCAAATCCGATTGCTATTGTAACCAATCCTGAAATCCCGAATTTTTTTGTCTGCCTCTGCACAACTCTTACAGATGCAAGTATCAAGCCAAAAAAGAATGCATAGATGTATGCTGTGAAATTATCAAGCAGATAAGTTATGACAAAAGAGCCGATTCCAAATGCGAGTGCTATTCCAAGCCCCAGGGGGATGAATAAGCCGAAATCTATTTTCATTAGCTCTTTCCAAGCTTTTCTGAAGTTTCCTTTGAATAGAGGAAGAAACCAAAGTATGTTTATTCCTTTTAATCCAAGAATCAGCCTTTCATAGATTCCTGCTATTAGGGCCATTGTTCCCCCAGACACTCCGGGGATTACATCTGCTCCGCCCATCAGCAGTCCTTTCAGGAATATTATCAGGGTTTCTTTCTTAGCCTGCACTTCTTCACCTTGTCTTTCAGGTATTCGTCTTTGAAAATGATTTTTTCCAGCAATTCCTCTGGAGTCCTGTATTCATACTTCACTTTCGCATACACCCTTCCATTTTTCATAAATGTTTTTTTGTGCTTCTTGCAGAATATTTCCGCAGATTCTTTCATTTTAGCTGGAGGGCCTGGCCATTCAAACTCTTCTGGCAGTTTTTCCTGCTTGAGCTTGTATCCGAATATTGCTTTTCTCTGCTTGTCCCATTTGATTATTGTCTCAGTTCCTGGCTTGAAGTCATCAAGCTTTTTCTTTATGTATTCATATGCTTTCACGAGCTTTGCCCCAACAGGATCTTCTTTTCCTTCAGGGACATCTATGTCAATGATTATCAGTTTTCCTTTCCTGCTTAGCTTTTCCCAGTCAATCTCTTTGTATTCAAAGAATTTTTCAGAGGGTTTTTTCAGGAATTTTCCAGCTGCGTCAGCAAAGGCATCAAACATTTTCTGGTTAACTGCAGCTGCTGCGTTCCTGTTTGGCTGGACAGGGTCAACAATTATTATTGGCCCCTGTATCTTGCTCTTATTAAGAATCATCTCTGCTTTTTTTCCAATCTTTCCGTAATAATCAACAATCACTTTTGGCTTCCATTTTGCAGCAGCCTTAAGCAATGGCATGAATCCCTTGTGGTATATTACTAATATATCTACAACATGGCCTGAGAATCCTTTTATGTAGCTCTCTGCGCCATAGCAGCCCTGCACTTTCATGAATCTTTTTACAAGCCTTATGTCATCCTTGTATTTTTTTCCTTTGTCATTTACCCATTTGACGTGCCATGGTGAGAAATCAGTGACATTCTGCGCATGCTCTGGCTTTTTGATGTCAAGCACAGGGATTATCTCAAATTTCATCTTGTTCCTTACCCAGAAATAATCCCTTGAGCCATGCAGCATTTCTGGCTTGAATGGTTTCAGTGCCTTTTCAAGCATGCTGCTCAGGTCTTCAGTCTTGTATTTTAAGTCAAATTTGACAAAGATGTCAATATCATAATCCCCTTTAAGCCAGGTGTCTTTTGCATAGCTTCCGCCAAATGTTGCTTTTGCTTTTATCCTGCTCTTCTTGAGCTCTTTATTTAGTGTTTTCAGGAATTCCTCTGCCTCTTTCACTATTCGTGCCTCTGGCTTGATCTCTTTTACAACTGCTTTCAAAATCTCTTTTGCGTTCATAAACAGAGAAAGCACTCTTGCCATATAAAAATCTTTTTATAGTAGTATATTAATTTTAGTTTAAAAGAGGTGTTTGTGTGGAAGCTCTATCAATTGTCACTTCAATCGCAGTTGTTCTTCTTATTGGCGTGATTTTTTCAGTGCTTGCTGGAAAGGCAAAGATTCCTGAGATTATTGTGCTTGTGATTGCAGGCATGGTTCTCGGCGCATTGAAATATAAGGGAGAGCCGATTGTCGGTTTTCCTGTGCTTTTCCTTACAGGTGTCAGCATCTTTGCATTGGCATTGATTCTTTTTGACGGCTCTGCAAAGATAAGGCTTAGGGAGCTTGACACGCTTTCGCTTAAGGCACTGAAGTTTGTCATAATCTTCACATTGCTTTCTCTGATATTCTTCACTCTTGCAGCAGAGTATTTCCTTGGCATTCCTCTGGTTTTCTGCCTCATACTTGCTGCGATTAATGCAGGAACATCAACTGATGTTGTTATGTCTTTTATGAAAGGCGTTAAGGGCAGGGTGATGGGCATTCTTGAGCTTGAGTCTGTCTTTAACACTCCTTTGACAGTTCTTCTTCCTTTTGTGATAATTGATTTCACCCAGGGCCAGACCAGGATTACAGAAGTGGTTGAGCTTGTGCTTCCTTTCCTCACAAGCATTGTCATGGGCATTGGTGCAGGAATATTCATTGCAGTGATTCTTTTCAAGATTATACAGAAGAAATATTCTGCGTTCTATTCTCCGCTGGCAGTGATTGTTGCTGCCTTGCTTGCTTATGTCCTTGCAGAGAATCTTGATGGCAATGGCGTGATAGCTGTTGTTTCCCTTGGCATTTTCTTTGGAAATGTCTATGTGCGCGAAAAGATTGCACTGCTATCAACAGAATCCATCCTCACAAAAGCCCTGTTCATATTTGTTTTTGTGCTTATCGGGCTTCTGATAAAGCTTCCTTTGACAAAAAAGTTTTTCATCATCTCTCTCATCTTGTTTGCAGTCTATCTTGTGATAAGGTATATCTCCGCAGCAGTGTCTTTTGCGAAAGACAAGATGTCAGCAAAGGAGATTATTTTCATAACCTTGAATGCCCCAAAGGGATTGTCAACAGTTGCTGTCGTCTTCCTTTTCGCAATAAATAATATCCCTGGCTCTGTGTATTACCTTCCAGGAATTGATATTGTGCTTAACATAACTCTTGTGTTTGTGCTTTACTCTATTGTTCTTTCATCAATAGTGTGCTCTTTCCAGAGCTGGTTTTTAGGGAAAAAATGAAGATACTTATTGGCCCTGGCGGAACAGGAAGCCCTGCGATTGAGGGATTGAAAGAGATTGCAAAGCTCGGCCTGAAATGCGTTGAGGTTGAGTTCACTCACAGCATCTACATGAAGAACAACAAGATAGCGAAAGAGGTTGGCGATGCTGCAAAAGAGCTTGGCATTGACTTGAGCGTGCACTGCCCTTATTACATCAATCTTCTTTCTATTGAAAAGCCAAAGATAACTGCAAGCATGAAAAGAATACTTACATCTGCAGAGAGAGGGCATTATCTTGGGGCGAAATATATTGTCTTCCATGCAGGATACTATGGCAAGCTCACAAAAGATCAGGCATTTGAGGGAATTAAAAAGGCAATGCTTGAGATGCAGGGTGTTATCAAAAAGAATAAGTGGAGTGTCATGCTTGCTCCTGAGACAACAGGAAAGACAACACAGTTTGGTGACCTTGATGAGCTTTACAGGATGCACAAGGAAACCGGATGTGCTGTCTGCGTTGATTTTGCGCATATGAAAGCAAAATACCTTGGCAAGATTGACTACAAAGAGGTCTTTGATACAATGGCAAAATTCAAGTTCAAGCCATTGACAGGCCATTTCTCAGGAATTGAGTGGGGTAATGGCGGTGAGAAAAAGCACACTCCTGTTGTTGATGCTGACATGAGAGAGCTTCTGAAATGGATAATAAAGTACGAGCTTGATATAAGGCTTATAAACGAAAGCCCTGATATCATAGGTGATGCAGTGAAGGCAAATAAAATATTTCATCAGCTTTATAAATAATTAAGTATTCTCTATACAACATGGCTGGGGACAATATTCAGAGCAAGGCTTTGGAAGATTATATTCAGGAAGCAAGAGAGCATACTTTAGAAGAATTCATGAAAAGCCATGATGAGTCTTATTTCTTTGTTGACCCGATACCAGTAGAGCTTGATGAGGTAAAGAAAATTGCATACTCAACAATGCCAGGAGGGAACGTCCGGGAATTTAGCAAAAAAAGGATTGTGCCTGTTGTCTATGAAATCACTTTTGACAGGATCAGCTCTGGTCAGCCTGTTTGGATTGGCAGGGCTGGCAACTGTACAATTAAGATAGAGCATCCAAGCATATCAAAGCTTCATGGCTATCTTAAGTTTGATCTTACGGAAAAGAGGATGATATATGCAGATGTTGGCTCAAAATTTGGCTCTAAGATAGATAATAGCGCAAAGCTCTCTCATGAGACAGAGGTTCCAATTGCTTCAATGCGTACTCTGTGCCTTGGTGATGTTATCAAGCTTAAGTTCTATTCTCTGCCTGATTTCCGCGGCATGCTTGAGAGCTTGAAATAGATTTATATACCTCTTTCTTATTTAATATACTATGAAAAAAATAATCCTTGACACTGACTTCCTTATTCATTGCGCGAAGTTCAAGATAGATTATACTGCAGAGCTGACAAGGATTCTTGATTTCAAGTTTGAGGCAGTTATAATTGACAAGACTCTTGATGAGCTTGATGGCGTGATTGAGAGAAGCAGGGGAAAGGAAAAAGATGCTGCAAAGCTGGCAAAGACTGTCTTGAAGCACAAGAATATTGAGCAGGTTAAGACAAAGAAAGATAGGATTGTTGATGTGCTTATTCTTAATATTGTGAACAAGGATGATTATATAGTTGCCACAATGGATGCTGAATTAAAGAGGGAACTGAAGGAAAAAGGTGTTCCTGTTGTCGTGATAAGGCAGAAGAAATACCTGCAGATGTTTAGTTACTAAATGATAGTGACTTCTCCATAAGCTTTTTAAATGAACTGCCTTTATTTGCAGGCATGGGCAAAATCAAATGTCTTATCTCTAATGCACCTCCTAAAAATCTTGAGACTATGTCCAGCTATATTTATTCATTAGCCCGCGGCTCAATAGTTGTGATTGATAACAACATAATTCCTGATGCAAATTCTGAGCAGCTTAAAGATATGACTGCAGATAGTATTTCAGGTATTGCTAAGTATAATCAAAATCTTGTCCGCTTGCTGCGTGACTTCAGCTCAGACCGTGTTATTGTCACTCCTTGCGTTAGGCAGGAGGCGTTGGACGGAATCGCAGCAGTAAAAGGGGCAATTGGCCAGATAAAGGGAAGAACAGCAAATATCACTGCCCTTGTAGAGTTATCTGAGTCATATAAATTTTTAGAGGAGCAGCTTAAGATTGAAAAAAGGCTCCCTGCTGATTATTCTGCTGGCGGCAAGGTATATGATTCTTTGATGGCGATTGCAAGGAAAATTATTCAAGATAATCCTGCGCTGAAAAAAGATGCACTTCCTGGCAAGAATGAGGCTGATGAAAAGATGGTTGCATATGCTTTTGCCCAGGCAGTAAAGCAGGACCAGAAAGCTTACATCTTTTCAAGTGATCTTGATGTTAAAAATATTGCAAAAGAATTATACCAAATATTGATTGCTAAAAATATTGTTGGTGTTGATATAATTACAGGGCAGCGCCTTAAGAGCAGAAATATTGAAGTGATGCGTTTTGATCCCAGCAGGAATCTGTTCCAGAGCGCAGTTGATGCGCAGGCAGGCTCTGCTGAAAACTGGGTTCCTGATTACTATTCACCAGAGGAACTGAAGGGGTTTGTGAAATTTGTTCAAAAAATCCTTGTGCCTGCAGAGATTGAGCTTGGGAATGGAAAAGCGCTTGCTGAGCTGGTTGCGCAAAAAGAAAAGGATATGCCTCCAATTGCTCCAAAAGAGCATTCTGAAGAAGCTGAGGAAACAACAGCAGAGATTAGTGCAACAGTTGAACAAGCAGAGAAATCTGCAACAAATGTGCCATCTGCCGCTCTTGAAAGAATTTACCAGCGCCTTAAAGTGAATCCAGCTGATTTAGAAAATGCAGACCAGTCAAAGATAGAAAATGCAATAAAAGATTATGAAGCTCTGATTGACGTTTATAGTTGTACAAAAGTCTCAACCTCAAAACTCGAGCAGGAGCTTGAGCAGCTAAGAGGAAAAAGTGTGGTTTATCAGGTTGCACAGCTCACAAAAGACACAGGAGCCCTTGTTGCAGAAATGAATGAAATCACAAAAGACACTAATTATTTCAAATCTACTGAGAAGCGAAACAAATTTGCTGAGTTGACTGCGCAGATTAATGAGAATGCAGGAAAACTTGATGGTTTGGAGCAGAGCCTTAAGCAGGTGCAAAGCGTAACTGCTCTCGCATCAATGAATCCTACTGAAAAAGAATTATATGATGCATTCCAGGCAAAAGGCTTTGTAATAACAGAAGAAGGGGTTATTGTCAACAGCGAACAGCTCACGGAAATAACCCAGAGGCAAAAAGCATCTCTTTATGGATTGCTCAGCAAAATGGAGAAAGAAGTTGGCCTTGAGCGTAATTCTAATGCAAGGCCTGCAACATACAGGATTGCACTAAAGCATCTTCCTTATCTTATTAAGAAAAGATAGTGTTTTTTAGTAACCTTTTTAAACTCCTCTTTATTCTTTAGAGCTATAAATGAGATGCCGGGGTTTCTCAAATACCTGCTGGCATTGATGCAGGCGAGGTAAAAAAATGTTTTACAAAGTTGAGTTAAAAGATCACATAAGGGTTGCCCCAAGGTTTTTTGGCCTTGATGTAAAGGAATCTGTGCTGAAAAGCGTAAGATTGAAGTATGATGGAATGGTTGATCCAGAGCTTGGCTTTGTCATCGTTGTTACGCAGGTTAACACAGTTGGGGAGGGAATCATAATACCAGGAGACGGCGCAAGCTATTATGACACCACGTTTGATGTTATCACATTCAAGCCAGAATTGCAGGAGGTTGTTTCAGGAAGAGTCAAGGACATTGCTGACTTTGGCGCGTTCCTGACAATGGGCCCTGTTGATGGCATGATTCATATCGGCCAGACAATGGATGATTTCGTGAGCTTTGCAAAAGACAAGGTTCTCACCGGCAGGGATTCAAAGAGAATTTTGAAAGTGGGGGACACCTGCAGGGCAAGAATCATTGCAGTTTCGTTCAAAGATGTAACTAACCCAAAAATCGGTCTCACAATGAGGCAGCTCGGCCTTGGAAAGTCAGAGTGGATTGAGGAAGAGGAAAAGCCAAAGGTAGAGAAAAAGCCTGAGAGAAAGGAAAAATCTGAGAAGAAGGGGAAATAAAAATGAAAAAGAAAGCGTGCAAGAAATGCAAAGTCTTTGTAGAAGGCGATGAATGCCCTTTCTGCAAGGGAAATCAGTTTGTCACAAACTGGAAAGGAAGGATTCACATACTGGATGCTAACAAGTCAGAGATTGCAAAAAAGATAGAAATAAAAGTCAAAGGAGAATATGCAATAAAAGTGAGCTAACATGGAAATGAACATAATTAATCGAAAGGAAAACCCGCTTATAGGCAGGATTGAGGTCAAGGGGGAGATAATATTCCAGGGAGCAACGCCATCAAATGATTTGGTCCAGAAGGAAGTTGCTGACAAGATGAAGGTTGATCCCTCTGTTGTCAAAATAAAGAGCATATACACGAAGTATGGCGCTACAAAAGCAGTGGTCGTTGCGCATGTTTATGCTAAAAAAGAAGATCTTGACAGGTTTGAGCCGAAAAAGAAAGAGAAGAAAACAGCGAATGCAGAAGAGGCAGAGGCAAAGCCTGAAGAGAAGAAAGAAGAGAAGAAGTGATGATTTATGCCTGAAAAAAAATTTGTTGCAAAAAAGAAAACTGTCCAATCATGGAAGCTGTTTGAGAAGAAAGGAGACCTTGTTGAGCGAAAGAACAAGTCATGCCCTAAATGCGGGCAAGGATTCTTCATGGCAAAGCACCAGTCAAGATGGACATGCGGAAAGTGCAAGTGGACTGAGTTTATTTCTGCTAAGAAATGAAAACAATTAAAAAAGAGTCTAAAGGCATTGCCGGCTTGTTCATTCCAGCAGGCATTTTCATAGGCATGGGTATTGGATTTCTTGTTGGCAATGTTCCTGCAGGAATGTTTATCGGCCTTGGTGCAGGATTTGCTGCTTTTGCAATAGCTGTGCTGGTTAAAAAATAAGAAATGAAATCGTGCTATGAAAGTTATCCTTTATGGATTGTGCTTTTCTCAAATCTTGTTACACTAGCAACGTATTTTATTGGCGCTTACATCATATACCAGGCAGGGCTTGTCTGGATGCTTGTTTATTTGATTTATGTTCTTGTTCTTGAATTTAGACTCGTGCATGGGCACTGTGTTAACTGTTATTATTATGGAAAGTACTGTGCCTTCGGCAGGGGAAAGCTGAGCAGCCTTTTCTTCAAGAAAGGAGATTCCAAGAAGTTTGCTTGCATGCAAATAACCTGGAGGGATATTGCTCCTGATTTTCTGGTGGGCGTAATTCCCATGGTTATAGGTATCGTATTTATTGTGTATGATTTCAGCTGGCTGATTTTAGTGCTGGTAATAATATTATTTTTATTGATTTCTTTTGGCAGCGCACTTGTCAGGGGCACATTGGCCTGCAAGCATTGCAGGCAGAGAGAGCTTGGCTGCCCTGCAGAGCGATTGTTTGCTAAGAAATAAATTTCTTATTCATATCTAAGTGCATCTACTGGCTTTAGCTTTGATGCCTGGTATGCTGGAATTATTCCTGCTATTATTCCTACAGAAACAGATACAGACAGGGCCATAATTACTGAGTTTAGCGAAACTATTCCACTGCTTCTTGCAAAAGGCACACTGCCCATAAGGCTTGGCAAAACTCCTGAAAGTATTGTTCCTGCAATTATGCCAAGGATTCCGCCGACAAGCCCAATCAATGCTGCATTAAGAATGAATATCAGCATGATGTCATAGTTTCTTGCTCCTATTGCTTTCATTATGCCTATTTCTTTTGTCTTCTCAAGCACAGATGTGAACATTGTGTTTGCTATGCCCACTGCTCCGACAACCAGAGAGACTGCTGCAAGCGCAAGAAGGAATGTGCTCATCGTGTTCATCATCTCAGCTCTTGTCTGCTGCATCTGCTTGCTTGATGTTACAGAGAAATCTTTTGTTTTGCCTGTCATGACATGCCTTGCAACCATGAGCTTGTTCTCAATTTTAGTGAGTGTCTCATTAAGAAGGTCTTCATTTCGTATTTTTACAACAAAAGTGTCATAGACATCTGGTTTTTTGTCTTCAATGATCTGGCATGCAATCTGTATGGGCATGTATATGCTGTTGCTTTGGTCATCAAGGATTCCAATAACCCTGAATGCGCTGCCTTCTACTGTGAGCATCTTGTTTATCCCGAGAGGCCGGTCAAAGTATGATGCGGCAAGCCTTCCTCCTATGACTATGACATTCTGGTCAGCTGAGTCAAGCATTCTGCCTTCTTTTATTTTGCTTGTGGTGATTTTTGACCATACTTTCTGGTCAACGCCTGTTACAGATACATCGCCTGACTTGCTGAGATAAGATACCTCAACACTTCCTCTGATGTTTGTGTCTATCAATGCAATATCAGGTATGCCTTTCAATGCCTGCAAATCGCTTCTTGCAAGCACAGGCTCTTCATCTGTTGCTGTTGCAGAAGAGCCGCCGCCTCCAGGGCTTCCTGGCGGGCCTTCATCATGCCCTCCTCTCGACCCGAACATGCCTCCGCCTCTTGAAAATCCAGGGGAGATTGTGACAATGTCTCCTCCAAGGCCGCTGAGCCTTGAGTTCATTTCCTGCTGCATTCCCTCTCCTAAGGATACGATTGCTATCACTGCAGCAACTCCTATAACAATTCCGACGATAGTGAGCCAGCTTCTAAGCTTGCTGTGGACTACCATCCCAAATGCATGCTTGAAGCACTTGCCCAGTTTCATTTTTGCTCCAGAAATTACTTCTTCTTGCTGCTTCTGAACAAGTCTTTTAGCTTGAAGTCAGGATCGCGCAATTTTTTGCCTTTGTACATCTGGTATGCAATGAACAGCACTATAAGCGCGACTGCGCCTATGATGTACCATTTGTATTGCGAGAATATGCTCGTGGTTTGCGCTGCTGACCTGCGGCCAGGGAACATCATTGTTGTTCCGTTTGCATTAGCCATGTTTTGCATCCCGACTTTTACTTCTTTATCAATGATTTTTCTTTCTCCCCTTGTGTCTGTGTAAGCGATCTGTATCTGTACAGATTCAGAAATTGTTGGGGGCATTCCGCCAGTCAGGTTCATCTGTCTCTGCGCAGACCTGTCTTGGCCATTTGTTGAGCTCCTGTTAAATCCGCTCATCATTGACTGCAATGTAAAGCTTGCGACAGTATAGTCTCCTTTGTTCAGGTTTCCTATTATTACTGAGCTTGAGCCGCTGACTCTCCAGCTTTTTTGCTCAGGGACTATCACAGATACTGAGAATGCAGGATTGCTTCCTATGTTTGCGATGCTGAATGATGTTTGTCCATTCGCGACCTCTGATAGCGCAACATCAAAATCAGTGCCCCCTCCGACATAAACTCCTGCCATGGTTTTGATTTCCTTGTCTTCTCCTGTTATTGAGTCAGAATATGTAAGGTACAGGTTTAGCTTGTATAATCCTGGCTCTGCATTTGAGTCTGCAATCACCTGGTATTCTATGTCTGCGCTCTCGCCGACATCAATATACTTGATGTATTTCGTGTTGTCGCTTCCTACAGGAAGGATTATGCCTGCCTCATTTTCCCAGTTGAAAGTCAAGTCACGCAACGGGGCGTTTCCGACATTATTGATTGTGAATATTAAGCTGTCCTGCTTTCCAGGAACAAGAGTTGTTTTGTCAATGCGGATTACTTCAGCGCTTTCCTTGCTCTTTATATCAATTGAGAAGCTTTTTTGGGGCTTGGCAACAGCTCCTTCAGTATAATACTTTACCCTAAGCTCGTAGCTGCCTGCAGTTGCGTCTTTATCAACAGAAAGCCTGTACTTCACAATTTTTGTGCTGTAATCAGTCTGCCCTTGGTAACCTTGGACTGTTACTTTTTGGACAGCATTCTCTCCTGGCAAAAGAGAAAATGGGTAATCCGGGTCAAGCTCTATAATGAGGCTGTCAGTGGCTCCTCCGCCAACATTCTCTACGCTGAAGCGCACCTCTACAATGCTTCCTGCGATTGCAGGGTCTGGATCTTGGTTTGCAAGGCTTATTGTGGTAGCCACATCGCCTGTTGTTTCTGCTGCATTAGCAACAGAGATTCCGCATGCTGCCAGCATCAAAATAATCAAAACAGATAATATTGTTTTTTTCATTTCTTGTTCACCTCATGATTTTCAGTTGTGCTAATTATCTGCCCGTCTTTTAGCTCGATTCTTGTGTGAGCATATTTTGCCAGGCTGAGATCGTGCGTGACCATGATGATTGTTTTTCCCTGCTCTTTCCATAATCTGCTCAGCATGTTTAGTAATTCTTTGCCTGTTACGCTGTCAAGCGCTCCTGTTGGCTCGTCTGCAAGTATTATTTCAGGGTCGCTTGCAAGGCTTCTTGCTATTGACACTCTCTGCTGCTCTCCGCCTGAGAGCTGTGTTGGCCTGTTATTCATCAGTTTGCCAAGCCCTACAATATTAAGCAGCTCTCTTGCTCTTTTTGCAGCTTCCTCATTGCTGTATTCAAGGAATTCAAGTGGCAGCATCACGTTTTCAAATGCAGTCATTGAGTGAATCAGGTTGTATTGCTGGAATATGAATCCGATTGTCTTGCCTCTTAATGACGCAAGGTCTGACTCGCTCATCTGGCTTATGTCATGTGATTTAAGGTAGATTGTGCCTTTTGTTGGTGTGTCAAGGCATCCCATGAGGTTCATCATTGTTGATTTTCCGCTTCCAGAGGCTCCTATGATTGCAACAAAATCTCCTTTTTTTATTTCAACAGAAACTCCTCTTAGTGCAGGAACTTGCACCTGGCCCATCCTGTATATCTTCCATACATTTTCAAGGCAGAGTATTGTTTGTTGAGTGTGTTTCATTTTATTTTTTTCTTTTTGTTTATTAGCATCTGTTTTGCAGTGTACCTCAGCCAATTGAAATGCAAGATTATGTGAACCAATGCAAAGGCTACAAATAAAATACCTGCAAAGTCATGGATTGGGTTTAATGCCAGTAGATGCATCCTGAATATTTCTAGTTTCAGTATTCCTGTGATGCCTACTGCTATTCCTGAAACCAGCAATCCTAAATCAATGAAAAAATTTAGTTTGTATTTGTCAGCTATGTTTATCACCTAGTTCTGCACTGGCGGCATTGGCTGCCTTCCTTCAAATTCTGGGCTGCACACCAGCTTGCCTTCCTGTGTCTTGCATGTTCCTGGCATCTCTCCTCTTGGGTTCTGCATTGTGCAGGCATCTCCTTCTGTTTTGTCCTGGCATGCTGCAGCTGCATTTTCCTGCATCTGCTGGAACATTGCATTCCTGTCTCCAGGCCCTCTATTCATTCCTTCTGGCCTGCATGAAAGCGTATCATTCATCGAATTGCATTTTCCAGGCATTTTTCCTCTTGGGCTCTCGGTTTCGCAGGTGTCATTTTCCTGCTTATCTTGGCATGCTGTTTTTGCCTGCTCAAGCATTGCCTGCCTCTCCTCTGGATTAAAACCCATTCTTTCGCCAGGGACCCTGTCCCCAGCAAAAGGGGGTTCTTGAGGTGATGTTTGATCTTGATGTTGTCTTGCTGCGCATCCTGCGAGCATTATTAATCCCATTAGAAACACTGCCACTAATACTATACTTAATATTTTTTTCATTCTATCTCCCTTTATGCGTATTTTGCTTATATTTCATCTATCTCAGTTATACCATTTATAAACAAGATGGACTTGAAGTGAATCTTTGTGCATTCTGAAAATAAGTTATTGCTTCTTATATTAAAGCAAGAAGAAGCCAAGATGTGCATCTAAAGTCCATAGCTTTTATATAGACGTAAATACATCCAGCACACAGGTGATAACATGCCGCCTCCATTTTTAGACCCAACAAGATTTGTAATAGAATTAGGTTATACTCTGATTGTTGTTTTCCTTTGTTTCTTGATATACTTCAAGACAAGAGAAATATATGCCTTGACAAAGCATAAAGGCATACATTATTTCAGGAACACTTTCCTTTTCTTTGGCCTTGCATACATATTCAGGTTTGTATTTGATGCAATCAGAATTTCAAGCAAGTGGCTTGACCTTTACATACCGAGAGATGTGATGGGTCCTGTTTTCATGCTGTTCACTGCATATTTAAGCACGATGGCTGTGCTGTACTTGATATACAGCACTGTCTGGAAGCGCTTTTCCAGCAAGGAATTTTTTGTTGCGAGCAATTTGATGGCAATAGCTATCGCTGTTGCTGCGGCATATTCCCCGCCAATCTTTATGATTACGCAGGTTGTGCTTCTTATTGTTGCAATAATACTTTGCTGTGTACTTAGAAAAAACTTTCCGCGAATATTTATTCTCTACTCGCTACTTTTTCTTTTCTGGATTATCAGCCTTATCCTGGTCATTCCTGGAAGAGCGCTTGGTTTTGAGCTGAGGCTTGCGCTGGACATTATCTCTATAGCCGTATTTGTTTTCATTTATCACAAGGTTGCCAAATGGACAAAGTGAGGAAACGGGACAGGATAAGCGTGATTTATGATATACTTACAATAGTCCGTGACCACCAGAACTCAATAAAGCCAACTCCCTTGCTTAGATACTCTAATCTTTCTTCCAATAGTTTTTCAGATTATTACAAAGAATTAGTATCCAAAGAATTGATAAAAGAAGTCAAAGACAAGAAAGGAAAAAAGTACGTGACACTGACTGATAAAGGATTTATGTTTCTTGAGAAATACAAGCTTATTCTTGGTTTTATTGATGAGTTTGAGCTGTAATTTATCTTCTGCTCTCTTCTGCGCCCTGAAGAATTAGTATGTCTTCTGTTGTGAGTTTCTCTCCTTTTGTGAGCTTCTCTTCAACATCTCTTTGCTTCTCTGAAAGTGTTTTTCTCCTGTCAGCATCTTTTTTTATCCTTTCTCTCTGCTTATCGTCCATCATCTTCTCGCTCATTTCGCCCATGAGTTTTAGTTTCTCTTTGAGGTCTGTGTTGATTTTTCCCAGCTCTTCTTTTTTCTCTGCTATCTGCTTGTTGAATTCGTCTTCTGTTTTCTTTAATTCATCTATTTTTTTTGAGTTCTCGATTATTAATTCGTGTTTTTCCTGGCTCTCTTTTGCCTTGTGCTGTATCTGCCTGTGCAGCTCATCTGCTGTTTTTTTCAGGTCATCTATCTCTTTGGACAATGAGTGTGATTCTCCCCAGACTCCGCTTACTTTTTTTGCCTCGTCATAGATTTTCTTTAGCTCCTTTATCCTTTTCATCATTGCTTTTTCCTTGTCAAAGCTCTGGACGCTTGTCTCTATTCTCTCTTCTATCTTGTCAATCTCTTCTTTTATCCTTGCAGGGTTATCTTTTATGCCTGATTTTGATTCTATTGTCCTTCTTTCTGCATTGAGCTTTTTTATCACTTCTATTTTTGCCTTGATGATGTCATTCAGCTTTTTTCTTTCCTCTTTGGAGGTCTTGACAAAAGCTGTGAGTGTGTCTCTTTCTCTTCTTAATGATCTTGTGTTGTTGATAAGTCCAGAAATCTCTTTTCCTTGTGTGTCTCTTTTGTGGAAAACCGCTTCTTTTTGGTCGTTAATCTGGTTAAGTCTATATCTTAGCTCTTGTATTTGATTTTTGAGCTCATCTGCTTTCTGTTGTAGTTCTTTTCTTTCTTGCGGTGTAGGCATTCTTTGTTGTTTTAAAAAAATAAAAAAATTTTTCCTCCTTTAGCCGAATAGTGCGCTCAGCCCTGCTGCTGCCTCTTCAGGAGAAGCTTTCTTTTCTTCTGGCTTGTGCTCCTCTTTCTTGGCCGCATGTGCTCCGCCAGCTGGTGCCGCAGCAGCGACAGGTGCCGCAGCTGCCTTTGCAAGCACTTCATCTATCTTTACTCCTTCGAGTGCTGCAACAAGAGACTTAACTCTTGCTTCATCTACTTTTGTTCCAGCTGCTTCCAGTACTTTCTTTACTGTTGCTTCATCTACTTTCTTTCCAGCTTTGTGGATTAGCATTGCCGCATATATGTATTCCATTTTTTCTGACCTCCAGATAAATATTATTTAGGCTCTGTTGCTTCTTTCAGTGCAGCAGCCTGTGATTCTGCTTTGGCTAACATCTCTGCCTTTACCTCTTCTGCCATGAAGTTTCCTTCTATGGCGAGGGCTTTTGCTTCCCTGTTTGCTTTCTGTAGCAGCAGCTCTATTGTTTCCTTTGTTGTGTAGCCGATTTCCATTGCAAGCCCGTATGCTTGGCTTGCTGTGAGCAGTAAGTCCTGCATGAATTTGTCTTCATCTATGTCCAGGACATTCTTTGTGTAGATTGTTCCTTTTTCATAGACTGCTATTACATTGAGGCCAATCTCCATTGGCTCTATTCCCAGCTTTATGAGGAGTCCTGCAAGTTTTTCGCTTATCGGCTTCCCCTCTGCGCATACCATTGAGTCAACCTTGACAGCTATCTTTCCGCCCTCAACGCCTGCTTTAATGCCCAGGGCTCCAAGCTCTCCTATAATTGGGCCTGGCGTGAATGGCGTAGGTCCTGCTGGTATTATGATGTCCCTTGGTGCTAATTGCCCTGCTCTTGCAGGCGCTTTTGACTTGCTTTTCTTTAATGCCCTGAATAAGCTGAATGGGTTTTCTTTTGTGAAGATTAATGCAGGCATTCCTCTCATGTGGTCTTTTATTTTTTCAAAGCCTGGCTTGTCTTTTATTGCGTCTATTGCTTTCAGCATTATCCTTTTTTTTGTCATGAATATCTCTGCCTGGCTCCTTAGCTGCGCTCGCATTCTTTGCAATTGAGGGGCTGGAAGATTTTCCATGTCTGCCACGCCTATGATTGGGTATGCCTTGGCTAGGTCAATAATCCTTTTTGCCTGTGTCTTTTTTTGTGGAGGCGCGTTGGCTGTTTTTTCGCTCATTTTTTAGCCGCCTCCTCTTTTTTCTTGAAAGTTACGTCGCCTTTTGCAGTTATTAATGCTGGCGGCCCCATTGAGAATTTTATCATTACGTTTTTAATGTTGTTTTCCTCTTCTGGAAGGGCTTTGACTAGTGCTGTGTAGATTGTTGTGATGTTGTCCAGGACTTGTTCTTCAGGAGTGTCTTCGTTTCCAACTGAGAATTTTGCGCTTAGCTGCTCTTTTATTGTTGCCCTTACTGTTTTTTGAAGCCTTTCCACCAGGACTTTTAGGTTTGCATTAGGCGGGACAACACATCCTGCTTTTGGGTTTGGCATTTTTCCCCTTGAGCCAAGGACTTTACCGAAAGTCTTTGCAATGTCTGTCATCAGGTTTGCCTGTGCAATGAAGAACTTATGGCCTTTTGCAAGCTTTCTTAGTTCTATTTTGTTTCCAGCGTATATATGAAAATCATCATGAAGAATGAACTTGTCGCAGTTTGCTTTTGCCTGCTCTCCTAATTCAGGCCCGATTAATGCGCAGACCTTTGCTTTCTTTGCCCTTGGATGGTTCAATGAGATAAATAGGTCAACCTGCTGCTCTGGCTTCTTCAGGTTAAGGTCTTTTACATTGATTACAAGGTCATATGTCTGCTTGAAATTCCTTTTAGGAGAATTACTCTTCACTAAGTCTAATGCTTTCTTGAAACTTTCTTTGTTCATTCTACCCTCCAACTCGCGTGAGTTGTAATACGGGAATACTATATAGAGTATGATTCAGGGGTTATTTAAAAAGGTTTCGGAAAACAAGAATTACCAATCAAAAATAGATTTTTCTTTTTTATCTTTTTTAGAATCTCCGTATAACCATTTCGATACTTGTTCTGCTGCGCGTTCTTGTTCCTCTGCGAACTTTCTTGCTTCCTTCATCATTTCTTCAACTTGAGAATTAGCGTGCGATTCACAACTTTTCATACTGCAGTTCATTATCTGCATATTTCTTCTATTCCACTCTTCTCTCTGTTCATACATCTTTGAATAACTGAGTGTATCTTCTTGTGGTTCTTTTCTACTATGCGGCATGCATAAGCTTCCAAGAACAGGAGAATCTTCTGGTGGCGGGCACATTTCAAGTAAGGAATATTTGTCTTTTCTTGGTGGTTCAGATCCTGGTAGTGGTGCCATAATGCATGGTATTGGTTCAAAGTGTGTTATATAACTTTCTTTTTTTGGCTTTATGAACCTTTCTTCTCGCTCTTTTTCCATTTTCTCTAACTGCCTGTTCCTGAAGTCCGGGCCTGCAACGTCATTCCAATCGCGCTGCTGTTCCATTCGCTCACGCAATTCGCCGTGCGCATTCATCATGCTGTCTGTTGGTATCCACATTTTCATTCACCACTCATTTTTTTTCTTCGGCAAAAATTTCAAAAAATCTTCATTCATTTTTTGCTGGAATACATCATATATGATTCTCATGTCTTTGCTTGAATATGCTTTTTCTGGTTCTGCGTCTGGCATGAAAGAATACTTTTTTTTGCTTCTCTCTTCTTTTTCATATTCTGCCAAAATTCCTCTGAAAGGGCCTGGTCCTAATATACCCGGATTGCCTATATATCTTGCAGGGTTTAGTTTTGCCAGAAAGCAAAATCCGCATCTGCATATTGAAGGGTCTTCATGACACATTTTGGTTCACCTTGTATATTCCTAATGTTTGGGGGTTTATAAAGCTAGTGTTTTTAATTACTTTTCTGTGACGACAATAAATTATAGTAATATTTACTATTAATATTGCTGCTGTCGTTTAAAAGAACCGGTTGTTTGCCTGGCTACAACACTACTTTTTTATATCCTTCTTGATTTGATTCCAAGTATGGGCATAGATCTTGAGATGTTTTTCCTTGTGAAGGCAAACAAAGGCAGGGAGATGAGTATTCTTGAGGATATTATGAAGCAGAGAGGCATTGTCACATACAAGATTAAAGGCAATGTCCTGGATGTAGAGCGCCCAGAAGCGACTGCTGATTATAATGCTCTTCCTCCTGAGGAGAGCTATGCTGCTTGCCTAAAGGATTTCAACAGGCCAGAATCAATTGCAGTTTCTTCTTATGGCATTTTCGATTTTACAGTCAATAGAAAGTTTATCTATGCAAACATGTCAGACAGGTGGAAGCTGTTTTTTAAGCACGAGCCAAACAGGATGCATGACCTTAAAGATGCAATCGAGGCAGCAAGGAAGTTCACAGACTGCTTTTATCTTGTTCCAGACGAGTCAGAGTACCATTGTTTTCCCGGCACTGGCAAAGTCACCAATAAAGACCTTTTTGCTGTGTTCAGGCATCCAGAGCTTGTGATAGTTGACATGCCAAAGGATGTTTTGCAGCTGCCTTTGGAAGAGGCTGCAAAGAAAGTCAGCTATAGGACAAATAATAAGGTATTGCAGAGCAAGATTAATGGGTTTGAAAATGATTAAATGGACTGATTTTGAGAAAGTTGAATTAAGAGTTGGAACAGTCCTTTCTGTAGATGCTTTTCCAGAAGCAAAAAAGCCAGCATACAAACTGAAGATTGATTTCGGTGAGCTTGGCATCAAGCAGTCCAGTGCTCAAATAACTAAATTATATAAGAAGGAAGATTTAGTTGGAAAGCAAGTCATCTGTGTTGTTAATTTTGAGCCAAAACAGGTTGCTAATTTTGTTTCAGAATGCCTTGTCACAGGCTTTGTTATTGGTGATGAAGTTGTTCTTGCTGTTCCAGAGAGAAAGGTAAAGAATGGATTGAAGTTAGCTTAACTTTTTATACCTTCTTTACTTTATGTTAGTTATGGCTGATGATTCTTTGTCTTGGAAGGCAGCGAAGTTTTTTGCTCGGTTGACTGGAAAAGCTGCTGCAGGCACTGCTCGTTTTGCATGGAATCATAGGAGGGAGATTGCCAAAGGCAGTGCAGCTGCTGTTGCAGCAGGCGCTGGCATGGTAAAGGGCAGCGCAGAGTTTGCTTATAATGCTGGCTCGCTTTTTTATTACCGCAAGCAGTACAAGGGGCTTCAGGAATACATTCAGGGCCAGTCAGAGCTCTATAACATGCTTGTTGCGAATAATAAAACTTTTTTTGATGCAGGAGTGATAGGAGGTGTTCCTCTTGTTGACTATTTGTTGCATGGAAAAGATGTTCCCCCTGATGTTGAGCATGCTTACTCTCTTGCTTATCCTGGGCTTGCTGAGAAATGGTCTTTTTCAGAGGCAGCTGAGAATTATAGTGATTCCCAAATGCAGGGTTTTCTTGCTGGTGTGAAAGGAAAATTGTTTGAGATTAAGTATGCTGATTACCTGAATTCTGGGAACCTTCCTGATGGGTATCATGCTTCGCTTGCTGATTCTCCTAACCAGCCTGGATGGGATATTGAAATCCTTGGGCCAGATGACAGCATTGCAGATGTTTTGCAGTGCAAGGCCTGTGATTCAGTGTCTTACATAACTGCTGCTGCAAGAAAGTATCCTGATATTGATATTGTGGCAACAGATGAGGTTTACTCTCAGGTGCTTATGCATGCTGCTGGAGAGGATGTCATTAATTCAGGGATAAGTGATGCTGCCCTTGAGCAGACTGTTAATCATGCTTCTGATGTTGATTATGACTTTATTGGAATAAAAATACCTCTTGCATCGCTTGCGCTTATTGCTTTTTCAGAGTATACTGTCAAGGATAAGAATGTGTATCAGAAATCTTTTGGTTTTGGTGATAGAGGGGCAAAATCAATGATAGCTTATACTTCTGCAGCAATTGTTGCGGGCATAACCCAGACATGGTGGCTTGGCTTGATTGCAGGGGTTGGCACAAGATTGATTGCAGACAAGGGAAGAAAAATAAGGATGGAATTGCCAAAGCTTGAAAGAATAAGGCAGATGAATGAGCAAGCGTTATTGAGGGCTGCTGGGCTTGTGTTGAAGGGAAAGATTTAAATTTAGTAAGTATTTTCTTATTTATTATGAAAAAAGAGCTGATATTAGTGTTCTTTGTTGCAGCTGTCTCTCTTGTTGTTATGATGGAGTTTTCAAATACAGGAGCTGCTGTTGCAGGTGCAGTGAGGCTTAATGGCGCTATCATGGATGGCGGAGGAAGGCCTGTGCTTTCAAGCAGGTATAATTACTGGCAGAGTGCAGAAGGAACGGTTCGTGTTATTCCAGGCAAGTTCAACCAGATTGTTGCAGAAAGCAATGGCAAGATATTTGGCGAAGGCAAAATGGACCAGATAAAGTATTCTCTTCAGCTTCATCAGGATTGGGAGCAGGCAAGTGTTCTGAATCTTAAAATAGGGTTTTATGATCCATACCGCCCTAATACAAATGTTTTAGTGCCATGCGTAACAATAACCAAAGAAGAAATAAACAGCCATCCCATGATGGGAAGCCAGCATGTTCTTGTGATGGATTTAATATGCACAGAAATGACAGCGCTTGAAAAGATTTCAGCTAAAGGGTATAGGTAATCTGTTCATCAGTTTTTAGTCTTTATATGTTTTGCTCAGAAATTTCCGGAAGGCTTGCGGAAAATATTTAAACACCCCTCTAGGACTGTTTTTTATGATTGGATTCAATCCAGATGGAAGCATAAAGATCCCTGGCGTGATTGCTGAGAATCTGGCTAAAAAGGAGATGAAGCTGAAGAAAGAGAGATGCATTCTTGTCAAGAAAGAGCTGGTGAATTTCAGCCCGAAAAAATGCATTCTGCATATCAAGATTTCAGATGCCTTTCCAGATGCTAACTTTATTTCTTCTATATTTCATTCTTTCCAAGAAAGGGCAGATGTTGTTGCAAAACTAGTCAAAATTAATGAAAGGGAGTTTGATGTTGAGATAGGGACTGACTTCAAAAGATGCAGTGACTGCAATAATCTAGTAAGAAGATTCAGGGAGTTTCTGGATGGAAATATTATTGAAGACAAAGGTAGCTGCACATTGAAGGAAAGGAATTTTTGTTATGAAGATTATTTTTGATTTCTAATCATTTCTTTGACTTTATCAACAAATATTGCTGTTTTGATTCTAAGAATTTCTACTACTGCTTTATCATATAGTCTTTTGCTTGAGTATGTTGCGTCTTCTCTTTTGTTTTTTGATTCTACATAAAATATCAGGTCCTGGTAATCAATAAAGAGATTATTTATCATTTCCAGGTCTTCTTTCTCAATGCCTTTTTTGTAGAATTCTTTTATTACTGTGCATAATGTTGCAAGATGGTTTTTAGAGGAGTACCCTTGTGTCATAATCAGTGCAAGGACCATGTGGTATGCAGCGTAATAGCATCCTGTTATGCACCAATCAGTATATCCCATTTTAAGGTTGTCTTTTATGAATCTCAGGTTATGCTCTGCTTTTTCAATATGGCCTTTGGTCTATTCTTCATCTGGGTTCTGCTTTTTTAGGGTTTTATTTGCCATGAAATCTTGTATTTTCTCATTAAGAAGCTCGTAATTATTCAGTAATTGGTTTAGGTCATATTCTTTCATCGTAAATCATCCTATAATATTCAATATGGTTTGTTATCGGGTATCCTGTTTTGAGGGCAGACTGGACAACTTTGTCTTGCTTTAGCTTTAGCTCTTGTTTGAGGTCATTTATTTCTATTTGTATGCAACTTATTTTTATTGCTGTCTGCGAGTCAGCGTAATCTTCTGCATTTTTAGTGCTTATTTTCTTGTTTACTATCAGTAATAAGTCTATATCTGATTTTTCTGTGTATGTGTTCTTTGCAGTCGAGCCGAACAGGACAGTGATTATCGGCTTTTCTTTCAGTTCATTGAGAAAGTATAGGATTGCGTTTTTTCTTATGCTTGGCAGGCTGTTTAGCCTTGCCACATCAAAATATGCCATTGCAAAATGTGTGATGTCATTGTTCATCAGCTCGTATTTTTTCAGGTTGCCGTCTTTTTTTGATACAAGTATTCTTTCTTTTTCTAGCTTGTTCAGGAATCTTGATGCGCTGTTCTCATTGAGTTTGGTTTTTCTTGCAATATCCCTCAGGTGTATCTTTGCAGCCTGGTCATTATAGAATATCGCGAGTATCTTTTCATATCCTTCTTTTAATATTGTTTTCATTTTTTAAACAATTGTTTAAATTATTTAAACATTTATAAAGGTTTCTGTTTTTCAATAAGAAGTTCAGTCTTTATATGTTTTACTTAGAAATTCCCGGAAGATTTACGAAGAAACAGGTAAATAATAGTATTCCCCAAAAAAGACTTATACATTATATTTCTAAAATCTTAAACCTAATGCTTTATATAGAAGCGATATCTTAGTATATGTTATGGTTCAGCATCCTCCAAACTACAAAACAAAATGTGCCAAATGCGGTAAATACAGCATCATTAAAAGAGGTTGGAGATATTGCATGCCTTGCTGGGAAAAAGATAATGGGAAGTATAAGGGAGAAGACCGAAACCTGTATGTGCCGAAGTAATTTCTTAGAGTTTCTAACTAGAATGGTGGTATCATTATGAAGCTAATCTATATCTACGGCCCGCCGAAGTCTAATACTCGACAATACATTCCTTTCTCCCAGAAAATGTGCTGAGAAAATAAAAAAATATTATAAGATATAGACCTGTTTAAATAAGAGAACGTGGTTCTTTGTTCGTTATTCTTTTTCTTTTGTTCTTCTCTGTTTCTTCAAGATAGTTTTCATTTGTGATGATTGTTTTGCCTATCTTTTTTTCAGCGTCTTTTCTTGCATTGCCTGCGACTTCCCCGCCGTCTTTTGCAGCGTCCTTGCATTCATCAAAGCCTTCTGCCTCTTTGTTTCTTGTTATTTCTGTTGTTACTCTTTCTCCAAGCATTGTGAATATCAGCTCTAAGTCATTCATGTGGTCTCTTAGGTTTTCCTGCTTCAGGCCTTTGAGTTTCTGGTATTCTTGCGGTGTCATTCCGAAAGTTGCTTTTGAGATCTCTGCTGTCAGGATTGCAAATTCCTTGTTTTCTTCTACATTTCTTTTCTTCCACTCATCTGTTAATTCATCTCTTACTGCAATGCCTCTTACTCTTTTTTCAATCCATTCATCACTGTATCCTTTTGCCCTGTAAAGCTCTTTCATTCGCTTTTGGGCAAGTTCTGGGTTTTCTATTTCTTTTACCCGGTCATAGCCAACTTGTGCTAGCCACTGTTTGAATGGTTCTGCTTTAGGAGATGGGATTGATTGGATAAGCCTAAAAGCTCCTTTTACAGAGACGCAATTCAGCATTTGCTTTCCCCCTGCTGTTTCTATCAGAAGGGGGGTGGCAATTTGCCCCCACCCTTGTGCAAAGCCTTCATCTCGGCGCCTCATGTCTTTTAAATAGCCGCTAGGGTCTTTAGACTCAGTCAAAACTTCTACAATATCCAGAGCAACAAACCACCATTCATCATTAAACCAAGTTCTTCTTATATTTTTTCCCTGAAATACAACCAAAGCATTGTTTTCATCCATTTTTACCACCTGTTATTGTGGAAGATAATGCTCTTTATAAATTTCACGTGAGTATGTCCAGTGGCTTTCGGAAGGTTTTCGGGAAAACCTTTAAATATGGTCTTGCTTTATGTTTGGATATGTTCCTTACTAAATCAGCATATATCGTTGGCTTGCAGTGCCCTAAGTACCTTTGGCTTCGGGTTAACAAGCCAGATGCTATTCCTGAGGCAGATGAGGCATTAAAGCATAGGTTTGAGCAAGGGCATCTTGTGGGAGAGTTTGCAAAGAAATTGTTTCCAAAAGGTATTGATATTCCTACTAAGGACTTTAAGGAAAATATTCATAAGACAAAAGAGCTGTTGAAGAAGAAAATGCCTCTTTTTGAGGCAGGGTTTTTTGCTGATCCTGTTTATTCAAGAGTTGATATTCTTGTGCCGGTCAAAGATGAGTGGGATATTATTGAGGTTAAAAGCGGGACTAAGGTTGAGGATATTCATGTTCAGGATGTTTCTTTTCAGAAGTTTTGCTGTGAGAAAGCAGGGCTTAAGATTAGGAAATGTTTTTTGATGCACATAAATAATGAGTATGTGCGTAAGGGAGAGATTGATGTTTCTAAGCTATTTGTTAAGGAAGAGATTGATACAGTGATGGAAGGCATACAGGAAAAGATTGATTATATGCTTAAGATAATTTCTGGCAAAGCTTGCCCTGCTATTGATATTCATCCTAATTGTGAAGATCCTTATGCATGCCCGCTTATGGATGAATGCTGGAAGCATATTCCTCCTGGAAGTGTGTTTGAATTGTATAATATCCGCAAGAAAAAAGCATTTGAATTGTTTGATTCAGGAGTGGTTTCTATCAAAGATGTTGATATCCCATTGACAAGTAATCAGAAGATACAGAAAGAGTGTGCTAAAACTGGCAAAACTCATGTTGATAAGGCCAAGATAAAGGAATTTTTGAGTACATTGAAGTATCCTTTGTTTTATCTTGATTTCGAGACTTTTGGGACAGCTATACCTCTCTTTGATGGTGTTTCTCCTTATCAGCAGGTTCCTTTTCAGTTTAGTCTGCATATACAGGAGAAAGATTTGAAGCATGTATCATTCCTGGCTTCTGGAACAGAAGATCCTCGTAAGGCATTCTTAGAAGCCCTTAAGAAGAATATTGGGAGTAAAGGGAGCATTGTTGTGTATAATGCCTCTTTTGAGAAGAATGTATTATTAAAACTAGCAGAACAATTCCCTTCTGATAAAAAATGGATTGATTCTTTGATTGACAGGATGATTGATTTACTTATACCTTTCAAGAACTTTTATTATTACAATCCGAAACAAGAAGGCTCTGCATCAATAAAAAAAGTACTGCCTGTATTAACTGGCAAAAGCTATTCTGACTTAGAAATCTCCCAAGGTGGAGAAGCCAGTTTACAGTATTTGTATATGATATATGGAGCAGATGGAAAGAAACCAAGTGAAAAAGAAGTTATTAAAATAAGAAAGAATCTAGAGGCATATTGTGGATTGGATACAGAAGGGATGGTATGGATAGTGAGAGAGTTGGAGAGGATGATTAAATAAAATCAGTATATGTTTTTTATGAAAAATATACATCCCAGTTCTCTTACGTGCTGTCTAAAAATAAACCAATTACTAATATTTTCTGTAATATAATAAATTATCGCTAAACAAATAATAACAAACAAAGAATATATCATAAAGACAAAAATATCCCTACATGGCTTAGATGCTTTTTTTTCTAGTGTTCGAAACATTGGGCGTAGATAAGAATCTCGTATGTGTGGGTATGATACTGCAATCATAATAGAGAAAAACATCAATACTACTTGAGTTAGGTCATGCATAAATCTATTTAAGTATCGCATATATTTAAATATTTTGAATATTCTTATTATGTCTGAAGTAATCAGTTGGGGAGAATTAATGTCAGTATGGGCTTTCAAATTTATAATAAACTTAGGGAAACCACTGGACAAGTGCTCAAAAGCTTTATAAACTGCTGTCTACTTATTTGTATATACAAATGGACCTAAATAAAATTAAACGAAAAAATGGAAATCACCGCAAATCAATTCTAGTTACGATAAGAATAAATAAAAGCATGTCTAAATGGCTAAAAGAGAAAGATTTTTCTCCTACAGCGATTTTCTATGAAGCGGTAAAGGATTTAGGGTATGAGGAGGATTAAATGGTAAAAGATAAACAATCAACTGGTGCAAATCTTGGTTTTGAAGCTAAATTATGGATTACTGCAGATAAATTAAGGAATAATATGGATGCTGCTGAGTACAAGCATGTTGTTCTTGGTTTGATTTTTTTAAAGTATATTTCTGATGCTTTTAAGGAAGTTTATGAAGAATTAAAGAATGATCCTGAGAAGCTTTCTGATCCTGAAGAGATTGATGAATATAAATCAAGAAACGTTTTTTGGGTTCCTCCTGAAGCAAGATGGGATTATTTACAGAAAAATGCAAAACAGCCAGTTGTAGGTAATTTAATTGATGATGCAATGGATGCTATTGAAAGAGATAATCCTTCATTAAAAGGTGTTCTTCCTAAGAATTATGCTAAGCCTGCTTTAGATAAGCAAAGATTAGGTGAGCTTATTGATTTAATTGGAACAATTGGCTTAGGAGATAAAGAAAATAGAAGCAAAGATATTCTTGGAAGGGTTTATGAATATTTTTTAGGACAGTTTGCAGATGCAGAAGGTAAGAAAGGAGGACAGTTTTATACTCCCAGAAGCATTGTTCAATTACTGGTTGCAATGATTGAACCATATACAGGAAGAGTTTTTGACCCTTGTTGTGGTTCTGGTGGAATGTTTGTGCAGTCTGAGAAGTTTGTTAGGGCTCATGGCGGCAGAATAAATGATCTTTCTATTTTTGGACAAGAGAGTAACCAGACTACCTGGCGTTTGTGTGTAATGAATCTAGCTATTAGAGGTATTGATGCTAATATTCAATGGGGAGATAGCTTCCTTGATGATAAGCATAAGGATTTAAAATCTGATTTTATACTGGCTAATCCTCCTTTTAATGTTTCAGATTGGAAAGGGGAGTTGTTAAGAGAGGATGCTCGCTGGAAATATGGAGTTCCTCCTACTGGTAATGCTAATTTTGCATGGGTACAGTTGTTTATTCATCATCTTAAACCTACTGGAATTGCCGGATTTGTTCTTGCTAATGGCTCTATGAGCTCTAATACTTCCGGCGAGGGTGATATAAGAAAAAATATTGTCGAAGTTGATTTAATCGATTGTATGGTTTCTTTGCCAGGGCAATTGTTCTACAATACAATGATTCCTGCTTGTCTTTGGTTTATTGCTAGAGATAAGAAAAACCATAAATTCAGGAATAGAAGCGGAGAAGTTTTGTTTGTTGATGCCCGTAAAATGGGTGTAATGATTGATAGAAGACATAAAGAACTAACTGAAGAAGAAGTTAAGAAAATCTCAGATACTTATCATGCTTGGAGAGGAGAAGGTGGAAAGTATGAAGATGTTGCTGGTTTCTGCAAAAGTGCTAAATTAGATGAGATAAGAAAGCAAGCATACATTTTAACTCCTGGCAGATATGTTGGAGCAGAAGAAGAGGAAGAAGACACAGAATTATTTGAAGAGAAGATGAAAAGATTGACTGCTGAGTTAGCTAAACAGATGGAAGAAGGGAAGAAAGTAGATGAAGAGATAAGGAAGAATTTGGAGAGGATTGGGTGGAAGGTTTGAGATAAAATGAAAATCATAAATAAACAAATTCAATATGATAAAAAAATTGCCGATGAAATTTCAACGAAGAGGAATAAGATTAGTCCAGGAAGAATAATTGAAATATATAACCGTTTGATAAATAAAAGCGAACAGGATCTTTTAACTTTTTATCAAACATTACTTAATCAGAACAAAGTATATGAAGCTTACATGACACAAATAATCCATATCGAACTTTTGTTGAGAAAAGTAATATCATTAAAATTAAACATATCTATTGATGACTTCTCAGAGAATGGCTTTTATGATTTAGCGAATATTACATTTAAACTAGGCTTGATTAATGAAGCACAGGGAAAAGAGCTTCATGCAATTAGAAATTTAAGAAATAAATTTGCTCATGAATTTTTAGCATTTCCAAACATAGACCAAACTAAGGTAATTCAGGAGCAAGGCCAAAATTTTATCAAAATAATGGAATTAAATGAAACTATTAAAAAGTTAGAAAATGAAAATAAAGAATCATAAGAAAGGACAAGTTGGACCAAGAGAAATAATTTCTATACTAGTATTATTAATCGTTCTCTCTTTTATTCTCCCACTTCTAACAAATTTCTTAAATGCTATTGCTTCTGGAAATATTGCCTCATCAACAGATGCCTTGATTAATGCTATGATTCCTCTGATTATCATTGCTGCATTTTTTGAATTTTTAAGGAGGTTTTTTGTATGAAAACCTCAAAAAAGCTTGTTGATCAAGATAGGCTAATAACTTTATTTTTTATTTTTGTTTTGGCAACGGCCTGTTTCTGGTTACATTTTTTTATTAAATGGTCTGGTAGTTTAGCATATATGATGCTGCAGCAAGCCACTTTTTATTTTGGTTTTTTGGGACATGCTGCCGTTATACTTGTAATAAGTATTCATTATTTGGCTCCAATGATTGGTTGGCTTAAGAAGGATCGTCAAAAAATCATCTTGACAGTCGCAATTTTTTTGGGTTTGATGTATTCTTCAGTTGATGGGTTAAAAGAGTACTCTTGGCTTGTTTTTGTTAAAGATTTGGCCATGTCTGGGCTATTAATTTTGGGATTATCCTGCGTTCAAAAATTGTTTTCAAAAAATGAGCAAAAAAACTAAATTCAAAGAAACTGAAATAGGTAATTTAATATGAATTATACTTTTATTATTGAAGTATTAAATAATTCCTTTGCATTAGATTTATTCTTAACAATTCTAAGTGCTTTTTTAACAACATTTCTGGCCGCAGTAATTGCTTGGGCTATATATCGCTGGGAATTTTCAGATACCTCAAAACGAATATTAAGTAAAGAACGTAATCTTATTTACGCAGTTCTTGCTGAACTAGACGAAAATGTCAGGAATACAAAAGAAAACATTTATGAAATTAAAGATAAAAACATTAATAAAAAATATTCTAATGAAAATCCTTTAGTTATTTTAACAAAGATTAGTGAAAAAGATTTAAGTTCAAAATTACAGTGGGGCATAGTAACAAATACATATTTTTCTACATGTTTAGAAAATTATTTACATTCAGGAAGGCATCAAAACAAAAATATAATTTATTATGCAAATAGAATAAGAAAAATAACAGAATTAATAAATAATAATAGAAATATGTCTAATGTTAAAAATATTATTTGGTGGACAATAGAATTAAATTTATATTGTTACGCTCTTGTTAAACTTTTAAATAATTTGGATTTTGCTAAATCTAAAATAAATATGCAAGATTATAAATATCTCCTAGAATTAAAATATGATTTTTGGAATAATAGAGAAAACATGATCAAAAATAAAGTAAATGTTAAAATAATTAGGAAGATCGAACAAGATGCAGAAGAATACTAAATTCAAACAAACAGAAATAGGAATGATTCCTGAAGATTGGAAAATAGCAACTTCTGAAGAAGTTATGGGGGTTATAACTGATTTTGTGGCAAACGGTAGTTTTGCATCATTAGCAGAAAATGTAAAATATTATGAAGAACCAAAAGAAGCAATATTAATAAGACTTGTAGATTATAATAATCATTTTTCTGGTAACTTTATTTATATTGATGAGAAAGGATATAACTATCTTAAAAAGAGTAAACTTTTTGGCGGAGAAATAATAATTTCAAATGTTGGTGCTTATGCTGGAACTGTATTCCGAACTCCTAAATTAAATAAAAAAATGACTCTTGGCCCAAATTCTATTATGATGAGATCTAAAACATCAAATGATTTTTATTTCTATTGGTTTTTATCTCCTGCAGGTCAAACTTCGATTAAAACAATTTTAACCGGTAGCGCAAACCCCAAATTTAATAAAACTGATTTTAGAAAATTAAAGGTGCCGGTTCCATCTATTCAAGAACAACAAGCTATTGCTAAAATTCTTTTAGACCTCGACTCCAAAATCGAGCTCAATCAATCCATGAACAAAACTCTTGAAGCAATCGGTCAGGCAATCTTCAAGCACTGGTTTGTTGATTTTGAATTTCCAAATGAACAAGGCAAACCATACAAAAGCTCTGGCGGAGAGATGATTGATTCTGAATTGGGGAAGATACCGAAGGGGTGGAAGGTTGGGAAATTGGGAGATTTTATTTTTGTTGAAAGGGGACTTTCATATAAAGGAAGTGGACTTTGTGAAAATGGGATTCCTATGATTAATCTTGGCAACATTGCACCAAATAATCATTTTAGGTATGATGGGTTAAAATTTTATTCAGGAGACTTCAAAGAAAGAAATCTAGTTAAACCAGGTGATTTAATAATTGCTAACACAGATATCACACAAAAAAGGGAAGTTCTGGGTAGTTGTTTAATTGTTCCTTCGGATTTAGGAAATAATACAGTTTTGTTTACTCATCATATTTATGCAATTAGGTTTTTAAATGACAAAGAAACCTTACCAAAACACTTTTTATCATATTTACTCCAAACTCCAGAATATAGAGAAAGAGCAACAGGATTTGCCACAGGGACAACAGTTCTTGCCTTACCCGAAGATGCAATTTTAAACTTTAATTTCGTTATTCCTAATAACGAATTACTTGATAAATTTGATAGATTAATGACTTATATTAAGGAAAAAAGTTCAGGCAATATTGTCACATCAAAAAATCTTTCCCAAATCCGTGATTCTCTACTCCCAAAACTAATGTCTGGAAAAATAAGAGTTCCTGTTGAGGCGAAATAAAATGTTTGATATTAGATTTAATATTTGGATAATTCTTGTTGAAATAGTACTTGTTCTTGTAGGTGTTTTGTTTTGGTTTAGTTCATCATTTGCTCATATCTTGGGAGTTTCAGGCTTTTTGGCTAGATTATTTGCAGGAATAGTATGTTTTATAATATCAATACTACTTCATTTCGTAGGAACGAGGAAATAAAATGGCATTATCCAAAGATAAAATCGCTGAAATAATAAAGAAAATTGAAGAAGCTATCAAAAAAAAGACTGGTCGAACTGATATCACATGTCCGGTCTGTACAAATAATCAATTCTCCGTAGCAGGCGGTTTTACTAATGATTTTCTAATGGATAAAATAGGGGGTAATTTAGTTTTAGGCGGGCAGGTTCTTCCTAGTATACCTATAGTCTGTAGTAATTGTGGAAATACCTTTTTCCTAAATGTTAAAGTTCTTGGTTTTGATGAGGATTGGTTTAAAGAAAAGAATAAAGATGAAAAAAATGAGTAAGTCCATAATACCTGGAGATGAACAAGAACTTACGATACGTAAAGGAAAATTAAATTCTTTAAATATTTATGAAATCACAGAAGATGAATTAGATAAATTAGAAACAGGAGGTTCGGAGCCTATTTTCTTAAATTTTGCAATTTTTTTATTATCTATTGCATTATCCTTTCTTATTGCGTTAATTACAACAACTATGAAGTCAAGACCAATATTTGATATTTTTGTAATAATTGTCGGTCTAGGATTTATTTTAGGAATTATTTTGTTAATATTGTGGTGGAAAAGTAGACATTCAATAAAAGGAGTAATAAATAAAATAAGAGAACGCCTTCAAGAAAAAATTAATTAAAATGCCTAAATCAATAACTGAAGCAGACGTTGAAAATAACTGTTTAGATATGCTTAAAGAGTTAGGTTATACTGTCTTGAGTGGTCCTGATATTTCTGAGGGCGGAATTAATGAAGAAAGAAAATATAAAGATGTTGTTTTAGTGAATAGATTAAGAACTGCTTTACAAAAGATTAACAAAATTATTCCTAAAGAAGCTATTGAAGAAGCAATAAAGAAGATTCTAAGAACAGATAGCCCAAATCCAGTAATAAATAATCAAAATTTTCATAAGTTTGTTACAGATGGTGTTCCTGTTCAATATAAAAAGAAAAATGGGGAAATTAAAGATGATTTTGTTCAGATTTTTGATAATAAAAATAATGAATTCTTAGCAATTAATCAATTCACAATTATAGAAGAAAGAAATAATAGAAGACCAGATATTATCTTATTCATAAATGGTTTGCCTGTTTGCATAATTGAATTAAAGAATCCTGCTGATGAAAATGCAACTACTAAAACTGCTTTTGACCAGTTTCAAACATATAAAGCATTAATTCCTTCTTTATTCAGGTTTAATGAAGTCTTAGTAGCAAGTGATGGTTTGGAAGCTAAAGCAGGAACTTTGACTTCTGACTGGGAAAGATTTACTCCTTGGAAAGCAATTGATGGTAAAAAAGTAAACAAACCTCAAATTGAAGTTTTAATCAAGGGAATGCTTAATAAAGATGTTTTACTGGATTTAATAAGACACTTTATTGTTTTTGAAGTTGATAAAGATAAAAAAGAAGGAACAATAAAAATAAATAAGAAAATTGCAGCTTATCATCAGTATCATGCTGTAAACAAAGCAATTGAATCAACAATTACAGCCACAAAAACAAACAAAAAAGCAGGTATTGTCTGGCACACCCAAGGCAGTGGAAAAAGTCTTATTATGGTCTTCTATGCTGGAAAACTAGTTTTGCAGCCAGAACTAGAAAACCCAACAATAATCTTGTTAACTGACAGAAATGATTTAGATGATCAATTATTTGGGACATTTAGTAGATGTCATGAATTATTAAGACAAGATCCAAAGCAAGCCACTTCAAGAAAAGAAATAAAAGAATTGTTAAGTGTATCCTCAGGAGGGATTATTTTTACAACAATACAAAAATTCTTGCCAGAAGAAGGAATAGAACATCCATTATTATCTGATAGAAAAAATATTATCATAATTGCTGATGAAGCTCATAGAAGCCAATACGGTTTTGGATTAAAAATAGACAAGGCAGTGCCAAAATATGGCCTAGCTAAATATGTAAGAGATGCTTTGCCTAATGCTTCTTTTATTGGATTTACAGGAACACCTATAGAAAAAGCAGATAGAAGCACTCCTGCTGTTTTTGGAAAATATGTTGATAAATATGATGTTCAGCAGGCAATAGACGATGGTGTTACTGTTAGAATAATTTATGAAAGCAGACTAGCAAAACTTGAATTAAAGCCAGAAGAGAGAGTAAGAATTGATCCTGAATTTGAAGAAGTTACAGAAGGAGAAGAAGTTGCGCATAAAGAAAAGCTAAAAAGCCAATGGGCAAGATTAGAGAAAGTAGTTGGAAGTCCAAGCAGAATAAAAAGAATTGCAAAAGATATAGTCAAGCACTGGGAAGAGAGATTAAGTGTTCTTGAAGGTAAGGCAATGATTGTATGTATGAGCAGAAGAATCTGTATTGACCTGCATAATGAAATAATAAAATTAAGGCCTGATTGGTATAATAAAGATGATGACAAAGGCATAATAAAAGTAATCATGACTGGTTCTGCAACTGATCCTGTTGAATGGCAAGAACATATTAGAACAAAACAGAGGCGCAAAGATATTGGAGAAAGAATGAAAAATCCCTCTGACCCATTAAAAATTGCTATTGTTAGGGATATGTGGCTTACTGGTTTTGATGTTCTTCCTTTACATACAATGTATGTAGACAAGCCAATGACTGGGCATAATTTAATGCAAGCAATAGCAAGAGTAAATAGGGTTTTCAAAAATAAGCCCGGTGGATTAATAGTTGATTATATCGGAATTGCTCCTGACTTAAAAGAAGCACTAGCAGACTATGCTGCAAGTGGTGGAAAAGGAAAACCGGAATTTGATATAGCTGAAGCAATTGCAGTAATGCAAGAAAAATATGAAATTGTTCTAGGTCTATTTCATGGATTTAATTATAAAAAATTCTTTACTGCAAAAACTCAAGATAAAATGCAAATCATCATGGATGCAATGGAGTTTGTGCTTAAACAAGAAAAAGGTAAAGATAGATGCTTAAATACTGTTTTAGGTTTATCACAATCCTTTGCTTTGGTAGTGCCTCATGAGGAAGCTATAACAATTAGAGATGATGTTGGTTTCTTCCAGGCAATAAGATCTGCAATCATTAAAAATACTGAAATAAAGGGAGAAACCGAATCAAGGGATTATGAATCTGCAATAAAGCAAATACTCTCAAAAGCTATTGTTTCAGATAGGGTTATAGATATTTTTGCAGCAGCTGGATTGAAAAAACCAGATATTTCTATTTTGTCAGAAGAATTCTTGGCAGAAGTTAAAGATATGCCTCAGAAAAATCTTGCTTTTGAAATGCTCAGAAAACTTCTCAATAATGAAATAAAGATAAAATCAAAAAAGAATCTTATTCAGGCAAGATCTTTTGCAGAAATGCTTGACAGAGCAATAAAAGCGTATACAAATAAGAGTATTGAAACAGCACAAATTATTGAAGAGTTGATAAATCTTGCAAAAAAGATGCGTGAAGCAAGTAAAGAAGGACAGAAATTGGGTTTAAATGAAGATGAAGTTGCATTCTATGATGCATTAGAAGTTAATGATAGCGCAGTTAAAGTCTTGGGTGATGAAACTCTAAGAAAAATAGCAAAGGATTTAGTAGATACAATTCATAAAAACACAACAATTGATTGGACAATAAGAGAAAATGTTCAGGCAAATATTCGGTTAAAAGTTAAAAGGATATTAAAGAAATATGGTTATCCACCAGATATGCAACAAAAAGCAACGGACACTGTTCTTGAACAGGCTAAACTTACTTGCAAAGATTTAGCTGAAAATAATTACATAGCAGAAGGCCCGCAAGCATATATTGCTACTGAAGAAAAAGCAGAATATAAATAATCACTTCTTTTTCCAACTCCACCACTTCTCCTTTCCAACAATCACATGATCCAGTATTTCTATATTCATCAACTCACCAATCTCAATTAATTTCTCTGTTATTCTTTCATCTTCAGTAGATGGTGTCGGATCTCCTGAAGGATGATTATGTACTAATATAATTGCATTAGCACTCTCTTTAATAGCTAACTTAAATATCTCTCTTGGATGTATAATAGAAGCATTGAGTGTTCCTATTGAAACTATTTCATCTTTAATGATATTATTTCTTGAATCTAGTAATAGAATCATAAAGTGTTCTTTGTCTTTTCCTATTAGTATTGGAGATGCATATTCAAATACGTCTTGTGCTGATTTTATTGGTTTTCCTGTTCTTTTAGATATGTTTCTTCTTTTATTCAATTCAAACACTGCATTTATCTGCATGGCTTTTGCAGGCCCTATTCCTTTAATCTCTTGTAACTCTGTTAAAGATAAGTCAGATAGTTTATCCATTCCGTATTTTGCTATCAATCTATTGCTCATATCTATTACATTTTCTGTTCTAGTTCCTTTTTGTAGTATTACTGCCAGTAATTCAGCATCATTCAATACTTCTGCTCCTTGTTTCTGTAATCTTTCTCTAGGCCTGTTCTCTAAGGGAATATCGCATATTCGCATGTAATTTCTAAGTTTTTAGTCTTTATATGTTTTTGCAAGAAAAACTCGAAAGAATTCCGTTAATTTCGAAATATTTTCGGAAAAAATCCGAAAATCTTTCGGATTTATTCTCATTAGCCACTGGACAAATGCACGCAAAACTTATAAATAACTGCATCTTATGTTTTTTTCGAAAATGAAAAAAGAAATAAATCAGTATATCCATGAGTATGTTTTTTCAGATGATGCTAAACACATAATTGCTGCATCAGATGTTATTAATAAGAAAGGTTTTGGTTTATGGAGTTTTAAGAAATTAATATTTCTGGATTATTATATCTCTCCATTCTTAACAATATTGCAGAGTCATGGCTTTACTTGTTATTTTTTAGATCTTTTTTCTAGTTCTGGCGCGAATACAATACGTGATACTCGTTGTCAAACTATTGGTTCGCCAATAATTTCTATTTTAAAAGGAGTAGTCCCAATTAAATCCAAAAAAATAAATTATAGATTCAATAAATGGTTTTTTATTGATCTGGATTCTTCTTTTTGCGAGGCATTACGAAAAAGAATTAATATTGTAACAAATATAATTAATACTAAATATGCTGAAAATATAACATTGGATAAAGACATACATGTTTTATGTGGAGATTGCAATATAAAAATAAATGAAGTTATTGCAGAGATTAATAAGGACACCAAAGAAAAAAAAGCAGTATTAGCATTCATAGATCCATATAACTTTACGAATATAGAATGGAATACTTGGAAAGCGTTACTGAGCCTCAAATATGTTGATGTTATTTTTACTTTCCCTGTAAATACATTAAAAAGAGGTTTTACTCAATGTAAGAATCTGGAGAAATACCTTCCTGAAACATTACTAAAACAAATACCAAAAAATAAAATTTATACAAAAATAGATGATTCTGAATTTAGTGCTGCTTATGCAGAAGAAATTAAAATATTAGTCAATAGATCAATAACATGCTATACTAAAGGAATTAGCGTTAAGAATTCACGTAATGGTGAAATGTATAGAATCGATTTATTTACTCATTGCAAACCTGCATTGCAATTAACTTTGCCAATGGCCACTAAATTAGATAAATTAAGTGTGTCCAATTTAAATGCCTTTTTTCAACAGGCACAAGGCACCTTGAAATCCTTATCTACTACTTAAATTTAGAAAAGCTTAATAATACTAATATCATACTAATATTATACTAACATATTATATCATATATTAAAAAGAGGGTTGCCGATGTTAAAAATCATTCGTAAGAGTCTTCTATACAAAAGTGGAGTCGAATACGCAGATTTCTGTTTAAATCATGTTGAAGGCTGTTCGCATGGATGTACTTTTCCTTGTTATGCTATGAATCTTGCTAAGCGTTTTGGCAGGATTAAGACATATTCTGATTGGATTAAGCCCAGGTTAGTGTCAAATGCTTTAGAGCTATTGGATAAAGAGATTCCTAAGTATAAAGACCAGATTAAGTTTGTTCATTTGTGCTTTATGACAGATCCGTTTATGTATGGTTATAAAGAAGTTACAGATATGACCTGTAAAATTATAGAGAAATTAAATCAGAATGATATCCCATGTACAGTTTTAACAAAAGGAGTTTATCCAAAGAAAATAATTGATATAAAATCTAACATAACAAATGAATATGGTATTACTTTGGTTTCTTTAAATGATGTTTTTAAAAAGCAATTCGAGCCCTATAGTGCGCCATATAAAGAGAGAATAAAATCATTAAGATTCTTGCATGATCATGGCCTTAAAACCTGGGTCAGCATGGAGCCATATCCTACTCCGAATCTTGTGGAGCAGGATCTTAATAAAATACTTAAAGAAATCTCTTTTGTAGATAAAATAATATTTGGAAAGCTAAATTATAATGTGCAAAGCTCTCAATTTAAGGAAAACAAGTCATTCTATGAAGCATGTGCAAATCAGATTATTGAATTCTGCATAAGGAATAATATTCAATATCATATTAAATATGGAACTAAATTGAATTATAATCCTCAAACTGCAGATATATTTCAGACTAATCCTCAAACAAAACTTCAAATCATTAAGAAACCTTTGCAATGTCCTGTTTTGTATGCATAAGTTTATTCTATTTTTAACTCCACCCTATGCATTTGTCTCTGTCCGAAGGACCCCTTTTATTTCAAAACTTTCCCCAATTCTCCAATCCTATCTATAGTAAAATCCATTCCTTTTATCGGTCTTCCAATAAAAGAATACCCATAGCGGGCAAAGCAAGTCTTCATTCCCAATCGTTTAGCTCCTCGTATGTCTCTTTTGGGATTGTCCCCAACCATTAAGGCTTCAAACGGCTTCACTTTCAGTTCTTGCAAAGCCTTTTTAAAAGGAAGTTTAGATGGTTTTCTTTTATTAGTATCTCCAAAGGCAACTACAGCATCAAAGTATTTAGAGATTCCAAGCTCTTGCAGTCTTGTCCATGCTTTCAGGCGGGGTGCATCAGAGACAATAGCCAATCTCAGCCCTTTCTTCCTGAGCTTCTTTAGAGTGCTCTTGACAGCAGGATACGGCTTCATATACTTGAGCTGCGCCCTGCGGTAAGCAGCAATGCCAGCTGAAAGCACCCTGTAATCAATCTTTCCTGTTTGCCTGAGAAACTTCTGGAAAATATACTTGTATTCTATTCCTGTCTCTTTATATAAATCAAACATTATCTTTAAAGCCTTTTTCACATCCATTTGCAATCCAGCCTTCTTCATTGCAGAAACAGCTGCCTTGCAGCATCCCTTCTTCATCCGCATGAAATCTATTAAGGTGTTATCCAGGTCAAACATCACTGCTTTTATCATAAGAATAAAAAATCTATTTTATTATATAAATCTATATGCCCGAAGGATATCAACTAAGAATTCCCGCAAACCTTCCGGGAAATAAACCAAAAAGCTTATAAATTCTGTAATTCTATTAATTGCTATGGAAAGCATTGCTGAAATTAAAGAGGAAAAGGCCGATGAGTTCTTAAAGGCCCTGCAGAAGTTTAAGGGCTCTGCTAAAGTGAAAGTTAGTGATGAAGAATTGCATAGAATAAGGGAAGAAGTTGTCAGGGAATATGCAAAGAAGTTTGGCATAAAATTAGATTAGTTCTTCTGGTTTTTTGATGTCTGCTAAAAATCTTAATTGTTCGAAATGCCTGTCTCTTGTCACCATTGTTGCATTATTGTCTCTTGCAAGTATTGCATGAAGGCAGTCTCCCCAGGGGATTTTCAGGCTTTTGCAGAGCTTTGCAGATTCCTCTATCTGTTCTTTGCGGGTAATCACTTTCTCCAATTGATGTGCGGTGCGGAATATTTCCTGGATTTCAGGCAGGCTGTATTTTTTTCGTAGTTCATCAATGACTGCATCAGAATAAACAACAATGTGCCTTTCTTCGCGTATCTTTCTTAATAACTCAAAAGCCCATTCTCCTAAAGGCCTGAATCTGTCGCTTCTATTCTCCTGCAAATCTCTCCATATTGAGGTGTCCAAGTAAAATTTCATGCATTTTTTTAGTTTTTAGTCTTTATATTTTTTACTCAAAAAAACCCGAAAGATTTACGACTAATTTCGAAATATTTTCGGAAAAAAACCCGAAAATATTCCAAACTTTAACTCCACCTATGCAACTCTCCCTGTCCGAAGGACCTCAATAAGTAAACCTTTATTAATCACATTATTATCATACACTGCATGGAAACCGCAAGCTTGGTTCTTAATGGTGACCTTGATTTAGTATGGATGTCATATGTTTTATTAGGAAAATCAAATATTTATTGTACAGATGGAGCTTATGATAAAATAAGAGTATTGCAGAAGTTTGGTTCTTTCAATATCGAGGCAGTCATTGGTGATACGGATTCAATAGAAAGCAAGTCTGGCGTAAATTTAATTCATATGCCTGACCAGGATTATACTGATTTTGAGAAAGCTCTTCAATACTTGTCAAAAACATTCCAAAAAATAGACATTTATGGAGCTTCTGGAAAAGAGATGGATCATTTTCTTGGCAATCTTTCTGCTGCAAAGAAATACAAGGATAAACTGCAGTTAAAATTCATGGAACATGGCTATTCTTATTTCTTTATAGATAAAGATACTGTTTTAGATACACAAAAAGGGAATACAATCTCAATACTTCCATTCCCAAAAGCAGAATCAGTAACAACAGAAGGATTGGAATATGAGCTTAAAGAAGCCACTCTTGAGCTTGGGAACTTGATAAGTGTAAGAAACAAGGCAAAAGGCAATACAATAAAAATCCAGTATAAAGAAGGCTGTGCAGTACTGTTTGTGTACAAGTAAGAATTCACTTCTTTTCCGCTTTCTTAATAATAAGAGTCTGCGTTATTTTGGTTCATTCTTAAAAAGCAGCTCTTCAAACTTTTTATTGTCTTGTTCTGCGAGCTCTGTTTTTCCAAGTGCAGCATATGCCTCTGCTCTTTGGCAGTATGCACTCATGTCTTGCGGTTCGTGGCTTATGAATTGCGTGAAATCTGCAATTGCCTCTTCATATCTTTTAAGCTTTGCCATGGACTGTCCTCTGGCAAGGTATACAGCATTTGTTTGATCCATATCCTGAGACATTAGCGCAAGTGCCTTGCTAAGGTCTTCAACTGCTCTTTCATGCTTCCCGCTTACAGAACACGCCAATCCCCTGGCGTAGTATATTTCCCTTTTTTCTGTTTTGCTGAAATCATCTTTTCCAAGTTCTTCTGCTCTGTCAAAATGCTCTATTGCCTCTTTATGCATGCCGCGATAAAATTCTATTTCACCTAGGAGGCAATAACGATTATGAATCTTGTCTGATTCTGCATCTTCCCATGCTTTACTAAAGTGCATAATTTCTTCTTCTTGCGCGCCCAGTCTCTTTTTACATATCCCTATACTCATGTGTGCAAATCTTTTCGAATCTGTATTTAGCGCTATCGCTTTCTCTAAGTCCTTTACTGCATCTTCCAGCAGTTCTAATCTGTATCTTGCATCCCCCCGTCTTAGGTAAGCTTCTGCATTTTTAGGATTCTTTTCAATCTCCAGGCTGTATTTCCAACAATCATCTAGAAGTCTTTGCAGCCTTTCTTTTCCCATTTCTTCAGGGGTTTCTTGATGCGCAAGAATGCTATACAAATCCTTTATAGATATCATTTCAATATACTTAATTTTTGAAGATATTTAAAGCTGGTGCTGAGTAAGGGTTTTATGTGATATAAAGGCTTGTTGTAGCAGAAACAACTATTTCTCTTCTACTTTCTTAATAATATGCCATCCAAACTGTGTCTTGACTGGCTTAGAAAGCTCATTAACTTTCAGATTAAATGCAGCTGTCTCAAACTCTTTGACCATTTGTCCGCGTCCAAACCATCCTAAATCACCGCCTTTCTTTCCAGAAGGGCATAATGATTTAGCAGCAGCAATCGCATCAAAGTCTTTTCCTCTTTGCAAATCAAAAAGAATCTCATTTGCTTCTTGTTCTGATTTAACCAGAATGTGTTTTGCGTGTATTTGTGATGCCATATATTTTAAGATTAAGTGATTGTATTTATACTTTTCGGAATTCCCTAATCTTTATAAATATTAATATATGCTATTCTTGTATGAAATTGTTAGTAAGAAAGTTATGGTTCAAAGGATGCAGTATTGATGATGTTATGGATAACTTGTTTAAGATACCTCAGTTTAAAGAGCTGTTTGATTCTTATGAGTATGCTGGCGAGATGAGACCAAGGGGAATGAAGGTTTTTTCTTGCTATTGGCCAGCAGAAGATATATTGAAAAGAGTGCCTGAATCTAAGGATATTTCTCTTGTGCTGACATCAATGGATTTAAAGAGAGATTATGGCAGGATTTATGGCAGGGGACGTGACAGAAAAGCTATTTCATCTAATGATGGTTTTTTTGACGGCTATGGAACATTTTGTCCAGCTAATGTTAATTTCAATGCCACTACATTTGGCGAGATAGGCCATGCTCTTGGATTGGAGCATCATAATCTTGATAAGTATCATCCTTGTGAGATGTCGCATAATGAGTGGCCAGATGCAGAATGGAGATATTTGGAAGAAGTCAGATTCTGCAAGGATTGTTATAAACAGCTGATTAAGAATCACTATGCAACTCTCTCTGTCCCGATAGGGACCCTTATAACGTAAGACGTAGGACGTTAGACGTTTATCGTAAACCATTAACCGTCATTTTCAATCGAAACCTTAATATACAAGAATTATTCAAGTATTAATATGAATAAAAGAGGTCATGATTTAATAGTAATCACCATAATTGTTCTTACTGTTTTATTGGTTGGTGTTGTCTTATTGCTAAAAACAACATCTCCAACAGGAAACGCAATAGAAGATTTAGTTTCACCCATAGAAATAACTGATTTTAATGCAGTTTATACAGATGACGGAAAAGTATCAATAAGTTTGGCCTTGAAATCCTATGAAAACATAGAGCAAGAACTTACAGGAAAACTAAAAATCATAATCCAGTCTTACAGTGGAAAAGTTGAATACAATGCAGACTTTTTCTTTGATGGTGCTTTTGCTAATTTACAAGGCATCAAAGGAGCTGACACATCTCAATTTCCAATAACTAATCCAGAAGGAATCTTAGTATTAACAAATTCAATTAACAATCAGGCAACTATTTTATCAAGAATCTCATTCACAAGCCATGAGTTCAGGGGCGGCCCAATTGTTCCTGAAAATGTTGCAGTTACAGTCCAATTCATTAATTACAATAAAATCTATGAAGGCGGCTTAATCATTCCATTCAGCCAGGATCATTCTGGAAAACACTACACAGCTGAAAATGGAAAAGTAGAGATAAACTATTAATTTTGGACGTCAGACGTTTACCGCCCAAACCTTCTCTCTCTTGAATTATATTCAGAAACAACTTTTACAAAGTCTTCTTTTGTCATTTCAGGCCACATTTTGTCTAAAAACACTAGTTCAGTGTAAGATCCCTGCCATAGAAGGAAGTTAGAGATTCTTTGCTCCCCTCCTGTCCTTATTATCAGGTCAGGATCTGAATTAAGATAAAGATACTTTGCAAAGACCTCTTCATTTATCTTGTCTGCAGTAAGCTCTCCTTTCTGCACAGATTCAGCAATCTTTTGCACAGCATCAATGACTTCTTCTCTTCCGCCGTATGCCATTGCAAAATTAGCGATAAATGGAGAGTTATTTTTAGTGAGTTCAATCAGTTTCTTCATCTTCTCTTGTACAAGTGCAGGCAGCATGTGCAGCCTTCCTATGAAATTAACCTTAAGGCCTTTCTCTTTCATTTCAGCAAGCTTCTCTTCTTTCATCAAGCCATCAAATTCTTTGCAGAACACATTCATTAAATAGTCAAACTCTTCTTTAGGGCGATTAAAATTTTGTATTGAAAATGCATAGAAAGTGATCTCAAGGACGCCCATCTCTTTTGCCCAGTCAAGCACTTTTTGGACAGTTTGTGCTCCCCATTCATGGCCCATCCATGGCTTCATCATCAGCCTTTTGGCAAATCTTCTGTTGCCGTCCATTATGATGCCGATGTGCCTTGGCACTTTTTCAATCATTTTTAAGACCTAATTGTTATTTGATTTATATATTTTTTCAAACAGTGCAACAAACACGTCTTTTGGCAGCTTCAGTCCTGCCTCGACAAGCACTGTTGCAAGTTTTGCTCCGACTTGCTCTTCATACCCTGCTGATTTAAAATCCAAAACCTCTGTTATCGTATGCGTGCAAAGGAATCCTTCATTCAAAGCCAAGACAACATTTCTTGATCCTGAAATAAAGCTTTTGTTCAGCAGGTCTGCCTTGACTTGCTCAAGCTCAAGATTCTCGCCAAACCCGTGGTTCAGCAATTCTTGTTTTATCAGTGCAATGACAGCTTCCTGGAAAGCCATTCCAGCAACATCAACCAATCCTTCTTTCTGCCGTAATGGCTTCACTACTTTTCCTAAGTAAGCTTTTACTTTCTGCCTTGAGCCCTTATCCTGCCAACTGTTTTCCACAAGGTAGGCATACTCTTTTCCTTTGAGTTTTTTCACCCGAACAAACGCCATAAAAAAGTAATAGGCACTATGTTATTTATATGCTTTTCGTTAGCCTAAATTTTTGCATTTTTTTGCTGTTTTAAGAGCAAAAATTTAGGTTACGAAACTTTGCCATGCTTTTTGGCCTAATCGCAAAGTTGAGTTAGTATATATTTAACTATACTTGATTAAATATCTCGCACTCAAATGAATACACTTTTGCGTCTTTTTCCTGCCAGCTTCCAGCAGGCAAGCCTGCTTTCTCGCAAGTCATTTCAAGAGCGCTCTCTGCGTCTACATCAAACTCAGTAAACACTTGCGGCAATAAAAGACCAGAATAGCCATCTTTTTCTATTATCAGGCCATGCTTTCCTAGCTTTATCTGCTTGGGAATATCTCCTGTTACTTGTTTTGGCGAAGTCAGCACAGATATCTCAAAACTAATGTCTTTCAGCTCCCCTTCTGTCATTTGAGGGAATCTTGGGTCTCCGAAAGCAGCGTGCTTTGCTGCGTTTGCTACAGCCTCCCATAGGGGAAACATTGGCTTAATATATCCAATGCATCCGCGTAACTGCTTGCCTTTTTTGAGTGTTACAAATACTCCTTTTTTCTCTGAAAATCTCTTTTTTACAGCTTCAGAAATATGAAGAGATCCTTGCTTGAAATAACTCTGAATAGCTTCTTTTGCCAGCTTTATCAGCTCTTTGCCATCCTCTTTTTTGAGCATTTTTTATTTGAGTGTTTTTGCCTGCTCTTCGAATTTTGATGCGCTTTTTTCAAGCCTTTTTATTGCTGCAGAAATAGTCTTTTTAGGCTCTGCTCCGTCTGTCTCGAGAATGAATTTAGGAACATTAATCAGCGGATGCTCTATGTTGTATCCTGCTGCTTTGACGTGCTCGTCTTGCCAGAGCTCCTTCTGTAAAGCCCTGCATAAGGTATGGGTTTCTCCTTTGACCTCAAACACGATCCTGTTCTTTTTTTCCTCGAGAATATTTACTTCCATTTTATTCTTGTTATTTGCTGTTTATTTATAAAGATTGCTATCTATCTGCATTCATAGTTTATCATTGACAGCACAGCAACTCCTGCGGTTTCTATCCTTAATATGTTCTTTCCTATGTTTACTGGAGCAAATCCTGCAGCTTTTATTTTGCTTGTTTCCTCGTCTGTAAAGCCTCCTTCTGGGCCTATCAGGCAGAGTATTTTTTCAGGCCTTTTCTCTCTAAGCACCTCTTTTATTTTCCTCTCAGATTCTGGCATCAATGCCAGTTTCAGGTCATAGCCTTTTTCATCAAGTATATCGTCGATATTCACAGGCGGGAGTATCTCAGGAACAGTTGCTCTCTTGCTCTGTTTTGCTGCCTCTACTGCTATCTTCTGCCACCGCTCACTTTTAGCACCTTCTTTTGGCTTCACTACTGCTCTTTGGCTTACTAAGGGGATTATCATCCCAACTCCAAGCTCTGTTGCTTTCTGCACAAGCCAGTCCATGCGTTTTCCTTTAGGCACTGCTGTTGCTAAAGCAGTAAAAACACCTTCAGAACTCACTTTTTGCCTCCCCAGCACTGTTACTGTAATGTCATCTCTTTTTATCTCATCTATGGTGCCTAATGCTTCATTTCCCTGGCCGTCAAACAGGCATACCCTGTCTCCTCTAGCCAGCCTTCTAACCTTCATATGCCTGGCTTCCTCCCCTGTGATTCTCACTTTTTCTTCACAAGGCAGGGTTTTAAGGTAAAAACGTGCTGCTTTTTTGGTTTCCATGCTTGATATCTCACCGGTTTAGGCCATACTTTAAGCCGTATCTGGCTGGTGCCTAATAAATCTTCCTGTGTTTCCCCTCAAATGAACTCTCACTTTTTCGGGGTTTTTCTGGCAAAATCCCAAAATTTGGCTCACTTTCAGGCCTTTCCTATGCCCTACTTAATTCTTACTGTTCTATGTTGGGGTCAGTTAGGCACTTGGTTTTCAAGCTCCTTTTTGGGCCAAAAACCCCTCTCCTCAACCACTTTTCTGCCCTTCCCTGTTTTGAGGCATATTATATATAGTATGCTTTTTTTGGGCAGATCCCTTGTTTTTTATTTTCTGGTTTTATTTTTTAAAAATTTTATTTCGGTTCAAAAATTTTAAATCAAAATTTTTTGCTTGATTTCCCACAGGTAAACAAAACTACTATTTAAATCTTTTCCCAAGCCAGTCCCAATCGAGTCCCAGGTTAGTCCCAGATTCAGTCCCATTATCGTCTCAAACGAGTCCCACATTAGTCCCAACTAGTCCCAGGTTAGTCCCAGAAAACAGGGTTTTATCCTCGGTAACGAGTCCCACTCCAGTTCCAGTCCTATTCCCAGCCTATTCCTGGGACTGTCCTGGGAATATCCCAGCCAGTCCCAGATTCCCAAAAAGCTTTTATACTTGCAGGGTATTTCCCTCTTGAAAATGTTGTTTTTTGGAAAAAGAAGGGTGGAGGAAAAACTGGATGAGCTTGATGCAAAGCTTGCAGAATCTTTCGCCAGGGTGAAGCAGGATACTGGGGCGATATACCAGTGGCTCAACTATTTTTACTCCCAGAATGAGGAGCTCAGAAGGGTTGTCTCAGAGCAGCAAGGCTCTATTGCTGGCTTGCAGGAAGAGCTGAAGCACATGCCTGCAACAAAGGAGCAGGTAAAGGAAATCATTGACAGGCACTACGATTTTGGTGCTTTGCTAGGCAGGCTGAGGCAGCTTGAAGAGCAGCTTGAGAGGATAGCTGCTCTGAAGCAGAAAGAGAGGCAAATCCAGCAGGTGCAGAGGCCTATTGCAGAACAGGTAAGGCAGGCAATGCCAGAGATGCCTGTGCTAAGGGATCGGACATCTGCTTTGAAAGAGAAGATTCTTAGCAGGATAACCAAGAATTCAAAGGATTATATCAAGGGCATAATTTTTTCGATGATTAACAAGTACAGCCGAATATCAGCAATGCAGCTCAGGGAGATGCTTGTTGATGAGCAGGGCATATGCTCAAAGAGCTCGTTCTACAGGATCCTTGAAGAGCTTGAAAAGGGAGAAGATGTAACAGTCATCAGTTCTGGAAGGGAGAAGGTATATGTTTCCAGGGTTTCAAAGAGGGCAAAACAGTTCTGAAACCATCAAAAAATCTGCTGCAAAGCATATTTTCCAGAATACAAATGTTTAAAAACAAGTTCTCAACTTTATTTTGCTTAATGTGAGGGGTGGTAGGTATGGAAAATCAACTTAAGCAAGAGCTCTTGCTGACTAGTGATGAGGTTGTTTTTAAGACGAGATTGGGTGGTGTCATCGAGGCTTTCAGGGAAGAGCTGGATGATCACAGGGAAGGCATCAATGAGAACACGACTGAGATTGAGGCCAACCATGAATTTCTACAGGAATTGAGCGGAAGGATTGACAAGCTTGCAGAGCGTCTGGATGAATTGACGCTTCTTGCGAAGGGCAAAAATGCGCAGGAAAAGGCAAAAGTCGAGCCCTTGACCAAGCGCGAGAAGGATGTTTTTCAGGCGATATATGCCATTGGGGCAGATGTTCCTTTCACGACATACAGGGATATTGCCAGGAATCTTTGCATCACTGAAAGCCTTGCAGCGCAGTTTGTGACGAACATAATCGAGAAAGGCGTGCTGATAGTGAAGCGGTATTCAGAAGGCAGGGCATACATCAACCTTGACCCTAAATTCAGGGAGCAGCAGGCGAAAAAGAATGTCGTTGGCGTCAATGCCCTTCTGACTTATTGGGTGCATTGATTGCACTCGAAATTTTATCTTTTTTTATCTCATTCTGGAGCTGGTCAATGAGCTTGAAGCTTCCCTCAAGGTGGTTCTTTATGGTGGTTTCAGCTTTCCTGAATGCTCCTTCAAGGTTGTTGCCATTCAGCTCATAGCCGACCACGACTTTTCCTCCTGAGACAAAGCTTGTTTTCTTCAGTATTCCAAGGTCCAGCCACCTGTGCAGGTAGTCGTACATTGTCTGCCTTTTGATGCCTGCAAAGACACCCATGTCCTCGACTGGCATCACAGCTAGCTCTGGCTTCTTGTCCCTGTTTGCCTGTTTCTTTCTTTCGTAGAGTTCAAGCAGCAGGCTGTGCATTTTCGCCAGTCCGTCATTCTTCCTTGGCAGCAAGCCGAATCTTGCGAGAAGGACTCTTGCTATTTCCTCTGGCGCAGCTTCTGGAAGAATTTCTGCATGTTCTAGCTGGATCTTCATTTTGTTTACCTCTTTTCAAAGTTAACCTGAATAAGCTTGCTTAAATACTTTTCGGTAAAACCCCGACAGCTAAAAGTTTTAAGCACAAATTAAAATTTCTATTTCTAATTCTTTATTGTCTTTGCTTAAAACTTTCTATCAGATTTTTTTTCAGATCCTGATTTTCCCTCGAAAACTCGGGATTTTTGGTTTAAAGGGCTTTAGAGGAAACTTTTTTCAAAACCCATACTCTTGCCAGGCAGAAATGGTATTTTTGCCCCCAGATTCTCCTACTTTTTCCTAAAATCCCGACAATTTCAGGCAACTGGTTTGTTTTTGTCATTTCAAAAAATGTCGCTTTCCGTCAAAAACCCGTCGCAGTCGAGATAATGCCAGATTTTATTCCTTTATCCCGACAAAACAGTTCAAGGGGTATCTGCCGCAGACCCTTGATTCCATGCAAAAGTTTGCAAAAGCAATGCAAAATCGCAAAATTCTGGTGTAATCCCTTACAACTTCAACAAACCCTACTTAGGCACCAGAAACAAGTATCTCTCACTTTCTGTATTTTTGCAAAAAAAGTAACCGTATTTTAGTTAACCTGTTTTACTCACTTTATCGTCGATAAACAGAATAAGTATTTATTTTTCACTGTTTTTTGGTTAATTTTCACTAATTGAAAAATATATGTTTTGATTTTATACATTTGCAAATAACCTTGATTTAATATGCTTACATTTAATTAGTTCATAATCTAATATAAAATAAAATAACCTTGTAATAATATATTTTATAATCTATATTTTGAAGTAACACTGAAAAAGAATTTTCACTTCGAAAAGTGAGAGTAAAAAAGGTTTTTTGCTATTTAAGCAAGATTTTGGCAGGAAACCCAGACAAAAATTGCTTTTGGAGCGTTAGGCACCATCAGAAAAGTGGGTTTAAACAGGCCAGGAGAGCAAAAAGATTGCTGGGAAGAATTTGATATTTGGTAAGCTTGTTTTTGGCTTGCTTTCCCTTTAGATTAGTTACAAAGGGCAAAAAGTGAGCCTATTTGTTTTTTCCATACATTCTTTCTGCTGCGCCATTGCATCTGCAGCATAAAAGCGTGTATTTTCTTGCAAAGAACTCGCCGAGGTATACTGTCATGTCTTCCCTTAAGTAGACCCTATCGCATCCTGGGCAGAAGCACGGCTGTGAAAGTGAGTTTTCGACTATTTCCTTAAGCTCTTTATCCCCCATAACACTAGAAAATATGGCGCTGTATTTAAAACTTTATTTTTTCGAGAGCTTTTGCCTTAATGCTACAAACTTGCCAAGTGCCTGTTTGGCTTTTTCCTTTCTGAACTCTGGATACACGTCAATGATTGTTTTTATATTGCTCATTGCAGTTATCATCAGTTCGCGCGCCTCTGCTTCAGTCCTTCCCTCTGCAGGATGCAGGTATGCAAGGCCTATACCGATGACAGGGTCTGGAACAAGGCAGTACGCGTATTTATCACTGTATTTCCCGTAAACCTTGCCTGCTGCAGAGAATATCTCTGCAAGCCCGTCAAGCTCCCGTCTTATTATTTTCCTGCTTGCGTCTGTCAGAAGTGTGTATAGTGTTTTCAGATTCTCTATTTCTTTGTCTCCAAGAACATTTTCTTGAAGAAGCTGTGCTGCTTCTTCTTTCTTAAGTATCCTGAAATTTATTCTTCCAATTTTTATGGCCATAAAACTTCACCCTATATACGCGAACTTCTTTTCCTGTTTCAGCTCCTCTGCCTTTGCATGCTGCTGGAGTATTCCTTTTAGTTTGCCTTCAAACTCCTGCGCCTGCTTCAGAAGAGGCGTGTAATCAACTTTCAAGCCAAGATACTTGTCAATGGTCTCTATTATCTTTGCAGCTGCCTTGCTGTCAGGCATTTTCGACGCTGTCTCTGCAAAAAAGGATGTTACAGGCACGTCTGATTTCAAAAGCAGTGCAGATGTCACCCCTATTATGATTCCTTCACCTATGCATTTGTATCCAAGCTTTTCAATTATTTTTGCTGTTTTTGAGTCATGCGTGAAATAAAATGATTTTGGCTCCTTTCCTATCTCCTGCGAGCCAACTCCCTCGATTGTTATGAGCTCTTTTGCATCAAGCTGCTTGCAGAGGTCAATTACAAGATCAGCTGCCCTCCATTCCAGGCCAGTTGCGCTTGATATTGCGTGGATTATGACGATATTGTACTGCTTGTTGTAGAATATCCCTATAGGGTCAACGACCTTGCAGCCGTGTATTGCCACCATTGCAGGCGGGTCTTCAAAAAAATAGCTTCCTATTTTCTCGCACTTCAGGTGGTCTATCAAGAAGCCTGTTGTTATTGTGCTCACCAGGCCGAAGCCAGGAAAGCCCTCGATGACTGTAACTCCTTTTGGTTTTTTAGTTAGTTTTATCCCTTCTTTTTCGTTTGCCATACCTGTTCTCGAACCCCTGCAAGTATATAAACTTTTCTTCGTTTGCAGGTCGGGGCAGAGCCAAATACTGCGAAAGATTTATATAAAGAGCAGTCAAAATTATACTCAACAAAAACATTCGAGGTGATATTAATGGCAAAAAAAATGTTTGGAGAGACTTGCTGCACATGCGCGCCATGGTTCGGCATACTCGTCTTGCTAGTTGGAATATGGTTCATGGCAGCTGATCTTGGCTGGCTCACAACAGGCGGCTTGACACTCTGGCCAGTTGTTTTGGCGCTAATCGGCCTGAAAATGCTGTTCTGGAAATAAGAATTTTCTTATTTTCTTATTTTTTTCTTTTTTTCTCAGTTGAAGCATAATCTTTATATAGCATGTTCTATTGCTAGATTGATATTTGTGATTATAAAGTAGTGATTTACTGGTGGGTATAAATGGCTGAAGACACTATACGAAGAAGTAGGGAAGAACTGAAGAAAGCTAATGCAGATCTTACCGCTGAAATAGCTGAGCTAAAGAGATTATCTCTTGCTTTCTACAAGGGCCTTGAAGAGCGCCTTTCTGAGAGCGACAGGCAGGGCCTTAAGGACTTGCGCGCCGAGCTGTCGCAGAATGCTTCAGTTTCGCCAGAAGAAATGTCCAGCAAGATTGCAGAATATTTCTCAATTAAGCTTGCAAAAGAAGTGCCTGTGGTGCAAGACGCAGGCCGCATTAAAGCTTTGGATGATGCTATTAAAGCAATTGTCCCTCCAAACATTTATGCAGAGGTTATGGCTGAGCCTGATACTGGGAAATGGTGTGGCCTGCTAAAGCGCCTGTATGATGAGCGGTTCTTTGGGCCGCTCAAGAAAGAAGCAGAGGAGACCAAAAGGACACGAATACTTGCAAAAGAATCTTCTGAAGAAGCCAAGCGATTAACAGAGAGAATTGCTGGCCTGGAAAAAGAGATTGAAAATAAAAGCGCTGTTGCAAAAGAATACCTGCAAAAGGCAGAGTCTGCTGCAGCTGAAGCAAAAAGACTTGCAGGGGAAAAACAGCTTGAATTCAATGCCCGCACAGCAGCAGAAGGAAAAGCAAGGGATGTTGAAAAGAAATTAAATGATGCTGAACAAGTGTCAGGCTTTGCCCAGCAATTGCAGGAACAGCAGGTCCTGAAGGCGCAGGAAGATGCAAGGGTTGCTGAGGCCTTAAAAGCAAGTGTGGAAGAAAAATATGCTGCGCGCGATGCAGACTTAAAGCAGGTGCGGGCAGAGCTAAGGCAGGCCCGTAATTTCCTTGACAGGCAACAGCAATCTCTTGATGCCGCAAACAGCGAAAAAGATAGATTATATAGAGAGATGACAACACTGTCTGGTTTGGAGAAGCTGCAAACCTACCATAAGTTCTTCATGGAACAGCTTAAAATCCAGCCATTCCTTGTCGGGCTGCTACTGAAAGCAGCAGGGAAAGTCCGCCCGGACATGTCAGACCCAAGTAAGACATTGGATTTGACTGAGAACCTGGACTGGCTTCTGCTTCACATTGTAGATGTTCTTCCTCGCGTTTATGAATGGACTGAGAAAGAAGTCAAGCTTGCAGGCGAGGTTGATATTGCGAAAGCAAACCTGATGAAGGTCGTTGATGCAGTTAAGACTTATCTTCCAGAAAATGAAAGAAAAATACTTGATATAAGAATCCAAAACTCAGAACAGGCAGAGTCAGCAATACAGGCAGCTGGAAAAGCCCAGGGTGCTGATAAGAACTATCTCGAGCAGCCAGAGCCAGTCGGCGCAATAGTTTCTGACATGATTAAATTTGCAAACCTGCAGTGGCATCTTGATAATGAAATGCTTGTCGAGGCGGTGTTTGGCCTTAAAAAGTCAGAAGAGTATCTTGCCATCAAAGACCCGCAGAAAAGAGCTGAATGGGTGCATGGCAATATTGAAAATTTCAAAGTGCAATACGAGAAAGCTGCTGAAGCTATGGCAGAGCGAAAAGCAGCAGATGCGCTTGCTGCAAAAGAAGATGCAGAATCCCAAAGAGCTGCTTTGAATAATCAGCTTAGAGAGCTTGAATTGAGCTATAAGACGCAGATGATTGATTTATTTGCTTTGCTCCCGAGAGAGATAGAAGCTGATGCTGCAGACACTATTCTTGCAAAAATGCTTATCAATGAAAAAGGCCCTAAAGGAGACACGCAAGATATTTCTGTTGAGAACCTCAAGAGCACGATAGAGCTGGCGCTCGCACAGAGAGCTGAGTACAAGCAGGCGGCAAAAACAGCTGAAGAAAATTTAAAAAAATCCCATGCTGTGCTTGGAACAATGGGTGATGAGCTAAGGCAGAAAGAAGAATACATACTGGAGATTGAGGAAGCAAAATCAAATCTTGGGAAGGCAATTGATGGGCAGACTGCAAAACTGACTGAGTTTGAAAGAGAAAAAGAAAAAATACTCAAAGAAAATGAACAAATTCTTACAAAAAAAGAGGAAGAGCTTGCTGGGATGAATGAAAAAGTCAAGAAACTTGAGAGCGGAGAAGGATTCAAGCTCACTGATTTTGTATCAAAAGCAGATTATGACGCTAAGATCAGGGAAAAGGAAGAGGAAATCGCGGTTCTTAAGAAAATATCAGAGGGTCATATTTCAAGCGCTGATTATAAGATTGGAGTCCAGGCAAAAGAAGATGAAGTGCGCGGAGAGTGCCTGCCTGTTCTCACAGACAGGAACAAACAGATTTCTGAATTGAAAGGCAGGATATCTGAGCTGGAAAAAATACTTGCTGAGAAAGGAAATGCATCTGGTGCAATTGCAAACGAGCTTGGTGCTTTGAGGCAGCAGTTTGAGACTGCAAATGCAAATGCTTACAATCCTGATGTTCACATGCCAAAGGCAGAGAATGCTGTTGCGCTTGCTGCAAAAGAGGCAGAATTGCGCAAGGAGTACAAGCCTGCTGTTGACAGGAAAGAAGAGCTTGAGCAAAAGGTGAAAGAGCAGCGGGATGCTTTGGACGGAAAAAACACAAAAATTATCAGGCTGGAGAGAGAGCTTGAGTCAGTAAAATCAGAAAAAGTAGAGGCAGATGCAATTATTTCAGGCACTACCCCTTACGATACTTCAAAGCACATGCCAATAGAAGAGCACGATACTCAGATTAAGCAGAAAGACGAGCAGCTGCTTGCTAAACAAGGTGAAATTGACGGGTTAACTCATGCTAAGTCTGGTATCGAGACTGAACTTGCTGCTGCAAATGCAAATGCTTACAATCCTGATGTTCATATGCTAAAGGCAGAGAATGCTGCTGCGCTTGCTGCAAAAGAGGCAGAAGTGCGCAAGGAGTACAAGCCTGCTGTTGATGAGAGAGACGCCTTGAAACAAGAAAAGTCTCTGCTTGAAGCAAAAGTCAAGGGGCAGGAAGCTGCAATAAGTCAGGAGAAAGAACCAGTTGATACGTTATCTGCGATTGAGGCAATCAGGGGAAAAGTGCCTAATCAAGCTGATTATGTTCATAAATCAGATTATGAGAAAGCTCTTGCAGATGCAAAGGCTGCTTCTGCAGAAGAAAAAAGGATTGCTCTTGAGCAGAAAGATGCTGAGGCAAAACGTGTCGCTGCTGAAAAACAAAATAAGATTGCTGAGCTTGAGGATATTGTACAGGGCAAGACCGCAGAGGTTGAGCAGGCACGCAAAGAGCGCGCTTCTTTAACAGTATTTGATTCAACTAAACACATTGCAGTTGAAAAGTATGCTGCTGATTTGGCTCAGAAAGACGAGCAGCTGCGCGCTAAACAAGGAGCGTTTGATGCTTTATCTCAATCTAAGTCTGGTATTGAGACTGAGCTTGCTGCTGCAAAAGCAAATGTTTACAATCCATCTGTTCACATGCCAAAGGCAGAGTACGATAAACTGCTTGCTGAAGCTAAAGCTGCTTCTGCAGAAGAAAAGAGAATTGCTCTTGAGCAGAAAGAAAATGAGGCAAGCCAGCGCGTTACTGAAAAACAGAATAGGGTTGCTGAGCTTGAGAGAGTTGTGAATGAGAAAGCTGCTCAGATCGCAGGAGCAATACTTTATGATCCGTCAAAGCATGTCAAGAAAGAAGACCACGAAAGGATTGTTGAAGAGCAGAAAGCTACTTATGATGCGCAGATTGCTGGAAAGCAGGGCGAGATTACTGGTTTGAATGCAGCTAAGTCAGGTCTGGAGAATGAGCTTGGCCAGGCAAAAGGACGAGCAGACAGCGCTGAGGGAGATAAAACAAGACTTGCGGCAGAGCTCAAAGATGCAAAAGCAAACGTATACAATCCTGACAAGCACATGACAAAAGAAGATTACCAGAAAGCGCTTGATGAAGCAGGCAAAAAATATGTTGCTGAAACAGAGCCGATAAAGGCCAGAATAAAAGAGCTTGAGGGGCAGGTTGCAGCAGCGCAGCAGAAGATTTCAGAGTGCAAAGCTGAGTCATTGCAGCAGCTAATGAATGCAGCTGAAATGGCAGCACGCCTTCTCAAAGAGAACAGAGAGCTTTATGCAAAGCTTAATCCAAAGTGAACATATTTATAAGGTTTGAAAATGAGTGAGACTGTGAATAAAAACATGCAGCCGGAAGACATATTGAAAGCATTTATCGAAAATAGATACGGCTCTAAAGTTTATGAAGCATATTCTGCAGCAATCGGTTCAGGAGAGATTAAAAGCGTTGATGATGCAGCCAGTTTTCTTGATAAAAGCGCAAAAAAAGTTGAGGGCAGGCTTCTGACAGAGCCTCAGCTTGAGCGCCATGATGAAAAAGTTATTGATGAAATAAGAAGGCTTCTTGGAGAGAAGAAAGGGCTTGAGTTTGCAAAATACCTCGAAGGCAAATTAGTAGGTCTTGTGAAGTATTTTGGAATCGAAACCGAGCTCAAGCAGGAAGATTCAAAAGAAAGCGGCAAAAGGCTCACAAAGAAATGTGTTGAGGATTTGCTTAAGGAAATAAGGGCGCAGACCAGAATCATTGCGCTTGCAGTCGGATACACGCAGTCAGAATATATTGAAAGAGAAGGTATTAAAGGAGAAGGGATTGAAGGAACAGGCGGGATTAAAAAATTAAACCCAGATTATTTTACAGGATTGGTCACGCATATTAGAGAGCATTATGATATTGGCGCAGGACAGACTGCGCAGCTTAAGCAGCTCGAGGAGAATCTCTCAGAAGCAAGGCAGGCAAATAACGGCCTTGAGACTGCAAAGATTGAATTAATAAGCCAGAATGCAGATCTTGTGAAAAAGCTTGAGAGTCAAAGCAAAGATTATGATGAGCTTAAGAAATCATTTGATGAGCTGCGCGCCGCAGCAGAGAAGTATCACACTTTTGCTTTTACTGATGTGAAGCAAGTACTTGATGAAAATAAGCAAGGAGGCAAGAAAAATGGCAGGTAAATACGATGCAGAATTAAAGAAACTGACTGCGCAGGCAGATAAGTTGCCTGAGATGGTTGAAACAATAAAAGGAGCTCTGGCTGGAGCAAACAAAAGCAAGCTTGAAGAGGCTGCAAAAAAGTATGAGACTGAGAAAAAAGCGCGTGAGAAAGCCGAAGGAGAACTGAGCGCATCCCAGTCAGATTTAGAAGCAGCAGAAGGCAAGTATAAAGATGCTGACAAAAAGTACAAGAAGCTTGAGAAAGACAACAAAGACCTCAGCAAAGAGCACGGAGATCTCGAGAAAAAAGTAGGGGCGCTTGAAGGTGCTGTTGAGGACCAGGACAAACTTATACCTGCACTCTTTGAAGTTGCTGGCAAGTACATTGGTGCTCTGAAAGAGCTGTACGATGCTGCTAAGCAAGAAGAAGAGGAAAAATAAGTGCCGATAAAAATCGGTGCTTTTTTTAATTTGGAGTTAACATGGCAAAAGGAAAATATGATGACGCATTGGCAGAACTGACTGCGCATGCAGCAGAGATTCCAGATATTGTTACAGCTATTAAGAAACGCCTAAGCTCAAACGAGCGTTCTGGAAAAATCAGCCTTGACACAGACATCACAGGCTTTCTTAAGCAGAAGGCAATGCCCAGCAGGGATGAGCAGCTTGAGATTTTCAGGCAGGGATTCAAGACAGCATACGGCCTTTCTGATGAGAACTATGCCAAGATGTCTGCCCTGATTTCAGATGCCTATCATGAAAAGCCTGATTTTATGTTTAACGCGCAGGGTATACTAATAAGTGAAAGGGCAGAGACGTTAGTCCTTGCCGACCTTGGAATGCCCGAAAGGAAAGATGTAACGTTCGAGTTGTTTGTTGACAGGATTCCTGAAAAGTATAATGGAATAAAGACCCTTGGGGATTTGATTGATAGGTATTCTGCGGTTGAAACTGGATTAAGGCAGAAAGAGCAGGAATGCCAGGCAGCTCAGTCAAAAATACTTGTTTATGAAAAAAGCATAAATCAATTGCAGGCTGACTTGAACAGCCTTGAAGGAAAAATAGATGCAAAATACAAGACACAGATTGCTGATTTAAAGGTCCAGCTGGAAAAATACAAACTCTTTGAGGCAAAATTCCAGAATACTCAGGCAAGAGCAGAGATTTCTGAAAAAGAGATGCACAAGATGATTGAGATCCTTGGCAAATACAAGATTGATGATTTGCCTCCTGCACTGAAGAATAAATTTGCTGAAATCAAGCGTGATTTTTACGAGACCTATCTTAAATCAAATTCGCAGAACAAGCTGCTTGTTGAGGTTGTGCACTACAATCTTGGCCAGGTCATGATGGTTTATTTCCAGAATGACAATGAAGCCCTGCCTCACTTCAAGAAAGCAGTTGAGTTGGCTGATGAGGAATACAGGGCAAATCCAGATCCTGCAGGTGATGCTGCAGCAAGGCATGACTTCTATCTGCGTGGTGTTGAAGCCTGCGAAGAAAACATCAGAAACGCTAAGAAATAAGATTAATAAGGACCGCCTGATGGCGATGGCGGTATTGGTCCTGGTGGAACTGTTCTTCTTCCCCCGCTTGGCGGGATTTCTGCCTCTTCTGCGCCTTCTCTAATGACTATCTCTTCTGTGCTTAGAAGGTCAAGTAAGGCTCTTAGCTCTTTTACTGCTTCAATGGCATATCCCAATATTGTTGTTGCTCTCAGTGATTTTTTTCCGCCAGCCGCAACAAGCTGCAGGTGCGCTTTTATCACGTTAAGAACAAATTCTTCATAGTTTGAAAGGACTTTCTTGATTTTTTCTTCTGCAGCCAGGAACTGCAGCAGGTTGTTGTATAATGTTTGCAGTTTCGGTTTTTGCTCAATGGTTACTCCTTCTCCTGTGTCAAGCCTAAGCTTCAGCTGGGCTGCTGCATTGGTTATCTCTATGATGGCAGTATCAACAATTTTTTTGTTTTGCGCGACATCCTTGAATTCTGCTGCAAGGAGCCCCTGGGCAGCGAGTATTTTTTCCTTGGCTTTTTCTTCTGCTTCTGCATTATCTTTGGGCAGGTTTTCATATGCTTTTCCTGCAGCGCCTATAATAAACGCAGCTCGTTTTCCCCCAAGTTTTGCATTCAATGTTCCTGTTAATGCAGATGCTTCATCTGGGGTTATTCCTAATGTAAACAGCCTCATTAAGATCCTCACAAAGTTCTCTGTGTGGTCTATCAGGCCCCTAAGCGCAGCTTTCTGCGCTTCAATTGTTGCTATTATCTGCTCTATTTCATGCATCCCTTCTGTTCTAGCTCTTCTTGCAGCTTCTTCCCTCTGCAGCTGCAGATTGATTTTTCCCTCAAGCTCTCTCACTTGCGGTTTGAGTTCCTCGAACAGGCGCATGGCGCCATCAAGTGCTGTGTTTATGTTTTGGCTCAGTGCATTCTTTAGCGCATTAAGTGCAGAATCAAGATATGAAAGATGGCTTTCAAGGGTGTGTATTTTTTCGTTAAGAAGCTCGCAAACGTTTATTGCTGTCGTGCAGGCTGTCTTTATCTCATTTTTCTTTTGTTCTGCTGCTGTTCCTGTCAGCCCAATAAGCCCTTGTAGCGATGCTGCAAGTACAGCAAACTGTGCATCCAGCCTTTGTTTTGTTTCTGCAATCTCAATAATGAGTGTTTCTGCTTGTGTGGCATTTGCTGTTCTTATTGCTTCTTTTGTATCTTCATCAAATTTTTTCAGCGCTGCCACAAGCTCTGCGTGCTTTGTTGAGATCTCGCTCTCGTATCTGCGGTAGTCTTCTGACAGCTGGGTTTTTATTGTCAAGTCTTCTATGCTGTTTATGCTTGCGCCGAGCCCGCGCAATGAGTCAAGATATCTTTTCAGCTCGTCTATAAATGCCCTGACTGCGGTTGCCAACTTGTCATGTTCCCTGTGGCACCTCTCGAACTCATCAATGGCCCTTGGTTGTACAAATGCAGTGTATGCTTTCTTGATGAGGTTTAGGTAGTTAGTAACGACTGTTGCATACTTCTGGATGTCTGCTTCTGATGCCGTGTCTATCTTGGTTTCAATGTTTGCAATGTCATCGCGGGCCGCATCTTTTGTTTTCTTTAGTTTTTCAACAGCTGTCAGTGTCCTTTCCACTGCTGTTGAGGCTCCATCTGCTGCATCGCTGGCGCCTCTTGACGCATCTCTTGCTCCCTGCTCTGCACCCTCAACTTCAGGCTCTTCTTCCTTGGGTGTTTTTGGCTTCTTTCCGCCAAAAGGCCAACGCGGCCACCATCCACCGCCTCCCCCTCCTCCCTCTCCGCCGCCACCGCCTCCTTTGAAAATTTTTGGCATTCGCGATAATGCCCAAACTATTAGGAATATTATTGCCAGCCACACTACCCATTTCATCAGGCCCTCTCCCCAGCTGCCAAATGTTACTGTTGTGAATTCTGGCATTGAGCCAAGGAGTGTTCCTGCAATAAGGGCGGTCATAACTATCACAAATAGCGTGACCATCCATTTATGCTCATTGCCAAATATACCTATTAGCCATTTCCAGAGCAGCAATGCTCCAACTGCAAGTATTCCTATAACAAGCCAGGACCACAGGTCAATGAGAAGAAGGCCTTTTGTCTGCATCCCGATTACTATGATCAGGCCGATGACAAATCCTACAATGCCGCCGAGCTTTGCAGACTGCCCGTCATCTTTGCCTATCTTTGACTTTGCGAACAGCTCCCTGAACAAAAGCCCAAGAACAAGGCAGATGACTGCTCCGTCAAAAAGCCACGGCGCGTAATTATATACTTCTAGGATGTTAGGAATTTCAGCCATCTAGTTTCACTTCTCTTTTACTTATTCTTCATAAACTATTTGTTTTCTATATAAATATTTCGCCAAACTAGAGCCTTTTCTCTCAAGCGCAATCTTTAAATACTTTACACTATTCGGTAGTGATAACAAGGGTTTTATCAAAATGAGAGCATTATACGCAGGGATTTTTTGTGCATCACTTGGCTTAGCTTCGCTTCTGGGCGGCTGCGGTGGCGGAAGCAAGGTTGACCCAGTAAAAGTTGGAAAGCAGATGAACCACAGGCTTGACAGCGAAGCAAGACAGATGCTTGACAACATCATGTATTTCAGGGACCAGCACGGCTATACGCAATGCAGAAACCAAGAGCTTATCGCAATTCTTAATGCAGCTTCTGCAAAAGACGGAGATCCTACTAATGTTATAAAAAAAGAAGATTTGATGGAGTTCTACAAGCAGGCACTCCAGCAGAACGAAGCAATCTACAGCGGAAAGCTTCCTGGCGTCAAAGGCTCTGCAGGCTGTCTTCCTTGAGAAAAGTTTATATATTCTTCAGATAATTTCTTTTGTATCAACTTAAAAAGGTGATATAATGGCAGTACAACTCGTTATTATTCCCGCGATTGTATGCGGGCTTGCAATTGGAGTTTATGAGGCAATTCTTTTGCACAGGGACGTCAGCATTCCAACGCACAGGTTTGGCCACACGCTTCACGCCCTGGTCTATGCTGTGATTGCGGTTTTCTTCACCATGAATGCAACATTTATTTACGCGACATTTGCATTCCTGCATAAGATTCCTTTGCTGCAGTACCCTATTGTTTTCCAGATTCTTGTCGGTGTTATAACCATTGCAAAAATTCATGGAGCCAGCGCAGCAATCAAGGGAAGCTTTGGCGGCGGCTCTGTCGGAATGAAAGAAACCTGGGCTCACAGCCTTGTTATCGGTGCTCTTATTGTTGCAGCCCCGTATGTCTGGCCTATTGCAGCGCCATTCCTTCCTAAATACCTTAAGTAGAATTCTTTAATTTTTTTTCTTTTAAGAAGAAGTTATTGCATAATACATTATGGCAGCAGCTGTTCCAATGAGCGCAGTGTAGCTCACTGTTTCAATATCAAGCATTCTTCTTGCAAAGCATCTTGGCAGTCTCTCAAAAAAGCTTTTGTCAGGATGTTCATCTCTTGTTACCTGGTATCTCATGTAAGCCCGCATAGTTGTTACTGCAAGGTGTGTTCCTGCAAACGCAGGCAGTGCAATCTTCACTATGTCGCTAAGCTCATTCATTTTAGAATTTTTACTCAATTAGTACTTTTGTTCCAAGGCTCTGTCCAGGCAGGCCTCTCTCAAACAAAGCCCTAACCACGCCTTTGTTGCCGTGTGCAGCAGAAATTTTTCCCACTATTGTTGTCTTTTTCTTTCCAGGAGCAAGCCAGCTTACTGTCTTTCCAACCAGCTTGTTCGCCTTGTCTTTGCTGTCAGTTCCCTCTATTTCTATTATCATCTGGTTGCCTGTCTTTCTTCTCTTGCTTCCCCTGAAATTGACTATAACTCCATTCATACTCTAAAGGAGTTATGGGGTGTTTAAAAAGGTTTTCCTTTTTTAGTAAACGCCAAAAGTAATAGGGCAAAAATAGTGGCGTTTACTAATTAGAAAACGACAACTATTGTCCACGCATATTTGTCGTTTTCTTTTTGTCATAGAAAATAAAACAAAAGTACTGGCAATAATAAGCATCCCATTGCATTGCTCCTGCAGCATCCAGTTACCTGCGGAACAATCCCAACTGCAGTGCTTATCAGAAGAACAAGCAAGCCAAAGAATCCTGAAAAATAAAACGCTAGCCCTATGATAAAGCAGATTATCACTATAGATAGTATCTTGTAATTCACGTGCTCAATCATGAATGAGAATGCCTTTGCAATCTTCAAAGTCAATATTGTTGCGATTCCTCCAGCTATCAATGCAGCTGCTGAGAATACCCCGAGGCGCGCAAGGCTCATGTTAGGCAGTATCTCCATCAATGAAACAATTGCTCCGTTTCTTGCTTTATTGATTGCAAAAACAGTCACAAGGGAAATAATAAAATTCACTGTGTTCAACCCTCCGACAAGGACAAGGTAGCTGTATTCTTCTACCTTGAAAATTGCGTTTGAAAGCGCAGCTGCCTGTGCAGGCCCTATTCCAGGAAATAATGTGATAAAACTTCCTGCAAAAACTCCTCCAGCAAGGCACTTCAAGTACTCTAGTTTTCCCAGTTTTACATATTCATCATTCATCTGCAGCGGAATCTCGTCTTTATTGAACAATGAGAGCAGCAGGGAGCTTATGCCAAACATTCCAGAGAGCATTGAGAAAAGCGGCTGGTTGACATCACTGTTGAGCACAATCAATCCAAGAAATCCAGAGAAAACAAAAACAAGCATGGCCCATATCCTGCTCTTGTCCTTGAAAATAATGAAGCCAAGCAGGACAATAAGCAGGTAGCCGATATAATTTTTCAGATGCTCATACAGAAATGGAAAAGCAAGAATGAACAGAGGAATGAAAACAATGCAGAGCACCAGGCAAAGCAGAGAGCCAATGACAGTCAAACGAACAGCATCCCACCCAAGCCCTTCGAGTAGCAGTTTGTGGCCAGGAAGCACTGCCATGACAGTGTCTGCATCAGGCGCCCCAAGAAATATTGAGGGAATGGCATCAAGAAAAGTGTGGGTGATTCCCATTGAGACAATTATTGTTGCCAGAAAAATAGCAGAAACATAGCTCAAAAGCAGAGGGCTCAGGCTGACCATAAGCATAGATACAAGATTTATGTGAATTCCAGGAGTGAGGCCTGTGAATATCCCGAAGCAAACCCCGACCAGAACTGCAATCAAGAGCTCTGCTATCATTCTGCCACAAACTCTACTCCATTCTTGTAGCTTTTCAATTGCCCCTGGACTGTTACCTGCTCCCCTTTCTCAAAACTTACATTGCCGAAGAATACAACAGGGATGCCTATATCAGGAAGGACAGTTACTATTGTTATTTTTTCCTTTGAATTAATGCTTGTCACAATCCCTGAAAGCTCTGAAAGTATCCTTGGGTCATTTGCAGTGACATATCTTGATGTAAAATATAGCAGCGGCAAGCCAAGAAGTATGCAGATTACTGCTGTTATCAGCAAAACTTTTTCATTCATGCATTTTTTTCTGATTTTATTCTTTATATGTTTTTGCAGGAAAAACCCGGAAGATTTCTGGCTAAAATCAGAAGATTTTCGGATTGCTCCGTAACTTTCTCGAATATATCTTTTTAATAATCAAAAAACATATAAAGGCAGCATAAGCCTTTCAATTAATGCCAGGAAGAGTCCAGTCACCAAGCTCGATGAACACTTACAAGAAGTGTCCGAGAAAATATTATTATTCGTATATTCAAGAGCTTGAAGCCCTTCCAAGCATACATCAGGTGCGAGGAAAGATTGCCCACTCTGTTCTTGAGAAATTCTTTGACACAGATGTAAGCAGTTTTACACTGAGTGATCACGAGCAAAAGTTTTCTGTCGTGCTTCAAGACCTGTTGCTTAAGGAGTGGGGCTCTGCAAAGAAAGACCTTGACCAGCTCTGCCTGTCGCCTGACCAGATGCAGTTTTATTTTGAGGAGACTCTCTTGATGCTTCTTAACTGGCTTGGCCATTTCTCATCTTCAGCAAAATCACACAAAGGAAGTTTCCAGGAGATATTCAAGGTATTGACTCCTGTGAGGGAGAAGCTCTACAAAAGCGAATCAATGAAGGTTCAGGGAATCATTGATGCAATAGAGAATATAAACAATGAGTTAAGGATTATGGATTACAAGACAAGCAATAATTTTGATGAGCAGGAGCACAGGCTTCAGTTGGCTGTTTACTCCCTGCTCTACCAAGAACAGCATGGCAGGCTTCCTGACAAGGCAGGCATTTACTTCTTGAAAGATAAACCAAAATTTATTAAAGTGGATAGCCAATTGCTTGAGTTTGCAAGGGAAGAGATAGTGCTCATACACCAGAAGACCTGCACAGATGACATAAAGGATTACCCAAAAATCAAGTCAAGGCTCTGTAAGTATTCAACAGGGCAGTGCGAGTATTTTGACGCCTGCAAAAAAGAGGATTGAAAATGGCTGTGCTTGAAGAAGGAATAAAGTTTTTGGAGCAGATGGGGGTGTGGGATGTTGTAGTCCCTTTTATTCTTGTATTCACGCTTATTTATGCAGTTCTTGACAGGACAAAGGTCTTTGGAACAGAAGGTGGAAAGCCCAAGCACAGGATTAACGCAATGTTTGCCCTGGTCATAGCTTTTATCGTGCTGATTTCTGTTAATGTCCTGAATGTGATAAACATCATTGCCCAGTATATGGTCATTGCTGTTGTCGCAATGATGTGCTTTGCAGTACTTCTCGGCATTCTTGGTGTTAAAGAGCTCAAGACAAACATAGTCCTTGCAATAGGCCTGATAGCTGTTGGCGGCCTTGCGCTTTATCTTCTCGGCTACTTCAATGTGCTGAGCATGCAGGCCTTGAGAACTTTCCTTGAGGGACCGATAATAGCAGTGGTAATAATGATACTTTTTTTATGGTTCATTATGAGAAAGTCAAAAACAGAACCGAAAAAACCAGGACCAACTCCTAGTCCTGGGCCTTATTGAGCAAGCATGCCTTCGTAAAGATTTAGGTAATTCTCGTACATTTTCTGCACAGAGAGCTGCTCCTTGACGTACTCTTTTCCTTTCTTGCTGATTTCTGCCCTGACTGCATCATTTGTTAATGCAGTTTTTATTTTTCCAGCCAGATCCTCAGGGTCTTTTGGCTTGCATCCAAGCGCGACTCCTTTGCTGACATAAACCTCAGCAGGGCCAGAGATGTCTGAGACAACTGCAGGGGTTCCCATTGCAAGCCCTTCTCCTACAACCTGGTTGAAGCACTCTCCCCATGTTGGCTGGACAACTACGTCTGCCATTTTGTAGTGTGCTGCAAGCTCTGCTCTGTCATTAATTAGCCCGGGGAACAGGTTCATTCTTTCGCTTCCGAGCTTTGATTTTACTCCATCCATGTTTCCAAGGTACATGACCTTGAACTTGCTGATTGCAGGGTCTTTTGCAAGTGCTTTTGCAGCTTCTGCAAGGTCAAATATTCCTTTTTCCTTGTCAGCTCTTCCTGCATAAAGTATGATTTTTTCATCAGGCTTCAGGCTGTATTTCTCTCTGAGTTGTTTTGCAGTTTCATCTACCTTTGGATCGTCTGCAAATTTAACAATGTCAAGACCGTTGTAGACAACAGTGTGCCTTGAAGGGTCAAGCCCTGGCATTATTGTTGCCACTTCTTCCTGGAGCTGTGCTCCTGAGACATGTGCGATGACGTCTGCGATATCCATTATTTCTCTTGTGCACTTTACCTGTGTTGCCTGCCATCCTTTCTTCCAGTCTGTCTCAAGGTGTTTTTTGCTGTCCTCATTTCTAAGGAAGGCATCTTTATCCTCTTTTGTGAGGTTTGCATAATCCACTCCATTGTATTCTTTTATCTTTGAAAGTATCTCTGGGGGGTTGCAATGGTCTGTAAAAATGACTTTTGGCTTGCCCAGCTTGTCAAGGAACTCTCTTATCTGCATGGTGTCTGTGTTTTTTGCGTGGAACGGAATATATGAGTCAGCTACGTGCCAGCTGTGTATGTGCATCATGTCTATCTTGAATCCCTTCTCTTTTGCAAAATTCACAAACTCCTTCCTGTTCTTGAAGGTCTGGCAGTTTCCGTCTTTATCATAAAGCTTCAGCTCGTGGTTGTCAAATGAGCTGATTAATGAGAACACGTCGTAGTTTGGATTCTGCTCTAGCTGTGTCCTTATGTTGTTCATGACAACAGGAACTCCGTGTGTATTCTCTTTTGTGGTTCCGACAAAAACAAGTGTCTTTTTTTTGCTTGTTGCTGTGTTGGTTTTCTGAGGGGCTTTTATGTGCCCGTTTCTGTTTACAATGAAGTCAAGCTTTTTGTAATCAGCAGCTGCATTCAGCGTTCTTTTCTTGTCAAACTCTAGCACGGTATCTATAAGCTCGTTGTTGTATCCTACAAGCTGTATGCTTTTGCTGCCGCTTTGCACTGCTTTTCTTATTCCTAGGTTAAGTGCTCTTTGTGCATAGCCGTTGTTGTCGTTCTTGAGGATTACTCTTATCAGGCCGTTGGTCTTATCTATATTATATGGGTTCCTGTCCCAGATCTTGTGCTCTGTCTCGACAGTCGCTAATCTGTCTTTGTATTTCTCTTTAAATGTGTCAATCCCGTCTATTTTGTCTTTTACAACAACAATGTCAAACTTTTCTTTATCCTCTCTTTTCAGAAGCTCTTGCAGTGTGTTGTCTAGATTTTCATCTGCAAGAACAACGTAGGTTGTGTCAATCTCAACTTTTTGCTCAGGATTGCCTTTGAAGAATTTCTTGTTGTAAACTTTGTTTCTTTTTCTTGACCTTGCTATTTTTGTGAACTGTTGGTACAGGCTATCGAGCATTCCTTCTAGTTCCGGTGCAAGACTGCCTTTTGCAACCTTGAATCCTTTAACAAGTGCGTCTCTTGCTTCATCAAATCTTTTGTCTCTTGCATAATTTATTGCCTTGAATAGCCATATGTTTCCCTTATTTTCGCCTATTGTTTCAAGTATGTTGTCTGCAGCAAATTGAGCCTCTTCAATAAGGCCGCTTTTAGACATTTCAAGCACAGTTGATATGTTCCTATAGAAATCTGAGTCCAGATGTGTTTCTGCATCATTGCAGAGATTGCTGCCAAGCTCGATAAGCTCGCCGCTCTTTTTCAGCATAGCTTCTAGTTTAGTATAAGGTTTTTCTTGGTATAGTCTGCAGTTAATCCAGTGTTTCATGGTCATCTTCACTCACCTTCTTTAGATTGTATAAGGCATACTCCTATTTAAACCTTTCGGTTTTGTCATCACTTAGCAGTGGTTAAGAAAGCCTGTAGAGCCTGTTTTCAGGCACACCATGGCCATGTTTTCGGCCTCTAGAAGCCCCCTAAGCCCTGCCCGGAGAGGCATAAGTTTTATAAACCGACTCAGAGTATTTAAACTCATGAAAGACTTCAAGTCCACAGCAGACCTTTCTGTATCTAAAAAGCTAGTAGAGCAAGTTATAGGCCAGGAGAGGGCTGTGGAGATCATAAGGAAGGCTGCAAAGCAAAGAAGGCACGTTCTATTAATAGGTGAGCCAGGAACAGGAAAATCAATGATAGGCCTTGCTTTGGCAGAGCTCCTGCCTAAGGAGAAATTAGTAGATGTTCTTGCGCTTCCAAACATGCTTGATGAAAACCAGCCGTTAATCAGGACAACTCCTGCTGGCCATGGAAGGAATATTGTTGCAGATGCCAGGATGAAGACAATGAGCTTTTTCAGGTATCCGAACATTATCATGGTCGGCCTGCTCATAATCTCAATGATTGTGCCGTGGTGGGCAAGGTCATATTACAAGTCAGACATCATGTTTGCCGCGTTTTTCCTTGGCGGCATGATTTTCCTTGCAGCTTTCATAATATTCATGAATTTTGGGAGAAGGATGGGCGCCACAAAAGAGCTTGCCCCAAAAATAATTGTCGATAACTTTGGAAGGCAGACAGCTCCGTTCTGGGATGCGACAGGCGCGCATGCAGGAGCCTTGCTTGGAGACATACTTCATGATCCGCTGCAGTCAGGCGGCTTGGGAACTCCTGCGCACGAGCGTGTTATTGCAGGGATGATTCACAAGGCAAACATGGGAGTCTTGTTTGTTGACGAGATGGCGACACTTGAGCCAGCGACACAGCAGGAATTATTGACAGCCCTGCAGGAAGGGAAATACTCAATCACAGGCCAGAGCGAGCGCAGCTCAGGAGCAATGGTGAGGACAGAGCCGGTTCCTTGCAACTTCATTCTCGTCGCAGCTGGAAACGTAGAGACAGTTGAGAAAATGCATCCTGCCTTAAGGTCAAGAATTAGAGGTTATGGCTATGAGGTTCATATGGACGAGACAATGCCTGATACAGATGAAAATAGGGTAAAGATAGCGCAGTTTGTTGCTCAGGAAGTTGTGAAGGATGGAAAGATTCCTCATTTCAGCAAGGAAGCAGTCAATCTTATTGTCGAGGAAGCCAGGAAGATGGCTAACAGAAAATCGCACTTGACATTAAGGCTCAGGGAGCTTGGCGGCCTTGTCCGTGCAGCAGGAGACATTGCCAGCGAGGAAAAAGCAGACACTGTGACTAAAGCGCACATTGAGAAGGCAAAAAAGATTGCAAGAACGCTTGAGCAGCAGATGGCAGACAAGTTTATTGAGAGAAAAAAAGAGTATGAAATCATAATCACAGAAGGAGAGAGGGTTGGCCGTGTCAATGGCCTTGCTGTCATCGGCGGCGGAAGCAGCTATTCTGGAATAATCCTGCCTATTGAATCAGAGATAACAAAAGGTGGGAAGGAAAAAAGCGTGATTGCAACAGGAAAGCTTGGGGTGATTGCAAAAGAGGCAATAAAGAATGTAACGGCAATAGTCAGGAAATTCTTTGGCGAGGAATTAAATGATTTTGATATTTACGTCCAGTTCTTGCAGACATATGAGGGTGTTGAGGGAGACAGCGCAAGCATAGCAGTTGCGACAGCAATTATCTCTGCCTTGAAAAAAATTCCAGTCAAGCAGAACACTGCAATGACAGGCAGCTTATCTGTCCGAGGTGAAGTCCTTCCAATCGGCGGGGTGAGCGCAAAAGTCGAGGCTGCAATCGAGGCAGGAATAAAGAATGTGATAGTCCCCAAGTCAAATATGCAGGACATAATCATAGACAAGGACAGATTGAAGAGAATAAATATAATTCCAGTTGAAACAATAGTTGATGTACTTAAAGATGCCCTTTCCTGGAAAGGAAAAGAGGATTTATTGAAGCAGATTTCTTCTATGGATTGATTTTGGGTTTTAGTAGTAAAAAAATGCAATTAACTATGAGTTAATTACTCTCGAGTAAAACCAGTATTTTTTCCATATGTAAAACAACTCTTCAATGTCACAAGATTTATATACTAGAACCAACGGTTTTCAAAACCATGGTTGACGTAACTGATATAAGGGAGTGCCCTGACTGTGGAAGCCCAAACATAATCCACGGCACAATAAGAGAGCAGGTCATCTGCAGGGATTGCGGACTGATATTTGAGCCTGCAATGCCAATAGAGATAAAGCCTGGTGAAGCAGCTGCGCTTGCAAAACCTGCAAAGAAGGCAAAGAAAGCTGTGAAGAAAGCAGCCAAGACTGCAAAGCCAAAGAAAAAAGCAGGGGCTCTCAAGAGGCTTTTCAAAAAGCTCACAAAAAAGAAGAGATAAACAGGTTATTTTTCTCGAGTTTTAATAAAGGATACACTCTACTTTTTATTTGATTACAAAATCATTATGCAATTGTCTCTGCCTGAAAGGCCCTTGCATGAAAAACTTTAATAACATCAAAATATTATCCTAAAATATGGACGAAGAAGACATTCTCAATGAAGCAAAGCAGATAGATAAAGAGCTCCAGGATGAGCTGCCAAAGAAAAGAAGCAAATGGCCTTTTATTATTATAGGAATTTTCCTTGCCATAATCATCGCCCTTTATGTCATCCCTTATCATGTGATTCCACTTAATCCAGAGCCAAAGAATATTCCTTCAAGAATCCAGGCCCTGGCTCCTGGAATAGAGTCTGTTCTTGAGCCAAAAAAAGAAATCAAGGGCATAGATGGTATAAGAGGATTAATTGACCCAACAGACCATTACATCAAGTTCACTGCAGATAGGATAGCATCACAGTCCTGCAGGGAAGACACCATCTGCTATGCAAAAGCAATGTATTATTTTATCCGTGATAATTTCCAGTACATCCCAGACCCTCTGGGAACTGAATACATTGAGGATCCTAAAGAGTTTCTTGTTGCAGGCGGCGGTGACTGCGAGTCAGGCTCGATTGCGCTAGCATCTTTAGAGGAAGCAGTCGGTGTTGATGCCCAGCTTGTCTTAATATCAAACCACATGTACATAAGAATTTCTCTGCCAGATGCGCCGTCTACTTACAAGAATGACGGCTGGATTTATCTTGACTGGACCTGCAAAGAATGCGGTTTCGGGGAAATACCCTGGCAGAATTGGAAAGAAAAAATAAAAATATTAGAAGTTCCTTAGATAGTTGCCTGCTTTGTGCAGACTCCTATGTAGTTCTCTTTTATGCTGCAGAAATATCCTCCTGCGCAGTCATAGAACCTGTTCTGGAGTATTCCGCACAGCTGTCCTTCTACTGCTCCGCTGTTGATTCTGCTGTAAAACCCAAGGTAAGACGGCTGCTCAAGCACTGTTGCTGGCGCCCTTACTCCATACCTGTAAATATTTCTTGTGTACTCATAAGGAGCTGACTGGTAATAATACCTGTCTGGATAGTAATCTGTCGGTGCATATGCCATGGATGGTGCAGGTGCTCCATATACTGCCCGAGGGGATTCGTAGTATGTTCCATACTTTGTGGTTCCATAATAATCTGCTGCATATACTGCAGATGCAAGCATTAAGCCTACCAGAACCATAACAGCAATCAGGGATTTTTTCATATTATCTACCTCTTTTAAGTGTTTTTTACTCATTAAATCAAAATGGTATATAAATTTTACTCCCAAACTACCTCTATCTCATCTGTTCTCTCATAAGGGTAGATATCTATTTCAACTGGTTTGCTTTTGCCGTATTCAAGGATTCCCTGCCAGGCAATCATTGCGCCCTGGTCTCCTGCATACTGTAAAGGGACTGCAAAGAACTTTGCTCCTCTTTGTGAGCACATCCTGTCAAGCATCTCGCACAATCTTTTGTTAGCAGCAACTCCACCAATCAAAAGCAGCTCTTTTTTCTCGCAGTGCGCAAGCGCTCTCTCAGAAACTTCTGCGAGCATTGCAAATGCAGTCTCCTGGAATGAATAGCAGACATCCTCTATTTTCTCTCCTTTCTTTATCAAATTAACAGCAAAGGTTACAATCCCTGCAAAGCTTGTGTCCATTCCTTTGACAATGTAAGGCATTGTAATGTATTTTCCTTTCTTAGCTAATTCTTCTATTTTTGGGCCTGCTGGAAATCCAAGCCCTGCCTCGCGGCCAAACTTGTCAAGGGCATTTCCTATTCCTACATCAAGTGTCTCTCCGAAAATCCTGAATCTTTTGCCTGCAACTGCAATGACTTGCGTATTGACTCCAGATACATAAAGATAAACAGGGTCTTTTGCTCCTGTGCATAACTGCCCGATTGTCAAGTGTGCAACACAGTGATTAACACCAATCAAGGGCTTCTTTTGTTCTGCACTTAATTTTTTTGCAAGCTCTAGTCCAACTCTTAATGCAGGAGCAAGACCTGGCCCGCGTGAATAACTAATCAAGTCAATCTTGTCCCAAGTTACATTAGCTGTCTTCATTGCATCAGCAACAACAGAATCACATACTTCTTTGTGATGATTCGCTACCTCATTTGGAATCATCCCGCCTGCTTCTGTTGTGAAAACAGACTTTGCATTAGCAAGAATCTTCCCATCACTGTTCACAATTCCAATTCCAAATGTGTGGGCAGTTGATTCAATAGCTAGGCATATCATGTTTAGAAAAATAATATTGGCATTTAAATAGCTTCTGCAAAATAAGCCACAACTTTTATATATCTAACACACCTATTAGTTAGAAACAGTGAGGTACGTACAGTCATGAAGCTAGACCAATTGTTAGAATCTGTTAAAATTCTCGGAGATTCTACAGGTGCACTGATAACCGCAGTTGACCCGCAGCTAAATATTCTTTATGCAAACGAGAAAGCAAGAAATACTTTTGAAAAGCTGCACAAGCCTGGCTATGAATTCACAGGCAAGAAATGCTATGAGGCATACAGGCGCGGCGACATGATATGCCCAGGCTGCCCGACAGCAGAGATAGCCAACGGTGAGATGTCAACAGAGCCAGTTGAGACGCACAACAAGCTTATTGGCAGGCAGTTCCTTGTCACCTCAAAGCCAGTCTATGATGATGACAAGTTGCTGGCTGTCATTGAGATAGCGCAGGACACAACAGATATTGTGAAGTACAGAAAAGCAATGAGCCAGGCAGAGAGGCTAAATTCAATCAACATTTTCGCAGTGCGCATCGCCCACGACCTTGGAAATCTCCTTTCAACGATTATAGAGCCAGTGAGGCTTGCAAAAAACGCTGTCCAAAAAGGTGACTGCAAATCAGCAAAAGATTATCTTGAGATTGTTGAGGACAGCGCAAAGAGGGCAGCAGGGCTTGTGAACGGCCTCCTGCCGAAAGCAAAATACGAAAAATACACGCGCGGCCCTGTTGACATAAGCAGTATTTTGGAATCTGCAGTCAAGCTTTTCCAGCCAGAATATGATTTTCACAAGATCCGCCTCGAGACAGACATCCAGCCAGTGCCAACAATCGACGGCTACCAGTCAGGCATGGAGAGTGTTTTCAGGGACATGCTTACAAATGCCATGCAGGCATATGAAAAAAGCAGAACCTTCGGTGACAGAAAAGTTATTGCACGCTCCTATCACAGAGAAGGGCACATTTATGTCGAGTTCCAGGATAATGGCTGCGGGATAAAGCAAGAAGTCCTGCCTAAGCTTTTTGAGCTCGGCTTTTCAACCAAGGAAAAAGGGTGCGGCCTGGGGCTCGCATCAGACAAATCAGTTATAGAAGAAAGCCACTTCGGAAAAATCCTCGTAGAAAGCGAAGGAGAAAACAAAGGGGCAAAATTCACAGTAAAGATTCCAGACGCGCAGACGCTGAAGAAGATGAGAAGAGGCAAGCAAAACACTATTTTCTGAAACTAAATCCGCAGATATCTTTAGTTAAATGCTCTTTATCTGTACGCGGGTATTTTCTGCACGACAAAGACCTTAATGGATAGACTGAGCATTTTGACTTGCCATTTTCATCATACCTAAGAAAAGGGCAGACATTTGGAAGTTTGCAGCACGCACCGCATTGTTTGCACTCCCCAGCTCTTTTTTTGTCAATCGGCAGGAAAGATGTAAAAAACCTTGCAATCTTCGCGCTCCATGTATTCTTGCCTGTATTGAACATAAAATGATTGTTTTGAGAATGGGTTATTAAAGTTTTTGTGGCACTTGCTTGGGTCCTGCGGGACATTTAGGCTCGCAAAACTTTGTTTTGCTCGCGGTTGCATATGCGGAAGAACACTTCGCATATGCATTTGTAAATGCCCGGAGGGCGCAAATAAAGAGTTTTTTTATAAATCACTTACGGATTCACCTGCAATATTTTCGATTTTAATCAAATTTTCTGTTTATTTTCGAAAATCCTCCTGCTCCATCCGCAAGCGTTCCGGAAATTTCTGGCAAAAATATATTAAGACCAGAATCTAATAAATTCTTATGCTGGCGCGGCAGGCAATGTTTGACAGGAAAACTGCAAACGCCGATACCGCGCCCTGCTAATCAAAATGAAAGCAAGAAATTTCCGCGAATTAGAAATTTACCAGCTCGCGCACCAATTTGTGCTTGACATCTATGGGCTAGTAAAAGGATTTCCGCAATACGAAGACAACAATCTGACTTCGCAGCTCAGGCGGGCAGCAACATGCCTCCCGCTCAACATCGCAGAAGGCTCAGGAGCAAACTCAGACAGGATATTCCTTAACTATCTGGTTTTCTGCTATCGCTCATGCCTGGAGACAGAAGCATGCCTGAGATTATGCAAAGACCTGAAATACATTGATGAGCAAAAGTTTGGAATCTATTTTGAAAAGCTCGACAGGTTCATAAGAAAACTTTACAGATACATGCAATACCTTGAAGGGCAGACAGGCCCAAGAAAAACCGACCGCTCATATTTCTACAAGCAGAATAAATACTATTTTGATGATGCTATTAAGAAAAGAGAGAATATGGGGAGATTGTGCTGATTCTTAAATACTTATTTCAAGTGCTTGGGCGCTCTTTCTTGTTTCTCGCCACTGTTTCTGGGATAGAAAGCCTTCGTGAATCATCTTGCTTCATGGGAAATATTCTTTTGTCAAAAGTGATTTCATAAATTTGCTTATTTTCCTGCAGCAGCTGAATTGCCTCATCATAAACGCCGCAGCCAAACATTCCATCATGCCAAGCAAGAAAAACTCCTGCATCCATCTGTGGAATGTACTCTTTAAAGAAATACTCCATTTTATTGCCAGTCTCCTCTGCCAATTGCTTAGCTCTTGTTTGGTGATGTGGCTGATTAGGATTTTCCACTTCATAATCTGGAAAAGTCTCTCGAATGATTTTAATAAGTTCAGATTCTGTCTGCGTGTTATACAATCCTATGGGGTGCCCAAAATACATCTTTTTCTTGGTCATATCTTAAGTTAGTTATTCTAAGTTTATTAAGGTGCGGAAAATTAGAGCTCGCGCTAAAATTAAAATAAAACTGAATTCTAAAAAAGTAAGAAAAAAATAAAAAAAACCTAAAGTGAACTGTATAAACCAAGATACGCATAATTAAGATGGAAGTTACGGACGTTGGGGACTGCATGCTGAATGCATCGTTGCCTTTGCACTTACACACCAGTTCCATTAAACAGCTATTTTAGCTATGTCCTAAGATGTCTCTTTTCAAGGAGGGCTTCATCCTTAGATGCTTTCAGGACTTATCCCACAATGCGTGGCGGCCCGGCGCGATACCTTGTCAGATAGCCGGTAAACTAGAGGCATCGAAAGCCAGTTCCTCTCGTACTATGGCTTCCTTCCCTTCAGACATCCTTGCATCTCCAGTAGATATTATACCAACTGCCTCACAGCGTTGTGAACCCAGCTAACGATCCCTTTTAATAGGTGAACCCCCTCACCCTTGGCAGCTTATGCACTGCCAGGATAGGAAGAGCCGACGTCGATGTAGCAAGCCGCGCCGTCGATGCGAACTCTCGGGCGCGACAACTCTGTTACCCCCGGAGTAACTTTTCGGTCATCCCAAGCCCCCATCAAGGAGGACATTGAGGTTCGCTAGGCCTGACTTTCGTCCCTGAACTCCGTCTTAGTAAGAGTCCAGTTAGGCTGGCTTTTGCCCTTGCACTCTACTTCCGATTTCTGACCGGATTGAGCCAACCTTTGGGCGCTATTGATATATTTTCAACAGCGTGCCACCCCAGCCGAACTGCCAGCCAGTAGTTGTCCTCTCCGAAAAGAGTTAGCAATGCAAGGCTTGGAGAGTGGTGTTACACTTTTGTCTCAGACCTAACCTGACGACCAGGTCCTCAAACAACTCCCACTTACTCTATACAACAAAACTCGCACCGCAGCTACAAGCAGCAGTAAAGTTTCACGGGGTCTTCACTTCCCACTGGAGATCTCTGGCCTCTGCACCAGAAGGGTATTTTCGGAGGATTCCGGTTGGGGACAGTGGAGATCTCGTTACGCCCTTCATGCACGTCGCCAATCAAACGACAAGGCATTACGCTACCTTAAGAGAGTTATAGTTACTCCCGCCGTTAAACAGTCCTTAGCCCCCATTTCCTAATCCAAGCCTCGTCGTTAAACGATTTTGGCTGCGGATTATTTGGAAAGGAGTTTCGGATACTGTCACTGGGCAGACGTCACCGGCTATACACAGCTTTACAGCTTAGCAGCCAGTTAAGTTTTTGTTAAACAGTCGGACCTCCCTAGTCACTGAGCCCTGTACTCGCACTCATACGAACACGAGTGCAGGGACCCCTTATGCCGAAGGCACGGGGCCAATATGCCGAGTTCCCTCAACCAGATTATACCTTCACGCTTTAGGCTTCTTACCTAGGGGCACCAGTGCCGGTTCTTGGTATGGATACTCAAGATTTTTCTCTGTTCCATTTTCACGGACTCCAGGCATTAGCAGAATAACCCATAAGGCTACTATTCCCAGGTTTAATCAAGTTCTCATCGTTACGATACTCCCTTGATTTATCCTGGTTAACGCAAACGACGGTTTGCGTCTACCTAGCCAGAAATGTCTGAAACAAAGCTTGTGTTGCCACGTATACTTGAGCAGTACAGGAATATTAACCTGTTGCCCTTTCCTCACATGCTTCTGTTAGAAGCTTAGTTAGGACCAACTAACCCTTGGCTGATCGACATTGCCAAGGAACCCTTGCCCTTTCAGCGGCAGAGATTCTCACTCTGCTACGATCCTACTATTGCCAGGATTGTCATTCCTGCTCGGTCCATTTCCGCTCACGCGGAAATTTCTGCCCAAGCAGAACGCCTACCTATCACGACCTTTTAGGTCGTCTATGGTATCGGTAACTGATTTAGCCCCTTCCATTTTGGGGGCTCGCGCCCTTGACGGGTAAGCTGTTACGCACTTTTTAAAGGGTTGCTGCTTCTAAGCCAACCTCCCCGCTGTCTCTGGACACAAACGCCCTTAACCCGTTAACACTTAATCAGTACTTTGGGACCTTAACCATAGTCAGGGTTGTTCCCCTTTCGGATGCCAAGCTTACCCCGGCACCCCGTCTCCCAAGGTCTACAACGCTATAGCTTTCGGAGTTGGACAGAGGACTGAGGGATTTCTCCCCCTATATCCTCAATCCGTAGCTCTACAGCCGTAGCTGTCTCGCTTGAGACTTGACTTACGCCAAATTCGGTAGGAACCAGCTATTACCGCTCTCGATTGGCTTTTCACCCCTAGCCCTAAGTTAAAAGAACACATGCATGTAGCACCTCTTCAGGCCTCCACGAGGTTTTACCCCCGCTTCACCTTACCCAGGGCTAGATCGAACGGTTTCAGGTTATCATCCACGTGACTCCAGGCTCTTTCAAACCTCGCCCCTCATTGCTTGCGGGCGTGTTGCTTTTGCTGCGCATGCCTCTATATCAAGTTATGCTTGCCACTTAGATGAACTCCCTGGCTCGTTATTCACAACGCACGGCAGAACACCTTAGTGCCCTGCCCTTCTATCGCTATCAGGTTTCAGGATCTTTTTACTCCCTGTCAAGGGTTCTTTTCAACGTTCCTTCACAGTACTATACGCTATCGGACTCTAGACGTATTTAAGGTTGGATGTTGATGCCACCCAAATTCCCGCTCCGTATCCGGGGAGCAGTACTCTGGATACCATCCGAGTCCTTCTTAGTTGCCTCTACGGGGCTTTCACCCTCTATGGCGTCTCTTTCCAGAGAACTTTGAGTTTCCAAGTTAGGACTTTTAGTGGACGGTCCAAAACACCACATGCGAACACCCTTTCGAGTGCTCATTCGGTTTGCCTTATGAGGTTTTCAGTCGCTCTTACTCACCACATCCCAATTGGTTTCTTTTCCTGCAGGTACTAAGATGTTTCAATTCCCTGCGTTCCCTATCCTTTCGGATTCTACGAGGAAGTCCCATTAGGAAATCCTCGGTTCAAAAGCTGCATACGCTTCGCCGAGGCTTTTCGCAATTAGCTGCGTCCTTCATCGGCGTCTAGAACCAAGTCATCCACCTGATAGTTTTATTTTTTTCCATCTGGTATTAATTAGGCCAGTATCTTGGTTTATGACAGCATCACTAGGAAAAAGTTGAAGATGAGTTTTTTCCTTCTGCACTTCACCCGTGATCTTGTAATCACGAGCTGTTTTGATATTTTCGATTCAAATCTTTTTACAGATTTGGAATGGACCCGTCGGGAAGTTCAGCAGGGATCGAATTTTTTTACGGTCCTTGCTTTTGAACCCGAAGCCTCCGCCTGTCTTTGGAAAGACATGCAAGGGTGGCGCTCTACCGTTGAGCTACAGGCCCATAAGCATGAAATTGAATCGTGAGAGAGCAGCTTAAACATCAATTCTAATTGCTCCAATTATTAAAAAATTGGAAAATAAAAAAGGAGGTGATCCATCCGCAGGTTCCCCTACGGATACCTTGTGACGACTTAACCCACCTCACTGAACTCAGGTTCGGCGCATTTACTCAATGCGTCTCACCTGAACCCTGCTCGGTTGGTTTGACGGGCGGTGTGTGCAAGGCACAGGGACATATTCACCGGAAGATGCTAACTTCTGGTTACTAGGGATTCCGACGTCATGAGGATGAGTTGCAATCCTCAATCCGTACTAGGGTAGGTTTTCGAGGATTGGCTTCTCTTTTCAGAGTTGCATCCCATTGTACCTACCAATGTTGCGCGCGTGTAGCCCAGGAGATTCGGGGCATACAGACCTACCGTAGCCTGCGCCTTCCTCCTTGTTTCCAAGGCAGTTCCCTTATTGTGCTCGCTCACCATTTCTAGCGCGTTAGCAAATAAGGGTACAGGTCTCGCTCGTTGCCTGACTTAACAGGACACCTCACGGCACGAGCTGACGACGGCCATGCACCACCTCTCGGCTCGTCTGGTAAGCCCTTTAGACTGACCTTCATTCTGCCGTCGCCCCTGGTGAGATTCTCGGCGTTGAATTCGATTAAACCGCACGCCGCACCCCTTGTGG